>CAWFLX010000017.1:0-15795 GCA_963816775.1 uncultured Alphaproteobacteria bacterium
ACCATCGAAATCCGATCATTGTTGATGCGTCGTACTTGCAAGGTCATTCCGCGCGCTGAAAGGCCAGTACTATGCGCACAACAGAGCGCGAGCTGATTTTCGCCGGCGATGGTCAACCTTGAGTTCCCGAACCGCGCCCCCTGGCGTTCGCCGGCGGTTGGTGCGCAATCGTACACTGCTGAAACTCACCGCGACCATGCAGGCGCATATAATGGACCTGACATCAGCCTTCTCCGCCCCGGCCAAACGGTCGGGGCTTTTTTTGCCGCCCGCCAACGAGAAGGTGTAAGCGGCCGTCGGCGGCGCGTGTGTGAAGCCGCGTCTGGCAGCGGATTGAGCGGGCACCTGTCGTCCCGTCGGTCCGTTCCCCGCTCAGCAGGTTTTACATACCCTGCAGCCGGTCGGCAAAATACGCGATGGTCTTGCGATAGACGACCGCGCAATTCCATTCGCGCATGACCTCAAAATTGGCAGTGCCCTCTCCGAACGGCGCGCCAGCGTGCCAGCCGTTGGTCTTCAGAAGATTGGCGGTCGAGGCCAACACATCAGGCACGCTGTGGCGCAGATCGACGTGGCCATTGCCGTCGTAGTCGATGCCATACTTGATGTAGGACGACGGCAGGAATTGCGTCTGGCCGATCTCGCCCGCATAGGCACCGATCAGGTCGCGCAGCGGGAGATCGCCGCGATTGAGGATTTGCAACGCGGCGATCACCTCACGCTGGAAAAGATCGGTGCGACGGCAATCGTGCGCCAGCGTGGCGACCACGCGGATGACTGGGAGCCGGCCCATGTCGCCCGTCCCGAAATCGCTCTCGAGGCCCCAGATCGCCACGATCACGCGCGGCGGCACGCCGAACTGCCGCTCGATGCGCCCGAGCAGCGCCGCATGCCGCGCCAAGAGCTGCCGGCCGGTTTTGATGCGGCCCGCAGTGACACGCGTCGCCGCGTATTCCTCGAAGCTCTTGCGAAACGTGCCGCGCTGGCGCCGATCAAACGCCAGCACCGCCGGATCGGGGGTGATGCCGGCAAAAGCGCCGTCGATCGTCGCGCGCGAAACCCCGGCCGCCTGAGCCTCGCGCGCGAGCGTCGCCATGAATGTGCTGAAGTCCCCGCCGCACGGCGCCGCACGTGCCGACACAGTAAAGACGAGCGCAGCGGCGCACGCCGCCAACAAACGAACGATCATGGCACGCCGATGATGATGAAACGCAGACTTATGCGCGTTTGAACAGTCCAACGATCAGCAACAAAATCACCGCCCCGATGATGGCGTTGATGATCGCGGCGCCAATGCCCCCGATCAGCACAAAGCCGACGGCTGGCAACAGCCACCCGGCAATAAGCGCGCCGATGATACCGACCACGATATTGCCGACCAGGCCGAAGCCATATCCCTTGACGATCTGACCCGCCGCCCAACCTGCAATCGCTCCTATGATGAGCCAGACTATTATTGACGTGATCATCGTTTCCTCCCCTTTCGGAGATTCGGGATTCCATCGCGTTTTTTGTTGGAAGTCGAGGCCTTGTTTCGGCCCGATTGCGGTCGGAGACACAAGCCCGCCGTTCGTTCGCCGGTCATTAGTTGAAAGCCAATTCATCATCACGACTTCGATTTCGAGTTGGTCGCGTCGGGCTCCGGAAAACACCTCACGGCATCGATCGGAAAATGGTCGCTGCGTTGCATGGTCCCGTCAAACCAGGCGCACCAAACTGTGGCTTGACCAAAATCGCTGCCGACGCCCGTCACAGTCATTTTCGGGCCGCCTGATTTCAGTTGCACCGTATCTCCGACCTTGAACGTCACGTTCGCCTCCCATCATGGCAGCCCACGGCGGGTACGATTGCGTGGACGGATCACGGCAGAATCCATGAACCGGTATCTGCAGACGTGTGAGCGCAACTCGGTGGCGCTCAGGACCGCGCAGCCGACCTACTCGGATACTGGTTCACACCGAAAGCCATTGTCCCAAGGCCTGATGCGTCCTACCGATGGGGTGGGAAAATGCGCAGTGCAGCACAGGGTATCCGTGTCGCAACAGCGTTCGAGCACCCCGCGCCGCGTAACGGCGGCCTGCTTGGGGTCGAAATCGGCACGCATCGACAATTCCGGATAGCGGGCCTGCAGCGGAGAGTGAATGACATCTCCGGTAATGATCGCATCGTCCCTGCCGCGACCAAGGCACACCGAGAAATGGTCGGGCGTATGTCCGGGCGTCGGCAGGAGTCGGACGTGGTCATCGAGCGCGTGATCGCTGCGGACCAGCTCGGCTTGTTTCGCTTCGATGATCGGCAGGACGCTGTCGGCGATGCAAGCGACCGGGGCCTTGGAATGTTGCTCGATCCAGTGGGCGTATTCCCGCTGCGCGAACAGATAGCGTGCGTTCGGAAACGTCGGCACCCATCGCCCATCCTCGAGCCGCGTATTCCAGCCGACGTGATCGAAATGCAAATGCGTGCACAGTACGAAATCGATATCGTCAACCGTCAGACCTGCCGACGCCAGGGCACGCATGTAGGTCTCATCACTTTTCATGTGCATGGCCGGAAACGCGTTCCGGTTCTTATGGTTGCCGACGCAGCTGTCGATCAGGATCGTATGGTGCGGCGTGCGCACGATGTACGACTGAAAGCAAAAGATCAGCTGCCCCTGTGGAGTAAGCGCACCCGGAACCAACCAGGACCGATGTTCTTCCAAGATATCTGGCTGCAAGCCAGGTAGAAACGAAAGTGCATCGGCGAACGGCACTTCGAGCTCGACGATTCGATCGACCGTAATGTCGCCGCGCGAAAACGTTGTGCTCATGATCTTTTCACCCTTTCCAGCAGTCGCTGCCTACAACCTATCAGAACCGCGCGCGTCGAACGCGGGCGGAGGGATTCCAATTCCCAAGTGCTATCCTCGCAGCCAATATAGGAGGCATCGCTTGGGATCCCCGCATGAAGACTACCGAAAAGCGTGATGCTAGCCCTCGCTGAGCTCGGTGCCGCGGAAGCAGCGGCCGCGATCCGCGCCGGGGATATCTCCGCGCAATCCCTGGTCGACGCCCTGCTCGATCGATGCACAAGGGCGGCGTCCCTCAACGCCTTCATCAGCCTTGATCCGGATGCGGTGCGTGCCGCGGCGCGGAGCGCCGACCAACAGCGTCAACGCGGCGAGCGCCTCGGTCCGCTGCACGGCGTGCCGATCGCGCTCAAGGATAATTTCGACACGGCCGATTTTACGACGACGGCTGGTACGCCTGCACTCGCGGCGCACCGGCCGACCCGCAACGCGGCGGTCGTGCAGCGCTTGCTCGACGCCGGGGCGCTGATCCTCGGCAAGGCCAACATGCAGGAGCTCGCATTCGGGCCGACCAGCAACAACGCGGCGTTTGGCCCGGTGCGCAACCCCTACGATCGCTCACGCATCCCAGGCGGTTCCAGCGGCGGCACCGCCGCTCTGGTCGCCGCCCGGCTCGCTCCCGCCGGTCTCGGCACAGACACGGGCGGTTCGGTGCGCGTGCCTGCGTCGCTGAGCGGCGTTGTCGGGTTTCGGCCGACCACCTTGCGCTGGCCGCAGGACGGCATCGTCCCGATCTCACACACGCGCGATACGGCGGCGCCGATCGCGCGGTGCGTTGCCGACTGCGCGCTGCTCGACGGCATCGTCACTGGCGGTCCAACAAGTCTGGCGCCGATCAACCTCGAGGGCCTACGTCTCGGCGTTCCGCGCGGCCACTTCTGGGACGACCTCGATGCCGAGGTGGAAGCGATCCTCGCAGACGCATTGGCGCGGCTCGCCGCTGCAGGCGTCGTGCTGGTTGAGGGCGACATGGCCGACGTGGCTGCCCTCGACGCCGCGGCGGGGTTTCCCGTCGCGCTCTACGAATTCGTGACCGATCTCGACCGCTATCTCGCCGGGCACGCCACCGGTCTCGACTTTGCGGGTGTGGCCGCACAGGTCAAAAGCCCGGCGGTCAAGAAGGTGGTTGACGCTCTGCTCGGCCCGGACGCAGTGCCTGAGGCCGTCTATCGCGAGGCGCTCATCAAACATCGGCCTGCCCTCCAGGACGCCTATCGCCGGTATTTTGCGGAACGGGGGGTCGCCGCAATGGTGTTTCCGACCACCCCGCTACCGGCGGCAAAAGTTGGTGAGGACGATACGGTTTTGCTCAACGGTAAGGCGGTGCCGACGTTGGCAACCTACATTCGCAATCTCGGTCCCGGTAGCGCCGCCGGAATTCCCGGGTTGAGCCTGCCCGCCGGCATGACGAGTGCCGGGCTTCCGATTGGAATCGCGATCGACGGGCCGCAAGGCGCCGATCAGCAATTGCTAACGATTTGCCTCGCGATTGAGTCGGCGTTGCCACGCCTGCCTGCGCCGCATTTCTGAGAAAAAAGATGCAGGCGATACGCCGACTTATGCGCGCTACACCTACGTATAATTGGCCCGCGCGTAGTTTCCTGTAGACTGAACTTACCCTTAGAACTCGGCGCCGCCCCCCTCACCCTCCCCCGGCGCCGATCTGATAAGCCCCGCAGGAAACTGCGGGGCTTTTCATTTGACGCCTGAGGTGCCGCGCGGCCGATCAGTTGTGAATTCTCCAGCCGATGGTATGCGGGTGCGATAGCGGCTTGCTCAATCGTGGTGCGGCTTTCGATCCTTAAAAGTGCTCCATTCCGAACCTATGGGCGCGGGCGGGGCGACGTCTTCGGGAGCGAAAACATCCATGATCACGAAAGCATTGTGGTTTGGAGCGGGGGTTGCAATCGTTGTCGCAGTTGCGGCACACGCCCCTCCGGCTCAAGCGCAAGGCAACATCGAAGCCGAGATGATCGGCTTCCATCAGCTTTGTGATAGGGGCGACAAGCGCGCTTGCATCCGCTTCGGCATCCTGATCGGCGAGAACAGGCAACGTCATGCGGACTGGCGTCGCCTGCATCCCGACTGGTGGTGGTGGGAACGGCCGTGAGGTTGAGAAACCCTATCCTCGCGCGCCCGCTTGGGCGTAGTGCCGACAGCTTTGCCATGATGCGATGACAAGGCCGAAAGCGGTCGCGACCCAGGCCGCGAGCGCGATCCACATCATGGCGTGCGCAATGAGTCGCAGCGGAGCAAAATCCGCTGCGAGCGAAAGCCGCGCGGTCGTGAGAGCATACATGCCAAGTGGAAAGACGAGGCTCCAGAGCATCGGCGTATAGGTCAGCGGAACACGGCGAATGCCGTGCTTCCAAAGTCCCAGCAACACCAGGAGCGGAATCCACCAAGTCGCCCACGCCCAGACGATCAGGGTCACACCGTCGATGAACGGCCGCATGGCGTTGAGAAACGGCAAGCCGCTGTCGGTCAGGATGAGGGTCGAGCCGGCGTTGGCACTGATCGCGGCGGCGCCCATCACGACCCACAGCAACGGGGTCACGTCGTCAGGTTCAACGTCAGCAAAGAAAATGCGGTGGGCGAACAGCGCGATGAAGATTCCGTAAAGTCCGAGCCCAACGCCCCACAGAACGTGAATCAGCACGAAGGTTGCGTGACTGAAGCCGGCGAGAGTCGGCGCAATCATGGTGCCGAGTACCACAAGCGATTGGGTCGCGACGATCGCGTTCAGCCAGCCGCCGTGCACGATGTTGGCGCCGCGCGCGGTGTTGAGAAAAATCAGGACGCCGAAGCTGAAATAGATCAGCAGCACCCAGAGCACCAGCGCGGCCAGCCACAGCGCCAAGGCCAGCGCCGGCAGGCTGCGCAGCGCCAGCGCAGCGCCGAAAACGTCGACCCCGGCGATAATCGTGAAGAACCCGAAAACCTTGCGCGGGTCGATCAGATCGGCCCAAAGCGCTGGCCGGAACGCGAGCGCGCGCAGGGCCGTGATCAGGATGAGCCACAGAAGGGCAACAAGGTTGACCACAAACAGTGCGTCCGACCATGCGCGCACGCCCGCGAAGAAAAACGCATTGGAGATGATGCCGGTCGCCATCACCAACGCAAAGCAACTTGGATCAAGGGCCGCGATTTCGGTCGTGAGCCATGGGACTAAGGCGCTGAAAGCGCGCGAACTTTTCGCGCTCCGCCGACCGTCCGGCTGCGGCACCTTGCGCAGGCTGCTCATGCGGCCGAGGACCTTTGTCCGGAAGGGGTTGCCGTCACCGCAAACCGAGCGACTACGCGTCCCAAAGTTCCCCCTCAGGAGCGAGCGTCTCGAAGGATGCCCACCTCGACGTACAAGTGCCACAGCGGCCGCTGAAAACAAAGAGACCCCGCCAACCCTCCGTGAAGAGGGTTGGCGGGGCCAGTTCAGCAAGGGCGCTCGTCGGGCGTATGCCCTATCCGCGCGCGTTTATTCTGATTTAAAGGCTAGCGAAGCCGGGTAGCCGACGGCGTCAGAGTGCCGGGGCTTACTTGCTGGTCGCCGGGTACGACGGCGCGCTGTTGCCGCCCACACCGTGGTTGACCACCTTCTTATTCTTCGACCCTGGGGTAGCGGGATAACTTGGCGCCGAATTGCCACCTACGCCATGGTTGACGACCTTCTTGTTCTTCGAAGCGTCGGCGTTGGGGTATTTCACGATCGTGTTGCCACCCACATAGGCCCAGGACGCGCCGCTGACGGTCATGAAGGCAGCGGCGATAACGGCCGTTAACAACTTGCTTTTCATTGCGGATCCTCTCTGCTTGTCGTCTTAGCAGGCGACATTGCTCAACATTACAGGACCGTAAGGTTTGTGGCAACAAAAAGACATGCGGCGGCGCCGCATTTCGGTGCGCAATGCGACTCGCAGTGCGCGAATGGCGTGTGCTCGAGCGCGACGCGAGCGCTCCGCCGCCTAAACCCCGCGCTGGCGTGCCATGCACTGTCGGATGTAGGCGCGCAGCCCCGCCTGCACGTGCCCTCTTGCCTTGGCCTCCTTGCGGCAGGCCGCCCTTCTCACCACCGCAGGCATTTTGGCGGCGAAGCAGCTGCGCAAGAACTTGGCGCGCTCGCTGCCGCTGAGCTCTTGGGCATTAGCCTGTTGCCGGCAGGCTTCACGCGCCGCACTGACCTCGTCCCGCGACGGCCGGCGCCCGAATGCAAAACTGGATGCAGGCGGCGTCGCGGAGGACGCCGGCGGCCGCGGCACCGGCGAAGGCGGTGACGCCGGCAACGTCGACGACGGCGGCGGAGCCGGCTGCGCCGCCGGGGCGTCCGACGCGGCGGGCGGTGAGGCGGGAGGCTCGCTCGCCGGTTGCGCGGCCGCTGGATGATTTCCAAGCGCAAGCGCCGCAAGCGTGACCGCCACGATCCCCATGCGCTTCATGAGCGGTGCCCCTCCATGACGGCCAACGTCGCCCGCTAGTGTCCCGGTTCCGAAGTTCGCTTTGTCTTGCGGCACCCTCGGTAGCGAACTTCGGAATCAAAGGGACACTAGCAAATATATGATTCTAGTGTGGTTTTGGATTTGAAGTTCCTATGACGAGAGTGCCGCAAGTATGATAGGAACTTCAAATCCACCACACTAGTGTTACTACCATGCCGGCAATGGCGCGCCATTATGCATTTGAAAAGCGCGCTGTGAATGCTCGCCGCCGCCCTTCACCGTTGATCGGAAAAACCGACCAGCAAGCGCGCGCTCACCGCATTGAAGGCCGCGTTGAGGATAAGACCGAGTACCGAAATCGCGATGATCGGCTCGAACATATCGACGGTCTGGAAATTGCGCGCCGCCCGCACCAAGAGCTGACCCAGCCCGTCGGTCGAGGTGATCATCTCAGCGAGGAACACGACGATGCACGAGATGATCAGGCCGATGCGAGCGCCGGTGAGAATCGACGGCAGCGCCGCAGTCAACACGACGGTAAACAGGCATCGAGTTCTGGGAGGCGCCGGCGGCGCGCGCCGACCACACGAGCTTCGGCTCGACGGCGGCCGCGCCCTGGTAGGTAGCGAGCAGGATTGGAAACACGGCGTCGGCGACCACCAGCGCAATCTTGGAAGAATGATCAAACCCGAGCGTCAACACGAACGCCGGGTAAAGCGCAATCTTCGGCACTGGGGCCAGCACCCGGATGACGGGCTGCATCAAGGCAGCGACGGTTCGGCTGCCGGCAGCCAGAATGCCGATGCCAACCCCAATCACCAGGGCAATGCCGAAGCCGGCGAACAGCCGAAACAAGGTGATGCCGGCGTGGCTCAGAAACGTGCGATCGCCAAGGAGCGCGAGGAACCGGCCGAACACCGCGTCGGGTGGCGGCAGCAGCGAGACCGGGGCGAGCTCAAGCGCACACACCGCATACCAGAGCATCAGCACCGCCAGGATCGGCAGCGCACCGGCCAGGAGCGTAGCAAGATTGCGGCGCCACGACGTGCTGCGCGACGTCATGCCGAACCCACCGCGATCTGGTGCGACGGCTCGGCCCAGGCCACCGCCACGCGGCGCACTGCCTCAAACCCCCAATCGCACGCAAAGCCGAGCGCGCCGATGATGATGATCATGGCGTAAACCGTGTCGTATTGCGCCATGTCGAGCGCCGTGAAGAAAATGTTTCCAACTCCAGTCTGACGGGCGATCATCTCGCTCGTCACCATGGTGATGAGCGCGAGCACCACGCCGGTGCGCGCACCGACCATGATCTCCGGCAACGCCGCCGGAAGCACCACGCGCAGCAAACGCGCACGCGCGGAGAGCCCCATGGCGGCCGCCGACCACAGCATCTTCTCCTCGACTGCGCGTGCGCCTTGGAAGCTGTGATAGACGACCGGCAGCGACACGCCGAGAAAGATGACCAGCACCTTGGCCATGTCGCCGACTCCGATCCACAGCATGATCAATGGCATCAACGCCGCTTTCGGGACCGGATAGATCACCATGAACAGCGGATTGAAGAACGCAGCCACCACTGCGCTGCGCCCCATCATCAGCCCGACGGGCACCGCGCAGGCGAGCGCTACGAAAAAGCCGATCGCCATCCGCCGCAACGACGCCAGGATGTTGAGCAGCGTTTCGGGGTCGGAGAGGAGCGACGGGAGCTGGCGTAACGCGCCCCACGGCGGTGGCAACCCGCTGACCGCGAAGGCTCGCGCCAGCGCATCCCAGATCAACAACAACGCCAGGCAGGCGACCAGCGCGGAGAGGCCCGGGAGCGATTTCAAGCGCGCCATCAGCCGAGCTCCCGCTCCTGCTCGTCCATCAGGCCTTCGATCGCGACCACCATTTCCTGATAGCGGCGATCGACCAAGCAACTCGGCGCGCACGCGCGGGCGCGGCAGCGTCACGTCGAATACCTTGCGGATGCGGCCGGGCGAATTGGACATGACAAACACGCGATCAGATAGGAACACCGCCTCTTCCACGCTGTGGGTGACGAACATAACGGTCTTGCGGTCGCGCTCCCAGATCTCGAGCAGTTCGTTCTGCAAACGCTTGCGTGTCAACGCGTCGAGCGCGCCGAACGGCTCGTCCATCAACAGGATCTTCGGCCGATAGGCGAGCGTGCGGGCAAGGGCGACGCGCTGCTTCATGCCGCCCGAGAGTTCCTTCGGATAGAAGCCTTCAAATGATTTCAAATGCACGAGCTCGATCAACTCGCGCGCACGCTCGGCGGCCTCCCCTTTCGACAATCCCTGTTGCAGCGGACCGTACATGACGTTTCCGAGCACGGTCTTCCAGGGAAACAGCGCGAACTCCTGGAACACCGGTCCGCGGTCCGGCCCAGGGCCGTTGACCGGCGCGCCGCCAACCCGAACGGCGCCGCTGGTGGCTTCGACGAAGCCGCCGACGATGTAAAGCAGCGTCGACTTGCCGCAACCGGAAGGCCCCAGTATCGAGACGAACTGCCCTTGCGCGATGTCGAGCGAGATATCGCTTAGCGCGACATGACGTCCGCGCGAAGTCGTGTCGTAGACCTTCGACACCGCCGCGATCTCGATGATGTTCGTCGCCAAGCGCTGGTTCCGATCAGACCGTGCTACCAACGATAAAGTCACGTGCTGCATCCTACATCTCACGTCGCCCAATCGGCAGGCAAGACATCGTGCATTTCAACACGTTCCGCGCGAACACCCGTCATCCGTCAGCGTCGTCCGCACGCGCTGATCAAAATCCACCCTTGCGATTTCCGTGCCGACAGCGTTCCATGAACCAAGGCGAACGCTCGATATGGGCCATGCAGCACGAGGGCATATGAGATGAACAGGTTGTTTGCGGCGCTGGGGCTCGCGGCCGGCGCGCTGGTATCGAGCGCGCAGGCGCAGAACATCCCCACCATCCGGGTCGGCTGGACGATTCCGGCCGAAGAAGCGAAATATTGGATGATGCGCCGCCCGCAGGAGTTCCCCGACCTCGGCAAGACCTACAAGATCGAGTGGTCGCAGTTCCAGGGAACATCGGTGATGTCGCAGGCCTTGATCGCGGGCGCGCTCGATTGCGCGACCCAGGGCATTCTTCCAGTGGCGCAGGGCGCCGCCAACGGCACGCTCGCGGTCTACATCGTGGCCGAGCATGTCGGCGAGAAGCCGGGCAGTTTCTCCGTCTATTGGGCGGTCAAGGACGACAGCCCGATCAAGACGGTGGCCGACCTCAAGGGCAAGACCGTCGGGATCAGCATCATCGGCGGCGGCACACAGGGGCCGTTCAATCTGATGCTGAAGAAGAACGGCGTCGATCCGGAAAAGGACATCAAGCTGGTGGAGGTGAGCTTTCCGCTCTCCGAAGAAGCGATCCGCTCCGGACGCGTCGATACCTCCAACATGAACCAGCCGTTTGCGGCACGTGCTGAAGCGAAGGGCGGCATCCGCAAGCTGTTCGCGCTCGAGGAGGTGCTACCCAACATCGTGCATATCGTCGAAGCATGCCGAAAGGACTTCGTCGACAAGAACCCCGACTTGGTGAAAGCCTACGTCCGCGATATCACCAAGGCGCTCAAGATGGCGCTCGCGAACCGCGCCGAGACCATGAACGTCGTGTCCGAGATCACCAAGGTGCCGGTGCCGGTGCTCGACACCTACCTGCTCAAGTCGAACGACTTCGCGCGCGAACCGGGCGCGGCGCCGAACTTCGCCGGCATCCAGGCCATGCTCGATGTCTACGCGGACACCGGAATGATCAGCAAGAAACTCGACGCCAATCAATTCAAGCATCCAACGATCGTGGCTCCGATCGAGTAGCCATCAGGAACGCCATGACACCCGAAGAGAAACTCAAAGCCCTCGGCCTCACGCTGCCGCCGTTGCGCACGCCGATCGCAAACTTCGTCCCATTCAAGCTCGACGGCAAAACGATCTATGTCTCAGGCCAGGGACCGGCGAAGCCCGACGGCTCCTATTACATCGGCAAGGTCGGCCGCGATTTTACGTGGCAGGAAGCCTATGAGCACGCGAAGCTGGTCGGGCTTGGGCTGCTGGCAGCCGCCAAGGCGGCCGCCGGCGATCTCGCGCGGGTCGAGACCCTCAAACTCCTGGGCATGGTCAACGCGACGCCTGACTTCGGCGACCCCCCCAAAGTGATCAACGGGTGCTCGGACTTGTTGGTCGAGGTGCTGGGCGAGCGCGGCCGCCACGCGCGCTCCGCCGTCGGCATGGCCTCGCTACCGAACGGCATGTCGGTCGAGATCGAAGCGGTGATGCGGATCGTGGATTAACGAAAGCGTCTCGTGTTCACTGCATGCCGACGAGCAGCTTGAGCTCTTTGACCACGTTCTGGCAGTCGGAGTTGTTCGCAGCGTCGAGCGCCTTGGCCTTGTTCAAGACGTCGAGATAGTGGTTGTCCGCCCGTTTCTCGGCCGCCGCGACCGACGACGCCGTCGGCTGCCGGCTGTCCTGGGCGCCGATCGACTGGCGCGCCGTCGGGCCGTATTGCGAGTTCGGCTGGTTCACCGCCTGCTCGATCTGCGTAATCTCGCTGCTGCACGGCCCGGCATGGGCGCCCGCGATGCCGAGGCCAAGAACCAACCCCGCGACTGGAACGAGACGCTGCATTTTCATGCTCCTACTTCTCAACGTTGTACCGGAGGACCAGTTTCTTCCATACCACGGCCGCGAAACGCCACATATGTTAACGCCCAACCTCCCGGTTCCCAACCCTGGCGTGGTCTTGCGGGCACCGTCGGCTCGTCCTCCGGTACCTTCGGACTGGAAATCGTTGCCTTTTTGACGCCCCAGTCTGCGGGCTATTTTGCCGGTTGGTGGGGATCCGATCCGACAACCGCGCGCACCGTATTTGCGTGCCGTGGATCGACGTGTCGACCGGGTCGTGATGGGGGATTTCGGCAACATGTTGGAATGCCTTGCGCTCCTATTGGCGTTGTCCGCGTGCACCGGACCCGCAGCGGCCGCCCAGAAGGCGTCCTCGCTCAACGAATTCCGAACCGGGAACGGTCTGTCCGAGCTGCGCGCCGATCCAGCGATGGTCAAGCTCGCCAAAGACCATGCCGAAGACATGGCACGCCGCAAAACGATGGACCACGCCGGTTTTTTTGAAAAGCGCGGGCCCGCCGGCGCGCGCGCCGAGAATGTCCTCTACGGATGCAGCACGCAGTCGTGCACGATCCAGCACTGGATCAACTCGCCAGGTCACCGGTCCAATATGCTATTGAAGGACGTGAAGACCTACGGGCTCGCTTCCGCCAAGTCGAGCTCCGGGGTCGAGTATTGGGCGCTCGAACTCGGCAAGTAATACCGACGACTCGACACCGCCCCCGCATCGCCGCGATGCGAAGGACAAGGCCCGATGAATATTCTGGTGACGGGCGCCGCGGGTATGATCGGCAGCAAGTTGACGCTGCGGCTTCTCAAGGACGCCGCGCTCAACGGTACACCGGTCGATCGCATCAAGCTCGTTGATGTTGCTCCGCCCGAGCCGCCGCCGGGCTTCTCCGGCAAGGTCGAGACCGTCGCTTCGGACCTCGCAGCCCCGGGCGAGGCAACCAAGCTTATCGCCGAACGGCCTGACGTCATCTTTCATCTGGCGGCGATCGTTTCGGGTGAAGCGGAGCTCGATTTCGACAAGGGCTATCGCATCAATCTCGACGCTACGCGGCTCCTTTTGGAGGCCATCCGCGCCGCGCCGGACTATCGTCCGAAGCTTGTTTTCGCATCGTCGATCGCGGTGTTTGGCGCGCCTTTTCCGCCAGCAATCCCGGACGACTTTGCGCTCACTCCGCTGACCTCATACGGAACGCAGAAGGCGGTCGCGGAACTCCTGTTGGCCGATTACGCGCGCCGCGGGTTTCTCGACGGCGTCGCCATCCGGTTGCCCACGATCAACGTACGTCCGGGCAGGCCCAATCGCGCGGCCTCCGGGTTCTTTTCCTCCATCATCCGCGAGCCGCTCGCCGGGCAGAACGCCGTGCTGCCGGTCGACGAGGGAGTGCGGCACTGGCACGCAAGCCCGCGCGCCGCCGTCGGCTTTCTCCTCCACGCCGCATCGCTGAAGCGCGAACAGCTCGGGAACCGCATCAGCCTTACGATGCCCGGCGTCTCCTGCACGGTCGGCGAGCAGATCGCAGCGCTACGACGCATCGCCGGCGATAAGGTCGCGGCGCGCATTCGGCGCGAACCTGACCCGATGATCATGCGCATTGTCGACGGCTGGCCGAGGTGCTTCGATGCGGCCCGCGCCACCGCGCTCGGCTTTCGGGCAGAAACGACGTTCGACGATATCATTCGCACGCACATCGAGGACGAGCTCGGCGGCAAGATCGCTGCGTGAATTGCGTAAGGCCGCCACACAGACCGGCCGCGCGCGACCAGCCAAGGAGGACACCCGATGTCGCTTCAGCAGAACACCGATCGCATTCAGACAACGCACATCGGTAGCCTCCCGCGACCGCACAACGTCCTCGACCTGCTGAAGGCCAAGCTCAACGGGAAGCCCTACGACCAGGCCGCGCTCGACAAGGCGATCACCGAGGCCGTGCGCGATAGCGTGCGCAAGCAGGTCGATTGCGGCATCGACATCGTGACCGACGGCGAAGTCTCCAAGCCCGGGTTCTTCACCTATATCCAGGAACGGCTCACGGGTTTTGAACCGCGGCCCGGCCAGAAGCTGCTGCTGTTTCAGAAGGAAGTCGCGGCGTTTCCGGACTACTACGCCCAGTACTTCAAGGAAGCCATGATGGGCGGCACCATCGTCGCAATCACGCCGGTGGTCTGCACAGGTCCGGTCAAGTACAAGGGCGAGCAGGCGGTGCAGAAGGACATCGCCAACGTCAAAGCCGCGGCCAAGGCCGCCGGCGTATCCGACGCCCACGTGTTCCTGCCGGCAACCGCGCCTGCCGGGGTCGGGATCAATGAGTATTACAAATCAGAAGAAGAGTATTTCCACGCACTCGCGGCCGAGCTCGCCAAGGAATACAAGGCGATCGTCGACGCCGGCATCCTGGTCCAGATCGATGACCCGTTTCTCTCGGACATCTTCGTCGAGCCCGGGCTCACGCCGGCACAGATGAAGCGGCGCGCCGAGATCTATGTCGAGGCCACCAACGCGGCGCTCAAGGGGATCCCACCCGAGAAGGTCCGGTTCCATACCTGCTACGGGGTCAACGAAGGCCCGCGCATCTACGAAGCGGCGCTAGCCGATGTCATTCCCTATGTGTTCAAGATCAACGCCGGATCGTACAGTTTCGAAGCTGCCAACCCGCGCCATGAGCACGAATACCATCTGTTCGAGCGCGTCAAAGTGCCGGAGGGCGCGGTGCTGTGCCCGGGCGTCATCACCCATGCGAGCAACATCGTGGAACACCCGGAGCTGATTGCCGAGCGGCTGCTGCGCTACGCCAAGCTGGTCGGGCGCGAGAACGTAATGGCGGGTGCGGACTGCGGGTTCTCGTCGCAAGCCCTCTACAAGACCGAGGTGCATCACACGGTGGTGTGGGAGAAGTTCAAGGCGATGCGCGAAGGCGCCGACATCGCCAGCAAGCGCCTTTGGAACTAGGGCCGGCGGCCACCGACCACTGGCCGATATAGTCTCAACCCTCAACGCAAATGTGCCGGATGATCATTTCTTGTTCCCGAAGCGCGTAGATTTGCGCCGCCGTCCACGGTCGCTGACGCGGCACTGATCCCTCGGCCTTATTCCTCCGGCTCGGTCGTAAACAGCAGCGGATAGCCTTTGCTGCGGCCCGCATCGGTCGCGCGCGTGGCCTTGGTCTCCGCGATGTCGCGCGCGTAAACCGCGACCACGCAGACGCCGCGCATATGCGCGGTGACCATCACGCGATGGGCGGTGCTTTCGTTCATGCGGAATTCGGCTTTCAAGACCGCAACGACGAACTCGCGCGGCGTGTAGTCGTCGTTGACGAGGATGACTTTGTGTAATCGAGGCCGCTCGGTTTTGAGCTTAACTTTGGTGCGGGGTTTGACGGTGATTTCGCTCATCGCAGGGGCCCGTATGTCATCCAGCTGCTGTGCTTCAGCTCCGCAGTGGCGGTGATTTGCTCGCCTCGCGCATCACCGCCACCGTGCCCTCCATTCAGATAATCATGAACACCGCAATGTCACGTGCCAAGCACCACGTCATTACCACCACAAAGCACCCCAGCCCCACCCCAACCCCCAATAGGGACGATAGTACGGCCAGCCGTAATAAGCGTAGTACGGGCTGTAATAATAGTAGGGTCGATAGGTGTAATAGCGCGGGTACCCCCGGCATCGATACCGCCCGCACCAGCGCACGTCTTGCACCATATCGTTCGCAAGTTCGTTTGACGCAGCAGCCAAGCCGCCGACCGGCATGGCGGATGCGCTGCCGGTGCACGCAGCCGCAGCGCCCAGGGCTGCGGCGACAAGAGCTATCTTGAGAGCACGCATCGGAAAGCTCCTCCTCTGGCTAAGCCATCCC
>CAWFLX010000018.1:0-136544 GCA_963816775.1 uncultured Alphaproteobacteria bacterium
GAGCATCGCCTCCGTCGGCACAGTTGCGCACATCCGATCCCCTGACTTCCGACCTCCGGCGTGCTTATATTTCGCGCGCGATCCACTGAAGTTTGGAAGTGCCGCCATGAAAGCCACCACGTCCCTGCTCGACCGCGCCGGCCTCGACAAGGCCAAGGTCTCCAAAATCATCGCTCGCGGCCTCGACGGCGCCGATCACGGCGAACTCTTCCTCGAATACCGGCAGTCGGAGATGCTGCTGTTCGACAACGGCCGCCTCAAGCAGGCCACCTACGACACCTCGCAGGGTTTTGGGTTGCGGGCCGTCAAGGATGAGGCAGTTGGCTACGCCCACGCGACTGACGTCTCGGAGGCGGCGCTCGCGAGGACGGCCGATGCGGTGCGTGCGGTCAAGGGCGGCTATTCGGGCGAACTCGCCGACGCGCCCGCGCGGACCAATGCGCGCCTCTACACCGACGACAATCCGCTCCGAGTCCGGCTTCGACGCCAAGGTCAAACTTCTGCAAGACATCGACGCTTACGCGCGCGGCAAGGACGAACGGGTGCGGCAGGTCTCCGCGAGCGTTGCGGCGTCCTGGCAGATCGTGGAGATCGTGCGGCCCGACGGTGAGATCTACCGCGACATCCGGCCGTTGGTGCGGGTGAATGTTTCGGTCGTGGTTGGCCAGGGAGACCGCCGAGAAATCCGGGAGCCACGGCTTTGGCGGGCGCGAGGGCTATGTCGCGTTTCATCGCGGCCGGTGCGTGGCGCGGCGCCGTCGATGATGCCGTGCGTCAGGCTTTGCTCAATCTTAAATCGGTACCGGCGCCGGCCGGCGAAATGGATGTGGGTGCTCGGTCCGGGCTGGCCTGGCGTCATGCTGCACGAAGCCGTCGGTCACGGTTTGGAGGGCGACTTCAACCGCAAGCAGACGTCGGCCTTTGCCGGCCTCATGGGCCAGCAGGGTCGCCGCCAAAGGGCGTTACGGGTTGTAGATGACGGCACCCTTGGCGACCGACGCGGTTCGCTCCCTCGATCGACGACGAAGGCACCCCGACCAATCGCACCGTCCTCGATCGAGGACGGGGAGCCGTGGGGGCTACATGCAGGATCGGCAGAACGCTCGGCTTGATGGACATGCGCCCGACCGGCAACGGGCGACGCGAAGAGCTATCGGCCATGTGCCGATGCCGCGCATGACCAACACCTACATGCTGGCCGGCGCCCGCGACCCGGGCGGGAGATCATCGGCGTCGGTCAAGAATGGCATCTACGCGGTCAATTTCGGCGGCGGTCAGGTCGACATCACGTCGGGCAAGTACGTTTTTTCAGTGCACGGAGGCGTACCGTATCGCTGACGGCAAAATCGGCGCGCCGCTGAAAGGAGCGATGCTGATCGGAAACGGACCGACGGACCTCTCCCATCGCATCAGCCATGATCGGCAACGATCTGGCGCTCGACGAGGGCATCGGCACATGCGGCAAGAACGGGCAAGGCGTGCCGGTCGGGGTCGGTCAACCGACGCTTCGCATGGACCGCATCACCGTGGGCGGGACCGGCTGACCGGCATCTAGCTCACCGCACGACGCCCGAAATGCAGCACGGCCGCCGGCGTGGCGGCTCACTTGATTCTTGAGGAAGCAGCGCGCCGCCGGCCCCGCGTAGCCGGGCCGCAGGTAGGTCCATGCGCGGCATTTGCTGTCGGCCTCGCACGCGGCCTTGCACGCATTGCCGGTGGAGTTCGGGCGGTAATTCGAGATTCCGGAGATCGCCCCCGTAGCGGTCGATCGAATACTCGACCGGCCCGCCGCGCGGCTCGATCACCCGGCGCCGCGCACCCCGGAGACGCAGCAAGGCGCTTTGGTGCGTGTGGGGACCGTATTTCTGAGCCAGCACACCCCGTTGGGATTGTCGGGTGTCGGATACTGGAAAGTCCAGGCCCGGCATCGGCCTTCCCGTTCGCAGCGCGACGCGCAAAGCGCCGGATCGGCCGGCCTCACCACGAAGTTCGAGTAATCCGAGCCCGGGCGATCAAAGCCAACCTGCGCGTGCGCCGAAGACGCAACCAGCAGCAGGGCAAGCGTCTGTAGAGCCTGATCGCAACCGCATCGCCGCCTGGCCCAGCCTCGCAACCCCCCCCATGTGTTTTAAAGACAGCACGCCGCGGAAGCGAGGACGATTGCGAGTTTCTCCGCAGCCCATTCGCGCGCCGCGCGACGGTGTGGCGATAGCGCCGCCAATGCGGCTTTGCGAGAAGAACGCGGGTGATGGCTGAGGAAGAGCGCCCGCCGGAGAGAGGACCAGCGGGCGCGGGACCCACCGCACGAGGGGGCTAGGCGGTTGGGCCGGGGGAGCCGACCGGGAGGCGTCGGCTTTGCAACAGGAGCGCTTTCAGACGAAGTACCGCGCCGGGCGATTGGTCGGCGGCGGGGTCAGTCCGGTGACCCCGAGCATCTGCGTCGGCGGTTTCGGGGCGAGCGGCGGCGCGACTACCGGCCGCGCTTCGTCGCGACGCGCCGTGCGACGGCACTCGAGCATCGTGGTCGGATCGTCCCAGATCCGGTGTGCCAGCGCATCGTAGAGGTCCGAGCGCGTCAGACCGATATCGGCGAGCGCGCGATCATCAAAATTTGCAAGCATTGCCAACCCTTTGCGATGCCTTACGCCGGCCAGGCCACGTTCCATGCGCTGACGAACTCGGGCCCCGAAACCAGCAATCCAACGGCCTGTCGTCGACATGGCATCCTCCGTAACGGCAACGGACGGCTGACAAGGGTTTGCGCCAACGCGCGCGTCGAATCCGTTCCGGTTTCTATGTATGGAACCTGCAATTTAATTCGTAAAACGAATGTTTATGATCTAAGCTATCAAATTCAGTGATGTTATTGCCTAACAAGTTTCCTTGGCCCCAAGGAGTCGCCATGACCGCGCTGATCGATGTTGAGCAACTGCGCACCTTCGTTGCGATCGTAGAAACGGGCAGCTTCACCCAGGCCGGAGAGGTGGTGCACAAAACCCAATCTGCCGTGTCGATGCAGATAAGAAACTCGAGGAGCGTCTGGAGCACCCGATCTTCGCGCGCGACGGCCGCGGCTCGAAGCTCACCGAGCACGGCGAGCGCTTGCTCGACTACGCGCGTCGCGTCGTAAACTTCAATGTCGAGGCGCTCGCCGCGTTTTCCGATGCCGAACTATCCGGCCGCGTGCGCCTCGGCGTGCCGGACGACTACGCCGATCGCTACCTCCCGGAGATCATGGCGCGGTTCTCGCGCGTCTATCCGTGGCGCCGAGCTCACGGTCGTATGCGCACCGTCGGTTGACTTGATTGTGCAGATCGACAGCGGCGACATTGATCTTGCAATCGTCACCACCTGCGAGGGCAACCGCGCAACGGAGATCTTTCGGCGCGGAGCGATTGTGGTGGGTGACGTCCAATCGCCATTCGGTCCATCGCGAGGAGCGATTGCCGCTGGCGCTCGGTCGTGCGACCTGCATGTGGCGGCGCTCCGCCATCGGAGCGACTGGGCGCGATCGGCAGACAACACCGCATCCTCTACACCAGCGCCAACTCGGGCGCGGTCGCCGCCGCGGTCCTGGCCGGCCTCGCGATTTCGGTGTTTCCGGAATTGGGCGTGCGGCCCGGCATGCGACTGTTAACAACGGCTGACGGATTGCCGGAACTGCCCTCGTGCGACATCGGGCTGCTGCGCAACACCCACGAGAGTTCCGCCCTCGCCGACGCGCTCGCCGGCCATATCATCTCGTCGCTCGACAACCTTTCCCGACCGGCCCAGGCCGCCGAGTAGTCTTTTGTTTGGCATGACCGAAAACCGGTTCGGAAGCGCGTTCAGTAGGCGTATTCGGTGAATATCGGTTCCACCGAACCGCGCCACGGGCCGTGAAATTTCTGCAGCAGTTCTTCGGCCGGCGTATAGCCGCGTCTGACGATGTCGCCCAGCGTTTCGAGATAGAGCGTCTCGTCGCGGCCTTCGCGGTCGCGGCAGCAGTCGCGGCGCTTAAGGCCCGCGTGCGCGAGCGTCAGACAATCCTTCGCGAGCTCCAGCATCGAGCGGCCTCGAATGCTCGCCTTCAGCGCCTGCTTGGGTACATCATCACGTAATTTCTGACGCTCCGGCGCAGTCCAGTCCTTCACGATGTCCCACGCAGCATCGAGACAATCCTGGTCGTAGAGCAAACCGACCCAGAATGCCGGCAATGCAGCCGGTTAACATGCGCCATGGAACTCCATCGGCGCCGCGCATCTCCAGAAACCGTTTCAGACGCACTTCCGGGAATATGGTTGAGACATGATTGGCCCAATCGGAAAGGGTCGCGCGCTCGCCCGGCAGCGCGTCGAGCCGGCCGGCCAACAAGTCGCGAAATGATTGTCCCGCGACATCGATGTACTTGTCGCCGCGCTTGACGAGGTACATCGGCGCGTCGAGCGCCTACTCGACGCAGCCTTCGAAGCGCTTGCCGCGCTCGAACGTCCTCGGCAGTGCCGGCGCGCGGATTGTCGGTGTCACGCCAGATCTCCGCTCGAAACGCCCGGAAGAGCGTCGGTTTTCCCGTCGGAGAACGGCGAGTTCGCGAACATTGCGGTCGACCGGGGTGAGGCGCGAGCGAAATCCGCAGCATCTTCACCTGTCGGGTTCGGTCGCAAAGTCGAGGTTGGTCTGCACGGTGCAGGTGCGGTGCATCATGTCGAGCCCGTGCGCGCCGGCGTCGGCAGGTAAGCGGTCATGATTGCGTAGCGGCCTTTCGGCATCGCCGGCATCTCGCGAAGCGACCATTTCGGCGTCATGCCAATGCCGAGGAACCCGATACGCAGCGGACGAGCGATTTCGCGCACTTGCGCAAGGTGCGCCATCAACTCGCTGGAGGTTTGATGCACAGTCTCGACCGGCGCCCCCAGAGCTCGAACTGACCTCCCGGCTCGAGCGAGATGGCGCCGCCGCCGGTCACGTCGTAGAGGCCGATGATGTTTTCGGCCTCCATGATCGGTTCCCATCCGAGCAGATGCCGCATTCCGTTGAGGAGAGCCTTGATGCCGCGCGAGCCGTCATAAGGAGCCGGGGCGTGGCCCTCGAGCGTGAACGCGAACTTCTCGTGCTCGGTGCCGATGCGGAAATTTTCGCGCGGCTTCGATCCCGGCCTCGAACCAAGCGACGAGTGCGTCGCGCGATTCGATGGGCGTCATGTCGATTTGATCGCGAGCCATGCAGGGTCCGGCGGGAATGGGGCGCGACCCGTGCATCGCTCGCAAGAGCAATGCGCCAGCGGTCAGCTGGCTCCGCGCCTCACGCGTTCGCGAACAAGGGATGACAACGACACTTTGTCGGTGGCACCGACCGCCCGGACAAGCTAGCAAAATAGTCCTATGATGGCCGGCCGCTAGCGTCATAATGTTGCGCCCTTCGTCCGCGAGAGGCCATACTTGGACCATGGCGGCCGCCGAAAAGGAACCTCATGCGCCTCGCATTTGCCGCTGTGTGCCTTGCTATGCTGACCAGTGGCTGCTCGTTCTCCCTGGACGACAGCATCTACGCGGCACCCGGTAAGTTCGACTTTCTCGATTGCGAGGATCGCCGCCGAGCGCGCCAAAAAGGCTACGCGCGCGAAGCCGGGACTCAACTCATGGTACGACCGCCGCCACGAAGGTGCCGGCGGCCAGGTCGTCAATGCGATCGTCTATCAGGACGAGCTCAATACCGTGCGCGCTGAATTAACGGCGTTGCGCAAGACGGCGGACGACAAACGTTGCGCCCCGGTGATCTCTCCGCAGGTGCGTGCGCTCGAGCCCGTGCACTGAAAAGCAGGTATTATTTTCGCCGGCTCAACAGAAATACCGCCTGCTCCCCGATCAGGTTCCAGACCCACCATCGGGCCGGCAGCCGGAGCGGCTTGCCCCACGCGTTGAGCGCCACGGCCTTCTCCATCTTTGCGCCGACAATTCCGCACAGCTGGCGAAAATCCTTGATGGTGCAGAAATGGATGTTGGGCGTGGCGTACCAGGTCTCCGGCAAGTTGTTGGTACGCGGCATTTGCCCGTCAAATAGAAGTTTCAGGCGGATTTTCCAATGTCCGAAATTCGGAAACGAAACCACCGCGTGCCGCCCGATGCGCAGCATGTGCTCTATGACTTCCCGTGGCTTGCGAGTGGCCTGCAGGGTCTGCGAGAGAATGACGTAGTCGAATGCATCGTCGGGATAGTCGGCAAGGTCGGTGTCGGCATCACCCTGAATCACCGCGAGCCCCTTAGCCACCGAATCGTTGACGCCCTCGCGCGACAATTCGATGCCGCGGCCATCGACACCGCGCAACTCGAGCAGGCGCAACAGTTCGCCATCGCCACACCCGACGTCCAGTACGCGCGAGCCGGGCGCCACCATTTCGGCCACGACCAGGTGATCGACGCGCGCGGCACCGGGCACACGCGCGGTGTTCGCCATGGTGAGATCGCGATGTGGACGGTTGAGCATTCGTCAATGGCTCGCCGTTAGCCGGGCAGCCCGCGTGCCGCGCCGGCGGATCCGAGAAAGCCGCGCATAATCGCAAACAATTCGGGCTCATCGAGCAGGAAAGCGTCGTGCCCCTTGTCGGTGACAATCTCCGCGAACGAGACGCGCGCGGAGCTCGCGTTGAGCGCGTGCACGATGGCGCGCGAATCGACCGTCGGAAACAGCCAGTCGCTGGTGAACGAGATCACGCAAAAGCGCGTCTTGGTGCCGCGGAACGCCTGCGCCAGCACCCCGCCGTAGTCGGCGGCGAGATCGAAATAGTCCATCGCGCGCGTCAGGTAGAGATAGCTGTTGGCATCGAACCGCTCGACGAAGGACGAGCCTTGGTGTCGCAGATAGCTCTCGACCTCGAAGTCGGCGTCGAACGAGAAGGTCGGATTCACGCGATCCTGAAAGCGGCGGCCGAACTTGCGGTGTAACGCGGCGTCCGAAAGATAGGTGATGTGCGCCGCCATGCGGGCAACGGCGAGTCCTCGGCGCGGGTTGGTGCCCTCGGCCAGGTAACGGCCGGCACGCCATTCCGGGTCAGCCATTACGGCCTGCCGCCCGACTTCATGGAATGCGATGTTCTGGGCCGAATGGCGGGTCGCGCACGCGATCGGAAGTGCCGCGAATACGCGGTCCGGATAGCTCGCCGCCCACTGCAACACCTGCATCCCGCCCATCGAGCCGCCGGCGACCGCGAACAAACTGTCGATTCCAAGATGGTCGAGCAGCATGGCCTGCGCGCGTACGATGTCGCGGATCGTGACTACGGGAAACTCGAGCCCGTACGGGCGACCGGTCTTGGTGTTGATCGAAGCCGGTCCGGTCGTCCCCATGCAGGCGCCAACCACATTGGGGCAGATCGCGAAGTAGCGATCGGTGTCGATCGGCTTGCCCGGACCGACCATCGTTTCCCACCAACCGGGCTTGCCGGTAACCGGATGAACGTTGGCCACGTGCTGATCGCCGGTGAGCGCGTGGCAGATCAACACTGCGTTGGAGCGCGCCGCGTTGAGCGTGCCGTAGGTCTGGTAAGCGATCTGAAAGGGCGAGAGCTCAACCCCTGCATCGAGTTTAAGCGGCCTGTCAGGGCCAAAGCTCACCACGTGCGAATGTGGGTTCTCCGCCTCGCCTACGCGATCGCGCAAATCAGCTTTCAGTCGCGCCTCGGCCATCCTTCAACCTCATCGCCGCATCGACCGGCGGCGAACTAGCACTCTTTGCGTGCTGCAACGCATATTGCCTGAATTCGGGCAACCAGAACATGCCGAAAGGCCGGGGGTTAGATAGAGGGCGCCAGACCTAAGTCAATGTTTTCTTTGATTTCGGTAAACGCGCGACCTATCAATGGGCCCGTTTCCGGACCCCCAATGGCGCACCGCAACATGGAGAAGACTGCCCCGGCGTTATCGCTCGCGGACCTGCGTACCGAGATCGATCGCATTGATACCGCGATGCACGGCCTGCTGATGGAGCGCGGCGAGATCATCGACCGCCTCATCAAGGTCAAGCACACGGCCGAGTCCGGCTCAGCGTTTCGTCCCGCCCGTGAAGCCGACATGATGCGCCGCCTGGTCGAGCGGCACCATGGCATCCTGCCGCTCGACACCGCCGAAAGCATCTGGCGCGTCATTATCGCGACCTTCACCTACGTGCAGGCGCCGTTTCGCGTCCACGCGGATCTGTCGGCGGGCGACGCGGCGATGCGCGACTCCGAGCGCTTTCATTTCGGCTTCACGGTGCCGCTCGTAACTCACATGGGCGCGTCTGGTGTGGTGGCGGCGGTCGCGCGCTCGCAAGGCGATCTGGGATTGGTTCCGGCAATCGCCATCGCCGGCTCCGGCGCGTGGTGGACCGCGCTCGAAGGCAACGCGCCAAAGATCATCGCGCGGCTTCCGTTCCTGGAGCGCGCCGATCATCCGGCCGCCTTGCCGGTGTTCGCGATCGCACGCCCGCACCCCGACGCGATCGTCACCGACGTCGAGATGTGGAGCATCAAGGTGTCGGGTTGGGGACCGCGCCCGGCGCGGGCACTCGCGGCCGTGACCGAGGCGATCGCCGTGCCGGACGGGGCGTTTGACGGGGCCGCGTTGCTGTTATCGGTGCCGCGCGAAAAGAAACTCGGCGATGCGCTCGCCTCGCTGGTCAAGGCCGGCGCATCGGTGCGCTCGCAGGCCCTCGTCGGGAGCCACGCGAGGCGCTATACGGTCGGCGCCGACGGCACCGTCTCTCGCTAGTGTCCCGAATTCCGACGTTCGCCACACCTTGCAGCACGCTCCTATGCGAACTTCGGAATCGAAAGGACACTAGCAAATCAATGATTCTAGGGCGGTTTTGGATTTGAAGTTCCTGTACGGGGGCCGCTGCAAGAATGATAGGAACTTCAAATCCACCGCACTAGTTAATCCGCTTCAACAGCCTGAAAGTCTTGCGAATGACAGCATCGTTGCTTCCCCAACCGCGCGCGGGCGTCCTCAAGATCGACGCCTATGTGCCGGGCAAAAGCGACGCACCCGGCGCCGAGCGCGTGTTCAAGCTCTCGTCCAACGAGACCCCGCTTGGCCCGAGCCCGAAGGCGATCGCCGCCTATCGGGCGGTTGCGGATCATTTGCAGGATTACCCGGACGGCGCGGCCACAGCACTGCGCGAGGCGATTGGTCACGTGTTCGGACCAGACCCGGCGCGCATTGCGTGCGGGGCCGGGTCCGATGAGCTGATCAACCTCCTGGCCGACGGCTATTTGAGCGACGGCGACGAGGGGATCCATACCACGCACGGTTTCCTGATGTATCCGATCGCGATCCTCGGTTCCGGCGCGACGCCGGTGGTAGCGCCGGAGACGAACTACACCGCGAGCGTTGATGCAATTCTGGAGCGCGTGAGCCCGCGTACCAAAATCGTGTTCCTCGCCAACCCCAACAATCCGACCGGCACCTATGTTCCGTTCGACGAGATCAAACGCCTGCATCGCGAACTGCCGCCGCATGTACTGCTGGTGATCGACGCCGCCTACGCCGAATACGTTCGCCGCAACGACTACGAGGCCGGCATCGAACTCGTCGCCACCAACGAGAACGTCGTGATGCTGCGCACGTTCTCCAAAATTCATGGCCTGGCGGCGGCCCGGTTGGGCTGGCTTTACGGTCCATTGCACGTGGTCGACGCGCTCAATCGAATACGCGGTCCGTTCAACGTCAACACGCCTGCCATGATGGCGGGCATTGCCGCGGTCGAGGACAGCGCCCACATCGAACGCTCGCGCGCCCACAACGATCGCTGGCTGCCGTGGCTTACGGACGAAATCGGCAAGCTCGGATTAACCGTAACCCCGAGCGTCGCCAATTTCGTGCTGATCCATTTTCCCGACACCAAAGGCCGTACGGCGGCCGAAGCAGATGCCTTCCTGACCAAGCGCGGACTCGTGCTGCGACGCGTGTCGGCCTACAAGCTGCCCAACGCACTGCGCATGACCGTCGGCAGCGAGGAAGCCAATCGCCTGGTCGTCGCCGCACTCGCCGAGTTCCTGGGAAAGAAGCATTGATGACGTCGGGTTTGCGCGGCGCGGCGAGCAGGGCATGACGAGCACGCCGTTATTTGATCGACTGGCACTGATTGGCGTCGGCCTTATCGGTTCGTCGATCGCGCGTGCCGCCCGCGCCACCGGAGTGGTCAAGACCATCGTTGCAACCGCGCGCTCGGCGCCAACGCGCAAACGCGTGGTCGAACTCGGGATAGCTGACGAGGTGGTCGAGACCAACGCGCAGGCGGCAGCCGGCGCCGACCTTGTGATTTTATGCATTCCGGTCGGAGCGTGCGGCGACGCCGCGCGCGAGATCGCCCCGTATTTTTCGCCCGGCGCCATTGTCTCCGACGTCGGATCCGTCAAAGGGTCGATCGTGCGGGATATGGCTCCGCATTTGCCGGCGCATGTTCACTTCATCCCGGCGCACCCGGTCGCCGGGACGGAGCATTCCGGCCCGGACGCCGGTTTTGCCGAACTCTTCATCAACCGCTGGTGCATCCTCACCCCGGCTGGCACGGTCGACCCGGCAGCCGTCGACCGGCTCGCGGCATTCTGGCGAGCGTTCGGTGCCAAGGTGGATAGCATGTCGCCCGAGCACCATGACTTGGTGCTGGCGATCACCAGCCACCTGCCCCACCTGATCGCCTACACGATCGTGGGAACCGCGGATGAGCTCGGTCAGGTCACGAGCTCGGAAGTGATGAAATTCTCCGCCGGCGGCTTTCGCGATTTCACCCGCATCGCCGCATCCGATCCGACCATGTGGCGCGACGTGTTCTTGAGCAACAAGGACGCCGTCCTGGAGATGCTCGGCACGTTCAACGAGGACCTGTCAAAGCTCACCCGCGCCATACGGCGCGGCGACGGCGAGGCGTTGTTCGAGCATTTTGCCCGCACCCGCGCGATCCGCCGCGGGATTGTCGGTATCGGTCAGGACTCGGCAGCGCCCGACTTCGGCCGCCCGCATGCCAACCTGCCGCCGATGCCGAAGCCCTATGCGTCCGATTGACCGTCTGCCGGCCGCTAACCTTTCGTTAGCTTACGGGGCTCGTAATCCGTTGATGTGCCACTACAATTTTCCAGGTTAGACACTTTTCCACAAAAGGTTAGACACTTCCCGTTCGCTATTTGCCCTTGCGCGGGGTCAGCTTCGCCATGGCGGCAGCCGATAGCTTTTTCTGGTCGGCGGCGCGGGTGTATCGCTCGACCTCGGCCAATGTTTTGTGGCCCGAGACTGCCGCGACCTCTTTTGTCGTGGCACCATGTTCGGCGAGTTGGCGCAACAGCGACTTGCGCAAGCCGTGTGCCTTGCATTCGGATGTAAGCCCTGCGGCGTGTGCGGCGCGGCGGATTAGGTTCGTGAGCGCGGCGGCGCGGATTGGGCGGCCGTGCACGTCGCCTATCAGATAAATCCCCTTTGCCGGATATGAGCGGAGCGCCATCAGCAAATCTGAGTGCATGGTCAGTTCAAGCTCGGCGCCGGTCTTTTCCTGCACGACGCTAATGCAGCCATCGCGAATGTCTTGCCGCCGCATCTTCACGGTGTCGCCGACGCGCTGCCCTAGATAGCGCAGCAACGCGTAGGCAAGCCTTTCTCGGCTTCCTATCGGCCAGCGGGCCTCGAAGGCGGCAAGCTCCGCGTCAGTCCAACTGTGCCGCGTGCCGCCGCGATATTGCTTGAGCCGGATTGCGGGGTTGTCTACGCGCCAGTTGTTATCGACCGCATAGCTGAGCAATCGCCGCAGCACCTTGCCTGTGACGTTGGCCATGCCGCGCCGAGTGGCGGCGATTTCCTCGATAATCTTGCGAATCTTGTCGCGCGGCATATCGCGCACGAGCCGATGGCCGTCGCGCTTGGCAATCGGGTCCAGGCAAATCCTGTACAGGCGTTGCGATGCTGGCTTGAGAATTCACGAATTCAGCCGACCGGTAATAGTCCGTAATCGGCTTGGCGAGCGTGCCCGCTGCGTGCGGATTCGGCGGCTTTGACGGCGTTCCCGATGCAGCCTGATACGCGACCAGAAACTCGGGCGATCCGACAGCACCCGGCAATGCCACGTCAGGGCTACCACGCCGATGGAAATAACGGCGCACGCGGCCATGGCGGTCGCGATAGGCCTTCACATAGGGAAGCTTAAGCAGCGTCACCGGTCGTCCCACGATCCACCCACCGAGCTATCTTCCCTCGGTAGCTCATCGAACGCCATATCGAGATCGCGGATATCCCATACCTTGCGGCCGTCGATCCGCCGGGGGTTAGGCATCCGGCCGTCGGCTAGCATCTGGTCGAACTTGCCCGGGCTAATTCCGACGTACATCGCGGCTTCGTCATGGCTCAGCCCACGACGAGGAACGGGACGAGTATCGGATAGCCGGGCGGTCATTTTAGGCGCTTCAAGAAGTCGGGGATGTCGCCAAGAAAATCCGCCGGGTCGTCGCCGGAAGGGCCGAGATAGTGTTCGGTGGCCAGCGGAGGGGCGACAGATTTCTCCGCATTAGAAACCTGCGTAAGATGCGTAAGATCGTTAGATCGGCCGTTATCTACTTGTTCTTTCAATGGTTTGGGCTCTGATCTTTCTTTCTTACGCATCTTACGCATGTTTTCAGGACCATCTTCCGATGCCCCCGGCAGGCAGTATCGGCCCCGTTTGATCCGTTTGATGTCGCCATCCTTGAACATCCTGAACTGCAGGGCGTCCGCAGCATTGCGGTTCACCAAATGGGCAAGAGAAATAATCTCCGGGATTGGAAGTGGCTCTCCCGCATCTTCGAGGGCGGTCAGAACGCGACCGCGCTCATCCGAACGGCGCACCTCCGAGGCCTCGCCCAAAATCGTCCAACGGCAGGTTTCCTTGTCGAATTGCAGTGCCTTCTCGGCCTCCTCGACATCCCGCCCCCGAACATGGAGAGTCACGGCACCACCCTGGCGCTTCATAATGGCGATAGTGTCGGCGGCCGCGGGTAGGCCCAGGCTGCCGGACACCGTGTCGAATACGTCGTCGGCAACGCTCTTGCGGTCGTGATGAACGACGATGATCGTCAGGTTGTACTTGCTGGCGAGCCTCTGCAATTCCGAGATTGCGCTGTAGTCTTCGAGATAGACATGCTTGCCGATGGTAAGCTTTCGAAACTGCGCCAAGGTATCCACTATCACCAAGCGCGGGTTGTCGGATGATTTGATCCAGTTCTCGATATCCATAAGGCCGCCCTGGTCACCGCGCGGCCATTCTGTCGCGAAAGTGAGCCCCTGCGGCCACGTGCCCGAGAGCAGCAACTTAGTCAGCCGCCGCTTAAGACGACGCCGACCGTCCTCCAATGCTAAATACAGAAGGGCAGCGCTTCGCTTTGTGTACCAAGCGTGGCGTCGCCGACCCTCTCCAACAGGTTTGGGACAGTCTTCGGAGTTCCGTCTGACCCGGGGCGATCTTTTCGCATAATTTCCCCTGCGAAAGTCTTGCTCTGTGGCTCTACATGGAGGCGGTCGCAGGCAGAACTGTCGCGGCTAGCATACGTGCTCCGCCGTCTCTTCCCAAGTGGCGAAATGGCCCCGCGCAGCGGCGATTAGGCGATTGTAATGCTCGGCGTGCTGCAGGTAGCCTTCGGCCGCGATTAGGTCACCTGAGACCCGCGCATCGCGGGCAAGCTGCTGATATTTTCAGTCGATGGTGAAGGCGGCGCTACAACTGCATCTAAAGAGGACAAGGCATCCCAGAGGCAAAGGCGCGATGAACGCCTCATGCGTCCTTCCCGAAAGTGCATTAGGCATCCCACGACTGCTTACCTAGCGTGGGAACGCTCGAAATGCACGGCCCCTGCGATCCTCAACGCAAGTGGTACTTGCTCCGCTTATCCAGTATTTCCTGTTGTCGGGCGGTCATGCGGTCCAAAAGGCAAGCTTCGACTGCAGTTCCCTGACATGTATCCCGATAACGAAGCCACGCTCGTTGCTCGTCACGAAATGTTTCTTTCTCCTGCGACGGCAGGCTCTGGATCGTTTCAAAATAGTATTTTGACAGTGATGCTTCGTGCCTAGCAAGCCGTTTGCTTAAGCAGATTGCTTTCTCGGACGGACGAGAAGCAGTACGGCAGTCGAACGACGGCACTGCGGCCGTGCTGTCAAATCCCGGCGGTCCGCAGAGGCCATATTGACAGGCTATTTCTTTCCCGATCCAAGCCATCGTTTCCGGTCCGTGACTCCTTTGCCACATATCTACTGCGGAATAGCTCGTTCCATGGTTTATTGCATTCTCAGCAATGATTTGATTGCAGAACGAATCTGGCTCGGGGTCGCCGGTGTTCGTGTTTTTCGTGTAGCAGCTGTGTATGCCGAGCAGGCCAGTGCCAATGATTTCATGGAACCGTGCGGAGATATAGACAATAGAAGCACACGCTGATGCGCAGATGGCGTCGGACGAGACAAAGGCGCTGAACTCTTCGCGATCCATTACCTCAACTATTGCTAAGGCTGCAGCAACCGAGCCTCCCGGGCTGTTCAGGTATATCGGAATATTACCATAATTATCTCGGTCGGCTTTGTGTATGATGGATTCCAGCCGCAGTGTGTCCCCTTCAACAATTCGGCCTTCAGCAACAATTATGTTGATCCGCTCGTCGGGATTGAAGACGATTCGGAACTCCATCGCCCTGCTGCAAGAAACAATCGCGAGCACATACGCACCTGCCAAGAACACGGCGAGAAGCGACCCCAACGTCCCTAAATGACACCCGGCCATCGCCCACAAGCACCCGGGGGCTCGCCTAATAGGCGTGGCCTGGTGCCTAGGCATTATCGCTTGGAGCCTCCTTATTATTGCGCTGCTTCGCTCGTCGCGCGCGCCGCGATTGACTACACCGCCGTACTCTTCATGCACGGGATCGCTCTTGCTCGGCGGCTACCAGCCGATAGTAGTGCTCCGCGTACTGCTGATAGGCTTCAGCAGCAACTAGGTCGCCGGAAGTTTGTGCATCGCGGGCAAGCTGCAGATACTTCTCTGCGACCAGAGATGCCGATCCCCGCACCCTCACATCAGGGCCGTTTGATTCATAAGTCCTGGTCGAGGGATTATGATTGTGGCCGCTGTTGCGTCTACCTTCCCATTGCTTATTTTGCCCGTTGGTGCGGCTGCCCCTCCAAGGCTTGTTTTGACCAGTTCTCATTGCCTCTGTTCACTCCTGATTATAGCGATTCAACAATGTCCATCGTGTTGATGTCCTTCATCGCCATAGTGATGGATCCATTCCTAGTGGGAGCAGTCACAAACGACACCCGGCCTTCGCCTACAAGCACCCGGGGCCTCGCCTAATAGGCAAGCCAGTGCTCCTAGCTATTCGCGCTTGGAGCCTCCTTATTGCGCTGCTTCGCTCGTCCGCGCGCCGCACTTAGTTCTACATGTCAGAAAAAGTGGAAGTTGAGACTTTGGAGCTGTGCGACGGTCACGCCGGTTAGCGTAACCGTGTCATGTGCATCGAACGGCGATCACCGCTCCTGCACTGGTGTCATGCGCCTGACTGAGAACCTGTGAAGCGGTCGGGTTCGTAAATAAGGTGTGATCAAACGTAAGTATGTCTTGGCTCACTTTGAAGTCCGTGACCGTTTCCTTACCGAGGTTCGGATTGAATACGAACGTGTCCGCGCCAGCGCCACCTGTCAGCTTGTCGCCTTTATCCCCGATCAAGACATCGTCGCCCGTACCGCCTAGCAGCGATTTGTTCTGGCTGGTCGAGTACAAAGTAACCCCTGCTGATGATGCAGCATTTCCTTGCAGATCGGTTGCCGTTTCCGTGAAGCTGTGGATCGCACCGCCTGTCAGATGCGCCTGCAAACTCCAAGTGCCATCGGACGCGGCGGTTGTCGTACCAATCAGTTGGGTGCCGTCATACGCCGAGACGGTCCCATCTCCCACCGATGTTCCGTTGAGAGTCGTCAAGCTGCCCTGGGCCTTTACGGCGTCGGACATCACGGGATTGGGGTCAGCAACGAAACCGTGTTGGCGGCCGCCGTCGGTGTAAAATCCGACGATTTGGCCCATGTTGTTGATGCCTAGGGAACCCACACCGTCGCCCGTAGGACCGGGGAGAGTGGTAAAGGTGCCGTCGCTGTAGAGGACGCTGCCGCCTCCAACGACATCGCCAGCGTCGTTTATGCCGTACGCGCGGGGCAGATCGGGTAGCGTCGTGTAGATGCCGTTGTCGTAGAGGAAGGCGTGCACGAATCCGTCCGAGTATAAACCCACGATCTGGCCTTGATCATTGATGCCCTCGGCATAGGTGCCGTTGGTGCCCAAGGGATCGTTGAGGGTGGTGAAGACACCGCCGCTGTACAGGAAGCCGTGCGCGCCGCTGGCGTCGCCGTAGAACCCGACAATCTGGCTTAGATTGTTAATGCCTTGGGGATACGTGTTGTTCGGAGTCGAGGGGTTATCGATGTTGGTATAGACGGCGCCGCTGTACAGGAAGCCGTGGTAGCCACCGTTGTCACCACCCCCATAGTATCCGACAATCTGGCTTGCGTCGTTTATGCCGTAAGCAAAGGTATTGGTGCCGGTGACCGAGGGATCGTTGAGCGTTGTGTAGGTGCCGCCGCTATAGAGGAAGCCGCCGCCGCCGTACCATCCCACGATTTGCCCCGTGTCGTTGATGCCTTGGGCAAAGATGTTGCCGACGGCCAACGGATAGTCGATGTTGAAGTAGGTGTAGGTGGTCATCTGTTAGCCCCTTTGAAAAGTGCTAATCCCGTCGCGCGTGCAGCGACTCGGCGCGCGTGACGAGGGCGTCGCCGCGTGCCGTCAGGTCCCATTTTCACGTGAAGACACGGCTCCGATGGCCGCGCCCATCGCGGATTCGGCACAGGCGAAGGAAACCTCTTCGCCGGACAACCAACCCCGCTAATCCGCCGCCTGCCGAGGTGTGCGGGCGGCAAGCCATCGCCCACAAACACCCCCCGGCCTTCGCCCACAGGCACCCCCGGCCGCGCCTATACCCAATAGGCTGTGTCCCTACCCATTAGCTGAAAGAGACTCCTTATTGCGCCGTGACCGAGCAACGCGAATCGCGCGTCTGCTTGCGCCTGCGCTCGCATTCAATACAGCCCGGCTTGTGTAACGCTACAGGTGCAGGCTGTTTGGGCTGTGTAGCGCTACATGCAAGGCGCTCTACCTCGTCGCATAGGGCGATCACGTCAGGAAGGCGCGTAGCGCGGCGGATCCTAGTCGTTAGCGCGAACAGTCCTACTGACTGCCTTTGTTTCCATACACATATTGCCTTAGCTCTTCGTCGCTCATGCTCGCAAACTCGTCCACGCGCTAGATCGGCACCGATCCGGGCGGCGGCACGCCGGAGGCGTTCGGTACGCTCGTACACAGCGAGACGGCGCACTGGACCAAGGTCGTCAAGGAAGCCAGCATCAAGATCAATCCATGACAGCTTTCGACTTCCGCGTGACATAGATGGGCCGACACGACCGACCGTTGGGCGTTGGCTGGGATGTAGGCTGGTGCCGGCAGCATCAGAATTTATCAACAACATCAAATGCGATTGCGCAGATGCGATATCCGCGATGCGCGCGCGCCTTTAGCTAAATGCCCACTTCAGTGACGCAACGATCTCTACGACCATGGTGGCCGTAGCAATCGCTATCGTCGCATCCCAAAAGATCGGCCAGAGCGAGTAGGGTGGCTCGGGGCGGGGTGGCAGATTGGTTGGCATTGGCCACCATAGCAGGATCGGCCCTTCTCTGGGCTGTTGCCGCGCATTCGGGCTCTTGAGGCGGCAGAGGCAAACTAATGCTGAAACGCAAAGTTGAGCTCGCAGGCGCGCGGCTGCGCTCCGGGGAGGTTCGTTCATGACATACGTGACTCGCATAGCTCGTCGCCAACGGGCGGGAAGAACGGAGGCAATTTCCGTTTAACCGGCCGTAGCGCAAATGGCATAGACCGCAGCCTCTCCCATGCCGCCGTTGCTCTTGAACTCCACACGCCAACCGTTGTCGCCTTCCGGTCTCGACGAAGATGCCGTGTCAAGGACGCTCGGAGCGACATAGCCCCCGGCGATTACGCGCTTCCCAGAAGGACAGCTCGCGGTCACTTCGATGCTGCCGTTGAGGGGAAGAGTTTCGCGCGTGTTTATGATTTCGTAACCCGCAACACCGGCCGGACCTGTGCCCGGTTGGCCCTGAGGTCCAGGAGCGCCCTGCGGTCCCGGTGTTCCCGCAGGTCCAGCAGCGCCCGCAGGTCCCTGAGGCCCGGTTTGGTTCCAGGTAAGAGCTGTCTCCGCGCCCGTGCAACCAGATTTATCGACCAAACGGAGATTGCCGTTGCTCCTGTAACAAGCGTGGATAGCGCCGCTTGGATCAGGAATTGCTGCCCGGACGGCGGCCACAACAACGATGACCAAGCTAGCAACCAGTCCTCCAACCCACCAGCTCTTATGCGATAGCCTGCTCATTCTAATCTCTCCGACTTTTACATTCATCTCACGGACTTCTGACGTTAACCCAAATGTGTGGTCACGGAGCTAGGATCGGCCTGCCGAGCCGACATGCCAACAGCCATCATGGAACTGCTTGTTTTCTACCCAGAGACCACAGAACCAAAACGGCGGCACTTTGACGGCCCTGTTCTAGTTGGCGTTCAGCAGGCTATCGGCGAGAACGCAGAGGTCATTCCTGGGTTCGGCACCATTCCGTGCGACGGGGTGATCCAGCGGTGCATCGCCTATTGCGACCGAGACGCGAAGCGGAACGGCCTGCCTATCAACACTTGGGCCACGACACTCTGGCATATGTCTCTCCAGCGTGCAGGCTACGAGCGTGGCTTGCGCCGTGAAGACGGCACGATAGCCGACTGGTTGAATGGCAGCGTTGTAGTAGCCTGCACTGGAAACCGTTAGAGCCAAAGTAAACCAGTGCCAGCGGCACTACCTCGTCGGCGCGCTGCTGGAGCTGCGGCGACCCGGATTGCCCGCAAGCGGGGCTGCAGCGATTACGAACAATTTGCACATCAAAGGTCCTGTTACGCGGCGCTGGCCATGGCGTCCAACTTTCTGATCACATGGAAAGCACTGACGGCGACGCGACGTTCCGTAACGCCTGCGCCACGGGGCTCGAAGGCATCGTCGCAAAGCGGCGGGATAAGCCCTACAGGTCGGGCCGGTCACCTGACTGGATCAAGGTCAAGAACCCGGACGCGCCTGCTGCAACTAGATTGATGGAGGGATAGAGCCGCATACTTTGACGTATCATATATTCATTTTACGCCATTATTAACGGGGGGAAGGGTCTGACGAATATCCACCGCATGATGAAAACCCCCACCAGTTGCCCGACGTCAGCCTGAGCGAATTTGCGAGCGGCAGGAAAGCTGAGGCCCCAGCTCCTGCCGCTCAGCAGGACAAGACCGCCGGCCGAACGGAACTGCCCCACCGGTTCTTAGAGAGCATCAATCTCGGATTTTGGTCCAGTTCCATCAGACTGGAATTCGATAGTTCTGCGTTAGTGTTGCTTTTCGCTCACAGTGGGAACGCCAAAGCGCGAGGGCCGGGCGCGAAACGGACCGCGCCAAGTTTCGAGCCTTAAAAAGCCGCACTGAAACGTTGAAATCCGAATGCTGGGGTGGGTCCCGATTGCGTAGCGTGGGGGCACGCTTTTCGGGATGGTGGGGCAGCGATCGGGACCCGCGCTCCTTTCGGAGCATTCAACTTCATACCCAACAGTTCATGCGGCGCCTACGCCGGTGGCCGCACCTGAACGATCGACCGTGTTGAAAAGTCCCCGCCGCGGCTGGGGCTCCGGGCGGGGGTCCTACCTATTGCGGTGGTGGGGCAGAACTCCACAACAATGATCCCGCGCCGCGGTGGCGGCTAGTGCTTCCAAGCAACAGGGTAAATATAACGCGTCGCCGTCACCGCCGCGGTAGAGTTCGCATCCGTCGGCAATTCCTTCGGAGATCGTTCTGCCACCCGTGCGGAAAGCTCACCGCTGCTCGCAACGCCGTGGTAAGCGTTACCGACCGGCGGGGGCGCCCGCCGACCCGGCGAGATCGGCTACGTCCCTTCGCGGCACGTGCGTCCGGCCTCGGTACCGGACACTCAATCAAACCGGACATATTGGCGGAGTTCCGGGGCTTGGCTTCCACAAGAAGAAGAGCGTAGCTGCTCGGAGACAACTCCGCCCTTGTTAGCTCCGAAGGTCCGGCCACCGGGGGTTTGGGGGGAAGGACCGAACGGCCAGTCAAGGCGCGAGCATTGGCGCGGTTCCTATATCCAACGATGGATTTCAGCGGCAGCGGCCAGAGAGCATTACTTGCGCGATGTCAACTCGCTGACGAGTTTCGAGCTAAGGCTACAAAATGTTTCGAGCGGTCAAAGCGCGCGCCGGATATCGAGTATCAGCAACTCTTCCGCGATCTCGCAGTCCAATGGCTGGCAATGGCCGCCGAAGCCGACGCCAGTGCCTCTATTGATCCTCTAGAGTTGCCACCCGGTGACGAAGGGTCCGGCGGATCGGACCTTAGGGAAACGGGCTGAGTCAGCCCGCCGGCCGTGATTGAGTTGTATCCAGCGGCGGTGGCGGGGCTTTTCTTTTGTGCTACGTGGGTTCAGTCTAATCCGTCCCCAGGAGCGTAATGATGAAGTCACTCGGCTTGCGTTTCTTGAGTATCTTGTTTGTCACGGGTCTGCTCGCGGCCGGCGCTCAGGCCGCCTCATTTCAAGCGATCGATAGCAACAAGGACGGCAAAATCGATCTTTCGGAAGTAAAACCGGTTGCCGCAAGAAGATTTGACCAATTGGACCGCAAGCGCACGGGAACTCTAACCAGAGCACAACTTGGTCGTCTACGAGTAAGCCGCGCTGAGTTCGCCGCAGCCGATCCGGACAATGACGGAACCCTTACCAAGGACGAGTGTCTGGCTCTGGTTGAAAAGAGATTCAACTCGGCCGACACCGATCACGCGGGCACGCTTACCTCGCAACAATTCAATGCAAGGGCGGGCTTACCGCTGCGACGGCTGCTATAGCGAACGGTAGGCCATCCGCTGAGAAAGACCCACCAGCGGCGGACCGACGAAAATAGCCGTGCCAAGCTTTCCCGGCGCCGCGCATGTAATACGGCTACGGCCAATAATATAAGACGCTCCAGGACGAGAACTGGTTTGGAACGGGCCTGCGTATCGTCATGGCATTCGATGAGTTCGATGCCCGGGAAGAGCAGCCGCCCCAATCGAGCCTAACCGGCAAGGTCTTCCGATAATGGCCCTTTGGCGAATCGAGATCGTTCGCGCCAAGCTCGAACTACCGCCGATTTCAATGAAGGCGATCGTGAAGGCTATGGCCGAGTTCAATATTCCGGAAGAGCGCCGGAAGCGGATAATTGTGCAGAAAATCAGTAAGGCAAAGGATTAACCCGTCGCGCCAACTCTAGATCAGAATTTCGACACGAATCGAACTGTAGATCGCGTTGTACCCTGTCTGACGACACTAGGGCGGCTTCCCAGGCCGCCCTTTTTTATTTGGGCGGGACAGTTATTGCAACTCCTTCTGCCCACCTATTGTCAGTGCGGTGCTGCCGGAGTCAGAATGACTTGGCTTACCGGGTATCCTTCCGCCGGCCAGTGCTGGGGTCGGTGGCTCCCAGAAAGGCAGCCTGCGGCCGTTGGTAAGCGTTCATGACGATCTCTTTAATGCACCGTACAAGGTTGCCGACCAGCACCCCTCACCCGCAGCACATCGGTTCGTTCGACATTTCCCACATTAGCAATCGCGTTAGGCTTTGCGGCGTGAGCGCCTAGATGCGCGACCTTAGAAGGGAACTAGTCCTCGACGACGCTGCCTTTAAGTTCCGCATCCCGGATTTGCTGATTTCATCTCCTATGCGTCGCAACGTTACGTCACAACAAGATGAGATTGCTGCCGCGAGTCAGACGAGCAAGGCTGCGTAGAAAAATTGTTCAAGCGCGGGCGACGGGGTACCAACCGCCGAGCGCGGGAACGTCAGCGCGCCGCCACGCAGAAAAAACTGCGGCGATCTGGAATGCCCGCTAGCCCGGTGGGTTACAGAGGGTATTAGACTGCGCAAGCAGCCATTCTCCCGAGAGGTCTCCCAATGGCGCGGCCCGCAAGTCGTAATCGCTTGCATGACTTGGCTCCTCCGAATTGTGGGGCCTTATCGCCCTAATTTGAAAATCCGGCTGTCCTAATTTGATTTGGGGAACCGGATTGCAGGGGACATTGTTGGCATCACGGCGGGGAGGCCAACGATGTCTACCCAAAGCCACTATCGAAGGCTCGCAGAGAACTGCATGAAGATGGCGGCCGGGTGCACTGACCCGGCGATTGCCAATGCGCTACGGATACTGGCCGCAGATTACTTGAGCAGCGCCGAGGCCATCGAACGCCCCGTAGGACAGCAGCAACAGCAGATTCAGCCCAAGGAACCGGAAAAGGACGACAAGTAAGCCGCCTCAGTTGGCGCCTCTCATCTTAGATGCCTTGCCGATCATAGGCTTGCGCCGGTAGCGTCCGGCTATGGGACCGAACCGCCGAGCGCCGCCGCGGCGCGGGCAGCGGCCGACGCCAAGCGCGCCCAAGCCGCCAACCCTTAGCTTTTCAAAGCGTGGTGCCCTTCTAGCGGCTCGACCATATCCACAAAGTCTCCGTTCTCGGTGATCACTTCGATTGACCACTTGAGGCCCTGGACTAGTTGACCGCGAACTAGTTGCTCGGCGTAGCGCCGAGCAGCGTCGTCATCGGACAGGTACGTCCCCCTTGGATCAAGCACCCTTGTGACTCCGGCCATGAGATTGAAATGATACAGCGGCATGACAGTCGGAGAACCGCCCGACGACGCCGAAGGTTCCTATTGCTCCGGATATAGAGTTAAGATTTGCGCTATGGGTCCCAACCGCCGAGCGCAGGAACGTGCGCGCACAGCCGCGCGTGCAGCGGCCGAAGCGAAGCGAGCTGAGGCCGAGCGCAAGGCGGTCGCAGACGCGCAGAAGGTTGTCGCCATCTGGAATGCACGGCAGGCTGGCGGGGGGGCGCTTTGGTTCTACCCGACCATCGGCGCTGCGATTGCGGCAGGTGTCCCCTGGCTGAGCTTCTCGTGCCCCGCTTGCGGGCAGTTCGGCTCGGTCGAACTGCGCACGCTCGACCGGCATCCGGGCGCGTCGATCCGAAGGGCGAAATCGCGGCGCCATTACGTCGGGGCAAGCACCACGCGCATAACCTCCTCTGGCGGTTCCTTGCGTGCCGCGATAAGGGCGCGACCCGGCCTTTGCCCACAGGCACCCCCGGCCTCGCCTCTACCAAGAGCCTACGCTCCTACCCGTTAGCTGAAAGAGACTCCTTATTGCGCCAGCGCCGCTGCGCCGCAACGTCCCTAAACGACACCCGGCCCTTGCCCACAAGCACCCGGGGGCTCGCCTAATAGGCGTGGCCTGCGTGCCTAGGCATTATCGCTTGGAGCCTCCTTATTGCACTGCTTCGCTCGTCGCGCGCCGCGATTAACTGCACCGCCGCGCTCTTCTTCGTCCTGCGATAGACCAAGACCAGCGAAGCCGAGCAACAGCATCGCCCACGTTGATGGTTCCGGTACGCCTGTTTGGATGGCGGCGTTTGATTGGACGAGGTCGAGCAAGTTCAGCTAACTGGCCCGGCTATTTGTGTTTGAAATAGGCACTCAGTTGTTCGTTGGAGCCTTTTCCTAAGTCTTTGAGGGTTTTCATCACTGGAGACATCGCTGGGTCGATAGCTTGGATACGATCCTCCGTCATGAAGCAGACTGATCCCGACCAGGGGTCCGGAGCCCCGGGCACATAGACTGTAATGATGCCACCCGGGATCCGCTCGACCTCGAAAGCGATCTGCCACGAGTCTTCGAACCTCGCCAAGACAGGTCTCATCGCCCCGCCTTCCTGAGACTGAGACTGCAGCGTGGCAAGGAACTTGCTTTTCATGCTGTCATAGGTGGGAACCTTGGCGAGCACTTTTTTCTCCAGTGCCTCAACAGACTTGCGCGCGAAGGACGTTTTTGCAGCAAGACCGGCTAGGAAACAGAGAACCAAAAGGAGGGCGAGTGCAAGCAGGTCACCCATATAGGCATGGTGGACGGTGCCTTGAAAGAGAGCATCATTCAATGGAACGACCACCGTTTTGGCGACTCCTAAGGCCTTCTCAAGTATCGCAATCAAGACAACGACAGGAACAAGAAATAGGACGCCGCCGAGGACAGTTGTTTTGAGGAAGTTATACATTTAGACGGCTCTCTTTCCTCGAAGTTGATGCCTGGGCTCACGTGGCTTCCACTCGTTTAGATGAATGCGGCCGATTGGAGTGAGCTATTTTGCTCAGACTCCGCTCAGTCCGGCCACGTACAATTTTTCTAAACTGCGCCTGGTTTTACCGCGTCGGTCATCTGATTCGGTCAACTCTGTACCTCCCTAAGGTACACTATCATCTACCGAGCTTTGGCTTAGATCATTGATCAGACAGCGGTCGACCGTTTAATCCGAAATCTGACCGCAAAAGGAGAAGACTCCCAATGTCACTTTCAAAAGGCACTCTGTTGGTAATGGGACTTGCCGCGATTGGCGTTGTCTCAGGTGCTGCCACGTTGGCCATAGCCCAGGCCCCGTCGCAGGATGTCATCAGCAAACTCGATAACAATCAGGGCATCTTTGTCGATAAGAAGAGCTTCGATGTCGTTAAAGGGGCTAGCGCGAAGAGCGACCCATTAGCGACACTCACGAAAATGGGCGCCCGGGAAGTGTCTGCAGGCGCGATCATCTTCCGCTCCGGCGACAAGCTCTACATTGTCGACGGCACGCCGCCCGCCGACCTTCCGCCTCAGGCCATGAAGGATTTCCAAAGCAACTGGAATGTTGGCTATATGAAGAGTTTCCAGGACAATTGGAACGTGGGCTACATGAAGTGATGCAGAAGTGAGGCATCGCGTACCACGTGACTTCAAATTCCTTCGAGAACGACGCAAGCGGGTTCGCCCGCTTGCGATTTTTTGTTCCTTTGATTCTCTGCTGGAGCGCGCCATGAGATCAGCTCGTCGTCGTAACCCTTCCTGCTGCCATGCGAACGGTACTCAGGCGGTTCTGAATCTGATCGGTTTGTGCTGTGCACTTTTCCTTGCATTAGTCGGTGTGGGGGGCACGGCGGCCGCCGACGAAGCGCGACCGAACCGGATGCAGATCGAATATGTGCCGCCCAAAAACCCGGCCTTTCAGCCTATCTACGATGCGCTCAAGCAGCATCAAGCGCTCGAAAAACTGCAGCAAATCTTCAGCCCGTTTCGGTTGCCGGTTGATATGACGATGAAGACGACCGAGTGCGGAATGTCGAACGCTTGGTATCAGCGCCCGACTTTGACAATCTGCTACGAATACCTGGCGGATATCCTTAAGACTCTCCCTAAGGAGGGAGCGCCATCGGGCATCACGCCGACGGACGCGATGCTTGGACAGTTCTTTTACGTCGTTGCCCACGAGATGGGGCACGCAATGTTTGATGCGCTCAACATACCCTTGTTCGGACGCCCCGAGGACGCCGCCGACGGGTTCGCAGCCTATCTGATGCTGCACCTCGGAACCAAGGAGGATGCGCGCCGTCTCATCGAAGGCGCCGCTTACACTTACAAGAATGACGTAGAGGGTACCAAGGTCACGGCTCCGATCACGGCGTTTGCCGACGTGCACGGTGCTCCGGCGCAACGCTTTTACAATCTACTGTGCATGGCCTACGGCGCTGACCCGCAATCGTTCAGCGATCTTGTGGACAAGGGATACCTCCCGCAAGCGCGGGCCAAGGGGTGCCGAACCGAGTACGGCGAGCTTAATTTTGCATTCCAGCAGCTGATCAAACCCAATCTCGACCCGGAATTAACGAAAGCGGTGGTGCAGAAAAGCTGGCTTCCCGAGGCGACGACCCGGCCACCGCCACTGGCAGCACCGGATCAGCCCGGAAAATAAGTTCGGCATGATGAAACGCATCCTTAGCCTTTATCTGCCCAGCAACACCGGCTCCGCATCATGCAAGGCCCCGACATCGTCCGGGGCTTTTCTTTCGCCAATGTTCGCCAAAGGTCAGAAGCCGAAAGGCCCGCCTTGAAGTGAATGCACGTGTTTATGTTGAGTCTGGATTCGACTCCTACCCTGCCCACTGTGGGAGAACTAACATGAAAGTTTCAAAGCGCACCGCGGTGGCCGGATTGGCCGCTGTTCTCACCGGGCTCGACGGCGGCGGCCAGCGACTTGCGTCCGCCCAATCTCAAGGCGACGTGATTGGAGAATTGGCCAGCAACGAGGGCATCTTCGTAGATGGGAAGACGTTCAAGATCGCAAGGGGCAAGGCCAAGGGCGACCCGTCTGCTCAAATTGCAAGGCTAGGGGCTAAGGAAGTCGGACCGGGCGCCATAATCTTCCGATACCACGACAAGCTCTACATGGTGGAGGGCACACCCCCGGGGTTGGATGTCCAGGCGATGAAGAATTTCCAGGATAGTTGGAACACGTCCTACATGACCAGTGTGAAGAGCTTCCAGGATAATTGGGACACGTCCTACATGAAGTAACCTAACGGACTCGCGGGGTAGAGAAGATGGTTGTCCCTAACGCGACCCGGCCTTCGCCCACAAACACCCCCGGCCGCGCCTATACCAATAGGCTGTGTCCCTACGCATTAGCTGAAAGAGACTCCTTATTGCGCCAGCGCCGCTGCCTTAGCGAAGCGCTTGCCTCGCACACAGGACAATCACCGATGCGGCTTGCTCACAGTCCGCTTTCCACCCCATAGCGACCCAACAGCGGACATATTTTTTGTTGGCTCTGTGCCATAGGCGGACTCATGCACCGCAGCAAAACATATCGCTATTCGATTACTTCGTCGCGCTGGCACCGGCGGAGGTTGCGCCGCGCCGAATGTATAATGACCTTCCGACTGAACTAAGCGACCGATTTGATCGTTGTCCGGAAGGAACTGACAACTTCCGCGGGCAATGACTGATCTCAAGAGCCGGGATATTGGGGTGATAGGCTCCGGGCTGTTCGGCCTTTGATCTTAGTACGCGGTCAACAATTCAACTTTTGTGTTCGCTAGTATCAACCGTTTGGCGAGCAGAAACGCCAAATTGCGAACGATCTGCTGACCAGCCCGCGGGTTGCGGTCACAAAATTCATTATAGGCCGGAAGCGATAGCTCAAGGCACGTCACGGATGCATCGGCCCATACATCCGCCGTCCGCCGTTCCTCGATCAAAGACATTTCACCAAAAGCCATTCCTTGCACCAAAGACGCTAACCGAACGCCACTTGGCAGCTTAACGCTCACCATGCCGCTTTGAAGAAAGAACACAGATGAAGCGGGGTCGCCCGCTGCAACGATTTTCTCCCCGGTGTGATATATCCGTCGGATGCAAAGCTCGGATATTGCATCAAGAACTTCGTTTGCGAGACCCGCGAGAAGAGCCTGCGCATTCAAATGCGCAGTATTTTTTCGAACGTCGTAGCCACCGTAACGGTAAATGATCTGATCTTCAGCCCACTCGATGGACTCATCGAGCTGGTCAAAACGACGTACATGGTGCAGCCCTTTTAGCTGAGGGCCAATCACGGGCCAACTGTCCTCCAGGCCAGAGAGTACCGTGGTGGTACCTTGGCGGCCTAGGTTGCGCACACAATCTGCAAGCAAACGTGCGGCGGCGTTAGTAATAGTAGGGACACGACGGAAATCGAGAAGTACCAACTGCGGTAGTTGTTGGAAGGTGAGTTGACGCGAAACAAAGTCAATCGTTGCAAAGCTGAGCGCCCCCACGAGTTCGATGATCCGAATATCCCCGGAGTGTTCGCCTAGAATTTCCTCTTCGTGCGGTTGGCGACCGCGACGAGAGGAAATGCCTGCGATATCATAGTCTGCATTGATACATGTCTTCACATCGCCGCTACGGCCCAGTACGTGGAGGTCGAAGTGTGAGGACAGCTCTTCGCAGATCCGTAGGCCGCGCACGCTGTTGCCATGGTCATCAAGCCGTGGGGAAAACGTCCCGAGCCCTAGCTGGGCGGGCAGTGCGGCGATGATACCGCCTCCAACGCCGCTTTTGGCGGGAATGCCCACTCGGTAAATCCACTCCCCAGCATAGTCGTACATTCCGGAACTGGTCATCACGGACAAGGTACGCGCGACTGCATACGGCGATAGAACTTTCTCGCCGCTGACCGGGTTAATGCCGCCATTGGCCAGCGTGGCTGCCATCACGGCAAGGTCGCGTGCGGTTACAAGGATTGAGCACTGGCGGAAATATACGTCTAAAACGGCGTCGACATCCCCCTCGATCAATTGTAAGTGCGCAATAGATATGCGATGGCGCGATTACGATCCCCAGTTGCATACTCCGACAAAAACACGGCGTCATCTACACTCAGTTGCCTTCCAGCGAAGCGGCTCAAGGACTGCCGAATGCGCTCAAATGCATTTCGCCCTTCCGCCTTGTAAATCAGGCCTGAACAAGCGATTGCGCCCGAATTAACCATGGCATTGAACGGGCGATTGCCTGAGTTCAATCGAATCGAATTAAACGCATCGCCGCTAGGTTCAACGCCGATTGTTTCCTCAACTACCGTGGCGCCGACCGTCTCCAGCGCTAGCGCGAAAACAAAGGCTTTGGAAATCGATTGGATTGTGAACGGAATCGAGCTGTCTCCGACCTCGTAAACATAACCGTCAATTGTCGCGAGGCTAATTCCAAAATGGGCCGGATTGGCTTTAGCAAGTTCTGGGATGTAGTTGGCAACCACTCCACTGTTGTCAGCAGCGTGTTTTTCTAAACTTTGCTGAAGGAACTGCAGCAAGGGTGTTGTTGGGTTAAATCGCTGAAAATTCGCCTGCAACCGCAGGTCAGATATCATCTCGTCCACAACGCCCCCGTATAATTTCGCAGTTTGAGATTTGTTATCGGACTGGCATTCGAGCAAGTAAAGTGCCTCCTTGTCACGCGAATGGCGCGCCAGATCGACGCAGGCCGACGAGAACCCAATGTCGCGTGCAGTTCCACCTGGTCGGCGCTCGCAACCAACTTGGGACGCAAGCGACTAACGTCGCCGCGGAGCTGCGGGTCCTGGTCGGGAAGCCGTCGGATGTCCGAGTTGGGTCAAAAGCGGAAAAGCTCGGAATGAACACAATATGTCCGGTTTGTCCCCGAAAGCGGACCTTCCAATGTCTGCGCGTTTATGAGTAACGCCCTAGCTAGACGGTCTTCCCGGCGCCCAACATTGTCGCTGGTAATAGTTCTCAAGACGAACAGCCTTGTACGCACTTATTTTGCATCAATGCTGCGTCTTGCCCGGCACAATGCGTTTCGCGACACGGTCTTGCCGTGAGTCGCTGCCCTTGACGAGGTGTTGCCGCCCCGCACTAGTTGCGGGACCGGCCAGAGTTATAGTTGGAGAAGTAACGTATCGGCGCGCAGCGACAGTCCAGGTGGAATGTTGTGATCAATTACCTTAGCCGTCTTGAGATTGATGACCAATTCGAAGTTAGTCGGTTGTTCCGCTGGAACGTCGCCGGGGCTTGCGCCTCGCAGCAGCTGCTATTGGCCTGGGAATTCCGCCGCGCGTGATTCAGAATGACGCAGCCAAGCTTAGGAGTTGGGTATGTCTATCGAAGATCTGCACGACATCGCGGCGCAACTCCACAAATTCGCGGAAGAAGGAGGCACACACAGAGCCCCAACTTTGCATGAGACGCACCTCTTGTTTAAGACGGCCCTACGCGCAATTGATGAATTGGCCTCTCTAGAAAGGCGCGTGGCGGCTCTCGAAGATAAAGCGGCGAGGGATTAACGCCCCCAACGTGCCGTTCGCGATTAGCTATTACCCGCTAGGACGCGTCGGACAGTGCGGGCAATCAGATAGGCGAGCCCTGCAAGCACTAACCATCCTACCAGGGTGATAAATCGCTCGAAGTCTGAGTTGGCATAGAAGAGGTTACTGACGCCGGCCATGGCCAAGAATGCCGCGATTATGCATCCCGCCCAGTAAAGCAACTGTCCTAGACGCGCTTTCATGGGCCGCCCACAGATGGTAGCTCACAAAGGCGACCCTGGCCTTTGCCCACAAGCACCCGGGGCCTCGCCTCTACCAAGAGTCTACGCTCCTACCCATTGGCTGAAAGAGACTCTTTATTGCGCCGAGACCGAGCAACGCGGTCGCGCGTCTGCTTGCGCCTGCGCTCGCATTCAATGCAGTCCGGCTTGTGTAACGGCACAGGTGCAGGCTGTAGCGCTACCGTGGGCGGTGTAGCGCTACGTGCCAGACGCTCCACCTCATCACAGAGAGCGATCACGTCCGGAAGGCGCGTAGCGCGGCGGCCCTGGTCGTTAGCGCAAAAAGCTCTGCCCTATCCATACTACCTACTAACTGTCTAGCTCCTTTGTTCCATACACATATCGCCTTAGCTCTTCGTCGCTCATGTTGGCAAACTCGTCCACACGCTTGTTCTCTACGCGCTGTATCTTGAATCCCATTAGCTCGTTCTGTTTGTCGATTGCACTGACGCCTGCTGCTATTTGCTTGAGCGCTTTTGCTTGGTTTAGCAGGTCTTCTAGCTTTGCTATTTGGCCTTCGAGTGTAATGCTGATGCTCATTGCGGCTTGTTCCTGTAGCTCACGAATACGCAATTTCACCTTATCGTTTCCTATCAAGCGAGAAGCATTAGAGTCGTGAGGAGCGTAACCGGCAGCCTCTATGGCCTCTAGTTGGGTTTTACCTTTAGCCACTTCCTGAGCAGCTAGTTCCCATTTGGGATTATCGAGTACCGGCATTTAGCGTTTCCTCCTCGAGGAAAAATAGGATTCGATCATTTCGGCGGCTGGGCGTCGTTCCAAGCCGGGGTGGATTGTGCCGTCCGCGATCCGCGCCTCGAAGGCCGCATCAGGCAGTTGGGTCAATTTGATGAGCGTTGACCAATGTGCGGGCAAACAACCAGCGTGTTGGTTCTTTGTGATACGCCCGTCTGCGGCAATTTTCATAAGGGCCTGAGCGGTACTGCGCTTAAACGGCAAGTTGTTCTCAATCATCTTGAGAAATTCGCCGTGCTTAAGTTCATCCTTCGCCGCAATGAGCAGCCGACCACATTCGATGATGGAATCAATGCCTTTCCGCTGGCAAGCGGCGATCCGCTGGGCATATTTGATCGCGGCGTGTCGGGCGATGCTGTTGGCAGACATCACGTCGGCTCCAGCGAATTGCTGAATGTCGCTCATGGCAAAGGCAAGCTCCTGCTGGCCACAAACAGACGGAATCCGTCTGTGGCTGGGGCTCGTCCAGGCAGGCACTGCCAGGGATCGAAGCTAGGGAAACCGGCTGAGGCTCTCTGCCGGTAACACGCCAAGGGAACGCAGGCTCTGCTCAATAGCTACGGTCTTAAGGTCGCCGCATCACAGCGCGACGCCGGGCGGCGGGAAGGTCCTCGCTGACCTCAACGTTCAATTATGGCCCTCCAAATCCGTTTCTATTTTTTTTCCACCGTACCCCTTCCGTTACCGCTATGTCAATAGCAAACGGCGATACGCTAATGTGTCGGATGGGGCAAAAACGGGGCATAATCTTCTAGTCCCCTGGGAGCGTAGCGGGATGGTTCGTCACACCGGTCGTTTCGTCGCCTACTACCGCGTTAGCACAGACAAGCAAGGGGAGAGCGGGCTCGGCATTGCCAGCCAGAAGAGAGCCGTCACCGACTACCTGAATGGCGGGCCGTGGACGCTCGGCGGCGAGTTCGTCGAAGTTGAATCAGGCAAGCGCACGAGTAATCGGCCGCAGCTCAAGGCCGCCATCCAAGCCTGCAGGAAGTAGAAGGCCACGCTCCTAATCGCCAAGCTGGACAGACTGTCCCGCAACGTCGCCTTCATTGCCTCGCTGCTCGACTCGAATATCAAGTTCGTCTGCTGCGACATGCCTGAGGCCGATAAGACGTTCCTACAGATGCTTGCCGTATTCGCGGAGTGGGAGCGGGAGAAGATCAGCGAACGCACCAAGGCGGCTCTGGCTGCCAAGGCGGTGGCTTTGGCGGGCGAGGGTAAGAAGCTTGGCGGCCCCAAGGCTGGGCGCGAGGCCGGGGCCATCGGCTGGAAGGCCAACAAGAAGGCTGCTGACGAATTCAGAGACCAGGTGCTACCGACCATTGAAGCCATCAGGGCCAAGGGGGCATCGCTGAACGAGATCGCGGCCGAGCTGAACCGATGCAATATCAGGACAGCACGCGCTGAGACCTATAGGCGCAAGAGTGGCGGGGAATATCCGAAATGGACAGCGACGGCGGTACGCAGGGTCCTGAAGCGGTCGCCGGGCCTGGATGTTGCACGTTAAGCAGAAGCCCTCAGGCAGTGGTCCAGTGCCTTTCCGCTGGAATTTTTTTCGCGAAAAAACGACCGAATTTTTTAGTAACGAGTGCCATTTCTAAGAAGGGGTACTTGGGCAGTTGAACTAAGGAACTTAGCAGCCCTGCTTGAGTAGCGCGTGCGGACCTCGTTCAGTGTCGGCACTAAGTCCCTTCCCACTGGAGACACTTTTACGGTTAGACAACCGCCGAAATATCCCAATGGTAACAGTGAGAGCTGTGGATGCGGGTTAGATACTACATCTTATTGATGACGCTTAGAAACTCGGTAACCTTTCGTAAACCACGCGCGCGACAAGATCGCCTTTTTTGGTAGCAATTCGTTAATTTGGCTCTAGTGCCGCCGATTTGAAGTTCCTGAAGCGGTTGCGGCAAGTGATGCAGGAACTTCAAATCGGCGGCACTAACCGCGCGCACCATCAGGCGCGCGGCTCACGCGGAGACAGCTTTGGTCCGTTTCGAAAACGTAGGATTGCGCTACGGCCTCGGATCCGAGGTGCTGCGTGATCTCACATTCAGAGTCGAACCACATTCGTTTCAATTCCTGACCGGTCCGTCGGGGGCCGGAAAAACCTCGCTGCTTCGCCTGTTGTTTCTCTCGCTCAAGCCGACGCGCGGCTTGATCACGCTGTTCGACCAGGACATCGCCACGCTCGATAAGGACGCGTTGGCGTCCCTGCGCCGCCGCATCGGCATCGTGTTTCAGGACTTCCGGCTGCTCGACCACCTCACGACGTTCGAGAACGTCGCGCTGCCCCTGCGCGTGCTCGGACAACGCGAGGCCTCCTACCGTCAGCAAGTCAATGAGCTGTTGCATTGGGTCGGCCTGGGCGAGCGCATCTGGGCGCTGCCGCCCGTGCTCTCCGGCGGGGAGAAACAGCGCGCCGCCATCGCGCGCGCGGTCATCGCGCGACCGCAGCTCCTGCTCGCGGATGAACCGACCGGCAACGTCGATCCGAGCCTGGCGCAGCGATTGCTGCGCCTGTTCGTCGAGTTGAACAAGTCCGGCACCTCGGTCGTGATTGCGACCCACGACATCGCGTTGATGGACCAGTACGACGCGCGCCGGCTGGTTCTGCACGACGGCCGCATGCATATCTACGAGTAGACCCATGGTCGATTACCAGCATCCGGACCTGCCATCGCCCGATCCCGCCCCGATGCGGAGCGACGCTTCGATCGTGCCCAAGAACTCGATCGCCGGCAGCGCCCTTGTCGCGGTGGTGGCGATCATGACCTTCCTTGCGTCACTCATAACCGGAGCGGTGATGCTGGTCATTGGGTCGACCGCCGAATGGCAGTCGGAGGTGGCGCGCGAAATGACCATTCAGGTTCGGCCAATCCCGAACCGCCCGATCGACGCTGAAGTTGCGAAAGCCGTCACGGTGGCGCGGGCCGCGAGCGGGGTAGCGGACGTGCGCCCCTATTCGCGTGAAGATTCCGCGCGGCTGCTCGAGCCGTGGATCGGGACCGGGCTCGCACTCGAAGATCTTCCGGTTCCGCGCATCATCGTCGTTCGACTCCAGAGTGGTGCCCAACCCGACCGGGCGGCCTTGCGCGCCGCGCTCGCCCAGCAGGTCGCCGGCGCAACGCTCGACGACCATGGCGGGTGGGTCGATCGGATGCGAACCATGGCCGGTTCCGCGATTGCGATCGGGATTGCGATGCTGGCGCTGATGCTGACCGCAACGGTGCTATCGGTGGCGTTCGCGACCCGCGGTGCGATGGCGGCAAACCGGCCGATCGTCGAAGTCCTGCATTTCGTGGGCGCACGCGACGGATACATCGCGCGCCAGTTTCAACGACACTTCCTGGCGCTGGGCCTCAAAGGCGGCGCGATCGGCGGCGGCGCCGCAATCGCCCTGTTCGCGCTGGCCCAGTTGCTCGTCGACCGCTTCATCGGGACGACCGGCGGCGAGCAGATCGCCGCCCTGTTCGGATCGTTCTCGATCGGAGCCCTCGGCTACGGTCTCATCGGGCTGCAAATCCTGGTCAACGCGATCGTCACGGCCGGCGCGTCGCGCGAAGTCGTCAATCGCACGCTGGCGACGGTCGCTTAGTCGAGGTTCGTCGTGTGCGGGTGCGGTGCGGCACGTCACCGGGCCGAGGTCTGGAAGTTGCGCACCGGTCGCCGTTCCGGTCTCCCGAGTAGGTCGGCCAAGCGCTATATTTCCGGCGAAAGGGCATGAGCGAATCGATGACCGGCGCCCGAACCGAAATTGCCAACGCCCCTGGCGCCCCGCGGCGCAGGGTGCGTGTATGGCGGTTGGCGGGAATTGCCGCCGTGGCCGGCCTCGTTGCGTTGGCGGCCGGATTTGTCTGGTACGCTTCGCTCGTGAGCGAGGAGGCGACCTCCAGTCGCAGAGCCGAAGCCATCGTGGCGCTCACCGGCGGCCCCGAACGCATCGGGGAGGCGGTTGAGCAACTCGCTGCCGGCCGCGGCCAACGGCTGCTCATCACCGGCGTCAACCGCGGGACCCACGCCGACACACTGGCGCGTCTGGTGCCGCGCTACGAAGCGCTGTTCGCATGCTGCATCGACATCGATCACTCGGCGATCAACACCATCGGCAATGCCATCGAGACGCGGCGATGGGCGCGCGACCACGGCTTCCATTCGCTGATGGTTGTCACGTCGGGCTACCATATGCCGCGCGCGCTTGCGGAAATTGCGCATCAGCTGCCGGACGTGACGCTGGTGCCGTTCCCAGTGATCACGGAGCACCAGCGCGCCGAACCGTGGTGGGCAAGCGTGAGCTCGGCCCGCATGGTGGCTTCGGAATATTTGAAATATCTGGTCGCCATTACGCGCATACGCTTAGATGCGGGCGGCCGCCTGACCAAAATGGCGAGCGGAAATTCCGGCACCGTCAATTGAACTACCGATGACCAAACATCCGACTGCACCATCCAACGCGATGCTCGTCGCGCGCTCGCTCGTCTTCAACGCGGCGTTCTACCTCAACCTCGGGCTTCATATGACGGTGGCCATTCCGACGTTCGTGCTACCGGCGTGGATCATGGTGCAGATATCGCGCTCCTGGGGTGCCACGTCGCTTTGGCTGCTACGCGTGATCTGCGGCATCAAAGTCGAGTGGCACGGGCTCGAAAAAATCCCCAAAGGCGCGTTCCTGGTGGCGGCCAAGCACCAATCGGCGTGGGAGACCTTCGCGTTGCTGCCGTTGTTTCCAATGCCGACCGCGCTCGTGAAGCGCGAGCTTCTGCGGATTCCCTGGTTCGGCTGGCACCTGTGGAAGTGCGGCATGATTGCGGTGGATCGAAGCGCCGGCCGCGACGCGCTCGCCGGCCTGATCGTGCGTACCCGCGCGGCGCTCGCGAACGGGCGGCAGGTCATCATCTTTCCGGAAGGAACGCGCCGACCGCCCGGCGCGGAGCCGGACTACAAGCTCGGCATCGTGCAGCTCTACGCGGCGGTTGGCGCTCCATGCCTGCCGATCGCGCTCAACTCGGGCCTGTTCTGGCCGCGACGAAAGCTTGTGCGATATCCGGGCACGGTCCGCGTTCAAATACTCGATCCGCTGCCGGCCAACCTGCCAAGGCGCGAGTTCTTTGCGCGCTTGCGCCATGACATCGAAGCTGCCACGGCACGGCTCGTCGCCGAAGGTGAGCGTGACCTCGCGGCGTGAAGTCTTCCCGCTCGATCAGGGATCGGCGGCGATCGGGTGAGGATGGTGCGCGCTCCGCAGCCGCTCGGCGAGCAAATGCAGCTTGCGATCGTAGCAACCGAGCGCCTCGAGCGCCTCGACCGTTGACAGCACGTAGTCGCGATTGATGCCGGAACGCCCATGCCCCTCGCGCACCAGGTGCAGTTGCCGTTCGAGACTGAGTTCGCCCGCGTATTGCGGGTGGCCCCGATCAACACAGTAGACGAGCGCGCGCACGCGCCGGTCCGGCCGGCCCAGAACGGTGATCGAGCGGGTCGTTTCGACATAGACGTTGGTGACCTGCTCGCGGGCGCGCAGGTAGTCGATGGTGGCGGCATGCGCCTTGCCGGCAATTCGAAACGCGACGCCGCGACACGCACCGCCGCGGTCAAGCCCGAGCACGAGGCCGGGTTTCTCGGGGGTCCCTCGATGAACGAACGAATAGACGCACAGCGCACGATGAAGCCCGATCAAGCGGGCCGGGGCGCTCTCCGCGAATGCAAAGCCGGGGCGCCACATGAGCGAACCATAGCCGAACACCCACAGGTCGTCGTTGAGTTCAAGCCTGGATTCCATTGCGAAACGGCGCATAACAGGGCACACGTCCAACTGCAAGGAATCGCGCGGTGACATCGTACAGCTCTCGTCCTCCCCTCAAGCGGCGCCGGCGGCCCTGGCTCATTGCGCTTCCGCTCGCAATCGTCGTGCTGCTTGCAGCGCTGTGGACGGGCTTCTGGTTCTATGCGGCGAACCGGGCCGACCTCGAAATCACCCAGTGGCGTACCCGCGAAGCGCAGAACGGGCGAATCTTCACCTGCAGCCGCCAGGACATCGGGGGCTATCCGTTCCGCCTCGAGGTGCACTGTGCCGATCCCAACGCGCAGCTGCGAAGTTGGCAGCCGCCCGTGGGATTGGCCGCCAAGGACAGTCTCGTCACGGTCCAGGTCTACGATCCCACCCTCGTCATCGGGGAATTTACCGGCCCCCTCACGATCGCCGAACCGGGGCGCCCCGCCAGCATGGTTGCAAATTGGACCCTCGCACAGGCCAGTCTGCGCGGCCGGCCGTCGGCGCCCGAACGGCTCTCGGTCGTGCTGGACAACGGCAAGCTCGCCCAGGGTGACGGCGGCACGCTCACGAATATCGCGAACGCGGAGCATCTCGAGTTGCACGGCCGGCTGACGGGCGGGTCTGCCAACAACAATCCGGTGGTCGAGTTGGGGCTACGCTTGACCAATGGGACAGCTCCGGTCCTGCAGGTGCTGTCACAACCGACCGACGGCGTAATGTCAGCCACCGTGTACGGCCTCAAGGACCTCGCGCCCAAGCCATGGCGCGAGCAGTTACGCGAGTTGGCGCGTGGAGATGGGCGGATCGAGATCGAGCAGGCCAAGTTCACGCAGGGTGACATGGCCGCGATCGGCACCGGTACGCTCACCGTCAAGCCCAGCGGGCGGCTCGATGGTCAAATCCGGCTGACCGTCACCGGGCTCGAGCGGTTGATCGCGCTCCTCGGCCTCGATCAGGCGGTCGCGCAATATGTTGCCCAGCGCACCGGCGGCATGACCGTCGACAAGTTGGCAAGCGGCCTGGATCGCCTGATGCCGGGTCTGGGTGGGGCGGTGCGCGGGCAGTCCGGCGCGAATCTCGCGGCCGCCGGTATCAGCATGTTGGGCGAGCAGACCCAACTCGACGGCCGCCGCGCCGTCGCACTGCCGCTGCGTTTTGCGGATGGCGCCGTGTTCCTCGGCCCGATCGCGGTTGGGCAGGTACCGCCGCTGTTCTGAGTTGGGGTCGCGGCCTGTCGGCTTCATTGGCCAATCGTGTAGACCTTGTCGAACTTGACGAACGAGTTCGGTCTGCCGGGGTCGCGGTATTCCCGCATCAGTACAAGTTTGAGGTCGGGCGAATAGTATTCGGTGTAGACGTATCTCGGTGCAACACCCTCGCCGTAGCCTTCGGTGCGCTCAAGTTTGAGGACCGTGTAGGTGCAAGGGCCGATCGCGAGCGGCTCCGAGCTTTTCACCAACAGCACAACGGTCAGCGGCATCGTCTTGCCGTCCTTGCTGTACTCAAACAGGGCCAATGCCTTCTGTCCGACCTTGAGGGGAAACAGCTTCTTGAGATCGGTCAGCGGGGCGTAGGTCAGGCGGTGACCGCGATCGAGCCGATTCAGTGAGAACAGCCCCGCAAACAGCGTGGTCTCCAGCAAACTCTGACCCCGGTAGCGCATGCTCGTGCGCACGGTACCGTCATCGCCGGTAAATACCTCGGTCTTCTGCAAGGCGCCACGCTCGACGACAAAGCCGCGCTTGGCGGTCTGTTCGGTCGGGCAGTCCTGAGCATGCCCAATCGGTATGGCGAACAGTATCGCCGAGACCGACGTCACGACGCGGCGCATAGACGCTGCCCGCTCAATAGTCTTTCAGCAATCGCTCGATGTAATCCAATTCGAGCTGTGGACGCATCGGATCGGCGAAGCGGCGGCGCAATTCCTCAAGAATGCGGCGCGCGCGCTGCACGTCGATCTCGCCCGGCACCTTGACCAACTCATCCCCATAGTCGCGTCCGTTGTGACGCATCGGCCGCCCGAGCGGATCGGTTTCCTGGTTGGCCCGCTGCTGGCCGCGCCCGGGCTGGCCGCCTGGGCCGGGTCCGAACGCGAAGCCCTGCTGCTGCAGCGCCTGCGCCAGCGCCTGGGCACCGCGGCGCATCGACTCGATCGCGCGACCTTGTGCATCGACCGCGCTGTCGGCGTTGCCTTCGCCCAGTGCACCTTCGGCTTCACCCATGGCGTCGCCGGCGCGGCCGAGTTCGTCGAGATCGTTGCCCTGGTCGCCTTGTTGGCCGGGGTTGAGCCCGCGCCGCTTCATCTCCTCGAGCAGCTTCTTCAACTGATCACGCAGCGCCTGCTGATTCTGGCGCAGGTCGCCCATCTGCTTATCCTGGTCGCCCTGATCGCCTTGCTGGCCGCGCTGGCCACGTTGCTGCCGGCGCTGGTCCTGGCCTTGCTTGAAGGTGCGATCGCGCAATTGTTGCTGATCCCGCAGCATCTTTCCGAGATCATCGAGCATGGACATCATGTCGTCGTCCATGTCGCCGTCCATGCCCTGGCCGGGACGCGCCATCTGCAGGTTTTCGAGCATCTGCTGGAGCTGATCGAGCAGTTGTTTGGCCGCGTCCTTCGAGCCGCTGCGCGCCATCTGTTCCAGGCGATCGATCATGTTCTTGAGATCCTGCGAGCGCAGGTAGTGCCCGTTGGGATCGGCGCGCCGGGCCATTTCCGGATGCTTGCGAATTTCTTCGGCAAGCGCCTGCAAGAACTTGTCGAGGGCAGCCCGCAGCTGCTCGGTCAGGCGCTTGATTTCCTCGTCGCTGGCGCCGCGCTCGAGTGCCTCGCGCAACGCCTCCTGCGCCTGCCGCAGCGCGAGCTCGGCGTCGGACACGTTGCCGTCCTCGATCTGCGTCGCCATCGACCACAGCCGCGCCACCACCTCCCGCAGGTCGTCGTCGCTCTTCGCTTGCGCGAGGTTCCAGTAGATCGCGCGCAGCCCGAGAAAGACCGCGCTCTCCGGGATGAAGCGCTCCGGCGCGATGGTAAGCGCGTCGAGCGCGATCGACACCCGGTCACGCGCGTCGGCGTTGAGCGCCAGCACGCGCCGTTGCTCAATCAGTGCCTTGGCGAGCGGCTTCACGAACATGCGCTGCGGCAACCGCAGCTCGAACGGCTGGCTGTGGCCCTCGTTGCCGGCCTCATCGCGCGCAACGAGCGTCATGGTCACGTCGGCGCCCGCCCACGGATGATCACTGAAGTCCTTGATGGTCTGGCTCACCCCGCTGCGCATGCGCTGCTGCGCCAGCAACAGCGCGGTGTCCGGGGGTCCGTACAGCGGACGCGGCGCTTCTTTGGCCGCAGTCGACGGCGGCTTCAATTCGAACTTCGCGTGGGCGTCGACGACGCCGTAGTCATCGTCGACCTTGTAGGTGACCTGCAGTGCGCCGCGTGCCTGCGGCTCGGGATCCTTGGTGAGTTCGATCGTCGGCGCACGGTCGGGAACAGCGTTGAACGCCCACGCAATGTCATGGCCGACGACGCCGCGCACATTGGCCGCGCCGCTCTCGTTGATGACGAAACGGCGCTCCTCGGCGCCGGGCGGCAGTTGTGGAGACGCATTGAGGTTGGTCGGCGCGAGGCCGCCGCTGACCGCAACATCGAGGTTGACGTTGCCGCTCGCGCGCACGACCAGAACGCTGCCGGCCGGAACCGCGATGGCGCCGGGCATCGCCTGCTGGACCTCGCCGGGACGTATGCCCGGAAGGATGACCGGCGGCTTTAGCGTATAGGTCGGCGGCGATACCCAGGCGTCGAGGCGGAAGTTCTTCGGCGCGACCACGCCCTGCCAATCGAACGCCGCCGCAACGCGGCGGGCGCGATCGCCGCCGGCGGCGATGAACGTTGCAATCACCAGGATCAGCACGAGCGCGCGCAGCGCGATCGGGTCGCGTGCCGCGAGCCGTGGCGCCGGCAGACCGGGCTGCAGCCCGCGCGCTGACTTGAGCATGCGCTCGACATGGGCGCGCCAGAGCGCGATCGACCACGGATCGTCGCGCGGCGTTGCAATCTCGTCGGCGAGCGACGTCGCGGGACGGTGCGCGATCCCGCTGGCGCGATCGAGTCTGCGCAGACCTTCGGCCTGCGACGGAAACCGCACAAACAGTAACGGCGCGGTCGCCGCGGCCGCCAACACCGCGAAGCCGAACAGGCCGATGGCGCGGCCGAGCGGCGGCAGCCACAACCACAATCCGAGCCACGACACCGCCAGGAACAACCCGACCGCGGTGGCGACGGCCGCCACGGCCGGCCACAACCGTTCCCAAAACAACGCCCAACGGGCGCGCGTCAGCGCGTGGGCGAGCAACGATCGGGGGTCGCTATCCGCTGGCGAAGTCACCTGTTTCTCCGACTCGCATCGCGATTGCGCGATGCAACATCTATACCATGCGAGGAAAATCTGCCATCCCGCAAGGGCGGAAATGCGGCCCGCGCAAGACAACGCTGCGCCTCGCGATTTGTGCCGCGACGGACGGCTTTAGAGCCGATTGAGCAGCGTGATGGCTGCCGCCGCGAACGCCGGATCGTCGACCACGAACGTCTGCGGACGGCCGCTTGCCTCATCGCGCATGACGCGCAGGCCGTCGGTGTGCGGCACCAAGGCCACAATGTGGCGCAGCGCGATTTTCAGCGCGATTGCGTCCGACAGAAAGCTCAGGTGCCGGTTCGTCAGCACGAGGTCGCCGGTGCCATCGAGCGCCAGGGGTTGGCTCGCTTCATCTGTTGCATCGGCAGGCCGAGCGGATTTCTTTTTGCTTTTGTTGCCGGCGTCTCCCGGGAGCGAAACGGGATTTGGCGCGCTCGCCGGCGGCGCCTTGAATCCATTCATCCGCATGGTCACGCTCGCGTGACCAACCTGCTGGCTGTGGGTGGCTGCCTTGTCGCCGCGCGCGATCGAGTAGCAGGCGACATCGTTGAAAACCCAAACCACCGATTCATCGCGCTCGAGATTGAGAACCACGGGCCCTTCAACATCGATACCGGCCGGCAGCTTGCCCTCCTTGAGCTCGCGCAGCACCGAGGCCTTCGCGAGCCGCAAACCGGCGCTGGGCAGAGCGTGCAGATCGACGCCGAATGCCTGCGCAAGCGTCGTAATGTGCGCACTGTCCTCCGGGGTGAGTTCGCCGCCCGCGGTGGCGGCTACGACCATCGCCTCGATGCCGCCGGCACATACCGCCTTGAACTCTTCGCCGCGGATATGGGCACCCGTCGCAATCTCGTCGGCGAGCGCGCGAAACTTGTCCGGCGGCATCGGGCTCGCCATAAATTTCACGAAAAATCCGGGGAATTGCCCAATCGCCGCGTCGTGACGCTCACGGCAGGCAGCGTGTTGCCGGCGCAGCAGCCCGGACGGTTCTCCGCAATGAATACAGCGCAGCACAGATATCCCCGGTCACGTGTCGGACGCGCTGGCTATACACCGTCCATTGATACCCTTTCAAAGGGCATCGGGCGGTCCGTCATGTCACATGTCACAGCCAGGACGGCAGACGGTCGAACGCAATCAGTTGATCGACCTCAACGCGCGGCCGCACCAACGACCATTGCGCGTCCTTCACCAGTACCTCGGGAACGAGCGCGCGGGTGTTGTAGGTGCCGGCCTGGACAGCGCCGTACGCACCCGCGGTCATGATGGCCAGCAAGTCGCCCGGTTGCGGCTCCGCCATCTCACGATCAAGCGCGAAGAAATCGCCTAACTCGCACACCGGTCCTGCAACGTCGGCGACGATGCGCGCGCCCTGTCGCTCGGTCACAGGACGGATATCGTGATGCGCCTCATAAAGCGTCGGACGGATGAGATCGTTCATCGCCGCGTCGACGATGACGAATGACTTCGCTTCGCCCCGCTTCATGTAGAGAACGCGCGTCACCAGGATGCCGGCGTTGCCGACGATCAGACGACCCGGCTCGAAGATCAGCATGCAATCGAGATCGCGGGTCGCGCGCTTGACGACGGCCGCATAGGCGTCGGGGAGCGGCGGCGGATCGTTGTCCTCGCGATATGGGATCCCGAGGCCACCGCCGAGATCGATGTGCTCGATGTGGTGCCCGTCGGCGCGCAGCGTGCGCACGAACTCGGAGAGCAGCGCGAACGCGTCGTCGAACGGCGACAACTCGGTGATCTGGCTGCCGATGTGCATGTCGACGCCGGTCACGCGCAGGCCCGGCATTTTTGCCGCGAGCGCATAGACGTCGCGCGCGCGGCTGATCGGAATGCCGAACTTGTTTTCGGCCTTGCCGGTGGCGATCTTGGCATGGGTCTTCGGATCGATGTCGGGATTGACCCGGACCGAGACGTTGGCGGTGCGTCCCTTGCTGGTCGCAATCGCGGAGAGGAGCTGGAGTTCGGATTCCGATTCGACGTTGACGCAAAGGATGCCGGCATCGACCGCGGCGGCGAGCTCGGGCGCGGCCTTCCCGACGCCGGAGAACATGATCCGGTCGGGCGCGACACCGGCGGCGAGCGCGCGCTTGAGCTCCCCGCCTGAAACGACGTCCGCACCGGCGCCGAGCCGCGCCAGCGTCGCGATCACGGCCTGGTTGGAGTTCGCCTTCATGGCGTAGCAAATGAGCGCGGGCACGTCGGCAAACGCCTCGGCGAAAACCTGGTAGTGCCGTTCGAGCGTGGCGGTCGAGTAGCAGTAGAATGGCGTGCCGACGTTGGCCGCGAGGTCGACAAGATTGACCGCCTCGGCGTGCATCACGCCGTCGCGATAAGCAAAATAGTGCATTGGCGAACTAACTTGCTGTGCGGCGCCCGATCTCTTGCAAAGACCGGCGGCCACGTCTCGAGATCATGTTCTTATCTAATTAAGCAACCAGTCGAGCGGCGTCGAGTTTTGCTTGGGCGGCGCGGCGAGTGACGGCGACGGCGGCGGCGCGGGTGCTGCTTCCGGCAGGACGGCGGCGAGGCTCGGATCGGGCGGCGGGTCGAGCGGGCTCTGTTGGACCGGCGACTGCGGGAGGGCGGCGGACGGCGGCGCCTCGAGCGCGCCCTTGCGGCCACAGCCAGCCACGGCCAGTCCGGCGGCCAGCGCCAGAACCAACCCGAGACGCAAATTCGAAGCGTCGCGCAACCCCACCCTCATTCCCCCAGTGCCATGACCTTTGCAGGATGGGCCCAGCCCGCAGGGGCCGGGATCCCGACCAAAAGGCCAGACAAGCACGCACCATAGCAGACCGAAATGAGCCTCCAACCCCAACGGACCACGGTACGGCCTAACAACCTCGCACCGTAGCAAGGCTGCAACAAGGCATCGTTACCGGCGAACCTTGCCAAGCCGTTGCAGCCATTTTTTGGCTTCGCGCGCCACGTTTACCGGGGCGGTGCCGCCGTAGCTGGTCCGGCTGCGCACCGAGCGATCGACTGACAGGACCGAAAACACGTCCTTGGTGATGCGCGGTTCGACCCGCTGCATCTCGGCGAGCGGCAACCGGTCGAGCGGGACGCCCGCTTTCTCGGCTGCCGCCACAATCCGGCCGGTAACATGGTGTGCCTCGCGAAACGGCATCCCCAGGATGCGGACCAACCAATCCGCGAGGTCGGTGGCGGTGGCGTAGCCCTCGCCGGCGGCGGCTTTCATGCGCGTGACGTCGGGCTCAAGGTCATCGATCATGCCGGTCATCGCGGCAATCGACAGCGAGAGGGTGTGGAGCGCGTCGATCGCGCCCTCCTTGTCCTCCTGCAAGTCCTTCTGATAGGCGAGCGGCAGCCCCTTCATCACAATCAGCAAGGCGTTGAGCGCCCCGATGACGCGGCCAGCCTTGGCGCGCACCAATTCGGCCGCGTCCGGATTGCGCTTCTGCGGCATCATGGACGAGCCGGTGGTGAACTTGTCGGAGAGTTTCGCCAGGGCGACCAGCGGCGACGTCCACAGCACGATCTCCTCGGCAAAGCGCGAGAGGTGCACCGCGGCGATCGCCGCCGCGGCCAGCGTCTCCAGCACGAAGTCGCGATCCGACACGGCATCGAGCGAGTTGGCAGCCGGCCGATCAAACCGCAACGCTTTCGCTGCCATTGCGCGGTCGAGCGGAAACGAGGTGCCGGCGAGCGCGCCGGATCCGAGCGGCGACTCGTTGAGCCGGCGGCGCGCATCAGCAAACCGACCGCGGTCGCGCGCCGCCATCTCCACGTAGGCCAGGAGATGATGGCCGAAGGTCACCGGCTGAGCGGTTTGAAGATGGGTCAGCCCCGGCATGATGGTCGCCGCATGGGTCAGGGCCTTGCGGGCGAGCGCGCGCTGATAGGCGGCGAGTTGTTGATCGATGCCGTCAATCGCGTCGCGGACCCAGAGCCGGAAATCGGTTGCAACCTGATCATTACGCGAACGCGCGGTGTGGAGCCGGCCGGCCGCTGGCCCAATCAGTTCGGCCAGCCGCGCCTCAACGTTCATATGAATGTCCTCGAGCGCGCGCTTGAAGCGAAATTTGCCGCTCTCGATCTCTGACAGGATCGTGTCTAGACCGTGAACGATCTGTTTTGCATCTTTGGTCGAAATGATGCCGCGTTTGGCCAGCATGTCGGCGTGCGCCTTGCTCGCGGCGACATCCTGGCGATAGAGCTGCCGATCGATGTCGATCGAGACGTTGATATCAGCCATGATGGCGTCCGGGCTTGCGCCGAAACGTCCGCCCCACATTTTGTTGCTCATGACCGGCCCAAAAACATCTGTACGTTCCTGATCCAATGACGACCGAGACGAAACAGCCGCCGCCCGCCACGCCGTCCCGGTGGCGATCGGTCAAGCCAATTCTCATTGCTGTGGCCGCACTTGCGGTATTGGGCGCGATATACGGGATTATGACCTCGCTGCGCAATCCGGCCAACGCGGCCTGCGGGCCGGCGCTGGCCAAGGCCCAGCGCATGGCGCCGCTGGCGCGCGGAGAGGTCGCCGCCGTCCAGGTCGCGAGCGAGCCGCGCGCGCTGCCTGCGCTTGCCTTCACCGATGCTGCCGGTGCCCACAAGACGCTTGCCGACTGGCACGGGCGCACCGTGCTCTTGAACCTGTGGGCGACCTGGTGCGTGCCCTGCCGCCGGGAAATGCCCGCCTTGCAGGCCTTGCAGCAAAAGCTCGGCGGCAAGAACTTCGAGGTGGTCGCCGTCAACATCGATACGCGCGACCCGGAGAAGCCCAAGGCCTGGCTGCGGGACGTCGGCGTTGATCAACTCGCCTATTACGCCGATCCGTCCGCCAAGGTGTTTCAGGACCTCAAGCTGATCGGCAAAGGGTTCGGCATGCCGACCACCCTGCTGATCGATCCTTCGGGCTGCGAGATCGCGACGCTTGCGGGTCCCGCAGAATGGGCAAGCGATGACGCGGTCAACCTGGTGAAAGCGGCGCTCGGGACCTGAATGAGATTTCCGGCCGGCACCAGGCGGCCGCTACCGCGTCGGCACCGGCTTTTCGCCCCGATAGTCATAGAAGCCGCGCTGCGTTTTGCGGCCGAGCCAACCGGCCTCGACGTATTTCACCAGCAGCGGGCACGGCCGATATTTCGAATCGGCCAGACCTTCGTGCAGCACTTGCATGACGGAGAGGCAGGTATCGAGCCCAATGAAGTCGGCGAGCTCGAGCGGGCCCATCGGATGATGCGCGCCGAGCCGCATCGCGACATCGATGCCTTCGACCGTGCCGACCCCTTCGTAGAGCGTGTAGATCGCCTCGTTGATCATCGGCAGCAGAATGCGGTTCACGATGAAGGCCGGGAAATCCTCGGCGACCGCGGACGTCTTTCCGAGCTTGGTAACGAACGCTTTGGTGGCCTCGAACGTCGCATCCTCGGTGGCAATGCCGCGGATAAGCTCCACAAGCTCCATCACCGGCACCGGGTTCATAAAGTGGATGCCGATGAATTTCTCCGGACGGTCGGTCGCGGCGGCTAATCGCGTGATCGAGATCGACGATGTGTTGGAGCCGATGATGGCGCCGGGCTTGAGCACCGGGCACAGCTTGGCGAACGTCTTGCGCTTGACCTCTTCGTTTTCGGTCACCGCCTCGATCACCAGATCGCAGTCGGCGAATTGCTCGAAGTTCGGTGCGGGCTTGATCTTCTTGAGCGCGGCTTGGCGTTGCTCTTCGGTGATCCGCTCGCGCGTCACCTGCCGCGCCATGTTGCCGTTGACGGTGGCCAGCCCTTCCTTGATGCGATCGTCGGACACGTCGTTGAGCGCGACGTCGAGGCCGGCGAGCGCACACACGTGGGCAATGCCGGACCCCATTTGTCCAGCGCCGATCACCCCGACCTTGCGAATATTGTGCGGCATGTTGTTCCGGTGCCTGCCAGTTTGTTGGCCCACCTTTAGCTCAACACCGAGCGAAGCGATAGCTCAGCGCGTTCAACCTTTTACCTTGGCGAGTTCTTCGGTCAGCTCGGGCAAGGCCTTGTAGAGGTCGGCGACGAGCCCGTAGTCGGCAACCTGGAAGATCGGCGCCTCTTCGTCCTTGTTGATAGCGACGATCACTTTGGAGTCCTTCATGCCGGCGAGATGCTGAATGGCTCCCGAAATACCGACCGCGATGTAGAGCTCGGGCGCAACCACCTTACCGGTCTGGCCAACCTGCCAGTCGTTGGGCGCGTAGCCGGCATCAACCGCGGCCCGCGAGGCACCGACCGCCGCGCCGAGCTTGTCCGCGACCGGCTCGATGTATTTCGTGAAGTTCTCGCGCGACTGCATGGCGCGGCCGCCCGAGATGATGATGCGCGCGGAGGTGAGTTCGGGACGTTCCGACTTGGAAAGCTCCTCACCAACGAACGAGGAGAGTGCCGGATCGGATGCCGGTCCGACCGCCTCCACGGATGCGGCTCCGCCCTCCCCGGCCGCCTGGAAAGTCGAGGTGCGCACCGTGATGACCTTCTTGCCGTCCTTGGATTTGACCGTCTGAACCGCGTTGCCGGCGTAGATCAGGCGTTCGAACGTGTCGGGTGCCAATACCTTCACGATGTCGGAAATCTGCATCACGTCGAGCAGCGCTGCCACCCGCGGCATGAAGTTCTTGCCGGTCGTGGTCGCCGGGGCGACGATCGCGTCGTAGTTGGGTGCAAGCGACACGATCAGTGCCGCGACCGGCTCCGCCAGCATGTGGTCGTAGAGCGCCGCGTCCGCGAGCAGAACTTTGGCGACGCCTTTGAGTTTGGCCGCCGCATCGGCAACGGCGCGGCAATCCTTGCCGACGACCAGCACATGCACGTCGCCGCCGAGCGCGCTCGCAGCCGTGAGCGCCTTGGCGGTCGCGTCCTTCAGGGTCTTGTTGTCGTGCTCGGCAACCAGCAGCGTCGTCACAGGACACCCGCTTCGTTCTTGAGCTTGGCGACCAGTTCGGCAACCGAGGCGACCTTCACCCCGGCCTTGCGGCCCGGCGGATCCACGGTCTTGAGAATTTCGAGGCGAGGCGCGATGTCGACGCCGACGTCAGCCGGGGTTTTCTCGTCGATCGGCTTTTTCTTGGCCTTCATGATGTTGGGCAGCGACGCGTAGCGCGGCTCGTTGAGCCGCAGGTCGGTCGTTACGATCGCCGGGCTCTTGAGCTTCACGGTCTGCAAGCCGCCGTCGACCTCCCGCGTCACCGATATGGCGTCGCCGTCGATCGCAAGCTTGGAGGCAAACGTGCCCTGCGGCCACCCGAGCAGGGCGGCCAGCATCTGGCCGGTCTGATTGCTGTCGTCATCGATTGCCTGCTTGCCGAGAATGACGAGGCCGGGTTTTTCCGCATCGACCAGTGCCTTGAGGATTTTGGCGACCGCCAGCGGCTCGACCGGCGCGTCGGTCTTGACCAGAATGCCGCGGTCGGCACCCATGGCGAGCGCAGTGCGGATGGTTTCGGACGCCTGCTGCGGGCCGATCGAAACCGCGACGATTTCAGTGGCTTTTCCGGCCTCTTTGAGCCGGATCGCTTCCTCGACCGCAATCTCGTCGAACGGATTCATCGACATTTTGACGTTCGCGAGCTCGACACCGCTCCCGTCGGCCTTGACGCGAATTTTCACGTTGTAGTCGACCACCCGCTTGACCGGGACGAGAACTTTCATGAGCCCTGAACTCGAGATGAGGTCCGCTGCGCGGCCTAGTGTGGTGGATTTGAAGTTCCTATCATTCTTGCGGCACTCTCGTCATAGGAACTTCAAATCCAAAACCACACTAAAATCATATGTTTGCTAGTGTCCCTTTGATTCCGAAGTTCGCCACTGAGGGTGCCGCAAGATAAAGCGAACTTCGGAATCGGGACACTAGGCGGTGATTTGAGGCAACCTACTGGCGGGGCCGAGCGCGTGTCAACGTGCCGCGGTGCAGCATAAGGCCTGCGCGGGCCTCCGCATTACCGGTTTTGGCCGGGTACCCAGAGCACGTCGGTCGCCCCCTGGTGGTTGGCGTAGCGCCCTGCCACGAACAGAAAGTCTGACAGCCGATTGACGTATTTGAGCGAAGGCGCCGACACGCTCTCGCCAGGCTGGTCGGCAAGTTCGACCATGATGCGCTCGGCCCGTCGGCACACCGTGCGAGCGAGGTGAAGGTAGGCGGCCGCAGCAGTTCCGCCGGGCAGAACGAACGATCGCAATGGCGCGAGGTCGGCGTTGAGGCGATCGATTTCGCCCTCCAACCAGGCGACCTGCGTGTCCGTGACGGTCAGGCGCGCCCCACCCGGTCCTTTTTCCGCCAGGCAGAGATCGGCTTCCACATCGAATAGATCGTTTTGGATGCGCGCCAACGGCGCATCGAGCGCCGGATCGCTGCTGACGTGGAGCCGAACCAGTCCGACGACCGCGTTGACCTCATCGAGCGTGCCGTACGCCTCGATGCGCAGGTCGTACTTCTTGCGCCGTTGGTTGTCGCCGAGCGAGGTCGTGCCGTCGTCACCGGTACGGGTGTAGATGCGGTTGAGAACCACCATGGTCAGCGCCCCAGAAGCCAGATCGTGAGCATGATGATGACGATTGCGACGAATTGCAGCAGCACGCGCAACCGCATCAGCCTTTGCGAGGTGTTGGGCGAGCCGCCGCGCATCATGTTGGCAAGGCCGAGCAGCAGCACAATCGCAACGGCGCCGATCGCGATCGGCACGATGATGGTCGACAGAAACGTGCCCATTTCATCACTCTTAGCATCGCGACCCGATACCGGCTATCGGCGTTTTACCGTGATAGAACGCCGCCAATGAGCGCAGGGACGAGCGGACGCATGCTGGTACTCGGAGGCGCGGGCCGCTTCGGACGCGCGGCCGCCGAGGCGTTTCGCGATGCCGGATGGCAGGTTGCGAGTCTCGTGCGCGGAGCATCGGCCGACGGCGCAGCGCCCGGCACGCAAGTCGTCGAAGTCGACGCGCGCGATACCGAATCGGTGGCGGAAGCGGCCCACGGCATGGACGTGATCCTGCACGCGCTCAATCCGACCTACACGGATTGGGCAACACAGGTCCCAGTCTTGGCCGAAGCCGCGATTGCGGCGGCGCGCGCGTCGAACGCGACCCTGCTGCTGCCCGGCAACGTCTACAATTACGGTGCAGCGATGCCCGGGGTGCTCGATGAACGCACCCCGATGCGTCCGACATCGCACAAGGGCGTGTTGCGCGTTGCGCTTGAAACGCAGCTACGCGAGGCCGCAATTCGTGTAATCGTGCTGCGCGCCGGCGATTTCTTTGGCGGCGGCAGCAGCGGCTCCTGGTTTGACCGGGTGATCACACGTTATGTCGAGCATGGTCGCCTCACCTATCCGGGCCCGCTCGACGTTGTGCACGAATGGGCCTACTTGCCGGATCTCGTTGCCGCGATGGTGCCGATCGTCGAAGCGCGGGCGCAATTCGACGAATTCGAGACATTCGGTTTCCCCGGCCACGCCGTCACCGGGGCAGACTTCACACGTGCAATCATGCGGGCCTTGCGGCGCGATCTGAAAGTCAGCGGAATGCCGTGGTGGCTGCTTCGCAGGCTTGGTGCGATCGTCCCGACGTTCCGCGAGCTCGCGGAGATGTCTTATCTGTGGGACGTGCCGCACCGCATTGACGGCCGCAAACTCGAGGCCGCCCTCGGCGTTGTCCCGCACACGCCGTTCGAGACTGCGATCAGCAAATCTCTTGATGAGCTCGGGCTCCTGAAGCGGCGATGATCCAAGTCGCACTCCTGCGGGCCATCAACCTCGCTGGCCACCAGCCGGTCGCGATGGCCGATCTTCGCAGTTTGCTGACCGAGCTTGGGCTGCGCGATCCGCAATCGGCGTTGCAGTCAGGCAACCTGGTTTTCGAGGCCGGCAAGCAAACCGGTGCATCGCTCGAGCGCCTGATAGAGCACGAACTAGCCAGGCAGCTAGACCTTCGCACCGATGTCATGGTTCGCAGTGCCGCGGAATGGGCGTCCGTCGTCGCCCGCAATCCATTTCGAAACGAGGCCGCCCGCGACCCAGCCCGCCTCGTTGTCGTGTTCCTGAAGTCGAAACCGACTGCGGACGCATTCGACGCACTGCGCGAAGCCATCGTGGGGCCGGAAATCCTGCACGGCGAGGGCCGGCAGGCCTACATCGTCTATCCCGACGGTATCGGACGCTCGCGGCTCACGGCGGCGCTCATCGAACGCAAGCTTGCCACCCGAGGCACGGCGCGCAACTGGAACACCGTAATGAAGCTCGCTGCGCTGGCGGCAAGCCGGGGATCGTAGTGTGGACGAGCGCACCGGCGGCTAGCGCGTGACGCCATCCTCAATTGCTCCCGTCCAGCAACCGGCGCGCGATCACCTGTGCCTGGATCTCCGCGGCGCCTTCAAAGATGTTGAGAATACGCGCGTCGCACAGGATCCGTGAGACCGGATATTCGAGCGCAAAGCCGTTGCCGCCATGGATCTGCACGGCATTGTCGGCGCATGCCCACGCGACCCGCGCGGCAAGGAGCTTCGCCATGCCGGCTTCGAGATCGCACCGGCGGCCTTTGTCCTTTTCGCGCGCCGCATAATAAGTGATCTGGCGCGCGATCATGATCTCGACCGCCATCAGAGCGATCTTGTCGGCGACGCGCGGGAACGCGATGATTTTTTCGCCGAACTGAACCCGGCTGTCGGCGTATTTGAGCGCTTCTTCCATCGCGGCCTGGGCGACGCCGATTGCGCGCGCCGCGGTTTGGATCCGCGCCGCCTCGAAGGTCTGCATCAATTGCTTGAAGCCGAGGCCCTCGACGCCCCCGAGCAAGTTCTCGGCCTTCACCTCGAAGCCGTCGAATGCGATTTCGTATTCTTTCATGCCGCGATAACCCAGCACTTCGATCTCCGTCCCGGACATGCCGGGCGCCGGGAACGTGTTCGCGTCGGTCCCGCGCGGCTTCTCGGCGAGCAGCATGGAGAGGCCGCGATGACCGGGCTCTTTCGGATTGGTGCGCACCAGCAGGGTCATCAGGTCGGCGCGCACCGGGTGCGTGATCCAGGTCTTGTTGCCGTGCACGACGTAGTGATCGCCAGAGCGAACCGCGCGGGTCTTGAGCGAAGCCAGGTCGGACCCGGTGTTCGGCTCGGTAAACACGGCGGTCGGCAAAATCTCGCCGGACGCGATCTTGGGCAGCCAGTGCTGTTTCTGCTCTTCGGTTCCGCCGTTGAGGATGAGTTCGGCCGCGATCTCGGAGCGCGTGCCGAGCGACCCGACCCCGATATAGCCGCGTGAAAGCTCCTCCGACACGACACACATCGATTCCTTGCCCAGCCCCATGCCGCCGTATTCGTCGGGCAGGGTCAGGCTGAACACGCCGAGCTCCGCCATCTGGCCGATGGTTTCGTAGGGGATGTAACTGTTGGTGCGATGCCAGCTCTGGGCGTGCGGCACTACCTCGCTGTCGGCGAACTTGCGCATTTCATCCCGAATTGCGTCCAGCGTGTCATCAAGGCCGCAGTCGCCGACGGTTGCCGCATGTTGCTGGGACATCAGTTCGATCAGGCGGGCGCGATTGCCGGCGGTGTTGCCGGACGCGATCAGTTGATCGAGCGCCAACGACCAGCGCGCCGCCACCTCGACCGCGTTCAGCCCGAGATCGGAAAGGCGCAGCATCTCGCCCTGGCTCATCGGGATGCCACCGGCGATCTGGGCCAGGTATTCGCCAAGACCGATGCGTGCGATCAACTCCTCGATCTCGCCAAATCGCCCGTCCTGCGTCATGCGCTCCACGTAGGCGGCCAGCTGACGAACGGCCTCCACGTAGGTCGCAAGCCAGGCAAGCCCGTGAGCCGCGCGTTGCTCGCTGTCGAGCCGCTTACTCACGATGCGGCCATCGACGTCAACGCGAGAACGGACCTTGCGGGTGGCGTCGGCCAGCAATGCCTCGAGCGCGCCGGTGGCGTCGCGAGCCAAAGAGATCAGATGTCCACGATCAGGGTGGGTCGAATGCATCGCGAACCTCGTCGAATGGACCGGCGGTTCCATGTTGCGACGTTGTGCTGCACCGCACAAGAGCGCATTTGAGAACACATAGCCGCGCCGCTAATTTAGTTTTTCTGTCGCACTTTCCTGCGAGAAACGACCGCGCGCGTCGCGCTGGGGAGGCCTTTTTCGGAAAGATGCGCTGTCGCCGATTGCAAGCAAGACTGGGGCCACCGTGCGCTTGATCTTCATGGGCTTCCGCGCCGCCGTCGCCGCGTTTCATCGGTTCAACGCCGATGATGGTTGGGCGATCGCGAGCCACATCGCGCTCTCGACTTTGATGGCCTTGTTTCCGTTCCTGATCGTCCTTGGTTCGCTCGCGCGTTTCCTCGGAGCCAATGAAATCGCCGACGACGTCGTCGGTCTGATGTTCGAGACCTGGCCGGACGAGGTCGCTGATCGTATCGGCAGTGAAATTCACGCAGTGCTGACCACCAATCGACGCGACTTGTTGACGATCAACCTCGTCCTTGCGATCTATTTCGCGTCGAGCGGCGTCGAAAGCCTGCGGATCGGATTGAACCGCGCCTACGGCGTGGCCGAGCCGCGCAACTGGTTCATCCTGCGGCTCGAGTCGATCATCTACGTGCTGATCACGCTTGCAGCGCTGCTGGCGCTCGGCTTCCTGATCGTACTCGGCCCGCTTCTGTTCGCGACCGCGGTCGAATACGCGCCCTGGCTCGCGCCGCTGGAAGCGCGGATCACGCTCGCGCGCTACGCCGTCGCGACGCTGGTCCTGGTGGTCGCACTGGTGCTGGTGCACACGTGGCTCCCGGCCGGGCGGCGAACTCTCTTCGAAATCATGCCCGGTGTCGTCGCGACGCTGCTGCTGTGGCTGCTGTGCGGCATCATTTTCGGACGCTACCTCGCGCAGTTCGCCCAGGCCTACGTCACTTATTACTCGGGTTTGTCGTCGGCCATGATTGCGCTCGTGTTTCTCTATTTCACGGCGCTCATTTTTGTTTTTGGCGGCGAATTCAACCACGCGATGCACGAACTGCGTAGGAAGACATCGAGTTAGAGCCAGCGGCAACTGTGGCCCGTCACTTGGCGAGCGTCGTGCTCCAGTCGGTTCCGCCATTCGGTGAGGGCGTGAACGTCACATCGAGCGCGGCTTTTTTTCCGCAGAGGTCGAAGGTCCAACGTTCGACCCAGGGGTCACGCCCGTTCGGCGGCGAGCCTGTGACGCTGGTGTCGGTCGCGACGGTGTGCTTGCAGTCTTTCGGAGTGGCGGGAATCAGCGCGGCCAGCGCACCCTGCATCGCGTCGCGTTGCAACAACGGGTCGGCAGCACTCTCGCCCGGCAGCATCGCCACCGTGCGCAGCTGATCCTTGTCGAGAATCATCAGGAAGCTGCGCTGCGTGGGCGGCTTGCACATGACCACGTAGTGCTCGATCCACGACACGGTACCGGGATTGATCGGATAGGGATTAAGGAGCCCAAGCGTGATCGGTGGATCGGGCGGACAGTCATAGCCGGGAATCGATTTCACCGATTGCAACACGGCCCGTTGGCGCACCGGCGTGTAGGCGTCGGAGAAGATCTTGTCTGCGGTCTGCTTGCCGAATGTCTTGGTCACCGCAGCGGGATCGGCCTGGATATAGGGCGCGACCTGGGCCAGCGCACCCGATGCAGCGGCGAACCCCAACACCAGCGCGCCCAAGCAAACGAACCGGCCGCTCACCATCTGTTCCCGCCTCGCTCGACTGAGGCGGGCTACGGCGACCTAACCGCCCCCGGCCGCCTCCACCGTATCCTCGAAATTGCGCAGCCCCGCGCGCGGCGCATTGACCAACACCGCCATGTTACCGGGCTTGTGCTGGTTTTTCCACATCATCTGATGCGCGCGCGGGATCTCCTTCCAGGGCAGCACCTCGCTCATGCAAGGATCGATGCGGCGATCGAGCACGAACTGATTGGCGGCGGACGCCTGTTTGAGATGCGCGAAGTGCGAGCCTTGAATGCGCTTCTGGCGCATCCAAACATAGCGCGCGTCAAACGTAAGATTGTAGCCGGAGGTGCCGGCGCAGAACACGACCATGCCGCCCCGCTTAACCACCAGGCATGAGACCGGGAAGGTCGCCTCACCCGGATGCTCAAACACGATATCGACGTCGTGCTTGCCGGTGATGTCCCAGATCGCTTTGCCGAACTTGCGTGCCTCCTTAACCCACTCGTTATATTCGGCCGAGTTCACCTTCGGCATCTGGCCCCAGCACTTGAAGTCCTTGCGGTTGACGACGCCCTTGGCCCCGAGCCCGAGGACGTAATCGCGCTTGCTCTCGTCCGAGATGATGCCGATCGCGTTCGCCCCGGACGCTGCGCACAGTTGCACCCCGAAGACGCCAAGCCCGCCCGAAGCGCCCCACACCAGCACGTTGTCGCCGGGCTTGACGGTGTGCGGCGCGTGACCAAACAGCATGCGATACGCGGTGGCCAGCGTGAGCGTGTAGCTCGCGGCCTCTTCCCAGGCGAGGTGCTTCGGCTTGGGCATCAACTGGCGTGACTGCACGCGGCAGAATTGCGCGAACGAGCCGTCGGGCGTCTCGTAACCCCAGATGCGCTGCGACGGCGACAGCAGCGGATCACCGCCATTGCATTCTTCGTCGTCACCGTCGTCCTGATTGCAGTGGACGATGACCTCGTCGCCGACCTTCCAGCGCTTCACCTTGGCGCCAACCGCCCACACGATGCCGGACGCATCCGACCCGGCGATGTGGATTGGACTCTTGTGAACGTCGTGCGGAGAGATCGGCTGGCCGAGCCCGGCCCACACGCCGTTGTAGTTGACGCCGCCCGCCATGACATGGACCAGCACGTCGTCTTCGCCGATCGGCCACGTGGGAACGACCTCGATCTGCATCGACGTCTCCGGCGGGCCGTGGCGTTCCTTGCGGATGACCCACGCGTGCATGCGCGCCGGCACGTGGCCGAGCGGAGGGATTTCTCCGATCTGGTAGAGATCCTTCGGCGGCGTCGCGGCCGATGCCGCCAACTGCGCAACCGACATGGTCGACCTCGTGGTGCGGAAGCCCAGGCACAGTCTGCCCCAAGACATTGTGCGGCGCAACAAGCTCGCCCCGTGACGGGGCTGCCAAATCGCCGCGATCCACCGCCCGTGGCCATCTGCGGTTGACGGAATTATTTGCAAGGGGACGTGCCGCAGTGCACAATCGCGACGCCGGGCGGAACCGCGCCATGACCATTGCCAGGGACACACCGATCAAACGCGACAAGCCGTGGATCTTCCGTACTTACGCGGGCCATTCCACCGCGGTCGAATCGAACGCGCTTTATCGCAAGAACCTCGCCAAAGGCCAGACCGGCTTGTCGGTTGCTTTCGATCTGCCAACCCAGACCGGCTATGACAGCGACCACCCCCTCGCCAAGGGCGAGGTCGGCAAGGTCGGCGTTCCGATTTCCCACGTCGGCGACATGCGGGCGCTGTTCCAGTCGATCCCGCTCGCCGAGATGAACACCTCGATGACGATCAACGCGACGGCCGCCTGGCTGCTCGCACTCTATATCGCGGTTGCCGACGAACAGGGCGTGGCGCGCGCAAAGCTGCAGGGCACCACCCAGAACGACATCATCAAGGAATATCTCTCGCGCGGAACCTACGTGTTCCCGCCGGGGCCATCCATGCGGCTCACCAAGGACGTGATCCTGTTCACGACCCGCGAGATGCCGAAGTGGAATCCGATGAATGTGTGCTCCTATCACCTGCAGGAAGCTGGTGCGACGCCGGTGCAGGAGCTCGCATTCGCGCTCGCCACCGCGATCGCGGTGCTCGATACCGTGAAGGCCGCGAATGCCGTCGACGACTTTGGCGACGTGGTCGGACGCATCTCGTTCTTCGTCAACGCCGGACTGCGTTTCGTCACCGAGATGTGCAAGATGCGCGCGTTCGCCGAGCTGTGGGATGAGATCACCGCGACGCGCTACGGCGTGAACGATCCCAAGCAGCGGCTGTTTCGCTACGGCGTGCAGGTAAACTCGCTCGGACTGACCGAACAGCAACCGGAAAACAACGTCTACCGGATCTTGCTGGAAATGCTGGCGGTGACGCTGTCCAAATCGGCGCGCGCGCGTGCCGTGCAGCTCCCGGCCTGGAACGAAGCGCTCGGCTTGCCGCGCCCGTTCGACCAGCAATGGTCGCTGCGCATGCAGCAGATCCTCGCCTATGAGACCGACCTGCTCGACTACGGCGATATCTTCGACGGCTCGTCGGAAATCGCCAACAAGGTCGCGGCGCTCAAGCGTGAGGCGTTGGACGAGCTCGATCACATCGACAAGCTCGGCGGCGCGATCGCAGCGGTCGAGATGGGCTACATGAAGGCGCAGCTGGTCGAATCAAACACCGCCCGGCTGGAAGCGATCGAGCGCGGCGAGCAGACCGTGGTCGGCGTCAACCGTTTCATCGAGACCGAACCGTCGCCGCTCGCGACCGGCGATGACGCGATCCTCACCGTCCCGCACGAGGTCGAGGCGCAGCAGATCGCGCGTCTCAACGCCTGGCGCGCGGAGCGCGATGCCGCTGCTGTTGCCGCGGCACTGAGTGATCTGCGGGCGGCGGCGCGCGATGGCCGCAACATCATGTCGCCGTCGATCGCGGCAGCGAAGGCCGGCGTCACCACCGGCGAATGGGGCACGGCGCTGCGCGAAGCCTTCGGGCAATACCGCGCGCCGACCGGCGTGGGACGCGCGGCGCGCAACGCCACACAAGGCCTCGACGACCTGCGCGCGGACGTCGAGCGCGTGTCGCGTAAGCTCGGCCGGCGCCTCAAGTTCCTGGTCGGCAAACCCGGCCTCGACGGCCACTCCAACGGCGCCGAGCAGATCGCCGTGCGGGCGCGCGACGCCGGCATGGACGTTGTCTACGAAGGCATTCGCTTGACCCCGGCGGAGATTGTCGAAGCCGCGCGCGATCAGGCCGTGCACGTCGTCGGCCTTTCGATTCTGTCCGGAAGCCATGTGCCGCTGGTCAAGGACGTCGTGGCCCGTATGCGAGCGGCCGGGCTCGAGGACATACCGGTGGTGGTCGGCGGAATCATTCCGCCGGACGACGCCGACATGTTGAAGGAAGCCGGCGTCGCTGCGGTCTACACGCCCAAGGACTTTGAGCTCAACCGCATCATGTCGGATCTCCTGCGCGTGGTCGAAACCGCTGCGGAGCAGAAAGAGAGCGTCACCGTCGCGGCGCGCGCCTGAGTCATCAAACATTGCTCAGCGCGTCGGTGCACACGACGGTCGAAAACGTGAAGGTGCTTCCGCCTCCCCGCCGGCTGACGGCCGTCAGATCGCCGCCCATGGCCTTCGCGAGTCGCTTCACCAACACAAGACCCAGTCCGGCCCCTCCGAAGCGGCGAGCAACTCTTTCGCTCGCTTGAGCAAACGGACGAAACAAACGCTGCATCTCACCGCGCGTCATGCCGATGCCGCTGTCCGTGACCGCAAAGGCAAGGCGAACGCGACCACCCGACAGGCGGCGCGCGGCGACCTTAAGGGCGACCTCGCCCTGCCGGGTAAACTTCACGGCGTTGTCGATCAGGTTCTCAAGCGCGGCCCGCAGGCGCACCGGATCGCCGATCGCCTGCTTCGGCAGGTCGACGGCGAGATCAACCCGACAGGCGAGACCGGCCGCCTCCGCGCGTGCCGCGAGGCTCGCCGCCGCCGCTTGCGCAAGCGCCCGCGCATCAAAGGGATCGGCACGCAGCGCGAGATCGTGTCCCTTCGTCTTTACCGCATCGACAACGAGCGTTGTGAGGGCCTCCAAGTGCCGCGCACTGCTGGTGAGAGCCGCGACCCAGCGCCGCTCACGCTCGCCAAGGTCGGATGCGGAAAGCAGATCGGCGGCGGCCAGGATACCGGTCAGCGGCGTGCGCACATCGTGGGCGAGCCCGGCAACCATCAGCTCAAACGCACGCACACGGCTGGCTGATGGCCTCGCCGTTGTCTTGCGCACCGATTTGCGGGTAGCAGCGCGCGCACGCACGCGCCTTGCCGCGGTCTTTTTTGCCATGATCCCCACCCCAATACACCATGCCATGACGACGGCATTGGGGCCACAGCGGACATCATGACAATACTCATCGCAGGCCGACCATCCGCCGGATGTCCGCGGGGGTCGCGCCACGTCCGCGCAATGTCCGCAACGCAGTCGCCCCGGTCGATTTCGCGAGCTTGTGGCCATCGCGATCGAGCACCAGCCGATGGTGGTGATAGATCGGCGCCGGCAGACCGATCACGGCTTGCAGAAGCCGATGCACGCTGGTTGAGGCGAACAAGTCCTGGCCCCGGACAACATGCGTGATCCCTTGCAAGGCGTCGTCGACGACGACGGACAGGTGGTAGCTCGTCGGCGTGTCCTTGCGGGCAAGTATGACGTCTCCCCATGCTTCCGGGGTCGCACGCACCTCCCCATCGCAAACCCCGGTCTCGTGCCAGACCAATGGGCTAGCCCGCACAGCCGCCGCGTTACTATCGAGCCGCAACGCGTAAGGATCGCGCGCCATGCGGCGCGCCCGCTCGTCTGCCGGCAAATCTTTGGCCGACCCGGGGTAAAGCGGCGTGCCGTCAGGGTCACGCGGCCACGGCGCCTGTGCGTCACGCTCGGCGATGAGCCGCAGGATCTCGCCGCGGCTCTCAAAACTCGGATAGATCAGGTCGGCACGCGTGAGCTGATCGAGCACCGCCCGGTAGTCATCGAGGTGCTCGGACTGGCGCCGCACCGGCTCCTCCCACGCAAGCCCGAGCCACGCCAAGTCTTCGTAAATCGCGGCCTCGAATTCGGGTCGACAGCGCGCGGCGTCGATGTCTTCGATACGCAACAGCAGGCGCCCGCCGGCGGCACGGGCTCGATCGGAGTTCTCCAACGCCGAGAGCGCGTGGCCGAGGTGCAGATAGCCGTTCGGACTTGGCGCAAAGCGAAATACCGGGTGGGGCATCGGACGGCGGGCAGTCGATCAACGGAGGACGGACGAATAGCGCACAAGGCAGGCCAAGCGACAGACACCGGATGACAACGATCGATGGCATTCTTAGATGTTGCTCTTGACTGTCCACGGTCCGCTTTCGCTCGTCCAGCCATGTCCACTTTCATCCATACCAAGTCCGATCTGGAAACTGCGCTCAAGGAGCTCATTGCGGCCGACCCACGACTGGCGCCGGTATTCGAACGGGCGGGCCAGCCGCCGCTGCGTCGGCGCGCCGGCGGCTTCGCCGGGCTCGCTTCGATCATCGTGGCGCAGCAGCTGTCGACCGCAAGCGCCGGCGCGATCTGGGGACGCCTGAATGCAGCGTTCGATCCGCTGCACCCGGGCGCAGTGCGGCGCGCGCGCGCGGCGAGGCTGCAACGGATCGGATTGTCAGCGGCGAAGATCAAGACACTCAAGGCCATCGCATCTGCGATCGACAAGGGCACGATCGATCTCGACGGCCTCGCGGAGAAACCGGCCGACGAGGCGCACGCCGCCCTCACCGCCTTGCACGGCGTTGGCCCGTGGACAGCCGATATCTATCTCTTGTTTTGCATCGGGCACGCCGACGCTTGGCCGGCCGGCGATCTCGCCCTGCAGGAAGCCGTGCGGCACGCGCTGGGACTGCGGCTCCGGCCAACAAGCAAAGAGATGGGTCCGTTGGCCGAGAGTTGGCGCCCGCGGCGCGGGGTGGCGGCGTGCCTGCTATGGACCTATTATCGCGCCATCAAAGGGCGCGATGCCGCGCCAATCCAACCGAACTCACGTTGATTGCGTATCTGGCGGGAGCCTGTGTTCATTCTCGGGGCGGGCCCGAGGGGCTTCGCGGAAAATGTTTGGAAGCGAGGGTGAATGGCCGAACTTGATGGACCACGGCTCGAGCCACGCCGTGGCGCCGCGCGTCAGCTCGTGGTCTTCCTGCATGGTTACGGAGCCGACGGCAACGACCTGATCGATATCGGGCGGGCTTGGCAGCAGATCCTGCCCGACGCGGCATTCGTCTCACCACATGCACCGGAACCGTGCGGGCAAGCACCAGTCGGCCGCCAGTGGTTCGCGCTCACTTTCCGCGATCCCGACGAGCGCTGGCTTGGCGTCAACAAGGCGGCGCCTACGCTCGAGCGCTTTCTCGACGCCGAACTTGCGCGGCGCGGCTTGCCGCCGAGTGCGCTCGCCCTCGTGGGCTTCAGCCAGGGCACGATGATGTCGCTGCATGTCGGGTTGCGCCGGGCAATCGCACCGGCGGCGATTGTCGGCTATTCCGGCATGCTCGTGCTGCCAAAGGACGGTCCGCCGCAGAGCGTGGCTAACGAAATCAAATCACGGCCGCCGGTGTTGTTGGCGCATGGCGATCAGGATGAGCTCATTCCGCCGCAAGCGCTGTTTCATGCCGCGCAAGGCCTCGCGCAGCTCAAGGTGCCGGTTGAATGGCACCTCTCGCCGGGAATAGGTCACGGCATCGACGGCGAAGGTTTACGCCACGGCGGCGAATTTCTCGCGCGCCGCTTTCGTCCGCCTATTTCGGCTTGATGGTCGGATCACCGCCCGGACTTCCCGGCGCGGGCACGACCGGCATTTTGTCGCCGGTCGCCGGCGGACGGACGTGGATGCCGGAATCGACGTTGGCCGGCGGATGGATCACGCCGCCGGATTGATCCAATCGCTCGCTCAGGCTTTGCCCACGCTGCTGCCCCGACTGGGCATCAAATTGACTTGGCGCGTTCTGATCAGAACTCGGGCCCGACGGCCGAGGCTGCGCGAACGCCCCCCAAGAAGTCGGCACGGCGAGCGCGACGAGCACCGCCAGGCGAATGAAATTTCGCATTGCGATCTCCTGTACGGTTGATCTGGAAACGCCGATCCCGCGGGCGCAGTTCCGGCCTGCGTTTTTGCCGCCAAAACTGAATTATTCCAGAGGGTTCACAATCCTGTCACCTGTGCGTATAAACTCCCGGCACGCCTCGTTCTGTGGGGCAATTCGACCGGAGTGGCACGGCTTGCGTTGCGGCGCTTCGGGAGAAGGGATGTGGACCTAGAGGCGTGATTTGAACGCTCACGTATCGGCAAATGCCTGGCCGGCGCTCGTACTGAACGCGGACTTCCGTCCGCTGAGCTACTATCCCCTGTCGTTGTGGTGTTGGCAGGACGCTATCAAGGCGGTCTTTCTCGACCGCGTGAACATCGTCGCCCACTATGAGAAGGCGGTGCACAGCCCAAGCTTCGAGATGAAGCTGCCGAGCGTCGTATCGCTCAAGAACTTCGTTAAGCCGTCAACGCACCCCGCCTTCACGCGGTTCAACGTGTTCTTGCGTGACAAATTCGCCTGCCAGTATTGCGGCTCGCGCGACGACCTGACGTTCGACCACATCGTGCCGCGCTCGCGTGGCGGCCACACGACCTGGATCAACGTCGTCGCCGCTTGTTCGAGCTGCAACTTGCAGAAAGGCAACATGACCCCAGCGGAAGCCGGCATGTGGCCCTCGCAGATGCCGTTCCAGCCCTCGGTGCAGCACCTGCATCGCAACGGCCGCTTGTTCCCGCCCAACTATTTGCACGATAGCTGGTTGGATTATCTTTATTGGGATACGGAACTGGAGCCGTAGGCGTTCGTCGCCGATGTCCCACTCCCGGCCGGCCGCATTCCTCGATCGCGATGGCGTCATCAACGTCGATCGCGGCTACGTGCATCGACCCGACCAAATCGAATGGGTTCCGGGCGCGATCGAAAGCGTGCGCCGCCTCAACCATCTCGGCTACCGGGTTGTGGTGATCACCAACCAGGCCGGCGTTGCCTACGGACTTTATGGCGAGGACAGCGTATTCGCCTTGCACGACTGGATGCGTGAGCAGCTCGCCGCGCACGGCGCGGTCGTCGATGCGTTCTATCATTGCCCCTACCATCCGGAGGGGAGCGTGGCCGAGTTCCGTCGCAGCCATATCGACCGCAAGCCCGCGCCGGGCATGATCTTGCGCGCGTTCTCCGACCTCGCAATCGACAAGGACGCAAGCTTCCTGATTGGCGATCGGGAGAGCGACATCGCGGCCGCACAAGCTGCCGGCATTCCGGGCTTCCTGTTCGCCGGGGGCGATCTTTTGGCCTTCCTCGAAACGTGCCTCGCCGGCTGCGGCAACCCTTCCGGCGCGACCAAGATCACCACGGGCGGAGGTCCGGACCCGCAAGAGAGGTTCCCGCTGCTGCGCCAAGCGTTGCCGCCGCTGCTTGATTGGATCAGGACCGACGCGTTGCCGTTCTGGGGCAGTGTCGGCGTCGATTGGGCGCGCGGCGGCTTTCACGAGCGCCTCGACCTTGATGGGCGCCCGCTCGAACAGGCTCCCAAGCGCCTCATGGTGCAAGGCCGCCAACTCTACGTCTACTGTCACGCCGGCGTGCTTGGCTGGTATCCGGACGCCCGCCGCCTGGCAGACCGTTGTGTCGACTACATGATGGCGTCGTTCTATCGGCCCGACGGCAACGCCGGCTTCGCACATTCGCTCGCCCCGGATGGCCGCGTTGCCGACGCGACCCGCGACACCTACGGGCATGCCTTCGCGCTCTTGGGGTTCGCCTGGTACCACCGCCTGACCGGCGATCGCGACGTCCTCAATGTCGCGGATGAAGTCCTTGAGTTCCTCGACCGAAGCCTCGCTGCCGCGCCCGGCGGTTATCTCGACGCCATGCCGCTGCGCGATGCGATCCGCCGGCAAAACCCGCACATGCATCTCTTCGAAGCGCTGCTCGCGCTTGAAGCCGCAACGCGCGACGGAAAATATCTGGCGCGAGCTTCCGAACTGTTCGGCTTATTCTCGACCCGATTCTTCCAACGAGCGACCGGCACGCTCGTCGAATATCTGACCGAGGATCTCGTTCCGCTTGTTGACGCGCGCGGCAACGTGACGGAACCCGGGCATCATTACGAGTGGATCTGGCTGTTGCGCAATTTTGACACGCGCTTCCGAGCGAGATGTCGAGAGCTTCTGCGCGGCGCTCTATGCGCATGCCGACCGCTATGGCTGGGACGCGCAGGGCTACGTGGTCGACGAAGTGGACACTTCGGGAACCATCGTGAAAAGCGACCGGCGCTCGTGGCCGCACGCAGAAGGCCTCAAGGCGAACATCGTGGAGGGAGAGCGCGGGCGAGCGGGTTGCGATCAGAGGGCGGTGCATTGTATCACCCGGCTCACCGATACGTTTATCGGCAAGCCAACGCGTGGCGGTTGGATCGATCACGTCGACGCGACGGGTGCTCCGCTCGTCAACATGATGCCGGCGAGCACGCTCTATCATCTGTTCGGGGCTGCCGCGGAGGCTGCGCGGGTGTCTCACACGCCGTAGTAGGCCCGGTACCAGGCCACGAACTCAGCCACCCCCTTTGCAACCGGCGTGTTAGGGCGAAAGCCGGTCAGCCGCTCGAGCAGACCGGTGTCTGCAAAGGTTGCCGGCACGTCACCAGGCTGCATCGGCAGATAATTTCGCACCGATCGTTTGCCGATGCTGTTCTCGATCGCCTCGATGAACGTGAGCAACCCCACGGGTTGCCCATTGCCGATATTGACCACACGATACGGCGCAGCCGGACTCAATCCGAGCGCTTCTTCGGTTAGATCGTGCGCGACCGGCGCGGTCGGAACAACGTCGACCAGTAGAATGATCCCCTTCGCGATATCGTCCACATAGGTGAAGTCGCGATCCATGTCGCCGTAGTTGTAGACGTCGATCGGCGCGTCCTCGAGAATCGCTTTGGTGAATTTGAACAGTGCCATGTCCGGCCGGCCCCAGGGGCCATACACGCTGAAGAACCTGAAGACTGTGGTCGGGATTTTCCACAAGTGGGCATAACTGTGCGCCATCGCTTCACTCGCCTTCTTGGTGGCGGCGTAGAGCGTGAGCGGATGATCGGTGCGATCGCTTTCCTCGAACGGCATTTTGGTGTTGGCGCCGTAGACCGAGCTCGTCGATGCCAGCAGGAGATGCTTGGGCTGATGTTCGCGGGCGAGCTCCAACAGGTTGAACGTGCCAACCACGTTGGCATCGATGTAGGCGCGCGGATTCTCGACGCTGTAGCGCACACCGGCCTGAGCCGCGAGGTGGATGACAACGTCCGGACGACAGTTTTGATAGACGCCCGTCAGCGCCGGTATGTCCTCCAACATCAGCTCGTGGGCGGAAAAGCCCGGAGATTGCAACAGCAATCCGTGCCGGCGCCGTTTCAGCGCGACGTCGTAATACGGCGTCATCCCGTCAACGCCGACCACCTGGTGCCCCGCGCGGACGAGCTCCTTGGCAACATGAAAGCCGATGAAGCCCGCGGTACCAGTCACCAGGAAGCGCACGGCGTCTTCTCCATTGCGGCGGCGTTCAAAGGATTTGGGCGCTTCCAATCAATGGCCCTGCCCAACATCCGGCGCGAGCGATCGACGCGAACCGGATCGCACGGCTCAAGCGCGGTCTGGCTCAAAGCTCAGCCATTATGCCTTCACGACGTTGTCGCCGCTGACCCCGGCGCGCGCGCAGGCGTTGCGCGTGTCGACGACCAGCTTTGCGTGCTTGGCGAGTGCGGCGTAGTCGACACCGTCGTGATCGGTCGCGATCAACACCGCGTCATAGCTGCGAAGAGCCCCCTCGTCCCACTTGATGGAGGGCCGGCCCGCGAGCGCAGGATGATCCCGCGTTTTGGGAATGGCCGCGACGTGGGGGTCGAAGAACGCCGTCTTGGCTCCCTCGCGCTCCAACAGTTCGATCAGCTTGAACGCCGGGCTTTCGCGAATGTCTTCCACGTTTTTCTTGTAGGCTATGCCCACGATCAGAACGCTTGCATCGCGCAACCCGCGCCCGTAGCGCTTATTGAGAGCATCGGCGATCTTGCCGATGACGTAGCGCGGCATTGAAATGTTGATTTCGCCGGCAAGCTCGATGAAGCGCGTGGAAATCTCGTACTCGCGCGCCTTCCAGGTCAGATAGAACGGGTCGATCGGAATGCAGTGCCCACCCAGGCCGGGCCCCGGATAAAACGGCATATAGCCAAACGGCTTGGATTTGGCCGCTTCGATGACTTCCCAGACATCGATACCCATGGCGTCGTAGATCATCTTGAGTTCGTTCACGAGCGCGATGTTGACCGCACGAAAGATGTTCTCGGTGAGCTTGACCGCCTCGGCGACCTTGGTCGACGACACTGGAATTGTCCGACTCACGATCGACCCGTACATCGCGCTGGCAAGCCTGAGCGCGACCGGGTCGTCGCCGCCTACCACCTTCGGAATCGATTTGGTCGAAAAGTCCTGATTGCCGGGATCTTCGCGCTCCGGCGAAAATGCCAGATAGAAATCCCGCCCGCTCTTCAGCCCGTTCTGTTCCAGAATCGGCTTGATTACTTCGATTGTCGTGCCGGGCCAGGTCGTCGACTCCAGCACGATGAGCTGTCCCGATCGCAGATGCGACGCGATCGCCTGCGCGGTGCCCTCGACATAGGTCAGGTCAGGTTCGCGATGCGCTGTCAGGGGCGTCGGCACGCAGATCACGATCGCGTCGGCTTGGCTCAGGTCGGAAATCTTGGCCGTCGCGCGCAAGCGCCCGGCCTGCACGGCGGTCGCAACCTCGGTACTCGGGATGTGTTTGAGATAGCTTTTGCCGCCGTTGATTGCGTCGACTTTTTCGCGATCGATGTCGAAGCCGATGACACGAAAGCCTGCGGTCCAGGCCGCGAGAGCAAGCGGCATTCCGACATATCCGAGACCGATAATGCCGATCGCGGCGCGCTTCTCGCGGTAGAGCGATTCCAGGTCAGACGAGGAACTGGTCATTCTGCAGCCTAGTGCCCCGTTTCCGAAGTTCGTGATACATCGCGGCACCCTCTGACACGAACTTCGGAAACAAAGGGGCACTAGCAAGTATTTGATTCTAGTGCCGCTTATCGATTTGAAGTTCCTGGACGAGCTTGCGGCAGGTGGTGCAGGAACTTCAAATCGGCGGCACTAGCTTGGCAACGACGGGCACTCGCTTTTCAACGCGCGTTTCCATGTCATATCTGGGCCAAATTTGCCAATGGTTTCAGGCACCATCCGGATCGCCCGTGTCGGCCACGGGTACGATCCCGGTTCTTTGACGGCACCAACACGAGCCGATATAGCTCGCGCATGAATCAAGAACAGAACGCCGCTTCCTGGTCCGAGATCACCCCCACGGCGCTGCTGGTGCTTGCCGACGGCACGGTGCTCGAGGGAACCGGCTTTGGCGCCGTCGGTCACGCGGTGGGTGAGGTCTGCTTCAACACCGCGATGACGGGTTACCAGGAAATTCTCACCGATCCGTCGTACGCCGGTCAGATCATCACATTCACGTTTCCGCATATCGGGAACGTCGGCACCAACGACGAAGACATCGAGACCGTTAACATGGCGGCTACGCCGGGCGCGCGTGGGGTCGTCCTCGGTACGGCGATTACAGCCCCGTCGAACTATCGAGCGGCGCAGCACCTCGACGAGTGGCTCAAGCGAAGGGGCGTCATCGGCTTGTCCGGCATCGATACGCGCGCGCTCACGAGCCTGATCCGAGGCAAGGGCATGCCCAACGCGGTGATCGCGCATGCGCCCGACGGACGGTTTGATCGAGATGCGTTGAAGGATGAAGCGCGCGCGTGGCCAGGCCTTGTCGGCATGGATCTGGTTCCGATGGTCACGTCGGCGCAGCGCTTTACCTGGGACGAGACCCCATGGGTATGGGGCGAAGGCTATGGTCGCCAGCAAGCGCCGGAGTTTCACGTCGTCGCCGTCGACTACGGCATCAAGCGGAATATCTTGCGGCTGCTCGCCGGCACCGGTTCGAAGGTGACTGTGGTTCCAGCGCAAACCTCTGCCGACGACATTCTGGCGCTTGAGCCCGACGGCGTATTTCTCTCGAACGGACCCGGCGATCCCGCGGCAACCGGCGAATATGCCGTGCCGGTTATCAGCCGGTTGATCGATAGTGGAATTCCAACATTCGGCATTTGCCTCGGCCATCAGATGCTGGGCATCGCACTCGGCGGGCGTACCCAGAAGATGCATCAAGGTCATCACGGCGCGAACCATCCGGTCAAAGACCTTGCGACCGGCAAGGTCGAGATCACTTCCATGAATCACGGCTTTGCTGTCGAGCGCGAGAGCCTGCCCGCGGGCGTCAAGGAAACGCACGTTTCGCTATTTGACGGGTCGAACTGCGGAATCGCGCTCGACGACCGCCCGGTCTTCTCGGTGCAATATCATCCGGAGGCTTCGCCCGGCCCGCGCGACAGCCACTATTTGTTCGACCAGTTCGCCCGATTGATGCGCGCCCATAAGCGACGCTGATCGAGCCGCAACGAATTGAAGGTCTGGATCGCCGGGCCGCCAAGAAGGTGACGCGCCTTGCGGCGATGGTGGGCGCGACAGGGATCGAACCTGTGACCCCTACGATGTCAACGTAGTGCTCTCCCGCTGAGCTACGCGCCCGAAGACCCGGTCCTATATCGGTTCGCTGCAAACGAAGCAAGCACGCGCCCAACGGCTGTGCGCTTACCCGGATCGTGCAACGCGGGATCGAGGCTGGGGTGTCGGCAAGCGCAAGGCCCGGCTTACGCGGCCAGCATCTTCTGAACTTCGTTGACCAGCTCGCGCAGATGAAAAGGCTTGGACAGAACTTTGGCGTGCCGAGGCGCGGTGGAATCTGGGTTGAGCGCAACCGCCGCAAAGCCGGTGATGAACATGATCTTGATGTCGGGATCGAGTTCGGCGGCCCGGCGTGCGAGTTCGATGCCGTCCATCTCCGGCATGACAATGTCGGTCAGCAGCAACTCGAACGGCTCCTCACGCAGCCGTTGATAGGCCGACAGACCGTTGTCGTAGGAGATCACGTCAAAGCCGGCGTTCTGCAGCGCCTTCAACAGGAACCGCCGCATATCGGTATCGTCTTCAGCCAATAGAATCTTCGTCATGTCACGACCCGCCCCGGCCCAGTTACGCAGAACCACGGGAGCCAACGGCCCGTGCCCACCCCGTTTTTCTGCCTTCCATAAGCCAGATTGGCGGTAAACACGGGGTGAATTACACGGGCTTGGCGGCGCAGCGCCTTCGTGTGAACAATGTCATGCCTAAGACCGGGTAAAGTGCTATGACCGCCCGGGGCATCAACGAAGCCTACGTCCTCGACATTTATCATGACCGCAGCCCGCGACGAACTCGATCCGCCGTTCGAAATCCTTGAACCGCAGGACTGGCGCAGCCCGATTGTTTTCAATTCCCCGCACAGCGGGAGCGTCTATCCGCGCGCGTTCCTGGCTTACGCCCAGCTTGATCTCGCAACCCTGCGGCGGTCGGAAGACTCGTTCGTCGACGAATTGTTCGCGGGCGTCGTCGGGTGCGGCTTCCCGCTCATGCGCGCCCATTTCCCGCGCTGCTACGTCGACGTCAACCGCGAGCCCTACGAGCTCGACCCGCGCATGTTCGATGGCCGGCTGCCGTCGTTTGCCAACACGCGTTCGATGCGGGTCGCCGGCGGGCTCGGGACGGTCGCGCGTGTCGTTGGCGACGCCCACGAGATTTACGACCAACGCATCCCGGTCGATGACGCGCTGCAGCGGATCGAGGGCCTCTACAAGCCCTACCACCGGGCGCTGCGCCGGCTGATCACCGCCCTACACCGTGATTTTGGGGCCGCTGTCTTGATCGACTGCCATTCCATGCCATCGGTAGCGGGGAGCAAGGACGATCGGCCACGGTCCGATTTCGTGCTTGGCGACCGCTACGGCACAAGCTGCGTTCCGGTGATCGCCGAGACCATCGACGCGACGCTGGCCGGCTTCGGCTACACGGTAAGCCGCAACAAGCCCTACGCGGGGGGCTTCATCACCGAGCACTACGGCAACCCTTCGGTGGGCGTGCACGCCATCCAGCTTGAGGTCAACCGAGCCCTCTACATGGACGAGCGCCGCTATGAGCGGTCGGAGAGTTTTGCCAAGCTAGCCGCCCACCTCGTCTCGCTGGCGGATCGGGTGGCGGACATCCCGCTGGAAGAGATGCGTCCATACCAGGCGGCCGCCGAATAGGCGATGGTCGCAGTCGCCGTGTGCGTCCGAACCGGCCCCAAGAAAAAAGGGCCGCTCGCGGTTGCAAGCGGCCCAAGTCTAGGGAGGAAACGCCCAAGGAGGGCGGCAGTAACACGACGAAGTCGCGTTACCGCACTGCAATAATATGCCACCGCGTCGCACAAAAAGCAAGGGGTAAATCCCAGTTAACCCCATGTGTGATGCTGCCATACCCCACCAACGGTGCCCGCAATGACAGCGGTCGATTTCGCGGCGTTCGTCGACGAACTGGCCGACGTCTCCGGCAACGCGATCTTGCCTTTCTTCCGGACGTCGCTCAGCGTCGAGAATAAGGGCGGCAATGCCGGCTTCGATCCGGTTACCGCCGCTGACCGCGCCGCCGAGGCCGCGATGCGCGGGCTCATCCGCCGTAGCTTTCCTGGTCATGGCATCATCGGCGAAGAATTTGGCAGCGAAGCAACAGATGCCGAATACGTCTGGGTGCTCGACCCGATCGACGGCACCAAATCCTTCATCTGTGGCATGCCAGCGTGGGGTACGCTGATCGGCCTCACCCGCTTCGGCGAACCGGTCTACGGCTTGGTGCATCAACCGTTCATCGGCGAGCGCTTTAGCGGAGACGGCGCGAGCGCCCGTTATCGCGGGCCCGCAGGCGAACGCGCCCTCACGACCCGGCCGTGCGCCAGACTTGCGGACGCGGTCCTGCTCACCACCAGCCCGCGATTGATGAACGCCGCCGACCGCACCACGTTCGGCAAGGTCGAAGAGAACGTTCGGCTCTCACGCTATGGCGGAGATTGCTACGCGTATTGCATGGTCGCGGCCGGCCACATCGACCTTGTGATCGAGACCGAGATCAAGCCGCACGACATCGCGGCTCTGATCCCGATCATCACCGGCGCCGGCGGCATCATTACCACCTGGGAGGGCGCCGGCGCCGAAAAGGGCGGGCGTATCATCGCGGCCGGCGACCGGCGCGTGCATGCGGCCGCGATGGCGTTATTGGGGAGCTAGTACAGGGGCGTGCCGGGCACGAACGCGTCGAACCCCGCCCAGAACTGCAGACGGTAGTTGTCCTGTTCCATCATGATTTCGTGCTCGGCGCCGGCGACCACGAGATGCGATCCCGCGCGCAAGTGAATGGCGAACTCCTCGGTCACCTTGGTTGAGGTGAGCTGGTCGCGGCCGGCGGCTATGATCAGGATCGGCTGGCGGATCTCCGCCGGAAAGGTCGGGCGCGCAAATTCAGCCATCGCGCGCAGTGCCGCGTCCGCCCAAGCAATGGTCGGCGAGCCCAGACCGAGGTCGCGATCGGCTTCGATGATCGACGCCGAGCGGGTGTAGCGAACCGGATCGGATGTGACGATGTTACCGGGGAACGGCTGCAGTGCTGCGATCGCCGGACCGCCACCCGGGACGTAGAGGGCCCCAAAGCCAAGCGTGTGAAGCGTCCGTGCCACCGGTCCCGCGAGCCCCAGCATTGGCTGTTCTGCGAGTTGGATCATTGGCGAGGTCAGCACAATCCGATCAAACCAGCGTTTGCCGCGATGCGCGGCCCGGAGCAGGACGGTGGCACCCGCCGAATGGCCCAGCGCGAAGTGCGGCGGCGGACAGTCAGGCAGGACGATCTCCTGCATGAAGGTCGCAAGGTCGGTGTCGTATTGGGCGAAGTTCTCGACGTGCCCCTTGAAGCGGTCGCGCAGCGCGCGCCCCGATAGGCCCTGCCCGCGCCAGTCGAGCGTCGCCACCGCGAACCCCCGCGCGCGCAACTCGCGGACCATCTCGAAATACTTTTCGATGCACTCGGTCCGGCCCTGGAACAGGCACACCGTTCCTTTGCGCCCGGGCGGCGGCGGCCATCGGACGGTTCGCAGCGGCACGCCGTCCGGCGTTCGGATCATCGCGAGGGTTGCGCCCTCGGGCACCGGATTTGCGGGAATGGAAACGAGTTTCACGGGGATCGGCGGCTGGGACTAGGGAATCGGGGAGGTCTGGGCGAACGGGCGCCTCTATAGCACGTCCGCGCTGGCGTGTGCCTTACCGGTCTCCGTAGTCCCCTTGCGAACAACGGAAGGCATTCCCACGTACCTTTCGCGCAGGCCATAAGGCTGCGCAAAACGGAATTGGTCCGGCCTTTTGGCGGACCAGCCGCATGTCGCTCAACCAAAGGAGGATATGCCATGCGTACGTTTGATTTAGCTCCCCTCTATCGCTCCACCGTCGGCTTTGACCGGCTGTTTTCCATGCTCGACAACGTCGCCGGCTTCGATGGCGGCACGCCGGGTTACCCGCCCTACAACATCGAGCGGACCGGTGAGAACACCTATCGGATCTCGGTTGCGGTCGCGGGATTTTCCGATCCCGAGCTGAGCATCGAGGTCAAGGAAGACACCCTGACGATCCGTGGCGAGAAGCAGGTCAAGACCGACGACGACAAGAGTCAGGTGCTCTATCAGGGCATCGCGGCCCGCGCGTTCGAGCGCGTCTTCCAGCTCGCCGAGCACGTCGAGGTTAAGGGTGCTTCGCTCGAGAACGGGCTGCTGCACGTCGACCTCGTACGCGAGGTTCCGGAGGCCAAGAAGCCCCGGCAGATCGCGATCGGCAACGGCAAGGTCAAGGTGCTCGACGCCAAGGCCGCCTGATCGGCATTGTTGGAAATGAGGTGGAGCGCCCCGGATCTATCCGGGGCGCTTTTTCCGTTCGGGGTCGCGGCTATTCGAGTGGAGCGACCGGCACCAATTGCGTGACCGATTTGTCGGCGGGCTGCTTCTCACCCGGATCGAGCCGCGGTCCAACGTAAGCATGCGAGGCTGCCGGCGCCGGAATCGACTTGCCCGGTGTGGCCGAGGCGGCAGCGAGCGCATCCGCCGACGGCAATGGCGTCGCTGACACCGCTGTCGCCGATGCGGCACTCGTCGGAGTCGCCGATCCTATCGCGGTCGGCGACTGCGGGATCGGCGTCCCCGCCTCCTTCTTGTCTTGCGTGGTTGCGGCTGTGGTTGTAGGCGTGGCCGGTCGCGCCTTCGGCGGCGAGCGCGGGCTCACGACCGCCGAGCGCACCCCGGGCGCTGCCGGGCCGGGAGCCCCGCGCGCTGGCCGCGGGAACAGCGGCTCATCCAGCAACGGTTCGACGTCGGGCGCAGGCTCAGCGCGCGCAATCCCAGCCGGCGGCCGCGGCGGCTCGTAGTGGCCGTAGCGCGGATCGTAGGGCGTGTAGCCGGGCGACGGATCAATTGCATCGCGCACCGAGAGAACTTCGCCGGAGCGCGCATCAACCACGACCCGCTTTTCGAACTGCGTGGCATCGAACGCGCGCAACACGTAGACGCGACCGCGCAGTGCCGGCCGGCCGACCGGGTCAAGCCCCATTGAACGTACGCTGGTCAGCACCTCGTACGGCGGCAACACCCCGGCACGCGGTCCTGGTTGTGGTGATTGAGCCCAGATCGGCGATGCGAAACTCAGCGCAAGCGCGCACGCGGTGGATGCGGTTTTCACGGCTAATTTCATTGCAGGAACCCCCCAAGCCCCGAAACATCGACATTTTGGACGTGTCGGCAAGGCGATCTGATGGTCCGATTTGGGCGGAGCTGCAGCATTTTCCGGAAAAAGCACGCCGGCACGTGACGCGGGCTGGTCGCCGCTTGTTACGCGCGGGCGACGGCCACGAACCGCTCGATATCTTCCTGGCGGGTCGAAAACGAGGTGACGAGCCGCACCAAGACATCGTCCGGTCGACCGAACTTGGCCGAGGGCGCGGTATCGCGATGCATTTCGTAGTAGCTCGCCCCGGCGGCCGTGAGCCGTTTGTGTACCTCCTGCGGCAGCACGGCGAACACCAGATTGGCTTCGACCGGCCACACCGGACGAAGGCCGATCTCAGACAGCTTCTGCGCGAGTTGATCGGCCATCTGGTTGGCGTGCCGCGCGAGCGTGAGCCAAACACCATCGGTGAGAAATGCATCGAATTGCGCGGCGACGAAGCGATGTTTGGACATGAGATGACCCGCGCGCTTGCGGCGCTCACCCATCGCGGCCGCGCGCGCCGGATCGAAGAAGATCACCGCCTCGGCCGCCATGGCGCCGCCCTTGGTGGCACCGAGCGCGAGAACATCGACGCCGGCTTTCCAGGTTGCTTCCGCTGGGCTCACGCCGAGACGCGCGATCGCGTTGGCAAATCGCGCGCCGTCCATCTGGACAGCCATGTCGTGCCGGCGCGCTATCTCGGCGAGCCGCCCAACCTGGTCGGGACGGTAGATGGTCCCAGCCTCGGTCGCCTGGGTGAGCGACAGCACCGCGGGGCTGACGTGGTGCGGCCCGCCCCACTCGCCGCCCTCGAGGGCAGCCTTGAGGACATCGGTCGTAATGCGACCATCGTCGCCCGGCAGACCGACCAGCTTGAGGCCGCCGCCGAAAAATTCCGGGGCGCCGCATTCGCTGGTCATGATGTGGGCCTCGCGATGACACAGCACCGCCCCCCACGGCGGCGCCAACTGGGCGATCGCGAGCGAGTTCGCAGCGGTTCCGGTCGCCACCATCAAGGCCGCAACGTCGCGTTCGAACAGGTCGCAGAGCAAGCGTTCGACCCGGCGCGTCAGCGCGTCGTCGCCGTAGCCGAGGGCGAACCCGTCGTTGGCCTGCCTGATGGCATCGAGGATCGGAGGGGCGATACCGGCCGCATTGTCGCTTGCGAAATTCATATCCAACCCATCAGGGACATCGGGGCGCGTTTGAAAACGTTATTGCATTGCGGAACGCTGTCGTACTCGCGATATTGGAGTGTACGAGAGTTGAGGTCAGCGGACCGGCGCACACGCATGTTTCATGGGCACCGGAGTCCCGGGTGTTGAATAATTTGGCGTGGCGAAAACTTGTATCCGTGGCAGAATTTTGGCATCGTAGGGTAGGACAGCAATACTGTCTCACTTTGCCAGCAGCGCCTAGCCCGTGAGTGGGGCCGTCCAACCACGATTTGGCGCAGCGGATATTGGTGCAGCGCCCGAAAAGCCGCGCAGCCAGCCGGCCGGTGGCAAGATCGCTACCGCAACGGTTGAGGTTGTCTGCCCGGCCAGAGGGGAACTCGGGTTGGCCCGAGTTCTGCACCCTCCAAGGTCAGCCGTGAACCGGATCAACCGATTTACGGCGCGAGCAGAAGACTAGGCGACGAGGAACGTCCCTAGTGGAGGATACGATGGTGGCACGGCTCACAGGTACGGCGGATCGGGGCGTGGGCCCCGAGCGTGGCCTTTATGATCCGGCTCTGGACAAGGATTCGTGCGGCGTCGGGTTCATCGCCGACATCAAGGGCCGCAAGTCCCACCGTATCGTGCAGGACGCGCTGACGATCCTGCTCAACCTCGAGCATCGCGGCGCGGTCGGCGCCGACCCGCGCGCCGGCGACGGCGCCGGCATTCTGGTGCAGATTCCGCACAAGTTCTTTGTCAAGAAGCTCACCGAGCTTGGGTTGTCGTGCCCGGCGCCCGGCGAATACGCGATTGGCGCGCTGTTCCTGCCGCGCGATGCCGGTCTGCGCCAGGAGATCATGAACATCTACGCGCACGAGGCCGCCAAGGAAGGCATGCGCATCATCGGCTGGCGCGACGTGCCAACCGACAACTCCACACTCGGCTGGTCGGTGAAGCCGACCGAGCCGGTGCACAAGCAGATATTCCTGGAGCGTCCCAAGCATATCCACTCGGAGACCGACTTCGAACGTCGGCTCTACATTCTGCGCAAGGTGATTTCCGGAATTCTGTACGAGCGCCACGAGCGGCGGCTCACCGGTTACTACCAAGTGTCGATGTCGTGCCGCACCGTCATCTACAAAGGCATGTTTCTCGCCGACCAGCTGCCGACCTATTACCCGGACCTGCACGACCCCGACTTCGAGAGCGCGCTTGCGCTCGTGCACCAGCGCTTTTCGACCAACACATTTCCGACCTGGTCGCTGGCGCATCCCTACCGCATGGTCGCGCACAACGGCGAGATCAACACGCTGCGTGGCAACCGCAACTGGATGGCGGCGCGCCAGGCGTCGGTGTCCTCGGCGGCATATGGTGACGACATCAACAAGCTGTGGCCGATCTCCTATGAGGGCCAGTCCGACACCGCCTGCTTCGATAACGCCCTCGAATTTCTCGTGCAGGGCGGCTACTCGCTCGCGCACGCGGTGATGATGATGATCCCGGAGGCGTGGGCCGGCAATCCGCTCATGGACGAGGAACGCCGCGCTTTCTACGAGTACAACGCGGCGCTGATGGAGCCCTGGGACGGACCCGCCGCGATCGCGTTCACCGACGGCCGCCAGATCGGCGCGACGCTCGATCGTAACGGCCTGCGTCCGGCGCGCTATCTCGTCACCCGCGATGATCGCATCGTGATGGCGTCCGAGATGGGCGTGCTGAAGATCCCCGAAAAGGACATCATCACCAAATGGCGGCTGCAGCCGGGCAAGATGCTGCTGGTCGACCTCGAACAGGGCCGGCTCATCCCGGATGAGGAAATCAAGGCCGAACTAGCGCGCAGCCACCCCTATCGGGAGTGGCTCCAGCGCACCCAGATCGTGCTCGAGGACCTGCCGGCGGCGCCGAGCCATGCGGCCATCTCGAACATCGCGTTACTCGAGCGCCAGCAGACGTTCGGCTACACCGAAGAGGACCTGCGGATTCTGATGTCGCCGATGGCGGCGACCGGCGAGGAAGCGGTCGGCTCCATGGGCAACGACACGCCGATCTCGGCGCTGTCTGACAAGCCGAAGCTCTTGTTCACCTACTTCAAGCAGAACTTCGCGCAGGTGACGAACCCGCCGATCGACCCGATCCGCGAAGAGCTGGTCATGAGTTTGGTGTCGATCATCGGCCCGCGGCCCAACCTGTTCGATCTCGAAGGGCTCTCTCACACCAAGCGGCTGGAGGTGCGCCAGCCGATTCTGACGAACGCCGATCTGGAAAAGATCCGCTCGATCTCAGAGGTCAGCGATTCGCATTTCAAGTCGCTGACGTTCGACACCACCTGGCGCGCCGACCAGGGGCCGGCAGGGATGAGCCGTGCCCTCGACGAACTCTGTCAGCGGGCCGAGCAAGCTGTCAGAGACGGCATCAACATCATCATTCTATCGGACCGGGCAGCGGGCTCCGACCGCATTCCGATTCCCTCGCTGCTCGCCTGCGCGGCGGTGCATCACCACCTGATCCGGAAGGGCTTGCGCACCTCCGTCGGCCTTGTGGTCGAGTCGGGCGAGCCGCGCGAAGTGCACCATTTCGCGTGCCTTGCCGGCTATGGGGCCGAGGCCATCAACCCTTATCTGGCTTTCGAGACGCTGATCGCGATCAAGGACGACTTGCCGCAGAAGATCGACGAGAAGGAAATTCTCAAGCGCTACATCAAATCGATCGATAAAGGATTGCTCAAGGTGATGTCGAAGATGGGCATCTCCACCTATCAGTCCTATTGCGGGGCGCAGATTTTCGACGCCGTCGGGCTGCAATCCGAATTCGTTGCAACCTATTTCACCGGCACCGCAACCCGCATCGAAGGCGCCGGGCTCGGCGAGGTTGCCGAGGAAGCGGTACGCCGCCATTGCATCGCCTTCGGGGACTCGCCGATCTATCGCGACATGCTCGCGGTCGGCGGCGAATATGCGTATCGGGTGCGGGGCGAAGAACATGCCTGGACCGCCGAAACCGTCGGCACGCTGCAGCACGCGGTGCGCGGCAACTCGTACGACAGCTACCGCGCCTTCGCCCAGATGGTGAACGAGCAGTCCGAGCGTTTGCTCACGATTCGCGGCCTGTTTCGAATCAAATCCGCCGATGAAGACGGCCGCGCGCCGGTTCCGCTCTCCGAAGTCGAACCGGCTGAGAACATCGTGAAGCGCTTTGCGACCGGAGCTATGTCGTTCGGCTCGATCTCGCGCGAGGCGCACACCACGCTCGCCATCGCCATGAACCGTATCGGCGGCAAGTCGAACACCGGCGAAGGCGGCGAGGAGGCCGACCGCTTCAAGCCGTTGCCGAACGGCGATTCCATGCGCTCCGCGATCAAGCAAGTTGCCTCCGGCCAATTCGGCGTCACCACGGAGTATCTGGTCAACTCCGATATGATGCAGATCAAGATGGCGCAGGGCGCCAAGCCCGGCGAAGGCGGACAACTGCCCGGGCACAAGGTCGACAAGATCATCGCAAAGGTGCGTCACTCGATGCCGGGCGTCGGGTTGATCTCGCCGCCGCCGCACCACGACATCTATTCGATCGAAGACTTGGCGCAGTTGATCTACGATCTCAAGAACGTCAACCCGGCCGGAGACGTGTCGGTGAAGCTCGTCTCCGAGATAGGCGTTGGCACGGTCGCAGCCGGCGTCTCGAAAGCACGTGCCGACCACGTGACGATCGCCGGCTTCGAGGGCGGCACCGGGGCTTCGCCTCTCACCTCGATCAAGCATGCTGGCTCGCCTTGGGAGATCGGGCTCGCCGAAACGCACCAGACCCTGGTGGCGAACCGGCTGCGCGGACGCATCGCGGTGCAGGTCGACGGCGGGCTGCGCACCGGCCGCGATGTCGTTATCGGCGCGCTGCTCGGCGCCGACGGCTTCGGCTTTGCCACCGCACCGCTGATCGCGGCGGGCTGCATCATGATGCGCAAGTGTCACCTCAACACTTGCCCGGTCGGGGTCGCAACCCAGGACCCGATCCTGCGCAAACGCTTCAAGGGCCAGCCGGAGCACGTCATCAACTATTTCTTCTTCGTCGCCGAAGAAGTCCGCGAGTTGATGGCCGAGCTCGGCTACCGGACCTTCAACGAGGTGATCGGTCAGATGCAGATGCTCGATCAGCGGCAGGTGATCGCGCAATGGAAGGCGAAGGGCCTCGATTTCTCGCGCCTGTTTTACAAGCCCGAAGCACCGGCCGGCGTTGCCATTTGCAATATCGAACAGCAGGACCACAAGCTTACCGACGTCCTCGACCGCCGGCTGATCGCCGACGCGCAGGCGGCGCTCGACCGCGGCGCACCCGTGCGCATTGTCACGTCGATCAAGAATACTGACCGCGCCGCCGGCGCCATGCTGTCGGGCGAAATCGCCAAGCGCTACGGCCATCGCGGGTTGCCGGACGACACCATCCACGTAAAGCTCGTCGGAACTGCCGGCCAAAGCTTTGGGGCTTGGCTTGCCAAGGGCGTTACGCTCGAACTCGAGGGCGAAGGCAACGACTACGTCGGCAAGGGCCTGTCCGGCGGTCGCATTATCGTGCGTCCGCCCGCGGATTCCGGCATCGTGCCCGAAGAGTTGATCGTCGTCGGCAACACCGTGCTGTATGGCGCGATCAGCGGCGAATGCTACTTCCGCGGCATTGCGGGCGAGCGCTTCGCGGTCCGCAATTCGGGCGCCATGGCGGTCGTCGAAGGCGCCGGCGACCACTGCTGCGAATACATGACCGGCGGCCTCGTCGTGGTGCTCGGTCGCACCGGCCGCAACTTCGCGGCCGGCATGTCCGGCGGCATCGCCTATGTGTTGGACGAGGACGGCACCTTCCCGACCCGTTGCAACATGGCGATGGTGGAACTCGAGCCGGTCCCGGAGGAGGAAGAGGCAAACGCCCGCGAATACGGGCATGCCGCTGACCTCGCGACCAACGGCCGCGTCGAAGTGCTCGCCGATATGACCCGCTACGACGCGGCGCGTCTCCATCTGCTGATCTCGCGCCACGCGCGCCTTGCCGGCTCGCAGCGGGCCGCGCACATCATCGCGCACTGGGGCGACTATCTGCCGAAGTTCCGCAAGGTGATGCCGATCGAGTATCGGCGTGCGCTCGCAGAAATGAAGGCGCAGGAAGTGCCACCGCCGCGTCTGCTGGCTGCTGGGGCGTAATGGGCAAGATTACCGGCTTTCTCGAGTTCGAACGCAACGACCGCGATTATGAGCCGGTCGAGGAGCGAATTCGGCATTGGCGCGAATTTGTCCAGCCGCTGCCGGAGAAGGAGACGCGTCAGCAGGCCGCCCGCTGCATGAACTGCGGAATTCCGTATTGCCACACCGGTTGCCCGGTCAACAACCAGATCCCGGATTGGAACGATCTCGTCTACACCGGCGAATGGGAAGAGGCAGCGCGCAACCTGCACTCCACCAACAACTTTCCTGAGGTGACCGGCCGCATTTGTCCGGCGCCCTGCGAAGCCGCCTGTACGCTTAACATCGAGGACATTCCGGTCACCATCAAGACGATCGAATGCGCGATCGCCGACAAGGCCCGTGAGCAAGGCTGGATCAAACCTGAGCCGCCCGCAACGACAACCGGCAAGAAGGTGGCGATTGTCGGCTCCGGCCCGGCAGGTCTCGCCTGCGCCCAACAGCTCGCGCGCGCGGGCCACGACGTCCACGTGTACGAGCGCTACGCCAAGGCCGGCGGACTGCTGCGTTACGGCATTCCCGACTTCAAGATGGAGAAGGACCTGGTCGACATGCGGGTCGCCCAGATGGAAGCCGAAGGGGTGCACTTTCACTATGGCGCCGACGTCGGCGTCAACGTGCCGGTGACCGAGCTCGACGCCTACGACGCGATCGCGCTCACCGGCGGTGCCGAAAAATCACGCGATTTGCCAATTGCGGGCCGTGAGCTCGACGGCATCCATTTCGCGATGGATTTTCTGCCGCAGCAGAATCGCCGCGTCAGCGGCGAACCGATGGGCGACGTGGCTCCCATTCTGGCCAAGGACAAACGCGTCATCGTGATCGGCGGCGGCGACACCGGCTCCGACTGCATCGGAACTTCGATCCGTCAGGGCGCAATTTCAGTCACCAATTTCGAGCTTCTGCCGCAGCCGCCGCTGAAAGAGAACAAGCTTCTGACCTGGCCGGATTGGCCCCTCAAGCTGCGCACATCGTCGAGCCACGAGGAGGGCGTACAGCGCGAATTCTCGGTTCTGACGCAGAAGTTCTCCGGCCGCGACGGTAAGGTGGCAAAGCTGCACTGCGTACAGGTCGACGACAAGATCAAGCCGATCGCCGGTACCGAGTTCGAGCTCGATGCCGACCTCGTGCTGCTCGCGATGGGCTTCGTCCACCCGGTGCACGAGGGCATGATCAAAGCGCTGGGCGTCGAACTTGATGCACGAGGCAACGTCAAGGCCGATACCAACGCCTACCAGACCTCGCAGCACAAGGTCTTCGCTGCAGGCGACATGCGTCGCGGGCAGTCGTTGGTGGTATGGGCGATCCGCGAAGGCCGCCAGTGCGCGCACGCGATCGACAAATTCCTGATGGGCGAGACGAGCCTGCCGCGCTGAGTGCATCGCGCGGCTAATGCCAAACCGCTAACACGCGTTTCGCGTCGAAATCATCGTCCGAAGAAGAAGAAAAACGGCGACTGCTGGCGGTACGGCGATTGCGCCACACGCGCGCGCTGCTGCGCCGCGGCCTGCTGGGCCCGCGCGCGCGCCGCCGCAGCAGCAGCCGCGGCCGCTGCGGGAGCTGGGGTTGCATCTTTCTGCTGGGCGGCCCCGCTGCTTGCGAGCATGGGGGTCATCGGCAGGGTCGTGGTCGCCACCACCGGATCGGCACCGACCGGCGCGGGCGCGCGGCGTGGCCAGGAGAAATCGTCGGCGCGGCCGGCCGGGGCCGGCATTGGATCACCCTTGACGAGCACGCGCGTCGCGACGGCGTCGGTGATGCTCTGTTGCGGCGCGCTGCCACCCAGCAACTGATCGGACTTCGACGTATCGACGCTGGCGTTCAACGGCACTACCGGGCCCGCGAGCGGGCGTGGTGTCCCACCGCCCGGTTCCTTCGAGGCCACCGGAGCGTCCAGCAGCGGCTCCGACGGCAGCGGGACGGCGATCGGCCCGGTCGGCGTGAGCGCGCGCTGAATCTCGCGCTCTACATAGTGTGCAAGCTTGCGGGCGCCTGCGGGGGTGAAATAGACGCCGTCGGGCGTGCGCAGCCGCCGGATCTGTCCCTCATAATCCGGGCCCTGCATCGTGAAGCGCCCGGCGTCGTCGGTGAAGCCATCCCAGACATCGATGTAGGTGATACCCGCCTTTTCGGCGTGGCTGCGGAACAGATCGTTGAGGTATTGCATGTCGGCGGTCGAGCGTGCGCCGAGCAGAGGCGGCAGCCCGACCCAGAACACCGGCACCCCTTTGCTCTTGAGCGCGGCGATCGTGTCGTCAATGCGCTTGCCGTAGAGCTCGGCCCACTTGTCGGTCTTGAATTCGTAGGTCGCAGCAGGTGTACCGGGCTGGTCGGTGGCTGCCGCATCAGGATTGTCTGGTGTATCGGCAGGTTTGGCCTGATCGGCTTGTTGACCGGCGTCCGGCTGGCCCGGTTTGGCCGGGCCCGGCTGACCAGGCTTGGCGTCGGGCTGGCCCGGCTTGGCCGCGCTGGGCTGACCAGGCTTGGCGCCGGCCGGTGCGGCCGGACGTGGAGGAACCGCTGCCACGCGGATCGGATCGCGATCGGATAACCCGATCATCATCACAATGAATTTGGCAGGTTCATTGGCGAGCATCTCGCGCGCCGCGACCGGCCAGTCGACACTGTTGCGCGGATCATGGCGGCCCGCATTGTAGATCAGGCCCGAGTAGGTCCGGTTCTTGCGCGCGATCGCCATGTCGGGCGTGTCCGCATAGGTCTGGTCGAGCCCGGAGGCGAGCCAGTCCGCCATTGAGTCGCCCATCACCACGATGGTCTTGATATCGGGCGCCGGCTCGCGGTCGGTTTTGGCAGCCGGCGGCGGCGCGTGGGCAAAGTCTCCCTGCGAGGGCTGCGCGGCGCGCGGCTGTGATCGCTGGCGCGCACGCGGCTGATCGAAGAAGGGAATCGAGTATGCTGGCCGACGGCCGCGGGGCGCGCCGAAGAAATTGTCGAAGAACTGCGCGGACGCCGGCGACGGCGGCGCAACAAGCGTGAAGGCACACGCCAGCTCGGCCAGCACCAACAGGACGCACGTTCGCAGTCTCACGTTCATCCGCTCGCCTCGAAGTGTCGCCCACACCGTCATAGCACGTCGGGGCAGGCTGGTGAAATGCCGACCAAAGGATGCGGTGCGGGCCGCTATTGCCCGCGCAGCCGGTCCAGTACCGAGGCCGATGCAAAGCCATCCGGTGGAAGGCCGATCGAGGCCTGGTACTTCATGATGGCCGAGCGCGACTTTCCACCCAGCCGGCCGTCGGGGTCGCCCACGTCAAATCCTCGCTGCGCCAGGAGCTGTTGCAACTCGTACCGCTCGGCCAGCGTGAGCACGCGCTCGTCGCGCGGCCAGGCCTGCGCAAAGGCTCCGTCACCGCGGAACCGATCGGCCAGATGGCCGATCGCCAGCGCATAGGCCTCGGCCGGATTGTATTTCATGATCACGCGGAAATTCTGCAGCATCAAAAATGCCGGACCGCGAACGCCGGCCGGCACCAGCAAGTAGGCGCGATCGCTTGCGCGCGGAAACGGCTTGCCGCCGGCGCGCGCGATGCCGAGCTTCTGCCAGTCGGCGATCGTCATGGGCCGCGAACGGTCAGCGAGCATGTAATTGAAATTCGCCGGCACCACTACCTCGTAGCCCCACGTCTGCCCCGGCACCCAGCCGTCGAGCTTGAGGTTGTTGGCGGTCGACGCGATGACGTCGGCAACCGAATTCACGACGTCACGACGACCGTCGCCGTCGAAGTCGACCGCAAAGCGTTTGAAGGTGCTGGGCATGAACTGGGTCGGACCGAAAGCGCCGGCCCAAGAACCTTTGAGCGCATCGGGCGCAACGTCGCGACGCTCCAGAATTTCCAGCGTCGAGAGAAACTCGTCGCGAAAGTAGGCTTGCCGCCGGCCGACGCACGCAAGCGTCGCGGTCGAACGCAGCACGGACCGATCGCCGCCCATTGTTCCGTAATTCGTTTCGACGCCCCAGATGGCGGCGACAACGCGGCGGTCGACGCCATAGGTTTTCTCCACGGCGTCGAACACGGGCTTGTATTGAGCCAGCAGTTCGCGTCCGCGCTGGATGCGCGCATCGCTCACCAGCAGATCAAGATAGTCCCAGAACGACTTGGTAAATTCCGGCTGCTGATCGAGCAGATCCATGATGCGCAAGTCGGGCGTAAGATCGCTGGTTGCGGCCTCGAAGGTGTCTCGGGAAACCCCGCGTCGCGATGCGTCCGGCCACAGTCCCGCGATGCAATTCGGAAAATTTGCCGCTGCCGACCGGATCGCGTCGGAGGTCATCAACGGATGCCCGGACGCGCCCGATTCGCCACTCCACTCACGGCTCCCGCTCACCGGGGGCGGGACCGCCGTAGCCGTCGCCGGCTGGCCGAGGAGGTTGCGCAGGTCAAATCCTTGCGCAGCCGCCGAGCCCGCGAAAAGCGCAGCCATCAGCAGAATACTGCTCGTCGAGATCGGCTTCGACATGGCGACACCGGTTGCCAATTAAGCCCCGCCAACCGGGGCGCCTGAGCCTTTCGGCCCTTCACGAGAAACAGAGACCAAACTTGGTTAGAAGAAGCTTAATGTGGCGAAATAAGGGGGCAAAGCGCCGGGAATTGGTCATCAGGGGTGGAAAAGCAGCGACAACGACGCTCATATCGGGCTTACCCGGGTCCTGTAGACTTGTCCAAGAGGCCGTGGTTTGGTCCGCCCGCTCCGAAGAATCGGGACCTCTGCATCTGTCATGGCCATTCGCAAAGCCGTTCTTCCCGTTGCCGGCCTCGGCACCCGCTTCCTGCCCGCCACCAAGGCGATGCCGAAGGAAATGTTAACGGTCGTCGACCGTCCGCTCATTCAGCACGTGGTCGACGAAGCACGCGAGGCCGGCATCGAGCACTTCATCTTCGTGACCGGCCGCAACAAGGGCGTGATCGAAGACCATTTCGATCGCCAGTTCGAACTCGAAACAACGCTCACCGAAAAGCGGCGCTACGGGGATCTGCAGGTATTGGCGAGCGAGTTGCCCGAGCCGGGTCAGATGAGTTTTACGCGCCAGCAGTCGCCGCTTGGGCTCGGCCACGCCGTCTGGTGCGCGCGCGAGGTCATCGGGCGTGAACCTTTTGCGCTGCTGCTGCCCGACGTGCTGGTGCAAGCCAAGCGCGGCTGCCTCGCGCAGATGATCGACGCCTATAAGCAACTCGGCGACAAAGCGAACCTGATCGCGGTCGAAGAAGTTCCGCGCGAGCGCGTCTCGATGTACGGCATCGTCGGGGTCGGCAAACAGAACGGAACCGCGTTCAAGATCACCAGCATGATCGAGAAGCCGCGGATCGAAGACGCGCCCTCCAATCTGAGCATCACTGGCCGCTATATTCTGCAACCGGAGGTGCTGGATCTCCTCAGCACCCAGACGCGCGGCGCGGGCGGTGAAATCCAATTGACCGACGCCATGTTACGGCTCGCGCAGACGCAGCCTTTCTTCGGGCTCAAGTTCGAAGGCAAGACTTTTGACTGCGGGTCCAAGATCGGATTTCTCGCCGCCAATATTGCCTATGCGTTGGCCCGCGACGATATCGCGCCCGCGCTGCGCGATGAGATCCGCCGATTGCTGGCATAGCAGCGGCACGAGGAGGATTGTGCTAGATTCGCCGGCCAGCGGGGATCGGATGCCGAAACACAAGCCACGTCATAACCAGGCGGAGCCGTCAGGGCTGCTGCTGTCCGGGCTGCGCACGCTCGAAGCCGAGGCTGGTGGTATAGCCGCGCTGACGGCTGCCATGCAGGACGGTCTGGGACCGGCATTCACTGCGACGGTCGACTTGATCCGTGTTGCACGTGGCCGCGTCGTCGTTACCGGCATGGGCAAGTCGGGGCACGTCGGCCACAAGATCGCCGCCACATTGTCTTCAACCGGGACGCCGGCGCTGTTCGTGCACCCGGCCGAGGCCAGCCACGGCGACCTCGGCATGATCACGGCCGACGACGTCATCATGGCGCTGTCCTGGTCAGGCGAAACCGTCGAGCTCAAAAACCTGATCGATTATTCCAGGCGTCATCGCATCGGCCTGATCGCCGTTACCGCCGATGCGGGTTCGACCCTTGCCAGCGCGGCCGATATCGTCTTGACGCTACCGCAGGCTCGCGAGGCCTGTCCGCACAATCTTGCCCCGACGACGTCGTCGCTGATGCAACTGGCGCTCGGGGATGCGCTCGCGATCGCGCTTCTGGAAAGTCACGGGTTCACGGCGCTCGATTTCGGCGCGCTGCATCCTGGCGGTCGGCTCGGCGCGGCCCTCAAGCTGGTTCGCGACCTCATGCACAGCGGCACCGCAGTTCCGCTGACGCGGCTCGGCACGCGGATGGCAGACGCGTTGGTCGAGATGACCGCAAAGGGGTTCGGCTGCGTCGGAATTCTGGACCGTGGCCGGCTCGTCGGCATCATCACCGATGGCGATCTGCGCCGGAAAATGCGCCCCGACCTGCTCGAACTGCCAGTCGACGATGTGATGACTCGAGCGCCGAAAACCGTTCGCCCCGATCAGCTCGCGAGCGAAGCGCTTGCGATCCTCAACTCGTCGAATCCGCTGTCTCCCGGGCACGGCATCACTGCGCTGTTCGTGGTCGATGCCGCAACTCCGATCGGCATCATTCACCTCCACGATCTGCTGCGCGCGGGAGTGGCGTGAAGCCGCTCAGGTTGTGATGACAGCGACGACCCCAACCACGTTTCAAAGACGAACATCACAGGAGATCCTATGATCCGCGCGACTGCACTCGTCCTGTTTGGACTCGCGTTCGCTCAGCCCGTGCTCGCTCAGCCGGTCATTGCGCAGGAGTCAGCGCAGGACAACGGCAAGAGCTTCTACGACATCGTGAAGCCGGATGATCTCAAGAACTTCTGCATTTTCCGCAATGAAGCCTATTCGATCGGGGCGTTCTCGTGCGAAGGCCGGCAAGCCAACGTATGCGCCGGGCCGAACGACCCGCCTCCGGCCGGGACCAACAACATGGGTCGCGCGTATTGGAAGCCGCAGAAAGCCGATCAAACCTGCGCTCAATAATAAAGCCGAGAGCGGTTCCTGGTTTGCCGAGGCGGGGAGCGGCAGGTGTTGCTTAAGCCCATCCCTTTAGCTCGCGCTCGACCACCGTTCTGATCACCGCCATCCCGGCAGCGCTGGCGTTGAGGCACGGCACCGCAAAGAAATTGACGCCGCCGTTCTTTCGAAAGATGTCGGCGTTCTCGATCGCGATCTCCTCCAGGGTCTCCAGGCAATCCGCCGAAAATCCCGGCATGACGACGGCGAGGTTGCGCACCCCTTGGCGCGCGAGCTGCTCGACGGTCTTGTCGGTGTAGGGCGTGAGCCATTCGGCGCGCCCGAAGCGGGATTGAAACGTCAGCATCAATTTGTTCGCGTCGTAACCGAGCTGCGTGCGCAATAGCCTGACGGTCTCGGCACACTGCTGCGGATAGGGATCGCCCAGTTCGGCATAGCTTTTGGGGATGCCGTGAAAGGAGGCAAGAACCACGTCGGGCTCGAACGCCAGTCCGGCGAGCGACGCGCGCAGCGTGGACGCGACTGCGTCGATATAGACTGGGTCGTTGTAGTAGGGCGGCACGATCCGCAGCGCCGGCTGCCGGCGCAGCCGTGACAGCACGCGAAAGACCTCATCGCCGACCGTCGCGGTGGTGGCAGCGGCATACTGAGGATAAAGCGGAACCACCAGCAGACGATCGCAGCCCTGCGCGGTGAGCGCCTCAATCCGCTCACCGATCCCGGGCTTGCCGTAACGCATCGCCCAGTCGACCAGCACGTGGGCGCCGCTCGTCTTGAGGTCGCTTGCAAGCTTTTGCGCCTGCGCGCGCGTGATGGTTTTGAGCGGTGCCTCGTTGTCCGCCTTGTTCCAAATCTTGGCGTAGTCGCGGGCGCGGCGGCGCGGCCGCGTGGTCAGGATGATTGCATTGAGAACAAACTTCCAGAGCAAGCCCTGATCTTCGATGACGCGCGGGTCCGACAGGAACTCACGCAGATAACGCCGCACGGCCGCCGGCTCGGCCGCGTCCGGGCTTCCAAGGTTGACGAGCAGGATGCCGACGGGCGGCGAGACTGGACGATCGATCATTGTCCGCGCGGTAGGTTTGCAGCCCCTACCATCGTTAGCCTACCGGCCGTTCGTCCGCGATCACCTTGCCGTCATTCGGCAGACTGCCCGGAGCCACCAGCTCAACACCGCCACGCAGTTTGGTAACCGCTGCGAGCGTTGCGGCGACCGCTTCCGATAGCGCCGGACTGGGCGCGGCAGCCTCGGCCAAGAGCGTCATCACATCCTGCTCTTGTGCGCGCGTGACTTTGAGACGCACCCGGCCAAGCTCGGGATGGCGGCGGGCGAGCTCGGCGACCTGTTCGGGGCGCACGAACATGCCTTTGACTTTGGTGGTTTGATCGGCACGTCCCATCCATCCGCGGATGCGCGTGTTGGTGCGTCCGCACGACGAGCGTCCGGCCATCACCGCCGACAGGTCGCCAGTCGCGAGCCGTATCATCGGGTAATCGGGATTGAATGTCGTGACCACCACTTCGCCGACCTCACCGTCTGGCACGGGCTCACCCGTCCCGGGCCGCACGATCTCGATCAGCAGATTTTCGTTGACCACCATGCCGACACCGGCAGACGTCTCATAAGCGATGACGCCGGTTTCGGCCGCCGCGTAGCACTGCATCGCCGCAACCCCACGGCTGGTGAGCTCCTCGCGCAAAGAGGATGGCAAGGCAGCGCCCGAAACGAGGCCGCGCTTGAGACAGGAGACGTCTTGGCCGGACTTCTGGGCAGTATCGAGCAGGATCTTGAGAAAATCGGGCGTCCCCACGTAGGCGCTCGGGCGCAGGTGGGCGATCGCCGCAACCTGCTGCTCGGTATTGCCGATGCCGCCCGGGATAACCGCACAGCCGAGCGCATGCGCGCCGGCTTCAAGCATCCACGCACCCGGGGTGAGGTGATAGGAGAACGCGTTGTGCAGAATGTCGCCCTTGCGGATACCGGCGGCATGAAGCGCGCGCGCAGCGCCGCCGGCGTCTTCGGCCTGCCCCTCGAGCTCGAAAATGGGGCCCGGGGACACCATCAGCCGCTTGGCCTCACGCGGCGAGATCACGTTGAACCCGCCGAATGGCGGGCTGGCACGCTGCAGCGTCGGCAGGTCGGATTTGCGCAACAGTGGCAATTTCGCCAGCGCGGCGCGGCCGCTCACCTTCCGCGGATCCACTCCCGCAAGGTGCGCGGCCCAGCCTGGGCCGCGCAGCGCATTGGCAATCACGCCCGGGAGCCGCGCGAACTGCTCACGCTCGCGCTGCGTCGGATCGCGCGTCTCGAGGGCGTCAAAATGATCGGACATGTCTTAACTCGTACGCTGCGCTGCCGCGGAAATGCGCTAGGCCAGCCAGCGCTTGCGCCGCTTGTAGTGTTTCACCTCGCGGAACGACTTGCGCTTGCCCTCGGCAATGCCGAGATAGAATTCCTTGACGTCGGCATTCTCCGACAGCGACTTGGCTTCGCCGTCCATCACGACGCGGCCGTTCTCCAATATGTAGCCGTGCTGCGCGTATTTGAGCGCCATAAAGGTGTTCTGTTCGGCCAGCAGGAACGACACGCCTTCGTTGTGGTTGAGGCTTTTCACGATTTCGAAGATCTCTTCGACCACCTGCGGCGCCAATCCCATCGACGGTTCGTCGAGCAGGATCATCTTGGGCCGCGACATCAGCGCGCGACCGAGGGCACACATTTGCTGTTCGCCGCCCGAGGTGTAGCCCGCGATCGCGTTGCTGCGCGCCTTGATCCGCGGGAAATACGAATAGACCCGCTCCAGGTCGTGGCGGATCGCGGCCGCGCCGTCCCGACGCGTGAACGCGCCGGTGAGCAGGTTTTCCTCGATTGTGAGATGGGCAAAACAGTGACGGCCTTCCATCACCTGGATGCAGCCGCGTCGCACGAGTTCGTTGGGCGACAGCGCCTCGACCTGCGCCCCGTCGAACACGATCGAGCCTTTGGTGACCTCGCCGCGTTCGGCATTCAGCAGGTTTGAAATTGCCTTGAGCGTCGTGGTCTTGCCGGCCCCGTTGGCGCCAAGCAATGCGACGATATGACCCCGCGGGACGTCGAGCGACACGCCCTTGAGCACGAGGATGACGTGGTCGTACACGACCTCGATGTTGTTCAGCGACAGGATCGCGTCCACCGCCGAGGCGGGGGCGACGGCGTCAGACTGCGCGACCGCGGCCACGTGTTCCCCTTTCCTCGCCTCTCCCCGTGCGGGGAGAGGCGACATGCCCGCAAGGCTCTTGCGATTACGACGACTTGTCGCAGGCCTCGGTGCGCTTCGGCCAAGGCTGGTTCTTGGTCACATAGTCCTTGGCGGCGGCATCGAGCAACGGCTGCACCTTGTCCTTCATGGGCGTGATCCAATCGGAGATCTTGACCCACTTGGTGCCGTCCCATTGCTGCACGTAAGCCGCATGGTGGCCGTTGTGGTCCGTGCAACTCACTTCGATTGGGCCGGCGAAGCCCTCGAGCCCGAGTTCTTTCCAGCGCGCCGCCGAGATCTTCAGGCTTTCGAAGCCGCGACGGACGTCGTCGGCGTTGACCACCTTCTTGCCAGTCAGTTGCTGGGCGTTGCGGATTGCCTCGGCGACGATCGCCGAGTTCAGAACCCCGCGGTTATAGAAGTTCTCGCCGACCTTGTCCTTCGGCGTCTGGCTCTTGCCCTTGTCGACGACATTTTTCACGATGTCCTGAATGGCCGGATAGTTGGCCCCGACGCTGTTGAAGTTCAGCGACAGGTAGCCTTTGCCGCCGGCCGCAGCCGGACGCGCGTCATCCTCGCTGCCCGACCACCAGACGCCGATGAAATGATCCATCGGGTAGTTGATCTTGGCGGCTTCCTGCACCGCGGTCGGGTTCATCGCACCCCAGCCCCACATGATCATCCAGGCCGGACGATCGCGGCGTACGTTGAGCCAGAGGCCGGACTGGTTTTGCATATCAGCCGGCGGCACCGGGTATTTCTTGACTTCGAAGCCGTAATCCTTGGCCAACTGATCGAGCAGCGGTATCGGCTCGAGTCCATATCCGCCGTCGAAGTAGACGTATCCGATGGTCTTGCCCTTAAGGTTGGCGAGCCCACCTTCCTTCTCACCGATGTATTTGATGATCATGGAGAGCCCGTCCCAATACGTCGCGGGCGGGTTGAAGATCCATGGAAATTCCTGGCCGACCGCCGAAGCCGAGAGGCCGTAGGCCATCGACAGGACCGGTATGTGATCGACCGACGCCTTCGGGATGAGCGCAAGCGTAATGCCGGTCGAGTACGGATTAACCACGACCGGTTTTTTGCTCTTGAGCGCCTCGTAGCATTCGACGCCCTTCTCGTTCTTGTAGCCGGTTTCACATTCCTCGACCGCGATCTTCACGCCGCCGATGCCGCCGTCGCGTTCGTTCAGCATGTCCAGGTAGTCGTGCATTCCGTTGGCGATCGGGATGCCCGAGTTCGAGAACGGACCGGTGCGATAGGTCAACAACGGGACGAAAATCGTGTCCTCGGCGAACGCCGGCGTGGCCACGGCGGGAACACCCACCAGGCACGCGACTGACGCACCCAAAATCAGATGTCTCATGCGCATTCCGTTTCTCCCTCTTTGGACCGGCACTCTGGTTCGAGCCGGCAGCTACTTTTGCCCGGATGGCCGGGACGCGGTTTGTACTCCAAGTCTGCACCCACATTGCGCGAAAGGCCACACCGCCCGCACTCTCAATACGGGAAAGGCCACACCCGCAATTTCTGCTTTCCGATCTGCCAGAGCCGAGCCAAGCCATTCGGCTCGACGATCAGGAACAAGATGATCAGCACACCGACGGTTATGAACGTGATGTGCTCGATCGTTGCCGAACGGATCGACAACCCGAACAGGCCAGGCGCGTTGCGCAGCACGATCGGAAGTCCCCAGATGAAGGCGGCGCCGAAGAACGAGCCGGTCAGGCTGCCTAGCCCGCCGATGATGACCATGAACAAGACCAGGAAGCGACTGGTTGATGTTGAAGCTTTCGGACTCGGCCGCCCCGAGCCACAGAAAAGCCAGCATCGCGCCGGCGACCCCGCAATAGAACGAGGAGACCGCGAACGCCAGCAGCTTGGTACGATAGAGCTTGATCCCGATCAGCTCGGCCGCGATATCCATGTCGCGCACCGCCATCCACATGCGCCCGATGCGGCCGTGCACAAGATTGGAGGCGAGCCAGGTCATGACAACGACGATCGATAGCACGACGAGATAGCGGGTGACTGGCGTCGCCGTCGGGCCGGTGACTGGAATTCCGAAGAAGGTCCGGGTCGGCACCTCGATCGAGGCCGAGATGTTGTAGTTGTAGAGCCAGGGGACGCGAATAAAGCACCACGACAGGAAGAACTGCGCCGCGAGCGTCGCGACCGCGAGATAGAACCCTTTGATGCGCAGCGACGGCAGCCCGAACAGCACCCCTATCCCGGCGGCCACGAAGCCCGACACGATAATCCAAATCAGGATGTTGACGCCGGGGAACAGCGTGTCGAGCTTGTAGCACGCGTAGGCGCCGACCCCCATGAACGCGCCGGTGCCGAGCGACAGCAGCCCGGTGTAACCGGTCAGCAGGTTGAGGCCGATCGCCGCCAGCGCCAACACCAGAAACGGGATCATCATGGCCTGCAGCAGAAAGTCGCTTCCCGTCGCCGGGATGACGACGAACGCGATCAGCAGAATGATCGCCAGGCCGATGCGATCCTGCAGGATCGGGAACACCGCCTGATCGGCGGCGTAGCTCGTCTTGTATTGCCCGGCTTCGCGATAGAGCATGACAATCAAATCCGCTCGATGATCCGTTCGCCGAACAGGCCTTGCGGTCGGAACAGCAGGAAGATCAACGCAATCACGTAGGCGAGCCAACTTTCGATCCCGCTGCCGAGCAGCGGTCCCCAGTAGAACTCGCCGAGCTTCTCGCCGATCCCGATGATGACGCCCCCGACGATCGCACCCGGGATCGAAGTAAAGCCGCCAAGGATCAGGACCGGCAGCGCCTTGAGCGCGATGATCTCGAGTGCGAACGAAACGTTCGATCGCGCGCCCCACATGATGCCGGTCGCGAGCGCTACGATTCCGGCTGCAAACCACACCACCACCCAGATCTGCTCGAGCGATATGCCGACGGAGAGCGCAGCCTTGTGGCTGTCGGCGACCGCGCGCAACGCGCGGCCGATGCGGGTTTTCTGAAAGAACACCGCGAGCCCCGCGACCATGATGGACGCGATGACCGCGGCTGCGATGTCGATCTTCTGCAACGACACAAAGCCGCCGAGCATCTTAACGTCGATGGCGCCGCGCGGCAGATAGAGCGCGTCGGTGATCATCACCTTGGGATCGCCACCGAAGATGAGTTCGCCGAGCCCAATGAGAATATAGGTCAGCCCGAACGTCGCCATGAACAGGATGATGTCGGGCTGATTGACCAGCGGGCGCAGCATCAGCCGCTCGACCGCGAACGCGAGCCCGAGCATCACCGCGATGGTCAGGCCGAGCGCGACAAACGCCGGCACGCCGCGCTCATAGAGGCCGACCAGTGTGAGCGCGGCGAACACCACCATGATGCCCTGCGCGAAGTTGAATACGCCGGATGCTTTGAAGATCAACACGAAGCCGAGCGCAATCAGCGCGTACAGAACACCGGCAACCAACCCCTCCCACAGCGTCTGCACCAGCAGATCCGGCGCCGTGCCCATCTGCACGAACGGATCGAGGAAGATCTTGTAGAGCAGGATCATGCGGCGAGCCGGTAAGCGTGGCGGCGAGTGGCAGCGAAGCGTGCGGAAGCGCTCATCATCATCCTCAATGCGCCACGCCCAGATAGGCGTCGATCACGGCCTGGTCGCGCTTGACCTGCTCGGGCGTGCCGTCGGCGATCTTGCGGCCGTAGTCGAGGACCACCACCCGGTCCGACAGATCCATCACGACGCCCATGTCGTGCTCGATCAGCGCGATCGTGGTACCGAATTGATTGTTGACGTCGAGAATGAAGCGCGACATGTCCTCTTTCTCTTCGAGGTTCATGCCGGCCATTGGCTCGTCGAGCAGCAGCAGGTCGGGCTCCATGGCGAGCGCGCGGCCAAGTTCGACGCGCTTCTGCAACCCATACGGCAGACGCCCGACCTGGACCTTGCGGATATGTGCGATCTCCAGGAAATCGATGATTTCCTCGACGCGCTTCCGATGCGCGACCTCTTCGCTCAGTGCCGGCCCGTAACGCAGCAGCTGCCAGAAGAAATTCGCGTGCATCGCGAGCGAGCGACCGGCCATGATGTTGTCGAGCGCGGTCATGCCGCGAAACAGCGCGACGTTCTGAAAGGTGCGGGCGATGCCGCCGCGAGCCGCCTCGTAGGGACGCATTTGCGACCGCTGCTTGCCCTTGAAGGCGATGCGCCCGTGCTGCGGTTGATAGAAGCCGTTGATGACGTTGAGCATCGACGTCTTGCCGGCGCCGTTCGGGCCGATGATGGCGCGGATCTCGCCTTTGCGGATGTCGAAGGAGACATCGCTCAGCGCTTTGACGCCGCCGAACGCAAGCGACACGTTTTCGACCGACAGGATCGCCTCGCCGGCGGCGACGTCCACCTGCCCGCGCGCCCTCACCGGCGGCCCCGCGTCCGGTGCTGGGTCGACACGGCCCCGCCCGCCGTTCGCGCGCGCTGGGCCTTCACGCGGCCTTCTCCATGGCGGCCGGCGGGCCGATGTCGCGGATCGCAACGCGGGCGTTGATCACGCCTTTGCGTCCGTCCTCGAACGTGACTTCCGTCGCAATCGTTGCTTGCGTCGCGCCGTCATAGAGCGCACGCACGAACGGCGCATAGCGCTCGCCGATCAGGCCACGCCGCACCTTCATGGTGCGGGTCAATTCGCCATCGTCGGCGTCGAGCTCCTTGGGCAGGATCAGGAAGCGCCGGATCTGCGCGCCCGACCATGGCACGGTCGCCGGCGAGCGACCGATTCACCTCGCGCACATGCGCTTCGACCATGTCGTAGACGAGCGGGTGGCCGGCGAGTTCCTGATAGTTGCCGTAGACGACGTTGTTGCGCTCCGCCCAGCTCCCGACCGCCACCAGATCGATGTTGAGCATCACAGTAACGAAATCGCGCTTGTCGCCGAACGCAACCGCTTCCTTGATGTTGGGATAGAACTTGAGCTTGTTCTCGATGTATTTGGGCGCGAACAGCGTTCCGTCGTCGAGCCGGCCGACATCCTTGGCGCGGTCGATGATCCGCAGGTGACCGGTGCGCTCGTCGAGAAGGCCGGCGTCCCCGGTGCGCACCCAGCCGTCGTCGGTCTTGGTCTCGCTGGTTCGCTCGGGATCCTTGAAGTAGCCGATGAACACGCCCGGCGACCTGAACTGCACTTCGCCGGAGTCCGCTATTCTGACCTCGACGCCGATATTGGGTTTGCCGACCGTATCAGCGTAGATTTCGCCGTCAGGCTGCGCGGTGATGTAGACCGAGGCTTCGGTCTGGCCATAGAGCTGCTTAAGATTGATGCCCGAGCGCCCGATAGAAGCGGAAGATCTCAGGACCGATGGCCTCGCCGGCCGTGTAGGCGACGCGGATTCGCCCGAGGCCGTACCGGTTCTTGAGCGGACCGTAGACCAGAACCTCGCCGAGCCCGTAGAGCACGCGCGCGGACAGCGGGACCCGCTCGCGATTGAGAATCTTCTCGCCCCACTGACGCGCAACGCCGATGAAATAGTCAAACATCCGGCGCTTGAGCGCGCCCGCATCGGCCATTCGCACCATGGTCAGCGTCAGCAGGTTCTCATAGATGCGCGGCGGCGCGAACGCGTAGGTCGTGCCGATTTCGCGCCGATCTTCCACCACGGTTTCCGGCGTCTCCGGGCAGTTCACGCAAAATCCGGCGGTGTAGGACTGGGCGTAGGAAAATACGTGATCGCCGATCCAGGCGAGCGGCAGGTAGGCAATGATTTCCTCGTCGCGGCCGAGGTCATCGAACAGATTGCCGTTGCGGGCCGAGACGATCAGGTTGTCGAACGTCAGCATGACCCCCTTCGGGCGTCCGGTGGTCCCCGAAGTATAGAGAATGACGGCGAGATCGGAGCCCTTGCCGCGCTCAACGCTCGCCAGCCAAACCGCGGCGGCGCCACCCGCCGCGAGTTTGGCGCGACCGCGCGCCTGAACGTCGGTGATCCATTGCAGGCGGCCATGGTCGTAGTCGCGCAGCCCGCGCGGCTCATCGTAGAGAATGTGGGTGAGGCGCGTCAGGCGATCCGAGATCGAGATGATCTTGTCGACCTGCTCCTGGTCTTCCGCGACCGCAATGGTGACTTCGGCGTGGTCGAGCACATAGGCCATCTCGTCGGCGACGGAGTCGGCGTAGATCGGCACCGGCACCGCGCCGAGCGCCTGAACCGCGCACATCGCCCAATAGAGCCGCGGCCGATTGGTGCCGACGATCGCAACCTTGTCGCCGCGCGCAAGGCCAAGTTCGGCGATGCCGACAGAGAGAGCGCGCACCTCCTCGAACACGGCATCCCACGTCCAGGTCTGCCAGATGCCGAGATCCTTGTGCCGCATCGCGGGCCGGCCACGCAGGATTTCTGCGTTTTGTATCAATAGCTTAGGAAAGGTGTCCGCGAGCTCGGCAGACGTGTCGGCGCGTGCGGCGAATTGCATGCCGCCTCCTCCCTCAACGCGCGAAAGCGCCCGCGCGCAGTTACATCCCTCTGTCCACCCGTTTTCCGGGCCTTGTGGCAATTTGAAAACACCACCCGGGCAGGGTCAAGTCGCGCGGGTCTCAGCATAAAGTTTCATTGCGCGAACGGCCGAGCCACCAGAAACCTCGGCGCGCGCGCCTACTCGGCGGCCTTGAGCAGAGGTGTCGGACTCGCGCGGAATTGCTCGAGTAGTGCGCTCTCGTCCGCCTTGGCTGTCTTGAGGTGGCGCAGCTTCACGTGACCAAACCCGCGGATCTTGTCCGGAATGGCTGCGAGCCCCACCGCCAGATGGTGGTTCTCGGGCGTCAGCTTGACGAATATTTCCTCAAGCAAGGCCTCGTACTCGCGCACGAGCGATCGTTCGATCTTGCGCTCGGCAGTGTGCCCAAAGGGATCGAACACGGTCCCACGCAGGAACTTGAACTTCGCCAGCATTCGGAAAACCGGAAAGATCCACGGCCCGAATGTCATCTTGCGCGGAACGCCGGTGATCTTGTCCCGGCGCGCCAACAGCGGCGGCGCGAGATGGACCTGGTAGCGCAGATGTTCGCCGCCGATGTCGTTGCGGACCTGCCGCTCGAACGACGGATCGGCGTAGAGCCGAGCGACTTCGTATTCGTCCTTGTAGGCCATGAGCTTGAACAGATAGCGCGCGACCGCGTCGGCGAGCCCGGTTTTGCCGAGAGCCTTCGCGGTCTCGATCGCTTTCGCTCGCTCGACGACCGCTCGGTAGCGCGCCGCGTAGGCCGCATCCTGATAATCGGTGAGGAACACAACCCTCCGCTCAACCACCTCGTCAAACGATTGCGAGAGCTTGCGCGCGGGATCGATCGCTTCCGGACGCGGCGCCTTCGCTTCCACGGCTTTGAGGTCGGCGGCGGCACGGCGCCCCCACCGGAATGCCGCGACATTCATGGCGACCGCCTCACCGTTGAGTTCGAGCGCCTGCTCGATTGCGGCAGCCGAGAGCGGCAGCGCGCCGAGCTGATAGGCGTAGCCGACCAGAAACATGTTGGCGCCGATCGACTGGCCGAGCAGGGCGGTCGCAATTCGCGACGCGTCGATGAAGTGCGTCCGCTCGCGGCCGGCCGCGTTGGTGATGGCGCGCTTGAGACGCTCGGTTGGGAGCACGAACTCGGCATTGCGGGTGAAGTCGCCCGGCAGCACTTCGGCAGTGTTGATCACCATGGTGGTGCGACCCGGGATTGCCGCCGCCAGAACCTTCTTGCTTCCGGCCACCACGATGTCTCCGCCGATCACGAGATCAGCGTCGCGGGCGGCCACCCGGATGGCGTGAATATCGTCCGGCTTGTGCGCGAGGCGGATATGGCTCTGCACCGCGCCGCCCTTCTGCGCGAGTCCGGCCATGTCGAGGACGCCGACGCCCTTGCCTTCGAGATGCGCCGCCATGCCGAGGATCGCGCCCACCGTTACGATGCCGGTGCCGCCGACGCCGGTGACCACGATGCCGTAGGTCTGGCCGAGCGGCGGCAAAACCGGATCCGGTGGCAGCGGCAACTCGGCGACCGACGCGACCGCTTCGGGCTTCTTCAGGGTCGCGCCTTCGATGGTCACGAACGACGGGCAGAAGCCCTTCACGCACGAAAAGTCCTTGTTGCAATTGGACTGATCGATGGTGCGCTTGCGCCCAAACTCGGTTTCCAGCGGCTGCACCGAGACGCAGTTCGACTGCACGCCGCAATCGCCGCAGCCCTCGCACACCAGCTCATTGATGATCACGCGCTTATCGGGATCGGGATATTGCCCGCGCTTCCTTCGCCGCCGTTTTTCGGCCGCGCAGGTCTGATCGTAGATCAGGACCGTGCAGCCCGGGATTTCCGCGAGCTCGCGCTGTACGGCGTCGAGATCTTCGCGCTCGTGGATCGCCATTCCGGCCGGCCATTGCGTCTTGCTGGTGTAACGCCAGCGCTCGTTGGTGACGAGCACCACGCGCTTGGCGCCCTCCGCCGTAACCTGGCGCGCGATCTGATCGACGGTGAGGCCGCCGTCGTTCTTCTGGCCGCCGGTCATGGCGACCGCGTCGTTGTAGAGGATCTTGTAGGTGATGTTGACGTCGGCCGCGATCGCCGCCCGGATCGCCAGATAGCCTGAGTGGTTGTAGGTGCCGTCGCCGAGATTCTGAAAAACATGCGCGCGCTTGGAGAACGGCGCTTCGCCGATCCAGTTGGCGCCTTCGCCTCCCATCTGGGTGAAGCCGAGCGTATTGCGGTCCATCCATTGCGCCATGAAATGGCAACCGATGCCCGCGTAGGCCCGCATGCCTTCGGGAACCACCGTCGAGGTGTTGTGTGGGCAGCCGGAACAGAAATAGGGCTGCCGTATCGCCACGTCCTGCGCCTGCGCGAGCGCGAGCTGGGCGTCCTTGAGCCGTGCCACGCGACCCGCGAGGTCATCGTTGCGCACGTATTTCAACAGCCGCTCGCCGATGCAGATCGCAACGTCGTTGGGATCGAGCGCGGCCTTGACCGGGAACAACCAGTTGCCCTGCTCGTCTTTCTTGCCGATGCAGGTCGGCTGGTTGGCGGTGCCGTAGAGTTCCTCGCGCACCTGCACTTCGATCAGCGAACGCTTCTCCTCCACCACGATGATGAGGTCGAGCCCTTGCGCGAATTCCTGCAGTTCGCGGCGGCTGATCGGCCACGGGCAGGCGATCTTGTGGATGCGCAGGCCGTAGTCGTTGCACTTGACCTCGTCGAGGCCGAGTTCGTCGAGCGCCTGGCGCACGTCGAGATAGCTCTTGCCGACAGTGATGACCCCGATCTTCGGCGTGCGGCCGCCGGAGGTGATCACCCGGTTGAGCTTGTTGGCGCGCACGAACGCCAGCATGGCGTCGCGCTTGTAGTCGTGCAGCCGCGCCTCCATGCCGAGAATGGTATCGCGCAGCCGGATGTTGAGCCCACCTTCCGGCATGACAAAATCGGTCGGCGTGATGATGTCGAGCCGTTCCGGATGGCCTTCGATCACCGCGGTCGATTCGATGGTCTCGTGCATGCACTTGAGACCGACCCAGGTGCCGCAGAAGCGCGACATCGCCCAGCCGTAGAGTCCGTAGTCGATGATCTCCTGCACGCCGGCCGGATTGAGGATCGGAATCATCACGTCGACGAAATTGAATTCGGACTGATGCGCCGTGGTCGACGATTCGGCGGTGTGGTCGTCGCCCATGAGGGCGAGAACGCCGCCATGCTTTGACGTGCCGGCGAAGTTGGCGTGGCGGAACACGTCGCCGGAACGATCAACGCCCGGGCCCTTGCCGTACCAGATGCCGAACACCCCGTCGAACTTGCCCTCGCCGCGCAACTCGGCCTGCTGCGAGCCCCAGAGCGCGGTGGCGGCGAGGTCCTCGTTGAGGCCGGGCTGGAACACGATGTCGTTGGGCTTGAGCACACTCTCGGCGCGCTGGAACTGATAGTCGAGCCCGCCCAGCGGCGACCCGCGATAACCGGTGATGTAGCCCGCGGTATTGAGGCCGGCGCGGCGGTCGCGCTCCTTCTGCACCAGGCACATGCGCACCAGCGCCTGGTAGCCGGTGACAAAGATGCGATCCTGGGTGAGATCGTACTTGTCGGCGAGGGTGACCTTCTTGAGCGCCATCGCTCGAGCCTCCGCGGAATCACGAAGTGCGTGTTCTCGCTATATAGCGGTCACCGTGCACGGTCGGAAGGGCCGGATTTCGGCCGCTCACGGTGCGATTACGTTTGGTAAGCTCGGGCTGCAACGAAATTGCCGCAGCGGTCGATGGCGCGAAATTTGGCGCACCGCGGCGCAAAAATAAGCCACTAGTGTCCCGATTCCGAAGTTCGCAATACCTCGCGGCACCCCCCTAGTCCCGCAGCACCTCGGCCACCTTGCGGGCGAGCTGGTCGAGCGTGAACGGCTTGGTGATCAGGCTGACACCGGCCTCGATCGTGCCGTTGTGCACGATGGCGTCGCGGGTATAGCCGGTGGTGAACAGAACCCTGACGTCGGGGCGGCGCTGCCGAACCTCATCCGATAAGCGCCGGCCGTTCATTTCCGGCATCACCACATCGGTAAACAGCAGCTCGATCTCCGGATGGGCGTCCACAACCTTGAGCGCGTCGGCGGCACCGGCCGCGTCAAACACCTTGTAGCCGAGCTCGCGCAGCGCGGCGACCGCGTGAGCGCGCACGCCGTCCTCGTCTTCCACCACCAGGACAGTGACGCTCCCGTCCCCGGTGGGCATCGGGGAGCTTTCATCCTCGGCGAGCTTTGGCGCGGCCCCCCCGACATAACGGGGAAGGTAGATTCTGACCGTCGTGCCTTTACTAACCTCGCTTTCGATCGCCACGTGCCCGCCGGACTGGCGCACGAAGCCGTAGACCTGGCTCAGCCCGAGCCCGGTGCCGGCCCCGCTCTGCTTGGTGGTGAAGAACGGGTCGAACGCCTTATCGATCACCTCGGGGGACATGCCTCCACCGGTGTCGCGAATGGCGATGAGCACATACTCGCCGGGCACCAGGCCGGACCGGGCGGCCTGCGCCTCGTCCAGCACGGCGTTGGCGGTCTCGACCATGAGCTGGCCGCCATCCGGCATGGCGTCGCGCGCATTGACCACGAGGTTGAGCATCGCGTTCTCGAGCTGGTTGCGGTCGGCGTGGGTTTTCCACAATTCGTCGGCCAGAACGGTCTCGAGCCTGATCGTCTCGCCGAGGCTGCGCCGCAAAAGCTCCGACATGCCGGTCACCAGCTTGTTGGCGTCGAGCTCCGCAGGCGCGAGCGGCTGCTGGCGGGAAAAGGCGAGCAACTGCTGGATCAGCGAGGCGGCGCGCCGGCCGCCCTCCTGGGCGCTCGCCAGATATTTTTCGATTTTGATGTCGCCCTTGGCGAGGCGCCGTGCCGCGAGATCGAGGCTGCCAATGATAATGGCGAGCATGTTGTTGAAGTCGTGCGCGATGCCGCCGGTCAATTGACCGATCGCTTCCATCTTGCGGGCTTGGCGCAACGCCTCCTCGGTGTCCGACCGCCGCTTCATTTCCGCGGCGAGTTCGCGCGTGCGCTCGAATACGCGATTCTCCAGCGTCTCCGAGAGCGCGCGCAGTTCCTGTTCGGCATGATCGCGCTCGCGTTCGCGCTGGCGCAGGTTGTCGGAAGCGCTCGCGAGCGCGAGGCCGACGGCGTTGACCTCGCGCACCGCAAGCTGGCGCGCAACGACCGGCTGTCCCTGACCGAGGGTCGCCGCCTGGGCGGCCAGGGTCTGCACCGAGCCGGCCATGCGATTGCCGATCGCATAAGCGAGCAGCACCGCGAGCACGGTCAGCAGCAAAGCGACCGCGCCGAGTGTCCACAGCGCGCGATACAGGCTCGCGCGCGAGGCTCGATCCGGAACGCTCGTAAGCACCACCCAGCCCGACAGGTTGGAGCGCGCGAACGCGACGCTTACGTCGTCGCCCGCGACATTGGAGGCGCGGAAGTTGCCCTCATTGCCGCGCATCTGGTCGAGGAACGTGGACGGCCCGCGTTGTCCGACGAAATCGGCATGCCGTTCGCTGCGAGCCAAAAACATGCCGGCTTGATCGAAAATTCCGGCGATGTGGCCGGGATCGAGGCCCTCCTTGAGCAGTTCCGCCAGCCGCTCAGGCGGCAGGCTGAGACTGAGAAAATGCGTGAGCTCCCCGTTCTGCACCACCGCGGCGGTTATGTTGTAGACCGGCTCGCGCGCCACACTCCCGATCACGATTCCAGTGACGACCGGCTTTCTGCGCTCGCGCACCTCGCGATCGCCCGGCAGGTCCTCGGCCGGCAGCGCCGTCCCGAGCGGAACGCGCGTGTTCACGAGATGACGGCCGCTCGCGTCACGCAGCATCACGTGAGCGCCGACATAGTCGCGAACCTGGGCGGCCTGACGATAGAAGCTCTCATGATCGCCGACCGAAAGGGAGCGCGACAGGGCCAGCGTCTGCAACGTCGCTTGCAGGCCGGCAAGGTCGCGGTCGACGGTCTGCGCCAGCTGATGCGCGTTGTTGAGCAGGTCCTGGTTGATGCGCGCGACTTCCGAATTGTAGTAACGCTGAAGCAGAATCGCGGCGAACAGCGCCCCCGGAATTGCCACCGAGAACACCAACAGCAGCAGGTACCCGCGCATGGACAGGCTGCGCAGCCGCGTGCGGACCTCGACCAAAAACGACCCCCGAGACCGGTTTCCCGAAAAGCCAATGGAACACGATATATAGTGTCGAGCGGTATGAGTCATTTGCGGGGAGGAAAAGCGTCATGGTCGCCTCAGCGCGGGCGCGCGGTCGCGTTTGGCTCGCCGGCATCGGAGTATTGGGCATGACGGCGCCGGCCGCTGCACAGCAGCATGATCCGTTCTATTGGCTCGGGGAAATGAACAAGGCCTCGGCCGTGATGGTGGTCGAGCGCGGGATCGTACCGCCGGCATTGGGCGGCAAGATCGCCGACACCATCCGCCAGGTGCTTTCCGACGGCGAGCGTCCCGGCGCAATTCGGTCCGGCAACTACCTCATTGTCGAGGAAGCGCTGATCAAGATCGGCGGCCCGGAGGTGACCCGGCTGCACTCGGGACGCAGCCGCCAGGACATCGGCGCCACCATGCAGCGTCTTGCCATGCGCGAGGATCTGCTCACCGCGTTCGATAAGCTTAACGCGGCGCGGGCGGCGCTGCTCGCGATCGCGCAGAAATCGCCAAACGCAATCGTGCCGGCCTACACCTGGGGTGTGCAGGCGCAACCGATCACGCTCGGACATTATCTCGGTGCCTACGCATCCGCATTCGAGCGCGACGCCGAGCGCGTGCGCCAAGCCTACGCGCGACTGAACTTATCGCCGTTGGGGGCGGCCGCGCTCGGCACCTCGAGCTTTGCTGTCGACCGGCCGCGGCTCGCCGACCTGCTCGGCTTCGACGGCTTGGTCGAGAACTCGCTCGACGCCAACCAGATTTCGCCGATCGACAGCGGTGCGGAGGCAGTCGGCGTCGCGAGCGCGAGCGCGCTTACGATCGGCATGTTCATCGCCGACGTGACCCAGCAATACGCACAGACCAAACCGTGGTTCCTGCTCGCTGAAGGCGCGCTGACCGGCACCAGCAGCATCATGCCGCAGAAGCGCAACCCGTCGGGCCTGGTGTTTCTGCGCGCGCAGGCGAGCATCGTGATCGGTCACGCCCAGACATTCCTTTTGACCGCGCACAACGTCGCCGCCGGCATGAGCGACTACAAGCCGTTCATTAATCCCAAGCAGGGCAACCAGCCCAACAACGTCGTGCGGGAACTTGCGGATCTGTTCGACGGCTTCGCCGCCTTGTTGCAGACCCTGGTATTCGATGAGCAGCGCGCGCTCGCCGAGGTGAATGCCGACTATTCGACCACGACCGAATTAGCCGACACGCTCCAGCGCGACGCCGACATCCCGTTCCGGGTCGGGCACCACTTCGCGTCGGACCTCGTGAACTTCGGGCGCGCTGGCGGGCTCAAGCCGGCCGAGATTCCATACGCGGACGCGCAGCGCATCTACGCCGAGGCGGCCGCCCATTTCGGGCTCGGCAATTCGCGGCTGCCGCTAAGCGAGGCCGCATTCCGCCGCGCGCTCACGGCCGAGAACATGGTGACCGCCAGCCGGGGTCTGGGCGGCCCGCAGCCGGCCGAGGTCGCCCGCATGCTCGCCGGCCACGCCGCGCGCCTCAAGGCCGATCGCGACTGGTTCGCCGCGACGCGTGGCAAGTTGCAGCAGGCGTCGCAACGGCTCGACGCCGCGTTCGCAGCCCTACAAGGGAACTAGGAAGCAGGATCACCTTTGGGCCCCTGGAGGGGTCGAAAAATCTGAGGATCGTGTCATGGCAAACTTCACGCCGGTGTCAGCCGCCATTGGCGGCGCGCTGATCGGGCTCTCGGTCGCCCTGTTGATGTTGCTCTCAGGACGCATCGCCGGGATTTCTGGGATCCTGGGTGAATCCTTGAGTGCGGATACCGACAAGGGCTGGCGCCTCGCCTTCCTGGCTGGGCTCATCGCCGCGCCACTCGTTGCAATCCTCGCCGGGTTCGGGGTGGCTTCGCCGCAGATGCCCGGTAGCTGGGGCGTGATCATATTGGCTGGCCTGCTGGTCGGCTTCGGCACCCGGCTGGGGGCGGGCTGCACGTCGGGCCACGGCATTTGCGGGATCGCGCGATTGTCCCCTCGCTCGCTGACCGCGACCGCGATTTTCATGGCAGCGGCGATCATCGTGGTCTTTGTCACCCGTCATGTCCTTGGAGCGTAACATGCGCGACACGCTGGTCGGATTTCTGTGCGGTCTCATCTTCGGCTTCGGCCTGCTCATCTCGGGCATGATGCAGCCCACCAAGGTGCTGGGCTTTCTCGATCTTTTCGGCGGCGCCTGGGACCCGAGCCTCGCCGTCGTGATGGCGGCCGCGCTCATCGTCGCCTCTGTTGGGTACGCGCTCGCTCGCCGGCGCGGACAGCCGCTGTTCGCAGCCCAAAGCCTATGGCCGACGGCGCGTCATATTGATCGTCCCCTGGTCGGCGGCGCGGTCCTGTTTGGTATCGGGTGGGGTCTGGTCGGACTGTGCCCAGGGCCGGCGATTGAGAACCTCGCAACCGGCTCGCCGCGCGTGTTGGCGTTCGTTGCCGCGATGGTCGCCGGCATGTTGCTTCAGCGCACGTGGCAACAGCGAATTCATGCGCAGGCAGCCAGACTTGCAACCGCGACGGATGGTTGAGACGCAATGTAGCGTGCGCGTGTCATTGCACTGCAGCGCGGTTTTAGTCTTGATTAAGTCTATAAAAAGCCATACTGTAAAACGAGGTCCGCAGAGATATACCCCCACCCCATCTCTCTACGGGCCACCCTCAGCCCCGCCGCGGTCCCCCACCCGGCGGGGTTCAATTTTTTGGGCCGCAACCCGCTCTCGAGCCCGACTGCTCGCCGTCGCCCCACCAATCTGCAGACGGCCGTCGGCGCTAGTCTTCCGGCACCAGCCAGAGTTCGCTGTCGGCAGCCGCGTGCCGAAGCTTGCGCAGCTCCTGATACTCGGGGGAGGCCCAGTAGGCGCGCGCGCTCGCAAGGTCCGGAAACTGGATGATGATGAGGCGGCGACCGTCATAGGAGCCCTCCAGCGCCTCGACCCTGTCGGTGCGGGCCGGATAGCTCGCGCCATACGTTTTGGCGAGCGCGATCGAACGCGCCGCATAGTCTTTCATGCGTTCGGGATCTTTCACGTGCACGCGCGAGATAATGTAGGCGGCCATCGCGTCTCCTGAAGTTCGCGTGCCCGCGCTCCGTCAGCGCGGCGATCAGGTCATCTTCATCGGGATTGCGCCGAGAAAATCCCGCTTGCCAACGTCGACGCCGCAGTGCCGCAGAATTGCGTAGGCGGCGGTGCGATGAAAGTAAAAGTTCGGCAGCACGAAATGATCGAGGTAGTCGGCGCCGGTCATGTGCCCCTTGTTGGTGGGACCGAGGGGAAACGTGATTTCGCGGTCGATCGAGGAATCGATCTTGTTCTTATCCAACGTCTTGAGGAAAGCGATGGTGTCGGCGATGCGCGTCTTGAGCTGATCGATCGTCGTCTCGGTGTCGTCGTATCGCGGTGGCTCGATGCCGGCGAGGCGCGCGGCGCCGTTCTTGGCCTGGTCGGTCGCGACCTGCACCTGGCGCACCAGCGGAAACATGTCGGGGGCAAGCCGCGTGTTCAACAGCACCGCGGGGTCGACCTTCTTGGCCGTCGCAAAGGCCTGCGCCTTGTCGAGCGCCGCGGACAGGGCGGCGAGGCCGATTTCAAACACGGGCAGGGACGCTTGCGACATCGAGAATGGCATGACGGGTTTCCTAAGAATGCGTGGACAGTGCGGTTTGCGGGCGGGAAAATGCACCCATGTACCCTCCAGTTCAACCGTCTCCTTCCAGCAATTCAAGATTTTTGCGGCCGGGAATGCTTGCAATATCGGCGTGGCCGTGCTCGACAGCAATGAACCCTGATGGAGCTTATGCGAATGTCCGTATCGCCTGCACTGGTCTACGCCGGATCGGGATCCGGCCGAGCGCGCGCCGCGCCGCGTTCGCCACGAGCCGCGCCGCCGCGAGCTCGAGGTCAAGCAAGTCGACAAGATCGCGGCACACATGATCCGTGTCACGCTCGGCGGTGACCTCGAGGGCTTCACCAGCCTCGGTTTCGACGATCACATCAAACTATTCTTTCCCGCAGCCCCGGCGGCGCCGGGCGCCGAACCGCAGGCGCTCGCGCGCGACTACACGCCGCGCCGCTACGACCCCGCCCGCAATATCCTGGAAATCGACTTCGCGATTCACGACGCCGGCCCGGCGACGCGCTGGGCCGAAACGGTGCGGCCCGGCGATCCTTTGACGATCGGCGGCCCGCGCGGCTCGTTCATCATCCCGACCAACTTCGACTGGCATTTGCTGATGGGCGATGAGACCGCGATACCGGCGATCGGACGCCGGCTGGCCGAGCTCCCGCCGGGCACGCGCGTGGTGGTGCTCGCCGAGGTCGATGGTCCTGACGACGAGGTTGCATTCGAGACCGCAGCCAACGCGTCCGTGACCTTCGCGTATCGCGAAGGCGCGCCGGCCGGCGCGAGCGACGTGCTGGCCCGAACGCTCAAGAGCACGCGGCTGCCCGCGGGCGATTACTACGCCTGGGTCGCCTGTGAATCGCTGATCGCCAAGGCGCTACGCGTGCAGCTCCTCGCCGACCACGGTGCCAACAAGAAATGGATGCGGGCCGCGGGCTATTGGCGGCGCGGCGCCGTCGCGGTGCACGAAACCCACGACGATTAGCGGATCTTCCTAACTCCCGTAGTTCGCCTTGAGATAATCGGCGATCGCCTTGGCGTCGGCGTCGCTGATCGGCGCGCCGAACAACGTGATCATCTTGTGGACTTCCGCGTCCCATCCGGCCGCGTTCAGGAACGGCGAGTTCATCTGCACATAGTCGAGGCTGTGACACGCCGCGCAATTGCCTTCGACCACGTCGAGGCCTGGTGCCTTCTTGAGGTCGATTGGCTGCTCGTCGGCGAACGCCGGCGCCGTCAGGATGGCGGCCAGCAAAGCAAAAATAATTTTGCGCATGGCTTGCTCCGTCAGGCTGCGGTGAGCGTCAGGGTCTGCATGACATTGTTGTGGTAGCCCGCGGGATTGAGAATCAGGGTCGCGGTCTGGGTCTGCCCGATCACGTTGGTGGCACGCGCGGTCACCGTGTTCTTTCCGGGCTTGGCGACGAGGTCATAGCTCCAGGGCCGGAACGCGAAGCGGCCGAGATCTTCGCCCAACTTTGCAGGGACCCAGGTGTTGCCGCCGTCGATCGAGACTTCAACGGCGCGGATGCCATGCCCGCCATCCCACGCAATTCCCGCAACCGTGACCGGGCCCGCCTTCACGGCCGCTCCATTCGGGTGACTCGAGATCAGCGAATTCACCATGAGTTCGGTGATCGGCGTGTTGACGTCGGTTTCCTGAGAAATGAACCGCGCCACGGCGGGGAATTTGCCGACTGGAATACGATACGCGTATTTCATCCAGTATCCGTCAAACGGCTTCGTCACGGCGCGCAGCGAAATAACGTGCTTCATCCAATAGACGCTGGCCCAGCCCGGAATGACGACCCGTGCGGGAAAGCCGTTGAAATGCGGGAGCGGCGCTCCGTTCATCTCGTAGGCGACGAGCGCGGTGTCCTCCATCGCTTTGCTGATCGGAACGCTTTTGACGAACTTCGGGGTCTTGTCGAAGACAGGTCCGTCGGCGCCGTCCAACACGATCTCGATCGCATCTTTCTTGATTCCGACCTTGTCGAGAATGTCCTTGAGGCGCACGCCTTTCCATCGCGCGCAGCCCATCGCGCCGTAGCCCCATTCGATGCCGGGCACATGCGGCTCGAACAGGCCGCGCCGATTGCCGGAGCACTGGTTGACCGCGACCACCTCGGCGGCCGGCATCTTTTTGAGATCATCGAGGCTGAGGGTGGCCTCGCTGTTCGCGGCTTCGCCACCGACCGTCAACCGCCATTTGGCGGCGTCGACCTCGGGAATGTCGGCCAGGTGGTAGCGGACGAAAAACGCATCGTTCGGCGTCAACGGGGTGCGGAAATACTCGAGCGGCGTTTCATAGTTCGGCGGCCGGTACGTGAGCTTGATAAGCGGCTTCTTGCCCGGCAGCGCGTCCATGACGACCTCGCTGCGCGTGCCTTGCGGCAGGGCCACCGGCAGGTTGGGCACCGCAGGCTCGGCTTCGACCAAGCCTGGAAAAACCGCGTGGCCGCCGGCGAGCGCGACGGTCGCACCAGCTGTCTCGAGTAGAGAGCGACGTGTGATCATTCAATTCCCTTTGGTCGGTTTTTCTATTTCGACGCGCCAACGTAGCATGATCATCTTTTCGATGGTATGGGGATGCGACGCTTCCGTCGCCTCACCCCCAAAAGCAGAGGCGTCAGGTCGCTGGTCAAAGCTCCTTCGTGATCGGCTTGACGGGGATCGAGCAGACCTTCGAGGACGTTGGCGCGCGTCCAGCACATCGCGCACGGCGAGTACGCTCCTGATTGCTGACGACGACGAGGATGTGCGGGCCTAACTCGCCGCGCGCCGCGGACGCAGCGATCGCGTCACCGCCCTTGTGCGTCTCGTCGGCGGCGACCGCGCCCGCGAGCAGCCGCGGCAGATAGATCTTCACCGCGCCGAAGCTCGCGTCGCGCATCGTCCATGGGGCGACGAGCACGTCGGCAGTCTTCACCAGCACCGCTCTCGGCATCGGGCTCTTCTGCCACCACATCTGTTCCGTTGCATATTGTGCGCCAGGATGCCAGTTGATGACGCCCGCCCAGCACACGAGGAATCCCCATGCCCGATATCCTGTCTAAGCAGAACGGCGCGATCCTGGAGGTCACGCTCAATCGGCCCGACCGCGGCAACGGCGCGGACGACGCCATGGCGATCGAGATCACGCGCCTGATCGAGGACGCCCCGGAGGGGACGGCCTGCATCGTGCTGCGCGGGGCCGGAGCGGACTTCTGCACCGGCCGCGTCGCGGCAGGACCGCCGCCGACCGGGCCCGGCAACGCGTTCGCGGTCCGGCAATTCTTCGAGTCTGTGTTCAAATGTTATGGCGCGATCCGTAACTCGCCGATTCCGGTCGTCGCGGTGGTGCAGGGCCGTGCGCTGGGCTTTGGTTGCGCGATTGCAGCGGTCGCCGATATCACGATCGCGAGCGACGCGGCCACCTTCCAGGTTCCAGAGATGGCGCACAACATACTGCCCACCATGGTGATGTCGTCGTTCGTCGATCGCATCCCGCGCAAGGCGTTCACCTATCTGGTCTACTCGACCGCAATCATCAGCGCCGAGCGCGCACTCAATTTCGGCATCGTGAGCGACGTGGTGCCAGCCGCGAAACTCGAGGACGCGGTGGCGCAGGTGACCGGCGCGATCCTCAAGGCGCCGCTGCCGGCAGTGCGTGGTGTGAAGGAATATGCGCGTCACGCATTTAGCATGCATACCGACAGCGCAGTCGATTTCGCGCGCAATATCCATGCGCTGATCAATTCGTCGGCGGAGATGCGGCGGGCGTAAGGGAATCTGCGTCAAAATCGCAACGCATTCGGGGTCATGCCCGCGCTTGTCGCGGGCATCCACGTCTCTATGATCTGACAATGACACGAAGACGTGGATGGCCGGGACAAGCCCGGCCATGACGGCGTCCTTCGAGGCTCGCACGGAGGCTACGCAATGCGCACCTGCACGACGGCGTTGGTCGGCGTTCTCTTTTCGCTGGGACTGAGCGCCGCGCAAGCGGAGCCGGTCAAGATCCGGCTCGCCTGGGTCACGCCGGTCGCGACCTGGGGCTCGATCCTGCTCGAGAAGAAGGAGCTCGCGAAGCACCTCGGCCAAACCTACGACCTCGAGCCGGTGCGATTCCAGGGCACGCCGCTGATGATCACGGCGATGGCCAACGGCGAGCTCGAGATCGCCAATCTCGCCTACTCGACGTTCGCGCTCGCAATCCAGAACGCCAGGATGGACGACCTGCGGGTGATTGCCGACGAATTCCAGGACGGCGTCGCCGGCTACTACAGCAACGAGTTCATGGTGCTCAACGACAGCGGGATCGAGAAGGTCGAGGACCTCAAGGGCAAGGTGCTGGCGACCAACGCGGCCGGCAGCGCCATCGATATCGCGATGCGCGCAATGCTGCGCCGTAACGGGCTTGAGGACAAACGCGACTACTCGGTCGTCGAGGCGCAGTTTCCGGCCATGCGCGCCATGCTGGCGGAAAAGAAAGTCGCCATGATTCAGGGCACCTTGCCGTTCTCGCTCGATCCCGAGCTGCGAAAGATCGCGCACCCGTTGTTCACCAGCAAGGACGCGATCGGGCTCTCGCAATTCGTGGCCTGGACGGCGCGCAAGCCGTTCCTGGACAAGAATCGCGCCGCCATGGCCGACTTCATGGAGGACGCGCTTCGCATCGAGCGCTGGTTCCTCGACCCGGCCAACCACGACGAGGTCATGCAGATCGCCTCACGCATCACCAAGCAGCCGCCGGAGCGTTTCTCCTGGGCGTTCACCAAACAGGACTTCTATCGCGACCCCAACATGCTGCCCAACCTCACAGCGCTGCAGTCAAACGTGAACCTGACGCGCGAGCTTGGGTTCGTGAAGATCGACATCGACGTGCCGAAGTTCGCCGACCTCAGTTTCGCGCAGGAGGCTGCGAAGCGCCTGAAGTGAGATCTCGCCGCTACCCCCGGAGCGCGATCATCTGCCCGCCGTCCACCACGACCGTCGCGCCGGTGATGTAGGCGCCGGCCTCGGACGCGAGCAGCAACAGCGTGCCGTCGAGATCGCCGTCGCGCCCGAAGCGGCCGACCGGGATATCACGGGTGAGCTTTGAGCCCGCCTCACTCGTCAGATAGTCGCGGTTGATCTCGGTGACGAACCAGCCCGGCGCGATCGCGTTCACGCGCACGCCTTTGAAGGCAAGCTCGAGCGCCAGCGCCTTGGTCATTTGAACGACTCCGGCCTTGGCGATGGCGTAGGCCGCGGTGCCTTTGGCAACGCCGAAGCCAAGCACCGAGGCGGTGTTGACGATCGAGCCGCGGCTGCCGGCGGCCAGCATCCGGCGCGCCCCCTCCTGCGCCCAGAAGAACACCGCATCGAGATTGGTGCCGATGACGCGTCGATAGCCCTCCTCGGTAAGCTCGAGTGCGCGATCGGAATGAGCGACACCGGCGTTGTTGACCAGAATGGTGACTGTCCCGAACGCCGCCTCCGCGGCGCCGAACGCCCGCATCATGGCGGCGCGGTCGGTGACATCGGCCTCGATCGCGACCGCGCTTCCGCCCGCGGTCGCGATGCGGGCAACCGCTTCCCGCAAACGCTCGGCGCGCCGCGCCACCAGCACGACCGAGGCGCCGTTGGCGGCCAGCACGTCGGCGAAGCGCGCGCCGAGCCCGCTGGAAGCGCCGGTGACCAGCGCGACGCGGCCATCAAGCTTGAACAGATCGGCGGCTTTCATGTTGTCCATGACTAGTGTCCCAATTCCGAAGTTCGCCACATCCTGCCGCGCGCTCAAACGCGAACTTCGGAATCGAAAGGACACTAGCAAATCTATAATTCTAGTGCGGTCTCGGATTTGAAGTTCCTATGAAGAGCTTGCCGCAAGAATGATAGGAACTTCAAATCCACCGCACTAGTCCTGCCCTGCGAATTTGTTGTGACATGCGCTAGCTCCCATAAAGCGCGTGCGGCAGCCAGGTCGCAAGCCCCGGCGCAAACCAGAGCACCAGCAGCGCCAGGAACTGAATGAGCACAAACGGAATGACACCGATGTAGATGTCGGCGGTGGTGATCTCCGGTGGCGCCACCCCGCGCAGATAGAACAGCGTCGGCCCGAGCGGCGGGTGCAGGTACGACGTCTGCAGGTTGAGTGCCATCATGACGCCGAGCCACACCGGATCGATGCCGGGCATGGTCAGCAGCGCCGGCGCGACGATCGGTACCACCACGAAAATGATCTCGAACGCATCCATCACGAAGCCGAGCAGGAACATCGCCACCATCACGGCGAGAACCGCGCCGCCGGTGCCGCCGGGCAAGTCGCTGAGCGCGCGGCGCACCATGTCGTCACCGCCGAGCCCGCGGAACACCAGGCTGAACAGCGTCGCCCCGATCAGGATCACGAAAATCATGCTGGTGATCTGGGCGGTGCGGTAGACGACCGGCACCAACACCTCGGCCGCAAACGCGCGCAGACCGGACCGGCGCGCCGCGAGCAGCATCGCCCCGACCGCCCCGATCGAGGCCGATTCGGTCGGCGTCGCGATCCCGCCCAAGATCGATCCGAGCACCACCAGGATCAGCGCAAGCGGCGCGACCAGCGCGGCGAGCAGATGGCGGGCGAGCGCGGCGCCACGCGGGGCCGCAAGGTCGGGCGGGATCGGCGGCGAGGACTTCGGCCACAACGTTGCGTGCGCCATCAGATAGATGAGGTAGAGCAGCACAAGCCCGAGCGCCGGAACAATCGCACCGGCGAAGAGATCGCTCACCGTGACCGGCAGCGGCGCAAACGAACCTTTGGCGAGCTGCGCCGCCGCAAACGCGTTGCTGATCTGATCGCCGAGCAGGATCAGCACCGTCGCAGGGGGAAAAATCTGCGCCAGCGTCCCGGTTGCCGCCACCGTCCCGGCCGCCAACCGCGGGGCGTAGCCGTGGCGCAGCATCGTCGGCAGCACGATCAGGCCCATGGTGACGACGGTCGCGCCCACGATCCCTTTGGCGGCGGCGAGCAGGACGCCCACGAGCACGACCGCGATCGCAAGCCCCCCGGCGCGCGCGCCGAACAGCCGGCCCATGGTTTCCAACAAGTCCTCGGCTAGGCCTGAGCGTTCGAGCATCACGCCCATGAACACGAACAGCGGGATCGCAATCAGCACCTCGTTGGACATGACGCCGAACACACGGGCCGGCAGCGCGCCCAGCAGCGCCAAATCCATCACGCCCGACCAGTGACCGGCGAACGCGAAGCCGAGCGCGACACCGCCGAGCGTCAGCGCCACCGGATAGCCCGCCATCAACAGGGCGCACAGCACGACCACCATCGCGATGGCGAGTAGTTCGGAAGGCCCCATCAGCGCGGCTCGTCGGCGAGCGTCAGCCCCGCGCGGATTGCAAGCGAAGCGCCTTGCAGCAGCATCAGCGCCGCGAACCCCGGGATCAGCGTCTTGAGCACGAACACCAACGGCAGGCCGCTGGTTTCGCGCGAACGCTCCAGGATCGCCCACGAGCGCGCGACATAGGGGAGCGAAAGAAACAGCAGCGCGGCCATGAAGGGCAGCAGGAAAAATGCCGTGCCGAGAAGATCAACCCACGCTTTATGCCGCGCCGACGTGCGCGCGTAGAAGATGTCGACCCGCACGTGCCCGCCGGCGGCAAGCGTCCAGGCTGCGGCCAGCATGAACAGCGCCGCGTGCGCATAGACCACGGTTTCCTGCAACCAGATCGAGCCGATCCCGAAGCCGTAGCGCAACAGCACCACGGTGAACTCGACCAGAACCACCACCAGCACGCCCCACGCCGCAATACGGCCAATCACCGCGATGATCCGGTCGATGCAGTCGGCAATGGCGGCGAGGCGTGGCATGCCCGCAACATTAGCTCTTTTGCAGATGCGGCGGATGTCTATATGTTGCCGGCAACCGGAGTTCCCCCATGTCCGAAGCCGCGTCCGACAAGATCCCCGTTACCGTGCTCACCGGCTATCTCGGCGCCGGCAAGACCACGCTGCTCAACCGCATCCTGTCGGAACCGCACGGCAAGAAGTACGCCGTCATCGTCAACGAGTTCGGCGAGATCGGCATCGACAACGAGCTCGTCGTCGGTGCCGACGAGGAAGTATTCGAAATGAACAACGGCTGCATCTGCTGCACCGTGCGCGGCGACCTGATCCGCATCATTGACGGACTGATGCGCCGCAAGGGCAAGTTCGACGCAATCATCGTCGAAACCACCGGCCTCGCCGATCCGGCGCCGGTTGCGCAGACGTTCTTCGTGGACGAGGCGGTCGGCGCCAAGACCAAGCTCGATGCAGTCGTAACGGTCGCGGATGCCAAATGGCTCAAGGATCGGCTGCGTGACGCACCGGAAGCCAAGAACCAGATCGCGTTCGCCGACGTGATCCTGATCAACAAGACCGATCTCGTTGCCGACGCCGATCTGCGCGAAGTCGAGGCCCGCATCCGCGGGCTCAACCCCTACGCGACCATCCATCGAACCGAGCGCTGCGCGGTGCCGCTGCCCGAGGTGCTCGGCCGTGGCGCGTTCGACCTCGACCGCATTCTCGATATCGAGCCGCAGTTCCTGGAGCGCGATGACGATCATGATCACCATCATGATCATGGCGATGGGCATCACCACGAGCACGGCGGCCTCAAGCACTATCACGACGAGGAGATGCAGTCGCTCGCGCTCAAGTCCGACAAGCCGCTCAACCCCGACAAGTTCTTGCCGTGGATGCAGGAGCTGGTCGCCAAGGAAGGGCCGAACATCCTGCGCTGCAAGGGCATCCTGGCGTTCAAGGACGATCCCGACCAATTCGTGCTGCAAGGCGTGCACATGATGCTCGATGGCAACCACCAGCGGCCGTGGAAAAACGGCGAAGCGCGCGAAAGCCGGCTGGTGTTCATCGGCCGCAACCTGCCGGAGGAGACGATCCGGCAGGGCTTTGAAGGATGCCTGGCTTGATCGCAGGCGGGTCAACGCCGTGACCGACACCCGTCCCGCAACGCCCTCGATCGCCGAGCGCACGCGGCGCGTCGACGCCGGCGGCGCGGTGGTCGCGGCGCATTTCCTCGGCGATGTGGCGGCATTCGCGCTCGGGGACGAGACGCTCCTGCTCGTGCCTCCCGATGGCGAAGAGCGCCGCATCGTCGCGCACGGCGGTGCGATCCTCGCCTCCGCTTGCGATGACGCCCGCGTCGTGACCGGCGGGGACGACGGCAAGGTCATGGCGACCGGCCGTGACGGCGCGAGCACCGTCATTGCGACCGACCCGAAACGGCGCTGGATCGATCATGTCGCGCTCGGGCCGGACGGCGCGGTGGCGTGGTCGGCCGGCAAGCAGGCGTTCGTGCGCACCGGCAAGGGCGACATGCGCGAGTTCGAAGCGCCGTCGAGTGTCGGCGGCCTGGCGTTTGCCCCGAAGGGATTTCGCCTTGCCGTCAGTCACTACAACGGCGCGACGCTCTGGTTTCCGAACGCCCCCAACGCCACGCCGGAGTTTCTCGCCTGGAAGGGATCGCACCTCGCGGTGACGTTCAGTCCCGACGGGCGCTTCCTGGTGACCGCCATGCAGGAGCCTACATTGCACGGCTGGCGAGTCGTCGACGGCCGGCACATGCGGATGGCGGGCTACGCAGCCAAAGTGCGCGCGCTCTCCTGGAGCACGGGCGGCAAGTGGCTTGCGAGCTCAGGCTCCGACCAGCTCGTGCTGTGGCCGTTCGCCGGCAAAGACGGGCCGATGGGCAAGGAGCCGCGCCTGCTGGCGCCGACGGACAAGCGTGTGGTCGCGGTCGCGTGCCATCCGACCCAGGATGTCGTCGCGGTCGGCTACGAGAACGGCCTCGTGCTGCTGGTGCGGATCGACGACGGTGCGGAGATCGTCGCCAGCAAGCCGGGCGGCGCCGCGGCGTCGGCGCTCGCCTGGAACGCGGCCGGCGCGAACTTGGCGTTCGGCTGCGACGACGGACAGGCCGGCGTTCTAAAGCTTTAGCGCCTTATCCCCTGGTCGGCGCTGGCAACCGGCGTCTTCGGCAAGCTCGCTGTTGTCGGGGCAAAGACCATGCGCGGCACGACCAGGTCCTTCGCGGAACCGATCGGCTCATCCAACACAAGCTTGTTGAGCTGCGCGACCACCCAGGTCGGAACCCCGTAGCGCTCGGCCACCGTCTCGGGCGTATCTCCGACCCCGGCGCGGATGTGCATGCCGCTGTCCCAGACCTCGATGCGCGCACCCTGCGGAACCCGGTATTCGATCGGCACGCCCGCCTCGCGCGGCGGTGAACCAAAGCTGACGGCCTCCAGAAACTTCGGGATCACGGCATGGTGGAGGGCGAGCATCTTGTCGATCGTGATGTGGCTCATCTCGTAGCGCTCGGCGAGATTCACGGTGGCGTACTCGCCATGAAAGGCCCGTGACGGGCGGGCGGCGCCGCCGCCGAGCGAATTGGTGGACTGGTAAAGGTTGATGAAGCGCTCGACGTTGGGCGGCACTTTGCCGACGACGCGCGTGGGGTCGAACGCGACCGCGAGCGCGACCGGCACATGCGCCGAGTGCAGCCGCCAGGCCATGGCGATCAGTCCGTCGCCGCCGCGCGAATGACCGACCAGCAGGATGCGGGTGCGATCGGGCGCGGCCCGATAGCGAGCGATAGCGTCATCAGCAAGCGCGATCCAGTTTTCCCAGTTGTAGACGCCGGCTGTCAGCCCGCGGCTGTTGAGCTCGGCGGCGAGGTAATCCATCCCGGTGGAAAAGAAGATGCCGAGGTCGCCGCGCAACACGTAGACCCGGCCGTCGAGTTGTTCGGCTGGAGAGCCGGTGATTGATTGCGCCTCGACCTGCGAGAGGCTGCTCCCTGCAGCCATTGCCAACAACACAGCCGCGAAAACCCGTTGCCACACGTCACAGCTCCTGTGGTACGCACGCTACAGGTCGCGACATTAGGGAGAGATGGTTAAGAAAACTTCGCCCGATTGCGCACGGCCAATGGCACATGCGGGCGGATTCGTGACGGCGCGGTGGCGTGCCGGCGTCGTAGGATGGGTTGAGCGCCAGCGAAACCCATCATCGTGTCGAGCAGCGATGGGTTTCGGCGCGTGGCGCCTCAACCCATCCTACAACCCTCGCAAAACAATGCGCGTGGTTAACGCTACGCCACCAGCACGTTCTTGAATTGCCACGGGTCGCTGGTGTCGAGCTCTTCGGGGAACAGCACGCCGCGGCCCTTGAGCGGCGTCCAGTCGGTGTACTGGCCGATCACCGGTCCAAGATAGGGGCGCTGGACTGTGAGGCAGCGGCGGAAATCCATCTCGTCGGCCTCGACGATGCCGCGGTCGGGATTCTCCAGCATCCAGATGATGCCGGCGAGGACTGCCGAGGTGACCTGCAGGCCGGTCGCGTTCTGATAGGGCGCGAGCCGGCGCGTCTCCTCGATCGAGAGCTGGGAGCCGTACCAGTAGGCGTTCTTGGCGTGGCCGTAGAGCAGCACCCCAAGTTCGTCGATGCCGTCGACGATGTCGTGCTCGGAGAGGATGTGCCAGGTCTTCTGCGCGGTCCACGCCGCGCCCGCCATCTCGTGCAGCGACAGCACCGCGTCGTCGCACGGATGATACGCGTAGTGACAGGTTGGCCGGTAGACGACCTTGCCGCCCTCCCGCAGCGTGAAATAGTCGGCAATCGAGATCAACTCGTTGTGCGTCACCAGAAAGCCGTGCTGCGCCCTCGGGGTCGGCGTCCACGAGCGCACGCGGGTGCCGGCCCCCGGCTGCAGCAGATAGATCGCTGCGCCGCAGCCGAAGTCGTGCTGGCGGCCGTTCGCCGGCAGCGCTTTCTCGTGCGTGCCCCAGCCGAGCTCGGCGGGCTGCATGCCCTCGGAGACGAAGCCCTCGACCGACCAGGTGTTGACGAACTTCCCGGGCGGCTTGGGATCGCGCGCGCGCTGGGTGTCGCGCTCGGCGATGTGGATGCCCTTGATCCCGGCGCGCTGCGCGAGCCGCGCCCAGTCCTCGCGCGTCTTCGGCTCGTCGAACTTGAGGCCGGTATCGCGCGCGACGTCGAGCATTGCCTGCTTGACCATCCAGGACACCATGCCCGGGTTGGCCCCGCAGCAGCTCACCGCGGTGACGCCGCCGCCGCGCCGGCGGCGCAGATCGAGCAGAGTTTCGCGCAGCGCGTAGTTCGAGCGTTGCGAGACCGAGCGCTTGGGGTCGGTATAGAGGCCCGGCCACGGCTCGATGACGGTGTCGATGTAGAACGCGTCGAGATCCTTGGCGAGCTCGATCAGCGCGACCGAGGAGGTGTCGACCGACAGATTGACCACCATGCCGCGGCCCGGCCCCGCCTTGAGCAGCGGGGTCAGGATCTCACGGTAGTTGTCCTGCGTGATGCCGAGGTGCATGAACCGCAGCTGCCGCTCGTCGAGCAGGTGGTGGTCGGCATCATCGGGCGCGATCACCACGAACTTCGAACGGTCGAACGCGATGTGGCGCTCGATCAGCGGCAGGGTTCCCTTGCCGATCGAGCCGAAGCCGATCATCACGATGGGCCCGTCGAAGCGGGCGAGCAGGGCGGCGTCATTCATTTTGCGGCTACTCCAACCTTAAAAACCAATGCAAATCCATCAAGCCGCGCGCGGCATGACATCACGATGACCGGCGTCGGCGCCGGTCCCGGAAAAGGCCTGCCCCGCACTTGATGCGGGGTGGGCACCGGTTTTCCGAACAGGACCTGCGCCGGATTCAAGCGCAGCGACCAGCCCCTTGAGGTCGGGCTTGGGCGCGGGTTCGCCGGCGGCACCGATCAGGCCGCGCGCGCCCGCGAGCGCACCGGGCTCGAGCTCGAGCGCAAGCAGGCGCTCGCGCTCGTAGCGGCCCGGCATCCACAGCGCTGAGGTCTTCTCGGCCGCAAAGCCGAACCGGCCGTAGTAGGGCGCATCGCCGACCAGCAGCACCGCGCCATGGCCGAGGCGCCGCGCCGCCATGATGGCACGACGCATCAGCTTCGAGCCGATGCCGCGACCGCGGCAATCCGGATGCACCGCGAGCGGCCCGAGCAGCAGCGCGGCGCGGCCCGCGCCGGCCCACACGTGCCAGAGCCGCACGGTGCCGACCATGCGGCCACGCTCGGAGGCAACAAATGAAAGCTGCTCGACCGGCCGGCGCCCTTCGCGCAGCCGCTCGGAGGTCTTGCCGAACCGGGCCGGACCGTATGCGGTGTCGAGCAGCGCCTCGCGCGCAATGACATCGGCAGGCCGTTCGTTGCGGATCGTGACCATGTCAACTCCTTCCCCGCCGAAGCCAGCGGGCCACGCTGTGCGTGGCGCCGGTGGCGACGGCGCATTCCAAGTTCGAGGTGATGAGGAAGGGGAGCCGGGCAATCGGCCGGCTCCCGACGAGGTTAAATATGATAGGTCTTCAACGGTGGAAACCCGTTGAATGCCACCGTCGAGTAGGTCGACGTGTAGGCGCCGGTGCCCTCGATCAGGACCCGGTCGCCGATCTCGAGACTGACCGGCAGCGGGTAAGGTTCCTTCTCGTAGAGCACGTCGACCGAGTCGCAGGTCGGGCCGGCCAGGATGCAGGGCGCAACCTTGCCGCCGTCGCGCGAGGTGCGGATCGGGTAGCGAATCAACTCGTCGATCGTTTCGGCGAGGCCGCCGAACTTGCCGATGTCGAGATAGACCCAGCGCACCGTGTCGGTCTCGCTCTTCTTGGAGACGAGCACGACCTCGGCCTCGATCACGCCGGCGTTGCCGACCATGCCGCGGCCCGGCTCGATGATGGTCTCCGGGATCGCGTTGCCGAAATGCTTGCGCAAGCCGCGGAAGATCGCCGAGCCGTACATCTTCACCGCCGGCACGTTCTTCAAATACTTGGTCGGAAAGCCGCCGCCGAGATTGACCATGGTGAGCGCGATGCCGCGCTCGCCGCACTCGCGGAAGATCGCGGACGCGGCCGCCAGTGCGCTGTCCCAGGCGCCGGTGTTGCGCTGTTGCGAGCCGACGTGGAACGACACCCCGTGGGCGATCAGGCCGAGCCGATGCGCGTGCTCGAGCACGTCCGGAGCCGTGGCGGGCTCGCAGCCGAACTTGCGCGACAGCGGCCACTCGGCGCCGACGTTGTCGCACAGGATGCGGCAGAACACGCGACTGCCGGGAGCGGCGCGGGCGATCTTCTCGACCTCGGCCTTGCAGTCGACCGCATAGAGCGAGATCCCGAGCGCGTGCGCGCGCGCGATGTCGCGCTCCTTCTTGATGGTGTTGCCGAAGGAGATGCGGTCGGGCGTGGCGCCGGCGGCGAGCACCATCTCGATCTCGGCGACCGAGGCGGTGTCGAAGCAGGAGCCGAGCCCGGCGAGCAGCTTGAGCACTTCCGGCGCCGGGTTGGCTTTCACGGCGTAGAATACGCGCGTGTCCGGCAGCGCCTTGGCGAAGGCCTGGTAGTTGTCGCGCACGACGTCGAGGTCGACGACGAGGCACGGCCCGTCGTCGCGGCGGTCACGCAGAAATTGGCGGATGCGCTCAGTCATGGCGCTCTCCCTTCCACAGCTCAAGGGGCGGCCCCACCGCCCGTTGTGATGCGGGTTGCGAGCCTGCCGCTGGCGCGCGTTGGGGACGCGCTGGCGACGAGGATTCGAAACCCGCCCTGCTGCCTTGGATTGGAAGGGAATGATCCCGTCCGCACGGCCGGCAATGAATGAACAAGCCTCTTCGGTAACCCGAGCCGGCGGTGGAAGGCCGGCAGAGACCAGAGAAGCCCGCTCCGTCGTTGCTTTAAGCCGCGTCCCCCGTTGAGCGCGGGGTGCGCCGGTTTCGCCTCCGGCTGCCGGTCGCGATGCTAAGGAGAGAGACCTGCTCTTTCCTCAGGCGGCTGTCCGGCCTCTTGTCCGGATACCTACCGACCGACACACGGCCACAGGCACGTGCGAAATTGGGCAATTCCCGAAATAAGTTATTTAGCCGCGCTGTCAAGAGATTCTTCGCGGCGAACGTGCGATTTGTGCTGATGGCGGCGCGCACGCGCGCGATTGAAGCGACGACTTGCTGATGCGTGCCACTGTTTGGTCGGATTCGCGCGCGCCGAGCGCGCCGCCGCCACGTCATTCAGCGGCGAAAAACGGCTCGATTCGCATCGCTTTGCGGATGAAGCCGACCATGATGGCCACGCCGCCGATGAAGAACAGCGCGGTCAGCACATATTCGCCATAGTCTCCGAGGCTCAGCAGATTGGCGAGCGCCCAGCCGCCGGCGAACGCGGCGCCAAACACTTCGGCTCCGATCAGGATGGCGGCGCTCAACACGGTCGAGACGTTCTGCCACTTGATGCGGCGGCCGGCGGGCGTTGCTGCGGTGTCGTCCATGGGTGGTCCTTGTTGGCCGCACCCTCCAACAAATGGCCGGCAGGATCAAGGCCGGCGGGCGGCCTCTTCCCTCCATAGATGGTTGGTCCCCCTCACCCGGATCGCTTCGCGATCCGACCTCTCCCCACAGGGGCGAGGTGGCCGCGGTGCACGGCCGTACCGCAATGTCACCTCTCCCCAGTGGGGAGAGGTCGCGCGCGTAGCACGCGGGTGAGGGGGGTCTGACCTCACGTCACAAACTGGATCTCGAATAGCGCCGCCGCCGCCGATCCATTACATCAGGGTCCATGACCCAGCCCCCCGCGCCCAATCCGATCCTCGCCGTCTGGACCACCCCGTTTGAAGCCCCGCCGTTCGCGCAGATTGCTCCGGAGGCGTTTCGCGACGCGTTCGAGGAGGCGCTCGCCGCGCACGACCGCGAGATCGACGCGATCGCGGCCGATCGCGCGCCGCCGAGTTTTGAGAACACGATCGCTGCGATCGAGCGCAGCGGACGGCCGCTGCGGAGCGTGACGTCGCTGTTCTGGGCGCTCGCCGGCGCCCACACCAACGACACGCTGCTCGCCATCGAGCGCGAGATCTCGCCCCGGCTCGCCGCCCATTCGAACAAGATCCGCACCAACGCCGCGCTGTTCCGCCGGGTCGACGCGCTCTGGCGCGGGCGCGACACGCTCGGGCTTAACCCCGAGCAAGCCCGCGTGCTCGAGCGCTATCACGTGAGCTTCCAGCGCGCCGGCGCCGGGCTTGACGCGGCCGCCAAGGCGCGCCTGGCCGAGATCGTGGAGCGGCTCGCCGCGCTCGGGACTGACTTTTCCCAGCACGTGCTGGCCGACGAGCAATCCTACGTGCTCGAGCTCGCAACCGAGGACGACCTTGCCGGCCTGCCGGATTTCGTGCGCGCGGCGGCCCGCGAGGAAGCGCAGGAGCGCGGGCTTGCCGGCAAGCACGCGATCACGCTCTCGCGCTCCAGCGTCGAGCCGTTTTTGCAATCATCCTCCCGCCGCGACCTGCGCGAGCAGGCGTTTCGCGCCTGGACGGCGCGCGGCGATCGCGGCGGGGCGACCGACAACAAGGCGTTGATCGCCGAAATGGTGGCCCTGCGCGCCGAGCGCGCTAAGCTCCTGGGCTTTGCGACCTTCGCCGACTATCGGCTCGACGACGCCATGGCCAAGACGCCGGCGGCGGTGCGCGACCTGTTGCAACAGGTGTGGGCGCCGGCGCGCCAGCGCGCGCTCGCCGACCGCGACTCCATGCAGGAACTCATTCGCGCCGAGGGCGGCAATTTCAAGCTCGCGCCCTGGGACTGGCGCCACTACGCCGAGAAGCTGCGCAAGGCGCGCTGCGATCTCGACGAAGCCGAGCTCAAGCCCTACCTGCCGCTCGAGGGCATGATCGCGGCCGCGTTTGCGACCGCGCAGCGGCTGTTCGGCCTTAGCTTCACCGAGCGCCACGACGTCCCGACCTGGCATCCGGACGTACGCACGTTCGAGGTGATCGGCCCCAACGGCCGCCACATGGGGGTGTTCTTCGGCGATTATTTCGCGCGGCCCTCGAAGCGCAGCGGCGCCTGGATGACCACGCTTCGTCCGCAGGAGAAGCTCGACGGCGACCAGCGACCGCTGGTGCTCAACGTCATGAATTTCGCCAAGGCCGGCGGCGGAGAGCCGACCTTGCTCTCGTTCGACGACGCGCGCACCCTCTTCCACGAGTTCGGGCACGCGCTGCACGCGCTGCTTTCGGACGTCACCTATCCGATGATCTCCGGCACCGGCGTGCTCACCGACTTTGTCGAGCTGCCCTCGCAGCTTTACGAGCACTGGCTGGAGCAGCCGGAGATCCTGCGCGAGTTCGCCCGCCACTACAAAACCGGCGCGCCGATCCCGGACGCGATGATCGAACGGCTTATCGCCGCGCGCACCTTCAACCAGGGCTTCACCACGGTCGAATACATCGCCTCGGCCCTGGTCGACCTCGAGTTCCACTCGCTGCCGTCGGCCCAAAACCTCGACGTCGCTGCCTTCGAAACGAATGCGCTGAGCAAGATCGGCATGCCGGCCGAAATCGTGATGCGTCACCGCCCGCCGCATTTCGCGCATGTGTTCTCGGGCGGCGGCTACGCCTCGGCCTACTACAGCTACATGTGGTCGGAAGTGCTCGACGCCGATGCGTTCCAGGCCTTCCGGGAGACCGGCGACGTGTTCGACCAGGCCACTGCCCGCAAGCTGCGCGACAATATCTATGCGGCGGGGGGCTCGCGCGATCCGGCCGAGGCCTACAAGGCGTTCCGCGGCCGGCTGCCGACCGCCGACGCGCTGCTGCGCAAGCGCGGGTTTGCGCCGGCGGCGGCGCAAGAATGAATCCGTGTCCGCCGCCTCAGCGTCATGGCCGGGCTTGTCCCGGCCATCCACGCCTTCGCTGCGCTTCTATGCCGTAAAGACGTGGATGCCCGCGCAGGCAAGTTTACGCAGCCTGCGCAAGCTTGGCTGCGAGCGCGGGCATGACGGAGTGTAGGTAAGGACGGCTCTTGATGGATCTCCACACCGCCGGTCATCGTCGCGGCGTCGCCGCGGCGCCGCATCACGCAGCCGCCGAGGCCGGGCGCGCGATCCTGGCCGAAGGCGGCAACGCGGTCGAAGCCATGGTGGCGATGGCCGCGACCATTGTCGCGGTCTATCCGCACATGAATCACATTGGCGGCGACGGCTTCTGGCTGATCCGCGAACCATTCGGCCGCGTGCGCGCCCTGATGGCGGCCGGACCGGCGGGCGCGAACGCGCGAATCGCGCTCTATCGCGAGCACGGCTACGACGAGATCCCGCCGCGCGGGCCGCTCGCCGCGCTCACGGTGCCAGGCGCCGTCGCGGGGTGGATGCTGGCGCTCGAGGCCGCGCACGCCTTGGGCGGCAAGCTGCCGCTCGACCTTCTACTCGCCGCCGCGATCCGGTTGGCACGCGACGGCTCGCCGGTGACCCGCAGCCAGGCCCGCCTCTCGGCGGAGAAATTCTCCGAGCTCAAGGACGTGCCCGGGTTCGCGGCGGTGTTCCTGCCGGAGGGCAAGACGCCGGAGGCCGGCGCGCTGCTGCCCCAGCCGGCACTTGCCACAACCCTCGATCACCTCGCCCATGCCGGGCTCGATGATTTCTATCGCGGCGACGTCGGCCGTGAGATTGCCGCCGATCTTGCGCGCATCGGGAGCCCGGTCACGCGTCCCGATCTGGCGGCCTTTCAGGCGAGCGTCGTCGAGCCGCTGCGGGTCAACCTGCAACAGGGAACGCTCTACAGCACGCCACCGCCCACCCAGGGGCTCTCATCCTTGATGATCCCCGCGCTGTTCGAGCGCCTGCGGGTCGCGGAGGCCGAGAGCTTCGATCACGTCCATGGTCTGATCGAATCGACCAAGCGGGCGTTCGCGGTGCGCGACCGGGTGATCACCGATCCGCCGCGCCTGCCGCATGCGGTCGACCGCTATCTCGACCCGAAATTCCTGAACGCGGAGGCCGAGAAGATCGACCGCCGCAAGGCCGCGCGCTGGCCGGCCCCCCATGGCGAGGGCGACACGATCTGGATGGGCGCGGCCGACGCGTCAGGACTTGTCGTCTCCTACATCCAGTCGCTCTACTGGGAGTTCGGCTCCGGCTGCGTGCTGCCGGCGACCGGCGTGCTGATGCAGAACCGCGGCGCGAGCTTCTCGCTCGATCCGCGCTCGCACAACGCGCTGAAACCCGGCGCGGTGCCGTTCCACACCCTCAACCCGGCGCTCGGCGTGCTCAGGGACGGCCGCGTGATCGCCTACGGCACCATGGGCGGCGACGGCCAGCCGCAGACCCAGGCCGCGATCTTTACCCGCCACGTGCGCTACGGCGAACCGCTCGAGCGCGCGATCGACGCGCCGCGCTGGGTGCTCGGCCGCACCTGGGGCTCGACGCACACCAACGTGCGGATGGAATCACGCTTCGACGGCAATCTGATCGACCAGCTGATGTCGGCCGGCCACGACATCGAGGTAATTGACGCGCCCTACTCCGACCTGATGGGCCACGCGGGCGCGGTGGTGCTGCATGCGGACGGGACGCTCGAGGGCGCGCACGATCCGCGCGCGGACGGAGGAGCGGCGGGGGTGTGAGGTCTCAGCCGCGCGATACCAGCCGACGTGATTTGTCCCACAACTCCGCGATCCATCGCCGAGCGACGTTCGGCGAGCGCAGCTGAACCTTGGTGAAGAGCGGAGGAAGGTCGATGTCGGGCGCGAACTCGACCCGGATCACCTGCTGACGTTCCACCGGGGTAAAAGAGCGCTGGAATTCGCGTGGCAGCGCCGCGGCGAAGGGTTCTACGCGCTCAATGGTGCCGCGCACGGTGCGCAAGCCGGTCGAGATCTCGACCGGGTCACCCGCCGCCACCGTATAGAGACCGCCGGTCGGCAAGTAAGCGAGCACGTAGTGGGGAGAGCCATACACCTCGAGCAGCGGCTCGCCAGCGCGCACCACGGCGCCCTTGTCGGCGGCAAGCCGGCTAACGATTCCGTTGATCGAAATGCGCAAGCGCCCGTCATCGTAAATGCGGCGGAGGTCGCTGAGGGCGGATTGCGCCTCGGCCAGTACGCTGTTGAGGATGCCGACTTCCTCGCTCACCGCGCGCCTTTCGGCTTTCAGCTTTTCAAAATCCTCGCGACTGCGAAATTCGCTTTCCACCGCCGCGGTGCGCTTGTCGAGCGATTGGTAGCCCTGCTGCACCAGTTTTTCGAATTCCTTGCGGGTGTCCACGGCCACCTTGTTGCGGTCCTCGGCGAGGGCGAGCAGCGCGTTTATGGTCTGGTCGCGGATACGCAATTCGCTCAGCCGCACCTGCCGTCCGGCGATGTCGGCGCTGAGCCGGGCGATCGTCTCGAGAACCTCCTGCGAGGTAACGACGGCTGCGACTTGGCCCGCCTGGACGTTCTCGCCCGCATGGACGAGGACATCGCGGACCGTCACCGGGAACTCGGCGGCGACGACCGACGGTTGCCCGACCACCAGGCCTTCGCTGCGCAGGTAGAACATATCGCCGAAGAAGAAGTTCGCGAGCCACACGGCGAGGGCGACGACGCAGATGATGTACACCCAACGGATCACCGCGAGCCGCCGCGTCCGTGGTTCGGCAGGCCGGGTGAAGGACACGCGTCGTTGCTTGAGGGATCGCATCACACCATCTCTACCTGGCGCATCACGTGCGAGGGTACGTACAAGTCGCGATACGAGCTGCGGAAGATGAGCTCCTGCATGATGGCGACGAGGCGGATCGGCCGCATCAAAATGATCTGCAGAACCGTGTAAAGCGGCAGATAAAGAACGAGGTGGAACGGCGCCTGCAGGCCGACCGCCGCGGCCGCGAAGAAGGCAACCAGGTTGAGCGCGGCATAGCCGAGCAGCGTTGCTCCGACGATGGTCGCGGCAAAGTCGCCGAAGTAGTAGTAGAGCCAAACCAGGTAAGCCGGAAAGGCCAGTGCCAGCAGAACCTGGAAAACCAGGACGTCGACAACCGAAAGCATATTAAGGACACCGAACGTGCTCTGGCGCGGGTCGAAGGCGCCGCGGAACTTGCGCGTCCAAATCGTGATCAGTCCGCGGTCCCACCTCAGCCGCTGGGCGATGAACGCCGCGACGGTTTCCGGCACGATGGTCAGCGATGCGCTTCCGGCGCGAACCGGATACGCCAACCGGCGCGGCGCAATTTCATGGAGAGGTCGGCATCCTCTCCGACCTCAACATCCTGCGGCCTACCTGCTCGATCGCCGCGCGCCGAAAGGCGCCGAACGCTCCGGATACGATCGGCAGAATACCCAACGCATCCAAAACGCGGCGGCCGAGTGAGAAACCAATGGCGTATTCGATCGCCTGAACCGAGTCATCCGGCTCGTGGAAAGGTTGCGCACATCGAGATTGGCGCTGACCGCCGCGACCCTCGGGTCGGCGAAGTAGGCAAGCATCTCCGCGAAAGCGTCGAGATCGAACGTCGTATCGATATCGGCGATAATGATGATGTCTTCGCGGCACGGACAATGCGAGATTGACGCCGGCGCTCTTGCCGCTGCGGTGCTCGAGTCGCAGCAGCGTGTCGATCTTTCCCTCGCGCTTTAACCCGCGCGCCACATCCATCATCAGGTCCGTCGAGCCGTCGTCGAGATGACGACCGGCTACGCCGCGGTCGACGAGAAGCGTCTGTTCGGCCAGCGCCTCGACGAGCCGCGCAACGACCGCGCTCGTTGTGACCGACAGTACGACGTAACCCTCGGTCGGCAGCGACCGCGCGCTCGGTCGCCCGGGCACCGTCGCTCGCCACGGCCCTCGATCACTAGCCGGGCGCGAGCAGCGTCGTGTCCCAGAACAGCAGATGGGCTCCAGGCGTCGAGCGATCGGAGAACCGAGAGCGCCCATCGCCGCTCAGCTCGCCGGCCAGAGTCGGATCCCATCGCGTCGAGATGACGGCGAGATCGAGCGCCGGCCGTCGTTCCGGATCGTCGAGCGTATCCGCTCGACAATAGGGGCCACCTCGCAGCAGCCGTCTCCGGGAAGCCGACAACGATGGAGTTGGTGCCTGCCGTGCTGACGAAATCGCTCGCTCGCAAGGCCTCGACGATCGCATCGACGGATTTTCGAAACACGATATCGGTCTCAACCGATCCAATTTGGCGACGCAGCTGCTCAACGTTCATCTTGAAACGCGCGACCGTGAACGGTCGCGAGTAGCGCGCTGCCACGCGCGCAACCTCGGTCGCGATCAAGCGAAACTCTTGCGGCGAAAAAGCGCGCGGGCGACCTTCAAGCAACGGGCCGATGTCGAAGCCCGGGAGATGACCCTGGCGTAAAGCTAGTATCCCGTCTTCGGTAAGGTCGTAGTTGTACCAGTCGGTCGAGGCCGCATCCGCACTCGGTGCCGCTGCGGAACAGTCGAGACAGGCACATCGGACCACCGGCTCGCTGTTGGTCGCTTTGCAGGTGCGACACATCACGATCATCCCGGGTTTGTCGTAGTCGACACCTAGGTGACGCAGCTCGCGATGGCATTTCGGGCAGACCAGAAGCCGGCCCTGTGTGAAGTGCGATTCTCCATCCTGCCAGCCGCACCGAAAATGATGGATGAGCGTTTCTTCCATAAGGTCAGACCCACCGCATTGCGGGCAGGCCTCATAGGTGTTGAGCCGAGCGGAACGGCATTTGCCGCACAAGTGCGTACGTGTGAAATGACGCCGCCGTAGCAGATCGAGGTGAGCAAGCAGTTCGAGTTGCCGACGCGCGCCAACCGTGCCGCCAGGAGGGGGTATTCGACGATGGCTTTGGAATCCGGAGCAAAGTGCGCTTCGATCGGCGTGTCGCGAGAGTACGCGAGGCGGAGAATCGTCAATTCGGCACGTTCTGCCTGCGAGGCTCGGAACGGAAGCACGACCATGGCGGCGCTCGATCGGAACGAATGCGCATGGCGTCCGCCAGGCCGGCTGGTTCGAGGCGATCTCTGTCGAATTCGCGGCGCAGCTCGCGATGTCGGCGAAATCGACCGCGTCGGTAAGAAAGCGCTTGATCCCCTCGCCGCTTCCAACAACATCGTAAGAGATCGAGACCTGCGGATGCGACGCCGCGTACTCCTCGATCCAGCGCTGATAGAGCGGCGCCGAAAACGTCGAGCCGGCTCCGCGCAGCGAGACCGGACCTTGCGATCCCGCGTCCTGCGCCCGGCTCGCGGCCGTCGCGGAACCAAACAAAGCGGCGAGAACGGTCGCCACAACAGCCGAACAGCGATGGACGGGCGTCGTCATCGGCTGGCCTCCCGAGGCCGATTTTTGTCGATTTTGCCGTAGCCTGCCACAGTTCTATCCACAACCGAGAAAAATCCTCACATCCACAGGGATCCCGCCCGGACAGCTCCAAGCCGATCCGCAACATTGGCGCCGGTGCGTTGGGCATGCCGAAGCCGGCCGCCTCGGTTCCGCCCCACTCCGTGATATTCTGCGCGCCACTCTGCATTAGGCCGCGCCATGATCTTTCGCCCGTTCGGGCTCCTCGCAGCGCTGTGCGCAAGCCTCGCGCTTTCCGGAACGCCGGCGAACGCGCACCCGCACGTCTGGGTCAAGGTCAACAGCGAACTCGTGTACGCCCCTGACGGCACCGTGACCGGCGTGCGCCATGTCTGGACGTTCGATGACATGTTCTCGACCTATGCCGTGCAAGGGATCGAGGCCAAGCAGAAAGGCGTTTTCACCCGCGAGCAACTGGCGCCGGTTGCCGAGGAAAACGTCTCCTCCATGAAGGAGCTCGAGTACTTCACATTCGCCAAAGCGGACGGCAAAAAGACCAAGTTCCGCGATCCGGTCGACTATTGGCTTGAATTCAAGGACGAGATGCTGACGTTGCATTTCTTCCTGCCGCTCGAGGCGCCCGCAAAAGCCGCGAACCTCAACCTCGAGGTTTTCGATCCGGAGTTTTTTATCGACTTCGAGTTGGCGGAGAGCGATCCGGTCAAGCTCGCGGGCGCGCCATCCGCTTGCAAGCTCGCCATCACCCGGCGGCCGGATCCTTCGGCACCGCTGCAAAGCCAGCGCCTGAGTGAGGCGACGTTCAAACAGCAAGCCAGTTACGGCGCGATGTACGCGAACAAGATCGCGGTCAGCTGTCCGTGACATCCCGCGGGAGCGGCGAACACGCACGTGCTGATTTCGACGGGTGGTATCGCGACCGGAGCACCGGCGCGCGCGCACCCGCACATCTGGGTGAGCCGCGCATGAATTCGAACCGCCAGGTTGGCGTCATTGGCCTCGGCTTGCTCGGCAGCGCCATCGCAGAGCGGCTGGTCGCGGCCGGGTTCCGGCCCAATGGGTTTGACATCGATCCGGCCACGCAGGCGGCGTTCGAGCGGCGCGGCGGCATTTTTGCGCAGTCGCTCGCCGAAATCGCGATGCGCTGCGATCCGCTCGTCCTTGCCGTCTACAACACCGAGCAAGTCGAAGCGGTCGTAGAATGCGGGATTCTACCCGCTGTCGGCGTGCGCTCAGACAAGACCGTGCTCTGTGCCTCGACCTGCGACCCGGATCATGTCGCCGCGCTCGCGCAACGCGTTGCGAGCCAGGGTTTGCACCTGTTGGAGATACCGATCTCGGGAACCAGTGAACAAGTCAGGAAAGGTGAAGGAGTTGGGTTACTCGGCGGCGCCCCCGAGAAGCTGCAGGAGGTGTCCGAGATCGTCGAAGCAATCACGCCCACGCATTTTCACGTGGGCGAGGTCGGCAACGGGGGCCGTGCCAAGCTCGCGATCAATCTCATCCTCGGGCTCAATCGCCTCGCGCTTGCCGAGGGCCTCGTTTTTGCCGAGCGCCTGGGGCTCGACGCGGACAGCTTTCTCGCGGTGGCGCGCAAATCCGCGTCCTACTCGCAGGTGATGGACACCAAGGGCGCCAAGATGGTGCGCGGCGAGTTCACGCCCGAAGGTCGAATTCGCCAAACCTTGAAGGACGTCAAACTGATGCTCGCGCAGGCCGGCACGCGTGGCCAGCAGCTCCCGCTCGCGACGTTGAACGAGGAGATTCTGGAAGCCTGCGTGCGCCAAGGAGAGGGCGACGACGACAACAGCGCCGTCATTCGCGAGATCCGGCGGCGACGCGACCCTGCGATCTAAAGATTTTTGGAGTTCCGATTCAAACGCTAGTGCCCCGGACCCGAAGGTCGCACACACTGTGCCGCGAGTCTGAAAGCGAACTTCGGGTTCAAAGGGGCACTAGAATGATAGATTGGCTAGTGTCCGTTCGATTCCGAAGTTCGCGTCGAGCGTGCTGCAACGTGTGGCGAACTTCGGAATCGGGACACTAGCGGACCCCACTAATCGGCGAAATCCTCCACCCGCAGCTCGATCGGCGTGCCGTGCGGCGTGCGATCGGCGGCGTGATCCCAGGCATCGCGATAGCGGGCAAGCGTCTCCGGATCAGTGACGCCTTTCTGCGCCACCATCCGCTCGAGCGTCGCGAGCCAATGCCTGTAATAGGTCTCGCCGGTGTCGGGATCGCCGGCCGCCTGGGCGCGCTTGATCTCTTCGCCGAGCGCCGCCGCCCATTCGCTCCAGGTGAACAGACCGCGCGCCTGCAGCGTCACCGCCATCGCGAAAGCCTGCGCTTCCCACGGTTCGCGAAACACCGGCCCGTCGCGATCGCGCGGAATGCCGCGCACCGCATTCATGACGAGGCGGGTCGCCGCGGGCGTAACGCCGCTCATGCGGGCTCCAGGTAGGGCTCCCACGCTTCGACCGAAACCTTCAGGCTCGGGTCGCTGCCTTCTCCCCACAGGTCACGGCCATCGAACACGACGGTGTAGAGCCAGTGCGGATTCTCGCCTTCGCCGCGCACGACCGAGTCGGGGAACACGTGACAGCCGCGTACTGCCTCGACGGTGCCGACGTGTCCACGTACGTAACGCGGCAAGCGTGTGTGGGTCGGCGGGTTGATGTTGCGCGCGCGTACCCGGTCGCCGGGCTTGAAGCGAGCTCGCGCGGGCGCCGGCCGTTCGTAGGACCCGCGTGTGAGCAATGCTGTGACATCGGCCGGCTTGAGGTTCGACCCGAGCGGCTTGCCAGTGGTGCGCGCGTGGCCAGCCGCCATCTCCTCCTTGCTGGCAAGCCCATGCTTGAGCACCAGTTGCTCGAGCCCGCGGCCCCAGCGTTCGTAGTAGGAGCTCGCCAGATAGAGGTGCGCCGGCAGCATCTCCTGCTCAGCGCGCGACATGTCGATGTTCCAGAGCCCGATCGTGCGCATGACCATGCTCATCGCAAAGGTGCGCCCCTCCCAATCGGCGTGGAACACCGGCTCGTTCGGCTCCTCGCTGACTTTGCCGAAGCCGTGCATGCCCCCCATGTCGTGGACGCCATTCATCGCGGCTTGTCCGGATCGCGCGGCAGGCCGGTGCCGATCATGGCGTTGCGGGTGACGAGGTTTGCGAGCTTGTCCTCGCTCCAGCCTTCGGTCCCGGCGGGGCGCAGCGGCACCACGATGTAACGCGTCTCGGCGGTCGAGTCCCAGACCCGGATATCGGTCGACGCCGGCAGGTGGACGCCGAACTCGCGCAGCACGCCGCGCGGGTCGCTGACCGCGCGCGACCGATAGGGCGCCGATTTGTACCAGACCGGCGGCAGGCCGAGCATGTCCCACGGATAACAGGAGCAGAGCGTGCAGACGACCATGTTGTGTTGCTGTTCGGTGTTGGCGACCGCGATGATATGTTCGCTGACGCGCTCGAACAGCCCGGCGTCGCGGATCGCCGCGGTGCCGTCGGCGAGCAGCGCACGCTTGAACTCGGGATCGGCCCACGCCTTGGCGACGACGCGCGCGCCGCGGTGCGGGCCAACCTTGGTTTCGTAGGCTTCGATCAAGGCGTCGAGCGCGACCGGATCGATATAGCCCTTCTCGGTCAGGACTGTTTCAAGCGCGCGCACGCGCAGCTGCGCTTCCGACAGTTCGGAGCCGTGGTGTTGATCGTCGTCGTGGTCGTGTGTGGCCATGGCTCATTGTAGGCCTGAACGGGCGAGGTTCGGAAGGGCTTCGGCTTGGTATGCGGGTGGTTGGTCCGGGTACCTCTCACCGCGGCGTCATGGCCGGGCTTGTCCCGGCCATCCACGCCTTCTTTGTGTATCGAAACAGTAAGTACGTGGATGCCCGCGACAAGCGCGGGCATGACGGAGATCTGGGGATAAGGCCGAGGATGTCTACGCCAGTTAGCCCCTCAGCGCCGCCACCAGCTCCTGCACATTGTGGCGCATCATGTTGATGTAGGTCGGCGCCGGGCCGTTCGGCTCGGTCAGCGCATCCGAGTAGAGCGTGCCGCCGACGCGCGCGCCGGACTCGCGCGCGATGCGCTCCAGGAGCCGCGGGTCGGTCACGTTCTCCAGAAACACCGCCGGAATTTTCTCGGCGCGGATCTGCGCGATGATGCGCGCGACATCGCGGGCCGATGCCTGCGCTTCGGTCGAAACCCCGTGCGGGGCGATGAACGCAATCCCATAGGCGGTGCCGAAGTAGCCGAAGGCATCATGAGTGGTGACGAGCTTGCGGCGGTCCGGCGGAATTTTCGCAATCTCCGCCGTGACCTCGGCGTCGAGCGCATCGACCCGGCTCAGATAGGCGGCCGCGTTGGCCTCGAAGGTGGATTTGTCGGCAGGGTCGACCGCGATCAGCGCGTCGCGAATGTTGGCGACATAGATCTTGGCGTTGGCGACCGACTGCCAGGCATGCGGATCGGGGTCATTGCCGAGCCGCAGTGGTGTGATGCCGTCGCTGGCGACGATCACCTTCGCGTTCTTCGCGGCGGCGCGCATGAAGCGCTCGGTCGACCCTTCGAGGCCAAGCCCATTGAGGATCACGAGCTTTGCGTCGGCGAGCTTCTTGGCATCCGCCGGCGACGGCACATAGCTGTGGGCGTCGCCGTTCGGACCGACCAGCGAGACGACCTCGACCCGATCCCCACCGACGTTGCGCGCAAAATCCGCAAGGATGGTGAAGCTCGTCGCGACGTTGACCTTGCCTTGCGCAAACGCGGGCGCAGCCACCATCGCGACCAGCGCCGCAACGAGCCACCGCATCATGCTTCAAGGTGCCGCTTGGGAAAGAGCTGCCGCAGCATGCCGCCGACGGGTCCGGCCAGCACCGAGCCGATGTAGAGCGCGCCCGCCACCAGAATGATCGCGGGACCAGCCGCAACGCCGGCATGGAACGAAAGCAGCAGCCCGACGTAGCCCGACAGCGCGCCGGTGAGCACCGCAACCAGAATCATGGCGGTGATATCGCGCGTCCAAAACCGCGCCGTGAAAGCGGGCAGCATCATCAGGCCGACGGCCAGCAAAGTGCCAAGCGCCTGGAACCCACCGACGAGGTTGAGCACAACGAGACCGAGGAACGCGATGTGCACCGGCGCGCCGGCGCGGCTGATCGAGCGCAGGAAACCCGGATCGACGCATTCGAGGACCAGCGGCCGCCAGATCAGCGCCAGAATCAGCAGCGAGAGCGTGCTGATCGCGGCGATCAGCACCAGGGATGCGGCATCGAGGCCGAGCACGTTGCCGAACAGAAAGTGCAGCAGGTCGATGTTGGTGCCGCGCGCCGACACGATGGTGACGCCGAGCGCGAGCGACACCAGAAAGAACGCGGCGAGCGAGGCGTCCTCCTTGAGTTCGGTGACCCGCGCGACGACGCCGGCGAGCAGGGCCACCAGCAGGCCGGCGATCAGGCCGCCGACGCTCATGGCGAAAAGATTGAGCCCTGCGACCAGGAATCCGACCGCGGCGCCGGGCAGGATCGCATGCGCCATGGCGTCGCCCATCAGGCTCATCCGCCGCAGCATGAGGGTGACGCCGATCGGCGCGGCGCCAAGCGCCAGCGCCAGCGTGGCGACCAGTGCACGCCGCATGAAATCGAACTCAAGGAACGGCGCGATCAGGATGTCGTAGGGCATGTTATGCGGCGTCGACCCGGCATTCGTGCGCGTCCGCGTCGAACGCCTCGCACATGTGGCGCGCCTTTGCGAGATTGTCCGGCGTCAGCACATCGGCAGTTAGTCCCCACGCCACCGGGGCCCGCGCCAGCAGCAGCGCCTCGGGAAAGTTGGCGCGCACGAGCTCGAGATCATGCAGGGCGGCGACGACCGTCCGTTTCTCGCCGTGCCAGCGCTGCACCAGCGCGCACAAATCCGCGACCGTCTTGGCATCGACCGCGTTGAACGGCTCGTCGAGCACGATCAAACGCGCATCCTGCAGCAACAACCGCGCGAACAGCACGCGCTGCATCTGCCCGCCCGACAGGGTTCCGATCGGCCGGTCCTCGAACCCGGTGAGCCCGACGGCTTCGATCGCGTGGTGGATCTGCGCGCGCCCCTTGCCGCCGACGCCGCCGAAGAGTCCGGTCGAACGCCACAGCCCCATGGCGATCATGTCGTAGACATTGATCGGAAAGCTGCGGTCGATGTCGGCGACCTGCGGCAGGTAGGCGATGTCGCGGCGCTTGAGCCCGTTGAGCTCGATGCGGCCCGCAAGCGGCGCCAGCAATCCGACGATGCCTTTGAACAAGGTCGATTTGCCGGCCCCGTTCGGGCCGACGACGGCGATCAGTGCGCCGGCGTCGATGCCGCCATTGAGATGATGGACCGCCGGGTGCCGATCATAGCCGAGCGTCAGATCGCGGAACTGCAGCTGTGCGTTCATGATTGACTCAGTGCCCACCAAACCGCGGCCCACAGCACGAGCACCGCAACCGCCGCGATTGCGATGCGCTCGATGACCGACATGCGCAACAGCGAGGGAGAAATGCGACCTTCCGGATGCGCGTCGCCTGGATTGTGATGATGGTGGGTCATGCGTCTGAACCTGGTGTGGTGGATTTGAAGTTCCTACTACTTTGGCCGCACGCTCGCATAGGAACTTCAAATCCAAAACCACACCAGAATGATAAACTTGCTAGTGTACTGGATTCCGAAGTTCGCGTCAGAGCATGCCGCAAGGTATTGCGAACTTCGGAATCGGGACACTAGGTGAAATGTTATAATATAACATTTCGGTTTCGGCGACAATTTTATGACGGCAATGCGCGTCGCGCCGGCGATGCGGCCGATCGATCGCCCCTCCCCTTGCGCGCGCG
>CAWFLX010000019.1:0-53201 GCA_963816775.1 uncultured Alphaproteobacteria bacterium
TCGCCCGCCATGCTGCTGTTTGATCGCGATCAGATGCTGGCGCGCTGGGCCGGCGCGCGCCTCGGCATTGCCGATTTCAGCCCTTGCGTCGCGATCGGCGTCGCCCGCGGCGGCGAGGTCGTCGCCGCGGCGATCTACAACAACTACCGGCCGCCCAATATCGAGATCACGTTCGTCACATCGTCGCCGCGCTGGGCCAGCAAGGAAGCGATCCGGGCGATGCTGCGCTATCCGTTCGTGCAGCTTGGCTGCGCGCGCCTCACGGCGGTGACGCCGGCGCAGAACCGGCCGGCGCGCGCCTTCCTCGCGCGGCTCGGCTTCCGTCAGGAAGGCGTCCATCCCGACGCGTTGCCGGGCGGAGATGCGGTGAGCTACGGGCTGCTGGCGCGGGATGCGGCGCGGTGGATCGCGTGAGCTTTGCAGGGCGCGCTTGCGCTCGCAGGCACGCGCGCGTCACGAGGAAACCACTTCGATCCGGTCCCGGCCCGCCTTCTTGGCGGCGTAGAGCGCGCGGTCGGCGGCGCGAATCAATCCGTCGACGGTGCGCCCGTGATCCGGATATTGCGCAACCCCGACCGACAGCGTGACGCCCGGCAACGGCAGGCCGCGGCACGCGTACTTGGCGTCCTTGATGCCGTCGCAGATCTGGGCAAGGCGCGGCAAGGCCGCCAGCGTGTTGCTGTCGAAAAACACCAGCAGGAACTCCTCTCCGCCGTAGCGGCAGACGATGTCGCTGCCGCGCGTCGAGCGCTGCAGGAACACGCCCATCGTCCGCAGGATCTCGTCGCCGGCCTCGTGGCCGAAATTGTCGTTGAAGTCCTTGAAATGGTCGATATCCAGGATCGCGATCGTGATCGGCGTCTGCAGGCGCTGGGCGCGGCGCATTTCGCGCGCCATGGTTTCGAACAGGTAGTAGCGGTTGAACAGGCCGGTGAGCTCGTCGTGGTTGGCCATGATCCGCAGGATCGCTTCGCGCCGCGTCAGCTCGGCGGTCGTGCGATAGAGATCGGCGGTGAGGTTCTCGCGCTGGGCTTGCAGCCGCAGCGTGTCGACGATCCAGCGATTGGTGCGGTGGCCGATGACCGATTGAACGGCGGCGAACACCGCCAGCATGGCCCCCATCGCGATCGACATCAGGTCGCCGCGCAGCATGAAGGCGAGCGTGGTCGGCACGATGATCGGCAGCACGAACGCGAAGAACGCCGGCAGGTAGGCGGCGTCGAGCAGCACGGCGCCCGCGGTCATGCCGCCGAGCACGAACACGATGAACACCTGGTAGGCGATGTCCGACGTGGAGACGATCGCAAATGCCAGCAGGCCCCAGACGCCTCCGGTGAGCGCCGAGCCGACGACGGACCACGTCGCCGCGTGGGCGGCCGGCCAGCGGTGACGCGCCTGCAGGTGCCCGACGAGCAGCCGAAGCGGAGTCAGAACGAGAAACAGCGCGAGCCAGGCCAGCAGCGCCGGGTGCGGGAAGCTCGACCACAGCACGGCGACGACCAGCGCCGCGTTGACGATGTTGGCGAGGATCAGGACCGGATGCTGGTAGAGCAGGCGGATCTGCTCGATGAAAACCTCGGGCGCCACGTCCTCGGCACGCTGCGGTGATGTGGCTATCTGCGCGGTATCTTGCTCAGGCTCAGCCTGTGCGCGCCATTCGGTCAGGGAGGCCTTGGCGTCGCCGGCGGGAAACTGCCGGCCGGCAAAGACCTCGTTCTGCGACGTCATCGACGTTGAAATCCTTGTCCGAATCGGCGAACGCAGAGAGCAGGGGGCGCCGGTGTCACCGCCGGCGACCGGGACATCAGTCGTGCAGGTCAATATAGCGATGTGGCATGCGTGTGGTCTATCGGACGCAAGTTGTGATCAAAAAAGGGCCCGGGCTGCCGGCGGAGGGCGCTCCGGCTGCGCCGCGGCCGGCGGATTGATGCTGCGTCGCGTACGCTGAATGGCTTCAATGGACAGTGGCGCGGAGGCGACCGTCCTCGTGGTCGAGGACGAAGAGCTCGCACGCCTGATCATCACCGACTACCTGAGGGAGGGCGGATTCGCGGTGCTGCAGAGCGCGAACGCGGAGCAGGCGCTCGCGGTGCTCGAGCAGCGCGGCGACGTGCGGGCGGTGGTGCTCGACGTGGTGATGCCGGGCGCGATGGACGGAATCGCACTGGCGCACCTGATCCACGAGCGCTGGCCCGGCATTGGATTGCTGGTGATGTCCGGCAAGGGCGTTCCCAAGATGGTGCAGCTGCCGCCGGGGGCCGGCTTTCTGCCGAAGCCCTATTTCGGGCCGTCGATCGTGGGGAGACTGCGGGCGATTATTTCCACGGACAAAGAGACGCGCTAGCCAATCCCCGGAATACGCGCTCCCGGTGCCTTTACGGCACAAACTGAGATCGCTGAGTTGCCCACAGTTGGCTTTGGTGCCCCGCGTCCGGGGCTAGCTCGTCAGCTCGAAGGTGGCAACGAGACCCTGCGGTTTGTACTCCAATCGCACTTCGCCGCGCTCTGCTTTCAAAACACGATTCATGAGAAATGACCCGAAACCAGCGTGACTCGGCGCCGTGACCGGCGGGCCGCCGCTCTCCGTCCAACAAAGCCTGAGCCGGCTTTCCTGATCTTGTGAAACAAGCTCCCAAGAGAGGCGAACTTGACCACTGTTGTTCGCCAAGGCCCCATATTTGGACGCGTTGGTCGCGAGTTCATGCAGTGCCATTGTTAACAGCGATGCGTGATTTGAGCTGGTCCAGAGATCCTCAGGCCCCTCAACCACAAATCGCTCATAAGCCTTGTCTCTAAATGGAGCCAATGCCTGATTGACTACATCGCCAATCTTGGCGCGGCTCCAATTCTCGACGGAAAGCAGGTCGTGGGCGCGGCCAAGCGCACTCAATCGCGCGACAAATGCGAGGCGCTCTTCGTCCGACGCGTGCAGCGTCTGCGTAGCGATCGCCTGCACCGTCGCCAGCGTGTTCCGAATGCGATGTTTGCTCTCATCGACGATAAGATGCAGCGCTTCCTCAGCGCGCTTGCGCTCGCTGATGTTGCGCGCGATCTTCGACGCACCGACGATCTCGCCCGCCGCATTTTTGACTGGAGACACGGTCAGCGAAATATCAATAAGAGTGCCATCCTTTCGCCTGCGAACGGTCTCGTAGTGTTCGATGTGCTCACCACGCCGGATGCGCGCGAGAATTTCGGACTCCTCATCCAGGCGGTCGGGCGGAATTAGCGTCCTGACGGAGTTGCCAACGGCCTCCCGCGCCGTATAGCCAAAAAGAGCCTGCGCGCCGCGGTTCCAACTTGTAATTACGCCGTCGAGGTCTTTGCTGATGATCGCGTCGTCTGAAAACTCCACGATCGACGCGAGCCGCAGCGCGCTCTCTTCGGCGCGCTTGCGGTCCGTAATATCGACCAGCATGTTCACCGCACCGACCAGCGTGCCTGATGAATCGTAAAGGGGGGTCGGATAGGGGATGAACGGTATTTTGATTCCGTCCGGCCGCTCCGCCACGGCTTCCATGCCTCTGTTGGGCCGGCCTTCTTTGATCGCCAGCGCCATCGGGCATTGATCGTGCGGAAGCGGGCGGCCGTCAGGCCAATAGAGTTTCCACGAACCGCACCACTCGCTCTCACCCAATTCCGGACGCTGCCCCCACAGCAGTGCGGCAGCCTGGTTGTAGTAGGTGATGCGTCCAGCGGCGTCCGTGGTGTAAATTGCGGCCGGCAGCGCTTCGAGCACGTCGCGGAAATAATGGTCGCCGCGTGTGATTGCCTCGCCGGCTTTCAGCAAAAAACGAGGTAGCTCAAGCTCGCTATGTAACTCGATACCGTCACCTGACATTGCATGCGCTCAATCGCCAAAGCCCAGCGTGCGTAGAGACCCTGCATCAACGAGGTGCAGCCAGCAATCCGACAACGTCTAACTGAAGGGTATTTGAGCTACATCCCCTTCTTACTCATAACCCCTTGTTTTCTGAGCACCCCGTATTCGCTCGATTTCAGACCGGGCGATCCGACATCCGTTCCCATTGCCGCAAGCCCGAGACGGAACAGCTCGCGCACGGCCGCGGCGCGGCTCGGCATCCGGTGCGCGAACCGAAAGCTATCCACCGCCTCAAGCTCTTGAGGGGAAAGCATTATTTGCAGACGTTCTTCGCGATGGCTCCCGCCCGATTTGCCATTCTTCATGGCCTGGCCTCCTATGACAAAAGATAGTCTAACACGACAAATACGTTACTTACTCATTTAATGCAATTGGCGCCTGCAAAAAAAATCAGGGTTTCCCCAGCCCCAGGCGCGGGCAGTGAATTTTGCGGGCGATCGTGACCGGCCTCCGCGAACGGACCGTGAAAATCCGCAGGGACCGCTACTCATTGTTTGCTTAATTAGCCTGAACAGAAGTGAACGGGCGCCGGATCAGCGCCGGCTCAATGGGGGGAAGCCGCAATCGCAGCGAATGCCGTCTCGATGAACCGGGCCCGCTCTCGGCAGGGTCTCTGCCGCAGTTCCATCAGTGACAAACTTGGATTGGCTATTTGATCTACTAACGCGCATTGTCTCGCGATGCCGGTGCGCAAAAAATCGTTGATAGTCTGCCCGAAGTGCAAACTCGAAATGCGCCTGGTCGGGGTCGAGGCGGAAAGCGCCACGCGCGATCTCTACACCTTCGAGTGCGAAAGATGCGGCCTGATCGAGGTCAGAGGGTTACGCATCAAATAGGCAGCCTCGGTCGGCTGATGCTGCGTCGCGTACGCTGAATGGCCTCGATGGACAGTGGCGCGGAGGCGACCGCCCTCGCGGTCGAGGACGAAGAGCTCGCACGCCTGATCATCACCGACTACCTGAGGGAGGGCGGGTTCGCGCTTGGCTCAGTGCCGGCTGGTCAGGCTGATCGTGAGCGATAGCGCGCCTACCAGGACGAGACTGAGGGCCCAAGTCGCATCCAGATTGAACCAGCTCCGCGACACGAACTTCAGGCCCAGGTAGCGGTAGACCAGCCACGCCAACAAACCGCCGGCCGCGATCATGGCGACGGCGTGGACCACGGACACCAGAACTGCCATCCCCAGATTGGCGCTGATCAGTGCGCCCACCGCCTCGTGGCCGGCGTCGAGATCGGCGACCCGGCAGAGCCCGAGATAGATCGGCACGAGCATCAGTCCGGCGCCATGCGCGATTGCCACGGCGAAGGACCAGAGGCCCAGTTGCGTCGGTCGTATCCGCGCCAGCACCTGCGGATGGCGCCGGTTGACGAACCGAAAAATGCCGAAGCCGATGACCAGGAGACTGGCGCCGATCTGGATTTGTTGCTGCCACTCGACGAGGGCGACCAGCAGCGCGAACGGAAGGATCACCACGAAAATTGCCAGCAGATGGCCGGCCGTTAGCGGCCAAAGTGCCGCCACGAGGGCGCGCGAACTCCTTTCGATCAGCCCGGCTGAAACAGCGAGCGGCCATCCCATTGCCGGGTTCACCCCGTGATAGAGGCCGCTCGCGACGACAGCCAGCCAGAGTCCGGCAGGTGCCCAAGCTTCGGTCAAATTCAAACCGATGGATAGCAGAACGAATCCGTTGAGCAGTCGCCGCCCTCGAGCCGGATTTGATGCGCCCGGTAACCGTCAGGGAAGCTCACCCAGTAGTCCTTTGCCAGCTCGAGGCCGCCGCTCGCGTTCGCATTGGCCATGACCTCGGCGCCCGGCACGCCGTCGGGATAGAACTGGTTGTCCCACGTCGAGTAAAGCGAGTTGGTCCAATAGACCCGCTTGCCGTCACGGCTGATCTCGACCATCTGCGGACCGCCTGCATACACCTTGCCGCTCGGGTGGGGCGTACGGCGAGCGATGCCGCCGACGTGGACCGAGCCCGCAAGCTTGGGCTTCCTTGGGTCGGTGACGTCGTACTGACGCATCTCGCCGGTTCCCCAGCAGGCGACGTAAAGGAACCGGTCATCCATAGAAAGGTCGATGTCGGTCACCAGCGGCGGCACTGCGCCAAACCCCTGCAGGAGGGGGGGCAGCTGCTCCTTGGGCGCCGGCTCGGGCGGGATCGTCGCCGTCTTTTCGATGTGGAACTTGCCGTCTTCGCGCCACCAGGTCCAGATTGAGCCTTCGAGGTTTGTTGTGTCGACCACGACGCCCAGGAACCCGTACTCGCGAACGGGATCGTGCGCGGGGCGCACCTCGAGCGCCATCTGATGGTTGGCGCCAAGATCGATCGTCTGGACATTGCGCCGGGCCCGAAGGTCCCAGAAATGGATCCGATGGCCATACTTGTTCGAGAGCAGATCTTCCGGGACGATCCCGTTCTCGAACTGCGGCGGCAGCGCCCATTCACTTGTCACCATGTAGTCGCGCGGCAAGTTCCACCAGAAATCATAGTGCAGGTTCTGCGGTCCGCGATCGATCTCCCAGCGGCCTAGGATGTCAAACGTCTCGCAGTCCATGATGAAGACGCCAGGTGGCCCATCGGTGCCATCCTTGCCGCCGCCGCCGAGCGTGCTGACGTAGATGCCTTCCGGGCCGCAATGGACAGTGTGGGGCCGCGAGTAGCCGGTCTTCTTGAACACCTCGTCGGGCTCGATGATTTTGTGGATTTTTGCCTTGGTGGGATCGGGCTTCGTATCCACGATATAAATGCGCGAGGAGCGCAGCCCGGGGATGATCAGGTAGCGCCGCTCGAGAAACGCGTGGCCGGTGAGCGGCGACAATGCCGACGAGCAGGCATTCCAACCGAAATGGTGAAACTCGTCGCCCTTGTTGGGCATCGTCACCGTGTGGACGACCTGGCTGAATGTGGGCGATCCGGGCTTCACGTCGATCACTGCGAGCGCATCGGGCTTGGAGAAATCGGGGCTGAGCAGCAACGTGTAGGCGAAGTTCTCCGGCGGGGCTTCCATCGCAAGCTTCGGCGATGCGTGAAATGTCGGATCAGGCCTCATTGTCATTGCAGTTCCTCCCTGGTTGCTTCGCGTGCATGACCACCTGTTGTGAAGTCTTCTCGTGTGCGCCTTTCCGAGCAGCCCGAGCTTATCACAAATAGGCACGTAAATTCGCTTGAGCACGAGCTATCAGCGGCTCAGGAACTCGCCGCAAGCGCCGCCCTCGCCTTGAAGGCCGGCCGTGTGGTTCCGGCGCGGTCGTCTGCCCACGGCCTCTGCTGTTTCGCTGGCAATCGCCCGCCATGCTGCTGTTTGATCGCGATCAGATGCTGGCGCGCTGGGCCGGCGCGCGCCTCGGCATTGCCGATTTCAGCCCTTGCGTCGCGATCGGCGTCGCCCGCGGCGGCGAGGTCGTCGCCGCGGCGATCTACAACAACTACCGGCCGCCCAATATCGAGATCACGTTCGTCACATCGTCGCCGCGCTGGGCCAGCAAGGAAGCGATCCGGGCGATGCTGCGCTATCCGTTCGTGCAGCTTGGCTGCGCGCGCCTCACGGCGGTGACGCCGGCGCAGAACCGGCCGGCGCGCGCCTTCCTCGCGCGGCTCGGCTTCCGTCAGGAAGGCGTCCATCCCGACGCGTTGCCGGGCGGAGATGCGGTGAGCTACGGGCTGCTGGCGCGGGATGCGGCGCGGTGGATCGCGTGAGCTTTGCAGGGCGCGCTTGCTCTCGCAGGCACGCGCGCGTCACGAGGAAACCACTTCGATCCGGTCCCGGCCCGCCTTCTTGGCGGCGTAGAGCGCGCGGTCGGCGGCGCGAATCAATCCGTCGACGGTGCGCCCGTGATCCGGATATTGCGCAACCCCGACCGACAGCGTGACGCCCGGCAACGGCAGGCCGCGGCACGCGTACTTGGCGTCCTTGATGCCGTCGCAGATCTGGGCAAGGCGCGGCAAGGCCGCCAGCGTGTTGCTGTCGAAAAACACCAGCAGGAACTCCTCTCCGCCGTAGCGGCAGACGATGTCGCTGCCGCGCGTCGAGCGCTGCAGGAACGCGCCCATCGTCCGCAGGATCTCGTCGCCGGCCTCGTGGCCGAAATTGTCGTTGAAGTCCTTGAAACGGTCGATATCCAGGATCGCGATCGTGATCGGCGTCTGCAGGCGCTGGGCGCGGCGCATTTCGCGCGCCATGGTTTCGAACAGGTAGTAGCGGTTGAACAGGCCGGTGAGCTCGTCGTGGTTGGCCATGATCCGCAGGATCGCTTCGCGCCGCGTCAGCTCGGCGGTCGTGCGATAGAGATCGGCGGTGAGGTTCTCGCGCTGGGCCTGCAGCCGCAGCGTGTCGACGATCCAGCGATTGGTGCGGTGGCCGATGACCGATTGAACGGCGGCGAACACCGCCAGCATGGCTCCCATCGCGATCGACATCAGGTCGCCGCGCAGCATGAAGGCGAGGGTGGTCGGCACGATGATCGGCAGCACGAACGCGAAGAACGCCGGCAGGTAGGCGGCGTCGAGCAGCACGGCGCCCGCGGTCATGCCGCCGAGCACGAACACGATGAACACCTGGTAGGCGATGTCCGACGTGGAGACGATCGCAAATGCCAGCAGGCCCCAGACGCCTCCGGTGAGCGCCGAGCCGACGACGGACCACGTCGCCGCGTGGGCGGCCGGCCAGCGGTGACGCGCCTGCAGGTGCCCGACGAGCAGCCGAAGCGGAGTCAGAACGAGAAACAGCGCGAGCCAGGCCAGCAGCGCCGGGTGCGGGAAGCTCGACCACAGCACGGCGACGACCAGCGCCGCGTTGACGATGTTGGCGAGGATCAGGACCGGATGCTGGTAGAGCAGGCGGATCTGCTCGATGAAAACCTCGGGCGCCACGTCCTCGGCACGCTGCGGTGATGTGGCTATCTGCGCGGTATCTTGCTCAGGCTCAGCCTGTGCGCGCCATTCGGTCAGGGAGGCCTTGGCGTCGCCGGCGGGAAACTGCCGGCCGGCAAAGACCTCATTCTGCGACGTCATCGACGTTGAAATCCTTGTCCGAATCGGCGAACGCAGAGAGCAGGGGGCGCCGGTGTTACCGCCGGCGACCGGGACATCAGTCGTGCAGGTCAATATAGCGATGTGGCATGCGTGTGGTCTATCGGACGCAAGTTGTGATCAAAAAAGGGCCCGGGCTGCCGGCGGAGGGCGCTCCGGCTGCGCCGCGGCCGGCGGATTGATGCTGCGTCGCGTACGCTGAATGGCTTCAATGGACAGTGGCGCGGAGGCGACCGTCCTCGTGGTCGAGGACGAAGAGCTCGCACGCCTGATCATCACGGACTACCTGAGGGAGGGCGGATTCGCGGTGCTGCAGAGCGCGAACGCGGAGCAGGCGATCGCGGTGCTCGAGCAGCGCGGCGACGTGCGGGCGGTGGTGCTCGACGTGGTGATGCCGGGTGCGATGGACGGGATCGCACTGGCGCACGTGATCCACGAGCGCTGGCCCGGCATTGGATTGCTGGTGATGTCCGGCAAGGGCGTTCCCAAGATGGTGCAGCTGCCGCCGGGGGCCGGCTTTCTGCCGAAGCCCTATTTCGGGCCGTCGATCGTGGGGAGACTGCGGGCGATTATTTCCACGGACAAAGAGACGCGCTAGCCAATCCCCGGAATGCGCGCTCCCGGTGCCTTTACGGCACAAACTGAGATCGCTGAGTTGCCCACAGTTGGCTTTGGTCCACCGCGTCCGGGGCTAGCTCGTCAGCTCGAAGGTGGCAACGAGACCCTGCGGTTTGTACTCCAATCGCACTTCGCCGCGCTCTGCTTTCAAAACACGATTCATGAGAAATGACCCGAAACCAGCGTGACTCGGCGGCGTGACCGGCGGGCCGCCGCTCTCCGTCCAACAAAGCCTGAGCCGGCTTTCCTGATCTTGTGAAACAAGCTCCCAAGAGAGGCGAACTTGACCACTGTTGTTCGCCAAGGCCCCATATTTGGACGCGTTGGTCGCGAGTTCATGCAGTGCCATTGTTAACAGCGATGCATGATTTGAGCTGGTCCAGAGATCCTCAGGCCCCTCAACCACAAATCGCTCATAAGCCTTGTCTCTAAATGGAGCCAATGCCTGATTGACTACATCGCCAATCTTGGCGCGGCTCCAATTCTCGACGGAAAGCAGGTCGTGGGCGCGGCCAAGCGCACTCAATCGCGCGACAAATGCGAGGCGCTCTTCGTCCGACGCGTGCAACGTCTGCGTAGCGATCGCCTGCACAGTCGCCAGCGTGTTCCGAATGCGATGTTTGCTCTCATCGACGATAAGATGCAGCGCTTCCTCAGCGCGCTTGCGCTCGCTGATGTTGCGCGCGATCTTTGACGCACCGACGATCTCGCCCGCCGCATTTTTGACTGGAGACACGGTCAGCGAAATATCAATCAGAGTGCCATCCTTTCGCCTGCGAACGGTCTCGTAGTGTTCGATGTGCTCACCACGCCGGATGCGCGCGAGAATTTCGGACTCCTCATCCAGGCGGTCGGGCGGAATTAGCGTCCTGACGGAGTTGCCAACGGCCTCCCGCGCCGTATAGCCAAAAAGAGCCTGCGCGCCGCGGTTCCAACTTGTAATTACGCCGTCGAGGTCTTTGCTGACGATCGCGTCGTCTGAAAACTCCACGATCGACGCGAGCCGCAGCGCGCTCTCTTCGGCGCGCTTGCGGTCCGTAATATCGACCAGCATGTTCACCGCACCGACCAGCGTGCCTGATGAATTGTAAAGGGGGGTCGGATAGGGGATGAACGGTATTTTGATTCCGTCCGGCCGCTCCGCCACGGCTTCCATGCCTCTGTTGGGCCGGCCTTCTTTGATCGCCAGCGCCATCGGGCATTGATCGTGCGGAAGCGGGCGGCCGTCAGGCCAATAGAGTTTCCACGAACCGCACCACTCGCTCTCACCCAATTCCGGACGCTGCCCCCACAGCAGTGCGGCAGCCTGGTTGTAGTAGGTGATGCGTCCAGCGGCGTCCGTGGTGTAAATTGCGGCCGGCAGCGCTTCGAGCACGTCGCGGAAATAAGGGTCGCCGCGTGTGATTGCCTCGCCGGCTTTCAGCAAAAAACGAGGTAGCTCAAGCTCGCTGCGTAACTCGATACCGTCACCTGACATTGCATGCGCTCAATCGCCAAAGCCCAGCGTGCGTAGAGACCCTGCATCAACGAGGTGCAGCCAGCAATCCGACAACGTCTAACTGAAGGGTATCTGAGCTACATCCCCTTCTTACTCATGACCCCTTGTCTTCTGAGCACACCGTATTCGCTCGATTTCAGACCGGGCGATCCGACATCCGTTCCCATTGCCGCAAGCCCGAGACGGAACAGCTCGCGCACGGCCGCGGCGCGGCTCGGCATCCGGTGCGCGAACCGAAAGCTATCCACCGCCTCAAGCTCTTGAGGGGAAAGCATTATTTGCAGACGCTCTTCGCGATGGCTCCCGCCCGATTTGCCATTCTTCATGGCCTGGCCTCCTATGACAAAAGATAGTCTAACAGGACAAATACGTTACTTACTCATTTAATGCAATTGGCGCCTGCAAAAAAAATGAGGGTTTCCCCCAGCCCCCAGGCGCGGCAGTGAATTTTGCGGAACGCCTCCGCGAACGGATCGTGAAAATCCGCAGGGACCGCTACTCATTGTTTGCTTAATTAGCCTGAACAGAAGTGAACGGGCGCCGGATCAGCGCCGTCTCAACGGGGGGAAGCCGCAATCGCAGCGAATGCCGTCTCGATGAACCGTGCCCGCTCTCGGGAGGGTCTCTGCCGCAGTTCCATCAGTGACAAACTTGGATTGGCTATTTGATCTACTAACGCGCATTGTCTCGCGATGCCGGTGCGCAAAAAATCGTTGATAGTCTGCCCGAAGTGCAAACTCGAAATGCGCCTGGTCGGGGTCGAGGCGGAAAGCGCCACGCGCGACCTCTACACCTTCGAGTGCGAAAGATGCGGCCTGATCGAGGTCAGAGGGTTACGCATCAAATAGGCAGCCTCGGTCGGCTGATGCTGCGTCGCGTACGCTGAATGGCCTCGATGGACAGTGGCGCGGCGGCGACCGTCCTCGTGGTCGAGGACGAAGAGCTCGCACGCCTGATCATCACCGACTACCTGAGGGAGGGCGGGTTCGCGCTTGGCTCAGTGCCGGCTGGTCAGGCTGATCGTGAGCGATAGCGCGCCTACCAAGACGAGACTGAGGGCCCAAGTCGCATCCAGATTGAACCAGCTCCGCGACACGAACTTCAGGCCCAGGTAGCGGTAGACCAGCCACGCCAACAAACCGCCGGCCGCGATCATGGCGACGGCGTGGACCACGGACACCAGAACTGCCATCCCCAGATTGGCGCTGATCAGTGCGCCCACCGCCTCGTGGCCGGCGTCGAGATCGGCGACCCGGCAGAGCCCGAGATAGATCGGCACGAGCATCAGTCCGGCGCCATGCGCGATTGCCACGGCGAAGGACCAGAGGCCCAGTTGCGTCGGTCGTATCCGCGCCAGCACCTGCGGATGGCGCCGGTTGACGAACCGAAAAATGCCGAAGCCGATGACCAGGAGACTGGCGCCGATCTGGATTTGTTGCTGCCACTCGACGAGGGCGACCAGCAGCGCGAACGGAAGGATCACCACGAAAATTGCCAGTAGATGGCCGGCCGTTAGCGGCCAAAGTGCCGCCACGAGGGCGCGCGAACTCCTTTCGATCAGCCCGGCTGAAACAGCGAGCGGCCATCCCATTGCCGGGTTCACCCCGTGATAGAGGCCGCTCGCGACGACAGCCAGCCAGAGTCCGGCAGGTGCCCAAGCTGCTTCGGTCAAATTCAAACCGATGGATAGCAGAACGAATCCGTTGAGCAGTCGCCGCCCTCGAGCCGGATTTGATGCGCCCGGTAACCGTCAGGGAAGCTCACCCAGTAGTCCTTTGCCAGCTCGAGGCCGCCGCTCGCGTTCGCATTGGCCATGACCTCGGCGCCCGGCACGCCGTCGGGATAGAACTGGTTGTCCCACGTCGAGTAAAGCGAGTTGGTCCAATAGACCCGCTTGCCGTCACGGCTGATCTCGACCATCTGCGGACCGCCTGCATACACCTTGCCGCTCGGGTGCGGCGTACGGCGAGCGATGCCGCCGACGTGGACCGAGCCCGCAAGCTTGGGCTTCCTTGGGTCGGTGACGTCGTACTGACGCATCTCGCCGGTTCCCCAGCAGGCGACGTAAAGGAACCGGTCATCCATAGAAAGGTCGATGTCGGTCACCAGCGGCGGCACTGCGCCAAACCCCTGCAGGAGGGGGGGCAGCTGCTCCTTGGGCGCCGGCTCGGGCGGGATCGTCGCCGTCTTTTCGATGTGGAACTTGCCGTCTTCGCGCCACCAGGTCCAGATTGAGCCTTCGAGGTTCGTTGTGTCGACCACGACGCCCAGGAACCCGTACTCGCGAACGGGATCGTGCGCGGGGCGCACCTCGAGCGCCATCTGATGGTTGGCGCCAAGATCGATCGTCTGGACATTGCGCCGGGCCCGAAGGTCCCAGAAATGGATCCGATGGCCATACTTGTTCGAGAGCAGATCTTCCGGGACGATCCCGTTCTCGAACTGCGGCGGCAGCGCCCATTCACTTGTCACCATGTAGTCGCGCGGCAAGTTCCACCAGAAATCATAGTGCAGGTTCTGCGGTCCGCGATCGATCTCCCAGCGGCCGAGGATGTCAAACGTCTCGCAGTCCATGATGAAGACGCCAGGTGGCCCATCGGTGCCATCCTTGCCGCCGCCGCCGAGCGTGCTGACGTAGATGCCTTCCGGGCCGCAATGGACGGTGTGGGGCCGCGAGTAGCCGGTCTTCTTGAACACCTCGTCGGGCTCGATGATTTTGTGGATTTTTGCCTTGGTGGGATCGGGCTTCGTATCCACGATATAAATGCGCGAGGAGCGCAGCCCGGGGATGATGAGGTAGCGCCGCTCGAGAAACGCGTGGCCGGTGAGCGGCGACAATGCCGACGAGCAGGCATTCCAACCGAAATGGTGAAACTCGTCGCCCTTGTTGGGCATCGTCACCGTGTGGACGACCTGGCTGAATGTGGGCGATCCGGGCTTCACGTCGATCACTGCGAGCGCATCGGGCTTGGAGAAATCGGGGCTGAGCAGCAACGTGTAGGCGAAGTTCTCCGGCGGGGCTTCCATCGCAAGCTTCGGCGATGCGTGAAATGTCGGATCAGGCCTCATTGTCATTGCAGTTCCTCCCTGGTTGCTTCGCGTGCATGACCACCTGTTGTGAAGTCTTCTCGTGTGCGCCTTTCCGAGCAGCCCGAGCTTATCACAAATAGGCACGTAAATTCGCTTGAGGACGAGCTATCAGCGGCTCAGGAACTCGCCGCAAGCGCCGCCCTCGCCTTGAAGGCCGGCGTGTGGTTCCGGCGCGGTCGTCTGCCCATGGCCTCTGCTGTTTCGCGGGCCACGGCGTGCCCGCCATCAGGCAGAAACTTCCCTTATCGTTCTGTGCAAATTCTTGAGGCCGGCTCTTCGATCGGATTTGACACTGGCTTGGTTCGAAGATCAGTCCGAAGCAACCTCCTCCGTAGTGGTGCTTGACACAAAATAGATAAAACGTATGTCGGTTTGCCAACGTGGATCACCGCGCCTCGAAACGCGCAGCCCGCGTTCCCCGTTTCCCCGACAGCCAGATTTTAGATCGACGCGCTGCGCAAGCTCGCGACGCTTGCTGCCAGCGCTGCGTCTTCGGCGCAAAGAGGGGCGGGGACGTGAGGTCCGTCCTTTAACACACAGCCACAACAAGTCTCGGAGGGATACAGATGTCGGCTTCGCGCGAGGAAATCATCAACGAAATACGCAGGCTTGCTGCAACGAACAACGGGCAGCCTCCGGGTCGGCGGCTGTTCAGGCGTAGGACTAATATTCATCCGGCAGAGTGGCAGGGAGTCTATTGGGCTATCTGGTCCGATGCGCTGAAAGAAGCTGGCTTCCAGCCAAACCTCAAAACGGAAAAGCTGGATGAGGAGTTCATGCTGATCAAGCTCGCCGAAGCATGTCGCCATTTCGAAAAATTTCCGAGCATCCTCGAGCTCAGGCTGTACAGAATGTCTCACAGCGAATTCCCTGACGTCACGACTTATGTGAGATTAGGTCCGCTATCTGGGACCGAGCGGACATTAAATGCTCAAGCCGAGCCTTTCCGCTTTTGACCCGTAGCGGACATCAGCCCAATCCCAAGAGCCGGCTACAATTGCTCCCGGCGATTGCAGTCTGCTCAGCGTTAGACAGTCCTGCGCTTTGCATTGTGCCTAACAAAATGTCGCGAACGGGTCTGTCACCGGCAATCGGCCAATCGCTGCCCGCCAGCACATTGTCAGGACCCAGCAAATCGACCAACGCGCGTATTAACGCAGGGTGGAAAAGCGTCGTGTCGATGAAGACATTTTTGCGCATGACTTCAATAGTTCCAGAAGGTAGGCGACTCTGGCTTGAAAGACCGGCAGCCATTGCAAGGCCGCCAATCGCTTGCGCAGTGAACACAATCCGCAGGTTGGGGAGCTGAGAGAACACCCCGCCCTCTACCAGGGCAATGAGTGCGGCGGAATTTACTGCGCCGCGCGCGAACAATGTCCCGATCAGCCCATAGGGAACCATCTGCTTCGTTAGTGGTTGCGGCGCTATTGGATGCGCAAAAACTGGGACGCCAAGTTTCGCGGCGACTTCAAGGGTAGGGCGCGCCTGCGGCGCGTCGAGCAGCAAGTCGCCGCGCGCGCACTCAAGTAGGAGACCATGCAGTCCAAGTTCGCGGATAGCGCGCTCAGCCTCTCGAGCGGACTTGTCGCCGTCATAAGCATCGACCGATGCGAGACCGTAAATGCGACCCGGATGTCGCCCGACCAACTCCGCGAGGGCGTCATTCATGGCCACGGTGGTTTCGTGCGGTACGCGGCCTTCTGCATCGGCGATCAGTTGGATCAGAAGACTGACGACACGCGCACCCAGTGCGCCGTCGCGGACATCTTTTAGCAAAAGGTTCTCGTCCGACAACGTCCGTGCGAGCGCTTCCCAGCGCGCACGCTGCGACGCGGGAGCGTATCGCGCAGCAGTCAGCTCGAAACGAGCCGGAATGTGGTGGCAATGAAAGTCGATGATCTTGGTGTTGTCAGTCATGGGATTTCTGCTCGCTGGTTGGGCGCTTTGCGCGAACGCACGTTGTTCGCCCGGGCCCGCAGTGGCTGCGGTGCCTGCTGCGAAACTTCCGATAGTTAGAAGGAGTTTTCGTCGATCGAGCTCGACATGCGTTGGTAGCGCAACGGTGGGAGGCGTTGCGTCGGTGTCGGGCATTGGGTTCTCCAATGCCGCCGCCGAGACCGGACTTATGGTGATTTGACATTTCGCCATCGGCCCTCGCCCGGCGAGCGGGCAAGTGCAGTGCTTGGGCGAAATGCCTTAAATTGCCGGGCGACTGCGATCAAACCCGACGCTTTGTCGATAACAAATGCACAGCAGAGGTCAATGGCTTCTGCGCATATTGGCACAAATCTGACGGTCTAGGATGTCCGCTTTTACGGTGAGTTTCGCAGGATAAGCGGACCTGACGCGCGGGCCGCTAAAGCGTCGCGAATGACCCAATCCCGGTTCCCGCCGGGGCAGAGGGCGGAACGCAATCGACAAGCGCAGGCTCGCTACCGCGAGGGGAACGCCAAGCGTGGGCCGCCATCATGGCCGCCGCAGTGTGTATATCGGATGGTTCTATAGGGCGCCGGCCGAAGTGATACGAGAGGCTCCCTGCTTCGGTCCCAGCACCACCACAAGCGCGCCCATCTTCACTCGACTATAGAGATCGATCACATCCTCATTGGTCAGCCGGATGCAACCCGACGAAATCGCATGTCCGATGTATTCGGGCTGGTTCGTGCCGTGGACGCGATACAGCGTGTCCTGGCCGTCTGAATAGAGGTAGAGCGCGCGCGCACCCATTGGATTGCTCGCACCGCCTTCGACATGGTTCGGAAGGGGGCCCAGGCGCCGCTTCTCACTCGCGGTCGGCGTCCATCCTGGCCATTCTTCCTTGCGGCCGACTGTGGCAACGCCGGACCAAGTCTGACCATCCTCTCCCACGGTCGCGCCGTAGCGGATCGCCTTGCCTTCGGGGAGTACGTAGTAAACGTAGCGTGCAGCGGTATCGACCACGACAGTGCCGGGCGCTTCCTGCCGGTGGTATCGAACGACCTGACGCCGATAGGCGGGCGGTATCCACGCCTGCCGGTACGGTGGGTATGCCAGTTGCTGCCTATCGCGCGCCGTGAAATTGGCGTCCGGCACAGGACCGGGAGAAGGCACCAGGCGGCCGAATAGCGCCTCGAAAAAGTTTTGGGCAGAGGCCGTAGCCACAGAGGTGAAAAGCGTCGTGACCGTAATGCCGGTCACGAGCATGTATTTGACGCCGCGGCTCAAGCCGGTCTGGCGACGGATAAACAAAGCGAACGGCCCCCCCGATCGCGCGCCGACGACCCCCAGCGCATCATCTCTCAATAACCTTCGGCGGCGGGCGGAAATATGGCCTAAGCGTGCCGGGAGTGAGATGTTTGGAACCAATGGCTGACGACGTGCCCACGTCGCTAGACATTTTTTCTGCCTATCACACAGTGAGCGCACGAGCGAAACGCGCCGGCAGGAAGCGCCGCAGCAAGCGAGCCCCATACCGATCAATGTCCGTTTACGGGGGTAAAGCAGACATCACAAATCCACAGCGCTATGTCCGCCAATGACCCAGAGCGGACATTGCTCCCGCTTCTCGTTACTCAAATTTTCGTAGAAGACCTGTGAGCTGCGTCACGAAAGCTTTTGACTCCCGCGAGTATTTTTCCGCGAGGCCGCTTGCGACCTGCAATGCGCGGTTGGGCCTTCTTCTTGCATGGTGCAAGGCATGAAACGCACAAAGCCCGACAGCTCCCTTCTGCCGACCCAGGCGGCTCAGTCCCTTGCGGTCGCGGTTGCCATCGTCTTTCTCGCGCACATGGTGTTCTGGATGGCTGCACTGAGCGCCACTGTGGCGGACGAGTTGGGCGAGCCACCCCAGAGCCTTTTGGGTGCAGACTGATCAGGTATTTCCGGACCCTGCTCGAAGCGGTCAGAAGCGGAAGAATCGCCACGTGATCTTTGTTGTCCACTTATGATCCTGTAGCGGACAAGCCGCCGCCTCGCTCCTTGCGGCCAACTATTTCGCTAACGAGTCGACCCCCGAAAAGTGCACGCTCTCGCAAATTTGCGCTTCGGGTAAATCGTCAAGTCACGCCAGGCTTGAGGCCAACCCACCGTCTACAGGTTGAAAAGCCGCTCCGCATTGCCGTGCGCGATGCTCTCCCGGTCCGCAGCGCTGACGGGAATGTGGTCCAGAAACGCCCGCGCCTCCGCCATCGATCCGTAGGGATGGTCGGCCGAGAACATGATCCGCTCCACGCCGACCTCCAGCAACAGGTCGAGAAACGTTGCCGGGAAATTGAAGCCCGCAAAGGTGTAGTGGACATTTTCCTGGAGATAAGCGGCAAGCGGGCGAGCAAGCTTGGTCATCTCCTTCGGTAGGTTCTTGTTCAGCCTCGGCAGCATGAATGGAACCCCTTCGCCGAGATGCCCGATCACGACTTGGAGCTTGGGGTATCGGTCGAACACCCCGCCGAGGATCATGCGAATGAGATGAACCGCGGTTTCGATGTGCCAGCCCCAACCGGCTGCCGCGAACACCGCACTCACAGGCGGTGAAAAGCCGCCATACAGTACGTCGACGACCGGCTTCGGTGGCACCGTCGGATGGAGATAGATCGGGACAGTGAGCGCTTCGGCGCGCTCCAGCACCGGCCAGAAGAACTTGTCGTCGAGATAGCGACCGCGCGTGTGGCCATTGATGAGTGTGCCCTTGAAGCCCTGCTGCCGGACCCTGCGATCCAGTTCATCGGCCGCTTGCTCGGGGGCCGCGATTGGCAAAGAGGCAAAGGCTGCAAAGCGCTTTGGATTTTTCTTCACTACATCCGCGAGGAAATCGTTCGAACTCGCGGGCGATCGCGACTTGCTCCGCCACGTCGGCTTGCTCGATCCCCGGAGAATTCAGCGAAAGTACCTGCATGTCGATACCGGCGGCGTCCATCTCAGCAATGCGCCCGTCGCCGACATCCTGAAGCTGCTCGAAAATCTTCGCACCGCGAGCGCCCGTATTGCGGAGTCGTTCAATGAATTCGCGGCCTGGCCCGGCAATAAATCCGGGGCTCACGAAGTGCTCTTCAAGGGTGATGGTCCTCAATTTCGCTCCTCCCTGCGGCACGTCACTCATGTCGCGATTGCCGAGGCATGGCAACGCCGCCAGCCGTCGCGAGGCTTTGCGGGGGAACATTAGCTTGGTCGCCCCCAAACGGAACTAGCAACCGAGTTGCACGGTTGTTTCGGTGGCCACCGGCCCCTTTACCCATCCGGTGGCTGGGCGGCCTCGGTGCCCTTCATCCAACCGGGTGACCCAGCCGGGGCCGTCATATGTCCCCCAGGAAAAGAATGCACTGGCGACCATTTCTTGGGCGATCTTGGGCCTTATCCTGACCGCGCTGGCTTGGCGCTAACGCGCGGCAATGACGAGGTGATCGAATAGCAACGGTCAGGTCCGCAAGTGGCACAAAGCTGACGTGGCGCTGACGGATGTCCGCCATTGGGGGCAGACCGGAAGACATTTGTTCACGGCGAGCCTTTCAGCTTTTGACCCAACGCAGACATCCTCAGCGCCGTCAATCATGGTCCGGTATTGCGCCCGTGGGCGCCGGGAGGGGGATTTGGAGGTCACCGTTTAGAATACTATCCACGTAGGTTGCTGCCAGGCGATAAGTCATCGAAACGTGGTGACCAAGAACCTTGACCCCGTTTGGGTGCTGATGCGCCTTCTTATACTCGCGCTCCGGATAGTAGATCGGCAGTGGCCCCCCACCCGCCAGTGTTTTACCATCCACGATCTTAACGACGTCGTCGCAATGATTAAAAAACATCGCATTTGGGAGCAGCATGAAACCGTTCACGCCTGCTGGGAGACTGACCTTTGTCAAGTCGCTCGGAGTTCTAGCTGTGAGGGGGATTACTTTGGTCTGGTCTAGTTGACTGTAGACGTTGTTCGAAGGGCTGCCAGGGGTGTCGTCGAATAGAACCGCGACTGGGGCATTCAGCAAGGCCAGTTGGGACTGTGCCGTTCCTAGCGCGTCAATCAGGAAGCCGGTGAGGTTCTGTTGGCGGTTGGTCGGGACGCTGCCACCCACTGCCTGAACGATTGAAATTGTCCCCGTCAGATTTTGCTGGATTGTTAGATCCTGCAGGATTGTTGCGGCCATTGTCCCAGCGGCGACGATCACAGCGCTCTGACTCGGCAACCCGTTCACGGCGTTGTAAGCGTCGGTCACGGCGCTGTTCGCCGCATCTGTCAACGTTTTTGTGTCGTACTTACCATAATAAGCCTTGTAGTCGATTGATGACCCACCTAGCTTTTTGAGCAGCTTTTCAAAGCTGTCTTGACTCGGGTGTTTTTTATTAGGGTCAGCAGGCGTCACCAAACGAACTACTGGCAGGGAGGCTCCAAGTTTGTGCTTGGACTTTCTGCTGCCCGCTTGGACTTTGCTGCTGCCCGCTTGGGCTTTGCTGCTGCCGCTCGGCTGCTGCTCGCGCCTGCTGCCAGCAGTTGCAGCTGAGTGGCCATCCGAAATGGGTTCATTAGCGGACACGCGGCCGACGTCGGCGTCGATCGCTTTCTTTGCGAGGTTCCGCCAGCGATCAGCCCTCTCGCTAAGCGCAGCCATAAGCGGCCCTTGGCCGATCTGCGCGCCCCGATGTCGCCTATTGGCGCTTAGCGGACGTCGATGGGTTGCCGATCAACAGCTTTTCGCGGTCAAGCAGACATCACAATACGATGGCGCCATGTTCGCTTTTGAACCAAAGGAGACATGGCGCCTTGGAAAGACGCAGGCCGGAACCGCGCAGCGTCCGCTGTGTCCTGAGGTTTGGCGGTGCTAGTTTGCGTTCATTGGAGTTCGCAAACTAGGGGAGTGCCATGTCCGTTTCAACGAGAACGGTGTTGGCGGCATGAGCATGTCGCGCCGAACGGTCCTCAGCACAGCCACCGCCGGAATCGCGACTGCCCGCCACCGAATTTGACTTGCAAATAGTAGCGCAGGAGTGAGCCATGATAAGAACTCCATCCTCGCCGATCGTGATCATCGCGGTATCGCTCGCTGTCTTGGGCAGCATGGCCCTTGCCGCGCAGGACAAGTACACTTTGAAAGTGCCGAACGGGCTCGCGTTTTCTGAGTTCAGGGGATACGAAAACTGGCAGGATGTCGCTGTCAGTCAGACCGAAAACGGGATCAAGGTGATCGTTGCCAATCCCGCGATGATCGACGCTTACAGGGACGGTATACCCAGTAACGGCAAGCGTTTCCCCGAGGGTTCCAAGGTTGCGAAGATCGAGTGGACATCAAAAAGGAATCCGGAATCTCCCTATTTTGTGATGGTACCAGACACCCTGAAATCGGTTTCGTTCATCGAAAAGGACACCAACCGATTCCCGGACACGAATGGATGGGTCTACGCCCAGTTTCTCTACGACTCCGCGTCCGATGCGTTTACGCCAAATGGGAGCGACGCCAAGTGCGGGTACGCGTGCCATTCGACGGTGGCGGCAAAAGATTACATTTTCACTGCGTACCCAAAGAGGTGAACGGGGACAGGTTGTCATCACCGCTCGATGTCGACGTCCGCTTCAGGCACTTAGCGAAAACACCGAGGCATGAGCGATTAGGTCCGCTATCTGGGACTAAGCGGACCTCAAATGCTCAAGCCTAACCTTTTCGCTTTTGACCGATAGCGGACATCGATTGCGCGCAGGGGTCCCCAAAATCGCAGGCGCTTTAGCCCCTATCAAAGCGTTCGTTCGAGCCGATAAGATGCTTCGTCTGTAACCTTCGGGTGCACATGAAACGGCAACAAATCGAAGCTATAGGAGAGAGCCCAAATCATTCAAACCGGGGGTTGGCAACGGAGACGGTCATGCACGTCAAGTCGATGCTTATTTCTGCAGCGGTAATCATTTCCGGCGCCACGCTGCTTGGTAGCGCGCCCGCTCAGGCGCAGGACCGCCCAACGAAAGAGGGCGAGCGGCTGCACCAACTTTGTGAGGGAGGTGATCGACGCGCCTGCGTTCGTTTCGGAATGATGCTCAACGAGAATCGCGGTCGTCATGACGAGTGGCGTCGATCTCATCCGCAATTCTGGTCGTTTCAAGCTACCAGCGACAAGAGCGGCGGGGATCGAGGCGGCACCAACCTACCCTGGTGTGGCGTTCCTTATGCCAGCACTCGCTCGTGCGTGTACCAAACCATAGCGCAATGCGAAGTGGATATGCGGCCCCTGGGCGGCGATTGCGTACCGAAGGATTGACGTACCGACCGACCTTCGGACGCTCGACCGGCACTTGCGCGGAGCCTCTCGCGCGAGCCGACAAGGTTGCGTGAGCCGCGCCCAAACACGGTGGGGTTATCTTCAGGAAGGGCGAAGCCATGAAGATCGTCGTTATCGGCGGGACCGGCTTAATCGGATCGAAGATCGTGGAGCAACTGAAGCAAAAGGGTCATGAAGCAATTGCGGCTGCGCCAAGCACGGGCGTCAACACTGTTACGGGCGAAGGCCTGGCTCAGGCGCTTGCAGGTGCCGAAGTTGTCATCGACGTGGCCAACTCGCCGTCGTTCGAAGATCGGGCCGCGATGGACTTCTTTCAGGCCGCGGGAAAGAACATCACCGCGGCCGAAGTCGCCGATGGCGTCAAGCATCACGTCGCGCTCTCGGTCGTCGGAACGGACCGCCTGCAGGACAGCGGCTATTTTCGCGCCAAACAGGCACAGGAAAACATCATCAAGAGCTCGCCGATCCCCTACACGATCATCCACGCCACCCAGTTCTTCGAGTTCGTGCGCGCAATCGCCGAGTTTTCGATGGTCGGCGACACGGTGCGCCTGCCGCCCGTGCGCTTCCAACCGATGGCGGCCGTCGATGTCTCGACCGCAATCGCCGAGGCGGCTCTCGCGCAACCGGTCAACGGCACGCTCGAGATCGCCGGGCCCGACACGTTCACGCTCGACCAACCGGTCCGCATGGCGCTCGAGTATGACAACGACGCGCGCAAGGTGATCGCCGATCCGGCGGCGCCCTATTACGGCGTCAAGGTGAGCGAGAAGACGCTGGTTCCCGGCGCAGGCGCTCGCCTCGGCCCGACCAAATTCGACTGGTGGCTCACCCACGTCCCACCGCCGACAAAAACCACAGCGCTGAATGTGCTAGCCTAGCGCATTCTGTGGGGAAGGATGGATGCAACGACGCGCGTTCATCTCATATTTGCCTACGGCTTAGCTCGAGAACCTCGCCAAAGCCACCTCGCGCCCTCTATGATGGCTGCGAGCGCCGATCGCGATTCTGGCATCGCGTCGCACACCGGGTTCGAGTAATGTCAGCCTTGAAAAACGGAGTGGCCAATCGACGATGATCGAGCATTCTCGAATTACGCTCGCTCCTGAAGTGCTCGCTGGCAAACCTGTCATCCGCGGGACGCGACTTTCTGTCGAATTTGTGATCGGCCTCCTGGCCGACAGGTGGAGTGAGGCCGACATCGTGGGAAATTACCCCGGTGTTACCCATGACGATATCATCGCGTGTCTAGCTTATGCGCGCGATACATTGAGCTCGGAGAGAGTATTCCCGAGCGCAGGCTGATATGCGCTTTCTCGCCGACGAGAAATTTCCCCGGCGCAGCGGTCGCCCATCCTCGCACACGAAAGCAGTTCTGCGCACGCACGGACCGCGCCTCACCCAGATGACACATAATGGTTATTCTGGTATCCGATTTTTTGGAATTGCGGAGATGTAGTGACGGGTCAATCCGACAAGCTCAATTCGCTAACGCTCCATGTCCAACAGGCGACCGCCGTCTTTTCATACGCGCCAGCAAGTCGAGCGCTATTTCAATAGCGAGACGATCGAGTGTCTGCTTTGCGGACGACGGTTTCGGCGCCTTGGCCAACACCTGGCCGCAAAGCACGACATGAGGGCGGACGACTACCGACGTCGCTTCGGGCTTCCGTGGTCACGGGGTTTGACGTCCGCGGCGTCGCGCAGCGCTTCAGGTTGGAATCCCGAACGCAGAGAGAAGGCGAGGAAGATCGCACAACAAAGCCGGTTCTTCGAACTCGCTCGCTCTGCACCGCATCGCGAGCCGGCCCCATTCCTGAAAACGCAATTCATGCAAAACCTGGGTCGCCATGCGGCTGGCTTCGATGAAGCATTCGAAGAGAAAGTATTGGCCCTGTTCCTCGAAGAGCTTAGCGATGCGGCCATCGCGCGCGTGCTCAACGTTGGACGCGCCACCGTAGCCCATCGCACCATGCGCTGGCGCTGGCGCAAACCAAAGCGCAAAGGCAAGTCGTGACGATTCTCGCTATGGAGATCGCCGAGCGCCGAGCGCCATTATCCCCGCGCGGACGAGGTGATTGAGCGAAGTCAGGTGACTTCGCCTCTGCCACAAAGCTGACGGTCCGGAACGCTTTATGCGCACGCGCGTCAGCGCTGGGTGTGAGACATCTCCGCACGCGCGCCGAGCGACACGGCGGTGGCGGCCACGGCAATCGAGAACACGAGCGCAGCCGTCGCAATCAACACCACGAACAGCCGGGTACGGCGCGCGTACCGGCGGTTGGTCACGAACACATCGGGCGGTGTCCCGGTCATTGGCGTCGAGCTCCGCGAATCAGAGGCTGGTATTTTTGCTTTGGCGTTTACTCTTGCGGCGGATACCGGCGCGTATTCGGCCCCTCTGGGGCGAAGTGTTTGAAACGCTGGGGCAATTTGGTGGCGCGCGGTTAATGGCGGTTAACTATTTGGGCGGCCGCGCGACGGACCTGTGTTTGGCCGCCCTTCAGCCCGCGATCGCCATCCGGGCCGGCTGCCAATCCATCGCCACGTGGCCGGGCTGCTCGGCGACCCGCTTGAGCCAGGCGCGCACCGCGGGAAAGCCGGTGAGGTCGAAGCCGACCTCATGCGCGATGTGGGTGTAGGCATAAAGCGCGATGTCGGCGACCGTGTAATGGTCGGCGGCGAAAAACGGATAGGTCCGCACGTGATTTTCCATCACGGTGAGCGCGCGGTAACCCTGCTCCATCCAATCCTCGAGCGCGTGCACCTGCAGGTCGCGCCCGCCCTTGACCAGGGTGAGCCAGAACCACGCCGCGCCGAGATTGGGCTCGAGGCTGTGCTGCTCGAAGAACATCCAGCGCAGCGCTTCGGCGCGGTGGATGCGATCGTCGGGCGCGAGCGGCGTGCCGCCGGCGAGGTACCACAGGATCGCGTTCGATTCCGGCAGGTAGCGGCCGGGCGCCACTTCCAGGAGCGGCACGTGCCCGCTCGGATTCTTGGCCAGGAAATCCGGGGTGCGGCTTTCGCCCTTGAGGATGTCGATCTCGATCAGGTCGTAGGGAAGCCGCAGCTGCGCGAGCGCCAAGCGCACCTTGTAGCAGTTCCCCGAACGCTGCATCGAGTAAAGCGTGTACATCCGGTCTCCTGCCGTCTCCTCCCGGGCTGGCCCGTTCTGATTCTCTGGAAGAACTATGTACCGGGCCCGTGACGCGACCCTAACGCCTCGACGACGCGAACCACAACAGCGAAATACGACGCCATTGCGACGGGTTTGCCATCAACGCCGCGAATGGAACGCAACAAGCGGGCTGATGCTGCGCTACAGCAGCAAATTTCCGGCGACGGTGCGCCAGCGCGCACTTCTTTCTTCTCACATTTGTGTGCAACTCCTGTGAGTTTGTGGCTTGCGGTCCCCCGGCCCGGGCTTTAGGACGTGGGGCGCGCGTAACCGGATGCCGACGAGCGTCCGCAAAGGCGCGCCACACCAGGAGATCGTGATGTCGTTCCTCGCCGAATCGCTGCAGCGCATCAAGCCGTCCGCGACCATCGCGGTCACGGACAAAGCGCGCGCGCTCAAGGCGGCGGGGCGCGACGTGATCGGGCTCGGCGCCGGCGAGCCGGATTTCGACACGCCGGACAACATCAAGGAAGCCGCGATCAAGGCGATCAAGGCCGGCAAGACCAAGTATACGGCGGTCGACGGTATTCCGGAGCTCAAGGACGCGATCTCGCGCAAGTTCAAGCGTGAGAACAACCTCGACTACAAGCCGAACCAGATCATCGTCGGGACCGGCGGCAAGCAGGTGCTGTTCAATGCGCTGCTGGCGACGCTCAATCCCGGCGACGAGGTGATCATTCCGGCGCCCTACTGGGTGAGCTATCCGGACATCGTGCTGCTCGCGGGCGCGACCCCGGTCGTGATCAAGACGCGGCTCGAGGACGGCTTCAAGATGAAGCCGGAGATGCTGCAAGCGGCCATCACCAAGAACACCAAGTGGCTGATCTTCAACTCGCCGTCGAATCCGACCGGCGCCGCCTATACGCCGGCCGAGGTGAAGGCGATCACCGAGGTGCTGGCGCGCCACAAGCACGTGTGGACCTTGAGCGACGACATGTACGAGCACCTCGTCTACGACGACTTCGTGTTCGTATCGCCGGCGCAGGTCGAGCCGTCGCTCTACGAGCGCACGCTCACGCTCAACGGCGTGTCGAAGGCGTTCTGCATGACCGGCTGGCGCATCGGCTATGCCGGCGCGCCCGAGTTCCTGATCAAGGCGATGGCGACGTTGCAATCGCAGTCGACCACCAACCCGAACTCGATTGCGCAATGGGCGTCGGTCGAGGCGCTCAACGGCCCGCAGGACTTCATCGCCAAGCACAACGCCGTGTTCAAGGAGCGGCGCGACCTCGCGGTCGGCATGCTCAACCAGGCGAAGGGGCTGACCTGTCCCAAGCCCGACGGTGCGTTCTACGTCTACCCGTTCTGCGCCGGCACCATCGGCAAGACCGCGCCGTCCGGCAAGGTGATCGGCAACGACGAGGACTTCGTCACCGAGCTGCTGGAAACCGAGGGCGTCGCGGTGGTACAGGGCTCGGCGTTCGGGCTTGGTCCGGCGTTCCGTATTTCCTACGCTACCGCGACCCCGCAGCTCGAAGAGGCATGCCGGCGCATCCAACGCTTTTGCGGGAACCTGCGCTGATCCCGCCGCGGGGCCGGCCAAGGTCCCCGCCACTTGCCAATACGCACCTGCTTTGAAAGCATAGGAGGTAGGGCCTCCCAGAAGAAGGCCCGCAGGTGTGGAGGCGGACATGCCGAGAGCCAATTCCGGTCCCCGATGCATTGCGCTGGTGGGGCCGTTCCAAAGCGGCAAGACCACGCTGCTGGAGGCGCTGCTGGCGCGGACCGGAGCCGTCCAGCGCATGGGGTCGGTGGACGCCGGGACCTCGGCCGGCGATGCCAGCAAGGAGGCGCGCGAGCACCACATGAGCGTGGAAATGTCGGCCGCGACCACCACGTTCATGGACGAGAGCTACACCTTCATCGACTGTCCGGGATCGATCGAGTTCATTCACGATATGCGCGCCGCGCTGCCGGCGGTCGACGCCGCGGTCGTGGTGTGCGAGGCCGACGAGAAAAAGGTTCCGCAGCTGCAGCTGCTGCTGCGCGAACTTGAAGCCGCGAACATCCCGCGCTTTCTGTTCCTCAACAAGATCGACAAAGCCGACACCCGCGTGGCCGACGTCCTCAAGATGCTGCAGCCGGCGTCGCGAGTGCCGCTGCTGCTGCGCCAGATTCCGATGTGGAAGGGCGAGGCCGTTGTCGGTTTTGTCGATCTCGCGCTGGAACGCGCCTACGTCTATCGCGAGCATGCGGCCTCCGAGATCGTTCCGCTCGAGGGCGACACGCTCGACCGCGAGAAAGAGGCGCGCTTCTCCATGCTGGAGACGCTTGCCGACCATGACGACGAGCTGATGGAGCAATTGCTCGAGGACATCGCGCCGCCGCGCGACAAGGTGTTCGACGATCTCGCCAAGGAGCAGCACGACGGCCTGATCTGCCCGGTGCTGATGGGGGTTGCGACTCGCACCAACGGCGTGTTGCGGCTGTTGAAAGCGCTGCGCCACGAGACCAGGGGCGTGTCCGAGACCGTCGAGCGCCTCGGCCTCAAGCCCAACGGCGAGGCGGTCGCCTACGTGCTCAAGACGTCGCACACGACCCACGGCGGCAAAACCTCGATGGTGCGCGTGCTGACCGGCCAGATCGGCGACGGCACCACGCTCAATTCGCCCGACGGCGAGGTCGGCCGGGTGTCGGGCGTGTTCAAGCTTGTCGGACAGAACAACGAAAAACGCGGACCGGCGGTCGGCGGCGATACGGTCGCGCTCGGCAAGCTCGATCGGGCCAAGACCGGCGATACGCTCTCCTCCGGCAAGCAGCCGCATGCCGCCATTGCCGAGGTAAAACCACTGCCGCCGGTGCTGGCGATCGCGATCTCCGCCAAGGAGCGCAAGGACGACGTCAAGCTCGGCCAGGCGCTGCAAAAGCTGGTGGACGAGGATCCCTCGCTCACGGTGATCCACAATCCGGAAACCCACGAAGTCATTGTCTGGGGGCAGGGCGAGATGCACCTGCGGGTCGCGACCGAGCGGCTGGCGGAGCGCTTCGGGGTCGCGATCGTGCGGCGGCCTCCGAGCGTCGGGTATCGCGAGACCATCCGCAAGCCGACCGTGCAACGCGGACGCCACAAGAAGCAATCGGGCGGCCACGGCCAGTTCGGCGACGTGGTGCTCGACATCAAGCCGCTGCCGCGCGGCTCAGGATTCACGTTCGCCGACGAGATCAAGGGCGGCGTGGTGCCGAACAACTACATCGGGTCGGTGGAGGAAGGCGTGATCGACGGCCTCACGCACGGCCCGCTCGGCTTTCCGGTGGTCGATGTCGCGGTGAAGCTGATCGACGGCTCCTATCACAGCGTCAACTCCTCCGACATGGCGTTCCGCACCGCCGGCCGCATCGGCATCGTCGAGGCGCTGCCGCAATGCAGTCCGGTGCTGCTCGAGCCGATCCACACGGTCGAGATCGTGTGTCCGACCGATGCGACCGCCAAGATCAACGCCATCATGTCGGGCCGGCGCGGCCAGATCCTCGGCTTCGACACGCGCGAAGGCTGGGACGGATGGGACGTGGTGCGCGCGCTGATGCCGGAGTCGGAGATCGGCGATCTGATCATCGAGGTGCGCTCGGCGACCGCCGGCGTCGGCACGTTCACCGCCAAGTTCGACCACATGGCGGAACTGAGCGGCAAGTCGGCCGAGCAGATCGTCGCCGCGCGCAAGGCCGCTGCGGCCGCGGCGTAATCTTTGTCGTGAGGCATAGGATGGGTTGACCCCGACTTGATCGGGGAAACCCATCGTTGTGGCGCCGATGATGGGTTTCGTCCGGACCAAGCCGGGCTTCAACCCATCCTACCCTAGCGCCGGATAATCCACGTAGCCCTTGTCCTCGCCGGCATAGAAGGTCTTCTGGTCCGGCGTGTTGAGCGGCGCGGCCGCTTCGAACCGGCGCGGCAGATCCGGGTTGGCGAGGAACAGCGCGCCGAATGCGACAAGATCGGCCTCGCCGCGCGCGATTACGTCGCTCGCCGCCGCCAGATTGAACCCGCCGTTCACGATGTAGGTGTTGTTGAACTTCTTGCGCAGGATCGGCGACACCCGCATCGGCGCCGCGGCGGGATCGACCACGTGAAGATAGCCGATGTCGAGTTTGCTCAACGCTTCGGTCAAATAGGAGAAGGTGGCGACCGGGTCGGAATCCGACATGGAATTGAATGCGCCGGTCGGCGATATCCTGTAGCCGACGCGCGCAGCCCCCCACACCTCGATCACCGCACGGGTGACCTCCAGCGGCAGGCGTGCCCGATTGGCAATCGAGCCGCCGTAGGCGTCGGTCCGCTTGTTGCTTCCGTCGCGCGTGAACTGATCGAGCAGATAACCGTTGGCGCCGTGCAATTCGACGCCATCAAAGCCGGCGAGCTTGGCGTTCTGCGCACCCTTGCGGTACTGCTCGACGATGCCGGGCAGTTCGGCGAGCTCGAGCGCACGCGGCGTCACGGTCGGCTGCGGCCCTTTCTCGGTGAACACCTCTATGCCGGGCGAAATCGCCGACGGTGCGACCGGCAGCGCGCCGCCATGGAAGTCGGGGTGCGAAATGCGCCCGACGTGCCAGAGCTGCAGAAAGATTTTGCCGCCGGCCTGATGCACGGCCGCGGTGACGCGCTTCCAGCCCGCCACCTGTTCGGCCGAATGGATGCCGGGCGTGCGGATGTAACCGACGCCTTGCGGGCTGACCTGGGTCGCCTCGGTGACGATCAGGCCGGCGCTCGCGCGCTGCGCGTAATAGGTGACCGCCAGTGGGTTCGGCACGTTGCCGGCAACCGCGCGGCTGCGCGTCATCGGGGCCATGACGATGCGGTTGGCGAGCTCGAGCTCGCCGAGCCGATACGGCGAAAACAGATCGATCGCGCTTTCATTGCGGGCGCGCGGAAGCGCTGACTGGCTGGATGACGAGTTCATGGGATGGGTTCCTTGGTGAAAGATTTTGCCGGGCGGCTCGTTGCGTTCGGGAGGAGAGCCGGTTCGAGCCGCCCGGCGGGGCGGCGTTCGTACGCCGTTGGTGAAAGGACTCAGGTCGCCTTGATCAGGCCGGTGTTTGCGTCGGGCTTCGCTTGATTTTGCAGTCCCCAGGCGATGCGTACGAGATCGGCCCTCAGCGCCTCCGGATCGACCTGGTCGGCGATCATGACGGCGCGAATCAATGGGTCGGACAGGATGTCCGGAAAGGTCATGGCGCTTAAACTTTCCCAGCATCGGCGGCTGGCGATGGGCTCAATCATGTCTGCACTCCCAGGCGATGGACGGCCACCATATCGTGGTACCGATCGGTAACATGGCATAGTTACTGACCAGTAACACCCGCGTCAAGGGAAAAGCCGCGACAGCACGGGATCGTGAACACGGTGTGTGGCGGACCAAGGCGAACTTCGGAATCGGGACACCCGCGCCGCACTTGCGCGCTCGTGACTTGCCGGTGATCGTGCGCAAGCGTAGCTCTCGACCCACGCGTTGTTCGGCAACTGGGAGCAATGCCAATGAACGTCATTCGCCGCCGCGGCTGGGAGTTGCCCGAACGCGCAGCTACCCCCGAGCACCTGTTCTTCGACCGGCGTGCGTTCCTCGCCGCGACCGGCGCTGTCTTGGCCGCTCCCACATTGGCCGCTGCCCAGCGCGTCGCCGACCTTCCCGATCCATCGGCCGGTCTCTATCCGGTCAAGCGCAACGACAAGTTTGTGCTCGATCGGCCGGTGACGGACGAAGCAATCAACACGACCTACAACAATTTCTACGAGTTCGGATCGTCCAAGACGATCTCGCGCGCGGCGCAGGCGCTCAAGCTGCGGCCGTGGACGGTGAAGATCGACGGCATGGTCGGCAAGCCGATCGAGATCGGCCTCGACGATCTGCTGGCCAAGATGCCGCTGGAAGAGCGGCTCTATCGCCATCGCTGCGTCGAGGCCTGGTCGATGGCGATTCCCTGGTCGGGCTTTCCGATGGCGAAGCTCGTCGAGCTTGCGCAGCCTCTGTCCTCGGCAAAATACATAAAGATGGAAACGTTCCTCGATCGCGAGGTGGCGTCAGGCCAGCGCGCGAGCTGGTATCCGTGGCCTTATGTCGAGGGCCTCACCATGGCGGAAGCCACCAACGAACTCGCGTTCCTCGTAACCGGGGCCTACGGCAAGCCGGTGTCGAAGTCGCAGGGCGCGCCGCTTCGTCTTGCGGTGCCGTGGAAGTACGGTTTCAAGTCGATCAAATCGATCACGCATTTCACGTTCACTGACCAGCGGCCGAGGACCTTTTGGGAGGCCTTGCAGGCTTCCGAGTACGGCTTCTGGGCCAATGTCAATCCGCAAGTGCCGCATCCGCGCTGGAGTCAGGCGAGCGAAGAGCTGATCGGCATCGGCGAACGTCGCCCGACGTTGTTGTTCAACGGTTATGCGGAATACGTCGCATCGCTTTATCAAGGGCTCGAGAGCGAACGACTTTGGGCTTGAGCCGCAGTCGTTAGGTTTTGCAAACGCTCGTTGTCGACCGCAATGGACACATGAAAGAAACCGCCGAGCCAGGGGCTCGGCGGAGTTTGTTCATCGGCATCGATACCGACGATCACTTTCCAGAGGGGAACAGCTGACCGCAAAACGTCACGATCTGGGAGGAGTTCGCAACGCTTCGCCGACAGCGTGCGAATGAGTATCCTCTCCTTTGGTCACGTGACAAGGAAACAGGCCGCATGGCAGCCATTACCAGGGATTATCCCTGACGTTCAGAAATTCCAGCGCTGCGCATTGGCAACCAGAAAATCGCGAAAGACTTGCACGCGCGCGACCGATTTGAGCTCTTCGGGATAAACAAAAAAGCAGTCGAGCGCGATCTCGTCACCCTCCCCAAACAATTGGACGAGGCCGGCGTCCTCGACCAGATAGTCGGGCAGCAACGCAATACCGAGATCACGCTGGCAGGCCTGCATGACGCCCAGGATATTATTGACAACAAAGAACGAGGCGCGCGGACCTTTGCCATTGCGACCCGCCTCGACGAGCCAATTGCGATTCTTTTGTAGGTATGACGGTACGCTTCCGCCGTCGAGCAACAGAATGCGGTGATTGTCGAGATCGTCGTGCGATTGCGGTGTCCCGAAGCGTTTGAGGTATCCGGGCGAGCCGTAAGCATGGAAGTGAACCGCAAACAGCTTGCGCTGAATCACGTCGGGTTGCGACGGCTGGCGCATGCGGATGCCGACGTCGGCCTGCCGCATGGACAGGTCAAGCTCCTCGTCGGTCACCAACAGGTTGATGTGGATCTCGGGATAGAGCTCCATGAATTCGCCCAGTCGTGGAATGAGCCAATTCACGCCGAGCCCGGGGGTCGTTGTGACCTTGAGATCGCCATTCGGCCGCTCGCGGCTGTCGGTCAGCTTGGTCCGAGCCGCCTCGAGCTTCATGAACACGTCATGGGCGGTTCGGTACAGTAGCTCGCCTTGCTCCGTGAGGATCAGGCCGCGGGCATGGCGGTGGAATAAAGCAACCGAGAGTTCCTGCTCGAGGGCACTGACCTGACGTGAAACTGCGGACTGTGACAGTCCGAGCTGCTCGCCGGCGTGCGTGAAACTGCCTGCCTCGGCAGCGGCGTGAAACACCTTCAGCTTGTCCCAATCCATCGTGGCGCGTGTGGCCATCTGTGTTACTCCGCCGCCGCGCGCTGGATCTCATGCGCCGCCAAAAATTTTTCAGCTTCGAGCGCCGCCATGCAGCCCATGCCGGCGGCGGTAACCGCTTGGCGATAAACATCGTCGGTGATGTCACCGGCCGCGAATACGCCCGGCACAGACGTAGCGGTCGAGAACGGCGCGATCTTGAGATAGCCCGACGGCTTCATCTCAAGCTTTCCTTCGACCAGTTCGGTCGCCGGGAAATGACCGATTGCAATGAAAACGCCGTCGACCGCCAGCTGCTGGATCGCACCGGTCCTGACGTTCTTGAGCTTCACGCCCGTAACCTTGAGCGGATCCTCGCGTCCGAGCACCTCGTCCAGCACGCTATCCCAGATCACCGAGATCTTTGGATGCTTGAACAACCGCTCCTGCAAAATCCGCTCGGCTCGGAAAACGTCGCGCCGGTGCACCACGGTGACCTTGTCGGCGAAATTGGTGAGGAACAGCGCCTCCTCGACCGCGGTGTTGCCGCCGCCGACAACGATCACATTCTTCCCGCGATAGAAGAACCCGTCACAGGTCGCGCAAGCGGACACGCCATAGCCTTTGAACTTCTGCTCGCTCGGGATGTCGAGCCAGCGCGCTTGTGCTCCGGTCGCGATCACCAGCGACTCGGCCAGGTAAATGTCGCCGGAATCGCACGCGATCCGGAATGGACGCTGTGAGAGCTCAATGCTGGTGACGTGATCCGAAACAAGGCGCGTGCCGACGTGCTCGGCCTGTTTCTGCATCTGATCCATAAGCCACGGGCCCTGGATGACGTCGGCATAACCCGGGTAGTTCTCGACGTCGGTCGTGATGGTGAGCTGCCCGCCGGGCTGAATTCCGGCAATGAGAATCGGCTCCAGCATCGCGCGCGCCGCATAGATTGCGGCCGTATAGCCGGCCGGTCCGGATCCAATGATGACGATTTTGGCGTGGGTTGGCTTCGACATTCCGATTTCCAGAATCACAGGCGATCGCCGCTGCAGGCAGAGCCGGCGGGCGCAATGTATGCCATCCTAACAGCTATGCAAGTCTTGCAACCCTCTCTCACAGGGAGGTGACGGCCTTATCCAAGGGGTATCTCGGTGCGCAATATTGTTTCGCGGCGATCGGAATAGGGCTAGAACCCCGCCATCCGTAGGAGCAAGCGATTGCCGGAGCGACCCATGCCCGCGCTGCTCGATGCCATCGATCGGCAAATCCTCAAGGAGCTGCAGGCCGGTGGTCGCATGACCAACGTGGAATTGGCACGTCGGGTCGGCATCTCGGCGCCGCCTTGCCTGCGACGCGTGCGGTCATTGCAGGAAGCCGGCTATATCAAAGGATACCGAGCGCTCCTCGACGAGAAGAAGCTTGGCTTCGAGGTCACCGCGTTCGCGATGGTGCACCTGTCGAGCCAGGCAGAGGCCGATCTCGCCGCATTCGAGCAGTTCGTGCGAACGCAGCCGCTGGTACGAGAATGCTGGATGCTGTCGGGCGAAATCGATTTCGTCCTGAAGTGCGTAGCGCCGAACCTCGCCGCATTTCAGGCGCTGGTAACCGAACTGACCGGAGCCCCTCACGTGCGCAACGTCAAAACCTCGCTGACGTTGCGCAGCTCCAAGGATGAGGCGATGGTGCCGATGTGAGGGACCGCGCTATTGGGCCGCCGCTCGCGCGTCCGAAAACGTGGGTATCACTTGGCTCGTAAAGAGCTTGAGCGACGCGAGCGACTCCTCAAGCGATAGATCACCGAACGCGAGCCACGACACGAAATAGTTTATTCCGGTTGCCTCCCGTTCCGCAGCGATAAACTCGCGTACCGTTTTGGGGGAACCGGCGACGCCGTTGCCAAGCTCCATGAGCTCGTCGAATGTCGGCGGCAACATATTGATGATGCGCGGCTCGGTTCCGTGACGCTTGAACAGCCAGCGGAAGCTCTCGAGCCAGATCGGATAGGCTCGCCGCGCGATGCGAAGCGCGTCGGCATCGGTGTCGGCCACAACCACGTGCTTGCTCACGCCAATCAGAGGCACGTCGGCGTCCTCCTTGCCGAGCCGCTTTCGTTCCGCAAGGTAGCGTTCGACGATGGCGCGCGCGGTCGGCCGCAGCCCAATGATGACAATATTGACGTCATTTGCCGCCGGCCAGTCGGCGTTTTCCGGCACACCGATGCCGTACCAGAGCGGCGGATGCGGCCGCTGCACCGGCTTGAGGATCATCGGCACGTTTTCGAAGCGATAGTATTGACCTTCGAATGTGAGTTCGTCGCTGGTGAGCCCCTTCATCAGCAACTGAAACGCCTCGTGGTACATCTGTTGGCTCTTGGCGAAGTCGATCCCGTAAAATGCGGTTTCGAACGGCGACACGCCGCGTCCGACGCCGAGCTGCAGACGACCGTCGCTCATCTGATCGAGCATGCAGATTTCTTCGATCAGTCGAACGGGGTGATAGAACGGCAGTAAATAGACGAGCGGACCGAAGCGCAGACGTTGCGTGCGCTGCGCGACAGCCGACAGAAAAATCCCCGGTGATGCCGCGATGCCGAGCGGTGTCGAGTGATGCTCGGCCACGTGATAGGCGTGAATGCCGGCGCGGTCGTAGGCTTCTACCAGTCGCAGCCGGTTTTCGTAGTGCTGTCCGAACGGCAGCCCGGAGTGATCCAGGTGATCGAAAACCCCGAACTTCATCGCCTACCTCCCCCGATCGGTCGGGCCGTCTTAAGCCTTGTTTTCGGGACCTGAGTGCCAGACGTTCGGCCGTGCCGCAAGAAACGAAATGCGCGGGACTAGCCCGCGCATCTCTGGCAAAACTCGCAAAGAGGGAGATGCCAAGGCTACGACAGCGTCACCGCCACTCGACCTTGACGACCTCATAGGCCTTGGCGCCGCCCGGCGCGACGACCTCGATGTTGGAGCCTTTCTTCTTGCCGAGCAGGGCGCGCGCCAGCGGCGAGGCGATCGAGATCTTGCCCTTCTTGGCGTCCGCTTCCGGCTCGCCGACAAGCTGCCAGATTTTCTTTTCGTCGGTATCCTCATCGATCAGCGTTACGGTGGCGCCAAACTTGATGGTGTCGCCAGACAGCTTGGAGACGTCGATCACTTCGGCGCGCGCGAGCTTGTCCTCGAGCTCCGCGATGCGGCCTTCGTTGTGGGATTGCGCCTCCTTGGCGGCGTGATACTCGGCGTTCTCCGACAGATCGCCGTGCGAGCGCGCGTCGGTAATCTGCTGAATGATGCGGGGCCGTTCGACCTGCTGGCAGTGCTTGAGCTCCTGCTCCAGCAAGGTGTAGCCGGCGGCGGTCATCGGAATCTTGTCCATCGCTCATTTACCTCGGACACGAAAAATACACTCGCGGGCCGGCGGTTCCGGCGCCGCGACTGCGACACACACTGCATACCCTTCCGTCCCTGGAGCAGGCTCGAGGGCTCTATCCCGCAATTCCGATTCTTTGATTGCAGCCTTCGCGAAAAGGCTCTCTCAGGTCTCGTCTGCGAAATAGGCCTGCAGCGCGCGCACCTCGAAGTCACCCCCGAGATAGGCTTTGATACCTAGCGCCCCAGCGACGGCGCCTGAAAGAGTGGTGTAGTATGGGACTTTATGCAAGAGGGCGGCCCGGCGCAGGGACTGGGAATCGGCCAGCGCCGTTGCCCCTTCGGTTGTATTGAAAACGAGCTGAACGTCCCCGTTTTTAATGGCATCCACGATATGGGGTCGCCCTTCGGCGACCTTGTTAACCTTGTGTGCAGTAATGCCGCGCTCGGCCAAATAGCGCTGCGTGCCGGACGTGGCGATGACCCGGAACCCCAGGCTTTCAAGCAGGCGCACCGCATCCAAAATCCGCGCCTTGTCGACATCGCGAACCGAAACGAAGACCGTGCCGGATTTCGGCAAGCGGGTGCCACCGCCAATCTGGCTTTTGGCAAACGCGATCTCGAACGAGCGATCGATCCCCATTACCTCGCCGGTCGATTTCATTTCCGGGCCGAGCACGGTGTCGACGCCGGGGAAGCGGGCGAACGGAAATACCGCTTCCTTGACCCCGATATGCTTGGAACGGCCGCTCTCGAAGGAGATCGGCTTGAGGCGAAAGTCGGCCAACGCCTCGCCGGCCATAACCCGTGCTGCGATCTTGGCAACCGGAATGCCGATGACCTTGGCCACGAACGGGATGGTGCGCGAGGCCCGCGGATTGACCTCGAGCACGTAGATGTCGCCGTCCTTGATGGCGTATTGCACGTTCATCAAGCCGCCGACCTTGAGCGCGAGCGCGAGCGCGCGGGTCTGGCGCTCGAGTTCGGCGATCGTCGGGGGGTCGAGGGAGCGCGGCGGCAGCGCACAGGCGGAATCGCCGGAGTGAATGCCCGCTTCCTCGATGTGCTCCATGATGCCGGCGATAAAAGTGTCTTGGCCGTCGGCGATGCAATCGACGTCGACTTCGATCGCGTCGGACAGGTAGCTGTCGATCAACAACGGGCGCTTCTCGGATACGACCAGGTCCGAAGGCCGATCCAGATGTCCCGAGAGGCGTTCCAGATAGCGGCTGAGCTGCGCGCCGTCGTGGATGATTTCCATCGCACGTCCGCCGAGCACGTAGGACGGCCGGATCAGAACCGGGTAGCCGATCGTCTCGGCGATTGCACGCGCCGCGGTGGGGCTTGTTGCTACTCCGCTCTGTGGCTGGCGCAGCCCGAGCGTTTCGATCAGTTTCTTGAACCGGTCGCGATCTTCGGCAAGATCGATCGCGTCGTGCGATGTGCCCAGGATCGGTACGCCGGCACGCTCCAGCGCTTCGGCGAGCTTCAGCGGCGTTTGGCCGCCGAATTGGACGATGACGCCGTGCAGCGTTCCGTTGCTACGCTCGGCATCGATGATCTCGATGACGTCTTCGACCGTCAGCGGTTCGAAATAGAGCCGATCCGAAGTGTCGTAGTCGGTCGAAACCGTCTCCGGATTGCAGTTGATCATGATCGTTTCGTAGCCGGCGTCCTTGAGCGCGAATGCGGCATGGCAGCAGCAGTAGTCGAACTCGATGCCCTGGCCGATCCGATTGGGACCGCCGCCCAGAATCACGACCTTTCGTTTGTTTGAAGGCACCGCCTCGTCTACCGCGGCGCCCGCGAACGGTGTCTGGTAGGTCGAGTACATGTAGGCGGTCGGTGACGCGAACTCGGCCGCGCAGGTGTCGATGCGCTTGAAGACTGGCCGCACGTCGAGCTTGCGGCGCCGGCTGGCGACCTCGTCCGCCGACAAGCCGGTCAATCTTCCAAGCCTCGCATCCGAGAAGCCCATCGATTTGAGCCGTCGAAACACTGCTGCGCTGGCCGGCAACCCTTTGGTTCGGATCTCTTGCTCCGTGTCCACGATGGTGCGGATCTCGGCCAGAAACCACCGATCGATCGCACAAGCGTCATAGATTTGCTCATCGGTAAAACCGAGCCGCATCGACTGCGCGATATTGAGGATTCGGTCGGGGGTGGGCGTGCCAAGGGCCGCCCGGATCGCGTTCTTGTCGTCACCCTGGCCAAGTCCCGCGATGGTGATTTCATCGAGGCCGGTCAATCCGGTCTCGAGCGAGCGCAGGGCTTTTTGTAGGGATTCCGCAAAGGTTCGCCCGATCGCCATGGCTTCGCCGACCGACTTCATCGAGGTGGTCAGGACCGGCTCCGCGCCGGGGAATTTCTCGAACGCAAACCGCGGGACTTTCGTCACGATGTAGTCGATCGTCGGCTCGAAGGAAGCCGGCGTTGCGCCGCCGGTAATGTCGTTTTCGATCTCGTCGAGCGTGTAGCCAACCGCCAGCTTGGCTGCGACTTTGGCGATCGGAAAGCCGGTCGCTTTCGAGGCCAGCGCCGATGAGCGCGACACCCGCGGGTTCATCTCGATGATGACGAGGCGCCCGTCCTTCGGATTGATCGCAAACTGCACGTTGGAACCGCCGGTCTCGACGCCGATCTCGCGCAGCACTGCGATCGCGGCGTCGCGCATGGCTTGATATTCCTTGTCGGTCAACGTCAGCGCCGGTGCGATGGTGATCGAATCTCCGGTGTGCACGCCCATCGGGTCGAGGTTTTCGATCGAGCAGACGATGATGCAGTTGTCGCGTCGGTCGCGCACCACCTCCATCTCGAATTCCTTCCACCCCAGCACCGATTCCTCGATCAGGACTTCGGTGGTCGGCGATGCATCGAGGCCACGCTCGACGATCTCGAAGAACTCGGCCTTGTTGTACGCGATACCGCCGCCCGTTCCGGCAAGCGTGAAGGAGGGACGGATGATGGCTGGAAGTCCGATCTCAGCCAACGCTTCAAGCGCCTCAATCAGTCCCTTCTCGATATAGCGTCGCTTACGCGCCGGCTCGTCGGCGTCCCAGGTTTTTTGAAACGCTGCGAGCGCCTCCGCTTCCGCGTTGGCGGGTAATTTCCTTGCCTTGATCCGCGCGATCTCCGCGCTGTGCTGGTCGCGGTCGAGCTTCTTGAGATCGGAGGCATCCGCAAGCGCCGATTTCGGCGTTGCAAGGCCGATCTTCTGCATCGCCTCGCGAAACAATTCACGGTCTTCCGCCTTGTCGATCGCATCGGCGGAAGCGCCGATCATCTTCACGCCAAACTGATCGAGCACGCCCATGCGACGTAGCGACAGCGTGCAGTTAAGCGCGGTCTGACCGCCCATCGTGGGCAGCAGCGCGTCGGGCCGCTCCTTCTCGATGATTTTTGCAACGATCTCGGGCGTGATCGGCTCGATATAAGTGGCATCGGCCAATTCCGGATCGGTCATGATGGTCGCCGGGTTGGAGTTGACCAGGATGACCCGATACCCTTCCTCGCGTAGCGCCTTGCACGCCTGGGTGCCGGAATAGTCGAACTCACACGCCTGGCCGATGACGATCGGGCCGGCGCCGATGATTAGGATCGATGAAATGTCAGTCCGTTTAGGCATTCCGTTTCGATATGTGGACCTGCCCCGGATCGCGAAGGCAGGCATGACGTCGGCACAAAAAAAGCGGCATTAGCCGCTCGCCTCTCGGGACTACCAGCGCCCCGATCGGGCGCCTGCTTGAGCCGATTTGTGCATTCCGTAACGCCGAACCAGGGAACTCCGGTACCGGTGGCGGCGGGCAGCCTGTAACCCAGAATCGGGGGGGAGGGAAGGGGTCCGATCGTGGGCTCGCGGTTTGCACGCCCACGCATCCACAGCGATGTGCGGGCGAAAGCCGTGTGCTAACGGACTTTGCAGCGATAGGTCGCGCGCGCCTGATTGTGTCCAATGTTGCGCGGTTCCCGCTCCGCAGAAAAGCCGTGCGCCGTGAGCAGGGCCTGGATTGCGGGTGCGTCGTAGCGCGTGAGCCCGATCGTGCTGCGAAGCCGCCAATAATCGGAAAAAAACGTGCGCACGAGGCCAGTGAAAGCCGCGACGGCGAAGCCGTTGGCCAATCCAAAGCGCAGCAGTGCCAGGGCGTCGACGGCCGCAGGCGTGTCCGGCGCGATAATGTCGCCAAGGACGAGCTGCCCGTGCGGTTTGAGAAGCCCGCGGATGAGGTCGAGCGCCGTCCCGAACTCCGCCGGTGTCATGTACTGGGCAACCGAGTGCATCACCACAAGATCGACGGCCTGCTTGGGTAGGCTTGCCAGTTCATCGAGCGAGTGTACCTCGATTTTCTGATCGCCGGCGTAGCGCGCCGCCAGACGCGCGCGAACGCCCGCGGCGGGTTCGGCAAGCAGCAGCTTCGCTGCGCGCGCGGCGATTAGATCGGCATGCAGCGCCTCGCCGCAACCGTAGTCGAGTACGACGGCATGCGGGCTCGGTACGAATTTGAGAATGTCGGTCGCGACGCGGCGAAAATGCACGTCGCGATGTCGTGCGTTTACGTAGATCGAGTGATCTGAATCGTACCAATTAATCCACTCGCGCATACGCATCCTCGCGGCGTTCGGCGGCGAGTATGCATATCGATGCCGGCTAAGGTTTGCCAGAGTCGGGCGGGCACTCGGCCCGGCGCTTAACCGCGCGCGGAGGATGATTTGGCACCGACCGGAAGGTCGAACACCAGACAGGTCGTCGTTCCATGGGCCAGCAGCCGCCCTTTCGCGTCCGTCAGGCGGCCCTCCGCGGTCGCCGCGCGCCGGCCGGAATTGAGGATACGGCCCTCGGCCGTGACGATGCCGGTTTCGTCCGTAATGGCCCGGATAAGCGTGATCTTGAACTCGAGCGTGGTGTAGCCGACCCCGACGGGCAGGGTGGAATGGACGCTGCATCCCATGCAGGAATCAAGCAACGTTGCGGCGTAGCCCCCGTGTACCATGCCAAGCGGATTGTAGTGCTTGAACTCCGGCGTGCCCTGGAACACAGCGCGCCCGAAGTCCACCTCGGTGAGTTGGAAGCCCAGCAACTCTGCGATCGGCGGGATCGGATAACGCCCGTCGATGATCCCCCGCAGCAGCTCCAGGCCGGGCGCTGAGGCGAGCTCCTCAATCGGCACGATCCCGATCGTCGACCTGGTTCGCTGGTCCATGACGTGCTCCAACGTTGCCTTTATTAATTACTATCGTAATCTAATTTCATGCTATTGTCCAGGAACGCGAACGAGGGAATCGCATGCGCGTATCAAAGGCGCAGCAGGCCAAGAACCGCGAGCAGGTGGTCGCCGCCGCGGCGAAGCTTCTACGCGAACGCGGCATCGAAGGAATCGGTGTCGACGCCCTCGCCAAAGCCGCCGGCATGACGCACGGCGCGGTCTACAGTCACTTTGCGTCGAAGGAGGAACTGGCGGCGGCCGCCGTTCGGCAATCGGCAGATGAGATCCGCGAAAATTGGATCGCAGACGCGGGTGGCGAAGGATCGCCCGGGATGTTGAATCGGTTGGTGCGTTCATACGTCTCGCGAGCCCATCGCGATCAGCCCGGTACCGGCTGCGCGATGGCGGCGATGGGGCCCGATGCCACGCGTCACGGCAAGGACGTGCGCCGCGCGTTTGCGGATGCCACCTTGGCGATGATCGATGTGGTGGCAAACGCGTCCGCGGGCGAGACACCGGAGGCGCGTCGGGATGAAGCCATCGCCGCGATTTCATCCATGGTGGGCGCCATCGTTCTGTCGCGTATCGTCGAGGAGCAGACGTTGTCTGATCGTATTCTCGCGGTCGTGCGCAAGCGCTTGATGAAGCCCGCCTGAACGACCGGTAGCCGAGGCCGCGTCTCGCACCAAATCGGCTTGTTCACCGCTCACGAGCAGCCTAAATAGCGACGGGCAGCGATGCGCGCCGCCAATTTGGGCGGTCATTGCGTTTCGCCGCTGGCGCAATCGCATTGCGGCCGTCTGGTTAGGACCTGAGGTGTGGACATGCTGCGCGACGAAATCAACAACGCCCTAAAGGAGGCCATGAAGGCGCGCGACGAGCGCCGCGTATCGACGCTGCGCCTCGTTAATTCGGCGCTCAAGAACGCCGACATCGAAGCGCGCGGCCAAAACAAGGGACCACTCGGGGACGATGAACTGCTCGCGCTGCTGGCGAAAATGATCAAGCAGCGCCAGGAATTGATCGATCTTTATGAGAAAGGCGGACGCGCGGAGCTCGCGCAGCAGGAACGCGATGAGATCGCCATCATCGCTGCCTACCTGCCCAAGCAGATGTCGGACGCCGAAGTGCGGACCGCTATTACGCAGGCAATCGCCGATACCAACGCGTCCTCAATGAAGGACATGGGCAAGGTGATTGCGGCCCTCAAGGCGCGTTACGCCGGCCAGATGGATTTCGGCAAGGTGAGCCCGCTGGTGAAGGAATTGCTGCAGGGTTAGCGCTCGTCAAATGACGGAGTTGCCGATGTCGCTCGAATTCTATCTCGCCTATGTGCTGGCCTGTGTTGTGGTTGTGATCGTGCCGGGACCCACGGTTTCCCTGATCGTGGCGAACAGCGTTACGCATGGAACCCGCGCAGGGCTCATCAATATCGCCGGCACGCAGCTCGGGCTTGCCGTCATGATCGGGATTGTGCTGATCGGGCTCGCATCGCTGATCGCCACCATGGGGGTTTGGTTCGATTGGGTTCGGCTTGCCGGCGCCGCCTATTTGATCTGGCTGGGGTTCAAGTTCCTGCGCTCGCCCGGCGCTCTCGGCGATCCGGCCAGGATACCGGCGCCGCGGATGGGGTTCTTCTGGCAAGGCTTTCTCGTTCTGATGAGCAACCCCAAGGCGCTGCTCCTATTCGGTGCCTTTATTCCGCAGTTCGTCGATCCCAAAGGGGACTACATCCGCCAAGTGCTGCTTCTTGGCGTGACCGCCATGGCGGTCGCCGGCATTTTCGACAGCGGTTATGCGGTGCTTACGGGACGCGTCCGCACGTTGCTGTCGCCGGCGCGCGCGCGGCTGGTCTCGCGGCTGAGCGGCGGTTGCCTCATTGGCGGCGGCGTGTGGCTTGCCCTGGCGCGGACGCGGTAAGGGGCTCCGCTTCAGGGGCCGAGCGATCGCGCTGTGGATAGCCGGGACAAGGGGACCAGTTCCGCCCGGCCCCCGGTTGCTTCCTGGCAATGTCAAAGTTGCTCGCTATGGTGACGAATCACCATGCGCTTTCCGCCCAATTTTCTCGATGAGCTGCGTGCCCGCCTCCCTGTCTCAGAGGTCGTGGGCCGCCGGGTGCGTCTGAAAAGAGCCGGGCGCGAATGGAAGGGCTTGTCTCCATTCAACAAAGAAAAGACGCCTTCGTTCTTCGTCAACGATCAAAAAGCCTCGTGGTTTGATTTTTCAGCGGGCCGCAACGGCGACATTTTTGATTTCGTAATGGCAACCGAAGGGGTCGAGTTCCCGGAGGCGGTAGAGCGCCTTGCCGCGATGGCGGGCGTGCCCATGCCGGTTGCGACGCAGGAGGCCGAAGCCGAGCAGCGTCATCGTCGCGGTCTGCACGACGTGATCGAACTCGCGGCAAAATTCTTCGAGGTAACGCTCGCGTCGCGCGCTGGTGCCAAGGCGCGCGGCTACCTGGCCGATCGTGGCCTAGAGCCCGCAACCCAACTCAAGTTTAGGCTTGGTTACGCGCCGCCTGATCGCTTTGCGCTCAAGGAATGTCTCGGCGGACAGGGCGTCTCGGTCGAGCTTATGGTGGAAGCGGGTCTCCTGGTTGCGGGCGACGACATTCCGGTTCCTTACGATCGCTTTCGTGACCGGGTGATGTTTCCGATTTCCGATTTGCGCGGCCGCGTCGTTGCCTTTGGCGGTCGTGCGCTCGACAAGGATGCGCCGGCAAAATATCTCAACTCTCCCGAAACGCCGCTCTTTCATAAGGGTGGGCTGCTGTACAACGCCGCGCCCGCCCGCGCGGCGGCAAACGATGGCGCGCCGTTGATTGCGGTCGAAGGCTATATCGACGTCATCGCGATGGTTACGGCAGGATTTCCGGCAACCGTAGCGCCGCTCGGCACCGCGCTCACGGACGATCAATTGGGATTGCTGTGGCGCATGGCCGATGAACCGATTCTCTGTTTTGACGGCGATGCCGCCGGCCGGCGCGCCGCTTATCGGGCTGTTGATCTTGCACTGCCGTCGTTGCGGCCTGGCAAAAGTTTGCTTTTCGCCACCTTGCCCGACGGCCAGGATCCGGATGATCTCGTGCGCGCCGGTGGGCGAGCTGCGATCTCGGATGTTCTTGCCTCGGCGCGCCCGCTCGCCGACGTTCTGTGGACGCGCGAAACCGAATCCGGTCGTTTCGATACTCCGGAGCGCCGCGCGGGAACTCGAGGCGCAGCTTGCCCAAGTCACATCGGCGATTCCGGACGCAATTCGGAAATATTATCGCCAGGACCTCGACGCGCGTATGCGTCAGCTGTTCACCCCCACCATCGCGATCCAGCCCCGCGGCGCTCCTTATCCTAAACAATCGCGCCAGCCAGGCCGCGCGCCACTCAGCCCCGCGCCCATGGTCGCGAGCCAGCGACTGTCCGCGAGCCCGATCGTACGCGGCTACCGTACGGCATTACAGCCGCGCGAGGCCTTGATCTTGCTTGCGATCATCAACCACCCGTGGCTGCTGGAGAGCCACGCCGAGGAATTGGCGGACATCGAATTTCAGCATCCCGATGTGGATCGGTTGCGACGAGAGTTGCTTGCGGCCGGCGCGGCGCATTTGGCGAATGAGCCCGAAGTCCTGCGTCGGACCCTGGAGGCGCGAAATTTCGGCGCTATACTCGCCAGGGTTGAAGGAGCGCTCACGCACACAGCCGACTGGCCGGCACGGGCGGGGGCGGCTTCGGATGACGTACGCCAATGGTGGATGCATGTCGTCACCTTGCATCGCAAGTCCCGAACGCTAAATAGGGAACTCAAAGAAGCCGAACATGCGCTGGGGGAGGAGCCGAGCGAGGAAAACCTCGCCTGGTTACGTGATGTGCAGGGCCAACTTTTGGCCATCGAGGGGACCGAAGCCGCAATCGAAGGGTTTGGCGCATTGTCGGGCCGTCCGTCGCGTGCATGACGGGTCGGCGGCCGTGAAATGTTCTGGACTCGCTGGGATTTCCACAGCATCTGAGTCCATGTAGAAGGGCGCTGCCGGGCGCGGTGGGCTGCGCCTCGGCGGTCCATTCCTTGGTTGTGGGGAGTGAGTTAATCCGGGCTTAGGATGGCCCGGTAAAACTGCCGCTCCGATTCGGACGGCGTGCCAAAAGCAAGGGGACGGATGTCCTTCTACTTGGCCATTGGCAGGACGAAGCGGCACACCGGCGGTGTTCCCAATGCGGCGATGGATTGCCTCGCCATATCCGGAACATCGACCGCTACCGGGGTTTAGGTTTGCGTTTCAACGTCGTGCCGGGGCCGCACGGGTTGGACTGGAATTCACACGCTTGAGGGCGAAATGGCGATTTCGCTCTGGGAGATATCGATGGTGACGAAGACGAAAGCCAAAGCAACGTCAAAATCGGCAGCCAAGTCCCCGCCGAAGCCAAAGATCGCCCCTAAGATCGTTGCCAAGGCGGCGCCTCCCAAGGCGCCCGTGAAAGTGCAGGCTAAGGCAGTCGCCAATCAGAAAGAGGACGCCCCGGAGAAGGACGTCGCCGAAGGGACGCCGGATTCCCCGCTCCCGCTGCTCGACCTCTCGGACGCCGAAGTCAAGAAAATGATCAAGCTCGCGAAAAAGCGCGGGTACGTTACGCATGAGCAGATTAACGCCGTGCTGCCCTCCGAAGAGGTGACCTCCGATCAGATCGAAGACGTATTCGCGATGCTCAACGAAATGGGCATCAATGTCGTCGAATCGGAAGAGCCGGACGCTGAGGAGGCGGAAAGCCGCGAAGAGGAAGAGGCCGACGAGGGCGACGGCGACTTGGTCGAGGTCTCGCAAAAGACCCCGGCAAAAGCTGAAAAGGCCGAGCCGGGTGAGCGTACCGATGATCCGGTGCGCATGTACTTGCGTGAGATGGGGTCGGTCGAGCTGCTCTCTCGCGAAGGCGAAATCGCGATCGCCAAGCGCATCGAGGCGGGCCGCGAAGCGATGATCGCGGGCCTGTGCGAAAGCCCGCTCACCTTCCAGGCGATCATCATTTGGCGCGACGAACTCAACGACGCAAAGATCTTCCTGCGCGACATCATCGATCTCGAAGCGACCTATGCGGGCCCGGATGCCAAGGTGATGCCGAACTCGGCTCCCGGTGCGGACGGCCAGCCGGCGCCCGGCGCGGCGCCCGGACAGACGCCGCAAATGTCGGCGCCGGCGACCGCGCCGGCTGCTGCGACCCCGTTCGTCCCAAAGGCCGATGACGATGGCGAGGGTTCAGCCGAGCCTCCCATAGGCGAAGGCGATTTGGACGAGGACGATCTCGAGAACTCGCTCTCGCTGGCCGCCATCGAAGCCGAGCTCAAGCCGAAAGTCCTGGAGACGTTCGACAATGTTGCGGATTCCTACAAGCGGCTGCGGCGGCTGCAGGATCAGGACATTCAGTTCCAACTCAAGAACCAGTCGCTGTCTCCGGCGCAGGAGCGCAAGTACAAAAAGCTCAAGGAAGAGATCATCGCCGAAGTGAAGTCGCTGCGCCTGCATCAAGCGCGCATCGACGCCCTGGTGGAGCAGCTCTACGACATCAACAAGCGGCTGGTCGGTTATGAAGGCCGCCTGATGCGGCTGTCCGAGAGTCACGGCGTCGCGCGCGACGACTTCCTCAAAAACTACCAGGGCTCCGAGCTCGATCCGCGCTGGCTCAATCGGGTGTCGAAGCTGTCCAGCAAGGGCTGGCGTAACTTCGTCGGAAGGGACAAGGACCGCATCAAGGAGATCCGCGGCGAAATTCATGCGCTCGCTGGCGAAACCGGGCTCGAGATCCAGGAATTTCGCAAGATTGTCCAGATGGTGCAGAAGGGCGAGCGCGAAGCCCGCCAGGCCAAGAAGGAGATGGTCGAGGCCAACCTGCGCCTCGTCATTTCAATTGCGAAGAAATACACCAATCGTGGCCTGCAATTCCTCGATCTGATTCAGGAAGGCAACATCGGCCTGATGAAGGCGGTCGACAAGTTCGAGTATCGGCGCGGTTACAAATTCTCGACCTACGCGACTTGGTGGATTCGGCAGGCTATTACGCGCTCGATCGCGGATCAGGCGCGTACCATCCGCATCCCAGTGCACATGATCGAGACCATCAACAAGATCGTGCGTACCAGCCGTCAGATGCTGCATGAAATCGGGCGCGAGCCAACGCCGGAGGAGCTTGCCGAAAAGCTCGGCATGCCGCTCGAGAAGGTGCGCAAGGTGCTCAAGATCGCCAAGGAGCCGATCTCGCTGGAAACTCCGATTGGCGACGAGGAAGATTCGCACCTCGGCGATTTCATCGAGGACAAGAACGCCGTGCTGCCGATCGACGCCGCGATCCAGTCCAACCTGCGCGAGACCACGACTCGCGTGCTGGCGTCGCTCACGCCGCGTGAAGAGCGGGTCCTGCGCATGCGCTTTGGCATCGGCATGAACACCGATCACACCTTGGAAGAGGTCGGTCAGCAGTTCTCGGTCACCCGCGAGCGTATCCGCCAGATCGAGGCCAAGGCATTACGCAAGCTCAAACACCCGAGTCGTTCGCGCAAGCTGCGAAGCTTCTTGGATAACTGAAAGCACGCGGCGCGGGGTGGCTGCGTCCCCGCTCCCAGAGCCGCTCAGGCTCAGATTCAACTTTTGCGTGTAGTCCCGAAGACGTAACATGCCGGCGAATCGGTAGGCCGGCCGCCATGAAACGCCTCATCCTGCTGCTCGCCTGTTGTGGCCTCGTCACCGCGGGGCTGTTGGCGGCATCGCAGAGTGCTCACTTGCCTGATACCGCGCCGCAGCCGACCGCGCGTTTGCGAAATACAGTAGCCGAATCCGTGACCGGCCAAATCGTCGGTCGTGCCCGCGTGCTCGACGGCGATTCGATCGCGGTCGCGGGCGTTGCGATCAGGATTTTCGGGATCGACGCGCCCGAGTGGCGCCAGCGTTGTCGCGGCGCGGATGGTCGACTCTATCGATGCGGTCGTCTTGCGTCCCGTGTACTTGCTGATCGCCTGCGGGCCGCCTCCGTTCGCTGTCTTCCGCGTACACGCGACAAGTTCGCCCGCCTGGTCGCCACCTGTTATCAGGGCGAGGACGATGTCGCACGCTTTATGGTGCGGCGTGGACTGGCGCTTGATTGGCCGCGCTACTCTGGCGGCGCTTACGCCGATGCCGAAAGTGAGGCGCGGAGCGCCGAGCGTGGATTGTGGCAGGGCGCGTTCGCGCCACCGTGGAACTGGCGGCATGGGCGAGCCGCGCTCACATCACGACCGTGAGCTGCTTTGCGGCGCGGGTGATGCCGGTATAGAGCCAGCGTTCGCGGCCGTCGGCAAACGCAAACAACTCGTCGAACAGCACCACGCTGTCCCATTGCGAGCCCTGCGCCTTGTGCACGGTGAGCACATAGCCAAAGTCGAACTCGTCGTAGGGCTTGCGCTCGATCCATTCCAAATCCTCGATCGCGCCTGTGAAACATTCCGGTCGCACCGAGACCTTGACCGCGCGCCCAGCGCCTTCGTCCGCGGCGAGCTGCAGCTTGATGATCCGGCGTCGTGTCGCGCCTCGTTCCTTCACGCTCCAGAGGCTACCGTTGAAAAGACCTTTGCGGCGGTTGTTGCGCAAACAAACAAGCTTGTCGCCCGCCTCCGGCGTCGGACTTTCAAATCCGCGCCGCTGCCGCATGCGCTGATTGTAGGCGCGACGGGTGGCGTTCCTGCCGACCAGGACTTGGTCAGCATTCAGCACCAGTTTGGGGTCGAGCTCTCCGCGCCGGACAACCGCGCTGATGCCGTAAGCGCCAAGCTTTAGCCCTCGCCCTTCCCGCACATCCATGGACAGCCGTACGATCGGATCGTCCTGTGCTTGTCGATGCACCTCGCTCAACATCACGTCGGGCTCTGCGTCGGTGAAGAATCCGCCACCGCTAACGGGCGGTAGCTGCGCGGGATCTCCGAGCACGAGCAACGGCACACCGAACGACATCAGGTCGCGACCGAGCTCGGCATCAACCATCGAGCATTCGTCGATGACGATGAGTTTCGCCTTGGAGGCGGGCGCGTCGTCCCAGAGCTCGAAGCTCGGGATCTCTTCGTCGCTTTCCAACGCCTTGTAGATCAGGCTGTGGATTGTCGACGCACCGGCGCAGCCCTTGTTGCGCATGACCTGGGCGGCCTTGCCGGTGAACGCGGCGTACAAGACCTTGCCGTCAACCCCCTGAGCGACGTGCTTGGCGAGGGTGGTCTTGCCGGTGCCCGCATAACCGAACAATCGAAAAATCTGCGGTGTAGCTCGGCGACCCGGCTTGGCCTTCAGCCAGGTCGCGACAGCTTGGAGGGCGGCATCCTGATGAGGCGAAAATGCGGGCATGGAGGGCAAGTTATAGCTCCTTGAGACAATAAGAACAAAAAGCGAACCTGGTCAATTTCGAATTTCGGTTTCAACCGTGGAACGATCCCGTGCGGGCCAATGTTTTGCGTGATCGAATACCGGTCCGAGGATGCAGCGCTGAATCCATTCTTCACCATTGGGCACTCCACCCGGTCTCTGACCGAATTTGTGGACCTGCTCGGGCAATCTGAAATCGGCCTCGTCGCAGACGTTCGCACGGTGCCGCGATCGCGCACCAATCCGCAATACAACGCCGAATCCCTCGCCGACCCGCTATCCCATAGTCGGATCGCGTACCGCCGGATCCCTGAACTTGGTGGCTTGCGCAAACGGCAGCGCGACGTGCCGCCGGCGATGAACGCGTTTTGGGAGAACGAGAGCTTTCACAACTATGCGGACTACGCCATGAGCGAGGAGTTTCGGTCAGGCCTGACCAAACTGCGGGCGCTCGGGCAGGGGCAGCGCTGCGCCATCATGTGTGCCGAAGCGGTGTGGTGGCGCTGCCATCGGCGGATCATCACGGACTATCTGATCGCTGGTGGTGAAACGGTGTTTCACATTCTCGGGCCAAGGCACGTCGAGCCGGCCCACATAAACGATGCGGCGCGGCCCGGGCCGGATGGAACGCTGGCCTATCCTGGCGAGGCGTCGTTGTTTTGAACGTTAAACAGTCCCGGTTGCGATCACGCGATCCGCCGTAATCTGTTGGCCGGGCGGAATATCAGGCTGCCGCCGCGCCGATGCGATATGCGCGTCGAGCTCCTCTGGTCGCAACGCCGGCAGGTCGTCGTAGCCCGATAGGACGCAGTAGACGCTCTGATAGTGATCGATCTCGTATCGGGTCCGAAGCACGCGCTCGCAATCGAACGCGATTCGGAGCGGCTGCGGGCTTTCGAGCGCATAGATCGATTCCCCCGCCGAGGAGAGGATGCCAGCACCAAAAATGCGCAAACCTGCAGGCGTGCGCATCAATCCAAACTCGACCGTGTACCAATAGAGCCGAGCCAGGTTTTCGAGCGCGGCGTGCCCCGCGTAGGCGAGCCCTGCGCGCCCATAGGCCGCGATGTAGTCGGCGTAGCTCGGCTGCATCAGCAAGGGCACATGGCCGAAGACGTCGTGGAAGACGTCCGGCTCCTCGATGTAGTCGAGTTGCTCTGGCGCCCTGATCCAGTAGCCAGCCGGAAAGCGGCGGGCAGCGAGGTGGGCAAAAAAGACGGCGTCCGGGACGAGCCCAGGCACCGCGACCACGCTCCACCCGGTCGCGCGTGTCAGCACCCGGTTCATCTCGGCAAAGTCCGGAATCCCAGCGCCGGTGATGCCAAGCGCCGCAAGCCCTGCATAATACTCCGGAACAACGCGCCCCTTGAGCAATTCGGTCTGGCGCGCGAACAGGGTGCGCCACGTCGCGTGATCCCGCGCGGTGTAACGGCCGGGCTCCTGTTCAACCAGAAAATCGGGCGGAATTTCGCGTCCGCGGCGCGGATCGAGGCGAGGGACGGCGTCCATAGCATCCTCCCGGCGAATCGGGGGTCGCTCCTAGCCGGTAGATATAATGACTGTGGCCGGGTTTTGCTCCGATGGTGCGACCCAATCGCGAGTTTCGCACCGCGGATTATTGGGGAATCTGCACCAGCTCTTTGAGCTGAGCGTCCGTCAGCGGCTGGCTGATGAACTTGAACCTGACCGCGTCGGGCATCAGGTCGGCGAGCCCCATTACGCGGTCGGGCGCCAACATGTCCTTGGGATCGAACTCGTCCCGGATGCGCCGCGCGTCCTCAAACGGAATGCCGACAAAATCCGCGTAAATCTTCAGCGCCTCGTCGCCCGCATACATCCAATCCACGGTCTCGCGGTAAGCGCGCATGAAACGTCGATAGAGATCAGGCTTGGCGGCCATGGTTTGGCTGTTGGCGATGATGACGCGGACCGAATGGCCCTTCACCAGCGGCAGTTCCGACGAGCGCACGATCACCCGGATCTCGCCTTTGCGCAGAGCCTCCATGGCATAGGGAGGTGCCGCCCAACCGGCGTCGATTTGGCCAGACATCACCTGGGTGAAGGTCGCCGGGAACCCGCCCGTTGCAACCGGCTTGGCGTCGACTTTGTAGACGTCGATCAAGCTCAGCACATTGGCGTGGGTCGAGGAGCCCGTCGTCGAGTACGCAATTGTCCGGCCGGCCATGTCGGCCATCGACTTCACCGGCGAGTTTGGCCGTACGTACCAATAGGCATCTTCGCCGACGGACTCAGAGCCGATGATGCGGATGGGCGCACCCTTGGCGAAGGCACCGAGCACACCAAGTGTGCCGACCGACACGCCGACGTCAGCCGATCCCGCGATCACTGCCTGCATCGTCTCCCCGGCGCCCGCGGTATAGAGAATCTCCAGCACGAGATCGTATTTCTTGAAAATGCCCGCGCGCTGGCCGAGGTCTGCCGTGGCACCGTGCCAGATGCCGCGTTGGCCGATTGCGAGTTTGAGCGTGTCGGCAGCGCCGGCGGGTAGCGCGAGCAACGTGGATAACGCGAGCGCGAACGCTGCGGCCGCAACACGCGACATGACGGCTCCCTAGCCACGTTTCTGCTGACTATTTAGTGGGCGGGAGGCGTGTTGCCGTCAATGGCCCAATATTACGCCGCGCGGCCTTTTCCGGCTGCCCGTCGTGCCCTCAAAAAAATGATGATTAGACGCTGGTGCCGCTGGCGCTTACCAGTGGATCGTCCAGAGATCATAGAGCGCCGACCCGACAATGCAGATGACGAGCCCGCTCCAAATCAACGCGCGCGCCACTGCCTCGCCAGCCCGTTCGGCGCGGTGAACATAATTCTTTCCGGTAACAGTCATAGTTGCACTCGGTGTGCCCCAACGTCCTGTAGGTTGGGTTAGTTCCCTCCACTTGAAGGTTCACTGTTGCATTGCAGTAATGCAGCAGCGGTGAATCACGGAATGGTGATGATCGACGTCGCAGCCTGGCCACGCGATCCAGCACGCGTCGCCGCCTCTCTCCCCGCCGTGAGGCGCACGCTTCGTTCGCCACCAGCGAGCGTTGCGCGCTTGCGTCGGACGATTCCGGTTTGTGCTGCAACGATGCTACGGTGCCGCGCCGTCGGGCCCGTAGCTCAATGGTTAGAGCTAGCGGCTCATAACCGCTTGGTTGCAGGTTCGAGTCCTGCCGGGCCCACC
>CAWFLX010000020.1:0-364458 GCA_963816775.1 uncultured Alphaproteobacteria bacterium
ACACCAGCAGTGCGACGATAACCGTTGCCGTCACGAGCACGAACACCGGCAGCACAATTCAAGCCGGGAATCGGCGGGCCGCCGGCCTGGTCGCCGCCACCACCTACATACCGTGGCGATGGCTGGCTGAAGTCCAATCGATACTTGATGAGCAGATAGGCGGACATCAGCTGGATAACGACGCCGCAGAACATTACCCGCGACGAATGTCCCGCAGCCATGCAAAACAACCGGCACGACATAACGCATCCCGTCATGTCTAGTCGATCTCCTGCAGACAAACTCTCTGTTCGGGCAACTGCGCCACCGGAATATTAAATAGCTGCCAACCAGCGATCCGACGAGCAGGGAGAACTGCGACGCCTGGACTTACACCGAGGCGCGTATAGGCATAACGCAGCGTCTCGATTTGAAGGAGGATCAGCAGAACAATGAATATGCCGACGAGGATCGAAAAGGATGGCGGCGTCAGCGGAAGGTAATTTAGTTGGCTCGGCTGCATCGAAATCTCAACAGGTTCGCCGATACGGCGCGATTCCGCCTGATCATGGAGCGTAGTCACAACGCAGGTTTGCGACGGCAGAGCCGAAATCGCAACCATGCCGCCTTGCTGAGTACCCGGTCCTGCTCATTGCGGCCTTGACAGCTGTCAATCCGAAACCCGGCACCCGGGTCGGTTGACGACCATCAAGGCGCGCGCGCCGCCAAGCGAGCTTATCCCGGACCACCGGGCGTCCGCGGAAGATGCTTGCCGGCTCGGCCCCATTCGGTTTCTTGGAGAGCGCAAATGGCCAATGCCAATCAAGCCGCGGGAAATCCTCCGCACAATCGATCCAGGGCCGGGAGGCGACGTACTCGGAGGCTGGCCGCGTGTGGTCACGACGATATCCGGCGGATATGGGCAAGAAATTCGACCTGACGCCGAACGGATGGTGGGTCTCGTTGATCCTGGGCCTCCTGCTGATCGCCGGCGGCATCTATATGGTTCTGCACGCCGTCGCCGCGAGCATCGTGACCTCGATCTTCTTCGGCGCGATCCTCGCCGTCGGCGGCATCTTCCAGGCCGCGCATGCGACTCTGGGCGTCGGAGTGGAAAGCGCGGGTACTGAGCATCGTCATTGGCCTTCTGTTCGCAGCCGGCGGCAGTTCTACTGATGCTCAATCCGCTGGCAGCCTCGCTCGAACTCACGGATCGGCTTTGTCGTCCTCTTTATCGCAGGCGGCGTGCTGCGGCTCATTCTGGCCTACTGGCTCTGGCGGGGAACGCATCGGCTGGCTGCTGCTGTTGTCGGGTATCGTCGGTATCGCGACCGGCGGTGTGATCATCATGCTGGGCTGGCCATGGAGCGGGCTCGTGGTGCCCGGGCTCCTGTTCGGCATCGACATGATGTTCCACGGCGCCTGGTGGGTTGCGCTCGGCCTCGCGCTGCGCCGAGGAGTATGTCCGCGTGCCGGGCGGTCCAGGCAGCGCGCGCGTGAAATTAGGCAAAATCGATCATTTGCTCGGTTTCTTTCGTCGCCTGCGCGCCGTGCCGGACTTTTTGCGACATCCGGCACGACGGCGCTTGCCGGACCAATGCGAGCTGGTATCCAGCTGGAGGATCGCTCGCTGGAAACAATTCGATATCGGCTTCGAGCACGGGATCCCGGGCCGTCTTGGTCTCGGGTTCTCGTTGGTCCCGACGTTTCCCCAGTGCTTACGCTCGGCATGTGAGAAATCCTTTCCCAGGCGGAAATCAGCGGCGCAGCCGCCCAAGCGTGGACTTTTTTTCAGGATGGTTTTTTTCGATCTGCTTCAGCGTGCGGCCCGTGAGAACGGAGCGAGCAAACCGGGGGCTTTCAATGTTCCACGACGGATCAGCGTACTCGTCGCGGTGCTTGATGAGCAGCCAACGCTCTTGTTGCCTGGAACCGGCCGAGGGCTTTCCAGTCTGGACCAGCGTGAAACCGCCGCGCAGTTTATCACCACGCAGCACCACGTCGATTTTGCCGTGGGCAAGCTGCTCACTGGGCGTGACGCTGCCATCTTGCGGCTCGTAGGTGCCGCGGTCCCACACCATGACGGTTCCTGCACCATACTGACCCTGCGGAATCGTACCTTCGAAGTCGGCGTACTCGAGCGGATGGTCTTCCGTTCTTACTGCGAGGCGCTTGTCGGCAGGGTTCATGGAAGGCCCTTTGGGGACAGCCCAGGACACCAAAACATCGTTGATCGCCAGCCGGAAGTCGTAGTGCAGTCGGCTGGCGTCGTGCTTTTGAACCACAAAGATATGTTCTCGCTTCCCACGCGGGATACGCCCTGCCGGCTCTGGCGTTTCGCTGAACTTTCGTTTTCTGCGGTACTCTTCGAGCGGCATTCAGATCATGTCCCCGGTGGTCCGAGGAAGCTTCTCCACGGATCAACCGAACCTGGGCGACAGCGGCGTCATCCGAAGCGATAGCGAAGGATCGTGAGCAGCGGCGCGCGGCCGGGCAGATCGTCCCTTCGCGCGCCGAGAACCCGAGCACCGGTGCGCAGAGCGCGCCTTGCCACTTCGTCGACGACGCTGTAGGTCTCGGCGTCATCCGACGCCGCGTACGTCACGCTTCCGTCGAAGTCGCTCACCAAGCCAGGAATAACGGCGTCGAGATCAACCACCAGCTGATCGATCGCCCCGGCGGTTGCGGCGTGTGCCGCATACGAGACGTCGTCAGCGGCAAGTCTCGGCTTTAGCTCATCGAAAAGTGCAATGGCCGCAGCGAGTTCGTGCCTATAAAGCTGATCGAGGATGGGGCGTGCGGCGTCCGCGAGCTGTGCGTCCGTTACATGATCCGGATTTCCAGCGATCACGTCATCGACAAGCCGTGGGTATGTGTTAACCGATCGGAAGATTGATGCGAGCGGCTCAGCCGCGGCAAGGACTAGCGGCGTCTCCCGCCCAGCGAGGACGCCGCGCAGCGCCTGATCTACCTTGCGTGCGTATTTGTTGAGCAAGAACTTTTGTCCTTCCAAGTTTTGGAGGTGGCCCCTCGGGGTGCCCGCATGGACCGACGGGCGCCTAGTCACTTCTGCCGCTCCTTTCGGCAGTTGGGCTATCTTGACTTCGGCGGGCGGCAAGCTCACGAACACATGCACGAATCGCGCCCTCTCTTCCGAGAGCGCAATCACGAAGATGTCATGCGGTGTTGTCATGGTGCGAATGAGCGGCGTCAGATGAAAGCGGTCCGCCACCTCGGCCAGCGGTTTTGGATGGTTAGGCATGCGGAACGTCCGCATTAGCTCCGGCGTAGCGAGCAAAGCGAGACCGTTTGACCGGCAGGTCCAGAACTCATCAATCTCTTTCGATGGCTTCTTTTGGCGATATTTGTACTTGTTGTCGTCCGTATTGACCTCGATGACCCCCGACAAGTGGCCGAACTGCTCAACGATCGGTTCTATTCGCCGCTTGTCGAGCCCGGCGGCCTTCAATTGCGCGAGGGCCTCCTTGGCAAGATCTTCGAAAGCAATGCGATTGGCCCGCGCGTGTTCGGCCAAGGGGGAGGTCGGCACATAGACTGAGACGCACGCATTGTTTCTCGTGGCCGCGAGCGCCTTGAATTCCGCTAATGTCGGAATATCGATGTGAAGCATCGGCCCATTTTCGTCGGCGCTAGGAACTTCGCTGCTTTGCGATCATCACATAAATCGCTACCCAATTGCGGTGCGTTGACGGTCGTCAATGAGACGATCGCGATCAAAAGGCCGATCGCCTTGGCCTTCTTGTCAGCGTGACGTCCGTACCAAATCAAGGCTGATTCCAAAAAAGCTTGTGTGATCGCTTCGAGCGACATTGACACCGGTCAACGTGTAAGCCCATAGCGCCGCTATAACTCATCTCGTGCCAACGAAGGCTTGGCGCGGAGCGCGGACATGAAGATAAGCGAATGGGAGCCTGTTTTGGCTCGGCTCGTAAGTCCTAAGCGCGATCACATCCGCGGGCCGCTGGCCGCACCAGTATCGCTTGTCGAGTACGGCGACTACGAGTGCCCGTATTGCGGCGCCGCGCAACCAATCATTGATGAGATTCAACAGCAAATGGGCGAGCGACGGCGTGATTTTCTGGAGCTACCTCTCCCCGATTGCAGTCAACCCAGGCGCCGACGGCATTCTGGATGCGTTGAAAAAACTCACCATGCGAGAAAAGTCTAATGAGCACACTGCGAGTTCTCAATCACGTCGCGTGACTGCATTCATGGAGAGTCGCGATGGAACTAAAGGAGGAGTTCGCAGAAGCGCGCGCCCAGTGGAAGCTGCTCACGATCTATCAGAAGTTCGAGCAGGCAGTTGTCACCCTCCTGACCGTATTGATCGCGCTGATCGTGATCCTGGCGGTCTGGAACCTGATTGTGAAGGTCGTCAGCGCGATTGCGTTTGCAGGAGGTCTTGATCCCACCAACTACCTCGTCTTTCAGTCATTGTTCGGAATGATCATGACGGTCATCATCGCGCTCGAATTCAAGCGTTCGATCCTGGTGGTTGGTGAGCGCCGTCACGGTGTCGTACAGGCTCGCGTCGTGGTGCTGATCGCATTGCTAGCGATCGTCCGTAAGCTCCTGATTTTGGATTTTTCGAACACCGAAGCCGCCGTGCTGTTTGGACTGGCGGCGGCCATCTTTGCGCTCGGCGGCGTCTATTGGCTCGTTCGTGATCAGGATCGACGCGATCGCCCCAGCGACGCCGAAGCTAATACGGTCTCGCAATAGGAGGTGAGTATGACAATTCGTAAACTCGACAAAAAGGAATGGTGCCCGTTTCTCGACGGCGTGTCGAGCGTGCTACAAGGCGAACGAGCGGAGATCGAAGTGTTGTCGCTCAAGCTCGGTGATCAGGTGGCCGCGGTCGCACGCTCGCAGCGCTGCGCGTTGGCCGTCATTTCATAAAGGTAGGGGATCTTTGGGAGCTCGATATACCTGCTGCAGATACAAAGACCCGACGGCCACTTGACTATCCAATTTCAAAGGAGTTGTCCGCGCGCATCGATCTTTACCTGCAGCGATTCCGCGGTCGTATCTCAGGTGCTGACAAGCACTCCAGCCTCTGGTCATCAAACCAGAGCCGACCAATGTGTCCTGACGCCATTTATGAAGCTGTGCGCAGACGAACTAAAAAAGCCTTTGGATTTGGGGTCAACTTGCATCGTTTCCGTCACGCTGCGGCGAGCTTCTGGTCGAGCTATGATCCGGTCAACGTGCGAGGCGCCAAGGATCTTCTTGGCCACGCATCATTTGCTACGACCGAGAAACACTACGTCATGGCGCAGTCGCGCCTTGCGGGGCGGGCTCTCGCTCGGGCGATCGAGCCCTGGACAAGCCGCAACCATCGTAAGTAATCGCCGTCGGATTGGTAGACGGTTCGCGGGAACTCGTAAGGACTTTGATGGGATATCCGCGGCCTCGAACTGCAGCACGAGCAGGTCAGAAGACTAATGAACTAAGCTGCAATCAAGGCGTTCGGGCTCATGCAGGGTGTGACCCAAATTAGGGGGCGTGCAGCGCTGGATACGCTGGCTCCAACTCATTAAAAAATGCATCTTTCTTAATGAGTTTGGAGTGGCCGAAACCGCGACACGAACGATGTCCGTTGTTCCCCCAATAGCGGCACAAAAGCAGACGTGAATTGAAGTCCGCTTTGTGCCAGGAGCCGACATTGGGCTCGCCGGCAATGATGACCCTCGGGTTTCCTTTCATGGGCGAGGGCGCGGAAACGCCCACGGGCGGCGCGTCCGATCGCGCGTCTTGAACGCCGCAACTCGATCGTGAAAGCTTTCAGTGAGCGCGATATCGTCCCAGCCGTTCAGCAGTCGCACGCGACGAACTTGATCAATCGAAAAACTGTAGGTGCGATTGCCACACGCAATGGCCTGCTGCTCGAGCTCGACCGTCACCGAGAGGCGCGGCATCCGGTTCAAAGCAGCCATGATCTCCGCCGCCTCATCGTCCGAGACGATCGCGGTGAGCAAACCGTTCTGCCCCGCATTGCCCGCGAAGATGTCGCCAAAGGACGGCGCGATCACGCACCGGATGCCGTAGTCATAGAGCGCATAGATGGCAGCTTCGCGCGAAGAGCCGCACCCGAAATTTCGGCCGGCCACAATGATCTTAGCATCACGCCACGCTGGCTGATTGAGCGGAAAGTCCGACCGCTCACAACCATCGCCATCGAAGCGGAGATCCTGAAACAGTACCTTTCCGATCCCGGCGGAACGCGGCAACTTCAGGTAGCGCGCCGGAAGGATTTGATCGGTGTTGAGATTGGCGACATCGAGTGGACAGGCCGTGGCCGTCAGTCGGGTGAACTTGTCCATGCGGCCCTCGGTGCAATTTCTCGGCCAAGCAGGAGCGGCCGCGCATCGGTGAGATAGCCGGTGACCGCGGCGGCAGCAACCATGACCGGCGACATCAGGTGCGTGCGCGCGCCGGGACCCTGCCGGCCACGGAAATTGCGGTTCGTGGTCGATGCGCACCGCTCTCCCGGCGCGACCAGATCGCCGTTGATACCGACGCACATAGAACAACCGGACTCACCCCATTCGAGGCCGGCATCGCGGAAGATTTCGATCAAGGCCTTCCTCTTCCGCCTGTCGCTTGACTAGGGAGGAACCCGCAGAGACCAATCCCGGTACCTTGCTAATTCGACTCGCCAACACGGCGGCCGCCGCCCTCAGGTCCTCGATGCGCGCGTTCGTGCACGAGCCGATGAACACGCGGTCAACGGCGATCTCCGTCAGCTTCTTGCCGGGGGCAATTCCCATGTATTCCAGCGTCGCGCGCAGATATCTGGCGCGGGCTTCATCCGGCTCCCGCGCGGGATCGGGTACGTTGGCGTAGATGGGCAACGCGTCCTCAGGGCTCGTGCCCCACGTGACGATCGGAGCGATGTCGGCTGCGTCGAGGCTGACATCGCGGTCGAATGCGGCGTTTGCGTCGGTCTGCAGTTGGGACCAGACCTCGACCGCACGATCGAATTCCACGCCCTCGGGCGCGTATGGGCGTCGCTGAAGGTAGGTGAATGTGGTCTCGTCGGGCGCGATCATCCCGCACCGGGCACCGGCCTCGATCGACATGTTGCAGAGCGTCAGTCGACCCTCCATCGATAGATCGCGGATCGCAGAACCCGCAAATTCGATGGCGTGACCGGTTGCACCATCAGCGCCTATGTGCGCGATGATAGCGAGCGCGATGTCCTTGGCTGCGATACCTGCGCCCAGACGGCCATCAATTTTGATGAGCATGCGCTTCGGCTTGCGCTGCCAGATCGTCTGCGTCATCAGCACATGGGCGACTTCAGACGCGCCGATGCCGAACGCGTAGGCCCCGAGCGCACCGTGGGTCGATGTGTGGCTGTCGCCGCAGACGATTAGCAGGCCTGGCAAAGTTAGGCCCTGCTCCGGGCCGACCACGTGCACAATGCCCTGTCGGGCATCGTTGAGACCGAACAGCTTGATATGATGCTTGCCGGTATTGTCCTCGACCTGGCGCACCATTCGCGCGATCTCGGGATCGCCGATGGTTTGGCGCGAACTGCGCGTCGGAACGTAATGGTCGGCCACCCCGAACGTCAACCTGGGCTCAGCCACCGGCGCGCCGCGTTCCGCGAGCCGGTTGAAGGCGTGAAAGGAGCCTTCATGCACGTAGTGGCGGTCGACCCAGAGCAGCACCTCCCCGTCCTCGCGCTCGGCAATCGCGTGCGCGTCCCACAGCTTATCGATCAAGGTCAGGTTCATGCGCAAAACGACGGGTCGTGACGCCTGGAAGCAGGATAATATAGTAGGCGCTGGCTCTGAATGTTACTCTGGTATTTTGGCGCTTACGGAGGGGAACGAATGTCTCACCGAGTTGTGGCCTTGAGCCGTCGACGGTTTCTCCACACCACGACGTTGGGCGCGGCCGCATCCGCGGTTGCATTCCTGCATGCGCCTGCCGTGCTGCGTGCGCAAGGGACGGCGGTGAAACTGGGCGTGCTGCACCCGGTCTCGGGCGCGCTGTCGTACTCGGGACAGCAGGGCCGCATCGGCGCACTGACGGCAATTGATGAAATCAACACCGCCGGCGGGATCAAGGCTCTGGGCGGCGCGAAGATCGAACCGGTGCTTGGCGATGCGCAATCGACACCGGAAGGCGGCAATGCCGAAGTCGAGAAGATGAACGGTGCCGGGGTCGCTGCCGTTGTCGGCGGCTATGCGAGCTCGATCTGCCTGTCCGCCAGCCAGACCGCTGCGCGCTACGACCTCCCCTACGTGGTCGACGTTGGCGTCGTCGACAGCATCGTCACCCGCGGTCTCAAGAACACGTTCCGGTTCGGCCCAGGGTTCGGGGTTATCGCCAAAACCGCACTCGACAATCTCGTCACCCTCAACGACCAGGCCGGCAAGCCGGCAAAGACCGTCATGATCGTTCATGAGGACTTCGGCATTCGGCGCCGGCTTGGCGAAGCTGTTGAACGCCCAGTTGCCCGAGCGGGGCTTCCAGATTCTAGAAACCATAGCGCATCCGACGCCGACCCGCGACTTCAACAACGTCGCCCTCAAGATCAAGGCACAGAACCCGGATCTCGTCATTCCGGCCAACTACTATAACGAGTACGTGCTGCTCGCGCGCACGATGCAGCAGCAGCGCATACGGCCGAAGGGGATCTATTCCGTGCTCGGCGGTGCGGCTTCGTCCTACAAGTTCGTCAAGGAATTCCCTGAGGCAGCGCAATACATTATGGATTGCAATCATTGGTTCGATCCGAAGAATCCAAGGGCATTAGCGCTTAAGAAGAAGGTCGAGGACAAGGGCGACTTCTACACCTACGAGGTTTACATGAACTACTCGTGCGTCCTGCTGTTGGCCGATGCGATCGAGCGTGCCGCAAGCGCTGACCGTGCGAAGATCATCGGCGCGCTGGAGAGTTCAACGTTCGCGGGCCATGTGATGCCGTACGGTCCGACCAAGTTCGTCAACGGCCAGAACCAAGGCGCGGCGCCGGTGAACACCCAGGTGCTCGGCAACGACATCCAGGTGATTTTCCCGGCGGAGTTTGCGTCGGCGAAAGCGGTGTTCCCGACGCCGCCGGCCTAACGATGTTGGCCGACCCGCGCGGCGGCGCCCTAGCGCGGCCGTCGGGCGCCTGCCAAGCTCGCCAATGGTGTCAGCGACCATCCTAGTCCCCGCGGTGCTTAACGGATTGATGACCGGCGCCGTCTATGCGCTTGTCGCACTTGGCCTGACGCTGATATACGGCGTTCTGCACATCATCAATTTTGCCCATGGCGCGCTGCTTACAGCCGCGATGTTCGCCGCGTTTTTTGCGCATCAGTTGTTCGGGCTCGATCCCTATGTCGCGGCGCTGATTCTCACACCACTGTTCTTCCTGTTGGGCTATGGGTTGCAGCGTTTCGTCGTCGGACCGGCCTCGCACGGCGAAGACCGCAACATCCTATTAGTGACGCTCGGGCTCGCGGTGATCATCGAGAATGCGTTGCTTTACGCATTTCGCGCGGACACGCGCACGATTAATCTGCCATACGCCTTTGACGTGGTGGAAATCGGGATGGCATTTCTCGCGGTCCCGCGCGTGGTTGCTTTCGGTGCCGCTATCGCGGTGGCGTTGTGCCTGTGGCTGATCATGCAGTGGACCGATACCGGCAAGGCCATCCGCGCGGTTGCCAAGGAAAAGCTCGGCGCCGAGCTCACTGGCATCGAGGTCGCCCACATCTACGCGGTCACGTTCGGGCTTGGCACCGCGTGCCTCGCGATCGCCGCGTGCCTCCTCATTCCGAGTTACTACGTCAATCCGAGCGCCGGCAATGCGTTCGTGCTCATTGCCTTCACCATTGTGGTGCTTGGCGGCATGGGATCAGTCCTGGGCGCCCTGCTGGGCGGATTGTTCGTCGGCGTTGTCGAGAGCCTGTCGGGTCTCTACCTCGGTGAATCGCTTGGCCAGATCGGCATCTTCGTTATGTTCATTCTGGTGTTGCTATTCCGCCCTAACGGCTTGTTTGGAGAGCGGGTGTGAGGACATTCGCGCCGATCATGGTTGCGATGGCGGTGCTCGCAGCGGTGCCGCTGATCACTGCTTCCAACGTCGTGCTCAACTTCGCCGTGATGGTGCTGTTGATCGCGCTGGTTGGCCAAGGCTGGAACCTGCTTGGCGGCTATGGTGGTCAGTACTCGTTCGGTCACGCGGCGTTCTTCGGCACCGGCGCCTATGCGACCGCGATCCTGCAGATGCGATACGGAGTCAACGCCTGGCTGGGCTTCGGCGTGGGCGTCGCAGCCGGCGCGCTGGTCGGCGCGGCGATCGGCGCATTGAGCTTTCGCTCTCGATTGCGCGGCTCCTATTTTGCCCTAGTGACGCTCGCGTTCGCCGAGGTGCTTCGCATCATTGCGAGCGTTGCACCCATCACCGGGGCAGGTGTCGGAACGCTCATCAAGCTCGATTTGCGGCCGGAGGCATTCCAGTTTCAAAGCCGTGTGCCGTTCTATTGGATCCTGCTCGGGCTGGTTGGCGCGTCGCTGGTCGTCGTACGCGCGATCGAAGGCCGCCGGTTCGGCGCCTATCTCATGGCAGTGCGCGAAAACGAGGACGCGGCCAGAGCGCTGGGCGTCGATGCGACGGTCATTAAGCTCGGCGCGATGGCGATCTCCGCAGCGATTACAGCGGCGGGCGGATGTTTCTATGCACAGTATTTTCTGTTCATCGATGCCGGCATCGCTTATGGGCCGTGGATCTCGGTCGAGGCGTTGCTCGCGCCCATCATTGGCGGCATCGGCACTGTTTTCGGTCCCTTGCTCGGAGCGCTCGTGATCAAAACCCTAGGCGAGGTCACCAAGCTCGCGACCGGCGACGCGCCCGGCCTCGACCTCGTCATCTACGGATGCGTTCTCGTTCTGGTTATTGCCTTTGCGCCGCGCGGCATCGCCGGCATCGTTGACGACCTCCGTCGGCGCTTTCGATCGAACGGCGCCGCCACGCCGGCCGCGTTGGACCACGGCCGTGGCTGAACCTCTGCTGCGGGTCGAGCAAGTGTCCAAACGCTTCGGCGGCTTGCTCGCGCTCGATCGGGCATCGTTCACGGCTGAATCGGGACGCATCACCGCGCTGATCGGGCCGAATGGCGCCGGCAAGACCACCCTGTTCGCGATTATCAGCGGATTCCTGACCGCGAATGGAGGCAGTATTGTCTATGGTGGCGCCGGGATCGCAGGCGAGCCGCCGCATCGTCTTGCCCGGCGCGGCATCGCACGCACCTTTCAGATCGCGCAGCCATTTACCGGATTGACGGTGTGCGAGAACATCGCTGTTGGCGCGTATCTATCTCGGTCGTCGCGCGCGAACGCGCTCGCTGCGGCTGCCGATGTCGCTCGAGCGGTGGGCTTAAGCGATCTGCTCGACTATCCAGCCTCAAGTTTGACGGTCGCGGGCCGCAAGCGCCTCGAGCTCGCGCGGGCGCTCGCGATCGAACCGCGGCTGCTGCTGCTCGACGAGGTGCTCGCCGGACTCAATCCGTCGGAGATCCGCGACATGGTGCCGGTCATCCGCAGCATTTGTGATCGCGGCATCACCATTGTGATGATCGAGCACGTCATGCAGGCGGTCATGAGCCTGGCGGAGCGCGTGTTCGTGCTTGCCGAAGGCCGCATCATCGCCGAAGGCTCGCCGCACGCGATCGCGAGCGATACACACGTGGTGGAGGCATATCTGGGCCGCGGTGCCGCGAGCCGCATGCTGGCTGCGGGGGTGCCCCATGCCTGAGACGATACTTGCGGTCAGCGGCCTCTACGCTGGTTACGGGGCGACCGAGATTCTGCGCGGGATCGATCTCACCGTTGGACACGGCGAGATCGTCGCGGTTCTCGGCTCGAACGGCGCCGGAAAATCGACCCTCAACCTCGCCATCTCGGGCGTCGTTCGGCCTTGGCGTGGCAGCATCCGGTTCGAAGGCACGGCGATCGAGCACTCGGGGCCGGCAGCGATCGTGGCTCGCGGCCTAATCCATGTCCCGGAAGGCCGCCGCACCTTCCCTAATATGACGGTTCGCGAAAATCTTGATCTTGGCGCCTACCGCCGTTCGCGCGCGCGCCGGGACAGAAACCGCGCCCGGGTATTTACGATCTTCCCGCGACTTGCGGAACGGGAACGGCAGCACGCCGGAACGCTTTCCGGCGGCGAGCAGCAGATGCTAGCGATCGGGCGCGGGCTGATGGCCGAACCGAAGCTGCTGATCCTCGACGAGCCGTCGCTCGGCCTGTCCCCGCTCCTGGTCGAGGAGCTGTTCGCGCTGATCAGCGCCATCAACGCGGAAGGACTGGCCGTACTCCTGGTCGAACAGAACGTGGTGCAAAGTCTCGAGGTGGCGCGTCGCGTCTATATCCTCGACAACGGTGCGTTCGTGCTAGAGGGAAGCGCTGCCGATGTACGAAACGACCCTAATCTCAAGCGCGCCTATCTCGGGATGTGACTATGGCTGATGCGGAAACCCTGCGTTCTCGCCTGACCCGGAAACCCATTGCGGTAGCGCCGGGGGTCTATGACGCGTTCACCGCGCTTGTCGGCGTTCATGCGGGGTTTGCAACACTTTATGTATCAGGCGCCGCGATCGCCTACACCAGGCTCGGGCGGCCGGACATCGGCCTTGTGGGCATGAGCGAGGTCGCCGACACGCTGGCCCTGATCCGCGATCGCGTTGCTGCTCACCTGATCGTCGACGCCGACACCGGCTACGGCAACGCCCTGAACGTCGTGCGCACGGTCCGCCGTTTCGAACAGGCTGGCGCTAACGCGATCCAGATTGAGGACCAAGATTTTCCCAAGCGCTGCGGGCACCTCGAGGGCAAGACTTCTGATCGGCGCGGACGAGATGTGCGGCAAGATCCGCGCTGCGCTCGACGCCAGGCGCTCGCACGAGACGCTCGTCGTTGCCCGGACCGACGCAATCGCGGTCGAGGGGTTCGAGCGCGCTATCGAGCGCGCTACGCGGTACCGCGAGGCTGGCGCCGATATGCTGTTCGTCGAGGCGCCGAAGGCACGCAATGAGCTTTCGCTTATCCGTGAGGCGTTCGGTGCAACCGTTCCTCTGATGGCGAACATGGTCGAAGGCGGGAAAACACCGCCCTTGTCCGCAGCCGAACTCGAGGCGCTCGGTTTCGCGCTGGTGATTTTTCCCGGCGGGATCGTACGAGCGTTGGGCCGCGCGGCCAGCGACTACTATGGTTCGCTCGCGGCGCATGGCACGACCGAGCCATACCGCTCGCACATGCTGGATTTTGACGGCCTCAACGATCTCATCGGCACGCCGGAGATGATCGCCCTCGGGAAGCGATATGAAGCGGCGGCCGCGCCTTCCGGCAAGACGACGGGCGACCGCCGGTGACCTCGCTCGATCCGATCACGCTCGCGGTGCTCAACGGACGTCTCGTGCAGATCGCCGACGAGATGGACGCAACGCTCTATCGCTCCGCCTTCAATCCGATCATCGCGGAGGCGCACGATGCCTGCCACGGCCTCTACCACGCCGACACCGGCGCGACCCTTGTGCAGGGGACGTCAGGGCTGCCGATCTTCGTCGGCGCCATGGCGTTCGCCGTTAAGGCAGTGATCGACAAGGTCGCGCGCGACGGCGCTCTCGCGGCCGGCGATACGTTTCTTTTCAACGACCCCTACGACGGTGGTACCCATCTCAACGACATCCGGCTGGTGCGACCGTTCATGCGGGCGGGCCGGGTGTTCGCATGGCTCGCATCGGTAGGCCACTGGCTCGACGTCGGCGGCAACGTGCCCGGCAATTTCAACGCCAAGGCAACCGAGAGCTTTCAGGAGGGTTTCCGCATTCCGCCGGTGAAGCTCGTGCGCTCGGGGGTGCTGCAGCAGGACATCATTGACATTCTGGCCGCGAACTCGCGTGTCCCGCAGTCGAACTGGGGCGATCTTAACGGCCAGCTCAACGCGCTTGATCTCGGAGAGCGTCGCCTGCACACCCTGCTCGACGAGTATGGCGATGAGATCATCGCGGCAGCGCTTGCGGCGTTGAGCGACCGGGCCGAAAGGCTGATGCGCGCCAATATCGAGGCGCTGCCGGACGGCACGTATGCTTGCGACGACTTCCTCGACAACGACGGCGTGACCGACCACCCGCTTCGAATTGCACTCGATCTCACCATCGCTGGCGACCGCATGCGGCTCGACTTCTCGCGCTCGGCGCCGCCGTGCGACGGTCCGCTCAACATCGCATATGCGACCACAGTCGCTTGCTGTTACGTCGCGCTCAAACATCTCTTCATCGACGTCCCAGCCAATGCGGGGTGCCTCGCGCCAATCGACTTCGTCGTTCCCGACACGACGCTACTCGGCGTCTCGGCGCCGCGCCCGGTCGGCGGGTACACCGAAACCATCCTGCGCGTCATCGACGTGATCTTCGGCGCCTTCGCCAAGGCCGCGCCAGAGCGGGCCAACGGCAGTCCGTTTGCGACAATCAATGCACTCTCGCTGGCTGGCTGGCGTGCACACGGCCGGCGTTGGGTCATGTTTTGCTTTTTCGGCGGAGGTCTTGGCGGCAGCCCGGAGGGCGACGGGCTCAATCACGCCAACAATCCTATTTCGACCGCGACCATCCCGCCGGTCGAGATCCTGAAATCGCTCTATCCGATAATGTTCACGCAATGGGCGCTGAGGCCGGACTCTGGCGGCCCCGGGCGGCATCGCGGCGGGCTCGGTGCAATTTATGAGATCGAGGCACTGGCCGACGACGGCGCCGAGGTGTTTCTCCTAGGCGAGCGCGGCAAATATCCGCCGTTCGGCGTAAACGGCGGCAAGCCGGCCGCGCTCAACCGCTTCGTTTACGAGACTGATAGCGGAGAATCGACACCGCCGCTCGTCTCGAAAGCTACCGATATCAAGATCAACCGCGGTCAGAAGGTGCGGCTGGAGACGCCGGGCGGCGGCGGCTTCGGCGATCCGACCACGCGCGAGCCGGGGCGCGTCGTTCGCGACGTGCGGCTCGGATACATCTCGCGTGACGCGGCCCGCCGCGACTATCAGGTCGTGCTGCACGGGGATGGCTCGCTTGATGCCGAGGCCACCACGAAGGCACGCGCCCGGACATCCGTATGAGCGGAGGCGGAATCATTGTCGGAGTCGACGTCGGCGGGACATTCACCGATTTGTTTTTGCTTGATACCTCGGCTGGAAGGTTCCTCACCGCAAAGGTGCCGTCGCGGCGCGGTGACGAGGCGCAGGGTTTCTTGAATGGCCTGAAAACGCTCGGCGGGGTTGCAACAATCGCCTCAATCGTGCACGGCACGACGGTCGGCACGAACACGCTGCTCGAGCGGCGCGGCCCCAAGATTGGCGTCATCACTACGCGGGGTTTTCGCGATGTGCTCGAAATGCGCCGGCGGGATCGCCGCCATACCTGGGGACTGTGGGGTGATTTCATCCCGATCGCTGACCGCGATATGCGCGTCGAAGCGAACGAGAGGACGCTTTCCGACGGCAGTGTGCGTCGGGCGGTCGATGGTGAGGAGATCCGCACGCTGGCAAGGCGACTTCAGGATAACGGCGCTCAAAGCGTCGCGGTTATATTCATCAATGCCTATGCCAACGCGGAGAACGAGCGCCGCGCGCTCGCCGAATTGCGGACAGTGTGGCCAAATGAATTCGTAACCGCGTCGCATGAGGTGTTGTCCGAAATTCGCGAGTTCGAACGCTCCTCGACCGCCGCGTTGAACGCCTATCTGCAACCGGTTGTCGCGTCCTATATCGGCAAGCTTGACGTGGCGCTGGCGGCGCAGAGTTTCCCGGGCCGGGTGCACATCGTTCAGTCGAATGGCGGGATCATGTCGACGTCAACCGCACGGAAGTTCCCTGTGCGCACGGCGCTGTCGGGGCCGGCCGCAGGCGTCGTTGCCGGCGCGGCGCTCGCGAGGAATGCGGGCTTCGACAATCTCATCACGTGTGACCTTGGCGGCACATCGTTCGACGTTTCGGTGATCGCGGGTGGCAAGGCCTCGGTTGCGGCACAGACAACGGTGGATTTCGGCCTTGTCATCCGCACGCCGATGATCGAGATCAATACAATTGGCGCCGGCGGCGGCTCGATCGCCTCGGTTGATCGCGGCGGGCTTTTACAGGTTGGCCCGGAAAGCGCGGGTTCGACCCCAGGCCCTGCGTGTTATGGCCAAGGCAACACCTACCCGACACTGACCGATGCCCAGGTCGTGCTCGGCCGCATCAATGCGGCGCGTCCGCTTGGCGGCGAGCTCAAAGCACTCGACGTCGCGGCAGCCAAAAAGGCCGTTGCGACCCATGTCGGCATACCACTCGATCTTGATGTCGATACGGCAGCGGCCGCGATCGTGCATGTGGCAGAGGCGCGCATGGCGGGCGCGATCAAACTCGTCTCGATCGAGCGCGGGCATGATCCATCTCGCTTCGTCGCGATGCCATTCGGCGGCGGGGGCGCGCTGCACGTCAGTGCTCTCGTCCGTCAGATCGGGCTGAAAGGTGCGCTGGTTCCGCGTTTTCCCGGCATCACATCGGCGCTCGGCTGCGTGCTCGCGGACCTACGGCACGACGTGGTGCAGACACTTAACCTTATGCTCGACGGGCTGGACGGATCGGCGCTCGATCGGCGCATGCGCGCGGCCGGCCAGGACGCCAGCGCGGTGGTTGCCGGAGCCCGTATCGCAGTCGAGCGCACCGACCTGCTCTTCGAACTCGACATGCATTACCTCGGGCAGACCCATACAGTTCAAGTCCCGTTGCCGGCAGCTCCGCCCGGCAGCAACTTTGGCGTTGCGGAAGAGACGGTTCGTTCGGCGTTCGAGACGGCCTACCTCGCGTCATTTAGCCGGCTGCTGCCCGAGATTCCGATACGGATTGTCACGTTGCGCGTTGCTGCAATCGGTCGCCGCCCGGCGTTCGACTTCTCGGTATTTGCTCCGAGCCCTTCCGCATCGCTCGCAAAGGCCCGGCGGGGATCACGACCAGTGTGGTTCGATGGTGGGTGGCGCGAGACAGACATCTGGGCACGGCTCGATTTACCGGCCGGGGCCATGATCGCGGGGCCGGCAATCCTCGAGCAGCCGGATGCGACCACGGTGCTCGAGCCCGGGTTCGCGGGCCGGATTGATTCGGCAGGCAATCTCATCGTGGAGCCTAAATGATGCGTTCAGCTTCGAGCGCTCTCATTCTAGGTGACCTGCAGAACGATTTCCTACATCGCGATGGCGCGTATGGTCGGGCGGGCCAGACTTGCCACGACATCGCCGTGCTGCCGGACAAGCTTGCGCCGCTCGTCCGGGCTAGCCGCGAGCGGGGCATTCTCATTGTCGCGACACTTTTCACGTTGGTGCCCGGCCGCGACGGCGAACCAATCATTTCGCCTCATCTCAAGGCGCTGCGGCCGTTTCTCGAGAAGGGTGACTTTGCACCAGGCGGATGGGGCCAGAAACTTGTCGATCCCCTTGCGCCCGCGGACGTCGCCGTTGAGAAGGTCGCCTACTCGGCCTTCTACATGACGCGCCTCGAGTGGGTGCTACGGAAATGTCAAATCGAGCACCTGTATTTCACCGGCATCGTGACCAACGGCGGTGTTGCCTCGACCGTACGCGATGCACACGTTCGCGACTTTGATTGCACCGTAATCGAGGACGGTTGCGCCGCGTTCTCTAATGAAGTTCATCGCGCTGCCATCGACGGCTTGCGGCCGGTGGCAAAAATCGTGACGATTGCAGACGTCATTCCGCAGATCGCCGCCAAATAGAGCAAGAGCGTTGCAAAGTCTCGTGGCCTTGGAGTCAAAAGCGAAAAAAAATCGCCCTGCGCATTTGTTGTCCGCTTCCCGCCGGAAGCGGACTTCGCTCGGTCGCTTCGCGACGTCCGCTTTGTGCTACAAGCGGACATCGCTGGGAAAGACTTATTGGCCCAGTTGAACTTGCAGTTCAGTCCGGCGCGGCGCCCTACTCTGGGTTTGCCCCATCTTCGGTAAATGTGGACCTACCGGAACGCCTGTGGTGAAGACTTGTCGCCAGCTGGTGCGCCGCGTGCTTTACCCCGCTTGATGCAGGAGTGCATTCAGCCCATAAGGGACTTCAGAACGAGGAGCTTTTGAAACGTGCGGACGCGGAGCGGCTCGATCCCCGCCCCGCACTGATGTCCATCAGGAGCTGGACTACGGCGCGGAATCCATTCGATCAGGCTATCGCGCTTGTTGCTACGATTGAGAGGAACCATGGACAGCATTGCTTCTCGATTATCCTTGATTATCGCAGTGCTATGCATCGGCGGTGTGCTGTCGGGATGCGGGTATAATACCATTCCAACACTCGACGAGCAGGCCAAAGCGCGTTGGTCAGATGTACAAAATCAATACCAACGTCGCGCCGATCTCATTCCGAACCTTGTTGCAACCGTCCAAGGATACGCCAAGCAAGAAAAGGATGTTCTCACTTCTGTTATTGAGGCGCGCGCCAAGGCGACGCAGGTCAAAGTAGATGCGTCCCAGCTCACCGATCCGGAAAAGCTAAAGCAATTCCAGGATGCTCAGAACCAATTGACGGGCGCTCTTGGTCGTCTTTTAGCGGTTGTCGAAAACTATCCCGACCTGAAATCGAACGCAAATTTTCTGGCGCTGCAGTCGCAGCTGGAAGGCACCGAAAATCGTATTGCCGTAGCACGTCGTGATTACATTGACGCGGTGCGCGCCTACAACACCGAGATCAGAACCTTCCCAAGCATCATTTGGGCAAAGACCGTGTTTGGCAGCAAGCCGATGGCAGAATTTGCCGCGAACGAAAGCGCACAAACGCCTCCTCAGGTGAAATTCTAAAGGCTGCAACGGCTGTGGCTTCGATTGGGCTGAACGATCCGCCACCACGCGCTGGTCTCAGCTCTCGTCGACCAGTTTTGCCAAGGATATGGCTGGCTGTTGTGCTGTTGCTGTGTCTCGTCTCCGGACTTGCCTGCGCTTTCGAATTCCCTCCGCTCGCCGGTCGCGTGGTTGATCAGGCCGGTGTTATTCCGGCCGCCGAGCGTGATGCAATCGAAGCCAAATTGAGGGATCTCGAGGATAAGTCTGGGATTCAGCTCGTTGTCGCGACTGTGAAATCTCTGCAAGGCGGCGACATCGAGACTTTTGCCAACCAGCTGTTCCGCACTTGGAAGCTTGGTGAAGCCAAGAAGAACAATGGCGTGCTATTGTTGGTTGCACCCGTCGAGCGCAAGGTTCGCATCGAGGTTGGCTATGGTCTGGAGGGGACGCTTACGGATGCTCTGGCGCAAGTCATCATCGCGAGCGCCATGGTGCCCCACTTCAAAGCCAACGATTATCCGGAGGGAATCGAGCGAGGGGTCGATGGGATCATTTCGGTGCTCACCACAGACGCCGAGGAATGGCACGCAAAAACGCGCGTTCGTTCCGAAGATCAGCAGAGCCTATTCGACGTCCTCTTCCCGGTCTTGCTGTTTCTGGTGATTGTTTTCATCTTCCGTCACATGGTCGGCAGTGCCCGCGGCCCATCCGGTACTTTGGCGCGAAGTCGCGGGCGAACGATTTTCATCCCCTACGGCGGCCCCGCCTGGGGTGGGGGTCCAAGCTGGGGCGGCGGATCTTCATGGGGCGGTTCTCTGGGCGGTGGTTTCTCGGGCGGCGGCGGCGCGTCGGGCGGTGGCGGCGCATCGGGGAGCTGGTGATGCCGCTCACCGAAAATGATCGCACGGCCATCGCGGCTGCGATCCGCGAGGCGGAAAAGCAAACCTGCGGTCAGATTGTGTGTGTGTTGGCGCGTTCCGCTTCCGATTATTCGGCAGTACCGATAGAATGGGCGGCGGTCTTAGCGCTAATTGCCCCGTGGCCGCTCATCTACTTCACACAGCTGTCAGTGCAGCGCATTTTTTCGCTGCAGATTGCAGTTTTTATCTTGGCCGCACTGATCTTATCCTGGTCGCCGTTGCGGATGGCTCTCGTACCGCGCCCGGTCCGGCGGGCCCGCGCCCATCGGGCGGCCATCGAGCAGTTCGTCCTGCGGGGCCTCGCCAATACCAGACATCGTTGTGGCGTGTTGATCTTCGCATCGATGGCAGAGCACTATGCCCGGATCGTCGCGGACGAGGGCGTTGCCTCGAAGGTCGGACAGTCGGAGTGGCAAGCCGCCGTTGACGAGTTGATCCGGCACATGCGCGATGGACAGATTGCCGAGGGGTTTATTGCCGCCATCGAACGCTGCAGTACGGTGCTTGCGGCACATGCGCCGCCGGTCGCCCCCCCGGATGAGTTGCCTGATCGCATTTTCATCCTAGGCTGAACTATTGAGATGACATCACCAAAAGCGAAGAAATCGCGCTGTCGACTGCTAATCGCCAGCGAAGTGATCGAACGAGTTCCCGCCGCGGCCACCCATCCGATTTCCGCCGCCGATCCCGCGCAGGGAATCCTCCCTAATCGCCTAGACGACGGTTCCATCGTTTGCCCTGGCCGTCACGAAATGGCGCCGGATACCAGGATGAATTGCTCTCCGGCAAATCGGTCGGCTTGAATACTTTGGAACCCCTCATTCGCATTCCTCTCGGCAGTCTGCCACATGGTGCATTGCAGCAAGCAATCGCGATGGCGCCGGGCCGATCGCCAGGCCAGCTTGACGCTAGGCGCCCGTTTGAAACGTCGGCGACCATGCCCCTTATTTGGATTCGCGCGGCCCGCGTCCTTTCCTTATGCGAAGCCGTCTTCGCCAAGCTTGGGGCCCGCGCCAGCGCGACTTCGGCCTCACCTACGAGCTTGCGCATCATTTCGGCCACGCCGAGTATTTCGGTGATACCTCCGGCGGTCTGTCCCGCCGTGAGCAGCGTCGCGTGTGGCCGGCCAGCCTGCCGAGTGTGTTATTCGCGAGGGAAATCTTCGCTGAGCAATGGCCTTGGCTTCCTCAAGATCAATAGGCCCTCGCTCGGCTACCTCGATAGAGATCCGCTTTTGTTCGGTCCTCGGGAAGCTTGAGAACCCGGCGGATGGCGTCGGCAAGCGGCATGTCAAGCCAATCCGGTGATCACCTCGTCGACGCGCAACGCCTCCGGTCCGGCCACTACGTAGGGCTCGGTCAATAGCGCCATCGGACCCTGAAGTTTTTGCAAACGGAGCACCTTCCATGACGTCGCCTCGGCGCGTCCCGATCTTCGACGGCCACAATGATGTCCTGCTGCGTCTTTACCGGCGCGGCGGCGCGGACGCGTCCCGGGCGTTCCTGGAAGGAGAGGCCAAGGGCCAGTTGGATCTTCCCATGGCGCGGCAAGGAGGATTCGTCGGAGGGTTGTTCGCGATCTTCGTCCCCTCAGCTGATGGAGCAATTGGACCCAATGCTCAAACACCTTCGCAAAACGCCAGCAACGGTGCCCCGTTGCCGCCTGCCGTTGCATTGACGCGGGCGCAAAGGACTGTTTTCAGCATGGTGTCTCTTCTTCTGCGGATTGAAAGGGAATTGCAGGGCCGCGTCCGCGTCTGCCGCACAGTCAGCGACATCCAACAACGCCTGGAGGACGGCGTGTTGGCACCTGTTCTCCATATTGAAGGCGCGGAAGCAATTGACCCCAATTTTGAGCTCCTGGACGTGTTGCATGAAGCTGGACTTCGCTCTCTCGGCCCCGTTTGGAGCCGCTCAAATGCGTTCGGGCATGGCGTGCCGTTCCGCTGTCCCTCTTCGCCCGACACGGGACCTGGTCTAACGGACCTCGGCAAGGAGCTGATCGGCGCGTGCAATCGGTTGAGGATCTTGATCGACCTGTCGCACCTTAACGAACGCGGGTTCTGGGACGTTGCCGCGATCAGCGATGCGCCTCTCGTCGCCACGCATTCCAATGCGCATGCTTTGAGCCCGCATTCGCGAAATCTCACCGACAAGCAATTGGCTGCAATCCGTGACACGAATGGCATCGTCGGCGTCAACTTTGCTACCAGCTTCCTCCGCCCAGATGGTCGTCAGAATGCAGACACACCCGCCGAATTGGTGGTCGAACACCTTGAGTACATGCTCAAAAAGGTTGGTGAAGACGGCGTCGGCTTTGGATCTGATTTTGCCGGCGGCACCATCCCTGCAGGGATAGGAAATGCGGCTGGACTGCAAAATCTAGTCGAGATCATGCGTACACGCGGTTACGACGAGCCGTTGATCGAGAAGTTGTGTTTCAAAAATTGGTTACGCGTGTTGGGACAAACCTGGGGAAAGGCGCAAAACATTTCCCGTACAAACGACCGCGACGCTAATAAGTCTCGCGAGTCGGAAGGAAATGAGCTAGGTCCGATTATCGGCTCTAAACAAATCTCCGATTCGCCGATGTCGGGGCTGAAGGAGGTTTCTATGGCGAAGAAAAAAACAGCCAAGAAGAAGACCAAGAAGTAAAAAATAAACTCCCGCATCTGCGTGCGGGGATAATGGGCTGGCCAACGCTGGCCCTTTTTCATATCGCCGCATTCTCGAACCGGTGTCAGTGGAAATAAGTCTCTGGTTCGCCCACGCTCAAAAATGGAAATTGGAAAATGCGGAGCTGAGACTGCCAGCGCAAAGTCGCTTGTTTGGCGGGTAAATCCGACACAGTCCCGGTGAGAGACTGACGGGCGGAGCGGGCAGAATTCCGGTCGAACTCTATGTCCGCTATTACCCCAAGACCGGAAATCAAGTGCCAGCCTGCATATGTCCGCTAAGTGCCATAAGCGGACTCATGCACCGCTACAAGCGGCTCGCGCCGAGTTTGTTAGCTAATTGATTGCGCGGGCTTTTCCCTTTGTTTGATCGTACTGTCTTTGTTCGGTTGGGAGTTCAGTTGGGAGATTTGTTCTCCTATTGCGGAATCTTCCGAACCTCGATGACCCGTTGCACCGCGAATCCAGAAGGACAGTTTTTGGCTTCCTTTGGGAATTCAACAATCCGGGGGCGACCACATTCGCCATAGAACCGGTGAGCGCCGCGACAAGCAGGATGCGCTTCATCATCGCATAGTCCGGTTTACGCAAACACCTGAAAACGCGCCAGCAGGGCGCTCGGTCCCCGCGAAAGGAGGGGCGTTTTATTGCAAAGGCGAGGGTTAAGAAACCGCTGCCGGGCCGGCTGGCGCACCTTGTGGCACGCGCGCTCGCGTCCGTCCACCATGGCTTAGCGCCTTTCCATTCTTCTCGTAGAACGCCTGAACACACCAGGGGTGAGGACTCGTCTTGCAAGCTTTGTTCATGACTGCGAGACCGCCGGCCGTTGTAAAGGCGACAACGAGAACAACAATCGCACTGGTCTTCATCGTGACCTCCAAACAGCCGCCCGGACTGTCCCGACGTCAATTGGGCAAGGCGGCCATCGCTTCCGACCGCGAGACGAACTTCGGGCGCTCGGCTGAGAGCTTCGCCCAAATGGCGCTGATCGGATCGGCGGGCTCGTACAGATAAAGCATCTCGCGCTCCTTACCGCCCATAAGCGCATATTTCGGAAACTTGCGGACGAAGGAACGCATGGCGCGGGTCACCGCCTTACGCTCGGCTGTGGTCGGCTCGAAATTCCAATTAGCCGGGCGTCGAAAGCAGTTGTGATGGCAGACTAGGCCCCACGAGTGGATGAGCACCGAGGACGGCCCACCGATGGTGATGTCGTCCAGGATCGCACGCTCGATCTTTCCCAATCCTCTGCTCATGACCTCGGTTCCTTCGGTATGCGTTGCCACCTAACATACGAACGCGAAATGAACGGCTTCCGCTCGCTGGGGATTTTGGATCGAACGACGGTCCTTGCTCGGTCGTCACCGCGCAACCTGCTCCATCGACTGCCGGTCCGGCTGGCTGACGTCCCACGATGGCTGCTGGTGTGACCGAGCGGGTTCGGGAGATAACCGACCCCGTAGAAATGCTGGAAGCATTTGAGGCGCGAGAAAGGGCTGCCGGAAGCACCCAAGAACACCCTGAAAAATGAAAGAAGCCATTCGAGGTTCGGGGACCTTGGGTGTGTTCCAGCTTGCGATCACATTCTCTGTCGCCTCGTCCTGACGGGCCAGCGAGAGCCATGTGGCGGCTATAAAGAGATTAAGATTGCGGTGACCAGGGTGCAACGTGTCGTGAGCTTCTGACAGACAATCCGCCGCATTAGAGCGGTAACGTTCCTGATCGTGCATGGTAGCCTCCATTCGCCCCGACGTGTTTCGGCGCGGACTCACCTTGAGAATGGTGGCTTTGAGCAGGGAGGATGTGCTCGTTAACCGACCGACGTCTGTCCAAAATTGAACACTTGTATTCACAGTTCGACGGGAGGAACAGGATGGTTCGACGGGCGCAGTGTCAGTGTGGCGGCTTCACAGCGACGGCGGCGACGGAGCCTGGGCTCGTTATGGCCTGTCATTGCACTTGGTGCCAGCGCCGTTCTGGCGTACCGGTTACGATCAACGCCTACTTCAAGAAAGACGAGGTGAGGTTGGGGGGCGACTACAAGGTCTTTGAACGCCCCGCTCCCGAAGGCCGTAAACTCTACAACTACTTCTGTCCGACCTGCGGCACAACGCTGGCGTGGCGAGCCGATCTGCGTCCGGACGTGCTCGCGGTCGCGGCTGGGTGCTTCACTGACAAGAACTTCCCGCCACCATCGGTGTCGATGTGGGAAGAGACAATGTGCGGATGGGTCACGCTCCCCGAGGGAACGCGGCACTTTCCTCGCGCGCGACCCAGCTAGAGGCCGCCTCAGTTGGCAGCCTCGTCTCCCGGCTTGCCGATCCTGGACCGTCGCCGGTAGCCTCCCGGCCATGGGTCCGAACCGCTGAGCACAGGAACGGGAACGCGCCGCCGCACGTACTGCCGCCGAGGCCAAGCGCGCCGAGGCCGAGCGCAAGGCGATCGCCGATGCGCAAAAGATCGTTGCGATTTGGAACGCGCGACAGCGGGCGGGCGCGAGCTCTGGTTCTACCCCACGAATCGGCGCTGCGATTGCGGCGGGCGTCCCGTGGCTGAGCTTTTCATGCCCCGCGTGCGGGCAGGTTGGATCGGTTGATCTCCGCACGCTTGACCGGCACCCCGGCGCCTCGATCTCAAGCCTGATCCCATCGGTGTCGTGCCGGCGGTGCTCGCCCAGCGCGCCGTTCGCGAAGCTGGAGCGACTGTCAGCACAACCGCAATAGGAGCCAGCCGAGGCTGCAACTCACCGGCGCGCTAATCTGTGTCCGTGCGCATGGCCTGGATGACGCCCCACGCTGCCATAACGGTGCTTTAGATGGCCAGGTTACTGCGCCCACAGTCGGAATGAATCTGTTCAATATCGCTCGCTTCAAGAACGATCTTTTGGGCATGGGCGATCGCCTTGCGTTCGGCCGGTGCGCATAACTCAGCGGACAAGTTCGCTCAATCGACCTGCGAACTCTCGACCGGCACCCGGGCGCTGTCTCCCCGGCACCCCTCCAGCAAGGGTCTTTGGGTGAGCGATTTTATACAGACGCGCGCCGCTCACCGAGCGCATCCTCCCCGATCAATCCACCATCTCAAGGTGAGTCCGTGCCCACGCGCGCGCGGAACGAGACCTGAGGACACTCCGCCCCACGTTGCCAGTCGGGACGGCGGCTTCGTTGGTGGCGCTGGCGTCGCGTCCAACGCCCCGTTCGCAAAAGATGGAAATTCTGACGGCGGAGCGGGTCGCGATTGTCAATTCGCTCTCGCGCTGTTCGACCATTATGTTGGGGCATGCTGTGGCGCTCTCCCTCTCCCGCTCGACGCCCTCCCGGTTTTATCGAGCTCTGCCTGCCGACCTCGGCCATTCGGTGCCGAGTGGCCCGCAATGGGTCTGAGATTAAGCACGAACGAGGGGGCAGTGGGTCAGTTTGAACAGCGTTGACACTCGATTGGAATCAGTGACGTGGGGCGGGCATATTGGCCAGATGGTATAAGTTTTGCAAAAGCCGCCGCACGCGCCTCACAGCGGGAATTTTCACCTGCCCGCACTGTGGCGCGGTGTACGAGGTAACTTACACAAGGATGGAAGCAAGGGACGATGACCAGGCGATTTGCGACAAGTGCCACAAAATGATGAAGGAGTGGAATGACACCTTCTCGCGCTCGTTCAAATTGAAGGTAGGCTAAAAATTGCCAAGCGCCCCGACCGGCCGTATCGATCCGGGCGATCACCGGATTGGATCAAGGTGAAGAACCCTGGTAGCGCCAGCCGCGACCAGGGTGATCGAATGAAGGCCAACTGCCCCGCAGGGTTATCGAACGAGTCCGGGTAACGGAGGATTGTGATGTCCAAGAAGGCAAAGGCCGCCAACGCGAAGCGTAAGCGGAAAGTCAAAAAGGGACCTGCGGAGAAAATGACAGGCGGCGCTGCGCAAAGAAACAAGGACGACCGAACAACACCGCGGGACTCGAACGAAGACAATAGGTGAACCCCAAACGCCCTCCCGGCCCGCCGATCACCTTGGGCAACATGCGCGACCTTGGGGTGCTCGGGCTGTCACTCGCCGCCGAATTCCCACAATAGCGCACCGTCCAACGGGATGACGCGCGCCCGCACTTCGAGTTCGACTGTGACTAGACTTAGTAGAGCTACGGCAATGAGCACTAGAACAACTCGGGCTCCCAGCCACGCGGCGGCGGTCCGCTGAGAGTGGCCTGATCCGCTGCTGACTGACATCGTTTCCCCACGCCCAAATTACAACCAACGGTATCACCAGAATTCGCGGGAGCGTTGTGATCTACAACACATCGACGGGCAACATTGCGCGCGTGGGTTCACGTAACATGCGCTAGTGACCTAACGCGATTTACATAGGCGGGTAGCGCGCGCAGCATGAAATCACTTGAAGGTAAGGCAAGGGCCGAGCGGGTCGTCGCCACCCTGACGCGACTTCGCAGCGTTTCTGATGTTGGCACCGTTGAACGGGAACTCGCGACACTCGCAAGGGGCGACGCGCGTCACGAGCGCACCGACCAAGGCAACGAGCGTCACGACGCGTTCATAGCTATCCAAGCCTTGCGAAAAGGGCTCGCAAGCGCCCCCGGCCTTCCTTCCACTGCGGCTTCCGCTGACGATCAAACACTTTGGCAGGATGCCATATCCAAGGCTTCCACTGCGGCTTCCGCTGACGTTCAAACACGTTGGGATGATGCGATAGCCAAAGCGCAAATTTGGCTATCGTCGTTCAATTAGCATGGCATCGAAGCCCAAACAGCCGGCCGGCCCGCCAATGACTCTCGGCAACATGCGCCAGCTGGATGTGCAGCGATAGCTGGTTTCCTGCCTTAATCCCGATTGCCTACACTCAACGCTTTTCGATGTATCGCATTACGATGACGACCTTGAGATTCCGTCGTTTACACCACGCATGCGGTGCAGTCAGTGTGTTGGCAAGCGTATTGATGCGCGCCCAAATTGGAAAGAGCAGCCACCAAGCGAGAGCTTGATCGGCAAGGTGTGGCGCTGATGCCCCGTTGGCGCGCCGAGATCATCCGCAAGAAAGCGGAGCGCCTGGGGACAGTCGAGGCCGCCAGTGAGCGCGAGGCGATCCGCAAAGCGGCTCAGGAGTATGAGATTCCGCCGGAACGCCAAAACCGCATCGTCGTCACGAAGCTCGCTAGCCGTGAATAGGGGGGTTCGCGCGGGGGCGATCACCCGATTGGGTCAAGGTCAAGAACCCGGACGCACCGGCAGCGACTAGGCTTCTCCAAGAAAGAGACGTGGCAATGGACGTTGGGGACGGTGACCTTCGCTGCACGTTGGCAGCCGATCCGGTCCGGATCGAATTGATCCTGAGTTTGACCGGCCCCACCGCGCCTGCAGGCAAACAAGTGCTGGCGGGCCTCGGGCGGATCTTCTCCGCGATCTGAGCGCAAACGCTTCGTCACTCCTGAAGGCGGAGCTTCGGATATTTTGTTCACGGCCTCATTCGATGATTCAGGTCGCGGCCGGGTCTTGAACTTGATCCAATCAGGAGATCGCCCTGAGCGATAGGGTCTCCGATTAGCATAGGCGGCGACAGCACGACGATTTTCATCTAAATCTTGAGAAATAATCAGGAGGAACCCATGCTGACTGCTGCCGACGTAATGACGACCGACGTCATCACCGTCTCACCCGAGATGACGGTCCGAGACATCGCAATACTTCTGCACTCGAAACGCATCAGTGGCGTCCCAGTCGTCGATGCGGCTGGGCACATCCTTGGGGTCGTAACCGAGGGTGACCTCGTCTTGCGCGAAGCCATCGTTGGAGAGCATCGCCGGTCGTGGTGGCTAACATTGTTTGATGACCCGAACGTACTTGCTCGTGACTATGCCAAAACTCATGGCCGCATCGCTCGAGATATCATGACAAAATCAGTCATTAGCGTTGGCCCCGCTGCACCGCTACCTGAAATCGCAAAGACGCTGGAACGTCACCGCATCAAGCGAGTCCCCGTCGTCAAAGACAACACAGTGATCGGAATCATCACGCGCAGCAATTTGTTACAAGCGCTGGCCACAGCCGACGTTTCGCGGCCAAGTGTGCATGACGATCGCGCTATCCGGGAGCAGCTCCTTGCCGAGCTGCAAAAGCAGCCTTGGGTGCACATGGCTTTGAAAAATGTCGTGGTACAGGACGGCGTCGTCAGCCTCTGGGGGATGGTGTCAACTGACGACGAGCGTCGGGCCTTACGGATTGCAGCCGAGAACATGCCCGGCGTAAAAGGCGTCGAAGATCATCTTACTTCAATACCAACCCGTCGAGTGTAATATTGAGCTTTTCCGAATCCGAAATGCTGTTTTGGTTAAACAGAAACTTGGAAAACTCATCCAACATGCGCGAGCCTTTGGGCGGCCCGCCGGCTCGAAGAGGCTAACACAGCGGGGGCCCACGGGTCAGCACGATTTGCGCTCTTAACAGGAAGACAGGATCGTCATGAAGAGGAATACATGAGCCGTCTTCGCTTGCGTCCCGAGAATCACTTCGTCAACCGCATCGGGTGGTTGAGAGCCGCAGTACTAGGTGCCAACGATGGCATCATCTCGACCGCAAGCTTGATCGTCGGCGTTGCCGCGGCGGCTGCGACGCAGCACGACGTGTTGATCGCGGGTGTCGCGGGACTAGTGGCTGGCGCCATGTCGATGTCCGCCGGCGAGTATGTGTCCGTCAGCTCGCAGTCCGACACGGAACAAGCTGATCTTGCGCGTGAGCGCAAGGAGTTGAGCGAGAATGCCGAGTATGAGCTCGAGGAGCTTTCCGAAATCTACGTCAAGCGTGGTGTCGATCAAGCGCTTGCGCGGCAGGTTGCCCGGCAGTTAATGGCGAAAGATGCCTTGACCGCCCACGCACGCGATGAGCTTGGGATTTCCGAGATCACAACTGCGCGCCCCGTGCAAGCCGCACTGACCTCGGCGGTCATGTTTTCCGTAGGTGCGGCCATGCCCTTGCTCATGGTCGTGGTATCGCCCGCCTATGCGCTTATTCCCATTGTATCTGCAGCGTCCTTGGGCTTCCTTGCTCTTCTGGGAGCGATCGGGGCAAGAGCAGGTGGCGCAAACGTTCTGCGCGGGACGGCCCGCGTAACTTTTTGGGGCGCGTTGGCCATGGCTTTCACCGCAGCTATCGGGAAAATCTTCGGCGCAGTTGTCTGACGGTTACGCTCGACACGGTTCGGCGCGGCGCTCGGAAATCACCGCCATGTCGACGGTCATGCCGAGATAGTCGCCGGGCGCACCGACGAAACTGCCTTCGACCGGAACCGCCTGCCTGATATCGCGGGTGACGCCGATGCGTATCAAGCCGCTGCCGTCGACGGTTCCGTGTGTCGGGTCATATGGGATCCAGCCGGCTCCGGGCAGATAGATGTCGGCCCAGGCATGCGTCGTGCCTGCGCCGATTGCGGCGATGTCACCGTTATCGGCAAAGGGATTGTAGAGATATCCTGTTACGACCCGAGCTCCGAAGCCAAGGCAGCGCGCGGCTTCGATCAATAGAACGGCGAGATCACGGCACGACCCCCATCCGCGGTTAAGCGTTTCAATTGGGGCCTGCGTCCCCTCGGTTTCCCGGCTCTGATACTTGATCGATGCCTTGATGCCGGCGGTTGAGATCACCGAGTAGCGCTAACGTGTCGGTCCGCTTGCCGCACACGAATGAGCGGGCCCACGTGCGTAGCCGATCAGACGGATCGGGATACTGGGGCTTAAGCATCACTCCGAGGTCAATGCGATGGTCTGCCGAATACATGAATGGATAGTTCGCCGCCTCCGGCGCGACATTGGACCTCGGCCGCTCCACCACATAGCTTTCAACTGAAGTCTGCTTTCGATCCGCGGTTCGGCGGCAGACTCCGCGAACGATGCGATTGCGGTCGAGTTTCCGAACACGTCGTGAATCCAGCGCACTGACGCCGCGGGCGAGAATCAAGACTTGTTCGGATAAGCCGAAGATCATGGCTCTCTCGCGGACGCAACATCAACCGGTGATCGCCGAGCCGAACCGGACGTCGGTACCGACAGACTGTCGTATGTCTCACATTGAGGATGGTCATGCAGCTGTCTCGTCGCTAAGGGCTGTGCCAGCGACCGTGTCCCAAGCACAATCAAGCGTGACGATCAACGCGGCAAACTGAGCACATTTAAGTCCTGATTTGCGGCTGGTCGTGCAAAACTTGAACAATGCTTTCGTGACTTGCTCGACGACAGCGACCTTCACCGCGCCTCAATATTCAATGGACATATCGCCAGCTATCGGGAATTCTCTGCCCAAACACTTGCAACGCGCGAAACCTAAATCAGTGGCGGAAAAAGCGCGAAGCGGACATGGCTCGGGGAGCAAGAGGAATCATTATGAAGGGTATTGTTCCGGCTGGGGCAAAAGAGACCAGGAATGCCGCTTGATCTAAGTCAACGACGAGCGCTGGCGGCGCTATAATTTTATACATGTTGGGAGCCAGTTTTTACACCATAGCCCACGTCTCCCGTTCAGGTGTTGGAGGAGAAAGTCATGGATAAGGACCGGGTCGTCGGATCGGCGAAGCAAGTCAAAGGCGCAGTCAAAGAGGCGGTCGGCAAGGCGGTCGGTGATGCTAAGCTGGAGTTTGAAGGACAGGCCGACAAGGTAGAGGGCAAGGTTCAGAATGCCATCGGCGGGCTCAAAGACACGGTCAAAGACACGGTCAAAGACGCGCTCAAAGGAAACTAGGCGTTGCGCGTGGAGCTTCACAGTCGAGGACGGGAAGGGTCATTCATCCGCGCCTATCTTGAGTCGGCTAAGATAGGTCCTGACCTGCGAAGACCCTCCGCAAGGTGAATACGGCTTAAGATGCTGTCTAAGAAGTGATTTTCGTGGTGCCGCAGGCTGGTTTCTTCGGTTTAGGGCGCGGAATTTAGGAGCTATGCTGGCAAGTTGGTGACGGCGTTTCGATGAACAGAGCAGCTCGCGACGCAATAACCTGGCATCGAGGGCAAAACCAATAAGGACTCCTGGACGATGAATTGGAACGTTCTCTACCTTATCATCGGGGCGCTCGTCGTCGCCTCTGTGGTCTTTGGCTATCAGTACTACCAGGAGCGGCAGAAGACCGCGGGCATCGAGATCAACGTCGGCAAAAGTGGTATTTCCATCGAGAAGAAGTAGGTCTGTAATTCCCGGATGGGACCCTCGATAGCGCGTCATCTGGAGAATGCCGATCTGGGACTTCGGAGTCAGAATGCCAAAAGGCTCAATGTTCGATTAGGTTGCGGAAACGGAGATAGATCATGTCCCTCGGACTAATCCTCATCATCATCCTTGTTATCTTTTTGCTCGGTGGTTTCAGCGGCCGCTTCGGCGGCTACGGATATGGCTACGGTCACGGCGGCATGGGCATCATCGGCGTTATTCTCGTCATCCTCGTTGTGCTGCTTCTCTTGGGACGGCTTTGATCTGACAGGCGGAGTGTCTAGGCTCGGCTCACACGAAAAATTCGCCCAAGGCTTGGCTACGGGCAACTCGCTATTGAACGTGCTCCTGTACGATAAGCCGCCATGTCTGCATGCGGTTCTCCAGAGGAATCGATCTTGTCTACACCCGCCGTCAAAACGGGCACCCCGTTCTGGCAACTCCCCATCAAGGCGCTCTTCGACCAGGTAGCCTCAAGCCCCAACGGATTGACCAGTGCTGAGGCGGCTGCACGCCTAAAGCAGTTCGGCCAAAACCTGATCCATGGGGAGCGAAAAAGGGCACTAGTCCTTCAATTTCTGACCAAGTTTCGCAACCCCTTGGTCATAATTCTCCTCATCGCCAGCGCCCTTTCCGCGTTCACTGGCGACGTCGCCAGCTTCTTCATTATCGGTGCCATCGTCATCATCAGCGTGACTCTTGATTTCGTCCAGGAATACCGGGCCGGACAGGCGGCGGACCGACTGCGCCAGTCGGTAGCGGTACGTGGGCAGGTGCTGCGGGATGGCAAGCCCTTTGAGATACCGCTTGCGGAGTTGGTGCCGGGCGATGTGGCGCTCCTGACTGCCGGCGACCTCGTTCCCTGCGACGGCCGAGTGCTGGAAGCGAACGATTTTTTCGTCAACCAGGCTCTCCTGACCGGCGAACCATATCCGGTGGAAAAGGCCCCTGGTGAATTTCCTGTCGAGACCGAAGTTCACGTCGCCGGCAACACCGCGCTGTTAGGGACATCGGTGATCAGCGGCACGGCCAAGGTGCTGATGTGCCGCACCGGTCAGAGTACGGCGCTCGGTGAAATCGCCGACACCCTGCTTGCGAAGGCTCCGCCCACCGATTTTGAGCAGGGGACCCAACATTTCGGGCTCCTCATTATGCGCATGACGGTCCTGCTCGTCCTGTTCGTTCTTCTGGTCAACGCCTTTTTCCATCGCCCCTGGTTGGAATCGTTCCTGTTTGCCGTTGCCCTGGCGGTGGGGCTGACGCCTGAACTCCTCCCCATGGTGGTCTCAGTGACTCTGTCACGCGGCGCTCTGCGCATGGCGGCCAACAAGGTGATCGTCAAGCGGCTCGCCTCGATCCAAAACCTGGGGAGCATGGACGTCTTCTGCACCGACAAGACCGGCACCCTGACCGAGGCCCGCATCCACCTGGAACGGCACCTGGACCCGCTTGGCCGAGAAAGTCAGCGGGTGCTGGAACTGGCGTATCTCAACAGCTTTTTTGAAACGGGGCTGAAAAACACTCTGGACGACGCCATCTTGGAGCATAAGGAGATCGACGTCAGCGCGTGGCGCAAAATCGATGAAGTGCAGTTCGACTTCGAGCGCCGCCGGATTTCGGTCCTCCTCGACAATGGCACCAACAGGCTGCTCGTGGTCAAAGGGGCTCCCGAAGATATCCTGCGTCTGTCGGTCAGCTACGCGTTGGATCAGGAGGCGGTCCCGCGTCCCTTGGACGATGCGGCGCGCGTGAGCATCAATGCTCAATTTGAGGCGCTCAGCAAAGAGGGTCTCCGAGTATTGGGGATTGCCTCACGGCAGGTTGGGGTGGACCATGGCCATGCCATCGTTGGCGATGAAACGGAACTCGTTTTTGCAGGCTTTGCCGCCTTCCTCGATCCGCCAAAGGAGACCGCCAAGGCGGCTCTGGCCGAACTTGCCTCCGATCGCGTCGCGGTCAAGATCGTCACCGGCGACAACGAACTGGTGACCCAACACATCTTCGCGCAGCTCGGCCTCCCGGTAACGGGTGTGCTCACCGGAACTGAGATCCAGCAAATGGATGATCCGGCACTCGCTGCGCGCGTGGAGCAGGTCAACCTCTTCTGCCGCGTGGCACCTGCCCAGAAAAACCGGGTCATCCTCGCCCTTAAACGGCGCGGCCATGTGGTGGGATATCTCGGCGACGGAATCAATGACGCGCCTTCGCTCCATTCGGCTGATGTCGGCATTTCGGTGAACAGCGCCGTAGACGTGGCCAAAGCGGCGGCGGACATGATCCTCCTGGAGCAGGACCTGGTCGTCCTCCACGCCGGCGTTCTGGAAGGACGGCGCACCTTCGGCAATATCATGAAGTACATCATGATGGGCACCAGCTCCAATTTCGGCAACATGTTCAGCATGGCCGGGGCGTCACTCTTTCTTCCCTTCCTCCCCATGTTGCCGGTGCAGATCTTGCTGAACAATCTCCTCTACGACGTTTCTGAACTTCCCATCCCGCTGGACCGGGTAGATGACGACTACTTGAGCCATCCCCGGCACTGGGACATGAACTTCATCCGCAACTTCATGCTGATTATCGGCCCGGTCAGTTCCATCTTCGACTTTCTCACCTTCTACATCATGCTGGCAGTCTTCCACGCTGGCGAGGCGCTCTTCCATACCGGCTGGTTCATTGAGTCGATGGCCACGCAGGTGCTGGTTATCTTTATCATCCGCACCCGCAAGAATCCTTTCAGAAGTCGCCCCAATCCTTGGCTCATCGCGTGTTCATTGACAGTAGTGGCGGTAGCCGTATTGCTGCCGTTTACCCCTGTGAGTGAGTCTCTTGGTTTCGTCGCGCCGCCGGCTTTTTTCTTCCTCATCCTCGCCGCTATGCTGCTCTTCTACCTGTTGGCGGTGGAAGTGATGAAACAATGGTTCTTCCGCCGCTTTGCCGCAGAATGAAACCTTAGGGTGAAGGCGGAGCCGCTTTGACCTCATGATCGACGCACCGTTTCTAACGCACTTGTTCACTTGGATCGGCATTGCATTTTGCATCACGCAATCGGCCATTTTCTCAGGGCTTAACCTGGCAATCTTCAGCGTGAGCAAATTGCGGCTGGAAGTCGGGGCTGCCGGCGGTAACCGCAATGCTGCCCTCGTGCTCGACTTACGCAAAGACTCCAATCTCACCTTGTCCACGATCCTTTGGAGCAACGTTACCCTCAATGTGCTTCTGACACTGCTCTCGGATTCCGTTCTGGCCGGCGTGGGCGCATTTATTTTCTCGACATTCGTCATCACCTTCTTTGGTGAACTCATTCCACAAGCATATTTCTCACGAAATGCCCTGCGCATGGCAGCGCCACTGGTACCCGTGTTGAAGGTTTATCAGATCATCCTCTTTCCGGTCGCCAAGCCTGCGGCGATGATCCTCGACTGGTGGCTTGGGCCTGAAGGAGTTACCTTTCTGCGAGAGCAGGACTTTCGGGCGCTGATCACGAAGCACGTAGGAGCAGCGGGCGCCGACATGGGACAATTGGAGGCTATAGGCGCGCTGAACTTTCTCGATCTCGACGACATCTCGGTACTGGATGAAGGTGAAGCCATCGATCCCCGCAGTATTGTTACGCTCCCCGTGGCAAACGAACGACCGGTGCTGCCCGAGTTCGAGCGGTCGCCGAATGATCCTTTTTTGCGGCAACTGGACGCCTCCGGCAAGAAGTGGGTCATCATAGTCAACACTGCCGGCCAACCATATTTGGTATTGGACGCCCATCATTTTTTGCGCGATGCACTGTTCGATGAAATTGCCATCGATTTGGCCGCCTATTGGCACCGCCCGATCATCGTCTCCGATGCGAGTGCGCGGCTAGGCGATGTGATCGGGCGCATGAAGGTGAAGCCAGAACATCCCGAGGACGACGTTATTGACAACGATTTGATCCTGGTCTGGGGAAAGCAAAGGCGCATCATCACCGGGGCCGATCTTCTTGGGCGGCTCCTGCGTGGAATCGCCACGCGAGAACCGAAATAAAGTTGAATGCGCTGGGATTGCAGGCTCTCGGTGTTCGGAACAACTGCCGGCCAACCTGCCGCGCAAGCGCCTGCGCGGTCATGGGCGCGCCAAGATCCGACGGCGCCCACACGCCTGCCTGTTGGAGCTGCCCGGTGATCGCGCTCAAAATCCATCACAAAACGGTCTATCGCTTTCGTCAGCCGGTGAGCCTCCGGGCACACCGCTTGATTCTTCGCCCGCGCGAAAGCCGCGACCTTCGCTTGATGTCGCACATTTTGGCTATCACACCAACCCCAGTGGTGACCTGGGCGCATGACGTTTTTGGTAATGCCATCGCCACGGCCACGTTTGCGACCGCGACCGACATGCTCGTGATCGACAGTGCGGCGGATGTCCTACTCAACGCCGCGTCCTGGCCGGTATTCGACATCGCTGCCTCGGCTATTTCGTACCCGTTCCGCTATTCCGACGACGAGTGGACCGACCTCGGCGCTCTGGCGATCGAGCAATATCCGGATCAGGCGGGAGAATTACGCATCTGGGCGCGAGGCTTCATCCGCAGCAATCCGACCGATACCCTTTCCTTGCTCAAGGACCTGAGCCTCGGCGTGGCGGAGCGGATCAGTTATCAGAGCCGTGAGGTTGAGGGCACCCAGTCGCCGACCCAGACGCTTGATCGCGGTTGGGGCTCATGCCGGGACTTCGCGGTGCTGTTCGCCGAAGCGGCACGCACGCTCGGATTCGGCGCACGAATCGTCTCTGGTTATCTCTACAATCCCAGTCAACACAGCGTGGGATCCAGTGGCAGCGGGTCGACCCACGCGTGGGCGGAAGTGTACATCCCCGGCGCGGGATGGATCACCTTCGATCCGACCAATCGCGGTGTCGGGGGATTCAATCTGATCCCCGTTGCCGTCGGGCGAGACATTCGTCAGATCATGCCGGTGGTCGGCAGTTTCGTGGGAATGACCGATGCGTTCCAGGGAATGTCAGTGGAAGTCCAGGTCTCATCCTAGGGCGCGTTAGAACGAAAACGTCCGCTCGGGTTTCAGTGCGGTTGGCACCTCAGCTTCGTGCCACATCCGGACACCGCGACCTTTGCTCCAAAGGCTCGGTCGATAAGGGCGGCTTGGAAGTGCACAGTTCATTGTTGAACGTGATGCTGCACGATCAACCGCCAATCACGACGTGAGTCGTTCGGCGAGTTTTACGGTCAATAGTGTACAGGCACTCGCGCTAGCCTGGCGGGACTGGGGCGGCCGCCATTGACTTCTACCGACGGGCGCCGCCCGGACACGCGCCAGCGGTACGGATGGGGGAGATCCGTAATGTTGTGGCCGTGCCATCAAAATGCAGAATCCAGCCACAGGGTGGGGACCCGGCGCTGTGGCGCTAGGTAGCGTCCGGGAATTGTGTAAGAGCGCGCGGCGGATGCGATCATGGCGAAGGCGATGAGGGCGCGCGTCGAGGTGAAGCCCGCGCTGTTGCGCTGGGCGCGCGATCGCGCCGGCATGCGAGTCGATGACCTTGCGCGCCGCTTTCCCCGGCTTGCCCATTGGGAAAGTGGAGAGGCGCGCCCGACGCGCAGGCAGCTTGAGCGCTTCGCCAAGGCTACCCATGCCACTGTTGACCATCTGCTGATGGCGAGGCCGCCGGTCGAGCGCGTGCCCATTCCCGACTTGCGTGCCACCGGCAACGGCCGCATCGGACGTCCGAGCCCGAACCTGCTGGACATGCTCTCGCTCTGCCGGCAGCGCCAAGCGTGGTATCGCGATTTCGCCCGCGGCCAGGGCGACAAGCCGCTTGCCTTCGTCGGCTCTGCGAGCTTGAAAAACGACATCGACGCGACCGCGGCGGCCATGCGCAGCGTGCTAGGGCTCGACCTTGAGGAGCGCCAAAAAATCTCGGCCTGGGACAAGACGATGCGCCGCCTCATCGATCACGCCGATGCGCTTGGCATCCTGGTGATGGTCAACGGCGTTGTCGGCAACAACAGCTATCGGCGGCTGGATCCGCAAGAGTTTCGCGGCTTTGCCCTCGCCGACGCACGCGCCCCTCTAGTGTTCATCAACGGCGCCGATGCCAAGCCGGCGCAGATGTTCACACTGGCGCACGCGCTCGCCCATATCTGGCTCGGCCAATCCGCGCTATCCGATGTCACGCCGATCGCGGCTCCCGAGCATGAGGTCGAGCGCTGGTGCAGTGCGGTTGCCGCCGAGATCCTGGTGCCGCTCGGTGCGCTACGGGCGGAGTATCGGCGTGGCGAGGAGCTGCGCAATGCGCTTACGCGCCTCATCCGGCGCTTCAAGGTAAGCACGCCTATCATGCTCCGGCGCATCCACGATCTTCGCGGGCTCACGCAAATTGAGTTCCAGCAGGCGTACGAGCGCGAGCTAGAACGGCTGCGTCCGAAGCGCAAATCGCGCGGCGGCGATTTTTATCGTACCCAGGGCGTGCGCCTCGGCAAGCGCTTCGCCTGCGCGCTCGTGATCAGCACGCTGGAAGGCGAGACGCAGCATGGCGATGCCTTGCGGCTTCTTGGCTTCTCCAAGCTCGCAACCCTGCGCGAGCTGGGGCATAGGCTCGGGGTGGTGTGAACTTCGTAACCCTGATTGCACTTGCAATCGGGGGCTCCACGCATCAACAGACTTAAGTTGGGCGGTAGGCCGAAGCGGCCCTTACGGTGGCCCACCCGGTCTGGGCAATCTAGAAGAGGTCCACGCATCAATGCTTCAACACCCAGGGTACCCACCATGAACTTTGCGCACTTTTCCCATATTTGGGGAAAACCGGGGATGACACCTTACCAGCGCTACGAGGAATTGTGGCGTGAGCTTGAGCTCTGCGATCAGCTCGGCTTCGACTACAGCTTCTGTGTCGAACACCACTTCCGACCGGACGAGAGCTGGATGTCGTCACCGAGTCTTTACGCGGTTGGTGCCGGTGCGCACACCAGACGCATGCGCGTTGGACCGATGGGGTACATCGTCCCGCTCTACCATCCGCTACGCTTGGCGGAAGAGATCGCAATTGTAGATCAGATGCTGGGCGGCCGTTTGGAGCTTGGCCTCGTGCCCGGCATCAACGCCGACTATTTTCGTCCATTCGGCCTCGATTACAGCCACCGCAAATCGCCGACCCTCGAATTCGTCGATTACATGCGCGCCGCCTACGGCGCGACGCAGCCGTTTTCCTTCCATGGTGAGGATTTCCACACCGACAATGCCGAAATCTCGGTACAGCCGGCGCAGCGACCGCACCCGCCGTTGTGGATGATGAGCCGCGATCTGCAGACGCTCGAGTTCTGCGCGAAAAACGCGATCAATCCGGGATACTTTCTTATCTATCCGTGTTCCGATGCGGCGCCGCGCTATCGCAAGTTTTTGGCTGACTGGCAAACGCTGCATCCCGCGCGCAAGCCGCGCATCGCCTATTGCACGATCGTCTATGTCGACGAGAGCGATGATCGGGCGATCGAGACTGCGCTGTTCCGTGCCTCGCGGGCGTACGAGGGGTTCCTGCCCAAGCCGGAACCAGGGGATACGTTCGAGGACCGCGTGCGCAAGCACGCCAGCAAGTTTATCGGCCGCGGCGAACCCGGTGCGTCTGAGATCAGGGCTAATCTGTTCGATCCAAACTACCTGCAGAAGAACGAGCTCGTGTTCATCGGCTCCCCGGAAACTGTCGCAAAAAAAATCCAGTCAGCGGCAAAAGCTGGGGTCTTCAACGTGTTCATGGGGGAGTTCAATTTCTCCGATTTGCCACAGAGCGATTTGATGCGCTCGATCCAGTTGTTCGGCGAGAAGGTGATTCCGGCGCTCCGCGGACATGAGCCTTTTTGAAAATGGCGGCCACCGCCTGTTCGGCGGCCGAAAGCGGCTTTTGCGCCTCCCGCATTTGTGCTGGCTGCTCATGTTTGCTTTGGGTCATTAGCGAACATTGCCGCCGTACTTCCGAATGTCCGCTTTACCCCCGAAAGCAGACATCACCGAAAACCGCCATCAGGTCCGCTAAGTGCCATTAACAGACATCAGCCCAACTATTCCTTATTTCTGCCGCGCCTTCTCGTAGGGATAGATCAGGGTGCCGGTCTTGGCCTGGGGCGGCCAGACGATCGGCTGCGCGCTGCCGTCTCGGAACTGTTCGAGATTGTTGGGTTGTGCGTTCTGAATCTGTGTCCAGAACATGCGCGAGGTCGACCATTCGCCGTCCTTGCCGAACGAGAAGTCGCCCGACACGGTCTTGAAGCTCGCCTTGTGCATGTACTCGGCGAGCCTATCCTGATCGAGGCTCTTGGTGGCGGCCACCGCCTGCTCCAGCACCTGGCCGGCCGAATAGGCGAACGGGCCCCAGGCGAAGCCAAGTGGATCGATTTTGGCGGCCACCGCCCTCTCCCCGTAGCGCTTGAGAAAATCGGCCGCCCCGGCGATCTGCCCGGCTGACGCGGCAGCGAAGTTCTCACCGGTGATCAGCCCGTTTGCAATCGGCCCGAGCTGTACCTTGATCGGCGTCACCAGCATTCCGATCATCGCGCCCCCCATGATCTTCGGCCTGAGCCCGATCTCGTTGGCAGCGCGGATGATGCCGACGTTGTCCGGTGGATACGCGCCTATGTAGACGATGTCGGGGCTGGTCGCTTGCACGGCCCGGATTACGGGCGCGAAATCGGTCGTGCTCGGCGGATAGCTCTGATCGTAGACCAGATTAAAGCCGTGTTTCTTGACCTGGCTGCGAGCGCCGTCGGCGGCGCTTTGGGCGAACTCGGCGTCCGCCGCAATGATGGCGACCGTCCGCGGCTTTGGCTGCTGCGCTGCGGCCATATCAAAAAAGCCAATCGAAAAGGAATCGATGCCCTCCGGGCCAGTTGATACCATCGAGAAGTATTTCGGGTAATGGTATTTGTCGTTGATGCCGATCGCGGTGAAGGTGATCGTCATCTTTTGGTTGTTGATGATGGTCGGCATCGCCGGCGCGACAAAGTTGGTGCCGTAGGGGCCGAGCAGGAGATCGACTTTGTCGACCGTGATCAGCTTGGTGTAGATGTTTGGCACATTGGACGGCGAACTCTGGTCGTCATAGATGACGAGTTCGACCGGTCGGCCCAGTAGGCCGCTCTTGGCATTGACATCGTCACGCCAGATCTCGAGCGCGGTGTTGATCACCTTAGATGGTGATGCCCCGGCACCGGTCAGCGCAGAAACTCATGCCGATCCGGATCGGATCTGCGCTCTGCGCGACCGCTCCCGAAAGGAAACCAAGTCCGATGATCAGCGCAGCGCCGAGCTTACCCAGCGCGTTGCAACAAAGGTGCATGATCGTTCCCTCCTCTTTTGGTGACGCCCTTTTTTGTTTACTTTTTTGCGGGGCTATCACATTGAGCACATCGCTTATTATAGCTAAATCCTTGTCCCCCGCCTTTGTCCAGCGGTGAGCAAGATGTGGGTCTCGCACGACAATGCGCCGCTGCCGGGAATATCCGATTTGCCGCCGGCGAAGCAGGGCGCAGCTTCGCCCGAGAACATTCCTGGGGCGACTGTTGGGCGGCTCCGCCGAGGCGTCACGTTCGGCGATCACAACATGACCGACGATATCCTGCATCTCGTGCTGGCGCGAGGCATCTTCATCTTCACGAGATCGGCGATTAGAGGGGACGGGCGGAACTAGGAGCAATGTTTGACCCCGAAGCAATCGAAGTAATGCGTAGCGCGCTGGACGAGGCGGTGTTGAAGCTGCCTGTAGAATTACGCTCCACTGCGGTCAAAGTGGAGATGGCGTCATGTATCGTTAAAGCCGCAAGCAATGGTGATCGGAATCTTCCCCGCTTGCGCATCGCTGCGCTCTTGATCGCGATCACCCGCCACGGCATGTCCGCACGCGAGACCGGCCGAGCCAAGAGCGCATAACCGCCCAGCGCAAATTTTAGACGTGGTCGGATCGCTGGGTGCTCCGAAATCCTTGGACTACCCAGCAATAGCCTTAGCGCGGGAGTTGCAGGTAAGCGGGATCGAACTGTGCGACCCGTGCGAGGCCGGCCCAATCATGGATTGTTACTGAATGGACTCCCCAGGTGACGAGACCGGGTCTGCGTAGGTTCTTTAGCGTGCGATTGATATGAACCGTCGATAGGCCGGCCGCGTCGCCAAGTTCTGTTTGGGTCATCGGAAAATCGCATGTCACCCCATCGGACAAACCGATAGCCTGCATTCGGGTCACGAACTCGCAAATCATGTGCGCGATGCAACTCAAAGCCGAGCGGCGGCCGACGCAGGCCAACCACTTTCGCATAACGGCGGAATCGATGAGCGTCTCTCGCCAGAAGACTTCGCCCAATCTCGATCCAAACTTTCACGACGTCGCCGGCCTTGAGAGATTCTCCGCGTGCGATGCCGACGCCGGATGGCGTTCCGGTCAGGATCAGGTCGCCTGGATAGAGGGTCATGCGCGTTGAGAGATGCGACACCTGCTCAGCCGTGCTGAAGATCATCCGGCTGGTGTGCGAAGTCCTGCTTGAGGGCGTCGTTGACCCAAAGCTTGATCCCGAGCGCCTGCGGATCGCCGACCTGTTCGGCCGGCGTAATCCACGGTCCCACGGGACAGGCCTGATCGAAGCATTTCTGCGCGATCCAATCGAATTGAAATGGAGACGAGCTCGATACGCCAGGACGTTTCATCGCGTCGCGCGCGGAGAGGTCGTTCGCGATCGTGTAGCCAGCCACATGCTCCAGCGCGCGTTCGACCGGGACGTCCTTCGCGGGTTTCCAATGACCGCGACCAGCTCAGCCTCCCAATCCAACATCTTGGAATACGGCGGCACTTTGATTGCGGCGTTGGGGCCGGTGATCGATCTTGACGCTTTCAGAAAGTGCCAAGGGCTCAATCCCAAAGTGTGGGGATCCGGTTCGTGCGGCAGATTCTGAAGGCGCTCGATCTCTTGCTGATGGTCGGAGTAGTTGGCGCCGGCGCAGCATATGGAGGATGGATATAGTACAGGCGCCACCAGCTGAGCCTTGGACAGACGCTGTGCGGGCGTGCCGCGGGTTTTGGACATCGCGCCTGCGATCAAGTTCTTGGCCTTGCCCCAATCGTTGAGCACGTCGAGGACGCTCGTATAGGCCGGTCTTTCTGTCAGCGACGCGACGTCAAGAACGCTTTCGTCAACCATAATGCCGGCGCGAGGGCCCGACGCGCCCAGATAACTAACGATGTGATAGCCAGACATTCAACGCTCCGGATCAACGCGCCTCAGCCCCACAGCTCCAGGCTCGCCAGCTTCGCCCCGGCCACCAGCGCCGCGAGCTTCGCCTCCGCGAGCTGCGGATGCACGCGCCCGCCAAGCCCGCAGTCGGTGCCGGCGATGACGTTCTCGCGCCCGACAATCTGCGCATAGTCCAACAGCCGGTCGGCCACCACTTCGGGATGCTCGACGACGTTGGTGGCGTGGCTGACGACACCGGGAATCAGAATCTTGCCGGCAGGCAATTTCACGTCGCGCCAGACCTTGTATTCATGCTCGTGGCGCACGTTGCCGGCTTCGACCGAAAAGGCCTGCGCGTTCACCCGCAGCATGACCTCGACGATGTCGCGCAGCGGAAGATCGGCGGTGTGCGGGCCGTGCCAGCTGCCCCAGCAGATGTGATAGCGCACGCGATCTTCCGGAATGCCCTTGAGCGCGTAGTTCAACGCTTCGATGCGAAGCGCCGCATAGCGGCGATAGTCCTCGACGCTCGGCGGCGGATCGAGCATGTCCCAAGTGTCGGGCAGCCCCGGATCGTCGAGCTGGAGCAGGAAGCCGGCGTCGACGATCGCGCGATATTCGACCGCGAGCGCATTGGCGATGCCCTCCAGGAATGCCTCCGGGTTCGGGTAAAGGGCGTTCTGGCCACGGCAGAACATTTCGAGGCTGCCGACCGCGATCGAGGTGACAAAGGCTTCCTTCACGCCCGCCGCGCTCGCAGCAGCCTTCAGGTTGGCGAGGTCGCGCTTGAGCGCCGCTTCGCCGGTATATTTGATTGGCGCCACGCAGGCCGGCCGCACCACCCGGCGCATGGCCTCGGCGGCTTCGGCGTAAAACTCCGCGAACTTGTGCTGCTCGAGCGGGCGCATGACGATGCGCATCGGCTGCCCCGCGACGACGCGCTCGGGCGCCAGCGCCTCGCGCGGCGCCGGGCCGAACCCGCTGATGCGATCGAAAATATAGACGCCCCAGGCCGCGAGATCGGAGGCTGAGCGCATCGGCTTGCCGAACTCGCCGTCGTTAGGGACGTCGATGCCGGCAGCGATTTGCGCGCGGACAACGTCCGCCACGGAGCTTTTCAGCAGCGCGTTCAGTTCCTTTTCGTGTGTCGGACCGGTTGCCGGACTGGCCCAGGCCCGCCACAGCCCCTCGGGCCGCGGCAGACTGCCGGCGTGGGTGGTGATGATCCGGTCCTTGCTGCGTATCATGGGCGGGGTCCTTCCTTGGGGGTCATGCTTCAACGCGCTTGTGGCCATTCTTCGAGACGCGTCGCTGCGCGACGCTCCTCAGAATGAGGGCTGAGTGTGTTACGCGGCTCGCGGCGCGGCCCACAAACTCCGCCCTCATCCTGAGGAGCGAGGCCGAAGGCCGAGCATCTCGAAGGATGGCCACAAGCACAACTCGCTCTCATCACGTCGCAGACGGACTGATCGCCGTCGCCTGCGGCGGGCGCGCGATCTCGCCGCTCGCCCGCAGCGCCAGAATTGCGAGCCCGCCAAAGGCCGGCGCCAGCCCGATCACGAAGAACAACTGGATGTTGCTCCAGCTCGCCGCTATCAGCGCGCTCGCCAGCAGCGGGGCGAGCACCTGGCCGAAGCGGCCCATGCCCATTGCCCAGCCGATGCCGGATGACCGGATGGCAGTCGGGTAGGTGAGGGCGGCAAGCGCAATTGCGCCCGAGGCGCCCATGCCGACAAACAATCCAATCAGGAACAGCGCGGCCGACATCGATGCCATCGAGGTCGCCGCATAGCCGAGCATCGCGGTGACAATCGCGCCAAGGAACAGCGCGGGACACAGAATGGGAACGGTGCCAAACCGCTCCATCAGCCGGCCCGCGCTCCCCATCCCGATCAGCGCGCCGAGGAAGTGTATCCCGATCACGATCGAGGCCTGGGCGGGCGCAATGCCGTTGTCGCGCAGCAGCAGCGGGGTCCAGACCACCGTGAGGGCGAGCGTTCCGAACGCCATGAAGAAGGGAACCCAGAGCAGGACCGTCTGGGTCGCCCGGCCGTCGGCAAACAGGCGCTTGACCGGCGCGCCGTCGAGGCGTTCCTCGTCGGAGACAAAGAGCACGGCGACCGGCAGGCTCGGATCAATTCTGCGCACGATCGCGGCCACGCGCTGCGGATCCTGCCGCGTCGCGATCAGGAAGCGGAGCGACTCGGGGAGCCAGATCAGCAACGCCGCGGCGATGATGAGCGGCAGAACGCCGCCGACCCAGAAGATCGCTTGCCAGCCGAAGTTGGTGAGAATGTAGGAATTGGCAAAGCCGCCGGCGGTTCCGCCGAGCGGGAACGCGGCCCAGATCAGGCTCGCCACCATGGCGCGGCGGCGGCCCGGAGAAAATTCCGACGCCAGCGCGAGAAAGCACGGCGTCGCGCCGCCGAGCCCGAGGCCGGCCGCGAAGCGAATAGCCAGCAACCCTTCGTAGGACACCGGAAGCGCCGTCGCCAGGGTGAAGACGCCGAAGATGACGGTCGCCAACACCAGCATGCGCTTGCGGCCGAACCGGTCGCCGAGCGGGCCGAACGTCAGCGCGCCGATCGCCGCGCCGAGCAGGGCGGCGGAGAACAACGGCCCGAGCGCGGCGCGCGAGAGTTTTAGGTTGTCGGCAATGATCGGCGCCGCAACGGCGATCGATTGCGTGTCGGCCCCGTCGAGGAACGCGACCAGGGCACACAAGGCAATCGCAAACACCTGGAACGGGCGGACCGGCCCGTCGTCGATCACGCTGTTGACGCTGATGACGTTGCCGTTCGTGTCTCCCATGGCGTCCTCCTGGTCGTTATTTTTGTGTCGGCTCCCCGAACCGTATCGATCAATGCGGCGGCGTCTGCCGTAGCGCCGCGCCACGCCACGTGCTGGTCGGGACGGATCAACGCGAGCGGCGCTTCATAAAGTTTTTCGAGGCCGGCGGCGCGCAAGTCGAGAACCGTAAGCGGCACGTGTGCGGCCTCCGCGGCGTCGGCGATGGCGCGGGCGGCGGACTGGCCGGAGTCAGCCAGCACCAGCAGGCTCAAACCGAGGCCGAACTGATCGTAGAGCGAGGATCCGTCCGCGAGCCAGGCGTGCGGGGCGAGGCAGCCGGGGCGCGCGGACGGCTCAAACTCGATGTGCTGGGCTGCCGGCGCGGGCGTGCCGTCCGCCATGATGATCGGCGAGTTCTCGTAGTTGGATCCGAGCACGACGCCGAGCGACTTGAACTCGCGCGTCTTGGCCGCAAGGATCGCGGCCCGGACTTCTTCGCGCGCGCGCTCGCCTTCCGGCGTATCCTCGTCGAGATCTTCACGCACCAGGTGATCGCTGAGCGTCCGGTAGTTCACAATCGCTGCTTCGATCGTGCGCTGGTGCACGGCGCGGCGTTCCTCCTCGTAGGACGCGAGCAGCCGATCGCCGCCCCAGCCCTGCAACACGGCGGCAAGCTTCCAGCCGAGATCGACGCCGTCGGCGACGCCGAGGTTCATGCCGAACCCGCCGTAGGGTGGATGCAGATGGCAGGCATCGCCGGCGAGAAACACGCGGGCGTCACGGTAGCGGTCGGCGATCAGGCGGTGCGCGGCCCAGAGGTCGCGCTCGAGGATCTCGACCTGCATCGGGCGGCCGATGGTGGCGCACAGGCGTTCGACAAGCTCTTGATCGGAGATTTCCTTGACTCCGGGCGGCAGCAGAATTCCAAACGCCCACACGCCGCCGCCATCCAGGGGGCTGAGCACACCCGGCGCCCGCGGGTTGACGGTCCAGTACATGATGGCGCGGCGGGCCGGCGGATGTTGCCCAAGCTCCGGGATTTTGACGATCAGGTTGTAGTTGAGCGCAAAGGCGTGATCGCCGGTCATCTTGGTGCCCATCACCTCGCGCACGCGGCTGCGTGCACCGTCGGCGCCGACGAGATACTGGGCCGCTAAGGTTCGCTCCGCGCCGGTCGCAAGCTCGTGGACCGTCGCCGTGACGGCGTGCGCGGACTGCGTGAAGGTCTCGAGTGCGGCGCCGGCGATCACGCGCACCGAAGGCAGTTGCGCGATCCGCTCGTGCAAAATTTTCTCGACCGTATACTGCGGCACCCACTGCGCGGGCTCGGGAAAGCGCGGATCGCGGCGCTTGGCGCCCTCGAACGCGTTCTCGATCACGGCGAGCGTGCGCCCGAACAGTGTGGTCGAAAACACGATGTCGGTCGGGTAGTCGTAGGGCAGCGGCGCGGCGGCGCGCAGCGCATCGGCAACGCCCCAGCGCCGCAGGTGCTGCATCGAACGCGCGTTGGTGGTTTTCGCGCGCGGCTGCGCGCCTGTGCGCAACCGCTGCTCGACCAGCGTGACGGCAATGCCGCGCAGGCCGAGTTCGATGGCGACCGACAGCCCCACGGGGCCGGCACCGACGATGAGCACGTCGGTCTGGATGGGCTCGGAGTTGGCCATAAATTCGCCCCCGGCACGGGCCTCCCGTGGCCGGCATTTCCTCAAGAATTGATCTTGATCAATGCAATAGCCCTCGACCGAGATCGCGGAAAGATGTCAAAATTATCCGAGCGATACCGTCATGCTATCGGTGCCAACCCATGAAATTCAGCCAGATGCGCGATGTGGTGGCGATTGCCGAGCGCGGCAGTCTGCGCGCGGCCGCACGGCATCTCTCGCTCGCACAGCCCGCGCTCACGCGCAGCATCCACGAGCTCGAGCGCGAGCTCGGCGTGCCGCTGTTCGAGCGGCGCGCGCGCGGCATGATCCTCACCCCGATGGGCGAGGCGTTCGTGCGCCGGGCGAGCGCGGTGCTCAGCGAAGTGCGGCGCGCCCGCGATGAAGTCGAGCAGCTGCACGGCGGCACGCGCGGAAAGGTCGTCGCCGGGCTGTCGCTCGCCGCGCATGTGGCGCTGCTGCCGCCGGCGCTCAAACCGTTCCGCGCGCGCTACCCGCAGGTTCAGCTGCATCTGATCGAGGGCTGGTATCCGACGCTCGAGGCCGCCCTGAAGGAGGGAAGCGTCGATTTCTATGTCGGCCCGCGGCATGAACGCCCGCCCTCCGCCGAGCTCGTGCAGGAGCATCTCTTCGACAACACCCGCGTGGTGCTCGGGCGCCGCGGACATCCGCTGGGGCGCGCGCGTTCGCTCAAGGATCTGGTCGATGCCGAGTGGGCGACGACGTCGGTGACGTTCAAGGCCGAGGAGGAGCTGCGCGAGCTCTTCGAACAGCATCAACTGCCGGCGCCGCGGCTGGCGCTGCAAAGCCAGTCAGCGCTGACCCTAATGGTGGCGCTTGCCAACAGCGACCTGCTAACGATGGTACCGGTGCAGTGGACGCAGTTCGCGGCGGTTGCCCAGTCGCTGGCGCCGCTCCGGTTGAAGGAGATTTTCCCGGCGCCGTCGATCGTGATCGTTCGCCGCGCCGGCCTGCCGCTCACCCCGGCGGCTGAGTTTCTGCTCGACCTGATGCGGCGGCAGGTGCCGCGGCTCAAAGCGCGGAAGACGGGACGATTAAATTGATGAAGGCTTCGTAGCTGCGCATCGGCGCAGCACAGAAAGCCGGCGAGTACGAGAGCACAGCAGACGTCGTGCTGGGAGGCGCCAGATGATGAGATTGCCAGGATTTGCGCCAAGCTGTTCTGGCGCGATCAGGACCAGGCACCAAGCGTATGGCACTGCGCGGGCGTGAACGGTTTCCGCGCCTTCATCGGCTATGCACCGAGGAGTCAAACCGGCGTAGCGGTGGTATCGAACACGACGATCGGGGCGGTCGGCATCGAGGGCATCGGATTTCACCTTCTTGATCCTGGTCGCGGACTGGCATCACTCCGGGTGGAGACGTTGGTTGACGGGACCATCCTCGATACGCTTGTCGGCCAGTGCATTTTCGATAACGGGAAAGCGCTCAAAATTTTTAGGGAAGGAGACTCCCTCTCCGTCCTAACTTTGGAAGGAAAGCGGGGTGCGAATTTATGCCGAGGAATCCCACAAGTGGTTTCTCAAGGCGGCCGACGCACAGATAATCTTTAATCAGGATTCTTCTGGGCAATCGACCAAACTGACCTGGCCCCAGGGCGGAGCAACAATCACGGCGCATCGTGTTGATAGTGAACTGTCCACTCCGGACTAGCCTAGCCGCGGCTTCGGTAGGGGGCGACTCCGTGCAACGTCGAAACCAGAGGTCCTGCCGTCGCGGCGTTATTCGCTACGCGCGGATGCCAAACTTGTTAAGAAATTCTGCTTTCTTAATGAGTTCGGAATCCCCAGCCCAGAGCCCATCCTGCAAATTCCCCTGGGAACACTTTGCGCAATTGAGGTTTGCAGCGAGTCGTGGACTAATCCGAAGATAGTACTAAGGCCCAGACACAGCCAAATTGGTGCAGTGACCATCGACGATGGTCACGTTATGGAGCATGCAGGCTTTGACACACACGACAACCAATTGACGAGTGCGTCGAAATGCATCATAGTAGCGCTCGCATTATTGCGGGCGAGGATCGCAATGGACCAGGTGCGCTTTTCGATCGATGGAGTGACCTATCACTCGGTCAAAGAGACGGAGGTCTATCGGCGCAGCGGCGCCTGGATCTGGTCGACACTTGGCGACGTGCTGCGCGACGCTGCGCGCGCTGTGCCGGACGTCACCTATATCGCGGCCGACGACGGCAGCCTGACGTTCTCCGAGGTCGACGCGCTGTCAGAAGTCCCTAGCCGCGTCATTGCTCGAGCTCGGTCTCAAACCCGGCGATCGCGCGATCTTCCAGCTCGGCACCGTCAAGGAAATCGTCGTCGCGTTGTTCGGGTGCTTCAAAGCATCGGTTGTTCCGGTTTGCACCCTGCCGCAGTACCGTGAGATCGAGATCGGCCAGCTGACGGAACTGTCCGGCGCCAAGGCCTATTTTGTTCAGGGCGACTTCAGCCCTGCCTTTGACCTCCTCGCCTTCGCGCGGCGAATGATGGTCGAGCACGTGTCTCTCACCACGCTGATTATCGCGCGCGGGCGCGCCAGGCCCGGCGAATACGAGCTTGTTGAATTGGCGAACCGGCATGCGCCCGAGGACGCGCGCGAGCGCACGCGCGCGGCCGATCCGTTGCCCGGCGATGTAGCGCTCTTTCAATTGTCGGGCGGCTCGACCGGCGTGCCCAAGATCATTCCGCGCATGCACGGCGAATATCTAGGATCCGCCCAGTCCTGGAATGTGCGCCACGGCCTTCGCAGCGACGACGTCGCGTTGTGGGCGCTGCCGCTCATTCACAATGCCGGGATGCTGGTGATGCTCGTGCCGTCGCTAATTTCGCGGCGTACGCTGGTCATTCAATCGCGGTTTGAACTCGACGCTTTTCTGCAAGCGATCCGAAAACACCGCGTCACTTATACAGGCAGCATCGGTCCGATCGCGCCTCGTATCGTCGAATGCCCGAATATCGAGGCCTACGATTTGAGCTCACTGCGGCTCATGTTCACGATCGCACGCGCCGAAGCCGTCCAGGAGAAGACCGGTGTCGAAAGCCATCACATCTACGGCATCACCGAAGGAATGTTGATGACCACCTGTCCGGGCGACAGCGCCCGCGCGCGGTACGAGACGCTCGGGTGGCCGACCGGAATAGGGGAAGAAGCCCGCGTGCTCAAGATCGGAAGCGAGGAACCGGTCGCTCCGGGCGAAACCGGCGAGCTTTGCTTTCGCGGCCCGCACACGCTACGGGCCTACTTCAACGCGCCGGCGATGACGGCCGAAGGATTCACCTCCAGCGGCTTTTTCCGCAGCGGGGATCTGGTGCGCACGGTCCGCATCGCGGATTGCGATCATTACATCTTTGAGGGCCGTCTGAAGGACAACATCAACCGGGGCGGGGAGAAGTTTGGCGCCGAAGAGGTCGAGAATATCATCGTGCGGCATCCCGCGGTGAACGATGTGCGCGTGGTGGCAATGCCGGATCCGTTGATGGGCGAAAGAGCTTGCGCTTTCATCATTCCGAAGCCGGGCGAGCCGCTGCCGTCCGTGGCCGCGCTCGGCGAGTTCCTGCAGCGACAGGGACTGGCGAAGTTCAAGCTGCCGGAACGGATCGAAGCGATTGCTGAATTTCCAGTTACCCGCGTTGGAAAAGTCGACAAGCAAGCCCTGCGTCGCTTGATCTCCGATACACTGGTGCGCGAAGCGGCGGGCGAATTGCCAAAAGTCGCATGACCAACGCGTCCTGATCAGTCCCGGCGCGGACCGCAGAAACCGAGAACCTTGCTATGCCCGCAGCAGCGCAATCCGCCAAGGCCGCGTCGGCGCGGACGATGGGAAAATCCAAGAAGGAAGCCCTGCGACGCACCGTGCTGGAGGCAGCCGCCAAACTGTTCGCGCAGCGCGGGTTCGGCGGCACCAATCTGCAGGATATTGCGGATTCACTCGGGATCAGCCGTCCGGCGCTCTACTACTATTTCAAGAGCAAGGAGGAAATTCTCGCCTCGCTGGTTGAGGAGGTGACCGTCTTTTCCGGTCTTCAGGCGACTGAACTCGCGGCCAAGGCCGACTTCAATCCGAGCGATACGCTGCGGCAGATGACGTTCAATCACGCCAAATGGCTGCTTGAACATACGGTGGAATTCCGCGTGGTCGATCGCACCGAAAACGATCTGCCGGCCGCGACGCGGCGCCGGCATGACAAGGCCAAGCGTGCGCTGCTCGACAACTTCGTGCGCACAATCGAGCGCGGCATCGAGCTCGGACATTTTCGCCCGGTCGACGCGACGGTGGCTGCATTCTCCATCCTCGGGATGTGCAACTGGACCGCCTGGTGGTTCATTCCGGAAGGGCGGGTGCCGCTCGCCGAAATCGCAAAATCGATCGCCGACCTGGCGGTGGCCGGGCTGCGCCAGGGTAATAACGTGCTGCCACGCGAATTTGGAACCGAAGAGGCGCTGCGGCGGGTAAAGGATGACCTCGCCCATCTGGAACGGCTGATCGGCCGCTCGGCCAAGCCGCGCTGACCGGCAAAACTCCCTCTCGACACAAACGTAAAAAAATTGTCTAATATGTCCATGACAGCGAACGCCAGCATGGAGACGGCGGCCGTGGCTGCGTCCGCAACCGCGATACCGAGGACCGGGCATGCGGCGGTGACCGCGGGCTTCCTCAACACCGACTGGAGCCCGCGCGACGTTCCTGATGGGACGGTGACCCGCAATGTCGTGTTGCGCACCGCCGATAACGCGGCGGTGACCGGCAGTCTTTATCTGCGCGGCCAGCCCGACACTGTGGTCTGCGTGATGCATCCGCGCGAGTTCATGGCCTGCCACTATCTCATTCCCGACATCGTCGAATCCGGCTGCGCCGCCTGGTCGCAAGGTTCGCGCTCGGTCGGCAACGATCTGCGGCTCGAGCATGAGCTCGCTTTGTTCGACGTCGCCGCTGGATTGAATTTCCTGCGCGGCCACGGGTTCAAGAAGATCGTATTGCTCGGCAATTCCGGCGGCGCCAGCCTGTACGCATTCTACGTTCAGCAATCGGCGCTCGATGCCGGCCGCCGGCTTGCCCGCACGCCTGGCGGCCGGTCCACAAATCTCGACACGCTGACGATGCCGGCGATCGACGGCTTTGTGTTCGTGGCCCCGCATCCCGGCCAGGGTGTGCTGCTGATGGGCGCGATTGATCCGTCGGTGAAGGATGAACGCGATCCGCTTTCGGTCGATTCTTTGCTCGACGCGCTCGACGCCGCGAACGGATTTGCGGAACCGACCGCGTCGTCGAAATATTCGCCGCAATTTCTAGAGCGCTACCGCGCTGGCCAGCGCACCCGTGTCGCGAAGCTCGACGCTGCCGCCCGGGACCTGATCGCGGCCAGGATGGACGCGCGCCGGAAAGCCAAGGATGGCGGCAGCGAGCAGCTCCGCCGCCTGGGTGCGCATACGCCGATCATGACGGTGTGGCGCACCGACGCCGATCCGAGTTGCTTCGATCTGTCGATCGATCCGTCCGATCGGGCATACGGCACGCTTTGGGGCAGGGACCCGCGTTCTTCGAACTACGGCGCAGTCGGCTTTGCGCGCAATTGCACGCCGGAAGCCTGGCTCTCGACCTGGTCGGGGCTGAGCTCAAATGCGGCGCTGGCGAAGACGGCGCCGTCGATTGGGCAGCCGAGCTTGCTGGTTGAATACACCGGGGACGTCTCGACTTTCCCGAGTGGCGCGAAGGAAATCTTTGCTTCCCTCGGTACGTCGCAAAAGACGCACGTGCGCGTGCGTGGCGATCATCACGGCCGCGCGCTGGCCGCGGGCGAGGAACTTGGACGCAACATCGCCGGCGCGAAAATTCGCGACTGGTTGCGCGAGCATTTTGCCTGATCGGGATTCGCGAGGGATATCGCAGTGCTGTTCCACATCGCCGGTGCCGGTCCCTCCGGGCTTTATCTGGCCTATCTGCTCAAGCGCTCGAACCCGGGGTACACGGTGCGCGTGTTCGAGCAAAACCGGCCCGACGTTACATTTGGCTTTGGGGTCGTTCTGTCCGGCCGCGCCTTGCAGTTCCTGTCCGAGGGCAGCGCGGAGGCGGTCGAGCGGCTCAAGGCCCGGATGGAGCACTGGTCGAACCAGCATATCGTGCATCGCGGCGAACGCGTGTTGATCGACGGGAGTTCATATTCGGCTATCGAGCGGCTGACGCTGCTGCGCGAACTGCAAGGCCTGTGCGCTGCCGCCGGCGTCGAACTGAATTTCGAGCAGCGCGCGGCCTACGCTTCGGACCTCGCTGATTGCGACGTCCTGGTCGGAGCCGACGGCGCCAATTCCGTAATACGCGACACTCACGCGGACGGCTTCGGCACGCGAATGGACGACCACCAGAACTACTTCGCCTGGTTCGGCGTGGAACGCCGGTACGAGGCTCATACGCTGACGTTCAAATCGGCGCCGGACGGCGGCGGCGCTTTCGTTGGACACCATTACCGGTACAAGCCGGCGATGAGCACGTTTGTGGCCGAGGCCGACCAGGAAGCCTGGACACGGACCGGCATGGACACGATGTCGGACGACGAGCGTCGCGTGCTCGCCGAGACCGTGTTTGCCGACGCGCTGGGTGAAATGCCGCTGATCAGCAATCGCTCGATCTGGCGCCGCTGGCGCCGCGTCGACAATGAGAATTGGCATTTCAGGAATATCGTGTTGATCGGCGACGCGTTGCGTACGGCGCATCCGTCCATCGGCTCGGGAACGCGGCTCGCCATGGAAGATGCGATTGCGCTCTGGCGGGCATTCGAGACGGAAAAGGAGGACGCGACGGCGGCGTTCCGCACCTACGAGCGGTCGCGCCGGCCGATTCGCAACAAGCTGAACACCGCGATGGAGCTCAGCGTGCGTTGGTACGAACAAATGGGCAGCAAGATGCGCCTGCCCCCCTACCAGTTTGCGTACGATTACTTGCTGCGGACCAATATCATGACGCCGGACCGGCTCACGCGAGAATCGCCTGACTTCATGCGCCGCTACCGCGCCGAGATGCTGCAGGCATCGGCGTGACGGAACCCTGTTGAATGGAGGCTTCCATGACCAAGCCGCTGGAACTGCATCCGAGGTTGCACGGTGTCGATCACACCGCGCGCCCGACCTGGAAGCTGCGTGAAACCGTCCATTTCTATCGGGATATCCTCGGGTTGCCGCTCGTCCATTGCATCAGCGCCAAAGGCTGGGGACGCGAGAAGGAAAATCACGCCGACTTCCTGCATTTCTTCTTCGACAGCGGAAATGAGAGCACGATTGCGTTCTTCTATTATATTGGGACGCAGCAGCCGCCCGAGCTGGTCGTGCCGAAGGGCTATATGGCGATGGCCAACCACACCGCTTGGCGCGTGGAGTTGGAGGTGGAACTGCTCGAGTGGCAGCGTCGACTCGAAAGTCATGGCGTCAACGTCAGCCAATTCATCCAGCACGAAATCATCGAGTTCGATCTACTTCCGCGATCCCAACTGGTATCCGCTTGAGATCACGCGCAGCCTGCGTGAGGTCGAGGAACCCGACATGGTGGACGCGGGCGCAACCATCGAGGCGGCGATGGAACTCGAGGATAGCGGCCGCTGGACCAACATCGAGCAGCTCTGGCGGTCCAAGGTGAAGTTTGTGCAGGCCTCGCAAGCGAACGAACAGGCACCCGCATGAGCGGCTTCTACGTCCTCGCCGTGCCGGAATTTTCCTCGCTGATCGACGCGGCGATGAAATCGGGCGGGTGCACGGTCCACCGCAAGCGCGGCCATTATCAATTCGTGGAGTTCGAGAATGAGATCGAGATTCTGCGCTGCGATACCCGCATGAACGAAGCGGTCTGGTTTGGATGTCTGACTGGCGGGCTCGACGGCAAGATCGCGCATTTCGATCGCGACCGCCTCAAGCTTGTCGCGACCAACGAACCGATTTTGGGAGTCGGAGCCCGGTGACGACGACAGCGCCAGGCGAGATCCCGGAAGGGATGCATGTTGGCGATCGGTTCGCCAAGGACGTCGCCTTTAGCGAAGAGTTGATCCGGCAATTCGCTTCTTTTGTCGGCGACACCAATCCGTTGCACCACGACCAGGCCGCGGCGGCCGCGTCGCCGTTCGGCCGCATCATTGCCAGCGGCACCCAGACGTTCTCGATGATGCTTGCGGCGGTCCCCGATTTTCTGAAACGATGGCACCCCAATGTAGGGCTGGACGCGTCGGTCCGGTTGTTGCGTCCGGTGCGTGCCGGCGACCGCGCCCGCATCGAATGGGAGATCACCGATATCGCCAACACGCCGAAGTTGAAGGGTTGGATCGTGACCGTCAGCGGACGCCTCGTGCGCGAGGATGGCGTGGTCGCGTTGACGGCGACCTCTAGGAGCTTGGTCTACTGGCCTGCGGGGGCGGAAGCGTCGAACGGCAGCGCGGCTACGTTGACACAATCGTTGAAAAATCGTCAATTAAGTCAATAAGAAGAACAAGCGTCGATCATCGACGGCAAGGGACCAGAGGGAACGGGCAATGGCCGACGCGGCGTTCTTTCGCGCGATCGCAGTTGGACGCGCGCGATGATCGACAAGGCCCTCGACCGCCTGGCGCGCATCATCGAACTCGTGCTGGCCTTCGCCTTCATCGTCGCGGTGGTGTTGAACTTCACCAACGTCGTCGGCCGCTACCTGTTCGGTCTCTCGCTGCTGGGATCCGACGAGGTGCAGGTTTTCATCATGGTTGCCATGACGTTCCTCGGCGCGGTGGTAGTGACCCGCCGCAACCTCCACCTGCGGATGGATGTCCTGGTCCGGTTCATGCCGGGGCCGATGCAGTTCGCACTGCGGATCGCCGAGCAAGTCCTGCTCATTCTGCTCGCCGGCTTTGTGCTCTCGCAATCCTACTTCTACGCCGGCCAGATGTTGCGGATCGGCCGAACCAGCGACATGGCGGGCGTTCCGATGTGGATTCCCCACGGCATCGTAGCGCTCGGGTTCGCACTGATCCTGTTGATCGCGTGCTGGCGCCTGATCGTCGTCGTCACTGGCCGTGAGACCAAGACGGCACCACCCGCCGACGTCAAGGTGTGGGAATGACATTCGCGCTCTTCATCGTGCCGGTCACGCTGCTGCTGCTCGGCTTTCCGATCTTCATGGTGCTGCTTACCGCCGTCGCGGTCGCGCTCGTGTTCTTCATGCACGTGCCGCTCGTCGTGCTCCACCAGAACTTGTTCGGTTCGGTCAATGCTACGCCGCTGCTCGCGGTGCCGTTCTTCATCTACGCGGGCGAACTGATGGGGCGCGGCAGTGTCGCACAGCGCTTGGTCGATTTCGTGCAGGGCGGCGTCGGATCGGTCCGCGGCAGCCTCGGCGTCACGGCGGTCGGCACCTCGGCGATTTTCGGCGCCATTTCCGGTGCCAGTGCCGCGACCGTTGCGACCATCGGCAAGGTGATGGTTCCGGCGATGCGAAAAGCCGGCTACCCGGAAACCTTCACCGCCGGACTCATTACCGCGGTCGGCGCAATCGACGTGATCATCCCGCCCAGCATTCCCATGATCGTTTACGGGGCCGCTGCGGAGGAATCGGTCGCGCGGCTCTACGCGGCCGGCGTGATCCCGGGGCTGATGATAGCGGTCATGATCGCGGGATATGTCGTGTGGCGGGCGAAGCGGGACAATTTCGGCGCCGGCCAGCCGTTCGAACTGTCGCGGTTTCTGCACGCCGCGGCGCGCAGTGTCTGGGCGCTCGGCGCGCCGGTCATCATCCTGGGCGGCATCTACGGCGGAGTGTTTTCGCCCACGGAAGCCGCCGCGGTCGCCTGCGTCTACGCGGCGCTGGTGACCGCTTTCGTGTTCCGCGAGCTCGGGTGGCACGACATTGTAGAAGCCGCCGCCGCGACGGTGATGTTCACTGGCCAGATCCTGATCATCGTCGCCTGCGCCGGTGTCTTCGCGTGGCTGCTGACCGTCAATCAGGTTCCGGCCGCGGTGACCGCGTGGCTGCAGGCCCTGAACGTTTCGCCCTGGGTGCTGCTTCTAGCCATCAACATCCTGCTGCTGGCGGTCGGCTGCTTCCTCGATCCGCTATCGGCGATCCTGCTGCTCAGCCCGCTGCTGGTGCCGATCGTCAAGGCTGTCGGCATCAACACCGTGCATTTCGGCATCGTGGTCACGGTTAACCTCGCGATCGGGCTGTTTCATCCGCCGTTCGGTATTAACATCTTCGTCGCGCAATCGGTACTCGGCCTCAAGCTCGAAACAATCTATCGCGGTATTATTCCGTTCGTGATCATCTACCTGATCGCGCTCGCGCTGATCACATACGTTCCGGAAATCTCACTGATCGGCGTACGCATGCTGCTCGCCAAGGGTTGAACCAAAGTCAACGACGATTGGGAGGAACGACCGATGCAGGATACCATTAGACGTCTGGCTATGACGGGCATCGTGGCAAGCGCCCTTGTCGCCGCGGCGCCGGTGGGCGCGCAGCAGTTCACCATGAAGCTGTCGCAGCCGACCATCAACGACGTGACCTACGAATACTTCAAGCGATTGAAAGCCGGGATCGAATCGCGCGCGGGCGGCAAGATCAAGGTCGACATCTACCCGGCCAACCAGCTTGGTCAGCTTCCGGCGGTGGTGGAAGGCGTCGCGCTTGGCACCATCGAGGCGGCCGCTTCGGCCAACGGGTTCTGGATCAGCCTCGAGCCGCGATTTCAGGTGCTCGACGCGCCCGGCCTGTTCGACAGCGTCAGCCACGGCTTCAAGGTGCTCAACGACCCGGCGATCCGGGCGCGGATGGCGAACTGGGGCGCCGACAAAGGCGTCGAGATACTGGCCCCCAGCCTCTACAGTCCATTGATGCTGCTGAGCCACAAGGCGGTCCGCGCGCCCGGCGATCTGCAGGGACAGAAGATCAGGACGCAGGGCGGCGCGCCCATCCAGGTCGAGCCGCTCAAGAAGCTTGGCGTGATTCCGGTGTCGCTGCCGTTGGGCGAGGCGCTGCCGGCGATGCAGAACAAGACCATCGACGGCATGGTCGGGGCCGCAGCGCCCTACGTTGCCTTCAAGTATTCTGACATCGCCAAGCCGATGACCTATCTGCCATCCACGCTGTTTGCAGCGCCCGTCGTCGTCAACCGGCAGTGGCTCAAATCGCTCGGGCCCGATCTGGAAAAAATCGTGCGCGAGGAATCGCGCAAGGCGGAAGACGCATTCGGCGATTGGAACATCAACGACATCAAGAGCAAGGAAGAGGCCTGGAAGGCGAATGGCGGCGAGATCATCACGATGTCGCCGGACGATTCCAAGCGCTACGTCGATTTGGTCGCGCCGGTCGCAGCATCGATCCTGTCCGCCAATCCGAAAGTGAAGGAAGACTATGAGGCCCTGCTCGCGGCGGCAAAATCCTATCGTTAGCCGCTTCAATTCTGCCCCTAGAGCCACTCGGTTGGCAACGCTCCGGACCTAGATTCGTGTCCGCTTTGCGCCGCTATTGAGGGAATAGCGGACACGTACAGTTGAAGGCTGAACCCTTCCAAACTCATTAAGAAAGCAGACTTTCTTAATGAGTTTTGGGATCACGACTGTGATCTCTAATTCGTTGATTGGTCCAAACAGGTCCACACTCCGAGGGAGCCGACGTACTGGCGGGCCGAAACGCACGTTGCCGTCTAGTGGGTCCCAGTCGGGCCCCAGTTCCGTTGGCGTGTCACCGCCAACTCAGCACTTGGAGAAAATATGGAGAAATATTCAAATCTTCGGCGATTGCTGGCGTAACTATCTGATTTCTTTGGCGCTCCCTAGGGGACTCGAACCCCTGTTTTCGCCGTGAGAGAGGGATAACAAGTATTTTCGCGAACTCCCGTGAACGGGTCGGCGGGCGAGCAACATGTCCCATAAGTTCATCCTCCGCCAAGAATGACGATCTGTGGATAGGGCGGATCATGTGGAGATGGCTTGAAAGAAGATCGCGGGCGCGTCGCGCGAATCGACGCTGGTGCGCGATTTCGGCAAAAGGTTTGAGGCCGGAACTATGCTAGGCTACTGCATTGCCAATGTTGGGGCAGCGCAATGAAGCGGCGCGAGTTCATCACGCTTATCGGTTTCGCAGCGGGATGGCCAATCGCGACGAACGCGCAACAAGTGAAAAAGGTACCTCGAATTGGTGTGCTTTGGCATGCAGGCAGCGCCGACGAAGAAGAGGTCTATCTAAGCGTCCTTCGGAAAGCGTTCAGCGACCTTGGCTACGTCGAAGGCAAGAACATAGAGCTGGAACACCGTTTTCCTGCAGAGCAGCCGGACCGGTTCCGTTCGTTCGCGCGAGAGCTTGTAGAAAGCAAAGTCGATGCGATTATCGCCGTGACTGCATTGGGTGCGAAGGAGGCCAAGCAGGCTTCACGTACCATTCCCATCGTTGTGGTGGTTGAGCCGGATCCGATAGGTGACGGACTTGTCGAAAGCCTGGCGCACCCAGGGGGCAACGTGACCGGACTTTCGCTCATGGCAGTTGACCTGTCGGGTAAGCGTTTAGCTCTGCTGAAGGAAGCGGTTCCGAATTTGTCCAATGTGGCGCTTCTCGTCGATCCGGGAGATCCTAATACTCCACGTTTCATCCTACCTCACGTGAATGCTGCGAAGACTCTGGGTCTTTCCCTGCGAGCCGTCGAGGCTCCTACACCGGCTTCAATTGACCAGGCATTTGCTGCAATCGCTCGAGACGGGTTCGATGGGGTGATCGTGGCACCCACCGGGGCGATGTTTTTCAATGAAAGGGCACGTATCGGCGCCTCCGCGTTGGCCCATAAAATACCGACGCAGGTGGCCAACGCGGAAATGGTTCCTTTTGGCGCGCTCCTATCTTACGGGCCGGACTTTCTGGATTATTTCCGTCGAGCGGTCGGTTACATGGACAAGATACTAAAGGGAGCTAAACCGGCCGATCTACCTGTCGAACAGCCCGCTCGCTTCAAGATGGCAATCAACGCGAAGGCCGCGAGGGCTCTTGGTCTCAACATTCCCGCCTCACTTCTGTTGACCGCCGACGAGGTGATCGAATGAAACGGCGCACATTCATCGCGGCTCTTGGCGGCGCGGCGGCGTGGCCGCTCGTGGGGCGCGCCCAGCAGGGCGCGATGAAGCGCATCGGCGTCCTGATGGCGGAGTCAGAGGGTAGCGCAGACACCAACGCGCGAATTGTCGTGTTCGAAAACACGTTCAAGCAATTGGGCCGGATACCCGGACGCTATCTTCAGATCGATTACCGCTGGGCGATGGGCGACATCCAAAGAATGCGTGCATTGGCCGCGGACCTAGTAAATTCAGCGCCTGACGCGCTGGTCGCAGTATCGACGCCCGCGCTGGCGTCGATCCAGAAGGAGACACACACAATTCCAATAGTGTTCGTGGCGGTGAGTGAACCGGTCGTCAACGGTTTCGTGCCACTAGCGCACCCGGGTGGCAACGCCACTGGCCTCAGCAATCTTGAACCCAGTATGGGAGGAAAGTGGTTGGAGTTGCTCAAGCAGATCGCACCACGCATATCGCGCGTCTCAGTGATGTTCAACTTGACGACGGGCCTCACCACCGACCTGTTCTTCCGTGCGGTGGAGGCCGTCAGTCCCCGGTTTGCGGTGCAGACAATCAGGTCTGATGTGCATTCATTGGACGAGATCGAAGCGGTCATGAAGGGACTAGGCAGCGACGGCACCGCTGGACTAATTCTTCCGCCGGAACCTTTCACGCTGAACAACAGCAAGGCTATCGTCGAACTAGCAAGCCAATATCGGCTACCCGCAGTCTATGCGTTCCAATCTTTTGCCGCCGCTGGCGGGCTCGCGTCCTATGGGATTTATCTTCCCGGGATGTTTCGGCCGGCGGCCGAGTACGTTGATCGCATCCTTAAGGGTGAGCGTCCAGGCGATTTGCCGGTGCAGCAGCCGACAATGTTTCGATTCGTCATCAACCTTAAGACTGCCCAGGCACTCGGCCTAAGTGTCCCGGCAACACTACTTGCCACGGCCGACGAGGTGATCGAGTGAACTCCAAGCACCGGCCCGGCACGCAGCCAAGGGGCTCTCAATTAGATTCCTGGCCAGAGGACTATCGGTTAACTTGCTTCGCTCACTCCAGCGAACTGCGGCGAGGGGGCTGAAGATGGCGCAAACGTACGCAATTAGAGGCGGCCGAACGGGTCGAGAGCGACTTCGGGTACTCAGCAATGTCCTGCAAGCGGGAACGTACAGTTTGTTGGACAAAGTAGGTCTCCGTCCGGGTATGGTATGCCTTGATGTCGGTTGCGGTGGCGGTGATGTTACTCGCGAATTGGCGAGGCGCGTGGGTGCCACGGGGTGGGTTGTAGGCCTCGACATGGATACGGCTCAGTTAGAAATTGTCAGAGCAGAAGCCACCAATCAGAACTTTTCAAACATCGACTATCGCTTCGCCGACATCGCCAATCCACCGAACGATCTCGGAAACTTCGACCTTGTGTATACCCGCTTCCTTCTGTGCCATCTGGCCAAGCCGACCGAGGCATTGTCGTGGATGGTGCAGCGCCTGAGGCCGGGTGGCGTCCTGGCTGTTGAAGACTGCGACTTCACCGGGCACTTCTGTTATCCCCCATTGCCAGCGTTTGATCAGTACGTCTTACTTATGGGCGAAGCGATGCGCCGTCGGGGAGGCGACCCCACAATAGGGTTGAAGCTCCCGCAAATGTTGATCGAAGCTGGCCTAAACATTGGTGGGGTAAATGTGGCTCATCCTTCCGACGTTGTCGGTGACGCCAAGCTATTAAATGTTCTAACTATGGAAAACATCGCCGATGCTGTCGTGAGCGATGGCTTGGCGACGCGCGATGAGGTTGATCAATTAGTGATGATGCTCGACAAGTGTGCACACGACAGATCAACACTCGCCAGCATAACGCGGACTATCCAGGTGTGGGGCAGACAAACACATTCGGGGGGATGAACCCCAGCCCCCGGCGTCCCGCCGATGACGGTCGGCAACTTGCGCGAGCTTGGCGTGCAGCGGTTATTGATCTCCTGCCTCAATCGCGGCTGTCGGCATCAGGCCGTGCTCAGCCCGAGTTAATCATCACACGAAGAAAAAGTTGCTCGCGTCCGAGAGTGCCACACCCTGCAGCGTAATTGTGTCGCTCGCATCGTGGGTGATCACCGTACTGCCGTGCCCGTCGTCGGCGGCATGAGCCTGCACATCGACGAAGTTCGCAAACAGTGAGTGATCGAACTGGATGGCATCGCTGTTCGGTTTAAGGTCCGTGATGATGTCTTTGCCGAAATTCACTCCGAAGACGAACTGGTCCGGGCATCTATCCGTTCTATACCGGAGCGTAGCTGCCAGCTAGGACGCCACGCGCCATCGTCGACAAGCTGCACGACGAGGTCGTAAACGCACTAGCATTGCCGTCTGTGCAGGAGCGGTTGGCGACGATCGAGGAACCGCGCGAGACGATCGCGCAATTCTTCGCGAACGCCTTGAGTAAAAAAGCCCGCCGACTTCCGTCGCAACCACAAACAGATCACCAGGATAGAACATTTCGGTTGTCGGAAATCATGGCATGCGCGTGTCCGGCCGCGGCCTTTTGCCAGTCAATTAGATTTCCGGTTTGGGTCAAAAGCGGAAAGGAAGCGGTGCTTGGGCTATTTAGCGTGACGAATGCCGCGCCGGCGCGCGGCCGCGCTTCGTTTTCGCGGTCTGTGAAAAATCCACCCGATGGCCCCATGTGGAAACGTAGTCGCGCTGCGCTTCCTTTGGCAGGTATTTGTCCTCGATCTGGCGAATGCGCGCGGCGCCCACCAGCTTGCTCTGTTGGGCCCGGCCCCACTTGGAAGCGTTGGCGCGGCCATTCCACGCGTGCAAAGCGGCGCCGCCCCCCTCGCGCACCTCGTTGAGCAACTCCCACGCCGCCTGCAGCCCAGCCGTAGCGCAGAACACCGGGTAAAGGATGATGCGCAGCCCGAGCTTTTCGTATTCTGCCTCGGTCGGCGGCGTGTCCTCGCCGCCCCAGATGGCGAGCACCGGAGCCGGAATTTCCTTGCAGGCTTGCTTTACCTGTTCACGCGTCTCGACTGAGTTGAGCCAGACGAGGTCGGCACCGCCCTTCTCCACATAGGCGGTACAGCGTGTCAGCGCATTGTCGAAGTTGCCACCCTCGGCGCCCAGCACGTCGCAGCGAGCGCAGATTACGAACTCGGGGTCGAGTTCGTTACGCGCGGCTACCGCCGCCTGCAGCTTCCCGACGTGCTCGTCCTGGCTGATCACCCGGCGCCCGGCCAGGGTGGACGATTTCTTCGGTGCCTCCTGATCCTCGAGCGATAGGGCGGCGACGCCGCTGCGCACCATCTCCTGGACCGCGAAATGCACATTGACCGCGTTGCCATAGCCCGTGTCGGTGTCGATCATTATCGGAATATCGGCACGCGCCGCCATGTGGCGCGCGTGGTCGGCCACGTCGCGCAGCCCGATGATGCCGTTGTCTGGCACACCATACAGGAACGCGGAGAGTTGTGAGCCGGCCATGAAGAAGGTTTCAAACCCCACCTCCTGGGCAAGGCGAGCATACAAAGGCGAGAACCCGCCCGGCATGACCGTGAGCTGCTTGCGTTTGAGAATGGCCCGAAACTTGCGCCGTTTGTCGGTGGGTGAAGCAAGCTTCGCCATGGTATTGTTCTCCTCGGCATCAACGGCAACGCCCACCTCGGCGTGCTAAACGGCGGGGTCGGCCGCTGCGGATCCGCTTTGGGTCAAAAGCGGAAATGCTCATAACGAGCCGATGATGTCCGCTTTCCACCCCATAGCGACCAAACAGCGGACGCAGTTTTATGTCGGCTTCGTGCCAAAAGCAGACATCGCTCAGAACGGCATGCTCGCGCGGTCACGTATGGACCACATCAGGAGTTGAAAGGCCCGCCCTGGGGGCTCGGTGGATGCAAGGAATCAGTCGTCCAGCGAGCTAATATCCAAGATGGAAGTTCACTCCGGCTCGGACGATGTTGTCCGATAGTTTGTGCGTTACATTGATATTAGCCGCAGCTACGCCAGCAGGGCCGGGAAGAAGCGTTGAATTGATGGTCCCAAGATCGAGATACAGATATTCGATCTTCGCTGACACACCTCTGGTGAAGGCGTATTCGAACCCAGCACCTGCGGTCCAGCCAGACTGTTTTCCAACCACACTCGATCCCACGAACTGGCCTATGTTGACAGTATCCTCCACTTGCACGGTTTCAAATGCATAGCCCGCTGTCGCATACACCAGCGTCCGATGATCAAAGGCCCATCCTAACCGTGGACGCACAGTTAACAGAAAACCGGGTGAATTTATCCCGTTCGTCAAGGCAAATGCAGTGTCGTTTCGGACAGCGTTAGCGGTCTGCACACTGGCGTCGGCTTCGATACCCGCCACGACGTTTCCGAATTGCCAATTATAGCCCGCCTGCAGACCACCAACCACGCCCGGGGCGTTGTTGGTTCCCGAGGAACTGCCGCCGTTCGGCAAGTTAGTTGTCGAGACTTGGTCGATGAGCCAATGGCCACCGAGGTTCAGGCCAACGTAGATCCCTTCCCACGTGGGCGGCGCCACGACTGCTGGAGCGTAAACCGGAGTGCCGATCGGAAGATCGGCTGCGTTGACGACCCCTCTCAAGAAAACGAGCAGCGCAAAGCTTCTGAAGAGAATTTTCGCCATTGCAGTCCCCCGCCGAATAGCGATCCCACCGCGCCTTCTTTATCGCACTTCACGCGAAGATACTGTTGCGCGCGCGCCACGCTTCGGGAGAAATCGTTGCTCTGTCCCGTCAGCACACCTCATTCGCCGCTGATGTAATTTGGCAAATGCCCCCGAGCGTCTCTTGGCGGTTTTGAGATTGATGACCAGTTCGAAACGGCTAGACTGCAAGATGGGTAGGTCGCCCGGCTTTGCGCCCCGAAGAATTCGTCCTGTATAGCTCGCGGCCTCGCGATAGGCGTCGGCCAAACGCGCGCCGTAGCTGATCAGTCCTCCGGCGTGCACAAATTGACGCCACGCATAGATTGCCGGCACCGCATGTTGTGCGGCCAACGCCACAATCCGATGGCGCTGGGTGTCGATGAACGGATCAGCGCCGACGAGCAACGCGCTGGCGTTGTGCTTAATGAGGCCGGCGAACGCCGCGTCCACGTCGCCATCTTTGACCGCATCGAAGACGTGAAGCTGTAGTCCCAAGCCGCGCGCTGCGAACTGACCCCCAACAGCACGACGATTGCCATGTTCGTCAATCCGAACAACCCAAACGCCGAGAGGAATCATATCAGCGCATTGCCGACGATGACGTCGACCTAGCGATCGGCGTTTTTCCGCATTTGCCAAAAGAGCTGTTTAAACGCGAGCTCTATCGCGACACGCTCATCTGCGTGGCAGACAAAAGCAATAAACGACTAAGAAACGGCCGCCTGGACCTTAAGGCATATCTGGAATCGCCACACGTCACGGTGGCACGGCACAGCGACACCGGTATTCAGCTCGACGAAATCCTGGACTCTATGGACATAGAGCGCCGCATCGTTGTGGCCGTGCCTCATTATCTGAGCGTCCCCTCACTTATTCGCGGTACCGATTTGGTCGCCCATACGCGGCGCCGACTGTTGTCAGTGTTCCGCACGTCGTCCGAGGTCGTAATATTTCCGATTCCACTTCCGATGAAAGTACCGGAGCTTGAATTCATCCAAATCTGGCACAGGCGTTTCGACGGCGATCCCGGCCATCGTTGGCTGCGTGACCTCGTCCTGGATGCCGTCAAATCGCCCTCGTGGAAAAGATAGGATCACGTCAACTCGCATTCAGTTTGCACTAATTCACCGGCAGGGAAGCGACGTGGAGCTTTACGGCGCGCCATGGCGCGATCTGCCGGACAACTTTGCCCCGTACACCACCTGCTACAATCGCTTCGTTTGCTGGCGCAGGGCTGGCGTGTGGGATCAGCTTAGGGTGGACGTGGCGCGGTTTGGGGATGATCGCAGCGTGATCGTGCTGCGCCGCGGCCGCGACGCGCGCAGCGTTTCGTGGATCAAGTTAACGGGGGCCGACACCATGACGGTCGCGGCCAAGGTTGCGGAGATTGCCCAGCAATATCGGCCAGATGCGATATTCATTGACGGAGGTGGCCCGGGCGGTGGGGTGGTTGACCGGCTACGCCAGCTGCAGCACTCGGTCTTTGATGTGCAGTTCGGGGGCAAGGCAGATCATAGTCACATCGGTCAGGATGGCGCGATCGTATATGCCAACAAGCGGGCGGAGATGTGGGGGGCGATGCGGGCCTGGTTGGCCGGGGCGGCGAACGTGCAGACGGGACAGCTCATCGAGCAGCGGTGGTCCAAAGACGAGGAGGACCATTATCGCAAAGACAAACCATGCCCTCATCGTGTCTCTCTTAAAGGGTTGTGCAAAGAAGCCCCGCACGATGGGGCGGAGTTGGGTCAAGCCAACGGATCGAGTTCGTCATCCAAAGGATCCAGTTCCCTGACGGCCCGTCCTACTCGATTTTATAAGCACGCTTTCGGAGTGCTCACACATTGGGCATTCCTTTGCGAATTGCCTGCCGCTGGCACGCTGAAACTTGTTATCCGAGACGGCATCACAATCCTTGCCAAACGCCACTGATCAGAAAAGCCGCGACCGAAATTCCCAAAAGCACCAGCCATCGCTGACTTCCGATGTCATGCTGCCACCGTACTCACGCATGTCCCCGAGCGGTTTCTACGACCAGCTTGGCAGAATGTACGCTTCGACCGCTTCACAGCGCTTGCACACGAAGTCTGCGGAGAACCAAGATAGTGGCACGGTGTCAGGTAGCGAGTTGACGTTGAGAACGGTTTCATGAGCGCACGTTTTGCAGGAAGTCAAAAGCGAACGCGCGTCGAGCCAGCGCACCTCGCCGAGCGTCGCGGGCGCCCCAGGCGGTTGTTCGGGCCTCATTCACTCACCCCGCGCGCAATGCTTCGAGGCGGTGTCTCCAATTCGATCAAGACGGCCTGCGGGGGCGGCTTCCCCCTGCGATCAGCGGTGCGGGTAATTTCCGCGTCGCATTTCGTACAGAAGAACATTTGCACTTCGTAGCCATGGTAGACGGGCTCGGGGGAACGACGGAACAAGTGCATCGCGGCGCCACATGACGGGCATGGGGGCCGATCTTCGACGCCAAACGCTCGCGGTGCCAACGTGCCGGTTGGGCGTTTACCATGGACGGTAGGTTGTGACTCGGGCATGAGAATTCCTCATCGAATTCGATGCCCGCCCCGCCTGAAACATTGCACCGCAAACGGAATGAAACTGTTCAACATTGCTCACAGGCGAATGACGATTTACTGCGCTCACCCATCAGCATTTCGAACGTGGGAACGAGAGCTGCCGATAAACGTTGGCCTCGTAGATCAACTGAAAAGGGGTACGCGTGATGCGAAGAAAACAGTTCGTCATGCTTGTGGCTTTATTGGTCGGGGCAACCTGTACTACAGCGACCGCACAACAAGGGGTTGGCGGGTCCTTGTCCGCTCCTATTGGCGGGCCCCCAGCGCCGACGGCGACACCGGGAGCTACTTCGGGCGTCAATCCCAATACCGGTTTCGGAAGCAGTAGTGCGGGAGGGTCAGCTGGGACTTCAACCGGACCGACAAATCCTAACAGCTCCGGTGCGATATCCGGCATGGGCAAGACCAATCCTCGGCAATGATCGCGGACGACTGGAGGCAAATCAATCACGCCCGCCCAGCGGCATTCCTACGGCCCAAAGTGAGCAATATTGGACAGAACTGTCTTTCGGATGCGGCCCATCATCCTTGAGCGGCGTCCTGGATCCTGGGATGAGCGATCCGTCACCCCTTGTGTTTGAAATCTGTACCGCGATTGATCGGTTTCAAGAGCGCACACCCGACCTGTCGGTGAGCGAGGTCCTGGCGGCTCTTGGCGAGGTGAGTTCGGCTCTGGCCTGTGCTGGTGCGCCGAAGCGTCAGTCACGACCAAATGTTGTGAGCTTCAGCGACTATAAGCGGCCCACTTTGACGCGCACGATGACGAAGGACATCGACACGCTAGCTGGCCATTAAACCTCACACCCGGCGCAATGGGAGTCCCGTGGCTCGCTGCGGAACCGCGCGGTCGCCGGCGGCTACCACTTTTCTTGGAGGTCACGATGAAGACCAGTGCGGTCGTTGTTCTCGTTGCCGCATTTACAATCGCCGGCGGTCTCGCAGTCATGAACAAGGCTTGCAAGACGAGTCCTCACCCCTGGTGTGTTCAGGCGTTCTACGAGAAGAATGGGAAGGCGCTAAACCATGGCGGACGGACGCGAGCGCGCGTGCCTCAAGGTGCACCAGCCGGCTCGGCAGCTTAACCCTCGCCTTTGCAATAAAACGCCCCGCCACTCGCGGGGACCGAGCGCCCTGCTGGCGCGTTTTCAATAGTCTGGTGCGTAGACCATCACCGCCGTATGGGCGGCGCATACGTCTGGGGCGGTGGGTACGGCTGATACCGGGGATTTTCCACTACACACTCACGCAAACCGGCCGAGGGGCCCTGGAGATTTACAAGAAGGAGTGGGAGGAAAAGTCATGGAATGGTTTAGCCAGAAAACATCGATAGCTGGATATCAGCCCCGAGGCAATTTCACCGCCACACCTTGCCGGTCAGGCTTTGGCTTGGCGGCTGCTCGCTCCAGTTGGGGCGCACGTCGAGAGGCGGACGGCGTGAGTGATTTCGGCGATGGCGCTTTCACTTGCGCGGTTATACTGATCGGTTCCGCCGGCCTTGACAGCGATTATCATTGATCATTCGATCGCGGCAAGCAGCATCGTGCGCGGTGCCGGCACACTTGCCGCATTGAAGCGTAAAGCGCGGCACCGAGTTCGGACGCAAGCCTGATACACAAAGCGCTGAACGCGTTTCATCGCGCACTTCGCGATAGCATCGGGCCGAACGAACGAATGATTTCGTCATAACGCGCAATCCGCTCCGTTACACGGCCTTCGGAACACGCAGCTCGAGCGTCTAATTGCGACAGTACTGCTTCCGCCAATCTTTCCGGTGCGACATCATTGGCTGTGCCGCGATCCTCGATCAGTATGACCACCTGCACATCGCGCGCAGCGCAAAGAGACGGGCCGGAGGTCGCTTGAGCAATGGCGCGGCTCGCTCCGAGCAACGAAACCGTTATGCCGGCAAGAGTGAGGCCCAAGGATTTGATTTGATCACAGTTAAAGCGCATGGTGCACCCATATCTGGTGATCGAATTGATGATTGCGGATGGGGTCGAGTTGGACTTGTCTCAAACCAGCGCGGAGAAGTAACAAGTGATTTGAGGCAGCGCGTCAGCCGATCGATGGACCCAAGGCCCAGGGTCTAATCAACTCGCCGTGAAAAAGATGTTCATGATTTGCTCTGCTCTTTGACGCGGACTTCCCAGCGCCGCGCCGGAAGTGCGGCACGTGCGGCCGCATCAACACGCTTCGCAGATGAACTCAAGACCACGACGCCCCGTACTCGACACCGGTCAGGTCAGCCAGCAATTCACTCTCAATTCCGAGATGTGCCAACGGGAGCGGGGTCGATGTCTGCTGTGGGTCAACAGCGGAAAGGCTCACCCGAGTGTCCGCTTTTACCCCCGAAGCAGACATTCGCGTGCGATCTCGGCAAGTCCGCTTGGTGCCAAAGCGGACCTCGGCAGTTTCAGAGATCAAGGTTTCTCTCAGGGAAGCGTGGGTCTCTTTAAGATTGACCGCTTATTCCCTGACTGTGTCACGCAAGAGAGCGCGGGTAAGGACACGGTGCACTTCGCGCTCACCGAAAAGGGACACAGGCTGGTCGAGCGCGCGCTAAAAGCAGGGCGACACTATTATTGTTGGCAGTTTTTGAGCCGCCTCAACGCTGCGCATCTCTGCGCTAGCGTGCGTGTCGCCCATAGGCACGACGGCCGTACCATCCCGTTCGCGTAGTAATTACAGCGTTGCCTCTACGATATGATCGCGTGTTTGGACCCAGCTTCTGCTCCTCCGTGACCGTTGCTTCCCAATCGCTCGTCACGCGCGAGACACGTTGGGCATATGTGGCATCTGCACCGAGAGTAATGAGGATCGCGGCGATGATGAGTTTTACTTTCATCGCGATTTACCTTTTGTTGCGCCGACCGTGTACTAGTTGAATGCGATCCGCTCCATTTCGTTCCCCTTTCATCTCTGTCCACGGCAGCCGCGCGATAAGGCACTAGCACTAGCCGATTGCGCACCGCAGCAAGCGCAAGCTCCCCTGCCCACCGGTCATGCCTACCCGCGACTCAGCCCCGCCGCGCCGCAACGTGACGGGGCTTTGCTGCTGAGATCGCCGCCAATTTCACAAATATAACCGGCAATCACCAATCCATTGTGTTCCGTATTTCCTAGCGTCATCGCGGGGCCGGGTGGGTGCTTCGCCATTCGTAAACCTACCACGTAGGAGGTGTGCTCTTTTGAACAGATTCTCCCCGAGGCCATTCGTATGATTTTGGGCGGGGGTGGACGGAGAACCAAACGGAGCACTCGATGGCTTCAGGCGTCGCGTCTTCGAAACAACCCCTTCAAATCTCTGATCGATCCTTCGATGCGGAGACGACGGCACTCATTGGCCAAGCCTTCGACAAAACTTGTCGAGAACTGCATGACAAGGGCCAACCGGCGTCGGTGAAGGAGATCATCGCGCAACGCATAATCGAAATCGCGGGTCGTGGCGAACGCGATCCCGACAGAATAAGTGAGGCCGTGCTGAAGTGCTTGGGGCTACGACAGGACATGGCGGGCCGCTTCATCGTTTAGGCCATCTCAAGCTTCCACGATGCCTCAACAGATCCACAATTGGCCTCACTCGCGCGTGCCGAGCAATTGGAACCTTCGGCATCGTCGGACGGTTCTCCGACTGTCATGCCGCTGTATCATTTCAATCTCATGGCCGGAGTCACAAGGGTGCTTGATCCAAGGGGGACGTACCTGTCCGATGACGACGCTGCTCGGCGCTACGCCGAGCAACTAGTTCGCGGTCAACTAGTCCAGGGCCTCAAGTGGTCAATCGAAGTGATCACCGAGAACGGAGACTTTGTGGATATGGTCGAGCCGCTAGAAGGGCACCACGCTTTGAAAAGCTAAGGGTTGGCGGCTTGGGCGCGCTTGGCGTCGGCCGCTGCCCGCGCCGCGGCGGCGCTCGGCGGTTCGGTCCCATAGCCGGACGCTACCGGCGCAAGCCTATGATCGGCAAGGCATCTAAGATGAGAGGCGCCAACTGAGGCGGCTTACTTGTCGTCCTTTTCCGGTTCCTTGGGCTGAATCTGCTGTTGCTGCTGTCCTACGGGGCGTTCGATGGCCTCGGCGCTGCTCAAGTAATCTGCGGCCAGTATCCGTAGCGCATTGGCAATCGCCGGGTCAGTGCACCCGGCCGCCATCTTCATGCAGTTCTCTGCGAGCCTTCGATAGTGGCTTTGGGTAGACATCGTTGGCCTCCCCGCCGTGATGCCAACAATGTCCCCTGCAATCCGGTTCCCCAAATCAAATTAGGACAGCCGGATTTTCAAATTAGGGCGTGTACTCATAAACGCGCAGACATTGGAAGGTCCGCTTTTCGGGGACAAACGCTCATTCCGAGTTTTTCGGCTTTTTGACCCAAGGCGGACGTTGAACGGTGGTTTCTGGCGGCTGCGGGCCGCGCCAACGCCGCACTCGTTACCTCTTGGCTCCCGCGCCGATGGTCACAAAGGGTTTGACGAGGTAATGTCCCGAAGGAGGTGTCGTGTCGGAAGAGCTCTCAGCGCTCACACAGGGGCTAGGTCTATTCGATGCCGAAGTTGGCCTTGTCCGCATGTTGGCGTCCCTTGTCGCCGCCTCCCGTGAATTTATTGGTATCGCTGACCTCGAAGGCAATGCGCTGTTCGTCAACGAGGCTGGTCGTAAGCTCGTCGGACTGCCGGATTTAGAAGCTGTCCGTTCAACTCGCATCATCGACTACTTCGCGGTACATGATCATCATAAACTTGTGCAGGAGGTTCTACCTGCTGTTCGAGACACTGGATTTTGGGAGGGCGAACTAACATTTCAAAATTTTGAAACGGGACAGCTCATACCTGTACTGTACAACATCTTTCCAGTTCTGGATTCGTCGGGCGCAATCGCAGCGTACGGAACTGTAACGCGCAATTTGACCGAAGGTAAGCTGGCCGAACAGCAATCGCGTTCGTTGGCTTCTATTGTCGAAACTAGTGACGACGCAATCATCAGCAAGAGCCTAGACGGCGTCATCGCAAGTTGGAATAAGGGTGCCGAACGCATCTTCGGCTACACTGCCGAGGAAGCAATCGGCCAGCCGATCACATTCATCATTCCCGAAGACCGGCTCGATGAAGAACGTACGATTCTAACGCGGATCAGGCGAGGAGAACGTATCGAACACTATGAAACCGTTCGACGACGCAAACATGGCAGTTTAATCGTCGTTTCGCTGAGCGTTTCACCCGTCAGAAATGCCGAAGGTAAGGTTATTGGAGCGTCGAAGATCGCTAGGGACATTACCGAACAGAAGCGGAGCCAAGAGCAAATCGCCACGCTCGCCCGGGAGGCTGAACACCGAAGCAGGAATTTGTTGGCGATTGTGCAGGCGACCGTCCATCTTTCTCAGTCTGAAACTCCGACAGGTCTAAAACAAGCGATTGAGGGACGCATCCAAGCGCTCGCAAATGTTCACTCGCTGTTTGTTCAATCGCGGTGGGTAGGAGCCGAGCTGTCCACCGTCGCCGCACAGGAACTCGCGCCGTATCTTCAGGCGAACGGGGCGCGCGTGCGACTTGACGGACAGCAAGTGTTGCTTGAGCCCAACACCGCCCAAGCGATTGCTATCGTCCTGCACGAACTTGCGACCAATGCTGCCAAATACGGAGCGCTGTCTGTGCCTGATGGTCAGGTCGCGCTCGCGTGGTCCCATGCGGGGGATGGAATCCTCACGCTGCGTTGGGTCGAAAAGGGCGGTCCGCCTGCGAAGGAGCCTGCGCGTCAGGGCTTTGGCGGGCGGGTCATCGCTCGCATGATTAGCGATCTAAGGGGCAAAACGCATTTCGATTGGCGTCCCGAAGGACTCGTTTGCGAGATCGCCCTTCACGTCTGAAGCAGAAATTTGACCCCGCTCCGAGACCTTCCGCAAGGTCCGCTCTTCCGCCGCTGTCAGGTGCAAAGCGGACATCAGCGTCGATTGCCGAACAATCATAATAATCGGGATTGCCTTCGGTTCCGGATCGCCTCTTCCCGCCCACGACAGCAATTTCTACGGCGAGAATTTGAATGCGGATGCCTTAAGGGAGGCGCTGACCACGTCTTCGGGACGAATTGAGAGAAGGCCAGGAGGGGTGTCGTTTAAGCCCTATTAGCCAAGCGGCCGTTAACAGGATGATCGCCGCGCAACAGATCAGCACTGCGTAATCGGTCAGCATCGGACTGCCTTGCCATCTGCGTTCCTGGCAAGGCCGAGCCCGCGCCCGGCATTTAGTTCTTTCCCTCCTCCATCACATGCAATCACCCCGATCGTTGCCAGAATCACAACGATCGTAATTGCAATGCGCGCGCGAAAGCTCAGCTCGTCGATCCAACGGCGCATAGGCTGACCTCAGCGGATTGGGTTGCGGAACCCTGCCGCTGGTTTGTCTCTTTGCCCGCTTGGTTAGGTTCATAGCCGCGACATACGGCCGCGATCGGAGTCAGCCTTGGTCACCGGCGCGCCAACGGCGCGCGGTATTGGTGCCGTCGTCAGCGCGGTGCAGCCAACGCCACAGAAGGGGCGTGATCATATTGAGCGGGGTCGAGTATGGATATGCGCTGCGCGATGGCCGCGATGCCATCATCCTCGAGAAGAAGGAGGATCTGAAGAAACGCGGGCTTGCATCACCTGATCTTGCCGACGCCCTGGCTCTGACCTTTGCCTACCCGGTGGCAGCGAGTGACCATCGCTGGCAGCTCACCGGCAAGCCTCGTCATCAATATCAGTACGACCCATTCCATCAGGCTTGGTCCGGACGGCTGTGATGGTAACCTTGAAGCGAATCGAGACTTGACATTCCGGCGTTGGCTGGGCGGGCCTTCTACCCTCACATGGCTTGGTAGTTCAGGCGAACGACACCTTGCGTAGTGATTGACGGAAGGCGAAGCCGAGACCGGCGAAGCCGATCAGCACCATCGCCCAAGTGGACGGCTCAGGGACGCCTCTGGCGATGGCAGGGATTACGGCAATGTCGTCAATTGCAAAAGTTGAGGAATTTAGAGGACTAAACCCGGTCAGAAGTGAGTCACCCTGAATGCGGACTTCATTAAATCCGCCGCCTGTAAATCCAATGTATTGATAGAATCCGCTACCTGTTCCGGCTACGCAGCAAGATGTGAGGTCTGATATCGTTCCGGTCGCAACAACTACACCGTGGTTCAAAAGTTCATATGCCACAACATTTGTGTTCATCTCGGCCAGTTGGAACGGCAAGTAGGCGGGTTTGTCGCCCTTGAGAATTTCACATGTGCTAGCGAGGAGATAAAATACGACACTGAACAGCAATCAAGCATTTTTCAACCTTGCCCTGGCTCTGACTAGATCCATGGTGTCAAAACCCTCGCTAAAAGATCCGTAAATCTCGCCGAGTTGCGAGCGATACTTGTCGGCATTTTGTCTGAGCTCGTACAGGTCATAAATACTTACGCAAAGTTTAAGCTCAAGGGATTTAGCGTTCTGTTCGCGCGCCACTTCAAAGCCCTTACATAAATAACGCTCCGCCTGATCCAGATCTCGGCGGGATCGCAGATATGTCTCTCCAAGCAAGCGATATATTTCCGCCGCGTAGAACCGTTCGGTGTTCTCTTCATCGAGCCTCGATTGCGCCTGGTTCAAGAAGTCGAGCGCTTGCCCGTAACGTTCATTCTTCAGGCATGCATCCGCCAGCAACCCCAGAGTATACGACTCAAGCAATAAGGCGTCGGTGGCCCGTTCTTTCTCAAGGCCCTCCCAAATCTCGGCAATGCCTTTGTCAAACTCTCCTTGCTGGGCACGCGCCCAGCCGCGCAAGATCAAAGCCATGGCCAGATAGTGCACAAACTCGTGCGCTTCGCAGACTTCGATTGCCGCGTCAGCCTGGCCCGAGACAACCGCAGCCTCTCCGCGAAACTGATGCACGCGGAGGCTTATGGTTCGAGCCATTGCCTCGCTGAACGGATGCTGGGATGTATCGGCATAACGGCGGGCCTCAGCGCAAATCCGCAACGCTCGATCGGGATAGCCGAGCAACCACAGTGCCATGCCGTCGTATAACCTTACATGAACTCGCGGGTCTTGCGCTGACAGGTCAAGATAGGCCGCGGCCTTGCCGTCTTCACACAAGCCAATGCTGCGTTCCAGCGCCGCATGGGCGGCGGCAAAATTCCCGCGGGCAAATAATGTAAATCCCAGAGCTTCGTGGGCAAGAACCTTGTAAACCGAGTCATCTACATTCTCGGCCGTACTCAGCAGATGTTCAGCAAGGAGCTCAGCCTCACCAAGCGCTGCACGAAGGAAATTCCAGGTCCATAAGCCGAAAACCGCAGGCAAGGTATGTCCGTCAAACCCACTCTCCTTGCACAGTTGGAGCGCTCGGGTATACGCGCGCTTCACACCATCAATGCTCCAGCCCTTGGTCGAGCGCAGCGAGTTGCCAAGCGACGTTTGAAGCAGTAACTCGGACCTGTTGCGTACCAGCGTGTCGTCGATATTGGGAAGGAGCTCCAAACCACGCGCTAGATGGTTTAATGCCTCGGCATCGGCCGAGCGTCGGGCTGCCTGCTGTCCAGCCTTGAGCCAGTAATCGATGGCGGGTTCAGCAAGGCCGGCTTCCGTGAAGTGGTGGGCCACGATTTCCGGCTGGCTGGCCACGATATCGGGAAATCTCTCCACCACTGTGCGCGCAATCTGGCTGTGCAATTGCTGCCGCCGGCTCTTGAGCAGGCTCTCATAGGCCGCATCCCGCACCAGAGCGTGTTTGAAGCTGTACGTGGCTTCCGGCGGCTCGCCACGGCGGAACACGAGTTCCGCCTTTTCGAGCTGGCTGAGGGCATTTTTCAAAGCGGTCTCGTCGCGTCCGACCACCGCGCGCACCAAGGAGTAGGAGAACTCGCGTCCGATGGCGGCGCCGATTTGGCTAATCTCCCTCACCGGTGCCAGGCGGTCGAGCCGCGCCATCAAAGAGTTCTTGAAGGGTTGCTGGGATGGCGAGCGGTTGCAAGGGTCCAGCGAGCCGATAGCCATCGGCGTCCTTGATTAGGATGCCCGCTTCCAGCACTGCCTTGGTGAGTTCCTCGACAAACAGCGGGTTCCCGTCGGTCTTAGCGACGATCAGTTTCATCACTTGGGCGGGCAGCAAGCGCCCGCCGATCATCCGCGCGACCATGCTTTCAACGTCATCACGGTCAAGGCCACCCAGCGTCAAGGTGGCGACATTGGGGCGACCAACCCAAGGCGGCTCGAACTCCGGTCGGAACGTGAACAGCGCAAGCACCGGTAGTTGGGGCACCCGCTCGACAGTCAGATCGAGCAGCTCGAGAGAGGTGGCGTCCGCCCAGTGCGCGTCCTCGAACAGGAGCAGGATCGGTTGCCGGCGGGCGAGACTCTTGAATTGATCGAGCAGTGCCGCAAGCGTTCGACGGCGTTGCTGTGCGGGGTTGAGCGCCAGCGGCTGATACCGCTCGCCGAACGGGATCGACAGCAGCTCAGAAAAAAGTGGCGCCACACCCTGAACCCGCGCTGAGCTCAGGGCGAGGAGCGCCTCGAGCTTGTCGAGGCGCTGCTCAGCCGTATCGTCTCCTTTGAAACCTGCTGCTCGCTCCATCTGGGCAATGAATGGACGAAGTGCGCTGTTTGTGTGGTAAGGCGAACATTGGTAACGCAAGCGCGTATGCGGCTCGCCAGAAATGCGCTCGGCGAGAGCCAAAGCAAGGCGGGACTTGCCGATCCCCGGCTCGCCTGAGATCAGCACGATCTGTCCTTTACCCTTCCAGGCGAGGCGTTGGCGTTCTAGGAGAAATTCGATCTCCTCGTCGCGGCCGATAACATCAGTCAGCCCCGACACGCGGACCGCCTCGAAGCGGCTCTCGGAGGCCGACATGCCCTCGACCGCCCACGCAGCGATCGGCTCGGTAATACCCTTGACCTCGTACTGGCCGAGGTCGTGCAGACGGAATAGATCTCCGAGCAGGCGGCGCGTGGACGCTGCGACGACGATCGTCTCTGGCTCGGCCAAGGCCAGAAGGCGGGCTGCAACGTTCGGCGCGTCCCCGACCACGGCGTGCTTCCGCAACGCACCCTCGCCACTGAGGTTGCCGACTATCACCAAGCCCGTCGCGATGCCGATGCGGACCGCGAGTGGTTCCGCGGCGCGTGTCTTGAGCGCAGCAACAGCGGCAATGATATCGAGCCCGGCCCGTACGGTTCGCTCCGCGTCGTCTTCGTGCGCGCGAGGATAGCCGAAAAAGGCCAATATCCCGTCGCCCCGGAACTCGGCGAGAAAGCCGTCATAGGTTAGCGTGATGCGCGCGCAGGCGGCGTGATAGGCATCGATCACAGTCCGCATATCCTCGGGATCGAGTTCGGGCCGATAACGCGGTCGAGCCCACCAGATCGCAGATCATCACGGTCAGGTGACGACGCTCGGCCTCGTCACGTAACGTCGGTTCGGTCGCTGTTTCAATGGGTGCAGGAGCGACTCCATCGAGCTCCACGATCGCGCGCATAATTTTGCGGCGATGCCCAAGCAGCACGCCGAGGTTCTTGAGATCTTGCTCTGTGAGATCGCGGATGACCGAGAGGTCGATGGCGTTGTCGGCGAAGCGTTGGGCGTATTCGGACAAGCCGAGCTTTTCGAGCCACTCCCCAATCTGTTGCATCGCAACCCCACGGATTTACCGCGGCCTAATCGCCTCGGGACGAGGGCGATAGAGAGTATCCGAAAAAATCCCCACAAGTATACCGCTGGACTAGTCGGCCTGGATAAGTGTCTCTATCGCGCTCGGTCCATGAGCCGATGTCTCTTAGGGGTCAAAAGCGGAAATGATCATAACGAGCCGATGATGTCCGCTTTCCACCCCACAGCGGCGAGTAAGCAGACATCTCGCGAGGTCTGATATGTGCCAATAGCAGACACCGCTCAGAACACCATCAGCGCTCCGCAGAAGAGCAGCAGCCACAAGATTGCGGCGCGAAATCGCGCTGCATCGACGCGGCTATAGAGGAGGAAGCCAACCAAGATGCCTCCGACGAGCGCCGGTAACGCGACGAGCGTGTAGTGCCAGATCTCAGTGCGGGGGGTTCCGGAGTTGAAAAACAGAAGCGTGATCGCGAGCGCCTGCATGACGAGGATAAATGGCTGGACGACGCCCCGCTGACGCTCCCTCGGCACGCCGCGCAATTCGCACCAAATGACCGGCAGGGCGCCTGGCATTGCCGTGAATCCGCCGATCATCCCGCCGGCAAAGCCCACTGCGGAATGCAATGCCGGCGTCGCCGCGCCGACTAGCTTCGTAACGGGCCGCTTGAGCAGCATGTAGATTGAATAACCCAGAAGCATAAGCCCGAACGCAACACGGTACGACTGCGGTTGCGCGAACATCATCAGGCTCAGGCCGACCGGCAGGCCAGCAACTCCTCCAAGCGTCAGCGGTACGGCTTCGCCCCAGTCGATGGAACGTCGCAGCGCGACCAGCGTTGCGAGCTGCGACACGATCGTGCACGACATCATCAGCGGGATCGCGAGCATGGGTGCCAGCAAATGCAGCAGGATCACACCGGCGACCGCGGAAAAGGCAAAGCCGGCAAAGCCCGAGACGATCCCGCCTAGGAATACTGCCACCAGAACTGCAACGTCCTCCACGGTGGGACCCCTTCGCAGATCGGCTCACCAAGCCAGCGGACTCGGTCGTCTGCCATTCGATCATTCGATCGCAGCGAGCCCGCATTGTGCGAGGTGCCGGTACACTTGCCGCATCGACGCGTAAAACGTGGCACGGAGTTCGGACGCGAGCCTGATGCACAAAGCACGCAACGCGTTCATCGCGCGCTTCGCGACAGCATCGGGCCGAGCGAACGAATGATGTCGTCATAAAGCGCAATCCCCTCGGTTACCCGGCCTGCGGAACACGCGGCTCGAGCTTCCATCTGCGTCAGTCCTGCCTTCGCCAATCTTTCCGGGGCGACATCGTTCGCCGCGCCATGATCCTCAATCAGGATGACGACTTCCACGTCGCGTGCAGGACAAAGAGATGGGCCGGAGGTTACTTGAGCAATGGCGCCGCTTATCGCCAACAAAATCGTGGTGCCAGCGAGGATTAGTCCGGAGGACTTCTTGTGATCAGAGCTAAAGCGCATGAGCCACCCGTACCTGGTTTGATATGCATTCGCATTGGAGCCCGTGACCGTAGGTTTCAGCGTCAGCGGCGCGTTACTGCAGCGTTAAATCTTGTGGCCGTGCGTGAAAAATGTAGAATCCAGTGCTAGGGCAAGGACTCGACGCGCAAAGCGCGCGGGTACTGGGATGCAAGACGTGCCACCCCCAAAATACAGGCTAACGCTTCTCGGCCGCTTCGACCTGTCTGGGCCGGACGGCCCCGTCGAGTTACCGAATAAGAAGCTAGCTGGCCTGCTGGCACATCTTGCTTGCACTGCTCCCGCACCGCAGTCGCGCGAAAAGCTGGCAACCCTGCTTTGGGGGTCGCATTTCGAGACTCAGGCCCAGCAGAACCTACGCCAGGCGCTCTACCGACTGCGCCAGACGTTGGGCCAGGATGCCCTCATCGGAAACGGCGGTGAAATCTCGCTCGCGCCGGGGGTGATCGATTGCGACGCGGCCCGGCTTCAGGCGTTGATCCGGGAAGGTAGCCAGGCTTCGCTCGGCTAGGCAGCCGACCTTTACAAGGAGTGCCTTCTCGCCGATGTGGCCATCGGGGAAGAGGCTTGGGCCGATTGGGTCGCCAGCGAACGCCAGCGGTTGGAGGGATTAGCGCTCTATGCCCTGGTTAAGTTCGGGGCATTTGAATTGGCGGCGGGTCACGCGGATAAAGCGCTCGAGACCGCCCAGCGCGCGCTGGCAATCAATAATCTGCGCGAGGACGCCCATCGGCTGGTCGTGCAGGCGCTGGCAGCCGCCGGACGCAAGGCCGAAGCGCTCAAGCACTACCATGACGTCGTTGATCTGCTCAGGCGCGAGCTGAACACGGAGCCCGACGCGGTGACTAAGTCGCTCGTTGCAGAGCTTCGCAGCACACGGCCGCCGAGCGGGTCGCCGACCGTCGGCGAAAGCGCGGAACCCGCGCCGCCCGCGCCGGCCCGTGTGATGGCCGCCCAAAAGCCTTCCATTGTGGTGCTACCTTTCCAGAACATGAGCGGCGATGCGGAGCAGGAATACTTTGCTGACGGCATCACCGAGGACATCATTACCGCCGTATCGCGCTTTCACGAGCTCGTCGTCATCGCGCGCGGTTCGAGCTTCGCCTTCAAGGGTAAGAATTTGACTAGCCGGCAGGTCGCACAGGAACTCGGTGTCGAATACGTGCTAGGCGGCAGCATACGCAAGGCGGGCAACCGTATCCGGGTGTCGGCGGAGCTGACCCACGCCGAGAGCGACGTTCAGGTCTGGTCGGATCGCTACGATCGTGCCCTCATCGACGTCTTCGACCTGCAAGATGACATCAGCGGAAGTGTCGCCGCGGTGGTCGAGCCCGTCGTTCGCGGTTCCGAGATTGAACGCTCGCGCCGCAAGGCGCCGGCAAATCTTTCGGCTTACGACCTCTACCTGCGGGCTCTTCCCCATCTTTGGGGCGGGACCCGTGATGACATCACGAAGGCAATCGCGTTGCTTCGACAGTCCCTCACCTTCGGTCAGACGCACGCCCCCACACTCGCGGCGCTGGCCTGGGGGCTCGTGATGGCGTCGCCCCTCGGCGCGACGGCGCCGGAGGCCAAAAGCGAGGCGCTCGGCCTGGCGCGCCGCGCCATCGAGCAGGACCGTACGGACGCCTTCGCCCAGGCGGTCTACGGCTACACGCTGTTTGGGCCGGCCGGTGAGAATGCTCAAGGCCGCATCCACGCTAAGGAAGCCGTGCGCCTCAACCCCAGCTCGGCCTTCGCCTGGGGCATGCTGGGAATGATCGACAGCATGGGGGGCGACTATGAGAACTCCATCACTAGCCTCAACCGGTCGATGTCGCTTAGTCCCTACGACAACATGCTGCATTTGTGGATGACAGGTTTGTCCTCGTCGCACTTCGCGCTCGGACGCCACGGGCCCGCAACTCCGTTCAGCGCAATCCGGGCAATGGGATGGGCCATCGCATGTTGGCGGCAAATCTCGCTGCTGCCGGGCGGGTGGAGGAAGCGCGCGACGTCACCAGCGAACGCAACGCCGTGCAAAAGACGACGATCCGCGACATTCGCGCCTTGCGCTACTTCAAGCAGGACGAGGTGCTCGAGCGCTATCTGTCGGCTCAGCGGTTGGCCGGCGTTGCCGAGTAATCGCCAGCGTCCTGGGACACCGGTAAGTTTACGGTTCTAGCATCATCTGGTTCAGAAATACGCTCTGTACGACTTGCGGCCAGAATGGAGGGAATTTCTGAACTACAACATTAGACGCCGAGCGCGGCGAGCAGCGTGCGGACGCCATGAAAATTAGGATGAGCGAGCCCACGGTCCAGAAACGGCGAGAAGCTGGCTATTTTGGACGGTTTTGCAATCGACGTGTCTCACCTTCCGCAGCTTCAGATGCTCACCGTCAATGCGAACGCAAGAGCCAGAATTGAGTGCGATGCGCTGTAAATACCAGGCAAGAAACAGGCTTTGAGCGATGACCAAATTTAACAAGGGAATGTGAGGGAACTTGAATGGACGATAAAACTAACCCGAAGAGGGGTAAAAGACGCGGTCCGAAAACTGATGGTACAGACGCACAACAGAAGCCCTGGTTGTTCAAGCCGGGTCAGTCCGGCAACCCCGCTGGTCGTCCGAAAGGATCGCGCAATAAGTTGGCTGAAGACTTTATTGCTGATGCGTATGCGCACTGGCAACAGCGCGGATCAACGGCATTAGAGACGATGGCAAAGACAGAGCCTGCGAAGTTCTGCCAGATGATGGCTAATCTGCTGCCCAAAGAGACGCTGATGCAGGACGAGCGTGTGCAGATAAGCGAGATCAAGCTGGTGATCATTGACGCAGCTCAGCCACAGGCTCGCATCATTGAGCACGATGATGCCAAGCCCGAGTAGGCTGCGGGCCGGTGGCGCCCCCTAGCGCGCCAGCAAAGGGAGGTAAGGCTGGGGGCCCCCGGGGCCACCTCAAATGAGGCGATGGATCAAATTTAGAGCATTGGGACGGTTTGTGTCCCCAGCGCGTCCCCAACAAGATTTGGCTAACTAGTTCGGGGAGCCTATAAACGAAAAACATCTCGCTATTTCAAGATATTATATATGGTGCCCAGGGGCGGAATCGAACCACCGACACCGTGATTTTCAGTCACGTGCTCTACCAACTGAGCTACCTGGGCGCCGGCCGCGAAACGAAGGTTCGCGCGGCGCCGGGCGTTATAGAGGCTGGGTCGGACCCTGTCCAGCAACCGACTGGGCCCCCGCCCGCCCCTGCTTAAGACGGCCTTCAGTGCGATTGGTCATCGCCCGGACCGGCCTCGCCCACCTCATTATCGTCCTGCTCCGCCGCCGGAATCGCGTACCTGCCGCCCAGCCAGCGATGCAAGTCGATATCGGCGCAGCGCCGCGAGCAGAACGGCCGAAACTGCTCGACGTGCGGCTTGCCGCAGATCGGGCAGGGCTTCGCGGTCTTGGCGGACGCATTCAATGGGTCGGGCTCTCCTGCGGCAACCGGCAACCTCGATGCCGTCGTCCGGTCGGATGGCATCTATGGCGTTTGCACGATGGATGCATCTGTCTTCACGATGGCAGAAATGGCATCTACGGCGTTTGCGCCACGGATGCCACCCCTCTTTGCGATGGCATCTATGGGCGGCGATGGTATCTACGGCGTTTGCACCACGTTGCCGCCTCCCTGTGCGATGGCATCTGGGCGTTTTCACCGTCAAATGCCATCTCGCGCCGGGATGGCATCTATGGGCAGAAATGGCATCTATGGCGCTTGCACCGCGTTGCCACCTCCCTGTGCGATGGCATCTATGGCGGGACATGGCATCTATGGCGCCCGCGCCATTGCAAAATGCGCTTGCTCAGGCCGCAGCGTTGACCCAGCCGAAATGGATCGGATAGCCCTCGCCTGCGAGTAGTGAAATCGTCTCGTAGAGCGGCAGGCCGACTACGTTGCTGTAGGAGCCGACCATCTTGACGATGAACGAGCCGGCAATGCCCTGCGCCGCGTAGCCGCCGGCCTTGCCGCGCCATTGGCCGGAGGCGAGGTAGGATTCGATATCCTGCTCCGACAGCCGCTTGAAGCGCACCCGCGACTCAACCAGTCGCTGGCGGAACCCCTGCTTGGGCGTCACAAGGCATACCGCGGTGAAGACCTTGTGGTTGCGACCGGACAGAAGGCGCAGGCATTGGCCGGCTTCGTCCAGCAACTCGGCTTGCGGCAAGATACGCCGGCCGACCGCGACCACCGTGTCGGCGGCCAGAATGAAGGCGCCCTTGAGCTCGTCGTCCCTGCGCACGCTCGCGAGCGCCGCTTCGGCCTTGAGCCGCGCCAGCCGGTTGGCACAGGCGCGTGGCAGCTCGCCCTTGGTCGGGGTCTCGTCGATATTGGACGGCAACAGCAGGTCGGGTTCGATGCCGATCTGATTGATCAGGCTGAGCCGGCGCGGCGACCCGGAGGCAAGAACGAATTTCGTACGGCCGATCATCAACACCTCTGGTAGACCGCACGCGCGGTCGTTCGTGGTTTCTGGGCGCGCGACTGCGCGGCGGTCCGGTTGCTGTTCGATTATTTGAAGCGATAGGTGATGCGGCCTTTGTTCAGGTCGTTAGGTGTCATTCGACGGTCTGGCCCGACAGTCCCGATCCCTCGTTAACTCCATGGTAGGGTGGCGGAAATTAGCGGAATCGGCCCTCCCCCACAACCGCCGCGCCGGGCGCCAGATGGCACGCGGACCACGCCTACTCATTGCCGGTCGAACCCGACGCGAACCGCTTCTTGATGCGCGCCAGCAGCTGGTCGCGCACGGCCCGGTAGGCGTCGAGCCGCTGCTCGCGGTTGCCGGAGCCGTCGGTCGGGTCGGGCGTCGGCCAATACTCGACGTCGACCGCCAGCACGCGGGTCAGTTCGAGCGCGCGGTGGTGTGCTTCCGGCGACAGCGAGATGATGACGTCGAAGTTGAGCCCCTCCCAGTCCTCGAGTTCCTCGAACGTCTTCGGCCTGTGCCTGGCGATATCGAGGCCGATCTCATCCATCACCGCCACCGCGAACGGATCGAGCTCGCCCTTGCGCACGCCGGCGGAGGCGACGTAGACGCTCGACCCGAACAGATGCTTGAACATGCGTTCGGCCATGGGCGAGCGCACGGTGTTGAGGCCGCAGGCGAACAACACGGCCTGCGGCCGTCCCGCGCCCGCCATCGCTCAGCCCTTCCAATGCAGAACGCAGATCAACGTGAACAGCCGGCGCGCAGTGTCGACGTCCATCTCGACCTTGTGCCGCAACCGCTCAATCAAAAGCTCTGAGCCTTCGTTGTGGAGCCCGCGCCGGCCCATGTCGATCGCCTCGATCTGATCGGGGCTCGCGGTGCGGATGGCCGCGTAGTAGCTGTCGCAGATCAGGAAATAGTCCTTGACGATGCGCCGCAGCGGGCTGAGCGACAGGTGATGCGCGACCACTGGCGCGCCATCGGCAAGCTTGATGTCGAACACCAACCGGTTGCTGGTGATCGACAGCGCAAGTTCGTAAGGCCCGCCCTCGTGGCCGCGGGGATGGAACGAATTGTCTTCCAGCAAGTCGTAGATCGCGACCGCACGCTCATGTTCGACGTCGGGGTTGGAGCGGCCGATTGACCCCTCATCGAGGGTTACTTTGACAAGACGATGCTGATCAGGCGCGCTCATCGCCGGTTGAGCCGCACCGCCACCGAGCGGGCGTGCGCGTCAAGACCCTCGGCTTCTCCGAGCGCGATCGCGGCAGGGCCGAGTTGCGCGAGCTGTTCGGCGCCGCATTTGAGGATCGAGGTGCGCTTCATGAAGTCGAGCACGCCGAGGCCCGAGGAGAAGCGCGCGGACCGCGCGGTGGGCAGTACGTGGTTGGAGCCCGCCACATAGTCGCCGATCGCTTCCGGCGTATGAGCGCCGATGAAGATCGCACCGGTATTGCGCACCTTGTCGGCCAGCTGTTCGGCGCCGGCCGCCATGATCTCGAGATGCTCGGGCGCAACCGCATCGATCAACGGGATCGCTTCGAGAAGATCGCGCACCAGCACAATCGCGCCGTAGTCCTGCCAGGACGCGCGCGCCGTCGCGCTGCGCGGTAACGTTACGAGCTGCGCCGTCACGGCTTGTTCGACGTCGTGCGCCAGTGTCGCATCGTCGGTGATCAGGATCGACTGCGCGGCCACGTCGTGCTCGGCCTGCGCCAGGAGATCGGCCGCGACCCAGTCGGGATTGGCGCTGCCGTCGGCGAGGATCAGGACCTCGGACGGTCCCGCGATCATGTCGATGCCGACCTTGCCGAACACCAGCCGCTTCGCCGCCGCCACATACGCGTTGCCGGGGCCGACGATCTTGTCGACCGCACGAATGCTTTCGGTCCCATAGGCAAGCGCCGCGATCGCCTGCGCGCCGCCGACGCGAAAGATCTCATCGACACCGGCAAGCCGCGCCGCCGCGAGCACCAGCGGATTGAGCTGACCTTCGGGCGCCGGCACCACCATCACCAAACGCGCAACGCCGGCGACCTTGGCCGGCACTGCGTTCATCAGCACCGATGACGGATAAGCGGCGGTGCCGCCCGGAACATAAAGCCCGACGGCGGCGATCGGCGTCCAGCGGTAGCCAAGCTCGACGCCGATCGCGTCGGTGAAGCGTTGGTCCTGCGGCAGCTGCCGGCGGTGATAGGCTTCGATGCGTTGGTGCGCGAGGCGCAGCGCCGCGAGCGCCTTGCGGTCGCATTGTGCATCGGCGGCATCGACCTCAGCGACGCTCACGCGCAGCGACCCCGCGTCGAGCTCGACGCGATCAAACTTCTTGGTGAGTTCGACGAGCGCCGCATCGCCGCGCGCAACGACGTCCGCCATGATCGCGCGGACGGCGGCTTCGACGTCCTGCGAAGTTTCACGTTTGGTGCCGAGAAACGCGTGGAACCGCGCGCCAAAATCGGCGCTGCGCGTATCAAGCCGAATCGGCATTGGTCGATGGGTCCTGCTCTGCCGTGCGTCCGATGGTCATGACGCGGACAGTAGGTGACGTCAACGGCGGCTTTCGGCGAGGTCCTTGAAGTGGTCAGGACAGAGCGTCGTTGCCCAGGCGGGACCGAGATCGGCAATCTCGGCCTCCAGGCATTCGACGTCGAGTCGCAAGGTCGCGCCGCCGGAGAACGTGAGGAGGATGGCGCCCGCCGGCGGATCGCCCTCAACGAAGTCGACAGCCAGGAGGCTCAACACCGCATCCTTATTGTCCTGATGGACGTTGCGGCATTTGACGGCGTTGACCCGCTCGAACCGCACCGCCGTTCGCCGGCGGCGATATTGCGGATTGTCGCACCCCGCCGCCTCCCAGTCGAACCGGTTGACCCCGAGCACGAGCCGCTTCTCGGCACGCAGCCAAACGATATCGCCGACATTGACAATGGCGTCCTGCAGGTGGGTTGAAATGACCGCGAGGTCGTCCTTATCGAGGGCAATCAGCTTGAGGGGATCCATGGCGCAACGTCCTGCCTATGGGTTCAAAGCTAGGAACAGGCCGCCAGGAGCGCAAGATGCGTAAAACGCCTTAGGCCCCGCTTGCTGCACCCGCGCAATGCGGCTTGCGCTTTCGCTCCACGAAGACGGCGCCCAGCGCCGAGTAGACGAGATCGCCGGCCTGATTGGTCCCCGTGGTCTGCGACACAACCAGCCCGTATCCGGGCCGGCTGGCCTCGCGCAGTTCCTTGATCTCCAAGGCATATGAAATCGTGTCCCCGGCAAAGACCGGCTTGTGCCAGCGCAAGTCGCGAACGCCCGGCGAGGGCCCGATGTTCGGCACCTCCTCGCCGCGGGCGCGCTGCGCTTGCGCCTCGCGTTGGTTGGCGAGCACGATCAGCCGCATGCAGACCGCACCGGTGTGCCAGCCCGACGCACACAGCGCTCCGAAATGCGAGCGCGCCGCCGCTTCCTCATCGACATGGAAAGCCTGCGGGTCGTAGCGGATCGCGAATGCCTTGATGTCCTCGGCCGTGAACGTGTGGCTGCCGAGCTCTCGGCGCTCGCCAAGGCGCAAGTCTTCGAAGAAGTTCATGCCGTGACACCAGCGGTAGCCGGGGTTCTGCGCGCGAACATCATGTTGGTGCGCGAGGTCATGACACAGGTGCCGGCGTCGTTGAGCACTTCGAAGAACAAACTGACAAAACCGAGAAGCGGTCGGCTTTGGGATGCCTTCTTGTCGAGAACGGTCACGCGCACGCGAAGGGTATCGCCCGGACGCACCGGCGCGAGCCAGCGGATCTCTTCGACGCCGGGAGCCCCCATGGAGGAAGAATTGAGCACGAAGCCATCCGCCACCATCCGCATCATGATCGCGCAGGTGTGCCAACCGGATGCGCACAGACCCCCGACCAGCGTCGCGCGCGCTGCCTCCTCGTCGAGATGCATCGGTTGCGGATCAAATTCGGCGGCAAACGCCTTGATTTCCTCGGAACTGACGAGCTGGCGGCCGTATTCATTGACTTGGCCGACGTCAAAGTCCTCCCAAAAGAGCTTCGCCATGGACACCCGCGCCGTCTAGGACCTGTGATTCCCCTGTAATGCCACGGACGACGGCGCCAATTCTACCGCGTTGACCCGGTGGTGCGGGGCAGGCAGTCTCTGCGCGCATGCGGCCTGCGGCAGCCGACCGCGCGCATGAGGAGGACCGGGATGTTCGACATTCGCGACTTGTTCCAGTGGGAAAGGTTCATTACGCCGTCGATCATCCGGGTGTTCTTCTGGCTGGCGTTCTTTGTTGCTCTCGTGGCCGGCGTCTTTGGAGTCGTGGCCGGTGTGCAGCTGCTGCCGTTCAATCCGCTCGTGGCCTTTCTGGTGGTTGTTCTCAGTGTTTCGGGTGCCTGCCTCGCCGTGCTGACGGCTCGGCTGCTGGCCGAGTATGTGTTGATCACATTCCGGATGAACGATCACCTCGGCGCATTGCGCAGCCGCGCTGAGATGTAAGCGCTTCGTCCATGAACCTCAGGTCGCGAACCGGAAGTGCATGACGTCACCGTCGGCGACGACATACTCCTTGCCCTCGAGCCGCATCCGGCCGGCGTCGCGCGCACCAGCCTCACCCCCATAGGTAACGTAATCGCCATATGAAATTGTTTCGGCGCGGATGAACCCGCGCTCGAAATCGGTGTGGATGACGCCCGCCGCCTGCGGCCCGCGTGTTCCGCGCGTCACCGTCCAGGCGCGCGCCTCCTTCGGGCCCGCGGTGAAGAAGGTCACGAGATCAAGCAGCACGTAGCCGGCGCGGATCAATCGATCGAGACCGGGCTCCTTCAATCCCAGATGGGCCAAATACTCGGCGCGCTCCCCGTTCGGCAGGACGGCGATCTCGGCCTCGATCTGCGCCGAGATCGCGACGCAGCCGGCCCCTTCCTCGCGCGCGCGCGCTTCGACCTTCTGCGAGTAGCTGTTGCCGCTCGCCGCTGATGCTTCGTCGACGTTGCAGACGTAGAGCATGGGCTTCGATGTCAGGAGACCAAGCTGGCCGAACAGCCGCGCTTCCTCGGGCTTGCGTTCGAGCAGGCGAGCCGGCTTGCCGGCGCGCAGCAACGCGAGGGCCCGCGTCACGAGATCGAGCGTGTCCTTGGCCTCCTTGTCGCCGCCGCGCGCTTTCTTTTCGAGCCCATCGACGCGCCGCTCCAAACTGTCGAGATCGGCGAGCATCAATTCGGTCTCGACCGTGTCGATATCGGCGATAGGATCGACTTTGCCGGCGACGTGCGTCACATCGGCATGCTCGAAACAGCGCACCACATGCGCGATCGCATCGACTTCGCGGATGTTGGCGAGGAACTGATTACCGAGACCTTCGCCCTGCGACGCGCCGCGCACCAGGCCGGCAATGTCAACGAACGTCAGTCGCGTCGGCACGATCTCTACCGACTTGGCGAGCTTGGCAAGTTCATCGAGCCGCGGATCGGGAACCGCCACCTCGCCCACGTTGGGCTCGATGGTGCAGAACGGATAATTCGCGGCCTGCGCCGCCGCCGTTTCGGTCAGCGCGTTGAACAGCGTGGACTTTCCCACGTTCGGCAGGCCGACAATGCCGCATTTAAAACCCATGGCGTATTCCGCAAACGTTGTGTGCCGGTAGATGCGCGATAGATAGGAGCGGATTTAGTCCGGCGCATCGGCGTCGGATGTCGTTCCGCCGAACCCCTTGGCCTGCATCGCGAGATGCACCTTGTTCTGAAAGCTCGAGTCCGCCCCTGCGACCAACAACCCGGCATTGTCGGCGATGACATCGCATAGCGTCTCGACCCAGGGCCGCTCGCTTTTCGCAAAGTCGTTGAGCACGTAGTCGTGCACCAGGTCCTTGTGGCCCGGATGACCTATTCCGATTCGGACGCGCTTGTACTCGCTGCCGATGTGGGCCGTGATGGACCGCAGCCCGTTATGGCCCGCGTCGCTGCCGCCGATCTTGACGCGCATCTTGCCCGGCGCGAGGTCGAGCTCATCATGAAACACAATCACATCGGCGGGCTCGAGCCGGTAGAAACGAGTTTGTTCGGCCACGGCTTGCCCGGATTCGTTCATGTAGGTATCAGGCTTGATCAACAAGACGCGTTCGTCGCCGATTCGTCCTCCCGCGCCGACACCGCGATGAAAGCGAAGCCGGTGCAACCCGCTCTCATGGCGGCGCATGATTTCATCCACCACCATAAAACCGACGTTGTGGCGGTTGCGCTTATAGCGCTCGCCTGGATTTCCCAGCCCGACGAGCACACGCATGAGAGGGTTGTTCCTGGAAACAGACGATACGCCGACGCGGACATTGGAGCGCCCGCAAGGGCGCCCCAATTGGGTGAGCGGACGCGCCTATTTCTTCTCCGCCTTGTCCGCAGCCGGCGCCGCACCGGCGGCGGGAGCAGCCGCGCCCGGGGCTGGCGCCGCGCCCGCAGCAGGGGCCGCACCGGGAACCGGAGCCGCGGCGGCAGCGGCGGCCGCGGCAGCGGCGGCTTCGGCGGCGGCCTTGAGCTCTTCGGCGTAACCGGACGGCGGGACGACCGTGACCAGGGTTGCATCGGCGTGCACGACCGGGCGCACGGAGGCCGGCAACGTGACGTCGCTCAGATGCTTGGAATGGCTGATCTCGAGGCCGCTGACGTCCACCTCGATCGCTTCGGGGATCTGGTCGGCCGGACACACGACGTCGAGCGAGTGCGTGACGATATTGATCGTGCCGCCGCGCTTCACGCCGGGCGACTGCTCGACGTTGATGACGTGGATCGGAATCCGGACCCGGATCGTGGCGCCCTCACCCAGCCGCATGAAGTCGACATGCACCGGGTTTTCGCGCACCGGGTCGAGTTGGAAATCGCGCGGGATGACGCGATGCTTGGTGCCCTCGATCTCGAGATCGTAGAGCGTGGTCAGAAAGCGGCCGGCAAAAATGCGCTGCTTGAGTTCGGCGGCATCGATCGAAATCGAGACTGGGGGCTGTTCATTGCCGTAGATCACGCCCGGCACGAGGCCGGTCCGACGCACTGCCCGTGCGGCCCCCTTGCCGCGCTGCGGACGAGGCGTCGCCTTGAGTTCTTTGACGGTCGTCATGGTCAAATCCTGAGGTTTCTTGGTTGCAACAAAAATGACCGGTTTCCCGGTCTCGGCGGCCAACCTCCAGGGGTGTTGATACGGCCGCGCGCGGGCTTATAGCCCCGCAGGGCCCAAAACACAAGGAAACGCGGCCCACCTGCGCGGCCCCTGCGGACCCGTATTGGCGGGCGGCGCAGCAGTCCGTTACGGCTTAGGGCGTGCCTCCAAGGCTGCCACCCGGGCCTTGAGTTCCTCGTTTTCCTCGCGCGCCAGGCGCGCCATCTCCTTGACGGCCTCGAATTCCTCGCGCGTCACCACGTCAAGTTCGCGCATCAGGCGCTCGGCCTGGGCGCGGAACAAGGTCTCGACCTCACGCCGCATCCCTTGCGCGGCGCCGGCGGCGTCGTTCATCAACCGCGCCATCTCGTCAAAGAACCGGTTGCTGGTCTGTACCATTGGCTTGTCTCCGGGAATGCGGTTCGCGTATGCAGACAATGACCTCGCATCCGCACGCCCGCAAGGTGTCATGTCGCTGCTGACGCTGCCGTTCCCCGCATTCAACCCGGTGTTGATCTCGTTTGGCCCGTTTGCCATTCGCTGGTACGCGCTCGCCTACATTTTCGGCATCTTGTTTGGTTGGCTTTACGCGCGCGCGCTCATTCGCAACGAAGCCGTGTGGGCCGGACCGCCGCCGCTCAAGGTCGCCGACTTCGACGACTTCGTCGTCTGGGTAACGCTCGGCATCGTGTTGGGCGGACGCATCGGTTATGTCCTGTTCTACAACTTCGAGCATTTCGCAGCTCATCCGCTGGAGATGCTGGAGGTTTGGAAGGGCGGCATGTCATTTCATGGCGGGTTCCTGGGCTGCGTGCTCGCCGTGGTTCTGTTTGCGCGCAGCCGCGGCATCTCGATCCTGTCGCTCGGCGACATTACCTGCGCGGTCGGACCGATTGGCCTCTTCCTCGGTCGCATCGCCAACTTCATCAATGGAGAGCTCTGGGGCCGGCCGACCGACGTCCCTTGGGCGATGGTATTCCCGAGCGGTGGGCCGCTTCCGCGTCACCCCAGCCAGCTTTATGAGGCTGCGCTCGAAGGCATCGTGCTGTTTACTTTGTTAGCCGTTGCGATTCGGATGGGGGCACTCAAGCGTCCAGGGTTGATTATCGGCCTGTTTGCGATGTTGTATGCACTGATGCGGTCGTTCTGCGAATGGTTTCGTGAGCCCGACGCCCAACTCGGGTTCCTCTTCAACAATTGGCTGACCATGGGAATGCTGCTGTCGGTGCCGTTGCTCCTGACCGGCGCGGCGTTCGCGGCGGTGGCGTTGCGCAAGCCGCGACATCCATGAACGCGCAAGACAAAACACCGCTCGCAATCGAGGTGCGCCGCCTGATCGAGCTGCGCGGCCCGATGCCATTGTCGCGCTACATGTCGCTTTGCCTGACGCACCCGGAGCACGGCTACTACATGAGCCGAGACCCGTTCGGCGTGGCGGGCGATTTCACCACCTCGCCCGAGATCAGCCAGATGTTCGGCGAGCTGATCGGCCTGTGGGCCGCGGCGGTTTGGCAGTCGATGGGCGCGCCCGAGAAAATCAATTTGGTCGAGCTCGGCCCCGGCCGCGGCACATTGCTGGCCGACGCACTGCGCGCAGCCAAGGTCGTGCCCGCGTTCGAGCAGGCCATCGGCATCCACCTCGTTGAGGCAAGCCCGGTGCTGCGCGAATTGCAGCGCCTGAAACTTGGTCAGACCGAAACCATCACCTGGTACGACTCGGTCGAGGACCTGCCGAGCGAGCCCGCCATCGTCGTGGCGAACGAATTTTTCGACGCGGTTTCGGTCAATCAGGCGGTCAAGCAGGCAGACGGCTGGTATGAACGCACCGTTACGGTCGATAGCAGCGGAGAGCTCGTGTTCGGCACGAGCAAAGACCCGTTGCCGAACTTCGAGCAAACGTTGCCGGGGATCGTTCGCGAGGCGCCGCTGGGCGCGATATTCGAATGGCGCTCCAACCGTCTTCCCTATGAGCTCGCGCGTCGCGTCAAGCTGGGCGGGGCCGCGTTGATCATCGACTATGGCCACACGCGAACCGATGTTGGCTCGACCTTTCAGGCACTGCGCAACCATCGTTACGACGATCCGCTCGGTGAACCTGGACGGGCCGATCTTTCGGCCCACGTCGATTTCGAGGCGCTTGCGCACGCCGCCGCCAGCTTGGGCGCCCGCGTCCATGGACCGGTCGAGCAGCGCGTGTTTCTCACCAACATCGGAATCGAAAAGCGCGCGCTGGGGTTGAAGACGGGGTCGCCCGAACGCGGGGTGGAGATCGACACGGCGCTGGCGCGTCTGACCGCCGAGGGGGAAACCGGAATGGGCCAGATGTTCAAGGTCATCGCGTTGTCCGATCCCAACCTTGCCTCGCTGCCCGGCTTTGGCGATTGAACCGCAGGCGATCGCCCCCACATGAACCGCCCCGCACGGGCCCCCCGGCTCGGGATCGAGTTGACCCAATGATGGTGCAGTCCGATGCGCTCGCCCGTCTCGCCGGCATTCGGCACGGTTTTTTCACCCGCGAGGGCGGCGTCTCCCAAGGCCTCTACGCGAGCCTCAACGGCGGGATCGGCTCGAATGACTCGCGCGAATGCGTTGCGGAAAACCGGGCCCGCATGGCGGCGACCCTCGGCTGCCGGCCGCAAGACCTGCTGAGCGCCTACCAGATCCATTCTCCGACCGTCGTGGTGGTCGACGAGCCCTGGACGGCGGATAACCGCCCACGCGCCGACGGGCTCGTGACGCGGGTCGCGGGGCTCGCGATCGGGGTCTCGACCGCCGACTGCGGGCCGGTGCTGCTGGCAGATGGCGAGGCGCGGGTGATCGGCGCCGCCCACGCGGGTTGGCGGGGCGCGCTCGCCGGCGTCGTCGAGGCAACGATCACCGCCATGGAAGAACTCGGCGCGACACGGTCGCATATCCGGGCGGCGCTGGGACCCATGATCCGCCAGCCCAACTACGAGGTCGGTTCCGATCTGGTGACCCGTTTCCTGGACGCCGACCCTGACAATGCAAGCTTCTTTGGCCCGGCAGCGCGTCCGAACCATGCGCTGTTCGATCTCGCCGGCTACATCATGGCGAAGCTTGCGCGCGCCGGGATCGGCGGCTGGGAGGACCTCGGCCTATGCACCTATGCCGACACGGCGCGCTTTTTCAGCTTTCGGCGAACCACTCACCGTGGTGAGACCGATTACGGCCGGCACCTCAACGCGATCGTGCTGCAGTAGGCGGGAGCGCGATCGGCCATGTTGCGCCCCGGACACACCGGGGTGGGATTATACTTAACAAACCGCTAACGAACTGGACGCCGCCCGCGTTTGTCCTTAACGCACCCGGTCAGGCTTTGGGGAAGCGGACCTGGGTGGGGGCGTGCCGATGTTCAACCATCGATTTGCGTCTGGCCTCTTGACGACGATCCTGCTCGCGATCGCGGTCGCCGGCTGTGACACAATCGGGCAGCCGCTCGCCCCATTCGCAGGAGCTCCCGCCGGAACGGTGGCGTTCGAGCGCATCGACGGCTTGCCGGAAGGGCAGTTTCGCAAGCTTGTCCAGAACCTCTCGTCGGAAGCCGACACCCGCCGTATTGCCGTGGTCTCACGTGATGGTTCGGCCCAGTACCGCGTGAAGGGCTACGCGGCCGCGCAGATCCGCGGCAAGCAGACCGTGATCGTGTGGGTCTGGGACGTCTATGACGGCAACAAGCAGCGCGTGACACGTCTCGGCGGCGAGGAAGCGGCCAGCAACCGCCAGCGTGGCTGGGGCGCCGCCGACGACCAGATGCTCCACCGGATCGCCCACGAGGGGATCGACCAGCTCGCCACATTCCTGGCGGCGCCGCCCGACCGTGTCCCGGCGCCCGCGCCCGCGCCGGCTCGCAGCATCGATGTTGCGTCCACTCCGCCGGCCGAGACCGTCTCGCTCGCACTGGCGCGCTGAAGCCCTGAAAACCTTCGGGACAACGGACCTGCGCGTATTGCCAGGGTCGCAGCCCCCGGATATCACCGCCGCGGCTGCAGGATTCCCGATGCGTACCATCCTGCTTCAGGGAGACGGAGATGTCTGGCACCAACGGAGCCATCAAGCTCGTCGCCGGCAACTCCAATCCACGCCTGGCTGACGCAATCGCGGCCTATTTGCGGGTCCCACTCGCCAAAGCGGTGGTGCGGCGCTTCGCCGACATGGAGATTTTCGTCGAGATCCTCGAGAACGTGCGCGGCACCGATGCGTTCGCGATCCAGTCGACGTCGTATCCCGCCAACGACCACCTGATGGAGTTGCTAATCATCATCGATGCGCTGCGGCGCGCGTCGGCACGGCGAATCACCGCGGTGTTGCCTTATTTCGGATACGCGCGCCAGGACCGCAAATCCGGCTCGCGCACACCGATCTCGGCCAAGCTGGTCGCCAATCTGATCACCAACGCGGGAGCCGACCGCGTTCTTACCCTCGACCTCCACGCCGGCCAGATCCAGGGCTTTTTCGACATACCGACCGACAATTTGTTTGCCTCGCCCGTGATGGTGCGGGACGTGCGCGAACATTTTGATCTCAGCAAGGTCATGGTGGTATCGCCGGACGTCGGCGGCGTGGTACGGGCGCGCCAACTCGCAGCCCGCATCAATGCTCCGCTCGCGATCATCGACAAACGCCGGGAGCGGGCCGGCGAATCCGAGGTCGTCAACGTGATCGGCGATCCTGCCGGCTACACCTGCATCCTGGTCGACGACATCGTCGATTCCGGCGGAACACTCGTGAATGCCGCCGATGCCTTGCTGGAGAAAGGCGCGACCGACGTCTCCGCCTATATTTCCCATGGTGTGTTGTCGGGCGGCGCAGTTGCCCGCATCACCGCTTCCCATCTCAAGGAGTTGGTCATCACCGACTCAATCCAGCCGACGGAAGCGGTCCGGGTCGCGAGCAACATTCGGGTGCTCTCGATTGCGTCGCTGATCGGCGAAGCCATCGCGCGCACCGCCGAAGAGAAATCGGTCTCCAGCCTGTTTGACGAACGCGTCTTGCCGGGAAGGCCTTCCCCGCACACGTGATGCGGCGGATCGCGTTTCTCGGCGGAAAATGCGACAGGCGAGCCTCCGATCGGGCCTTCTACAAACTGAGTCAACGTGTCGCAGGCCGGGGCTGTGGACGGGGTCGCGCCGCACCGTTGCGCGATTTAGACGAATCTTCGATCAGTTCCCTGCCCAGCGATTTTAGGCAAACGCGACGAGACCGGTTTTAGAGCGTGCTTCGGAGCCCTGTGTTCCGATCAACACGCCCTCGAACAGTCGGTCGCGCAAGGGATTCGCGTACCTCAAGCGTGCTCCAAAATCTCAGACGGCAACCCAAACCCCAGCGGCAGGATGTTTGGCATGTCACTCATCGATCTCTCGGAGATTCGCACCTATAACCCGCTCGACATCGTGGAGCGCTTAGCCACGAGTTGCGATTGGGCATTCGATCGCGCCAACGACGACGAAGTCACGCTCGTGGTGAGCGGCGACTGGGCTGAATACCAGCTGTCGTTCACCTGGATGGGCGACATCGAGGCGCTGCATCTCGCCTGCGCATTCGATCTCAAAGTTCCCTCGCTTCGTCGCAGTGAAATCGTCGAGCTGATCGCGAAGGTGAACGAACAGCTCTGGGTCGGGCACTTCGATTTCTGGGAGAAGGACGGCCTGATCATGTTCCGGCAGGCCTTGATACTGGCGGGCGGCAGTTCGGCGTCCGATGATCAGTGCGAGGCTCTGCTCGGGACCGCCGTGCAGGCCTGCGAACGCTACTTTCAGGCCTTCCAGTTCGTGGTCTGGGCCGGCAAGAGCGCGCGCGACGCGCTCGATGCGAGCTTGTTCGAGACCACCGGCCGCGCGTAATCTCGCTTGGTAGGATGGGTTGAGCGGAGCGAAACCCATCACCTTGCCGCTATGGACGCGATGGGTTTCGCAAACGCTCAACCCATCCTACGAGTTGGTCTGGGCTGGTGATTTAAGCTTCATCACTACGCGATGTGTCCGGGACGCTGATCCTGGTCGGCGCCGGAAAGATGGGCTCCGCCATGCTCGACGGGTGGATCGCGCATGGTCTCAACCCGGCGACCGCTGTTGTGCTTGAGCCCCAGCCGTCCTTGCAGGTCGCCCGCTACGGATCGCTCGGGCTGCGGCTCAATCCCAAGTTGGACGCACTGCGCGCCGACGCGATTGTCATTGCGGTCAAGCCGCAGGCCGCGCCCGAGGTCCTGCCTAACCTGGCATCGCTGATCGGTCCTGCAACCGTGGTGGTCTCGATCATGGCGGGCCGGTCACTTACCTTCCTGCAATCGCTGCTGCCACGCGAAACTGCGATCGTGCGCGCAATGCCGAACACGCCCGCCGCCATCGGACGCGGCATGACGGTCGCGGTCGGCAACGCACACATGACTTCGCAACAGAAGAGCGTCGCCGACCGCTTGTTGACGGCGACCGGCGCGGTCGAGTGGATCACCGACGAAGCGCTCATGGACGCGGTCACCGCGCTGTCGGGCTCGGGGCCGGCCTATGTATTCCTGCTGGCGGAAGCGCTCGCGCGCGGCGGCGTTGCGGCCGGGCTGCCCAAGGAGCTTGCCGAGCGGCTCGCGCGCGCAACCGTCGCCGGTTCCGGAGAACTGCTCAATCGGGCATCCGATGACGCGGCAACGCTCCGTCGCAACGTCACATCGCCGGGCGGCACCACCGCGGCGGCGCTCGAGGTGCTCATGTCGAAGGACGGCCTCGAAGCGCTGATGGAGAAGGCGATTGCTGCGGCGACACGACGCTCACGCGAGCTCGACGTTTGACAGCGACGCCCTGGAACTCGCGCCTCAGACGCACTACAGTTAAGTAATGGTGCAATAAAAACCCGGGAGTTCGTCATGGCCCGTAGACCCGCGCGCGAGAGCGTCACCAAGCCAATCGATCCCGCCTTGCCCGATCGCGACAAGATCATCGCCGCGTTGATGGCGTTGCTCGCCGAGAAGAGATTCGAAGCGATAGGGTTCAACGAAATAGCGGCGCGCGCCGGCGTGTCGCTTGCAACCATCCGCGAGGAGTTCGGCTCGAAGATCGCAATGCTCGCCGCGCACGCCAAGAACCTCGACCGCAAGGTGCTCGCTGAACGAACGCCAGACATGGCCGATGAAGAGCCGCGCGAACGCCTGTTCGATGTGTTGATGCGGCGCCTGGAAGCCATGGCCGGCGAGCGCGCGGCGATCCGATCGCTGCTGCGTTCGGCGATGATCGATCCGCCACTCGCCCTGGCACTCAACAGCATCACGGTTCGCTCGCAGCAATGGATGCTGGCCGCCGCCGGCATAGACGCTGCCGGCCCCGGCGGCATGGTCCGCGCCCAGGGGCTCGCTCTTCTTTATTCGCGGGTGCTGCGAACATTCGTCAACGATGACGACGACAACGCCCGCACCATGGCGGCGCTCGACCGCGAGCTCGACCGAGGCGGGCGGCTCTTGCGCATGTTCGACGGTCTGTGTCGGTTGACCCCGTTCGGCCGCGCGCGGTCGCGCCGGCATGCACACGAGGACGGCGACGACGAGATGGTCACCGCATGATCGCCACGCGTTAAAAACCGCGTCCCCGCCGGCCCTTGTCTGTTAAAACCCTATTACAAGGCCGGTGCAAGGACGTGACATGACGCACGATCACCACGAGCACGACCACGACCACCACGCCGGACACGACCACGGGCATAGCCATGCGCCTACCAGTTTCGGTCGCGCGTTTGCGATCGGAGTCACGCTCAACCTCGTGATCGTGGCGGCCGAATTGGTGTTCGGCTATCTGGCGAACTCGCTCTCCCTGATCTCGGACGCGGCTCACAATTTCACCGATGTGGTCGGGCTGCTGCTGGCCTGGGGCGGCGCGTGGCTCGCCGCGCGGCAGCCGACGGCACGCTACACCTACGGCTTCCGCCGGGCGTCCATCCTTGCAGCTCTCGGCAACGCGGCATTGCTGTTGATCGCGACCGGCGGAATCCTGATCGAGGCCCTTCACCGGTTTCAAGATCCTCAGCCTGTCGCGACCGGCACCGTGATGGCGGTGGCCACGCTGGGCATTCTGGTCAACGGCGCCACCGCCGTCATGTTCATGTCCGGGCGCAAAGACGATCTCAATATCAAGGGCGCCTTCCTGCACATGGTCGGCGACGCCGGGATTTCGGTTGGCGTCGTTATCGGCGCGGCGCTCGTATCCGTGACCGGGTGGCTGTGGCTCGACCCCGCAATCTCAGTTGCGATCGCGCTTGCGGTTCTGTGGAGCAGCTGGGGTCTTGCACGGGATTCGGTCAATCTTGCGCTTGACGCAATCCCGCGCGACATCGATCACGAGGCGGTGCAAGCCTACTTGCGTGACCTGCCGGGCGTCAGTGAGGTTCACGACCTGCACATCTGGGCGATGAGCACCACGGAAACCGCCCTCACCGCGCACCTGGTCCGTCCTGGCGCCGGTCTCGACGATCAAATGTTGCATGAAACTTGCCGCCAGCTGGAGCTGCGCTTCAAGATCAAGCACGCAACCTTGCAGATCGAAGCCGGCAATACCGAGCTCGTGTGCCGTCTGGCCCCGGCGCATATCGTGTAGGATGGGTTGACCCCCGCAGTTGATGCGGGGGAAACCCATCGACAATCGCCGCGAAAGTGATGGGTATCGCTTCGCTCAACCCATCCTACACCGGCACCCGCACGGTCGCCCGCAATCCCCCAAGTGAACTTTCGCCGAGCGTAATGTCGCCGCCATGCGAGCGCGCGATGTCGCGCGCGATCGCAAGTCCAAGCCCGGTTCCGCCCTCGTCCTGGTTGCGGGCGTCATCGAGGCGGAGAAACGGCTTGAACACATCCTCCCGCATGCCCGATGGGATGCCTGGCCCGTCATCGTCGACCGTCACGATCAACCAGCGATGATCGCGCTGACCGGTGATCGAGATCGACTTGCCGTAGCGTGCCGCGTTCGAGACCAAGTTCGCCAGGCAACGCTTGAAAGCGTTGGGCCGCACCGTGACCACCGGCGCGCCGCGGAACGCGACCGTCACATTGCGCCCATCGCGCTCGGCGTCGGTCTTGAGCTGTTCGAGGAGTTCGTTCATGTCGGTTGACGCCGACTGCTCTCCGGCGTCGCCGCGCGCGAACGCCAAGTAGGCCTCGAGCATGCGGCTCATCTCATCAACGTCCTTGTTCATGGCTTCGGCTTCGCCGCTGTCCTTGAGCAGCGCGAGCTCGAGCTTGAAGCGCGTGAGCACGGTGCGCAGGTCGTGCGACACGCCGGCCAGCATGGTGGTGCGCTGCTCGATTGCGCGCTCGACCCGCGACTTCATTTCGATGAAGGCGTGCGCGGCACGCCGCACCTCAGTCGCACCGCGTGGGCGGAAGTTGGGGACTTCGCGACCCTTGCCGAAGCTCTCGGCCGCGTCGGCGAGGCGCTGTATCGGCTTGATCTGGTTGCGCAGGAATAGAATCGCGACCGACAACAACACCAGTGACGTTCCAACCATCCAGAGCAGGAAGATCTCCGAATTCGACGCATAGGCAGCGCTGCGGCGTGCGAACACGCGCATGACCGCATTGTCGAGCTGTATGCGGATCTCGACGATCGAGGAGCGCCCGACTGTGTCGAGCCAATAGGGCCGGCCGATCTGCCGGCGAATTTCGTCCGACAGCGTCTGGTCGAGCAGCGAAAAGAACGGCTTGGGGCCGGGCGGCGGCATTTCGGATAAGGGTAGGAAGTCAACGACGAGACCAAGCCGCTGTTGAGCGATGCGCCGGATCTGGGTGTTGCCCGGATCCTGCGGGTAGGTCCGATAGACGTCGATGAGCGACGAGATATCCTGCGTCACCGCCGCCGACAGCCGTCGGGTAACTGTGTTCCAGTGGCGCTCCATGAACACGAACGCAACGACTGACTGCAGGATCACCATCGGGGCGATGATGATGAGTAGCGAGCGAGGATAAAGCCCCGCCGGCATCTTGCCCTTGATCCAGCCGGCGACGACTTCCCACACCCCGGAAGCGCGACCCGCCGCCGTGCGCAGCCGCTCGATCCCGATGTCGAGCGTGGTCACGGCGACACCACCAGCCGATACCCGATCCCGCGGGCAGTCTGGATGATCAGCGGGTTGGCGGGATCGTTTTCGATCTTGCGGCGCAATCGATTGATCTGCACGTCGACCGCGCGCTCGCCCGCGGCCGCCCCATCGCCGGCGAGCGCAAGCCGCGGCACCGTTTCGCCCGGGCATGCTGCCAGCAGGCCGAGCATCTCGCGCTCGCGGTCGGTGAGATGGACGACGTCGTCGCCGCGACGCAGTTCGCCGCGCCCGCGATGATAGACAAACGGCCCAAACCGCAACGTCTCGGCTTGCGGCGGTGCCGCCGGCTGTGCGCGCTTGAGGATATTCGCGATGCGCAGCGACAATTCTCGCGCCTCGAATGGCTTGGCGACATAATCGTCGGCACCGAGTTCGAGTCCGGTGATGCGGCTCTCGGCGGCGTCGCGCGCGCTCAGAATCAGGACTGGTACGCTCGAGGCTGTGCGGATCGACTTGACGAGTTCAAAGCCGCTTTCGCCCGGCATCATGACGTCGAGTATCAGCAGATCGAAATCGAGCCCGGCAAGGCGTGCCCTCGCATCGGCGGCGGTTTCCGCCGTGGTCACGCGGTACCCTTCGCCCTGCAGATAGCGCGACAACAGGCTGCGGATGCGCCGGTCGTCATCGACGATCAGGAGATGGGGCGCGTCGTCGGCTGGGGCAGCGAGCGGAGCGGTCATCGGTAATTCCCGACCATCAATAATCGTCAGCGGCGCTTCAAGTGCGTCGGGTCGCCTGATTGGCGCGCTCGATGAACTCTAGCACCCCGGCGCGATCCTCTGGGTCGATCATCGCGGCCAGGAAGCGTCGCGCGGTCTCGTGCGCACCGGGGCCAAGCTCTCCGAGCGCCGCGGCGATTCGCGCGGTTTGCAGATTGGCGAGCTGCAAGGCCAGCGCGCGACCCTTGTCGGTGACATGCAGGAGCCGTTGCCGGCGGTCGTGCTCGCCCTCCTTCTGCAGCACGTAACCCTGGTCGACCAGCTGCTTGAGAACCCGGCCAAGCGACTGCTTGGTGATGCGCAACAGGTCCAGCAGTTCGGCGACCTTCATGCCGGGATGGCGATTGACAAAGTGAAGCACCCGGTGGTGCGCCCGGCCAAATCCGAATTTCGCTAAAACCTCGTCCGGGTCGCCGACGAAGTCCCGGTAGGCAAAAAACAAGAGCTCGATGACGTCCCAAATCGGTTCCGCGTCGGGATCCTGGGTCGGCCGGCGTTGCTTAAAGGCAGTCACATTTATGTCAGCCATGTTGACATATTCTGAACCGATTGTTACGTCATTGTCGACGATCGCGAAAGGATCGTGCACGCCCTGACCTGGAGGGGGCTGCACCGGCCCGCGATCGTGGTTCTCGCCCGCGGGCCCTCGTAGCCCGCGCAGGCCGGACGAACCATATCGGGACTTGAGCCCCGACGCAAAACGAGTGCAACGTCAACGTGAAGGGGCGAGGAGCCCGTACCGGAGGAAAGCCATGGCAGTGCCCTTCGACCAAATGCCCGGTGTCGTCTGGTTTGACGGCAAGCTCGTGCCCAACGTCGACGCCAAGATCCATGTGCTGACCCACGGCCTGCACTATGCCAGCGCGGTATTCGAAGGCGAGCGCGCCTACGCGGGGACAATCTATAAGTGCACCGAGCACTCCGAACGGCTGCACCACTCGGCCGGCATCCTTGATTTCGAGATCCCCTACAGCGTGGCCGAGATCGACGCCGCCAAGCGTCTGGTGGTCGAAAAGAACAAGCAACCGAACGCGTATATCCGGGCCATCGCCTGGCGCGGCTCCGAGCAGCTTGGCGTCGCGGCCATGCACAATACGATTCATCTGGCGATCGCCACCTGGGAATGGCCGAGCTACTTCGATCCGGCCCAGCGGGCAAAAGGGATCCGGCTCGCGTTGGCGGACTATCGCCGGCCCGATCCGCGCACCGCGCCGGCGCTTGCCAAGGCATCGGCCCTTTACGCGATCTGCACGATCGAGAAACACAGGGCCGAACGTGCGGGCTATGCGGACGCCATGATGCTTGACTGGCAGGAGCGCGTGGCTGAGTGCACCGGCGCCAACATCTTCTTCATCAAGGACGGCAAGATCCATACGCCGATCGCCGACTGCTTCCTTGACGGGATCACGCGGCGTTCCGCGATCATGCTCGCCAAGCGGCGCGGCATCGAGGTGATCGAGCGCCGCATTCTGCCGTCCGAGCTCGACGGCTTCTCGGAATGCTTCATCACCGGCACCGCGGCCGAGATCACCGCGGTGTCCGAGATCGCGCACTGGAGGTTCACGCCCGGCGCGATAACGCTCCAGCTCGCCGATGACTACACCGCCGAGGTGCAGCCCAAGGGCAAGGGCAAGGCCGCGGCGGCGTAGCCATCCCTCCCCGTCTTCTTGTCGGTTCGACGCCACCCCGCCGCTCGCTGTGCGAGCGGCTGCTGGTCCGTCGCGACCCGCATCACGCCGACCGCAAGGCGGAAATGTTGAATGCCTTGATCGGGCGGCTCAATCCCTTGAGGGTCAATTCGCCGGCGGCCTCGGTCTCCGCCAAGGCCTCGACGGCGGACTGGACCTTGGGGTCGATGAGAATTTGGCCGGCCGCGGCTTGGGAGCACAGGCGGGCCGCGAGGTTCACGACCGTGCCAATCGCCGAGTAGTCGAACCGGCCCTCGAAGCCGATCCGACCGAGCGTCGCGTAACCGTGGGCGATGCCCATGCCGAACCCCAGGTCATGGCCGTGCTTGCGCCAGCCGGCCGCCAATTCGGCGACGCCGTCACGCATCTCGATTGCCATGCGCACCGCGCGCTCGGACGGGTCCGGGCAACGCAGCGGGTCGTTGAACAACACCATCAGGCCGTCGCCCAGAAAGCGTTCCAGCGTGCCTTCGTACTTGTGGATCAGCACGCCGAGGCGCGCGTGATAATCGCGCAGCACGGCCATGACCTCCTCGGGCTCGGCAGTCTCCGCGAACGCCGTGAATCCGCGCAGGTCGCAGAACACCACGGTGATCTCGCGGCGGTGGCTTTCGAGCACCTTCTCGTCGCCTTCGCTCAGGATGAGGTCGGCAATCTGCGGCGCGAGAAAGCGCTTGAGCCGGTCGGAGCGTTCGATCTGCTTGAGCTGGTCGGCGACGCGCTGCTCGAGCGTCTTGTTCCAGCTTGCGAGATCGGCCGCTTGCGCGGCGACCTTGTCGTGCAGCTCCTTCACGCGCAGCATCGATTTCACCCGCGCCACCAGTGAAATCTGGTCGACCGGCTTGGTGAGGTACTCATCGGCACCGGCGTCGAGCCCGGCCACCACGTCCTTGGTATCCGCCTTCGCGGTCACCAGAATGATCGGCATGAACGGCAGGGTTTGGTCAGCCTTGAGGCGCTTGGTCGCCTCGATGCCGTCGAGCTTGGGCATCATGACATCGAGCAGGATCAGGTCAGGCAAGCTTTTGCGCGCCACCTCGATCGCCTCCTCACCATCCGCGGCCTGAACGAGGTCGTAGCCGTGGGTGCCGAGTCGCGTCAGCAGGATGTCGCGGTTGGTCTCGTTGTCGTCGACGATGAGGATGCGGGGAGGATTGTGCATGCGGTCAGGCTAGACTGGAGATCGTGGTAGCAGCACGACAAACGCTTACGAGGGCAAAAACTCGCGCACTTTCGCTAGCAGCTGACGTGGGCTGTAGGGCTTGGTCACATAGGCGTCGCAGCCGGCCGCGCGCGCCTTGCCTTCGTCGCCTGAGAGCGCATAGGAGGTGATGACAATAATAGGGATCGACTTGGTGGCCGGATCGGACTTGATGCGGCGCGTCGCCTCGTAACCGTCCATCACCGGCAGCTGAATATCCATCAGGATCAAATCCGGGCGTTGCTTGGCGACGGCGGCGAGTGCCTCCTCGCCGTTTTCCGCCTCAACGAGGGTGTAGCCGGCGTTGCCGAGTAGATCGCGCAGGATCTGCCGGTTGTCCATCTGATCCTCGACCACAAGAATGCATCCGCTCATGCGTGTCCTACCTGGCGTTCAACCTTGACCGGCACGGTGAAGGAAAACGTCGATCCATGCCCTAGCTCGGACTCAACCCAAAGCCGGCCGCCGTGCATCTCGATAATGCGTTTGGCGATCGCAAGCCCGAGGCCGGTGCCACCCTTCTGTTTGGTGGACGAGGAATTGGCCTGCTGGAACTCCTCGAAAATCTTGCCCTGGTCGGCCTCGGAAATACCCGGCCCGGTGTCGTGCACCGCGACCGTTAAGGTTCCGTCAGCGGTCGAGGTCTTGATCGCAACCCCACCGATGTCTGTGAATTTGATGGCGTTGCCGACCAGGTTGAGCAAAACCTGCGTCAACCGGCGCTCGTCGCCGCGCGCCGGCGGCAGATCCGTCGGCAGCTCGACCTTGAGCGCAAGGTTCTTGGCGGTCGCGAGCGACTCAACCGCACCGTAAACATTGTGCACGACGTCCTTGATGGAATAATCGGTAAGCGACAGGCTCAGCTGGCCAGCCTCGATCTTGGAGAGATCGAGCACGTCGTTGATGAGGCCGAGCAAATGGCGGCCGTTGTTCTGGATGCGCTCGAGCGTGACCCGCGCCTTGTCGGGAACCTCGCCGTAGATGTTGTCGAGAATGAGCTCGGTGTAACCGAGGATCGCGTTGAGCGGCGTGCGCAACTCGTGACTCATATTGGCGAGGAATTGCGACTTGTGCTGACTCGCGACCTCGAGCTGACGGCTCTTCTCGCCGATCTCACTGAACAGGCGCGCGTTCTGGATCGCAAGTACCGATTGGGCGGCGAAGGTCTGCATCAGGTCAACCGTGTTCTTGATGAACTCGCCAGGTTCCTTGCGACGCACCACGAGAGCGCCAACTGGACCGTCGGGAGCATGCAGCGGAACCAGCAGGCGCGCCCGATAGCCCGCCCGCAGGATGGTCTCGTTGACCGGTGTGGACGGCTCCTGCCTCAGATCGGCGATTTGCTCCGGCCCCCCGGCCGCGGTTGCCGCTGCGACTGCGTCGGAAAGGATGGCATGCTGGTCGCGCAGCGCGGCTATCAATTCCTCGCTCATGTTGTAGGTCGCGCGCAGCTGGAACTCCTGCGCTGCTTCGTCCAAAACGTAGATCGCACCGGCGTCGGTGCGGGCGAGTTGTGTGGCTTTGGTGACAATGGTGCTCAGCACGGTTTCGAGATCGAGCGTCGAATTGACGGCCTGGCTGACGTCGCCGAGTGCGCGTAGCTCTTCGACCGAGCGCGCCAATTCGCGCGTGCGCGCCTGCACCTCGTCGAACAGCCGCACGTTCTCGATTGCGATCACCGCTTGGTCGGCGAACGTCGTTACCAGCTCGATCTGCTTGTCGCCGAACGGCCGCACGGTGGTTCGGGTCAATGCCAACACGCCAATCGGGGTTCCTTCCCGCAACAGGGGGACGCCGAGCATGGTGCGAAAGTCGCCGAGTTGTTGCAGACTCGAGCCAGACGTATTCGGGATCGGCAAGGCAATCCGGGAGGTGAACCGTACGCGCTTCCAGGGCGGTTCGTCCAACCGGAGCGTGCCGCGTCCGGCGGAATTGGGTTACGCTTGATGAAAAGCCGGTAGTCGTCGGAAAAACCTTGGCTGGCGCGAGATGATAGGTCCCACCCTCGAGGCGGAAGATGAATGCGCTCTCGGCTTCGCACAGCCGCGCCGCCAATTCCACGAGCGTGTCGAGCACTGGTTGAAGATCGAATGTCGAACGGCTGATGACCTTGAGAACGTCGGCGGTGGCGGTCTGCTGTTGCAGTGAGTCACTCAGCTCTTGCGTACGAAGCTCGACCTTTTTCTCCAAATCAGCATAGGACTCCTGCAGCCGCCCGGCCATGTCGTTGAATTGATCAGCCAGCCCCTCGAGCTCGTCGCCTGTTTTGACCGAGATGCGCTGGGTCAGATCGCCCGCGCCGAGGCGGGCGGCGCCGCCGCGCAGCGCCTGGATCGGCACCACCATCCGGCGCACGAGAAAGAGGCCCGCGATCGAGGCGAGCAGCAGACCGGCGAGCAGCAGCAAACCTGAGCGCTCGATCGTGGCGTAGAGCGGCGCATAAGCCTCCTCGACTGGCAGTTCGACGAACATGATCCAGCCGAGCGGCACGACCGGTGCGTAGGCGGTGAGCACGCGCCGGGTGCGAACGTCATCGGCTTCCTGCACCTGATCGGTCGTCTTGCCTGCAAGATGCGCGCGCGCAGCCTCGACCTGCGCGAGGTGCGAGAGATCGGTATTGCGCAGCACGAGGCTGATGTCTGGATGCGCGATCAGCCGCCCCTGCCCGTCGATGACGTAGGCCTGCCCGCGCGCGCCGACCTTGATCTGGGAGACGACGTCCCAGATCAGCTTGAGATTGACCTCGGCGACGGAGACGCCGGCGTCGCGCCGCGTGCCGGCGAGCGACAGCGTCATGTAGGGTTCCGACTCGCGCCGGAAGTATACCGGCCCGTAATAGACCTTGTGGGCGACGGCCTCGGTGAATTTCGGGTCTTTCGAGTAATCGATCTGGCTGCCGACAACGTCCATCGCGAGTCGCGACACACGCAGTTGCTCGTGGCCGGTGGCATCGAGTTGCGACAACTCGGTGATAGCAGGCACCTGGCGCAGGAGCCGAACTCCGTCAAAGCGGCGCTCATCGAGCGTGCCGGCGGACCAGGGCAGCTGCGTGGTCCACCCGACCTGCGCCTCGATCTCCCGAATGAACTGGCCGATCTTGGCGGCTGCCGCTTCGGCTTGTTCGCGCTGGATGCGGATCAGCGAAGATTTGTACTCCTGATACGAGAAGTAGACCTCGAAAACGCCGTTGGTGATGAGGGCGACGAGGACCACCGCAAATACGAGCGCGACGTACTTGAAGAATAAGCCGACGCGCAGACCACGCCGGTGTGGCGCGGGCGTTGGCGCGTCGCGCGCGCCAGTCGGCGCGATCGGCTTTCCTACGCCCTCGTGGCTCAGCGCCGTCATTCGGTCAGGTCAACGCCCTGTGTATCGAGTCTCTCATTCTACCACAGCCGCAACGTCGGCGTGTCGGCCTTATTCGATCACGGTGGCGGCGCTCGTCAGCAGTGCCGGCGGCACAGTGATCCCGAGTGCCTTGGCGGTCTTGAGATTGATGACGAGTTCGAATTGCGTCGGCAGCTGCACCGGTAAATCGGCCGGCTTTTCGCCCTTGAGGATGCGATCCACATAGCCTGCGGCTTGCCGATTCTGCTCGGTGAGCCCCACGCCATATGACACCAGGCCGCCGCCGGTCGCGAAGAAACGATACGGATAGATGGCCGGAACTTTGTTGCGAGCCGCCTGCGTAATGAGCATGTCCCGGTTGCTCAGGACAAACGCGTCAGGCATGAGGATGACCCCGCCCTGCTGCGCCAATCCCGCAAACGCGGCAACGATGTCGGCCGGATCACGAACTGGAGCTTCGACCGGCTCAACGCCGGATGAGCGGGCGGCGTCTTTAAATGAAGGCAGATAATAGGCACCGGCGCCGGGCGCGGTTTTGGGGTTGAACATGAATCCGACCCGTTTCACGGCCGGCGAGATCTCCCGCAGCAGCTCCAACCACTTGCCGCCGAGCGATGCCTCGATATCGACAAATCCCGTGGCGTTGCCACCGGGATGCGCAAGCGTTTGAACGAAGCCGCTGCCGACCGGATCGGAAACCTCGGTGAACACCACCGGAATGGTGCGGGTCGCGCGTAAGAGCGCCGTGACGGCTGGTGTTGCGACGCCGACGAGCAGGTCGGGTTGGTGATCAACCAGTTGCTTGGCGTAGGAATCGATGCGCTCGGATTCGCCGAACACACGCCGGTACTCGATCTTGATGTTAACGCCTTCGACCCAGCCCAACTTGGCGAGCCCCTGGGCGAGCGCGATTGCCTGGCTCTGAGCTTCCGGGTCAAACTCGGACCACCAGGTCAGCACACCGATCCGGCGTATCGGCTGCCGCGTCTGCGCGCGCGCTGACAGAGGCTGCGCGATCGTCGCCATGGCACTGCCGAGCGCCGTCAGGAGGGCACGGCGGTCGAGGCCCCGGCGCGGGGACAGTTTCGCCGCCGGCTTTGCCTGCAAGTCTGTCATTGCGGTCGCACTATGCCCCACTATGTCGGCGCACAATGGGGCGGACGCCTCATATACGCAATCATTTCCGACGTTCGCGACCGGCAAAGCCGTCGGTCTGGCTTCAAAGTCACTCAAAATCCAGAACGCCGCTTGGGACCAGTTTCGACAGCAAAAACATCAGCACGACAACAACCAGAACCGTCATCACGACGTGGAATTGTATCTCGGCCAGCCTGTCTCCTAGCTGCGCACTTGGGTACCCAACGAAGTACTGACTGGTCGCAAAAATGATCGCCCCCGTGATGGCGACGAATACAGCGAGCGCGATCAAATAGATCAGCCAGTACTCGAAAAATTGCTCAACGGATTCGAAGGATGTCCAGTGCGTACGCACGCCGTGTCGGACGAACGTCACCACCAAACCGGTGACGAAATACAGAGAATAGAGTTTGAATTCGCGAGACACGCGCACGTTTCAGTCCTCTTCTCGTGATCTTCCCTGCGCGAAGCACAAGGAAATTGTGATGGCCTCACGTCAACTCGACATCGCCGTTGACTTCGAACTTGAGGTTGACGCCCTCGATATTGAAAGTCGCCTTGGCCGGCAGGGCTTCGTGACCTTTGAGTTTCCCGCTGGCGATCCCTTCGCGAACCGCTTTTTCGATTTCGCGCTGCGCCGTGATGCCGACTTTCTTCAGGAATCGGCGCAGGCTGGTGTTGAGAACCTCCTCGTCCATCACAGTCTCTCCTCTTAATCCGCCGTCGCCCCACTGGCGCGGATCGGCTCGGCCCAGCGCGCGATTTCGCTCGGAATAAACTTGCCAAGATACTCCGGTGTACGGCGCTCGGCGGCCGGCACTGTCACGCCGATTTCGTTGAGTTGCTTGCGGACCGCGGGCGTCTCGACCGTGTCGTTTGCGGCCTTGGCGAGTTTGCGCACGATCGGCTCCGGCGTGCCCTTCGGAAGCACGAAGGCTCCCCAGGACCCGCAGTCGAGCCCTTTGAAGCCGAGTTCATCGGCAGTCGGAAGTTCTTCGAGCCCCGGAACGCGATCGAGGCCGAGCGTCGCCAGCGCCTTCACCGCCTTCCCCTGGATCTGCGGGAGCGCGGTCGAAATCTGCTCACAGATGTAATCGATGCGGCCGCCAATCATGTCCTGCATCGCCGGCGCCGTGCCGCGATAGGGCACATGGGTGATCTTGGTGCCCATGGCCTGGTCGAGGAGGAGCGCGCATACCTGCGCTCCGGAGCCTGCGCCGGCGCTGCCGTACTGCATCTTCGGCGCGTTGGCTTTTGCGTAGGCGACGAATTCCAGGAAGTTGTCGGCGGGAAAATCCTTGCGCGTGATCAGCACACGTGCCGAATCGGTGACGAGGGCGACCGGCGCGAAGTCGCTGGTTGCGTCATAGAGCGGACGCTTGTAGAGCGTCTGGTTGATCGCCAGCACCGCGCTGCTGCCCATCAGGAAGGTGTAGCCATCGGGCTCGGCTTTGGCGACGCGGCTCGCGCCGGTCATGCCGCCGGCGCCGCCGACGTTTTCGATGGTAATCTGCTGGCCGAGCACTTCGCCCAGGCGCGCCCCGAGAATGCGTCCAAGCGTGTCTACCGGTCCTCCCGCCGCATAGGGCACGATCATTGTCACGGGCCGCGTTGGCCATTCCTGCGCGCTAACCGGCGTTGCGATCAACAACAACAGTGTCAGAGTTGCGGGCGCGCGCCGCATCAATCCCTCACCACGACCAGCCGATCGGCGCCGGACTCTCCGCCCCACACTTCGCCCGGACGGCCAAGCAGCTGACGCACGCTGGCGCCGCGCTTATTGCTCGGGAAGCTCTCGAATGTCTCGCTTGAAGGATCAAAGCGTACGATCGCATTGGCCGTGAAGTCGGTGAGCCAGACCCTGTCCTTGTCGTCGACGTAGACCGCGTAGGCACCGCTACCGCTCTTGGGCAGCGACCAAGTCTTCCAGGTCTTGGCGGCCGGATCGTAGCGCCCGACCTGCCCGGTGTTCCAGAAACTCACCCACAACACGCCCTTGGAGTCCGACCAGATACGGCGTGGGCCGACGCCGGGACGCGGCGGATCGACCACCGTGACGGCACCGGTTGCAGTGTCGACGTGGCCGATGTAATCGCCCGCGAGCGACGCGTACCAGACGTCGCCTGCGGGGGTCGTGGTGATCCCATAGGGACCCGTGCCCTTCGGGGCCGCCCAGGCATCGACACGTCCCGTCTTCGGATCAACGCGCCCATAGACCCCGCTCTGGCCGGTGAACCAGACAACGCCGTTCTTGTCGAAGGTCGGCGTGTTGAGATTGGCCCGCGAGAATTGCTTTGGAAGGGGAAACAAGCGGACTTGCTGCGTCAATGGATCAACGCGCGCAATCGCGTTTTGCCCGCCCTCAGTCACCCACGCTGCGCCATCCGGACCGACGATCACGCCATGCGGTGCAGCGCCCGGCCCGAGAGGAATCTGCACGTTCTTGTTGGTCTTCGGGTCAAAGCGCCCGAGGAAACCCTTGGCCTGCCCGGTGTACCAGACCGATCCGTCAGGTGCCGGAGCAACGTCGTGCGGATAGGCGCCTTCGGGCAGATCGTAGTAAGTCACTTGCGCTGCCATGGCCGAAGGCAGGCTCACGATCAGCGTCGCCAGAATTGTCAGCGCCCGCATCTGAAGCATCTCCATCGCGAGACCGGAGGACGGGTTGAGGCTTCGCTCGAGCCCAACCCATCCTACACGTTTCACTCAGCCGCGTCCGCGCGACGCTTCCAGCGCTCGGCCGCGGCGTCATCGTCGCCGCGTGCGTCGACCCATGTCGTGTCGCCGCCGCGTTCCTCGCGCTTCCAGAATGGCGCCCGGGTCTTGAGATAATCCATCAGGAATTCGGCGGCCGCGAACGCATCGCCGCGATGAGCCGACGCGGTGGCCACGAGCACAATATTGTCGCCGGGGACCAGCCGGCCGAAACGGTGGATGACCGTGACCCCGAGCAGCGGCCAGCGGCGTTCGGCCTCATCCACGTGCCGTGCAATCTCGGCTTCCGCCATCTCGGGATAGTGTTCGAGCGTCATCGCCGAAATGCCATCGCCACGGCAGACGCCCGTGAAACACACAACCGCACCGATGTCGGTGCGACCGCGGGCGAGGTTTGCCTGTTCGGCGCCGGCGTCGAAGTCCTCGCGCTGCAAGCGGATCGTGCGCATCAGCCCCCCGTCATCGGCGGGAAGAAGGCGATCTCGCGCGCGCCCGCAAGCGCCGCGTCAGGGCGTACATGTGAGCGGTCGATCGCCGCACGGATCACTTTTGGGTTTTCAAACGCGTGGGCGTATTCGTCGCCTCGTTGGGTAAGCCACGCCACCAGATCGGCGACCGTGCGCACGCTCGCCGGCGGCTCGACGACTTCGTCGGGCTTGCCGATGCGCTCGCGCACCCAGGCGAAATAAAGCAGCTTGACAGACATTTCCTCGTACTCGTCCGCAGTCCGTAGGATGGGTTGAGCGCTGGCGAAACCCATCATGTTGCCGATTGAGGCGATGGGTTTCGGCGCGATGCGCCTCAACCCATCCTACTAATCGACCAGATGCCGTACCCCGGCCTTGAAATAGTCGTACCCGGTGTAAAGCGTCACCAGCGCCGAAATCCAAAGCAGGCCGAGGCCGACGCCGGTGACGTAAAGGCCCGGCACCCCGACGATCGAGGTCACCACGACATCGCCCGCTTCGCCCGCGAGCAGAAACCCGATCGCCACCAGCTGAGCCGTCGTCTTCCATTTCGCAAGCGTCGTCACCGGCACGCCGACCCGCAGCTCGGCCAGATATTCGCGCAACCCCGAAACCAGAATTTCGCGGCATAGGATCACGATCGCCGCCCACAGCGACCACCCGCGGATGGTGCCGTCCGCCGCCAGCATCAACAGGCACGATGATACCAGGAGCTTGTCGGCTATCGGATCCAGCATGCGCCCGAAACTCGACTGCTGGTCCCATACGCGCGCGAAATAGCCGTCGAGAATGTCGGTGACCCCCGCCGCGATGAATATCGCGAGCCCCACCCATCGCAGCCATAGGCCGCCCTGCAGGATGTCCTGCCAATACATGCAGGCCACCACCGCAGGCACCGCAGCAATTCGCGCATAGGTCAGGGCGTTGGGCAGCGTCAAAGAGCGCGACGCGATCCGTCTGGTCGTGGTGCCGTCCATGGCCGCAGCATAGTCGTCCGCCTTGGTCGGCGACACCCCCTCCTGCGCTGTGCTCATAACTGAGACCCGCTCGTGCGCGCTCACCGTCCCGCCTCGTGAAAGTAATCGTAGATCCGACGTGCCATGTCGGCGCTGATGCCCGCAACCTGCATCAAATCGCCCGCGGATGCGCGTTCGATCGCCTTGAGCGTTCCAAAGTGACGGAGCAGCGCGCGCTTGCGGTGAGGACCAACGCCGGGGATTTCCTGCAACCCAGCCTCCCGGATATCCAGCCGGCGGCGCGCGCGGTGCGAGCCGATCGCAAAACGATGCGCTTCATCGCGCAGGCGCTGGATGAAATAAAGCACCGGATCACGTGGCGGCAGTCGAAACGGCGCGCGGCCCGGCTGATGGAACGTCTCACGTCCGGCGTCGCGATCGGGGCCCTTGGCGATCGCGACCAGCACGACCTTGTCGACGCCGAGGGCGGTGAGAGCTTCGCGCGCGGCGGTCAGTTGGCCTTCGCCGCCGTCGACGATGACGAGGTCCGGCCACGGCGGCAACGCGTCCTCGTCAGGCGCCGCTGCGGCGGTCGCATCCGCAGGCGGCGCTTCATCGATCAGCCGCTTGAACCGCCGGCCAAGCACTTCCCGCATCATGGCGAAATCATCGCCGGGTGCCTGGTCTGGCGCGCGAATGTTGAACTTGCGGTACTGGTTTTTGCGAAAGCCTTCCGGCCCGGCCACGATCATGGCGCCGACCGCGTTGGTGCCCTGAATGTGGCTGTTGTCATAAACCTCGACACGTTGCGGCGGCTTGGCAAGCCCGAACACACCCGCGAGCCCGGCCAACAAGCGTTGCTGGGACGCAGTGTCCGCGAGTTTGCGTCCGAGCGCCTCGCGCGCATTGGCCACGGCCTGATCCAATACCAGCTTCCGCTCACCGCGACGCGGAACGCTGATCTCGACCTTGTGGCCCTCCTTGATCGCCAACGCCTCGGCCAGCAGTTCGCGTTCCGCAATGTCGTGCGAGAGAAAAATGCAACGTGGACAAGGCTTGTCGTCATAGAACTGCGCCAGAAATTCGCCCAGCACTTCGGCCGCGCCGAGCGAGCGGTCGGCGCGTGGAAAATACGCGCGGTTGCCCCAATTCTGACCGGCTCGGAAGAAGAAGACTTCGATGCAGGTGAAGCCGCCGTCCTGATGAGCTGCGAACACGTCGGCTTCGTCGACCCCGCGCAGGTTGATGCCTTGTTGGGATTGGATCGCGGAGAGCGCCGCCAAGCGGTCGCGCAAAACGGCTGCCCGCTCGAAGTCGAGCGCGATTGCGGCCTGGTCCATCTCGGCGCCGAGTTGCTCGCGCACGGCCTGGCTGCGGCCGGACAGGAACGCGCGCGCTTCGCCCACCAGCGCGGCGTAATCGCCATGGGAAATCTCACCCGTGCACGGCGCAGAGCAGCGTTTGATCTGATGCAGCAGGCAGGGTCGCGTGCGGCTCTCATACACCGCATCAGCGCACGAGCGGATCAGAAATGCCCGCTCCAAGGCGGTGATGGTGCGGTTCACCGCCCACACCGACGCAAACGGGCCGTAGTAGTCGCCCTTGCGGGCCCGCGCACCGCGGTGCTTGGAAATTTGCGGGGAAACATGGTCCCCGGTCAACAGAATGTAAGGAAACGACTTGTCATCGCGCAGAAGCACATTGAACCGCGGCCGCAACCGCTTGATCAGGTTCGCCTCAAGGAGCAGCGCTTCGGTTTCGGTCGCGGTCGAAACGAACTCGATCGAGGCGGTCGCCGCGATCATGCGTTCAATGCGCGACACATGCCCGGTCGGCCGAGCGTAGGCGATGATGCGTTTCTTGAGGTTCTTCGCCTTGCCGACGTAGAGCACATCGCCGGTCGCGGCGACCATGCGATAGACCCCGGGCGTTCCGGGCGCGAGCTTGGCGAACCGTGTGATCGCGTCGCGGCCGGCCGCGAGGCTCGCGACCATCGGCGGCCTCGATGCTCTCTTCGGTCTCCGGCAGCGCCTGTTCCGCGTCGTCCTCGTCGACGTCGGGCTCGATCGCCGGCTCGATGTTCTTTTTCGGATCGCTCATAGCTGGAATGTAGTGCTTGATGTCCCGGGGACGAAGGGTGGATTGCGCGGCTGCCAGGCGACCGGCTCGGCGTGGTCGCTATTCGTCCACCACGGCGGCATCCGGGGTTTGCCACGCGATGTGCTGACCGCCGTCGACCGCGATGGTCACGCCGGTCACGCTGCTGGCGTGCGCCAGGTAGAGCACCGCCTCGGCGATTTCGTCGGGACTGGGCCCGCGCCCAAGCGGCACCAGTTGGGCCTGCCGGGCGAAGGACTCGGCGTCCTGCCGCGGGCTTGGCAAGGTCGGGCCCGGTGCCACGCCGTTGACGCGAATGTGCGGCGCCAAGGCCTGGGCAAGCGTCGTCGTAGCCGTGTGCAGTGCGCTCTTGGCGAGCGTGTAGGAGAAGAAGCGCGGCGTCGGCCGAAATACCCGCTGGTCGATAACGTTGACGATCGACGCATCGTCGCCGCGGCGCGCTTGCGCCGCGAAGGCCTGCGCCAGAAACAGCGGCGCCCACAGGTTGACGTCGAACTGGCGTTCGACACGCTCGCGTTCAAGGGCGCCGAATGCGTCGGTTTCGAACTCGCCCGCGTTATTGACGAGCAGCGTCAGCGGACCCCACGCGGCAACCGCCGCACCGATCAAAGGCGTGACCGCCGCGTGGTCGGCGAGATCGGCGATCACCACAGCGGCACGGCCGCCCGCCGCTTCGATTTCAGCGCGCAGCGCATCGGCCTGCGCGCCGGAGCGATGGGCGTGGATCGCAACCGCGTAGCCCGATTGCGTCAAGCCACGCACGATCGCCGCGCCGATACGGCGCGCGCCGCCGGTCACCAGCGCAACGCGATCCGTTGGTTGTAAGGCCGCCTGCATCCAAATCTTCTAACATAGTACTCGGAAACCGCCGCAGCAGAAACACGCGCCCGTTCAGCGGCAAAATAAACCGTTCGTCAACCATCAATACTAAGCTTAATGCGCGGCTTTCTCGTCTTAACCAGACTCGCCATATTTCACGACTAGTGTGTGCTCACGAGTTTAAGGAGGATGCGAGCATGAAGCGCGTATTGTTGATGAGCGTTGGCTTGGCCGCGCTGGCCAGCTTCAGCGGAATCGCGGCGGGTGCCGATCTGCGTCCGGCACCGTACGCAGTGGCGCCCTACGCGCTGCCCTACTACAACTGGACCGGCTTTTATGTCGGCGTGAACGGTGGTGGTGCCTGGGGCAGCTCGCAATGGGCCGGTTTCTCGACGTTCAATACATCGGGCGGCCTGATCGGCGGCACCGTCGGCTACAACCGGCAATTCGGTCAGGTCGTGGTGGGCGTTGAAGGCGATCTCGACTGGGCCAATATCCAGGGCGGCGGCATCTGCACATTCGCCTGCCAGACCACCGACAAGTGGCTGGGTACGGTTCGCGGCCGCGTGGGCTACGCGATCGATCGCTGGATGCCCTATGCCACCGGCGGACTGGCGTTCGGGAATTACCAAGCGCAGAGCAACCTCGGCACATCCAGCACGACCAACGCGGGCTGGACGCTCGGCGCCGGCGTCGAATACGGGATCGTGCCAAACGTCACCGTGAAGGCCGAGTATCTCTACGTGAACCTCGGCGACTTCAACTGCAACACGTGCAACATTCCGGTGACCAACGTCAATTCGACCGCGAACATTCTGCGCGGCGGCGTGAACGTGCACTTCTGAACGAGCTTCGCTCCGTCGCGAGAGTGCCTCTGAAACAAGTCAAGCCCCGGACCTCTGATCCGGGGCTTTTTTGCATTCGAGTGCCACGTTTCGATTTGAAGTTCCTAAATGAGTTCGCCGCGACCTACAGGAACCTCAAATCGGCGGCACGAGGGACGGTCGTGCTTTACGCCCGCGGCAAGGCGGCGAGCCGCCGCGTAGCTTCACCCCGAATGTGGCCGCGGTTCAGCCCGTGACCACGAGATTGACGGCCTTGGGCCCCTTGCCCTTCTTGTCGGGTTCGACGTCGAAGGTAATGCGCTGGCCCTCGTTCAACGACTTCAGACCGGCACGCTCGACCGCCGTGATGTGTACAAACACATCGCGTCCGCCGTCGTCAGGTTTGATGAAGCCGTAGCCCCGCTCGCCGTTGAAAAACTTGACGGTACCACCCATTGCCATCGGGAAACTCCTATCCCCGCGGTTGCTTCGCTGCGAGCCCTCACGGCTCGGCGGCTCGGCTGGACATTCACAATCGGGGAAAGCGTCGGCCCACGGCCTCAGTCACTCCGCCGACCTCCTACCTGGGAGGCAGAACGTCAAAGCCCCTGGTACAAGAGTAACATAGATGGCGGCGCTGGAAAGAGGCTCCGGTGGGATTAGAGGGCCCTCGCGCCCGGTCCCCCCTCCGAGGGTCCGCGGCTGCCCACCTCGATAAGCGGCGTGCCGCAAGGTCGCGCCAACGTCGCGAGCGAACGCCCAATCCCAACAGCGCAATGTCATTCGCCCGTCATGGGCTTCGCCAACAGTTGCGGCGGCTTTCGCCATATTTTCCAAGGCTTGGCACCATGAACGACATATCCTCGCTGCGCGTTGATCCCCCGGTTACGCAGGTCGACCGCTTATTTCAGGGATGGCGGCCGGAAGGGTGCGACCGCGTCGCGCTGGTGCTGCAAGGCGGGGGCGCACTCGGGGCCTATCAGGCGGGCGTCTATCAGGCGCTGCACGAATGCGGGATCGAACCCGATTGGGTTTCGGGTGTTTCGATCGGCGCAATCAATGCCGCAATCATCGCCGGAAATGTGCCCGACCAACGATTGAGCCGCTTGCGGACGTTTTGGGAGCTGATCACCGACCGAAAAATCTGGCCGTTCACTCCGGATGGCGACGTCTTTCGCAAGGCGCGCAACGCGACTAGTTCGTGGATGACCATGTTGGGCGGGCAGCCCGGGTTCTTCGAACCGCGTGTTCCAAGTCCGTGGCTGAGCTGGCACCGCCCGGTTCCGGCATTGTGGTCCATGACGTGCATCGTGAAGAAGCCTTGTAATCACCAGCGAGCACGACCAGCGGAGGGTTCATTTGGGCGGTCGTACTGATGATCGGTTCGGTCTTTGGTATCTATGCGTTGCTGCGGTGGATGGGCGTCTTCAAGAACTGAGCTTGGCCCGAATTGATCAAGCCGCCGTCGGCGAACCAGCCATGCCGGAACGCCGCGCAGTGAGATCTGACCGATCGATTTTGTCTGGCGCTACTTTGCGCGTTCGGGGTGCTGTCGCCTGAGCACGGCTTCAGGGCTCGCGTACGCTTCCTGCCGCTCCACGCTCCAGTACTTGAGCTCCTCGAGCGGAATTGGCACCCCGGTGACGGCGCAGCGCACGAACGCGCCCGGCCGCAATACTCTGAAATCTCCGTCCAGATATTTGACCTCGGCTTCGGCGGGCGAGCGAGGATCGAAACGATTGAGCACGTAACGTCTCCGTGGGGCGAATCGAACCGGTCACGTGGCGGCGCGACCGGCAAAACCGAGGCTGCAAAGATAGTCGCTCCGGTGCGGAAGGCCAACCCCGATTGCCATCACCGCAGACCCAGGCGCTCCAGCGCACGAATCGCCATTGGCGTTCGCAATTGGGTCGCGGGCAAACCGCACACCACATCGTGAACGACGCCCAAGCCGCCGAAGGCATTCGCGATGTGGTAAGGTGCGCGGATGCGGGAGCCCCTATGATCCGCCTCCTCGCCGCTGCCGTTGCCGGTGCTGCGACCCTGGTTCTCCTGGGGCATGCCGCCGCAAGTCCTGGTCCCCAACAGGTCGAGATCCGCGAGGGCAAGAGCCCGCTCAAGGCTTATGTCTATCTGCCGGACGGCCAGGGACCGTTCCCGATCGTGGTGGGCATGCACGGCTGCGAGGGTCTGCGAAACCCCAGCGGCGCAATCGGATCGCGGTATCGCGACTGGGCCGAACGCCTCGGCAAGGCGGGTTTTGCGGTGGTCTATCCCGACAGCTACGGTTCGCGCGATCTCGGTCCACAATGCCGCAACCGCGCCAACCTTCAGCGTACCAACCGCGACCGGGTTGCCGATGCGACGGCAGCTCTGGCGTGGCTGCACCATCAGTCGTTCGCCAAGCCGGATCGTATTTTCCTGCTCGGCTGGTCGAGCGGCGGGATCAGCGTGCTGTGGACAGTGCGGCCGCAGGCCGGAGCCCGCGAGGAGGGGCCGGACTTCCGCTCCGCCGTCGCGCTCTACCCTGGCTGCAATCGTCTTGAAACCACCGCATGGAGCGCGCGCATCCCGACGCTGATCCTGATCGGCCGCGCCGATGATTCAGCATCGGCGAAAGCGTGCGAACAGATGGTGGCGGGCGCCCGCGGCCGCAGCGCACATGCCACGATCGTGGTCTACCCCGGGGCCTATCACGATTTCGACCATCCCAATCGCCCGCTCCAGACGCGCAGCGGTTACGCGTTTTCGCTCGACAATTCCGGCAGCGTGCACACCGGCACCAATCCGGTGGCGCGCGCCGATGCGATCCGGCGCGTGATCCAGTTTCTGTCGCGCAGTCAGGGGCCCGACGTCGGCGCGCAGCACTCGGAGCGATGATCAGAACAAACTGCCCTGGCCTTCGCCGCCCCGCTTGCGGCGCCGGGGCGAGGCAGCGGCGGCCGACGATACCGGCTTGCTGGCCGGTCCTCCGGTGGCGATCGCCGGAACACGACCGTCGTTGAACTCGATATCGAGTTTGAGACCCGGGCTCACGCCGGCGGCCGCGTGCAGCGGCTTGCCGGCGCCGTCGCGCACGAGTGCAAAGCCACGCGCGAGAACGCCGTGATAGGACAGCGCGGCCAGCAACTGGCCGGCGCGTTCAACGCGCGCGTCGCACCGGTCGATGCGCGTGAGCGTTGCCCGCTGGGCGCGCTCCGCGAAGCTGCGAATACGGTCGCGCTCGCGCGCGATGCGAACCGCATGCGCCTGCGCGTTGGCACGCAATCCGGCGGACAGACGCGCGCCGACCGCTAGGTACCGCTCACGCCGTCGTTCGCGGCCGACCTCCATGCCGCGGCCGAGCCGGCGCGTCAACGCGATCAGGCGCTCGTCGTCGCGGGCAATGCGAGTTCGCAAGGCCTGCGGGGTGAGCCGCGCGCCGATCCGGGAGAGCGCGGTGTGGTGCAGCTGCGCGTTGGCGCGCAGCGCGCGCGGCAGACGGTCGGCGGCCGCGTCGAGCCGCTGACGCGGCAGGCCGAGCAACGTGTCCGCACTGGGCAGCGCGCGCGCAGCCGAGCGCAACTCGGCGCGGCGCGCGTCCTGACCGCGGTGCCAGCAGGCAAACGCGCGGCGGGCGATATCGGCGACCTGGTTAATCAACTCAGCGCGCACCGGCACCGCCATTTCGGCAGCCGCGGTCGGGGTCGGTGCGCGCTGGTCAGCAACAAAATCGATCAAGGTGACGTCGGTCTCGTGGCCGACCGCCGAGATCAGCGGGATCATGCTATCGGCCGCGGCGCGCACGACGATCTCTTCGTTGAATGACCACAGATCTTCGATCGAGCCGCCGCCGCGCGCCACGATCAACAGATCGGGCTGCGGCAGCGATCCATTGGCGGGGAGCGCGTTGAACCCGCGGATCGCGGCGGCGACTTCTTCGGCCGAGCCGTCGCCCTGAACCCGCACCGGCCAGACCAGCACGCGGCGCGGAAAACGGTCGGCCAGCCGATGCAGAATGTCGCGAATGACCGCGCCGGTAGGCGACGTGATGACGCCGATCACCGCCGGCAGATAGGGCAAGAGCTGCTTGCGTGCCGGATCAAACAGCCCCTCGGCAGCGAGGCGCTTCTTGCGCTCCTCCAACAGCGCCATCAGGGCGCCGAGGCCGGCTGGGGCAAGACTCTCGATGACGATCTGATAGGTCGAGCGGCCCGGATACGTGGTCAAGCGGCCGGTCGCGACGACCTCCATGCCTTCTTCAGGCTTGAAGCGCATCCGGGCAAAGTTGCCTTTCCAGACCACCGCTTCGATGCGCGCGTTCTCATCCTTGAGCGCGAAATAGCAGTGGCCGGAGGAGTGCGCGCCCTTGAAGCCGGAAATCTCCCCGCGCACGCGCACGTAGCCGAAATTGTCTTCGATGCTGCGCTTAAGCGCCGAAGACAATTCGGAGACGGTCCATTCCGGAATGTTGACGCGAGTCTCGCTCATCCGCGTTCAATCCGCCACACTCGAACGTCTCCGATGGTAGCCGATTCCTGCGGCAAGCAAAAAGGGCGGCCTTGCGGCCGCCCTTTTGCCCGTTCGGTGTTACGCAACGATGCTGCGTCAACGCGGACTTACACTCCGACGCGGCATCGAACCGCGGGGCCTGCGCAGGTCAGTAGGTATTGCGGAACTGGTTTTGGAAATGCTCGGCCGTCGCCGTGTTGGCGGCATTCTGGTTGTAATAGCGGTGGTAGCTGGCAGCGTTAGCGAGCGTCGCCATGCCAAGGACGACGGCCGCCGCGAGCGTGAGGGATTTGATAACCGACATTGATCTCTCCTGTTGTTGGTCAAGCCGCGCCGCAAAGCGAGCGTCGCTTCATCGGCCGTGAGAGGCAGCTAAGGCCGAAATCTCGGCAGACAAGCGGCACCGTCGATCACGATGAGTCACGTTGCGATCACGAAAACTCGTGCTCAAAACGGCGTGTGTGGTGCAATTTCTTAACCAATGCCGATCGAAGGGCGACCCTCGGAGGTATTCTAATTGATTGATGTAGATTAGCGCGGCTGCCGCGCGCTATTTGGCCGCACGTGTGACCTCGGTCACAGGCTGGGGCGCGGCCTTGAGATTGACGTGAAGCGCAAACGCCGCGAAAGCAAAAACGGCGAGCGCGCAAATCAGCGTCAGATGGTTTGCAAACGAGCTCTTCATGAAACGCCCCGCTCGAAATAGCGAGGCGTCGTTAGCAAGCCAATTCCCAGCGCACTGTGACGTTCGACACAAATTTTACGCTTTTGCAGAGTCCCGCACCCGTAACGCAAGCGCGCTCAGGATGGCGTTCCAACCGTTTTCGGAGTCGAAAATGCCGCGCATCTGCTCGGCCGCCGTTCCGTAGCGATCGAGCCGCCGGTGCTCGAGTTCGATGCGCGTCAGCGCCGGTCCGAGCGACACGAACCGAACCTCGACCTCGGTGTCGATGCTGTCATCGTGCTTCCAATCCGGCGAAATCTCCCACGCCAGCACCAGGCGGCCGGGCGGGTCCCAGACCAGCACCCGCCCCCAGTCGCATTCGCTGCCGTCGGCGGCGCGCTCGAACCAGCGTCCGCCGGCGCGCGGCTCGATGATAGCGGTCTCTGCCGCGGCGCTGCCAATGTGATGGGTGGCGAGCGGCCACCAGGCGCCGTGCTCGCGCGTGAACACATCGAAGGCGCGCGCCTGGCTCGCCTCGACGGTGATCTCCTTACTGACAAACACTCCAGGCGTGACCATCGTGGACGTCTCAGTGATGGGGCTTTTCAATCCGACTTTTCAGATTGCCGAGCGCCTTTTGCCAAAGGCGGTCGAGATAATCGCGCACTTCAGCCACGCGCTCCGGCTCGAGGCGATAGAGATTACGGGTGCCGGCGGACTCGTGAGTGACGAGCCCGACATCGCTGAGCACGCGCAGGTGCTGTGAGACCGCCGACCGCGACACCGGCAGGCGATCGGCGATGTCACCGACCGAGCGCGGACCCTCGGCCAGCATCTCGAAGATCGCGCGGCGCACGGGATCCCCGAGCGCCGCCATGCGATCCGCTGCCTCAGGCGTTGACGGCTCGCGCGACATTGGCTGGCTCGGATCTGTTGCCGGCGGTGCCGGGCTGACTTTGCGGCATCGAGTCTTGCACGCTTTTGCGACCGGCGTGGCGCTCGAAGTAAGCCTTGAGCTTCGGGCACGCCGCCAGCAGCGCACTACTCTCCGGGAATTTGTTCATGTAGTAGAGGATCGGCATCAGGTTCATGTCGGCGAGCGTGAACGTGTCCCCGACCAGATGGCCGGACGCGACCGCCTTGTCCATCACCGGAAATTGCTGCTGCATCTTGGGCAACGCGGCATCAATCGCGGCGCGGTTCGGCGACTTGTCGGGCGTACCCGGGAAGATGTAGCCGGCGCCGACATACTGACGGATCCAGACCGGATCAATGGTCGTGTTGACGATCGACACCCATTGCTCCACCCGCGCAGCCTCGACCGGATCAGCAGGAACGAGCGGAGGACCGTCGAACACGCGGTCGATGTAGGCGCAGATCGCGCGCGACTCGCCGAGCGTGACGTCGCCATGGCGCATCACCGGGATCTTGCCGACCGGATGAATCGCCTCGACCTCGGGGCTGTGCGGCATGACCGAGGTGAGTGAATAGGGCACGCCCTTCTCGGCGCAGGCGATGCGTACCATCCAGACGTAATTGCTGGCCGGTCCGCCAATGATGTGGAGATCATGCATGACGGTGGTTCTCCTGCTCGATTCGACGCTACGGACGGTCATGATATGCTCCTCCGTTAGTCTTGGCTAATGGTTAGTATAAACTAACCGTTAGATACGGCTAACGATAGAGCCTGTCAAGGGGGATTTTTATGCCAGAACAGGTGGTGTGCCGCCTTCATCCCCAACGGGCCAGCCCGTGAACGCGCCGCCGACCGCGAGCCACACAACCGCCCTGCGGGGGGCGCTGATTTCCTGCCGCGACGATCCATTCCTCACCAACCCGGCAACGGCGTTTCATCACGAGCCGGACGGGCTCGTTGTCTGCCGTGACGGCGTGATCGTCGCGGCCGGTGCATTCGCGGCGGTCAAGGCGCAGCTGCCCCCGGACGCCATCATCGACGACTACCGCGGTTGCCTGATCGCGCCCGGATTTATCGACACCCACATTCACTACGTTCAGACCGGCATCATCGGTTCGCAGGGCAAGCAACTGCTCGACTGGCTCGAGCGCTACACCTTCGTCGCCGAGCAGGCGTTCGCCGATCCGCAGGTCGCAGCGACGACTGCAAAGGTGTTTTGCAACGAACTGCTGCGTAACGGCACCACCAGCGCCCTGGTGTTCTGTTCGGTTCATCCGGGTTCCGTCGATGCCCTGTTCGAAGAGGCTGCGCGTCACAACCTGCGCCTGATCGCCGGCAAGGTGCTGATGGACCGCAACGCGCCGCACGCGCTGCTCGACACCGCCCAATCCGGCTACGACCAATCGAAGGCGCTGATCGCGAGATGGCATGGCCGCGGCCGCGCGCTCTATGCCATCACGCCGCGCTTTGCCGGAAGCTGCACGCCGGCGCAGATGGAGTTGGCGGGTGCGCTCTGGCGCGAGCATCCCGATGTCTTGATGCAGAGCCACATCGCGGAGAATCACAAAGAGATCGCTTGGGTCAGGGAGCTCTACCCGGAGCGGCGCGACTATTTCGACGTCTACGAGCACTACGGGCTCACCGGACGGCGATCGCTCTATGCGCACGGGATTTATCTCGACGAGTTGGAGCTGTGCCGATGTCATGAGAGCGGCACTGCGCTTGCCCATTGCCCAACCTCGAATACTTTCCTGGGCAGCGGGCTGTTTCGCATGCGCACGGTGCGCGACCCCCGCCGCCCGGTCGAAGTCGGGCTCGGCACCGACATCGGCGCGGGGACGAGCTTCTCGCTGGTCGCCACCATGGGCGAGGCCTACAAGATTTCACAGCTCGCCGGGCAGCCGATCAACGCCGTCGAGGCGTTCTACCTCGCGACCCTGGGCGGCGCCCGCGCGCTGGCGCTTGATGACCGGCTCGGCAGTCTTGCGGCGGGGCGTGAGGCGGATCTCGTCGTGCTCGATCCCAACGCGACGCCGCTGCTGGCGTTTCGAAGTCAGCGCGTGCATTCAATCGAAGAGCAGCTTGCGGTGCTGATGACGCTCGGCGACGACCGCGCCGTGCGGGCAACCTACGTGGCGGGTCAATGCGCGCACAAGAAGCGCGCGGACGGCGGCTAGTGCCGCCGATTTGAAGTTCCTGCAGCGGTCGCGGCAAGCTCGTCGAGGAACTTCAAATCGAAAAGCGGCCCTGGAATCATATGCGTGCTAGTGCCCCTTTGCTTCGAAGTTCGTGTCAGAGTGTGCCGCAATGGATCACGAACTTCGGAAGCGGGGCACTAGGCGGGCGCCGGGAGGCTCACGGAGTGGCCGACCTGGGCGGTGTGGGCGACGACCGCTTCGCCCAATTCCGGAAGGCCGAAGAATTCACCGAGCAGGCGCCGGCTGTCGCGCAACGCCGACTGCGCGCGGCGGGCATCGAGCCCAAGCCGCATCAGCCCCACGAACTGGCGCGGTTCCCGCGCGAGTGAGCGCACGACCGCCCGCACGTTGGTGTGTCCGCCATCCGAAACTGCGCCGAGCGCCGCCTCCGGCAATGTGCGATGGACCGGATCGGCGACCGCCCGAATCGCGACAAACGGCAGCTCGTGCACGGCCGCAACGCGGGCAGCTATGTGCGATTCCATGTCGACCGCAACGGCGTCCGTATTAGCGCCGAGCGCAAATTTGGCGGACGACAATGTGACAAGAGCATCGCTGCCGGCGATTGGTGCGTGGATCGCATCAGGATGCGAGCGAAGAATAGCCTGCGACCAGCGCGGGGTGGTCGCGATCCGTTGTCCGTCGGCGATCACCTCGGAGGCCACGACCAGCGCGCCCGGCCGGAGCGCCGACGACAATCCGCCTGCGATCCCAAAACTGACGATGCCGCGGCAGCCCGCCGATACGGCACGTGTCAACTCGTCGGCAAAACGATGGCGGTCGCCACCGCAGACGACAAAGACCCCTGGCCCGGATGCGATTCGAGTTTCGAACGCAAGGCCCGTGACCGCAACAATGCGCGATTTCGCCAACAACCGACTAACCCCCATCGACCGGCCGCGGGCAAAGCTTCGAGCCTTGCAGCCAGCGCGCGGGCCAACATCCGGACGCAGAATAGCACAGGAAATTCCATAGTGGAGGGCCCTCGTGAGGACAAAAGCGGTTCGGATGGGCGGCCGGGGTCCTGCCCGAGTGCCGCTGAATCCGCCCCCGATCAGGCCCTGGGGAGACCCGGATGCGCCTGCACATGGCACGAATGAGGGCTACGCGCTGCCACGACCCGGCGGCCCGTGCTAAACGACCCACCCTTGCTCAGCCCGGTTGTCACAGTCGCCATGGACGCCGACGCCCGTCCCAGCACGGGCCGATTTCACACCCAGCCGCTGTCACACCGCGACGCACGGGTGATCATCATCGGCATGATGTTGCCGGTGTTCATGGGCTCGCTTGATTCGACCATCCTCGCCACCGCGCTGCCCGCGATCGGCCGCGACCTCGGTCATGCGAACGACCTGCCCTGGCTGATCACCACCTATCTGATCGCGGCCACCGCCTCCACGCCGCTCTACGGCAAGATCAGCGATATCCGCGGTCGTCGGTTCGTGACCCTGATCGCGGTCAGTGCCTATATGGCCGGATCGTTGATCTGCGCGCTTGCTCCCAGCATGGCGGTCTTGATCGCCGGCCGCGTCCTGCATGGACTCGGCGGCGGCGGACTGACCTCGACCGGCATGGTGGTTCTCGGGGATGTGGCCGCCCCCAAGGAACGCGCGCGCTACTACGCGTATTTCTCAATCGTGTACACGACCGCGGGCGCCTGCGGACCGGCGCTGGGCGGCTTCCTGTCCGACCATCTGCACTGGACCGCGATCTTCTGGCTCAACATTCCGCTTGGATTGCTGGCGCTCGCGTTCACCGCATCCGTGCTGCGGCGGCTGCCGCGTCACGAGCGCCCGCACCGGCTCGACGTGCTCGGCGCAATGCTGATCGTGGCCGCCACGGTGGCGTTCATGCTGGCGGTCACCTCCGGCGGCGTCCGCTATGCGTGGGACTCAGCGCCGATCCTCGGAATGCTGGCGTTCTCGCTCATAACCGGCGCGCTGTTCGTCGCCCGGCTGATGACCGCGCCGGAGCCGCTCATTCCGATTGCGATCCTGCGCGATCCGATCGTGCGGTGCGCGATCGCGGCCAACGGGTTCGGCTGGGGCGGCATCATTGCACTGAACATTTTTCTGCCGATGTACCTGCAGCGCGTGATCGGCATGTCGGCGACCGCCGCGGGCTTGAGCCTGATGGTGCTAATGGCAACGCTCAACGCGAGCGCCGGCTTCTCGAGCCATCTGATTGCGCGCCACACCCGCTACAAGATCGTCCCTCTGATCGGGCTTGCGGTTGCGATCGGCTCGGTGATCTGGCTCGCGTGGCAGGTGCGCGACATCAGTCCGCTCGGGTTCGAGTTGCTGCTCGCGGTCCTCGGCATCGGCTTTGGGCCGATCGCTCCGCTGTCAACGACCGCGCTGCAGAACACCGTCGCCATGCACCAGTTCGGCACTGCGATCGGCACCCTGAACTTCACCCGCACGCTCTACGCGACCATTCTGGTGGCGGTGAGCGGCGCGCTGGTAAGCGACCTCGATGCGGCCGCCGGCGGCACTATTGCTGCGACCGGGCCACTCGCGGCGTCAGGATTTCAAATGGTCTTCGTTGCGGCTGCGGTGAGCCTTGGCATTGCGTTCGTCGCCACCGTGCTGTTGGAGGAAAAGCCGCTGCGCACCGGCGTGTAGGATGGGTGGAGCGAAGCGATACCCATCAATATTTGCAGCGATGGGTTTCGGCGCGACGCGCCTCAACCCATCCTACAAACGTTTGTCGGCAGCCTCTTACTAATCCGCTGCGAAGCAGTAGAACAGGCCGTTGCCACCGGTCGCCCGCAGATCGTCCTGGCTGCAGGAACGCGACGGGTGCGACGAGTTCCACGAACGCGACGCCTCGTCGTCGCGCAGCCCGAGCCGATCGTGATGCCCCAACATGGCGCTGCCCTGGCTGCTGCTGGTCCAGTTGCCGCAGGTCATGTCCTTGTCGCCTGCAATCGCGCGTCCATCGGGCTGCGAGCCGGTCAGTATGTCATGCATATTGGGACTATCGCCGCGTCCATTGACCACTGCACCCTTTTCGTTGAGCGCCGTCTCCTTGGTCAGATTATTGGCGCCGTGAAGCTCATCCACGTCCTTGGCGATCACCACGCCTTTGGCGTTGCGCCAAGGTCCCTTGCCAATGCGGTCGCGCGCGTTGCCCGCGGACGTCCCAGCGGCCGCGGCGGTGCTCAGATAGGCGCGCCATGCGTGGCTGCCGGCGCCCGCTGCCTGGGCGAGCGACTGACAGAGCCGGTCCGCGCCGGCGAGCCCGCCGAGATCAGCCCCTTTGCCGGGGCCGGCGCTGGTCACGAAGAACGTCATGGTATTTTGCTGCGCGAGCGCACTGCTAGCAGCGCAGAGCAGCGCCGCCGACAGGGCGACGGACAAGCCCTTGAACATCATGTTTCCTCCGGTCAATCATGAGACAAGCTGGCCGCTTCACGCGGCTCAAATCAACAACGCAGCAGCCGTCCTGATTATTCCCCGCGTCACGCGCCGATCAGCCCTGTGCCGCCGATTTGAAGTTCCTGCATCACCTGCCGCCAGCTCGTCCAGGAACTTCAAATCGATAAGCGGCACGCGCGCGACCAGCAAAAGTGGTCACCGGTTTTGCGTCCGGTCGCGCGCTAACTATAGGTGGCGCATGATCTTTTCGGCGAACCGGCGGCCACTTCGCCGGATCATGCGCTATCAAATACTTGCTAGTGCCCCTTTGTTTCCGAAATTCGTGCGAGAGGGTGCCGCGATGAATCACGAATTTCGGAAACGGGGCACTAGCCAAAACGCCGATAGGGTGAACCTATCGGCAGCGGAGCCACACGAGATGAACGACAAGCTTCTTCTGGTCGGCAGCATTCCGCTCGACACCGTACAGGACGTGTTTGAGACGTTCGGCGCGCCGCTCGGACGTGCCATGGCCACCATTCCGGACGGCGAGGTCGGGCCGCGCCGGCACTGGATCAGCCGCGTCCACTATCAGGTGCTCGCCGCCCATCCGGAGCTCGACATCGTGCGGCGGCCGAAGCCGGACAATGGCGTCGAGCGGCTCGCGCCACGCGATGCAAGCGACAGCTGGCTGTTTCGGGTCAAGGATGGCGTCGAGCGCGTGAGGTTCGGCGATCCGGGCTGGCGGCTCGGTTATGCACGCGACGCCATCAACTCCTATTTTGTGTTTGCGACCTTGCGCGAGAAAGGCGTGCTGGCGCGCCACCTGCGCTTCCAGGTCTCGCTGCCATCGGTCAACAGCGTGCTGCCGCCGCGGATTTTTCCCAACACCGCCGATCTCGACAAGATCAAGCCGGGCTACGAGGACGCGCTCGCAGCCGAAGTCGCCAAGATCGTCGAGAAAATTCCAGCCAAGGACCTCGCGATCCAGTGGGACTGCGCCAGCGAGGTCGGCGACGTCTACGGCAACATTCCGCAGTTTCCGCGCGAGGGCGCGATCGAGCGCAACGTTGCGCAGTTCAAGCGCCTCTCAGGGCAAATCCCCGCCGATGTCGCGCTCGGTTACCACCTTTGCTTCGGCACGCTCGGCGGCTGGCCGCGTTTCAGCCCGCCGAACCTTGGCGAAGCCGTGAACCTCGCCAATGCACTGATCGAAACGGCGCCTCGGCGCGTCGACTGGATGCACATTCCGGTGCTTGATCGCAGCGATGACGCGTTTTTCGCGCCGCTCGCCAATCTGCGGCCGGGTAGTACCCGCGTCTATCTCGGGGTCATTCACAACATGGCGCGCTTTTCGGAGCGGGTTGCGACCGCGCGCAAATACCTGCCGGACTTCGGGCTTGCGGCTTATTGTGGGCTTGGCCGCACGCCGCCCGCCCAGGTGCCGGACGTTCTTGAGGAGCACCGCAAAGCGCTCGAAGCTGCGTGACGGTTTTGGCCCTCGCGGCTGTGCCATTCGGCTCGCGGCCTGATATACGACTGCGCCCATGAATATCCTCATCCTCGGCTCGGGCGGGCGCGAACACGCGCTGGCCTGGAAGATCGCGGCAAGCCCGCTGGTGGACCAGCTCTATTGCGCCCCCGGCAACGCCGGGATCGCGCGCGAGGCGCAATGTATCGCGCTCGATCTCTCCGACCACGCTGACGTGATCGCGTTCTGCAAGGCGCGCGCGATCGACCTCGTCGTGGTCGGGCCCGAGGGACCGCTCGCCGCCGGTATCGTGGATGATCTCGAGCGCGCCGGGATCAAGGCGTTCGGCCCTTCCAAAGCCGCCGCGCGGCTCGAAGGCTCCAAGGGCTTCACCAAGGATCTGTGCAAGGCGCACGGCATTCCGACCGCCGCCTATCAGCGTTTCACCGCAACGGATGCGGCCAAGGACTACGTGCGCGCGCGCGGCGTTCCGATTGTGATCAAGGCCGACGGGCTCGCCGCCGGCAAGGGCGTGGTGGTGGCGCAAAGTCTTCCGGAGGCCGAGAGCGCAATCGACATGATCCTCGGCGGCGGATTGGGCGAAGCCGGCGCCGAGCTCGTGATCGAGGAATTTCTGGCCGGCGAAGAGGCGAGCTTCTTCGTCCTGTGCGACGGCGATACCGCGTTGCCGCTCGCGACCGCGCAGGACCACAAGCGCGCTTTCGATGGCGACCAAGGTCCAAACACCGGCGGCATGGGCGCCTACTCGCCGGCACCGGTGATGACGCCGGAGATGACCAAACGCGCGCTTGACGAGATCGTGCTGCCGACCATCCGGGCCATGCGCGAGATGGGTTGCCCGTACAAGGGCGTGCTCTACGCCGGACTGATGATCACGTCCGAGGGCCCGAAGCTGATCGAGTACAACGTGCGCTTCGGCGATCCCGAATGCCAGGTGCTGATGCTGCGGCTGATGTCGGACCTGGTGCCGGCGCTCGGAGCGGCGCGCGACGGCATGCTCAAAACCTTCGATCTGCGCTGGTTTCCCGACGCCGCTCTCACCGTAGTGATGGCGGCGCGCGGCTATCCGGGCGCCTACGAGAAGGGCTCGATCATCCGCGGCCTCAACGAGGCGGAGAAGATCGAAGAGGTTGAGATCTTCCACGCCGGCACCAAGGATGAACACGGTCACATCCTCGCCAACGGCGGGCGCGTGCTCAACGTCTCGGCGCTCGGCAAGAGCGTGAGCGAGGCACGCGAACGCGCCTACGCGGCGATCGATCGAATCCGTTGGCCGGAGGGCTTCTGCCGGCGCGACATCGGCTATCAGGCGGTCGCGCGGGAAGCCAACAGGAGTTGATATGTCGGACCTCGCGGATCTGTTCCCCGGCTTTGCGTCGCATTGGATCGACACCTCGGTCGGCAGGATGTTCGCGCGCGCAGGCGGCAGCGGCCCGCCGCTGCTGTGTCTGCACGGCTATCCGCAAACCCACGTGATGTGGCACCGGGTCGCGCCGGCGCTCGCGCGGCATTTCACCCTCGTGCTGCCTGATCTGCCGGGGTACGGCTGGTCAGCCGTGCCGGACGCGAAGGCCGATCATGCGCCCTACACCAAACGCGCCATGGCCGACGTCATGATCGAGATCATGGAGGGGCTCGGTCACGCCCGTTTTCGTCTTGCCGGGCATGACCGCGGTGGGCGCGTCGCCTATCGGCTCGCGCTTGATCATCCGGGCCGGCTGATCAGCCTGGCGACGCTCGATATCGTTCCAACCTGGTCGATGTGGCACACGTTCGACGCCAAGCTGGCGATGCGGGCGTGGCACTGGACCTTCCTGGCGCAGCCGGCGCCGCTGCCGGAACTCCTGCTCGGCAAGGCGGCGAACGAGTACTTCGATCTTTTGACCGCGAAGTGGCTCGCCGGCAAGAAAGACGCGTTCGATGCGCGCGCGCTGGCCCATTACCGTGCTTCGTTCACCGATCCGCTGCGCATCCACGCAAGCTGCGAGGACTATCGCGCCGGCCAATCGACCGACGTCGCCTATGACGAGGCGGACCGCAAGACCGGCAACAAGATCGCCTGTCCGATGCTGGCCTTGTGGGGCGCGGGTGGCCTTCCGCGCGATCTCGACCCGCTCGCGGTGTGGCGCGAGTGGGCAACGAACGTGCAAGGCGCCGCGATCGACTGCGGGCATTTCCTGTGCGAGGAAGCCCCGGACGCGACCGCGAAGGCGCTGATTGAGTTCTTCACGCGATGACGCCGCAGCAACGCGGCGACGCAACCACGGAGGCACCCATGGCGCAGCAACTTCCCAAACGAAAGCTCGGCGCAAGCGGCATCGAGGTCTCCGCCCTCGGGTTCGGCTGCATGTCGCTCTCCGGCGTTTACGGCCCGAGCGAAGACGACGCCGGCGTCGATCTGATCCGCGCCGCGATCGATCGCGGCGTGACCCTGATCGACACCGCCGACATGTACGGCTGGGGCCACAACGAGCAACTGGTCGGCCGCGCCATTGCTGGCCGGCGCGATCAGATCGTGCTCGCGACCAAGTTCGGCAACATGGGCGGGAAGGACGGCAAGTATGCCGACGGCCGGCCCGAATATGTGGCGACCGCGTGCGAGGCGAGCCTCAAGCGCCTCGGCGTCGAGGTGATCGATCTCTACTATCAGCACCGCATCGATCCGAATGTTCCGATCGAGGATACGGTCGGGGCCATGGCGAAGCTCGTCAAACAGGGCAAGGTGCGCGCGCTCGGCCTGAGCGAGGCGAAGCCCGACACCATTCGCCGCGCCCACAAGGTGCATCCGATCGCGGCGGTGCAGAACGAATATTCGCTGCTCTACCGCACCGAGGCCGAAGAGGCGCGGGCGGCGACGCGCGCGCTCGGGATTTCGCTGGTCGCGTACTCTCCGCTCGGCCGCGGGCTGCTCACCGCCACCAGCGCGGAGCCCAAGAGCCTGCCCGAGGGCGATCCGCGCGCGCGCCATCCGCGCTTTGCCGGCGACAACCTCGTGCACAATCGCGACCTCGTCGCGCGCATCGAAGCGATCGCACTCGAGATCGGCTGCACGCAGGCCCAGCTCGTGCTGGCGTGGCTATTGGCACAAGGCCCGGACGTGATCCCGATTCCCGGCACCAAGCGGCTCCCTCGGCTCGAGGAAAATCTCGGCGCGCTCAAGGTGCAATTGGGCACGGACGACCTCGCGCGCATCACGGCAGCGATCCCGCCCGGCGCCGCCGCCGGCACGCGCTACCCGGAACCGCAGATGCGCAGCGTCTATTTGTAGACGCTACATCGAACAGCTCCAGCCGCCGTCGATCGGCATGGCGATACCGGTCACGAGCGAGGCCGCGTCCGAGCAGAGCCAGAGCACGGCCGCCGCCACTTCCGCCGGCTGGCCGGGGCGACCGATCGCATGGATCTCCTTGCTGCGCGGCTCGAGATTTTCCGCAAACGCCGCGCGCGTCAACGGCGTTTCGATCACGCCCGGGCAGACCGCATTGACCCTGATGTTGGCAAGGCCGTTGTCGATCGCCGCGCTCTTGGTCAGCCCGGCGATGGCGTGTTTGGCGGCCGTGTAGGCGCAGGAGAGCGGCGAACCGAGCAGTCCGGCGACGGACGAGGTGTTGACGATCGCGCCGCCGCCTTGCCGGTGCATCTGCTGCAATTCGTACTTCATGCAGTAGAACACCCCGAACAGATGAATCCGAATCAGCCGTTCGAATTCCTCTTCCGGGTATTCGTGCACGTGGAAGCGCTCGCCGAACACCCCTGCGTTGTTGAACGCGCAGTCGAGCCGGCCGTAGGTTGCAACCGTTGCGGTCACGGCAGCGCGCGCGTCGGCGGCGTTCCCGACGTCGCAGCGGATGAAGGTCCCCTCGCCGCCCGCGCGCTTGATCGCAGCCACCGTCTCCTGCCCGCCGGTCTCGGCGATGTCCGCAACCACGACCCGCGCGCTCGCGGCGGCGAATGCCAGCGCCACCTCTTGCCCGATGCCTGACGCTGCTCCGGTCACGAAAGCAACTTTCCCGTCGAACTGCCCGCTCATGTTTTCCTCATTGCGATCGCCAATGACGTTTGCGATTTGATTGGCAGATTGACCATATCGAACCACCTTTCCGCGGTCATGGCCGGGCTTGTCCCGGCCATCCACGTCTTCACGTGTGGACTAGGCAGCAAGACGTGGATGCCCGCGACAAGCGCGGGCATGACGGAGTGGCACCATCGTAGCGTTGCGGCTAACCTGAAGCCTGTTCAGGCTCTTCGCTCAGCAAACAATGGCCAAGATCGAGCGCCAAGTCGCCTTCAGCGGAACCAAGGAGGTTGCCGATCCGCTGCGCTTCGATGCGGCGCGGCTCGAAGCCTACCTGACGCAGCACGTGCGTGGCTTTAAGGGCCCGCTGACGGTAAGCCAGTTCAAGGGCGGCCAGTCGAACCCGACCTATCTGCTGACAACGCCTGCGCGGCGCTACGTGCTCCGCCGCAAGCCGCCCGGCAAGCTGCTGCCATCCGCGCATGCGGTCGACCGCGAGTTCCGCGCGATCTCCGCGCTTTATCCGCAAGGCTTTCCGGTCGCCGAGCCGCTGACTTATTGCGCGGACGAGAGCGTGGTCGGCACGGCGTACTATGTCATGGGCTACGCCGACGGCCGCGTGATCTGGGAGCCGCACATGCCGGGCGCGAGCCCGATCGAGCGCGCCGCCGTCTATGACACGATGAACGCGACGCTTGCACGGCTGCACAGCTTCGATCCGGCGGCAATCGGACTTGCCGATTTCGGGCGCGGCGAGAACTACGTCGCCCGCCAGGTCGATCGCTGGTCGAAGCAATATCGCGCCTCGATGACGCAAGACGTCGCTGAGATGGAGCAGCTGATGCGCTGGCTGCCCGAGCATCTGCCGCCGCCTGCCCCCGTGCGCGTCGTCCACGGCGACTATCGGCTCGACAACATGGTGCTGGCGCGCGATGCGCCGAAGGTGCTCGCCGTGCTCGACTGGGAGCTCGCCACGCTCGGCGATCCGCTCGCGGACTTTTCGTACCATCTGATGCAATGGGTGATGCCGCGCTCGGAAACCGGCGCCGACACCGGCTCGTTGGTCGGGCTCGACCTCGACGCGCTCGGGCTTCCGTCGCTGCGCGAATACGTCGACGCTTACGCGGCGCGCACCGGGCTTGATCCGAGCCCGCACCTTGCGGTCTATCTCGCCTACAACTTTTTCCGGCTGGCCGCGATCGTGCAGGGCATCGTCGGGCGGGTGCGCGATGGCACCGCCACCAGCGAGCACGCGGCCGCCCGCGCCGTGATGGTGCGGCCGCTCGCCGAAAAGGCTTGGGGTTTTGCGCAGGAGGCAGGGGCGTAAGTGCGCTCTTCTCATTGAGGGTGGAACCCCCTCACCCGGCCGCTTCGCGGCCGACCTCTCCCCAGCGGGGAGAGGTGGAGATTGCGGCACTGCCTAGCCACAGGTTCACCTCTCCCCGTTGGGGAGAGGTCGATTTCGAGCGCAGCGAGAAATCGGGTGAGGGGGAGCCAACAGATCCTTCAGCGGCGCGCGCGAAAAAACTCCTTGAGCAGCCCCGCTGCGTCGGCCTCGCCGATACCGGCGTAGACCTCCGGCCGGTGATGGCAGGTCGGCGACCCGAAGAAGCGCACACCGTTCTCAACCGCGCCGCCCTTCGGATCGGCAGCGCCGTAGTAGAGCCGGCGGATGCGCGCAAACGAGATCGCGGCCGCGCACATCGCACAGGGTTCGAGCGTGACGTAGAGATCGCAATCGACCAGCCGCTCGCTGCCGAGCGCATGCGCGGCGGCGCGAACCGCCAGCATCTCGGCATGCGCGGTCGGATCGCGGTCGGCAAGCGTGCGGTTGCGCGTCTGCGCGATGATCGTCCCGGCCCGCGCGATCACGCAGCCGACCGGAACCTCGCCGTCCGCCGCCGCGGATTTCGCCTGTGCGAGCGCGACCTGCATGAACGACGGCGCGGCGGACACCTCAGTCATTGGAGTATTTTCCGGAAAAGTGGACGCCGGTTTTCCGTAGAAAATACGACCAGCAAAAGAAAAGATAGATCGCTTTCCAATGCAACCGAAGCGGAAAGCGATCTAGCGGCTCTTGCCTCAAGCATTCGCGCCTCGTTACAACCGCTCGTATGAACGACACGCCCCGCGGCGACAATGGCGGCGAGCGCATCGCCAAGGCGATCGCGCGGGCCGGCCTGTGCTCGCGGCGCCAAGCCGAGACCTGGATCGTAGCCGGCCGGGTCGCGGTCAACGGCCAGGTCATTTCCTCGCCTGCGCTCGACGTCACCGCCAAGGATCGCATCACCGTCGACGGCGAGCCGCTGCCGCAGCGCGAGCGCACGCGGCTTTTTCTCTATCACAAGCCGCACGGCCTGGTGACCACCAACGACGACCCGGAGGGCCGACCGACCATCTTCGCGGCCTTGCCGAAGCATCTCCCGCGACTGATCAGCGTCGGCCGGCTCGACATCAACAGCGAAGGCCTGCTGCTGCTCACCAACGACGGCGGCTTGGCGCGCGCGCTCGAATTGCCGGAGACCGGCTGGCTGCGGCGCTACCGGGTGCGCGCCCACGGCACGGTGACGCCGGATCAACTCGCCGCCCTGCGCAAAGGCATCACGGTCGACGGCGTGCACTATGGGCCGATCGACGCCACGCTCGACCGTCCGCAAGGCAGCAACGTATGGATCACGTTCGCCATGCGCGAGGGCAAGAACCGCGAGGTGCGCAACGTGCTGGGCGCGCTCGGGCTCGCGGTCAACCGCCTGATCCGCGTGTCGTACGGGCCGTTTCAACTCGGCGATTTGCCGGAGGGCGCGATCGCTGAAATCGCGACCCGGCATCTGCGCGAGCAACTCGGCGAGCGGATCGCGGCCGAGGCCGGCGCGGATTTTTCGGGGCCGATCAAGCGCGGCGTCGAGGCGCAAGCGGAGAATCGCACCGCGGGCACCTCTCCCCGCTCGCGGGGAGAGGTCGCCCGCCGAAGCCCGAAGGGCGAAGGCCGGGCGGGTGAGGGGGATTCTCCACGCGCTCAGACTCGTGGCGACGCCCCCTCACCCCGCCCCTCTCCCCGCAAGCGGGGAGAGGGAGAGCGCCCTCACTTCGGGCGCGACCAATCCAAGAACCGCGACAAGGCCGACAAGCCGCGCAAGCGCCACCGCGGCCGCGATCATGTCTGGCGCGACGAAGGCAAGCCGGTGCGCAGCAAGTTCCGCGGCACGCGTGCGGATCGCCAACCGCGCGAGCGTGCGGACAAAGGCGAGACCGGCGTGTTCGCCGATCGCAAGGGCCGCAAGGTCACCGTGGTGCGCTTGGGCAACAAGCCGAAAGCCGACGAGCGCCCGCGGAAGCGATCGCGCAGCGACGATGCGCAGAACCCGCGCACTCGCGCGCGCATCCGGCGCGGCTTCGATCGCCGATCCGGTCCGCGGCCGTCGCGCCCGCGCGAACGCTGATGCGCATCGTCGGCGGGCGCCTGCGCGGCCGGACGCTGGTCTCGCCCCGCTCCGACGCGATCCGGCCGACCGCCGACCGCCTGCGCGAGACCTTGTTCAACATTTTGATGCATCGCTACGGCGACCCTGTCACCGGCGCGCGCGTGCTCGACCTCTTCGCCGGCACCGGCGCGCTCGGACTGGAGGCCTCTTCGCGCGGCGCCGCGTTCGTGCTGTTTGTTGATGATGGGGCCGAGGCGCGCGCGTTGCTGCGAGAAAACGTCGAGGCGCTCGGCCTCGGCGGCACGACCCGCATCTTCCGCCGCGATGCGACCAAGCTCGGGCCCGCACATCCGCTCGAGCCGTTCGGGCTTGCGTTCTTGGACCCGCCTTACGGACACGGCCTCGCCGAGCAGGCGCTGATTGCCGCGCGCGACGGCGGCTGGCTTGTGCCGCAGGCGCTGGTCGTGGTGGAAGAAGCGGCGGACGCAAATTTTGTGGCGCCGGAGGGATACGAGGAGCTGGAACGGCGCGAATACGGCGACAGCGAGTTAGTGTTCTTGCAATGGAAAAGTTGAAATCAATCGGAATTATTGCGGATGTTAAGGCTTGCCGGCGGCCGCGCCCGCGAGCGCCTTCTCGTATCGGCCGGTCGCAAGGCTCGCTTTCAGCCACACATCGACTGCCTGCTTGAGCGCCGGGTCGCGCGTCATCCAGTAGGCCTTGTCGAAATGATCGAATGAATCCGGCACGGCAGCCGGGCAGAGGACACCGGGGTGCAGGCGGGCTTGGTAATCGACCTCGGCCCCGTCGGTCACCATCACGTCAGCGCGGCCGGCGGCGATCTCGTCGAAAATGGTCCGGTTGTCGGGATGTTCCGCGAGCGTCGCGTGGGAGAGATTGCCTTTGGCAAAGCGTTCGTTGGTGCCGCCGGGATTGACCACGACGCGCACGCCGGGCTGGTCGATCGCGCCGATCGATGTGTAGCGCTCCTTGTCGGCGCAGCGCGCGATCGGGCGCTTGCCGTCGCGCATGACGGGAAGCGAGAACTCACCGGCGGCCGCCCGGTCCGGCGTCACGCTCACGCCGCCCATGGCGATGTCGAAGCGGTCCGCCGCAAGATCAGCCTGCAGGGTCTTCCAGCTGGTTGGCACGATCACGAGTGTAACGCCGAGCGCTTGCGCAAGCTCCCGCGCCATCGTGACATCGGCGCCGGAGATCTGGCCGTCCGGTCCGCGCAAGGAATAAGGCGCGTAGTCGCCGGTCATTCCGACCTTGAGCGTCCCGTCCGATTTGATGGCGGCGAGCGGCCGCGCAGCCGACGGAGGCGCTCCGAGCGAAAGGATCAGCGACAGGCCGACGAGGGCAGCGAGGAAGCGACACGCTGCGTTCATGAAAATGGACTTCTTGCTTTGGCGCCAATCCACCCGACCATCAACAACAATCACTTCCTCCCAAACAATCGCTCGATATCGCTCAGTTTCAATTCCACATAAGTCGGCCGGCCGTGGTTGCACTGGCCCGAGTTCGGCGTTGCCTCCATCTCGCGCAGCAGCGCGTTCATCTCCTCGGGCTTGAGGCGTCGCCCGGCGCGCACCGAGCCGTGGCACGCCATGGTGGCTGAGACATGCATCAGGCGGCGCTCGAGCGGCAGCGCCTCGTCCCATTCGGCCATGTGCTCGGCGAGATCGCGCACGAGCGCGGGCGCGTCGATCTCACCCAGCATGCCGGGCGTCTCGCGCACCGCGACCGCGCCGGGGCCGAACGCCTCCAGCACCAGGCCATAGCGCGCAAGCTCGTCGGCGCGCGCGGCGAGCCGCTCGACGTCGGCTTCGTCGAGCTCGACGATCTCGGGGATCAGCAGGATCTGGCGGGCGACACCGGTCTTTTCGAGCGCCGCCTTGAGGCGCTCGTAGACCAGGCGTTCGTGGGCGGCGTGCTGGTCGACGATGACGATGCCGTCCCGCGTCTGCGCCACCACGTAGGTTTCGTGCACCTGCGCGCGCGCGGCGCCGAGCGGGCGATCGATCAGGTCGGGCGCCGGCGGCGCCGGCTCGTAACGCGCGTCGGCTGCCGGCGCGCCGACGTCGAAGCCGACCTGCACGGCCTCGGCAAAGCCCTTGAGCGCGGTTGCACCCGCAACCGGGAACGAAGGCCGCGCAGGTGACGCCCGCCAGTCCCAGCCGGCGCGCGGCATCGCGTTCGGGCGCAGCGCCGCGAGCGTCGCGGTGCCACCGGTCGAGGCTGCGCGGTGTCCTTCGCGCGCCAGCGCATCCTGCAGAGTGCGCACGATCAGCGCCCGCACGAGGCCGCCGTCACGGAACCGCACTTCGGTCTTGGCCGGATGCACGTTGACGTCGACCTCGCGCGGATCGAGCGTGATGAACAGCGCCAGGATCGGCTGGCGGTCGCGCGGCAGATAGTCCGCGTAGGCGCCGCGCACCGCGCCAAGGAGGAGCTTGTCGCGCACCGGACGGCCGTTGACGAAGAGGTACTGCCCGAACGCGTTGGCGCGCGAGAGCGTCGGCAGCGCCGCGTAGCCCTCGATTGAGAGGCCGTCGCGCCCGCCGCGAACCTCGATCGCGTTGGCGCGGAAATCCGCGCCCAGAATATCGCCGAGCCGCGCCAGCCGCCCAGGCGCGCCGGGCAGCGCCGCCGCCCAGCTCACAAGCGCGCGTTCCTCGCCCGCGAGCGTGAAGGCAACGTCGGGCCGGCTCATGGCGAGCCGGCGCACCGTTTCGCGGATCGCCGCGCCTTCGCTGCGGTCGGTCTTGAGAAACTTCAGCCGTGCCGGTGTCGCGTAGAACAGGTCGCTGACCTCGACCCGGGTGCCGGCATCGAGCGCCGCCGGCCGCAGCGACGATTTTGCGCCGGCGTCGACCGCGATCGCCCAGGCGTGCGGTTCGCCGGCGTGGCGGGTCGTGATCGACAGCCGCGCCACCGCGCCAATCGAGGGCAGCGCCTCGCCGCGGAACCCGAGCGTGCGGATCGCCAGCAGATCGTCATCCGGCAGCTTGGAGGTGGCGTGGCGCTCGACCGCGAGCGCGAGGTCGGAGGCGCTCATGCCGGCGCCGTCGTCGGTGATGCGGATCAGCCGGCGGCCGCCGCCGTCGGTGATGACGTCGATCCGCCGCGCGCCAGCGTCGAGCGCGTTTTCGACGAGTTCCTTGACGACGCTCGCCGGCCGCTCGACGACTTCGCCGGCGGCGATGCGGTTGATGACAGAGGGCTCAAGCTGGCGGATCGGCATCGGGCGACTCGGGGTAACAGCGCCAGTTTAGAGCGGATTTCAATCGTACCGAACCGCGTTTTCCCCGTCATTCCCGCGCCGAATGCGGCGCGAGGCCCTGTCCCTGCCGCATATGGGGCCTCACGCACGGCTCGAGATTCTCCTGATCAAGGTCATTTGAGGTGCTCTGCGCACTAAAGTCGGACATCCGCTCATGCTTCGACAATGGCTGCAAAACCGACGTGGCGGAGCGCATTCCTGCCAAGAGCAATGCGTTCCACGGGCGCGATGTCGCGGGAGGGCGACCGGAAGAGTTCGAATCTGGCCTTGTAAAGGTACGCATGCGTAGCCAGCTCACTGTAAGCATCAAAATGCCTACAGGCTTTGGGGACTGAGAGACGAAAAGTGCTCGCGCCTGCACTCGGATGCAGGCGTGCCATAACTGGCTTCAAGTTCCAGCCTAGCGCCGCCGCAGAGCCTCGACACAGCTGCCGCAACCCAGCGGTCAGCGACGTTTCGTAGCCGAAAGCCGCGCACGCATTCAAAGGATTTGACAATGAAGAACGTGACGAAGCACCCGGTTGCTACGGCAATCGCCAGCGCGATCATAATTGGATTTGCAACGGCGTCCTGGGCCGCACCCGTTTTGTCGAATGCGGCCGCGCTTGTCGGCGCGGCGCCAAGCACGGCAACGCACGTCGATGAACGTAGTGCAGCTCGCTCACGTGCCAACATCCTCCAGAACCTGGAATTTGGCACATATGGGACACAATCATCTCCATCAACACCAACGCCCTCAAATGACGTCACCGCGCTCCCCAGGGATACGAACCGCGCATATGGCACCACCCGTTATCCCCTTGGCCTCCCCGCGCAACGATAAACACGGCCCGTGGTCGTCACGGTAGCCATTTTCGCGGCAGCAATCTGAGACCAACGCGAAGCGCACCACCGGGCTAACCGGGGTGCGAATACTAGGCGGACGCCTGCTGCGAGGCTTCTGTCATGCGTACTTTCAACCCACCACTTAATGGAGTGATTTCATGCCGCAAGACATGCATAAGAAAGCCGCCGACCAACATGATCAGGCTGCCAAAACGCATCGGACCGCAGCAGAGCACCATGCCAAGGGCGATCACGGCAATGCCCAGCAGCATGCTGCCAATGCCCAGGCCCAGTCGAAGACCGCACATGAGCATTCGACTCAAGCGCACGGCAAGAGTCAGCAGCAGAAGTAGTTTTCCATAACGGCTGTTGAAGAAAACTTTACCAGCTCGGTCTCTACCGGGCTGGGTTACACCCCTTCGCAAATGCTCCAACCGGACTGAACAAAGCTATCTCGGCGCCGAACGGCACCGCGCCGTCTAAAGCAAGCGGAATCGGCACTCAGGCGGAGGTATTGTCAATGTCGCTTGTGAAATACATCTCATCGCCGGCCGATATTCCGCCCGGGCAAAGATACGTGCTGGTCGAGTATGGCGTCGAAAGCGGGCAAAAGAGACATCCTCTGGGCATTACCATCACGGTTCCTCGAAACCAGTCAAAGACCATTAGTGACCTCTCCTTCTTGGCGAATGTTCATTCAGCCAAGGCGCTCGCGAAGCAAGAGGGCATTTCCGCAATTTTCGCCTGCAAGTGATCAGCACCCAAGCCGATCATCGCCAAGCGGCGCGGAAGTCGTTCCGTGACCAGCGAGGCCTCATTCCCGCAGCAGCTTGTCGATCGTGATCGGCAGATCGCGCACGCGTTTGCCGGTCGCGTGATAGACCGCGTTGGCAATCGCCGCCGCGGTGCCGACGATGCCGATCTCGCCAACGCCCTTGATGCCGAATGGATTGATCTTGTCGTCGGTCTCCTCGACGAAGATCACGTCGATCGCATGCACGTCGGCGTTCACCGGCACATGGTAGTCGGCAAGGTTGCGAGTGATGAAACGTCCGAAACGCTGATCGGTCACCGTCTCCTCGTGCAGCGCCATGCCGATGCCGCCGACCACCGCACCAAGAATCTGGCTGCCGGCGAGCTTGGGATTGATGATGCGCCCGGCCGCAACCGCGCTGACGATGCGCGTCACCCTGATCACGCCGAGCTCTTCATCGATCTTGACCTCGGCGAACACCGCCGAGTGCGCTAAGTTCGCGTAGGCGCTGTCCATCTTCGGTGTCGCGCTGGCTTCCTTCTCGATCCGCTCGGCGTTGCCGGCGCGCATCGCGTCGGCGAGCGAGACGACGCGGCCTGCGTCAGCCTTGTGCCGGATCTTGCCGTCGGCGAACACGACATCGTCGAGCTTGGCGCCCGCGAGCGGCGACCCTTTGATCTTTAGCGCGAACCCCAGCAGGTCCTTTTGCACCGCCCGGCAGGCGTCGTGAATGGCGGCGCCGACCGAGGAGGCGGTGAATGATCCGCCTTCCACGGGCGCGTTCGGCAGCGCGCTATCGCCGAGCTTCGCCGTCACGTTCTCGAGCGGCATGCCCAGCATCTCGGCGGCAAGCTGGGCCATCATCGTATAGGTGCCGGGCCCGATGTCCGCCGTCGCGCTCGCGATCTCGACGGCGCCGTTGGCGGTCAGGCTCGCCCTGGCGCTCGCGGGCAGTTGCCAGGCTTCCCACACCCCGCTCGCCATGCCCCAGCCGACGAGCTCACGGCCCTCGCGCATCGATCGCGGCTCACGACTGCGCTTCGACCACCCAAACTTCTCGGCAGCTTGACGATAGCATTCGCGCAGCTCCTTGCTGCTGTACGGCTTATCCGCGATCTGATCGAGGTCCGAGTAGTTGACGAGCCGCAGCTCGAGCGGATCGACGTTCGCCGCGTAGGCGAGCTCATCCATGGCGCATTCGATCGCCCAGACACCCTCGGTTCCACCCGGTCCGCGCATGTCGCAGGGCGTGTTCACGTCGAGCTTGACCAACCGCTGGGCGAGCTCGCTGTTCGGGCAGCGGTAAAGCTGGCTCGACCAGGACACGAAAGACCGCTGGAAATCCTCGAACTGGGAGGTCATCGAAACCGCGTCATGCCGGAACGAGGCGAGGCTGCCGTTGCGATCGGCGCCGAGCTTGAGCTCCTGCACGTTCGCGGCCCGATAGCCGATCGTGAACATCTGCTGGCGCGTGAGCGTGACCCGCACCGGGCGCTTGAGCGCGCGCGCCGCCAGCACGGCGAGCGGCAGCTCATAATTCGGACGCAAGCCCGATCCGAAGGCGCCGCCGACATAGTGCGAGAGCACGCGCACCTTGTCGGGCTTCATTCCGAACACATTGGCAACGTAGTTGCGGCAGTTCAGCGGTCCTTGGGTCTTGTCGTAGATTGTGATCCGATCGTCGCCTTCCCACACGGCCGTCGCGGCGTAAGGCTCCATCGGATTGTGGTGCTCGACCGGCATGCTGTAGGCCGCATCGACGCGCACCGCCGCCTCATCGAATGCGCGCGTGGCCTTGCCGCGCGTGTGGACGGGCTTGGGGCGCTTCGCGCCCGCCGTGCGCTGGCGTTGCGCCTCGAAATCGGTGACGTGCGCGTCCTGCTCATAGTCGACATGAATCAGCGACGCCGCAAAGCGCGCGATCTCGAACTCCTCGGCGACGACAAGCGCGATTGGCTGGCCGTTGAAGCGAACCTGGTCGTCGTAAAACGGACGGAACGGCGAACCATCGGGCGCAACTTCGTCCTTATATTTATCGTCGGATGACGCGAGCTTTCCGCGATTGGCGTGCGTCAACACGTCAAGTACGCCCGCGACCGCGAGCGCCTCTTCGGCATTGATGCGCTGGATGCGGCCTTTGGCGATCGAGGCCGTCACGACCACGCCATGCGCGAGGTTCGGGACGTTGAACTCGCCCGCGTATTTCGCAGCGCCGGTCACTTTGGCGCGCCCTTCGACGCGGGAGGCGGGCTTGCCGATCTGGTTGCTGGTGGTGATCATGGCATCCCCCTCTCTCAAGCCACGCGCTTGTCGGACTGCGACTGCGGGGTGCCGCGCGCCGCCTGGGTCAGCGTGCGAACGATGCCGCGTCGCGCCAGCTCAATCTTGAAGTCGTTGTGGCCGAAGCCGTGCGCGTCCCGCAGCAGCGCATCGGCCGCGCGCTGGAAGCTCTCGCGCGTCGGCGGCGCGCCGGCGAGCAGCGCCTCCGCGTTGCGGTCACGCCATGGCTTGTGCGCCACCCCGCCGAGCGCGAGGCGCGCTTCCCGGATGGTGCCGCGGTCGATGTCGAGCGCGGCGGCGATCGACACCAGCGCAAACGCGTACGACAGGCGATCGCGGATCTTCAGATAGCTGTAGTTGTCGGCGAAGCCTTTGGCCGGCAGCTCGATCGCCGTGATGATCTCGTCCGCGCGCAGGTTGCTGTCGATCTGCGGGGTGTCGCCCGGCAGGCGATGAAAGTCGGCAAACGCAATGCTGCGCTCGCCGGTCGTGCCGGTCGCTAGCACGCGCGCCTCGAGCGCGGCGAGTGCCACGCACATATCGGAGGGATGCACCGCGATGCAATGCTCGCTGGTGCCGAGGATCGCATGCATTCGATTGAAGCCGTCGATCGCGGAGCAGCCACTGCCCGGCTCGCGCTTGTTGCACGGCGTGGTCGTGTCGTAGAAGTAGGAGCAGCGGGTCCGCTGCAGGAGATTGCCCCCGGTCGAGGCCATGTTGCGCAGCTGTGCGAGGCGCCGGCGAGGATCGCGCTGGCGAGCAAGGGATAGCGCGCCGCGATCTGCGGGTGATAGGCGAGGTCGCTGTTGGGGACGAGCGCGCCGATACGCACGCCGCCATACTGCGTTTCATCAACTTCCCTGAGCGGCAGATGCGTGATGTCGATCAGCCGTGACGGGCGCGCGACGTTCTCCTTCATGAGATCGACCAGATTGGTGCCGCCGGCGATGAACTTTGCACCCGGGTCGGCCGCGATCATGCGCACCGCGTCGGCGACGTCGCTCGCGCGTGCGTAGTCGAAATTGTTCATCGTCCCCCCTCCCCCGCCGCCGCGCTGCCATGCATCACCTCTTCGATCGCCGCCACGATGTTGGGATAGGCGCCGCACCGGCAGATATTGCCGCTCATGAGCTCGCGAATTTCATCGGCCGTGCGCGCGTGACCTTCGGCGATCAGTCCGACCGCAGAACAGATCTGGCCGGGCGTGCAATAGCCGCACTGGAACGCATCGTGCTCGATGAAGGCCTGTTGCATCGGATGCAGCGCGTCGTCTTGCGCCAGACCTTCGATCGTCGTCACCTGCGCACCGTCCTTCATGACCGCGAGCGTGAGACAGGAATAGACGCGCCGACCGTCGACCAGCACGGTGCAGGCACCGCACTGGCCATGGTCACAGCCCTTTTTGGTTCCAGTCAGATCGAGATTGAGCCGCAGCGCGTCGAGCAGCGTCGTCCACGGCGCGATCGTCAACTTGCGCTCAACGCCGTTGACGTTGAGCGAGACCGTCATCTTGGCCGGCGATGAAAATCTCTCCCGCGCCTTGCGCGCGAGCGCGGATCGTTGAGCCATTTGTAGTTTATCCTTTTTGTTTGAGCATGTCCTTTGCGCAAAGCCGGTCCCACGCCGGATCGAGTGTTGGTCAGGCTTTTTGCGGGACATGCTCCTGTCGGCATTCGCCTCGTTGACACGCCGGTATTCATGTGTGGAAGGACCGTGTCTTGATATCCCTCTGCTGTACAACGCGAGGAAGCAACTACAGTTCGCCGCCACCTCAGCGATGTCAATTCACGTGGGTGCGACGACTAGGTTGCGCAATGCGCGCTAGCGTTGAGCGACCACGCATACCACGTCATTCAAGATGCTGATTGCTTAGAAAGTGATCATCTCAATCGCATGATCGGGATCGCGACGTCATCAATCGAATGAAGGCTTTGTGCCGCGAAGCCGTTTGACGCCGCTCCTGCGCTTCTTGCTCTCGATCCGCCGCTCACGCGAGGCGGCGGTCGGTCTCGTTGGCCGGCGCCGCTTTGGCGGGACCGCCGCCTGGCGAATGAGCTCGATGAGGCGCTCGCGTGCGTCCTCGCGATTACGCTCCTGGGTGCGGTGGCGTTGCGCGATGATCACGAGCACGCCGTCCTGCGTGAGTCTTCTGCCCGCCAGTACCGCAACGCGCGCGCGCACGTCCGCGGGAAGCGACGGCGAGTGCCGCACGTCGAAACGCAGCTGCACCGCGGTCGCGAGTTTGTTGACGTTCTGGCCACCCGGACCCGACGCGCGCACAAACGTTTCGGTGAGCTCCGATTCATCGATGGAAATCTGATCGGTGATGCGGATCATGGGTCTTCTCAGAGTCCGCAAAACTCTTCGACCTCATCCTGAGGAGCACGCGCGACGCGCGCCTGCGTCTCGGAGGATGGCCCAAAGGGACACGTTTCCACCCTTGGCCGTCCTTCGAGACGCCTGGCCCTATGGGCCTGGCTCCTCAGGACGAGGCCGATAAGCTTGGAGTCTCCCAGTGCATAACACTCAGCTCGCGGTCATTGTCGAGCCGATCGAGCGCGGCCGATGAGCAACTCAGCCGGCTGGAAAACGCTATCTGGTCATTCCGGGAGCGGACGGGAGCTCTCCACCGCCCTTGACGGTCGTGGTCGCCGTCGTCACTGGGGGCCTGCCCACGACGGTCACCAGCAGTCCGCCGTCGAGCAGACGCTTGGCAACCCGCTTGACGTCGGCGAGCGTTACCGCCTCGACGAGGCTGTTGCGCTTCTTGATGTAATCAATCCCGAGGTCGTCCATCTGGATCTGCACCAGCTGGCTTGCGATCTTGGAGGAGGTGTCGAAGCGCAGTGCATAGGCGCCTTTGAGGTACGACTTGGCACGAGTGAGTTCCTCCTGGCTCGGGCCGGTTTCGGCCAGGCGATGAATCTCCTTCTCGACCACCTCGAGGGTCTGCCCGGCGCGATCGCTGCGGGTCGCGGTTCCGCTCATGAACAGTGCTGCGTGATCGAGCGGAACCAGCGCCGAATAGACCGAGTAGGCGAGGCCGCGGACTTCGCGCACTTCGCGGTAAAGCCGCGACGCGAACGAGCCCCCGCCCAGGATCTCGTTGACGATGTAGGCAGCCATGAAATCCGGGTCTCTCAGCGGAATGCCTTCGCCGCCGATCATCACCACCGATTGGGGAACGTCGAGGTCGACCATGATCTTGCGGCCGAGCCCCTGCGGCTTGGCAGCCGCAACGGGAGCAAGATCGGCCTTCGCGGGCAGCGGCCCGAAAATGCGATCGACGATCGCGCCGGCGGCCGCGGCGTCCACGTTGCCCACGATCGCGACCTTGAGGTTATCGCGCGCGAACACGTGCTGGACGTAAGCTTTGAGGTCGGCGGCCGTGACGGTGGTGACCGATTCGACCGTCCCGTTCACTGGCCACTCATAGGGATGGCCGCGAAACGCGGTTGTCCACCAGTTGCGGCTCGCGATCTGGTTCGGATTGGTGGTGGCGCGGCGCAAGTCCGACAGCAGATTACTGCGAATGCGCTCCACCGCATCGGCGTCGAAGCGTGGCGTGGTGAGCGACAGGTTGGTTAGCTCGAAGGCCTTGTCCTGCTGGTCGAGCAGCGTGCGCAGCGAACCGTTGAATTGATCGCGGGTCGCCGTAAAGCTCAGGCTGATCGCACTCGATTCGAGTTGCTCGTGGAACGCGCGCGCGTCGAGACCGCCGGCACCTTCATCGATCAGCCCCGCCACCATCGCGGCGACACCTGCCTTGTCGGCCGGATCCTGGCTGGAGCCGCCACGAAACGCAAAATCAATGGCGATCAACGGCGCGGTCGGCGAACGCACCAACCAGGCTTCGATGCCGAGCGGACTGATGATGCGTTCGACCTCGGTGGCGGCGCTCGCCGGCACCGTCAGCGCCAATGCGAGGGCCGACGCGGTTGCGATCCGCAAGCTGCACGCGCGCCAAGCGATCAAGATTTCTTCTCCTCGGGCTTGGGCCACTCCCTGATCAAATAGCCGGTCACGGAGTGGTGCTTGTCGAGCCAGGTCCTGGCGGCCGCACGCACACTGTCGGCCGTCACCGCACGAACTTGTTCGGTCCAGGATTTTACGTCGTCGACAGTCGAGCCGGTGGCGAGCGCCGCGCCGTACCAGCGTGCCAGCGTTGCCTGATTGTCCTTCGCATAGACAGCGTCGGCGATCATCCGGGTCTTGGCGCGCGCCAGTTCTTCCGGCGTGATGCCATTGGTGGCGAGTTCATCGATCACCGCATCCATTGCGGTCTCGAGCTCCGTCAGGCTGACATGCGGGCGCGGGGTCGCGTAGACGCTGAACAGGGTCTGGTCGACCGACGTGCCCGAATAGGTCGCGCCGGCGCCGTTGGCGAGTCCGCGGTCCTCGACCAGCGCACGCTGGAGCCGGCTGTTCGAGCCGCCGCCGAGGACGTGCGCGAGCACCTCCAAGGCTTCGGCCTCGCCCGGCTTGGCGGTTGAGTCGGAGGGAGCCAGATAGGCGCGCTGGAGGCTCGGCGTCGCGCGCGGATCAGCGAGCGTCACCTGCCGCGCAGCGGTGTGCTCAGGCTCCTGCGGACGCTTGCGCGGCCCGATTTCCGATCGGCGCGCGACCTTGCCGTAGGTCTTCTCGGCCAGCGCCTTCACCTCGTCCGCCGTCACGTCGCCGGCGATGACGACGACCGCGTTGTTGGGCGTGTAGTAGCGGCGATAGAACGCAAGCGCGTCTTCGCGATTGAGCTTTTTGATTTCGTGATGCCAACCGATCACCGGGCGGCCGTAGGGGTGATTGAGGAACAGCGCCGCCTCAACTTGCTCCCGCAGCCGCGCGTCCGGGCTGTTGGCGACGCGCATATTGTATTCCTCGAGCACCACGTCGAGCTCAGGCAGGACATTGGCGTCGGTGAGCACGAGGCCGGTCATGCGATCGGCTTCGAATTCCATCACCAGCGGCAGATATTCGCGCGCCACGCGCTGGTAGTAGCCGGTGTAATCCGAGGTGGTGAAGGCATTTTCCTGTCCGCCGATGGTGGCGAGCACCTGCGAGAATTTGCCGCCGGGATTCTTCTCGGTGCCCTTGAACATCAGGTGCTCGAGAAAGTGCGCGATGCCGGATTTGCCGGGCGGCTCGTCGGCGGAGCCGACCCGATACCAGACCATCTGGGTCACGACCGGAACGCGATGGTCGGGAATCACGACCACCTCGAGCCCGTTGGCGAGCACGAAATGGCTGACCTCAACGTCCTCTTGTGGGGCTGCTTGGACGGGGGCTCCTGCAAACAGGAGCGCGAGCCCGATCGGGGCGGCGAGCGTGAGGATATGGCGCAGCGTTGCGAAGGAGCGCAGGGTTGTCGTAACCGGCCGCGGCAGCTCAAGCCTCATCATGGATGTTCCGGCGCCCGAACATCGGCGCGATGTCTCGCTCAACCCGTCTGACGTATCACCCGAACCTGTTACGGGTTGCCGGCGGCCGGCGCAAGTTACCGATCGGAAAACTACTCGTTGTTGGTGACCGCGCCGCGGTCCAATGGGCCATTCTTGTCCGGGTCCATCTTGTTTTTAGTCCCATACGAGTACTTCGGCGAGGGCGTGCGGAGCCCAACCGGAGGATCGGTCAGCGCACCGCGCGTCGGCTCTTCCTTGAACGGCACTTCTTCGGGCTTCCGGTCAAACAGCTTGCCGAGGCTAAAGCCCTGGAAGCCCAACTGGCCCGGGGTGAGCTGCTGGCCGGTCGTATCGGGGGCGGGACTGCCGTCGGCCGTGCGCCGGCCCGACGGCTTGCGGCCGCCGAGCTCATCTGGACGCAGCTGGCGCATATCCTCTTCCTCAGCCTCGGTTCCCTGCTTGATCGGCTTGTTCTTGGCGACCTTGCGCGGGGCCATGTCTTTATCTTGCGGCCAAGCCGGGTCGGGCGCAGCGCGGGTCGCTTTCTGCGGCGGCGGCAGGTCACGGGTGGGCGGAACCACCAACGGCGACCGCTCGTGATAATTGATGGCAGGCGGGGCGTCTTTTCGAAGGCCGATGCCCTCCAAAACCCCGCGGAACGCGCGGTCGATGAAATCGCCTTCTTCGGCGTTTTGGGTTTCGTCATCCCCGGCGCGCACCGGCCCGGTGCCACTGACCACGATGAATGTCGCCGCAAGCATGCACCCAAATAGTGCGCGCCATCCCCATCGTCTTGCGATCGTTGTAGGCATCCCCATACCCCACGCCCCAGCCGGACTCTCGGGCCCTCACAGGCCCTTGCGCGTCAGATTTGCAGTTGTGAACTGGAAACCCCTGACCCCACGTCACAATCCCGAAAAATCAGGGCGCTTTTGCGGCATCCCGGGCGCCGGCCAATGAGTCGCACAGGAGCCCGATGACCCCGGCCACAATCGCGGCGTCGGCCAGGTTGAAGACATACCAGTCGAACCGCCACGTCGGGGTGGTGATGTGCACGAGGACAAAATCCGCCACTGCGCCGAACGTAAGCCGATCGATCGCGTTGCCGATGGCGCCGCCAATGATCAGCCCGAGCGCCACCGCCGATAGCCGAGAACCGGCGCGCGCCAGCCAAACCCAGAGGAGCGCGACCGCAACGATTTTGACCGCGAACAGAATGTTCTGGCCCAGCATCCCCTGCTCGCGAAACAGGCCGTAACTGATCCCGGTATTCCAGCTGAGCACCAGATCGACGTAGGGACCAAGCGCGACGCGGCCGCGCCGGCCGAGCTCGAAAACGAACACCAGCCAGAGCTTCAAGGCCTGATCGGCAATCGCCACCAGAACGGCGACGATCAGCCCAAGCCGTGTCAGCGGACCATAGAGATAGGACGACACCATCTATTCGGCCGCCTTGCGCAATGCCTTCCACTCCCGCAATGCCTGGGCGTCGCGCGGCGTCACGTCCGGATATTGCGGATCACTGCCGACCGCGGTCGAGATTTTCCAGGAGCGGGCACATTTGCGCCCTTCCGCCAGGGCGGGAACGACCGCGACACCGCGCACGTCCGGCAACCGAAACGCATCCGGGGGCCCCTCGCCTTCGACCAGGGTCGCACCCGAGGTGATACTGACCTCGGCAAGGTCGACATCCGTCAGCACCGCGAACAGGTCCGGATCGGACACGTACACGACCGGTGCGGCTTCGAGCGATGAGCCGATCCGTTTGCCGGCGCGCTCGAGCTCGAGCGCGCCGGTCACGACCCGGCGCACGCTACGAACCTTGCGCCATTTCTCGGCCAGCGCATCATTGCGCCAGGCGGCCGGGACCTCCGGAAAGAGCTCGACGTGCAGCGACGTCGCCTGCGGATAACGCGCAAGCCAAGCTTCCTCCGCCGTGAAGCACAGCATCGGCGCCAGCCAGGTGACGGTCGTGCGGAATAGATGATCGAGCACGGTCAGGCAGGCCTTGCGGGTCACCGAGGAGATCGGATCGCAGTAGAGCGCGTCCTTGCGGATGTCGAAGTAGAACGCCGAGAGGTCCGAGGTCATGAAAGCGTTGAGCGCCGCGAAGATGCGCTTGTAGTCGAAGTCGGCGTAGGCCTGTCGCACAAGGCGGTCGAGTTCGGCCAGCCGATGCAGCATCAGCCGTTCAAGCTCAGGCATGTCCTTCTCGGCGACGCGGTCCTCCGGCCGGAAATGCGCCAGGTTACCGAGCATCCAACGGATCGTGTTGCGCAGCTTGCGATAGGTCTCGACCGTGGTTTTCAGGATTTCCGGACCGATACGCAGGTCGTCCGCATAGTCCGCGGCGCACACCCACATGCGCAGGATGTCGGCGCCTGATTGCGCGATGACATCCTGAGGCGCCACCACGTTGCCGAGCGACTTCGACATCTTGCGCCCGTGCTCGTCGAGCACGAAGCCATGGGTGAGGACGACATCGAACGGCGCGCGCCCGCGCGTGCCGCAGCTCTCCAGCAGCGAAGAGTGAAACCAGCCGCGATGCTGGTCCGAACCTTCGAGATACATCACGCTGTCGGGCCCGCCGTCCATGCGGCGGCGGACCTTGAGGTCGTCGCGAACCTCCAATGTGTAGGCATGGGTCGAGCCCGAGTCGAACCAGACATCAAGGATGTCGTCGACTTTCTTCCAGTCGGCCGGATCGTGGTCGGGCGCAAGAAAGCGCGCGGCCGCGCCGACCTCATACCAGGTGTCCGCGCCGTCGCGCTCGAACGCCTCGGCAATGCGCGCGTTGACCTGCGCATCCTTGAGAACCTCGACGGTGCCGTCGGGGCGCTCGCGCATGAACACGGCGATCGGCACGCCCCAGGCGCGCTGGCGCGAGATTACCCAGTCGGGCCGGTTCGCGATCATGCCGGTGATGCGGTTCTCGCCCTGCGGCGGCACCCAGCGCGTCGTCTTGATGGCCGCGAGCGCGCGGTGGCGCAGCGTATCGCCCTGCCGCACATGCCCGCCGTCCGCGATCGCCTGGTCCATGGCGATGAACCATTGCGGCGTGTTGCGGAAGATCACCGGCTTCTTTGAGCGCCACGAATGCGGGTATTGATGCTTGAGCCGCGCGCGCGCGATCAGCATGCCGGCGCCGATCAGCGCCTTGATCACCGCGTCGTTGGCATCGCCCCTATCGCCCTTGTCGGTGAGCACGCGTTTGCCAGTAAAGCCCGGTGCCTGGCTGGTGAAGGCGCCGTTCTCGTCGACCGTGTAGGGAATGATCGTGTTGATGCCGCGATCGGCGAGCGCACGCGCGTTTGCGGTCCACACCTCGAAGTCTTCCGTGCCGTGGCCGGGCGCGGTGTGCACAAACCCCGTGCCGGTGTCCGCGGTGACGTGCTCGCCCGGCAAGAGCGGCACCGGGAACGCGTAGTCATCGGCGAAGCCTTTGAGCGGATGCGCGCAGGCGAGTCTCTCCAACGTCGCCGGCTCGATCGCCGCGCGCTTCTCGTAGGCAGTCACGCGCGCCTGCGCCATGACGTCGGCGGCGAGCGCATCGGCCAGAATGAAGATGTCGCCGGCTTTGGCCCAGTTGTCGGGCGGCGCCTCGGTCACTTCATAAAGGCCGTAAGCGATCCGCGGCGAGAACGAGATCGCGCGATTGCCCGGCAAGGTCCACGGTGTGGTGGTCCAGATCACGACCGATGCGCCGGCGAGCAGGCGCTCGAGCGCCGGCGTTTCGCCGGACGACTGCTGCACTGGAAACTTCACCCACACCGTATCGCTCGTGTAGTCCTCGTACTCGACCTCGGCTTCCGCGAGCGCGGTCTTCTCGACCACCGACCACATCACCGGTTTAGAGCCGCGGTAGAGCGTGCCGTTGGCGGCGAATTTCATGATCTCGCGCGCGATCTGCGCCTCCGCCGCGTACGCCATGGTGGTGTAGTAGCGGTCCCAGTCGCCTTCGACGCCGAGCCGCATGAACTCCTCGCGCTGGAGCGTGATCCAGTGCTCCGCGAACGCGCGGCACTCGCGCCGGAACTCGATGACCGGCACCGCATCCTTGTTCTTGCCGGCGGCGCGGTAATCCTCCTCGATCTTCCATTCGATCGGGAGGCCGTGGCAGTCCCAGCCGGGCACGTAGTTGGAATCGAACCCGAGCATCTGCTGGCTGCGCGTCACCACGTCCTTGAGGATCTTGTTAAGCGCATGCCCGATATGGATCGGTCCGTTGGCATAGGGCGGACCGTCATGCAGGATGAATTTCGCCCGCCCCTTGGCCGCCTCGCGCAGGCGCGCGTAGAGGCCGAGGTTGCGCCATCGCGCCAGCAACTCGGGCTCCCGCTGCGGTAGCCCGGCCCGCATCGGGAAATCGGTCTGCGGCAGGAACAGGGTCTTGCTGTAATCGGCCTCACTCATGGCCGGCTGTGTAGCAGGGGCGCCCCGCGCATGTAACCCATTCCGGATCGTTGCCAGCGCGAAACACCCGCGTAACGCGGTTTCGATTTCCCGGATTGCGCGGCGGCACCTCGACCACGAACGGCTCGCGAATCACTCACGCCGCGCGGCGAGCCTTCGCATAGGTTCCAGCAATCGCGGCTTCGCAAAATCATCCCTCCTATGCGCATTCGCGCCACCGCCTCACTTCCTGAAGCGTTCGGCGCAATCCACGCAAGTTTGTTGCGCGATCTCCCCAGCCCTTGAGCAATAAGTTCACGTCCTAAAATGCCGTACTAAAGTAATGCTGCGCCGCACATAAAAGCCGCATTTGGCCGCGCATACGGCCGCAGCGATCGCGCTTCGCGCCTCGCACTCCCTTCAACAATCCAAAGGAATCATGATGGCTTTGAACGGCCGACGCATTTTGTTCGCTGCATCGTGTCTCGCTTGTTCGGCTATTTTCTCAAGTTCCGGTTTTTGCCAGTCTGGAATTGCCTCGGTGTACTCGGGGGAGCGCACCGCCAACGGCGAATTCGCCCACGCGGAACGCATGACAGCGGCACATCGCAGCCTGCCGTTCGGCACCCTTGTCAAAGTGACCCACACCCATAGCGGCCGCTCCATCGTGGTCCGTATCAACGATCGCGGGCCGTTTGTGCGCGGGCGCGTGATCGATCTCACGCCGGCGGCAGCGCATGCGCTCGGGTTCTCGGACCTCGCGCCGGTGACAATCGACGTGATCGGTCACAGCTGACCATCGATCACGTTGGCCGGCACGGCGCCGTCCGGGGGGCAGGCGCCGTGCCGATGTTTTTTCAAACACGCCGGTAGACATCCCGGTGAGCGGCGGAAACACGTCGCCCGCGGCCGCCAGAATCGCCCGCGCTTCGCGCGCGTCCTCGTTCATGCGCTTGATCAGATCCGCCACGCTGTCGAACTTCAGCTCCGGCCGAATCCAGCCGATGAACGCGACATCGATCGACTGTCCATAGAGGTCGCCTGAAAAGTCGAACAGAAAGACTTCGAGCAGGACCGCGCCGTTGTCGAAGGTGGGACGGCGGCCGAAGCTCGCAACGCCGCCGTAGCGGCGTTCGCCGACGCCGACGCGCACCGCGTAGATGCCGTGGCGCAACTGGCAGCCCGCATCGAGCCGCAGGTTCGCGGTTGGAAACCCGAGTTCACGCCCGCGCGCGTCGCCGCGGCGCACCGTGCCCGAGACAAACCAAGGATAACCGAGCAACTCTGCCGCGTCGGCAACATCGCCGGCCGCAAGCGCTGCGCGTACCGCGCCCGACGAAAAACGGCGCGCGCCTGCCTCACCGGCGGCGAGCGCGCCCAGGTCCTTCACCTCGGGGACGACGTCGACCGCAAAGCCCCGCTGTGCGCCCTGCGCGATGAGAAATTCCGGCGTGCCCGTGCGGCCTTTGCCGAAATGAAAATCAAATCCGATCACCGCGCCGGAGATCGCGAGCTGCTTATGCAAAACCCGATCGACAAAGTCCTGCGCCGAAAGCTCCGCGAGCTCCTGATCGAAGCGCAGGATGATCGCCCCATCGAGCTCGGTTGCCGCCAAAAGCCGGACTTTCGCGCATTCGTCGCTGAGCCGAAACACCGGCTCGTCGGGGCGAAAGTAGGCGCGCGGATGCGGCTCGAAGGTCAACACCGCCGCCGGCCGCCCAAGCGAGCGCGCGAGCCCGACGGCCTTGTCGATTACCACGCGATGCCCGCGATGCACGCCTTCGAAATTGCCGATCGCGACGACCGCGCCGCGCAGCGAACCCGGATCGTGGTGCAGCCCGTCACGCACGACCACAATCGGTTTGCGGCCGCCTTGCATGGATCACCACGCCAGCCGATGGGTGACGGCCGTGGGCGCAATGCCCGCGTTTTTGAAAATGCCCGCGAGCGCGGCCGCGTCCGGGTTCTCGCGCGCGCCGAGCTCCTCCGAGTGAATCCCGCGCGTCACGAACAGGCAGTCGATGCCGAACGCCAGCGCGCCTTTGAGATCCGTGCGGATCGAATCGCCGATCGCCAGCACACGGGCGCGCTTGACCGGGCCGCCAAGGGCGGCCTGCGCTTTGGCGAGCGCCTCCTCATAAATCGGCGCATAGGGCTTGCCCGCGTACAAGACCTCGCCGCCTAGCGAATGGTAGATGTCGGCAAGTGCGCCCGCGCAATAAAGCAGCTTGTGGCCACGCTCGACCACCAGGTCGGGGTTGGCGCACAGCATGAACAGGTTGCGCGCGCGCATGGCGGCGAGCAGATCGCGGTAGTCGTCGGGCGTTTCGCCCTCGTCATTGAACAGGCCGGAGCAGACCGAAAAATCCGCCCGCTCGATCGGTGCAAAAGCAACGTCGAGACCCTCGAACAGCGGCAGGTCGCGCTCGGGACCGAGATGATAGATCGCGCCACCGCGCTGTGCGACGATAGCGCGGGTCACGTCACCCGACGCCACAATGCCGTCATAGCTCGCGCGCGGCATGCCGAGGCGGTCGAGTTGGCGCAGCACCACATCGCCCGGACGTGGGGCGTTGGTGATGAGAACGACCGCGCCGCCCTTTTGGCGGAAGCGCGCGAGCGCGTCGGCGGCCTCCGGAAACGCGACGATGCTGTTGTGCACGACGCCCCACACGTCGCAAAGGACGACGTCGTAGCGGTCGGCCAGCGTCTCGAAACGGTCGGTAAAGTACGGCACTAGTGTCCCGATTCCGAAGTTCGCACACCCTCGTGGCACCCTCTGATGCGAACTTCGGAATCAAAGGGACACTAGCAAATTCATACTTCTAGTGTGGTTTTTGGATTTGAAGTTCCTATGCGAGCGTGCGGCAACCCTGTTAGGAACTTCAAATCCACCACACTAGTCTCATCACTCGCGTCAGGAACGCGAGCACAGCGCCGCCGTCAAGCGACATCTGACACCGATTCTGCCGTCATGCGACGTGGCTAATGCGACACCCGGCTCGCGGCAGTGGGCAACACACCGGGGTCGGAGCCTTCGACCGTAACCTCCGAGCGAACCGGCCGCGGGGGCGAGAACAACCCGCCTTGCGCGTAGCGAACATCGAGATCGAGCAAGTCCATGACGGTCAATTCGGCCTCGACCTTTTCGGCGATCAGTTTGACCCCAACGCGCGCGAGCTCGCTTGGAAGCTCCGCTCCCGGTCGGCCGCTGCCGCCACGGTGATCCAGCAACAGCGCGGCCGGCGCCTTGACAAAGGCGCAACTGCGCTCGGCGAGTTCGCGCGGATCGAGGCGCAAGTCCGTCACATGGTCGAGGCAGAAGCGGAAGCCGAAGCCGGCAAGCGTCGACAGCGCCTCCTGCTCGCGCGCGCGTAGCGCGCGCCACGACGCAAGCGCAAACTCGAATACAAGCAGAGGGGCAAGCGCGCGGTTTGCCTCCATGAAGTCGGTGATTCGCGCAAAGGTCTCGCGTTCACTCAACGTCGGCCGCGCCAGATTGCAGAAGATCGCGATGTTCTCGTGGCCGGAGTTGAGCCGCCGCGCAACGCGCACGCACCGAAACGCCATCAACAAGTCGACTTCGCCGATCAATCCCGCGCTTTCCGCCGCTTGCAGAAAATCCGACGCCGCCGGCAGCGCACTGTTGGGGTCCCGTAAGCGCGGGGATGCCTCGTAACAAGCGACCTTTCGCTGCGGCAACATTACAATCGGCTGCACATAGGTATCGACGCCGCCCGATTGGATCGCCTGCCGGATAAGCGCGATGAGCGCGGTGTTACCCTCGGACGGTATTGCATTGTCGGGCCCACCGGCGGCCGCCGCAGCGGCTGGCCACGCCGGGAATGCGGGCGACGACGCGATCACGTCCTCCGCCCCGCCGATGGCGCCCGTGAGTTGCCTGACCATCGCGCCGAGTTCGGCAACCTCGGCCGCCAGCGGCTGATTTATCGCGGACAGATTCTGGATCGCAGTCTCGGTGCTGCTTGCGAGCGCGGCCAGCCGCTGCTCCTGCTGGCCAACCTGCCGGGCGAGATCGGCGATACCGCGTGACAGGTCAACGAGCTGGCGCGCCTGATCGCGACGATCGCGCGCCCGCGACACCGCCAAATAGTAGAGGACGAGAACCGCGAATGCCGCCAACGCCACCACCGCGCCTTCCGTCCGCGGCAATCCAAGGGCGAGGACGGACACGCTGCCGAGCGCTCCGGCAATCAACAACATGCCGATCGCGACAAATAGTTCGGTCACACGAAGCATGGGCGTCCTCGCAGCCGCCGGCCGGGGTCAATCCGACGCGCCGTCGGCAATAGCCGGGTTCATCATCATTTTGACCGGCTGCCGGGTCAATCCCCGGAACGCGGCGGAGGAAACCGCGCGGGACTGAAAGCGGCGCAAGGTCGCTTGATTTCGGCGGCCGCATCGGTCAGGGACAACGCGTGCCGCAAAATATTTGGATTTGCAGGTTCGATGCGAGCTTTCGGCGATAATAGCCCCACCTTCAAATCCGCCACGCTGCTGGGCTGGCTCGACCAAAACCCGCGCGCCGCGTTCGCGGCATTTTGCCTGATCCACATCGCGATCTGGACCCTGGTCCCGACCGTGCTTTATCCGAACCTGCCGCTCGACCTCATCGAGGCGCGCACCTACGGGCCGGAATGGCAGCTCGGCTACGACAAGCTGCCGCCGATGCCGTGGTGGATGATCGAGGTGATGTATCGATTGGTTGGCGCCGACTGGAGCTACTATCTGCTCTCGCAAGTCGTCGTCGTTGCGGCCTTTGCGATCGTGTGGCTCGCGGCATTGCCCCTGGTCGGCGCCGCCGGCGCGTTGGCAAGCGTTCTGATCGTCGATGGCCTGCACTATTTCAACTTCACGGCGGCGAAGTTCAACCACGACGTCGCGCAGCTGCCGTTCTGGGCGCTGGCGGGGTTCGCGTTCCATCGCGCGATGCGCGAGGGCCGACTCGGCTCCTGGGCATTGCTCGGGGCCGCACTTGGGCTGGCGTTTTGGGCGAAGTACTTCATCGTCATGCTGGCGATCCCGATGGCCTTGTTCGTGCTGATCGATCCGGTCGCGCGCCGCGCGCTACGCACACCCGGCCCCTACCTGGCAATCGCGGTCGGATTGCTGGTGGTGCTGCCGCATTTGATCTGGCTCATCGCCAACGACTTCCTTCCCCTCGCGTATGCGGAAACGCGGCTTGCTCCGGCGCGCGGCGCGCTCGATCATCTGACGCGGCCGCTGATTTTTGTTGCCGGCCAGTTGTTCTGGCTCATTCCCTCGTTGTTGATCGCGCTGCCGTTGCTCTATCCGCGCAACAATCCCCCGACCCCGGCCGTGGATCCGCGCGATCGCAGGATCATCACGCTGATCGTGTTCGGACCGGCAAGCCTCCTGGTCGCCGGCGGGCTCGTGAGCGGGGACCGGCTGATCACCATGTGGGGCTATCCGTTCTGGCTGTTCCTCGGGCTTTGGCTGATGATGCGCGCGCGCGCCCCGCTCGACCGGCCGCGGCTCGCGCGAATCAGCGCCACCTGGGCCCTCGTGACGCTGGCCTACGTGCTCGCCTTTGTCGTGGACTACGCCGTGCTTCCGTTCATAGGGGTCCGCTACCGGGCATCCCTGTTTCCGGGCGACCGTCTGGCGGCAGAGATCTCCGATCGCTTTCGCTCCGCGACCGGAACGCCGCTGAGCTACGTCATTTCCGACATGTGGCTGGGGGGCAATATCCATCATTACGGCGCCACCCATCCGCTGACAGTCATCGAGGGGAAGCCGGCGCGCACCCCCTGGATCGATCCCGGCGACGTTCGCACCCGCGGAGCTGCGGTGGTGTGGACCGGAGACGACCGAACGAATTTGCCCGAGGCCTACGCCGCCGTTGCGAGCGGCGCCCAGGTGCAGGCGCCGTTTGAGCTTCCGATGCGATGGGGAAACGGAGCTATCAAGGTCGGCTGGGCGATCGTACGGCCGGAGCCGACGAAAATGCCGCCGAACCCTGCACCAGAAAATCCCCAGCCCCGATAGCCCCGGACTATTGCTGATGTTAGCCGACGTTACCGGGAGCCGCGATTGGATTATTTTGAAGGGACCATAGCTACTATAATACCGATTTGTTTTTGTTTACTCGGATAACCGGGGGGCTTACCACGCACCCTAAGATACCTAAATACGGGCGCGCCTAACGCCGGGTGTTAGCCATATTGCAAACCACGCCGGGGGCAATTTGATCGCCAATACGCAGGCTCATTTCCAAAGCGCGCGAAAACCGCTAGCTTCGCCGACGATTGGAATGGTTCGCATGCGAAAGGAGCCCTCTCTTCTTTGCGACGCATTTGCGAACCTTAGTGCGATCCGCCCGTCCCGTCGGCACCGGGATGCTGTCGTGGGGTTACCGTCGTGACTTTTGGACGGCCTAAGCTCGGCCAACCGAGCGGCAACGAAGTGCGCGGGGCTTTGGAGCGGGTCGTTACCAGTCCCACATTCCGAAGTTCGCCGCAGCTTGCAGCATTCCTGAAATTCATCGTCGAGTCGGCGCTGGCCGGCCATCCCGAGGATATCAAGGGTTACACCATCGCCATCAAGGCGCTCGGTCGCAGCGAAGACTTCAACCCGAAGACGGATGCGATCGTGCGTGTCGAAGCCGGACGATTGCGGCGTGCGCTCGCAACCTATTACGGCGAAGCCGGCGTCAACGATCCGATTGGCATCGAGATACCGGCACGCGGTTACGTCCCGACGTTCCATCGCCGTGCCATCGCGGAACCGCCGCGCGTACAACTCGACATGCCCGCCCGCATGCGTGCGCTCGCGACTAGCGTCGCGGTCGCGGGGAGGCCATATGCGGCCGCGGTTGCGTTGCTGACGCTCGGGGCGGCCGCCTACTGGGGCTTCGAGACCTGGTATCTCGGTAACCCCTTCGTGGCGAAGTCGACATTCGTCACCGCCGGCGTGCTCGATCCGCCCTCATCGGCAACGCGCTGGCGCGGGCGCCCGGTCGGCCCCATCATCCAGCTCATTCCGACCAAGGCGACCGGTACGCCGACGGCTCCGACCATCACGGCGATGTCGCTCAGCGATCGACTGCGCGACACGTTCGCGCGCTTCGAGGACATCACAGTCGTTTCCGAAGCACCTGAACCTGCCGGCAGCGCGGCCCCCGCGCCACCCGCGCCGGACTATCGGTTCTATTCCGAGATCGAATACAACCCCGACACCACCATCACGCTCGCGTTCCACATCGTCGACACCAGCGACGGTGCGACCGTGTGGTCGCGCGGTTACGACCACTTGGCGATCGGCAGCGATCCGCACCAGATCAAATATCCGATCGTTCGCGAAGTCGCGGCCACGCTGTTCAATCCATTCGGCGTCATCAAGGCGCGCGACCGCAGCAAGATTGTCAACGCCCGCGTCCCGGATCCGCGTTATCGCTGCGTGCTCGAGTCGGGAGACTACTGGCGCAGCTTCGATGTCGCGCTGCAGCCCCGCGTGCGCGATTGCCTGGAACAGGTCGTAGCGCAGGATCCGACCTTCGCGGGCGGGTACGCTTTGCTGGCGCGGGTCTATCTGCGCGACTATCAATTCGGCGGCGATCAAGCCGCCGATCCGGCGATGCTCGACCGGGCGCTCGACATGGTCAAGCGCGCAATCGAGCTACGTCCGAACAGCGCGCGCGCCTACTACGTTCTGCTCGAGGTGCAGATGACCCGCGGGGCGGTCGACGACGCAATCGCCGCCGGCGAGACGGCCATCAAACTCAATCCCGACGATCCCGTCGTCGCGACTCACTACGCGCTGCAACTGATCGGGCTCGGCGAAGTCGACAAAGGCCGGGCGTTGCTCGAGCAACTTCCCAACATCGGCACGGTTCCGCAGACGCATCTCGAGTTTGCGCTATTCCTGGCATCCTATCTGCAAGGCGATGTGGGGGATGCCACGACGCACGCCAATCGCATGTCGACCAACACCTATTCGCTCGGCCACCTGGCCCGCGTGCTGGTCGCCCACAAGCGCGGCGAGAAGACGATGGCGCGCCAGGCCTACGAACGCCTGGTCGAACTCGCACCCGCGTGGCGCGCCAACGCGCGCAGCGAGCTCAAAAAGCTGTTCGCATCTTCCAAGGTCGTGGATCGCCTCGCCGAGGACCTCAACGAGGCCTCGGGCGTGGAGGTAAATTGAGCAGGGATTGAACTGCGGCCGTCGGGACATTGTCGCCTTGACGCAAGCTCCGCGCCCTGACTACGTGACCGCCTGATTCCTGAAAGCCCGACACCTGACGATTTGACTCCCGATGCCTGAATCCAAGCTCAAAGCGCGGCTGCCGCGCGGGCTCGCCGATCGCGGGCCGACGGAGATCGCGGCTACCCGGCGCATGATCGAAACGATCCGCACCGTATTCGAACGCTACGGTTTCGAGCCGGTAGAGACGCCTGCGATCGAGTACACCGACGCGCTCGGCAAGTTTCTGCCCGATCAGGATCGCCCGAACGAGGGCGTGTTCTCGTTCCAGGACGACGACGAGCAATGGCTCTCGCTGCGCTACGATCTCACTGCGCCGCTGGCGCGCTTCGTGGCGGAGAATTTCGACGCGTTGCCGAAGCCCTACCGCAGCTATCGGGCCGGGTACGTCTATCGCAACGAGAAGCCCGGTCCCGGGCGCTTCCGCCAATTCATGCAGTTCGATGCCGATACCGTCGGGTCAAGCTCGATGGCAGCGGACGCCGAGATCTGCATGATGGCGGCCGACACCATGGAGGCGCTGGGCATTCCCCGCGGCAGCTACGTGGTCAAGGTGAACAATCGGAAGCTGCTCGACGGTGTCCTTGAAACAATCAAACTCACGGGGACCGCCAACGAGGCCAAGCGTCTCACTGTTCTGCGAGCGATGGACAAGTTTGATCGTCTCGGATTAGCCGGAGTTCGGCAATTGCTGGGCGGGGGGCGAAAGGACGAGTCCGGCGACTTTACCAAAGGGGCGGGACTCGACGATGCATCGATTGAAACGATCGTCAGCGTGTTTGAACCCGTTGCTAATGTCGAAGACAAGATTGCCCAGATCGATCTTCGTTTGAAGGACAGCAAAGTCGGTCAGCAGGGCCGTCAGGAACTCGAAGAGATTTGGTCGCTTGTCAGGGCTTCCGGATATGACGGACGAGTTGTTATTGATCCCTCCGTCGTGCGCGGCCTCGAGTATTACACTGGCCCGGTCTACGAAATCGAGCTGACGTTTTCGATTCAAGACGGCGCCGACGGCACGCCGCGCTTCGGCTCGGTCGGCGGCGGTGGACGCTACGACGGCCTGGTCGCGCGCTTTCGCGGCGAGAGCGTGCCGGCAACGGGCTTTTCGATCGGCGTGTCGCGACTGCTGGCGGCCCTCACCTACCTGGGCAAAGTCAGCGTGAAGCCGGAACCGGGTCCGGTGGTGGTCACGATCTTCGACCGCGACCGCGTCGCCGATTATCAGCGCATGGTCTCGATGCTGCGCAGTGCCGGCATCCGGGCCGAACTCTATCTCGGCAGCGGCAAGATGGGACCGCAGCTCAAGTATGCCGATAAGCGCAACTCGCCCTGCGTGATCATTCAGGGCGGTGACGAGCACGCGCGTGGCGAGGTCCAGATCAAGGACCTGGTCGAAGGCGCGCGCGCCGCCGCGGGGATTGCGTCCAACCAGGAGTGGCGCGAGAGCCGCCCCGCGCAGTTCGCAGTCCCTGAGACAAAGCTGGTCGAAGCCGTGCGCGAACTGCTGGCGCGCCACGGGATCAGGTGGGATTGAGCCGCCGCCAGTCCCGTTAACCTTTCGCGGGATCGCGGTCGAACCCCGCGCCAAGGCGTGCTAGAAGCCCGCCGTCGCGACGAGCAACAAATATTAACCATGCCGGCACCACGACAGCCTGATGCACGCGCCAACGCGTTGATCGCGGCCTACGAGCTTGCCGGTTACGTGCGCGTGGAGCCAGCGATCCTGCAGCCGGCCGAGCCGTTCCTCGACCTGTCGGGCGAGGACATCCGCCGCCGCATGTTCCTGATCGCCGATGCCGCCAACACCGAACTCTGCCTGCGGCCCGACCTGACGATCCCGGTTGCCTGCGACTATCTGGCGTCGGCCGCCGCCGGAAAACCGGCGAAATACTGTTATCTGGGCCCGGTGTTTCGCGACCTCGGCGCGCGCTCGGCCGAACTGATGCAAGCCGGCATCGAATCCTTCGGCCGCACCGACACCGCGGCGGCCGACGCCGAGACCATCGCGCTCGCGCTCGAAGCGACCGCCCGCTACGGGCTTAATGCGCCCGATATTCGCATGGGCGACGTCGCGCTCTTTGCGGGACTGATCGAAAGCCTCGACCTCGCGCCCGCCTGGCAACGCCGGCTGATCAAGGATTTCAACCGCCAGACCACGCTTGCCCACGACCTCGAGCGGCTCGCGCTCGGTAGTGGCGCGCACCCGGAGTATCATGGCGTCCTTTCCGCGCTTGCCAATTCGGATCCGGCGGCCGCGCACGCGTTTGTCACCGACCTGCTTTCGATTGCCGGCATCACCACCGTCGGCGGCCGGTCGGTTGGCGAAATCGCGGACCGCTTCCTGGAGCAGGCCGCGCTCGGCGCCGCCGCCCTGCCACGTGAAACGCGGATGTTGATCGAACGCTTTCTGTCGATCGCCGGCGATCCCGCGAGCGCCGCAGCCAGCCTGCGTGCGCTCGCCCGCGATGCCGGTGTTGCGCTCGAGCGGGTGCTCGATGCATTCGAGGAACGCAATGCGCTGCTCGCCAAGCGCGGCCTCGCTCTGGCCTCGGTCAAGTTTGCAACCGCGTTCGGGCGCGGGTTCGACTACTACACCGGCGTCGTGTTCGAACTGCACGATCCGGCCGGGCGCGCCGACGGCCAACTCGTGGCAGGAGGGCGTTACGACGGCCTCCTGGCGCGGCTCGGCAATGTCGCGCTTCCGGCGGTTGGATTCGCGATCTGGATCGAGCGGCTGGCCGCGCTCGGGAGCCGCGCATGAGCGCGTTGGTGATCGCCGTTCCGGCCAAAGGGCGCCTGCAGGAAAACGCCGAGGCGTTCTTTGCGCGCGCCGGGCTCAAGCTGGTGCAGCCGCGCGGCGTGCGCGAGTATCGCGGCTCGATCGAAGGCTACGACGGCATCGAAGTCGCATATCTCTCCGCCGCCGAGATCACCCAGCAGCTCGGGCAAGGCGCCGTCCACTTCGGCATCACCGGCGAAGATCTCGTGCGCGAGATGATTCCCGATGCCGACACCAAAGTCGTGCTGATCGAAGGCCTCGGCTTCGGTCACGCCAATGTCGTGGTCGCGGTACCGCAAGCCTGGATCGACGTGCGTAACATGGCCGATCTCGACGATGTGGCGACCGCGTTTCGGCACAAGCGCGACCGCCGCATGCGGGTCGCGACCAAATACGTCAACCTGACCCGCGACTTCTTTGCCGGCCATGGCGTTGCCGACTATCGGATCGTGGAGAGCTCAGGCGCGACCGAGGGCGCGCCGGCCGCCGGAACCGCCGAACTCATCGTCGACATTACATCGACGGGCGCGACGCTTGCCGCCAATGGGCTCAAGGTGATCGAGGACGGCACGATTCTGCGCTCGCAGGCAAACCTCGTCGCGGCGCGCAGCGCCACCTGGAGCGCGGGCGTGCGTGCAACCGCGCGGATCGTGCTTGACCGCATCGCCGCGCATCTGCACGCGCGCGCGTTCCGCGAAGTGCGCACGCGCTTTACCGGTTGCGACGACAAGCTGTTGGCCGCAGCGAGGCAACGGTTCGGCGTCGCCACCCCGTTCGGCGGGCCGACCTCGTCGGGGATGCTGACGCTGCATTGTCCGCCGCGCGAGGTCCACGCGCTCGCGAGCTTCCTGCGCGAACACGGCGCGCAGGCCGTGGTGATCGCCGACATCGACTATGTGTTCACCGCCGAAAACGCGCTCTATGCGCGGCTGGAGGCGGCGCTCAGATGACGGACGACGGAGGATGGCTTAGGCGATTGGCCGCTCCTCCGTCCTCTGCCTTCCGTCTTCTGTCGTCCGCGGCCTGAACACCACGAAATGCGACAGCGAAAAATTGAGCAGGAAGCTGACGCCGATCGCCATTACCTTGGCGACCAGCACCGGGACGAAATAGGACGCAAACCAAAGCATGGTCGTATTGCCGATGAGGCCGGCGATGCCCGACGCGACGAACGCGGCGTACGAACGCAGCCGCAATTTGCGCCCGGATTCGGCCGCGAAGGTAATTGAGGAATTGAGCACGTAGGAGCACGAGACGGCGATTATCCAGGACAGCAGGTTCGCCGGCACCAGCGGCAGCCCGAAGACCTTGTAAGCGGTCGCAAACACGCCGAAATCGACCGCCGTGTTGACGACGCCGATGAGCGCGAACGTTCCCGCCTTTCGTATCAAGGCGAAGCGCGCCAGCACCGCGTCGGCGAGCGCGCGGATACGGCCTGAGGGATGGGACGGCATCATCATGGTGCTGGCATAACATGCCCGACGGGTGCCGCCGAGCGCTTCGAGCGGGCGACAGGTATCAACAATTGCGCTATGAATATCAATAAGATCGAAAGGTCGTGTGATGGTTGCGCCGAATTCTGAGCGAGTACCCGCGCCGCTGCCGGCGGCCGATGGGCCTGTCTCCGGGCTGTCGATTGTGGTCCCGCTGTTCAACGAGGCGGCCGGACTTGCCGCGTTCCACACGCGGCTCGCCGACTGCTGTCGGGCGTTGCGGGAGAAACGTGGCCTCAAATGCGAGATCGTCTACGTCGATGACGGCAGCACCGACGCGACCGGCGCCATCGCGGCGCAGTTGCCGGCCACCGGCGCGGACGTGCAACTGGTCTCGCTGTCGCGCAACTTCGGCAAGGAGGCGGCGCTGCTCGCGGGCCTCGACTATGCGCGCTTGGGTGCGGTGCTGTTCATCGACGGCGACGGACAGCATCCGCCGGCTCTGATTGAAACCCTGGTCGGACATTGGCTCGACGACCACTATGACGTGGTGTTCACCGCCAAGGAGCATCGCGCCAATGAGCCGCGCACCCGCAGGCTCGGCATCAAGGCGTTCTATGCGCTCATCAACTGGGGCGCGCGACAGAAAATCCCGGAGGACGCGAGCGACTTTCGCCTGCTGTCGCCGCGCGCGGCGGCGGCGTTGCGGCAATTGCCGGAGCGCAGCCGTTTCTTCAAAGGGCTGGCGAGCTGGATCGGCTTTCGGCAGAAGCGGGTCGACTACAGCCCGGACGAGCGGATGCACGGCAGCACCAGCTGGAACATACGCGCCCTGATCGGACTATCGGTCGAGGCCCTGACGTCGTTCACGGTTGCACCGCTGCGCCTTGCAAGCCTGCTCGGATTGCTGCTCGCTGCCGGCGCGCTGGTGTTCGGCGTCTGGATGCTGATCGAGGCGTTCGTGCACGAGCGCACCGTGCCGGGATATTCATCGTTGATCGTTGGCGTGATGGTGATTGGCGGCGTGCAGTTGTTGATGATCGGAATCATGGGCGAATACATCGGCAAGATCCTCTCGGAGCTCAAAGCACGACCGGCCTATTTCGTGGCCGAACACAGCGTACGCGCCGCCTCCGCAGCCGATCGACCGGCGTCCCGCACCGCCGCGGAATAACGCGCGATGGGCGAGCCGGCCGCGCGAGTGCAGGCCCTGACCAGCATGGGCAACAAGGCCACGGCCGACCGGCGCATTTGGCTCGTCGCCGACGACTACGGCATCTCGCGGGCGGTCAACGCCGCGATCCGCGACCTTCTGGAACGCGGGGCGATCAACGCGACATCGGTCATGGTGGTGGCCTCGGGTTTTGACGATAGCGAAGCCGCAAAGCTCAACAGCCTGCGCGCCGACGCGGCGATCGGATTGCATCTTACGCTCACCGCGCCGTTCCGGCCGTTGAGCGAGGGCTATGCGCCCTTACACGGGGGCGGCTTTCTGTCGCTGCGGCAAACGTTCCTGGCCGCCATGTTGCGGCGGCTGAGCGCTGCGGCGCTGACGCGGGAAATCGAGGCGCAGGTCGCCCGGTTTACGGCGGCGTTCGGCCGGCCGCCGGATTTCATCGACGGCCATCAGCATGTGCATCTGTTTCCGCGGATCGGCGCGTGCCTGCTGTCCGTGGCGCGGCAGTCCGCGCCCGGCGCATGGGTACGCCAATGCGGGCGCGTTTCCCCGTCGTTTTCCGATCGCAAGGGTGTCGTGCTTGACCTGCTGAGCCGGCACTTCCGCAGGCTCGCACGGGCGTTCGGCGTGCGCACCAATCGGGCCTTCGCCGGAACCTATGATTTTCGTTCCGACGCAAATTTTGCCGACCTGTTTCCGAGGTTTTTGGACGGGCTTCCGGACGAGGGTGTGATCATGTGTCACCCCGGCCGCGTCGATGACGAACTCGCGCGCAACGACCCGCTGACGACGCTGCGTGAGCGCGAATACGCATTTTTCGCAAGCGATGCCTTCCGGCAGTTGCTGATCCAACGCGGCTACGCGCTCCGCGCGCCAAAACACGCGCACAAGCAGCAAACAAGCGCCCGCAGCTCCTGATGCAGCTCCTGTTTTCTGCCAGGACGTCTCCCCATATTCGCGAGGCGCAGCAAACCTGCCGAGGAGAGGAACGATGACCCCACAGGAACGCGAGCTTGTCACCGCGCTATTCGACCGTTTGGCGGCGCTTGAGAGCAACCAGCGCGACCCGGAAGCGGAGCGCCTGATTGCGCAGGGATCGGCGCGCGCGCCGCACGCAATCTACCCGCTGGTCCAGACCGTTTTGCTGCAGGATGAGGCCCTGAAGCGGGCCAACGCGCGCATCGAGGAATTGGAAGGGAGCGCGAGCGAACCGCACGGCGGCAGCTTTCTGGACGCGGTACGCAACACGGTGTTGGGGCCGGCAGCCGGCAGCGGCCGCGGTTCCGTTCCCTCAGTACGTCCGGGCAGCGTTTGGAACTCCGGTCAGGCGGCCTATGGTGGGGCGCCACAGCCCCCACCGAGCCCGATGATGCCGGGCCCGATGGCCGCCGGCGCAGGCGGGTCCTTTCTGGGAACCGCGGCGGCTGCGGCCGTTGGGATGATCGGCGGGAGTTTTTTGTTCAACGGCATCCGCGGGTTGATGAGCGGCGGCCACCCGGCGGCGTTAGGAGGGGGTGACCTCGCCGCGCAACCGAACTCGCCCTGGGGCAACGATGCGTCAGGCAGCGATCTCGCACGCGGCGCCGGGGTCGACAACATTGGGCGATCCAGCCCGCTTGCCGACGACACCCGAAGCGCAAGCTTGTTGGACCCCTATTCCGGCGACACTGGTGCCGACGATCCCAGCTCCGACGACGTCGCCGACGGCGGCTTCGATGATGGGGGCGGAACGAGTGACGCCTGAACGATTCACGCTCGAGCCGGCACGCGCGTTCGGCGCGCACCCGCTTAGGCGCGGCTTGACTCAATAACCGACGTCGAACTGATCCTGGAAATTCTCCGCCGCGTTGGTGCCGGCCGCCGCCCCATACATGTACATCCGGCCACCCTGGTGATAGATCACCGTCGGGCCGCTCAGTTCCGTTGCGCCGCGCGCGAGCGCTGCTTGATGCTTGGCGGCGCTGACTTTCGTATTCGATTTATGTACGGCGCCGTTCTTGCCGACGTAGATCGCGTCACCTTCCTCGAGGCTGGTCACAGGGCTCGATTTGGATTGCGCTACCGCGAATGCAATCATCGATACGGTGGCGGTCAGGACGACGACGCCCCCGAACGTTGCCTTCAGAATTGACATGGACCTCTCCTTCGCGACATCAGAACTTTAGCGTGGACTTGAGCAAGCTCCACTCAAACAAACGCGAGCGGCCGGTTGCCCGTTGCCGCTCGCGCTGAGGAGAGAACTCGACCGAGCGATCGAGTTTGCTCAATGCTCAGTAATCGACGTCGAATTGGTCCTCGAAGTGCTGGGACGCCTTTTCGTTGGCACTGTCCTGCATCATGTAGAGCTTGCCGCCCTGCCTATAGATCACCGTGCCGCCGGGGACTTCCTTGGCGCCTTTCCCCATGGCGGCGGTGTGCTTGGCCGCCGATACCTTGCTGTTTGACTTGTGCACGGTGCCGGTCTTCGGGCTGACCATGATGGCCTCGCCCTCACCGATCGTCGTCGCTGCGGTGGACTTCTTGCTCTGCGCCATGGCGGCCGACGACAGGCCGATCACAACGGCTGTTCCCGCCGCCAACAACACCTTCGTGGAAACTGACATCAGGACTTCTCCTCGTATTCTGGTTATGCCCCCCCGGCGGCGGACAGCATCCGGCCCGGTGCGGGTGCGGCAGACTAGCCTAACCGGAGGAGGACAAAAATACCCCGGCCAAGAAAAAATCGAGGATCTGTCCACTCGCAAGGCCGGGCCTCGGCTGGTCGTTCGGCGGGCCGAGATCCCCACCGGTCGGACGCTACGCACCGGCGGCGGGCGCAGCGGGGTCGGCCTGCCTGACCGCCACGTCAAAAATCGCGCCTGCCGGTCCGGAGCGTTGCGACACGACGATCTGGTCCTGTGGATCGACCCGACCCATGTCGACCTCGCGGTCCGGCAAGACCGCGATCATTCGCGGTCCAATGCGAACGAATACGAGTTGTCCGCGTTCGGCGCCTTCGACGGCCCATCTTTTGATCCGGGCATAGTAAGGCGGCTTGGTCCAGGCATTGGGGAAACTCGGGTCGACCCCGATTTGCAGGTGAATTCCGTTCTGCTGCAGGTAGACGACGAACTTGGATTTTTCCGGTTTCCATTCCGGACCGAAACTGGCGTCCTGCATCCACGAACAATAGAACGCCCGGCACGAGGACGGCCGGTCCGCATAAATGTTGCAGCCCTTTCCGGGGACGGCGTGTCGACACCAAACGCCGGCGGGCTTTTCGAACTCTTTGATGTAGGGGACTTTGCAGCACATCATACAGGATCCACACGCCCGCCCCGGCACCAATTTCGGCGCCGTTGCCGGCTGCGTGCCCGCGTGCTCCGACGGGTGTCCCGGTTGATCCAAAGCCAGTGCCTCGTCTCCGAAGTTCGTGATACTGCACCCCATAATAACAAGAGCCGCCGAAGGAAGAAACCTCATGACCCGAGACCGTATTCTGACGACACACGTGGGCAGCCTTATCCGTCCGGCCGAACTGACGGCATTTCTCCTCAAGCAACAGAACGGGGAAGCCATTGATACCGCCGCCTATGAGGAGTGTTTGCGCACCTCGGTCGCAGATGTGGTGCGCAAGCAGGCCGAGATCGGCATCGACATCATCAGCGACGGCGAGTTCGGCAAGAATATCAGCTGGTCGCGCTACGTGCTCGAGCGGCTGAGCGGCTTCACCGAGCGGCAAGGCGGCGGCGTCGGCTCGATCCGCGCCACCGCCGGAAAGGATCGGCGTGATTTTGCGGAATTCTACGCCGAGTACGAAGCCGCTTATGGTTTTGTCGGGATGGGGCGCTCATTCGCGCGCACCGGTCTGTGGGCGGTGACCGGCCCGATCAACTATACCGGGCAGGCCGCAATCACACGCGACATCGAGGATTTCAAGACCGCGCTTGCCGGCCTCAAGGTCGAAGGCGCGTTTCTGCCGGTCGTTGCGCCGGCCAGCGTCGCACCTGAGCGGGGCGAGGAGTACTACAAGAATTCCGATGAGTCCCTGATCGCGATCGCGCGTGCACTGCGTGAGGAGTACAAGGCGATCATCGATGCCGGTTTGACGCTGCAAATCGACGACGCGTTTCTCGCGACCTTCTACGACGTAATGGTGCCACCGCATACATTCGCGGAATACAAGGCTTGGGCAAGCTTCCGCGTCGACGCCACCAACGAAGCAATCAAGGGCCTGCCGCCAGAGCGCATTCGCTACCACGTGTGCTGGGGCAGCTGGAATGGACCGCACACCAACGACGTCGCGCTCAAGGACATCGTCGATTTGATCCTGCGGATCAATGTCGGTGCGTATTCGCTGGAGATGGCCAATCCACGCCACGAGCACGAGTGGCGCGTGTGGGAAAACGTCCAGCTTCCCGCCGGCAAGGTTTTGCTGCCCGGCGTCGTCACCCATGCGACCAATATCGTCGAGCATCCCGAGTTGGTCGCGGAGCGCATCGTGCGGCTCGCCAAGCTGGTTGGGCGCGAGCGCGTGATCGCGTCGACCGATTGCGGGTTTGCGCAGGGACCGTTCACCCGCAGGGTGCATCCCTCGATCCAGTGGGCGAAGCTCAAGTCTCTGGTGGAGGGCGCGCGGATCGCGAGCAAGGCGTTGTGGTGAGGGCCGCCTTCACGCCTTCGGGGCGCAGCGCACCAGAATTTGGGTCCCGTAGCGACCCGCGACCTCCGGGTCGACCCATTTGAGGATCAGAACCCGTCCGTCATAGGAGACAACCTCTCGGTCGTCCGATCCTCCCGGCTCGGCGCCCGGACCGATGAAGGTCTTGCCGTCATGGTTCGCTTTGATCTGGACCTCGACAATATTTGGACTGTCGTGGGTGAGCATCATCAACCCGCCGGCGCTCCCGGCGCTGATCACATAAGGCTGTTTGCATTGGCCCCTGGTGATGGCCTCGGTGCGGGCGCGGTCCTCCTCGCGGTGATAGGCGCCAAGCCCCCAGCGCCCAACCACGTCAGATGCTGAAATGCTGGGCTTTGGAGGCGGCCCGGTAAACGCAGGCGAAGGCGCGTTTTGGGTCCCGACGCATCCTGCAAGCGCAACCGCCATGGCCACCAACAAGGCCGGCGACCGCGCGGACAAACGAACCATTCGCTTCTCTCCTAAAACGATCGACAGTTTGCTGAGGGCAGCACCCGAGTGCAAGCCGCAATGCGCGGGGTTTCGCCGCATCCTCGCAATCATCGCGCCCAACCGATAAAATTCTGCCAACGCGTTCCTGGACTAACCCCCGGCTTGACAGGCCGGTGGGCAGGCCATATGTCCGCGCGGTCGTTTGGCACTCGCGTGCCGAGACTGCCAACGCCACTCGAACCCTTCATTTCAAGCCCAACGCCCGTTCACAAGCAGGCAAGAGGAAGCCATGGCCAAGCTCAAGTTCCGCCCGCTGCACGACCGCGTGGTCGTCAAGCGTATTGAAGCCGAGGACAAGACCGCCGGCGGGATCATCATTCCCGACACCGCCAAGGAGAAGCCAATGCAGGGCGAAATCGTCGCTGTCGGCCCCGGTGGTCGCGACGAAAACGGCAAGCTCGTCCCGATCGACGTCAAGGCCGGCGACAAGGTTCTGTTCGGCAAGTGGTCCGGCACCGAGGTGAAGCTCGACGGCGACGAACTGCTGATCATGAAAGAGTCCGACATCATGGGCGTGATCGCCTGACCAGGTTCCGGAGAAAATTCCAATGGCTGCCAAGGACGTTAAATTCTCGACCGATGCGCGCGATCGAATGCTGCGCGGCGTCGACACCCTCGCCAACGCGGTCCGCGTAACGCTCGGCCCGAAAGGCCGCAATGTCGTGCTGGACAAATCGTACGGTGCGCCGCGCATCACCAAAGACGGCGTGACCGTCGCCAAGGAAATCGAGCTTGAGGACAAGTTCGAGAACATGGGCGCCCAGATGGTGCGTGAGGTCGCCCAGAAGACCAACGACAACGCCGGCGACGGCACCACGACCGCGACCGTGTTGGCGCACGCCATCGTGCGCGAAGGCGCCAAAGCCGTGGCTGCCGGCATGAACCCGATGGACCTCAAGCGCGGCATCGATATCGCGGTGCGGGCCGTGATCAAAGATATCGAGAAGCGCAGCAAGAAGGTCGGCTCCTCCGCCGAAGTTGCGCAGGTCGGCACGATCTCGGCGAACGGCGACGCCAACATCGGCAAGATGATCGCGCAGGCGATGCAGAAGGTCGGCAACGAAGGCGTGATCACGGTCGAAGAGGCCAAGGCGCTCGAGACCGACGTTGAGATCGTCGAAGGCATGCAGTTCGATCGCGGCTATCTGTCGCCCTACTTCATCACCAACGCCGAGAAGATGGTTGCCGAGCTTGAGGACCCCTACGTCCTCCTGCACGAGAAAAAGCTCTCTGCCTTGCAGGCCATGCTGCCGGTGCTGGAGGCCGTCGTGCAGACCGGCAAGCCGCTGCTGATCGTCGCCGAGGATATCGAGGGTGAGGCGCTCGCTACGCTGGTGGTCAACAAGCTGCGCGGCGGCCTCAAGGTCGCGGCCGTGAAGGCCCCGGGCTTCGGCGACCGCCGCAAGGCCATGCTGGAAGACATTGCGATCCTCACCGGCGGACAGCTGATCTCGGACGATCTCGGCATCAAGCTCGAAAGCGTGACCTTGCAGATGCTCGGCCGCGCCAAGAAGGTCATCATCGAGAAGGAAAAGACCACGATCGTCGACGGAGCGGGTAAAAAGAAGGACATCGAAGCTCGCGTCGCGCAGATCAAAGCGCAGATCGAGGAGACCACCTCCGACTACGACCGCGAAAAGCTGCAGGAGCGGTTGGCGAAGCTCGCCGGCGGCGTTGCGGTGATCCGGGTTGGTGGCGCTACCGAGGTCGAGGTCAAGGAGAAGAAGGACCGCGTCGATGACGCGCTCAATGCCACCCGCGCCGCGGTCGAAGAAGGCATCGTGCCGGGCGGCGGCGTCGCGCTTCTGCGCGCCAAGAAGGCGGTCGGTCGCCTGACCGACGACAATCCGGACGTGCAGGCCGGCATCAACATCGTGTTGAAAGCGATCGAAGCGCCGTTGCGCCAGATCGCCGAAAACTCGGGTGTCGAGGGCTCGATCGTTGTCGGCAAGATCATGGAATCGAAGTCGGAGACGTTCGGCTTCGACGCCCAGACCGAAACCTATGTGGACCTGGTCGAAAAGGGCATTATCGACCCGGCCAAAGTGGTTCGGCGCGCCCTGCAGGACGCAGCCTCGGTTGCCGGCTTGCTGGTGACGACGGAAGCCATGGTCGCCGAAGTGCCGAAGGAGAAGCCGGCCATGCCGGCGATGCCGGGCGGCGGCGGCATGGGCGGAATGGATTTCTAGAAATCCATCAACTCAACGGGAATAGGTGGAAGGGCGCGGTGTGTGACCGCGCCCTTCTCTTTTACCTGGGGGACAAGGACGATGCCTGGCGCCGCGTTCAGTGGGCATTTTGGTCCATAAATTGCTTGTGTCCTTGGGCATGCCATCTCCTGGGAGGAACACATGACGGTTTCGGTTTCGCAATCTGCCGTAGTCACAACAACATCTTGGACGCGGTGGATTCAGCTCGGATTGGGCTTCGTCGCGATGATGTCGATCTCGAGCCCGCAATACGTCTGGACGCTCTTCACCAAACCATTCCAAGACCAGTTGGGAGTCCCGCTCTCAGCCATTCAGATTACGTTTTCCATTCTGATCGTTCTGCAAACCTGGCTTTCGCCGTTGCAGGGATTCCTGGTCGACAAGTTCGGCCCACGTCTCCTGATCGCGGTCGGATGCGCCATGTCCGGCGCCGGATGGATCACGTCGGCCTATATTACGAGTTTATGGGGGCTTTTCCTAACCTACGGGCTCTTGTGCGGCATCGGGACCGGGATCGTCTATATCGGGGTCATCGGCGTGATGGTGCGCTGGTTTCCTGATCGGCGTGGCCTTGCGACCGGCACGGTTGCGGCCGGCTATGGGTTTGGCGCCATTCTGACGACCTTTCCGATCGACGGCATGCTGAGAAGCTTGGGACATCAGCATACGCTGATCGTGTTCGGCTGGATTCTGGGTCTCGTCGGGGCGGCCGCCGCGCTAGGCATGCGCATGCCGAGCGCGAACAACTCCGTACCCCCCGCTCCCCCGATGGCATCCGCCAAAGACGTGCCGCCCCGAGAAATGCTGCGCACGAACGTGTTCTGGCTCATGTTTGTCATGATGACCATGATGTCGACTGGCGGCCTCATGATCATTTCGCAGTTCGCCCCGTTCGCACGCGACTTCGGAGTTGCGAACATCATGGTGTTTGGTTTCGCCGCCTTGCCGCTGGCGCTCACCGTTGACCGGATCACCAACGGGCTTACGCGGCCGTTCTTCGGCTGGGTCTCCGATCATATCGGCCGCGAGAACACGATGGCCCTGGCATTTCTGATGGAAGCAGCCGCGGTGACCGCGATGATGCTGCTGCGCGACAATGCGATGCTGTTCGTCATCTTGTCGGCGGTCGTGTTCTTCGGATGGGGCGAAATCTTCTCACTCTTTCCTTCGACGCTGACCGACACGTTCGGCACCAAATTCGCGACCACCAACTACGGTTTTCTTTACATGGCGCAAGGCATCGGTTCGGTGCTAGGCGGTCCGGTCGCTGCCTGGCTGCATGATCTGACTGGAAGCTGGCTTCCGATCTTCGGCGTAATCATCACCATGGATGTGCTGACCGGCGTGTTGGCCCTCGTCGCGCTCAAGCCGCTGCGCCGAGCGTATCGGATGCAGCGCTGAGGACGCCCACGGCTACTGCAGCAATTCGTGCACGGCTCGATCGGCCTGATCGATCGCGACGTGCGCGTAGGCATCCCAGCCGGCATCCGAATTGGCGATCGCGACCCGCGCGGTGTTCCGGCGCGCGAGCCGCATCGTGTCCCGCCAATCGTCGCCATCGAACAGCGAGCTCGCCGTATAGGCGTAGCCGTGCGCCCAGCGATTGACCGTGATGGCTGTAATGTCGCGTCCGCTCGCGAAGCCGCCGGGGCCGAGCATCCGGTCGAGCTCATCGCGAATGCGATCCTCAAAGTCCGCAAAGGTCATCGACAGCAGGCTCTGGCGGCCGACACGAAACTGTTCGCGCGCGTCTAAACCCTGGTTGGGCGCGCTCGGGACGTGCACGAGGTGCAGGCAGATCGGCTCGGACGGATCGCGCGCGCACCGATAGCCTCCGAGCGACACGGGAAAGTCCAGCTTGACGTTGCAGTGAAACGACATCGGGGCCGAGATCGCGCTCACGCCGAGCGCGACCCACGGCCGCCAGTCGCGGACCAGCACATTGGTGTAGACCAGCGGCGTGCGCACGTTGCGGGCGAGCGCCGCACGCTGCGCTGCGGGTAATTGTGGCATCAGATAGGGAATCATGGCGTGGAAGCACGCCAGCACCGCCTGCCGCGCCGCCACTTTGTGCACGCGCCCGTCGCGCACATAGCCGACCAGAACCTGGCCCGGCGTTTCCCGGACGCTCACGCAGGTCGCGTCGAGCCGAATGCGAACATTTCCGTCGGTGTCGAGCCGGCCATAGTCGAATGGCGCCTCGACGATGTCTTCCATCGTCTCGCCGGGGGCAACGCTCGGGATCAGCGCACGCACGAGAAGACGCGCAAGCGCGGCGTTGCCGTCCGGGAAATGATAAATGTAGGGCTCTTCCCAGGCCGGGTTCTTGTCCTCCGGTAGGCCCAGACCCTGAAAACCCGGGTAACCGAAGTCGCGTACGTCGGCCGCCGCGACCGCGTCACAGCCGACGCCAAAGAACCCCAGGGTGCGCCCTTGAAAGCAGTTGGCGGCTTCCTCGCTCAGGCCGCAGATCTTGATCAGATAGTCGCGGTAGCTTGTCGATTTCAGAATGCGTCGTTTCTCCTCGACGCTGCGGTCTGGCAAAGGGTCCCGCGTGCTCTCGTAGAGTTCCAGCAGTTGGGTTTTGCTCGCCTCGGAGACCGGATAGCGCGCGATCAATTCGCTGATCGGCTTGGCGTCGGGCCCCTGTCGGGACGTGCCGCCGAAGCCCGTGGCATCGCCGACCACGAGGGCATCGCGACCAAATGCGTCCCTGGAGAAAAACAAGCCGCGCGACAGGCCAAGCGACCCATAGAGGTTGCGGTCGAACGCGGTTTCGAAGCGCGCGAGGTCGATGCCGAGCTCGCGCACGAGGTCCTTGGCAACCGGGCTGTACAAAGTCTTCGGCGACTGCATCGACTCGCTGCCGCCGTAGCCGATGATCCGGCGACCGGCGAGCGTGAACTCGTTGCGTTTGGCGTGGCCGCCGAAGTCGTCGTGGTTGTCGAGGATGAGGATGCGGGCCTGTGGGCCGACGGCGCGCCGGTAGAACCAAGCCGCGGCGAGACCGCTGATGCCGCCGCCGACGATCACAAGATCGTAGCTATCCTCCACCGCCAGATCGTCCACCGGAAACGCAGTGCCTTCACGCGCGAGCGCATGCGCGGTCTCGAACGAGCCGGGGTGGTCGCCGCGCAATCCGGTGAGTGCTGGAGGATAGCGAGCCGGTTGCGCGAAGATCTGCGCCGCCGGCGTCAGGCCGGACGCAATGGTAAGGGCGACACCGTCGAGGAAGTCGCGGCGCGTGAGCATGGCAGTTATCGGTTATCAGGAATCAGGTGTCAGGAGTTGGGCAAATAGCCTCTGCCGAAGCTGCTTCCTGTCACCTGGTCACGGCACGTAACCGATCGCCTCAACCTCGAGGCCGCAATCCATCGGCGTTCGCCCGGCCTGCATGCGGGTACGCGCCGGCAATGCCTCCTGGCTGGAAAAATAGCTGCGGTAGATGCGGTCGAACTCTTCCTGCTGACGCTGGTCTTTCAGCCAGACGATCACCTTGAGCAAGCAATCCATGTTGGAGCCGGCGGCCTCGACCAATTTCTTCATGTGGTCCATCACGATGCGCACCTGCCGCTCGAACGGCACGTCGGGAAATGGCGGAATCGGTTGCCCGGCCGCGCGGGCTGCGCGCAGTTTAGCCGCGTAGTCGGCATCGAACGGCGGCAGTCCGGATATGTAGATCATGTTGCCGTGGCGTACGCACAGGTTGAACGGGCCGGCCGTTTCCGGAACATCGGCTTTGATGACTTGCTTATGCATTCTAGTGTCCCGCTTCCGACGCTTGTATCCCTTTGCGGCAGGCACTTTTACAAGCGTCGGAAGCAAAGGGACACTAGCAAATATATGATTCTAGTGTGGCTATGGATTTGACGTTCCTACGAAGGACTAAGCCGCGATGCTGGTAGGAACGTCAAATCCGCCACACTAGCCTCCGACGCGTCTGCCCGCTGCTAGTTCGTATGCAAACGGAACCTCAGCTCTTTCGCACCATTCATGACGAGGCTTTCTCCCTCCCAGCGCCAGCGCGTGACCTGGGTGAGCGCGGCGGCGAGATCGTCGTCGGCCTGCGCCCGATCCGGCGTGCACGGCCGATCGGTCTTCTCACCGGTCGAAATCGTGATGGCATCGGCGCTGACGACGGCCCGGCCTTGCACGGTGTTGCACCACAGGTCGATTGCGGCCGTGCCATCGACGTCGATCTCGATGCCCGGGATGCGTTTCGAGCCCTTCATCGGCAGCGCGTCAAGCAGCAGCTCGCGGCCGAACGGAAATTCTTCGTTTGCCGACGGCCGGCTCGCCCACGCAATGCAGAGCACGAAGCCGAGCGCAAGCGCGCAGCCGACCCAATTCTTGAGCATTGGAAAATCCTCGACGATGTGCCGGTCTCGAAATGCCAGCATAATGGCGAGCGCGCAAGCGTCTTTGCCACAATCGTGGTTTGCCCTTTTTGGAACCATTCCTGCTCACAATTGCGTGCGTTGGGCTGCAAAATCGCAACGCTGCGTTTATCGTGGACACTCTCATCGAGGCAGGGGCTCTCCATGGATCAGCGCGTCATCAATCTCTACGATCGGTTCACCCACGGCGGCATCAGCAGGCGCGAGTTTCTCGACCGGTTGGCCGATCTCACCGGCTCGGCGGCCGCGGCCGCCACGGTATTGCCGCTGTTGCAGAGCAACCCGGCAAAAGCCGCTGTTGTTGCGGCCGACGATCCTCGGCTCGTGACCGAGACCGTCGACTACGATGCCGGTGGCACGAAGATGAGCGGCTATCTGGCCCGCGGGAAGGACAAGACAAAGCGGCCCGCCATCGTTGTTGTTCATGAAAACCGGGGCCTTACCCAGCATATCAAGGATGTGGCCCGCCGGTTGGCGCTTGAAGGCTTTCTGGTGCTCGCCGTCGATGCGCTGTCGCCCTATGGCGGAACCCCGGCCGACGAGGATCAGGCGCGCGACCGGTTCGCCGAGGTGGTCAAGCCCGACGAGGCCGCGCTTCGCATTGCAGCCGCCGTGCCGTTTCTCGGGCAGCACCCCGAGTTGACCGGCAACGTCGGAGCGATCGGCTTCTGCTGGGGCGGCGGAATGGTCAACCGCGTGGCCGTGCTCAGCCCGGCCCTCAAGGCGGGTGTCGCGTACTATGGCCAGCAGGTACCCGCCGATCAGGTGCCGGCCATCCAGGCCGCGTTGCTGCTGCAGTATGCCGGCAACGACGAGCGGATCGACGCCGGTATCCCCGCCTACGAGGCGGCCCTCAAAGCCAATGGCAAGCGCTATACGATCTACATCTACGAAGGCGCCCAGCATGCCTTCAACAACGACACCAGCGCGGCGCGCTACAACAAGGCCGCGGCCGATCTCGCCTGGGGGCGTACCATTGCGATTCTTCAAACAAGAACTCGGGACGCCGCAGCCGGCGTGACGCTTAGAGCGTGATGACTTTTCTTCGCATCGTCATCCCGCTCTAGCTTGTTGTTGGAGCCTGATCTTTTCCGACCTGCCTACGCCCGCCGAAGCACCCAATCCACGCGACGAGACTGTGCGGGGCTTCGCGCAGGCGGGAAAAGATCATGCTCTAGCTGCCATAGAGGTAGCCGGGCAGCCACAGCGTCATCCCCGGCCACAGATACATGATCACCATGCACAGAATCACCACCAGCATGTACGGCATCATGCCGGCGAAAATCTGGTTGAGGGTGACGTGCCGCGGCGATACGCCCTTGAGATAGAACGCCGACATTGCGACCGGCGGCGACAGAAACGCCGCCTGCAGGTTCACGAACACCAGCGTTCCCCACAGGATCGGGTCGATATTGAAGTGCTTGAGCAGCGGCAGGAAGATCGGCACGAATATGATGATGATCTCGGTCCACTCCAGCGGCCACCCCAGTACAAAGATGATCGCCTGCGACAGGATCATGAACTGCACGGGCGACATGTTGAGCGACAGCACCCACTTCTCGAGCAGGGCCTGACCGCCCAGGATCGCGAACACCGCCGGAGAACAACGCCGAGCCGACGAACAGCCAGCACACCATGGCGGTGGTTTTGGCGGTGAGGAAGACCGCCTCCTTGGTGCGCTTCCAGTCGAGCGTGCGGGCCTGAAACGCCAGCACGAAGGCGCCGGCCGCGCCGACCGCGGCGGATTCGGTCGCGGTGGTGATGCCGAATAGGATTACCGCGAGCACGAGCACGGTGAGGATGCCGAGCGGCATCACCGACGAGGTCACGAGCTTCAGCACTTCGAAGCGTGCGCTGTCCATCCGCCAGTAGTAGCGGACGAGCACCGCCGCCCCGGCGGCCGCGCAAAGCCAGAACCAGAAATAGAACTCCGCGCCGGGCCCGAGCTCGGCCGGTGTCGCCGGCCCCTTGGCGGAGAGGTCGGGGCTGCCGAGCTGCTGCACGGCGGGCGCCACGGTGGCCTCGACGGCGGCCTGCTGGTGGATCACCACGTACCACCAGATGCCCCACAGGGTGAGCGCGATCAGCAGGAACGGCACCAGCGCCAGCACAAAGTTCTTGACCAGCATCCAGTAGTTAATCGGGCGGCCGTCGATCTCGATCTTGCCGCGCGTGCGGGCGAGAGCAGCGCCTGACCGAGCGCGAGCAGCATGTTGCCGAGTAGGCTGCTGGAACTTCGGCACCCAGGCCGGCACCGGCACGCGCGTCTGCTCCTCCGGCAGCTTGCGGGGCGATCTTCGGGTTAATCAGCGCCCAGCCGATGATGTAGACGAGATAGAGGAACGACAGGAAGAAGCCGGGGAACATCGCCGCCGCGTAGAGCTTGACGACCGATTGCCCGGCAACCGCCGCGTACACGATGATCATCACCGAAGGCGGAATCAGAATTCCGAGCGTGCCGCCGGCGGTAATCACGCCGGACGCGAGCTTGACGTCGTAGCCGGCGCGCAGCATCGGGTTGAAGGCGATCACACCCATCAACACCACGACCGCGCCGACCAGGCCGCTGGCGATGCCCCAGAACGTGCACACGATCAGCGTCGCGACCGCGAGCGAGGCGGGCACGCGTCGGAACGCGAGTTGGATCGAATAGAACATCTTGTCGACCAGCGCGCCGCGCTCCATCACGTAGCCCATCAGCACGAACAGCGGGATCGAGATCAGCACGTCGTTGGTCATGGCGCCGTAGGTGCGCTGGACCATCAGGTCGAACACACGGTTGTGCCACCAAGCTTCCGCCGGGTTGTAGAAAGCGATGAAGCCGAAGAAGATGCCGAGCCCCATCAGCGTGAAGGCGGTCGCGAAGCCCATCATGATCACGACCACGATGAGCGTCAGCATCAGAAGCCCGAGGGCGGGATCGCTCATGTGTTGAGTCTCCGAGCCCATGCCGCGCTGGCGCGCGGTCTCGTCGATCTCGTGCGCGCGCTCGATCGCGATCTTGCGCGACTCTTCGTCGACGTATTCGCTGTGCGCCAGCTGCTCCTCGACCACGTCGATCTCGGCGACGTCATGCAGCCGCGCCGGCCACGCGCCGGTGCGCAGGCACATCACGCAGCGCACGATCTCGGCTACGCCCCTGCAGCATCACCAGCGCACCGGCGATCGGGATCACCGACTTGAAATGATAGACCGGCGGGCCGTTGGCGGTGACGTTGGAATGCTCGGCGATCCGCCAGGAATCCGCCGCGTAGTCGTAGCCGGCGTAGATCAGCGCGGCGATCCCAGGGATAAAAAACACGATATAAAGGGCGAGATCGAGCCCGGCCTGCACCCGCGGCCGCATCGAGCTGTAGAGAAAATCACCGCGCACATGCGCGTTCTGTGCCAGCGTGTAGGCGCCGCACAGCATGAACAGCGTGCCGTAAAACATGTTGTCGGCGTCGAAGATCCAGGCCGTCGGCGCGTTCAGGATGTAGCGCTTGAACACCTCGACGCAGACCAGCGTCATCAGGCCGATGATCAGCCAGGCCGCCGCCTTGCCGACCCAGGTGCTGATGGCGTCGATCGTGAATAGGAACTGCTGCGCGCTCATCGGTCAGTGCCGCTCCATGTGACTTGGGAAACAGCAAAGCACCATCCGGTCCCCCGAATGGTGCTTTGCCAGTTGCAACGACGTCAGATCGGCTTCTTGGCGTTCGGTCCCCAGTAGTGATCAAACGCCATTTTGCGGCTCACGATGTAGTCCTGCTCCCACTGCGTCGCCCGCTTCGCGAACGCCAGTTGCGATTCGACGATTTCCTTAAACAGCGGATTGGTCGCCGCGTACTTCTTCGCGATTTCGTCGTAGAGCTCGAGCTGCTTGGCGAGTATGGAGTCGGGCGTCTTGTAGAACTTGACCTTATCCTTGCTCTGCAGCTCGATGTAGTCTTGCGAATTGCGGTCGATCGCCTTCCACTGCATGTCTTGCGACGCCGCCTCGACCGCATTGGTGATAATCGCCTTCATCTTGTCGGGCAGCGCATCGTACTTCGTCTTGTTGAACGTGATTTCGAGCTGCTCGGCATTCTGGTGATAGCTCTGCAGCATGCACACCTTGGACACGTCGGCGAAACCGAGGACGCGGTCGGATGTCGCGTTATTGAACTCCGCCGCGTCGAGCAGCCCGCGGTCCATCGCCGACACGATTTCGCCGCCCGGCAGCGCATTCACCGCCGCGCCCATCGCCGTGAACAGATCGATCGAGATGCCGACGGTGCGGTATTTAATGCCCTTGAAATCATCCGGGCCGGTGACCGGCTTCTTGAACCAGCCGAGCGGCTGGGTGTAGAGCGGCGCATACGGAAATGACACCACGTTGGCGCCGATCGACGCGTAGAGCTTGGCGAGCAGTTCCTTGCCGCCGCCGTACTTGTGCCAGGCCAGCAGCATGTTGGCGTCCATCGCATAGCCCGGACCCGACCCCCACAGCGCAAGCGCAGTCTGCTTGCCGTAGTGATAGACGAGGACGCCGTGGCCGCCGTCGAGCGTACCTTTCGACACGGCGTCGAGCAGGCCGAACGCGGGCACCACTGCACCTGCCGGGAGCACCTCGATCTTGAGGTCCCCACCGGTCATGTCGTTGACCTTCTTGGCGTAGTCGAGGGCGTACTCATGGAAAATGTCCTTCGACGGCCACGTGCTCTGAAAGCGCATGCTGATGGGGCCCTGCGCCATGACGACGCTGGGCGCGGCGACCGCCGCGGTGGCGACGCCCGCTGTTCCGAGAAATTTGCGGCGTGTAGTGACCGCAGACTTGATCTTACTCCACATCGATTTCCTCCCTTGCCGGCACGCGACGTTGTTCGTCGAGTTGCCGCGATTGGTCTCTCGGACAGGATACCCTTCCGAGCATTGGTTGCGTTTTTTGATGGAACGAGACTGTTCCTCCCTGGCCCGATCCATCCCCTGGCACGCGTGTTCGGGTGAACCGCTGTGATCATAACCGCCGCCCTGGTTTGACTATTCCGGCGGCGTTGAGGCGATTTTGGACGCCTCTGCGCAATTCCACAAGCCTAGCCTGCTGTTGCTGGCGCCCCTATCCCCGGGACCTTAAGTGTGCAATGCGAGCGGCCGGCATGCCGGACGCCCGCACGATGCTCGAATGCTCAAGTCAAGGAGCCTGCCCGTGAAGCGCTTCATCGCAACCCTGGCCACGATCTGGCGGCTGGCCCTGCCATATTTCCGATCCGAGGATCGATGGCCGGGGCGCGCGCTGCTGGCCGCGGTTATCGCGATGGAGCTTGGCATCGTCGCCCTCAACGTCATGTTCAACCAGTGGACCAACCGCTTCTACAACGCCCTGCAGGAATATCAGTGGGACACGTTCGTCAGCGAGTTGCTGTGGTTCTGCATGCTGGCGACGATCTTCATCACGCTTGCCGTGTATCAGCTCTATCTCAATCAATGGCTGCAGATCCGCTGGCGACGCTGGATGACCGTTAAATACCTCGGCGGTTGGCTCGACGCTGGCAATCATTATCGCATGCAGCTCGTCGGCGACGCCGCCGACAATCCGGATCAACGGATCGCCGAGGACATCCAGCTGTTCGTCGAGCGCACGCTCAATCTCAGCATCCAGTTCCTGAGCTCGATCGTGACGCTGGTGTCGTTCGTCGTCATTCTATGGCAGCTGTCGGCGCAGGCGCCGCTGCACCTGTTTGGCGCGCAGTGGCAAGTCACCGGCTATCTGGTTTGGGCGGCTGTCATCTATGCCGCTCTGGGAACGTGGCTCACCCATCTGGTCGGGCGGGCGCTGATCTGGCTCAACTTCTACCAGCAGCGCTACGAAGCCGATTTTCGATTCAATCTGGTGCGCGTGCGGGAGAACGCGGAGCAGATCGCCCTCCTCTCCGGCGAGCCCGAGGAGCGGCGCCGCCTGCTCGATCGGTTCGGATTCGTGGTCAGCAACTGGCGCGCCATTATGACCCGAACCAAATGGCTCACCGGGTTCACATCGGGCTACAGTCAATTCTCGAGCGTATTCCCCTTCGTGGTGGTCAGCCCGGCCTATTTCGCCAAGGCCATTCCGTTCGGAACCTTGATCCAGACCGCGTCGGCATTCGGCAGCGTACAAGGCGCGCTGTCGGTTATCGTGACCCAGTACCGATCGATTGCCGAATGGCGCGCGGTGATCGAACGATTGGCCGGCTTCTCGGCCGCGATCGAGGCCGGGCGCACCATCGCAACGGCACCGCCCGTTGTCGAGCACGAGGCGCTGGCGCAAGCCCGCCGGGTCGAGATTCGTGGCCTTGAACTGCGGTTACCGAACGGCCAGCCACTGATCGCCGTCGACGGACTGAACTTCGGGCCCGGCGAGCACGTCCTGGTTACTGGTCCGACCGGGTCCGGCAAGTCGACGCTGTTCCGCGCGATCGCCGGCATATGGCCATTCGGATTGGGGTCGATCACGGTGCCGGCGGGCGCGCGACTGATGGTGTTGCCGCAGCGACCCTACCTCCCGGTCGACACGCTGCGCGCCGCCACGACCTATCCGTCGCCGTCGGATCGTTTCAGTACCGAGGCGACCCGCAGTGCACTCGAGGCAGTCGGATTGGCCAAGCTGACCGGGCGCCTCGATGAAATGGGGCATTGGAACCGCATGCTGTCATTGGGAGAGCAGCAGCGCCTCGCCGTAGCCCGAGCCCTGCTCCATGCACCGGATTATTTGTTGCTCGACGAGGCGACGGCTTCACTCGACGAAGCCTCCGAAGCCACGCTTTACAAGCTGCTGCAAGAACGGCTGCCCAACGCGAGCATCGTTTCGATCGGCCACCGCTCGACGCTTGAAGCATTTCACCGCCGCAGCGTCGTCGTCACCGGAGACGGCGACCGGTTTCACGCCCGGGAAGCGACGCTGGTCGCGGCCGGATGAGAGCGCTGCGCGATCACCACCAGCGCACCGGCCAGGACCCGCGCCGGACCGCGTTGTGCCAGGCGAGGCGAAGGCGACGAGCAGGCAAACGCCGACCGCGACCGGCGCCACCAGGAAGCTCCACGTCATGCTGTTGACGACGACCACCAGCGGATCAATTCCAGCTGGTGGGTGAAACGTTCGGGTCAGATGCATGGCGACGATTGCGAGCCCGACGGCGGCGGCCGCCGCCCATGGTCCGGCGCCGATGACGTGCAACACCAGCAGCCCGACCGCGGTGGACACCAGGTGACCGCCAACAAGCGCGCGCGGCTGAGCCGGCTCGGCCTCCGGTGAACCCATCACCAGCACGATCGACGTTGCAAACGGAACGAACAGCAATGGAAAGGTGGTGCGTTCCGCCAGGAGCTCCATCAGGGCGATTGCCACGGCGCCGCCCACCGCGCCGGCGACGAAACCGACGATCAGCCTTGAGCGCGTGGTGGAGGAAGGAAACTGCACGATCGTCTATGTCGGAGGGAGCGCGCCGCTATATTCACGGCTGCACCCAAAGGAAACGGGCGGCCGCTCAGAGAGCGCGCCGCCCGCCAGAAGAGGCTGGGATCTCAGCTTACTTCAAGCTGTCCAGCGTCATGTCGAAGGCGAGTTTCGCCACAACCGTTGAGCCGCACCAGTTGGACGAGAGACCAGCTGGGTTGTTCGGCGTACCCAGCAGCGAGGTGCTGACCGAAGCGGTTTGCGAGCTGGTATAGACCGCACAATTGCTCTTGCTTAGGTTGGTGTCGTAGTAGCGCAGATCGAATGTGAACACCTTCCAGGTCAAGCCCACACCGACGTTCCAGGTCGCGTAGTCTGCGTAGCGAACGCCGTTCTGGAACGGGTTGCCCGGGATGCCGGTGCCGTAGAACGCGTCGCTGGTGCCAAGGAACTGTTCGCCGGCTTCACCCGACACGTACCAGCCGACCGCGTTCCAGATCTTCCAGGCGTCCGGGGCGGTGAACTTCACCGTACCCGACACGTAGTTGCCTGGCGACCCGGTATTCAGGATGTTCGGCGTGCCGTAGTAGTTCGCGCCGATCGCCCACTGCGGATTGATGGTCCACACGCCCTTCGCATAGAGCTCGTAGAAGCTCCAATCCCGCTTTGCGACCGCACCATTGGGCAGCGTGCCGTTGTTGCAGGTGAACGGGCCGGTCGAGTTGGTGAACGCACCTCCCGCGAACGGAGCGTTGTTGTTCTGGAAGCACGATCCACCCGGATAGTCGTAGTACCAGTAGCCGAAGTCCAAGGCGACCGGACCGAAGGTCGGGCGGACACCGCCGTAGTAGTCGACTTCAGCCGCCGCGCGGTTCGGGAATTGAATGCTCTCGGCCGAGATGCCGCCGTAGAACTGCAAGGATGGCGACCAGTTGTAGCGCAGCTCGGTGTAGGCAGCGACCGAAGGATTGTGGCCCGACTGCGTGATGCCGCGCCAGATGTAGTCGCTCATCACTGCGCCACCGAAAGCCACGTCCCACGGGCTCGGCGGAGGAGGCGGCGGAGGCGGAGCCTTCGCCAGCTTCAGGTCGGCACCAAAAGCCGCGGAGGCCGAAAGCGCCACCGCCGCTACAGTCATCAGAATCTTTTTCATAACCAGCCCCTGTCGTTGTTCGCCCGCCCAGCCGTCGTTGGCATTTTGGGAAGGCCCCCAGCTTTGTCGCTCCAGGACAAAGCCCCACTTGACAGGAGGATTAACGACGAGGACGCCAATTGCCGCAAGGTCAATCCGGTAGCATCTGCTGCATTTTTGAGCGAATCCGGTCCTAACTGATTGGAATCCAACAGGCTGTTGTATCAGAGCAACAATTTTCGGGGTGGAAGGCGTGTCCGAAAGAGCACAGACGAAACACAAGGGGCGCTGCACGGACCGCGATCGATCCAGTCAAGTCGAGACCTTCAAAAAAAGCCCCGCGCGAAGGCGCGGGGCGCTGCGTGCCGCGGTGAAGAACTCAGGTGCCGCCCTGACCCCCATGACCACCGCCCGAACCGCCACTGCCTCCGCCCGACGAGTGCCCGCCGAACGGCGATGACGACGGCGACGGTGTCGAGGGCGACGACGATGGCGTTGCCGATGGTGGCCGCGGAGCCGCAGGCGGCGACGGGGCAGGCCTTGGTGGTTGAGGCGCAGCCGGTGCGGCGCTCGGCGGCATCGCCGGCCGCGGAGGCGGCGGCATCGCGGGGCGCGGTGGCGGAGGAGCTGCGGGACGCGCCATTGGAGGCGGTGCCGCAGGTCGTGCCATTGGCGGCGGTGCCGCAGGGCGCGGAGGCATCGGAGGAGGTGCAGCGGGTTTCGCTACGGCAGCCGGCTTTGGAGCGGGCTTCGGAGCCGCAACCGTTGCGGGCTTCTTAGCGGGCTTTGCGGCGGTTTTCTTGCGCGCCGCCTTTACGGCGGGCTTGCGCTTCGCGGTGGACTTACGCTTCGCGGTGGACTTACGCGCCGAAGCCTTACGGGCAGCGGTACGACGCGCCGGTTTCCGCTTCGCGGTTTTCTTCCGTGCGGACGCCTTGGTTGCCTTTTTCGGTTTGCGGGATGCCGCTGCGCGCTTCGCTTTCCTGGGCTTTTTGGACTTGGTTGCTTTCGCCATGATCGACCTCCCGGTCCTTTTGGCAATTCTCTTCAACGCCTTGGTATTCCTTGCACGATGCTATCACTTATTCCTGATTCGGTTCGGGCCGCTAAGGCGCCCCAACCACCAATTAAAACATACCAACCTATTTTTCTACGTCATTGCCGCGCCCGCAAGCGGCGTAATCACTGAAAAATCGCGATCCGCCAAACCAATTGGCATTGGGCCACCGGTCGCCCAGTCCACGAGTTCGACCGGATGCAGGACCGGGATTGTGGTGCCGGCCGCAATCTGGGTGATGCATCCAACGTTGCCGGCCGCAACGACATCAGGCTTCAATCGTTCGATATTGGCGATCTTGCGCGTGCGCAGCCGCCCCGCCAAGGCCGGCTGTAGCAGGTTGTAAGTGCCGGCAGAACCACAGCAAAGATGGCCTTCGGGGATCTCCTCGACGCGGAAACCCAGACTGGACAGCAGCTTTTTGGGCTCGCGCGTGATCTTTTGCCCATGCTGGAGCGAGCAAGCCCCATGATAGGCCACCGCCAACGACCGCGCCGTCGTCGGCCGCAGCGGCAAGATCGCAAGGTATTCCGAGATATCCTGGACGAGCCCGGAGACCTTGGCGGCCTTGAGCGCGTAATCGGGGTCGCCGCGGAACAGGAAACCATAATCCTTGAGCATCGTGCCGCAGCCTGAGGCTGTGGTCAGGATCGCATCGAGCCCGCCCGCCTCGATCTCGCGCGTCCATGCGTCGATATTGGCGCGTGCCTGAGCACGCGCTTGGTCTTCGCGGCCCAGGTGATGCACGAGCGCGCCGCAGCACCCTTCTCCCTCGACACTCACCACCTCGATGCCCTGACGGGTCAGAACGCGCCCCGCCGCGGCGTTGATGTGCGGCGATAATACGTCCGCAACGCAGCCCGACAGGAGCGCGACCCGGCGTCGACCATCATGGCTTTCGCGACCTGCTTCCTGCGCGCGCGGCACTTCCGCAATCGGACCTGCAGTCTGATTGCGCGCGCGCGCCGGAACGCGCGTCGGCGCGAGCCGCAGCATCGCGGCCAACGATGTGAAGCCGACACGGTCGAGGAGCGGGGCAAGCGGCTTCACCAGCAATGCCGCGAGCATCGCCAACCGAAACAGTCGCGGATCTGGCAGGACGCGGGCGAGCAAAGCGCGCAGCATCCGGTCGGGCAGCGGCCGCGTGAACGTGCGCTCGATATGAGACCTCGCATGATCGACGAGGTGCATGTAATGCACGCCCGAGGGACACGTTGTCATGCACGCGAGGCACGACAAACAACGGTCGATGTGGGTCACGACTTCCTCGGAAGCCGGTCGGTCGTGCTCCAACATCTCCTTGATCAAATAGATGCGACCGCGCGGAGAATCGAGCTCGTCGCCGAGCAGAACATAGGTCGGGCAGGTCGCGGTGCAGAAGCCGCAATGCACGCAAGCGCGCAGGATCTTGTTTGCTTCCGCGATTTGCGGGTCAGCGAGTTGCGCCAAGCTGAAGTTGGTCTGCACCGAGTGTCTCGATCAAAAGCTTACAGGCCCGCCCACATCCGGCCCGGATTGAGGACGCCGCGAGGATCAAAGCTCTCCTTGACGCGCGCCGTCAACGCGGCCAGAGGCCCGCGCTGCGGCTGGAACACGGGAACCAGCGCGCGCATGGCGACAGGCGCGCGCACCAGCATGGCGTGACCGCCGGCTTCGGCGAGCGCCGCGCGCACGACCGCCTCGCCGGCATCGTCGGAGGGTGCAACCGCCGCCCAAACAAGCCCCCCCGCCCAGTCATAGGCGAGCTCAACGTCGGCCTGTGCCGCCAGTCGTCGCCCGAGTTCGGCGCCATACGACGGTGCGGTCGAGATGCGCCACACGGCTCGTCCCGCGGCGGGACCGTCGGCTGCAAATACGGTCGTGTCCCGGATCGCTTTCCAGGCCGCGCGGGACCGGTGTTGGTCGAGCACGGTCAGTTCGCCCAACGACCGCAACAGGTCGCAAAGCTGCCGCATGCGATGCGCAACCGAGGCCTCGATGCCTTCAAGCCGCATCGCCGTTGTGGCCTTGGCAACGCCGGCATCCGCCAGCATCCGCGACGCGACCACAGCGGGCAAATGCGCGGCCGCGGACACATCGCACGACGAACGCAAGGCCGTCGCCATGGCGGCAATCGCACTGCCGTCGTCGAGGCCGGCCACCAGCACGGTCGCCTCGGTCTCCGCTCGCGGCAGCGTCTTGAGGGTGACGTCGGTCATGGCGGCGAGCGTGCCCCACGAACCGGCGAGCAGCTTGCAGAGGTCGTAGCCGGTCACGTTCTTGACCACCCGCCCGCCCGATTTGAAGGTCTCGCCGCGTCCCGAAACCGCCGTCACCCCCAGAAAATGATCGCGGGCAGCGCCCGCTTTGAGCCGGCGCGAGCCCGAGAGGTTCGTCGCCAGCGCGCCGCCGATCGTCCCTTGTGCGGGCGCGACCCCGAGCAGCGGGCCGTAGTCCATCGGTTCGAAGGCAAGTTCCTGGCCGTGGCTTGCAGTGAGTCGTTCGATCTCGCTCAGCGGCGTACCCGCCTTCGCCGAAAGCACCAGTTCCTCCGGCTCGTAGAGCGTCACGCCTGCAAGCTGCGAAAGATCGAGGGTCGCGTCCGTTTGCGCGGGGCGCCCGAGCGAACGCTTGCTGCCCTGACCGACGATCTCCAGGGTCTTGGCGTCCGCCAATGCCCATTGCACTGCAGCCTCGACGTCCTTGATATCGCGCGGCTTGATCGGGTCGGGCAACGCAGCAGCCTCTACTTGGCGGCCGGCGGTTTTGCGGCGGCCTGTAGTTGTTCGATGCGAGTGCGCAGAACTTCGACCGCGCCCTTCAGGTTGTTGATCTCGGTCGTGGCCGCGGCGAGCTTTTGCTGCGCGTCGGAGAGCTTTTGTTGCGCGTCGGCCGACTGCTTGGTCATTTGCTTCTGCAGGAACTCGATGTTGCTCTGCAGGCAGCTGGTCCGACGATTGAGATCACGTTCCACCGTGCAAATCTCGATGCCGGGAACGTCCTGCGCGATTGCAGAGCTGCCGACCAACCCCGACACCGCTATGATGACAACGCGTGCGATCATGAATCGATCCTCAATGCGGTGGAGCAGCCGACGACGGATGAGCGGGACCGGGCGCACCCGACGCGGGCTTGCCTGCCAATCCTTTGATGGTCTCGCGCAGCCATTGGAAGATCACATAGAGCACCGGGATGAAGAAGATTCCCACGATCGACGCGGCGAGCATGCCGCCGAATACCGCGGTGCCGACCCCGCGGCGGCTCAACATGCCGGCGCCGGTTGCGATGACCAACGGGATGAGGCCCGCGATGAACGCGAAGCTCGTCATCATCACAGCGCGGAACCGCTCGCGCGCGCCGCGCACGGCCGCCTCGCCGATCGGCATGCCCTGCTCGCGCCGGATCTTGGCAAACTCGACGATCAGGATGCCATTCTTGGCGGCGAGCGCGATCAGGACAACCAACCCGATCTGGGCATAGAGATTGTTGTCGAGGCCGGACACCAGCAACGCCAGCATGGCGCCAACCACACCGACCGATACCGAGAGCAGTACCGGCACCGGGATTGTCCAACTCTCGTAGAGACCGACCAGGAACAGGAATGCGAACACAACCGCGAGCGCCAGAATCATCGTGGTCTGGCCGGCGGCGGCCTTTTCCTGCAGCGCCGTCCCGGTCCACTCAAAGCCATAGCCGCGCGGCAGCGTCGTGGCCGAGAGCTTCTCCATCGCCGCCAGCGCGGCGCCCGAACTATAACCGGCGGCCGGACCACCGATGATAGTGACGCTGCGGAAGTTGTTGTAGCGAATGACCGACTGCGGCCCCAGCGTCACACGCGCGTTCACGAAGGCACGCAGCGGCACCATCTCCCCGCGATCGTTGCGCACGTTGATGCGATAGATGTCGTCGATCTTGCTGCGGTCCGAGGCCTCGCCCTGCACGTTGACCTGCCAGGTGCGACCAAAGAGGTTGAAGTCGTTGACATAGGCGCTGCCCAGCACGGCTTGCAGTGAGTTGAACACCTCCGACAGGTCGACGCCGAGCGTCTGCAGCTTCTCGCGATCGATATCCAAATAGAGCTGCGGCGTATTCGCCGCGTATGTGGTGAACACAGCTTCGAGGGCGGGCTCCTGGTTGGCGGCGAACACGAGCCCGCGCGCGACTGCTGCGAGATCGGCCGGACTGCTGCCGGATAGGCTTTCGAGCTGATATTCGAAGCCGCTTCCGGTACCGAGACCGATGATGGGCGGAAGATTGTAGGCGATCACGTTCGCCTCGCGGATCGCATCGAACTGACCGCGCAAATGAGTGATGATACCGTCGACCGACAGCGCCGGATCTTCGCGATGACCGAACGGCTCCAAGGTCATGATCAGCATGGCGCTGTTCGACTTGACCTGGCCGTCGAGCAGGCTGTAGCCGACGACCTCGGTCACACCGGCCACGCCTTTGGTGTGGCGAATGATTTCTTCCACCTGTTTGGCGACCGCATCGGTGCGATTAACGGACGCGCCCTCCGGCAGCACGATTTCGCCGAAAATCGCGCCCTGGTCCTCCGAGGGCAGGAAGCCGGTCGGAACCGCATTGAACAACCAGCCGGCACCAACCAGCACCACAGCGAGGGCAATGAGTCCCAACACGGCGCGGCGTACCAGGCGTTCCACCACCCACGCGTAGCCGTCGCGCGCGCGATCGATGCCCGCCAGCACATATCGGATCGGGCCACGTTTGGGCCCGTGCGCGCGCAGAAACACCGCGCAGAGAGCGGGCGACAGCGTCAATGCGTTGACCGCCGAGATCAGCATCGAGACCGAAACCGCGACCGCGAACTGACGGAACAGTTCGCCGGAAATGCCTTGGATGAAGGCGACCGGCACGAACACCGAGAGCAGCACCAAGGTGATGGCGATGATCGGCGCGGTGATCTCGCCCATGGCGCGGCGTGCCGCTTCGGCCGGAGCGAGCTGCGGGTCCGCTTCGAGTTGATGCTCGACCGCCTCGACCACGACGATCGCGTCATCGACCACGATGCCGATGGCCAGCACCAGCGCCAGCAGCGAAACCGTGTTGGCCGAGTAGCCGAGCGCCAACATGAATGCGAACGTGCCGATCAGCGAGACCGGCACCGCGATCAGCGGAATGAGGGTGGCGCGGAAGTTGCCGAGAAACAGGTAGACCACGATCACCACGAGCACGAACGCCTCGAACAGCGTTTTGAGCACTTCGTGGATGCTCTCGTTCACGAACACAGTGGTGTCGTAAGTGATATTGTAATCGACGCCCTCCGGGAACGAGGCTTTCATGCGTTCGAGCGTCTTGCGAACCTCGCCGGCGCTGGCGAGCGCGTTGCCACCTGGCGACTGATAGGTCGCAATCACCGCCGACGGCTTGCCGTCCTGACGCCCGATCTGCTCGGAGCTTTTCGCGCCGAGTTCGACCCGCGCCACGTCCTTGATACGCACGAACGACCCGTCCGGGTTGGCGCGCAGCACGATGTTTTCGAACTCCGGGATCGTGCTCAGCCGCCCCTTGGTCTGGATGCTGAGCTGAAATTGTTGATCCGGCAGCGTTGGCGAGGCGCCGATGCGACCGGCAGCCGCCTGGACGTTCTGCGCCTTGAGGGCGGTGACGACGTCGTTCGGCGTCAGGGCGAAATTCGTCATGCGATCGCTATTGAGCCACACCCGCATGCTGTAGTCGGTCGGGGTCAGCAGCGACACGTCGCCGATGCCGCTGATGCGCTTGAGCGAATCGATGATGTTGATGGTCGCGTAGTTGCTCAGAAAAAGCTGATCGTAGCGCCCGTCCGGCGACGTCAGGGCAATGACCTGCAGGATCGCCGATGACTTCTTCTCAACCTTGACGCCCTGCGCGCGAACTTCGGGTGGAAGCTGCGCCTCGGCGAGCCGAACCCGGTTCTGCACCAGCACGTTGTCGATGTCGGGATCGGTGCCGACCGCGAAGGTGACGCTGAGGTTGTAGCTGCCGTCGTTGCCGCTGGTCGATTTCATGTAGAGCATCTTGGAGACGCCGACCACGCGGGTTTCGATCGGCTGCGCCACCACGGCTTCGACGATTTCTGCGCTCGCGCCCGGATAGGTCGCCGACACTTCGACCTGGGGCGGCACGATATTTGGAAACTGGGCGATCGGGATCGCGGTGAGCGCGATCAGCCCGGCCAGCGTGATGACGACCGAGATGACGACCGCAAGGCGCGGCCGATCGATGAACACGCTCGAGAGCATAACTTATGCTCCCGACTTGACTTCGGTCGCCTGTACGACCTGCCCGGGACGAACTTTCTGCACGCCCTCGGTGATGACCTTCTCGCCCGCTTTGAGACCTTTGATCACGATCAACTGGGCGCCCGGTCCTTGATCGACCTCGACCCGCCGCACCTCGACCTTGTTTGCGCTGTCGACGACCAGCACAAAGGCGCCCGACTGATCGATCTGGATCGCGCGCTGCGGTATCAGCAACGCCGTCTGCGCAGAGCCTTCCTCGACCAGCACCGTGACCAGCTGCCCGTCGACCAGAATACGGTCCGGGTTGGGGAATTGCGCGCGCACCAGCACGGTGTCGGTTCCGGGATTCACCGTCACGTCGACAAAGTTGACCTTCCCGGCTTGCGCGTAACGCGTGCCGTCGGCCAGGCGGAGATAAATCGTGGGCTCCTCCCCCGCCTTCTCGTCCTTGCGGACTTCGAGCATCTCGCGTTGGGTCACCGGGAAGCTGACGTAGATCGGATCCTGCCGCACGATCGTCGCGAGCGGGCCGGTCGATGGTCCAACGAAGTTGCCGACCGACACGGTTGCGCGCCCGATCCGCCCGGCGATCGGTGCACGGATTTCGGTATAGCTCAGCTGCAGCTCGGCTTTTTCGAGCGCCGCCTGCTGACGCGCGAGCTCGCCGCGCGCATCGGCCTGTTTGGCGTTGGCCTCGTCGAGCCGCTGCTGGGTCCCCGTCTGGCGTTGGACCAATTGCGAGGCGCGATCGACCTCGATACTGGCCAGGGTCAGGGCGGCTTCCGCCTTTTGAATGCTGGCTTTGATCTCGTCGACGGAGGCCTTGTAGGAGTCCGGTTCGATGACGAACAGAAGATCGCCTTCCTTGACGTCCTGGCCCTCCTCGAACAGCCGTTTTTGCAGGAAGCCCTCGACGCGCGCGCGCAGCTCGACCTTGTCGCGTGCCTGAACGCGGCCGGTGAATGTGACGGTGGGCTTGATGTCTTCCTGGGCGACCGCCATCACCGAAACTGCAGGCGGCGGAGGTGGAGCTTCCGCCTGCTGGTCCTGACGGCCGCAACCGGAGAGGGCTGCCGCCGCAACGCCAGCCGCTGCCAGGCGCCAAAAGGCCGACACACGCATGTCCTTCCCCGCGAAGCCCATCCGAGCGGACAGACTATCGGGTTGCAGGGGCGCGATCTACCGAGGGATCAGCGTTGCGGCCCAAAAACCCAGGCTCACTGCATGGTGCAATACGTCGCCGTCATTGCACCATGCAGCTGCGGATCAAATGCGAGATCCGTGCGAGCCGAGCGGCCCGCCGGAATTGCGCCTTAGCCGTGGTTAGCGCGACGTTTGACGGTCGCGTGGGTCGCGGTCGTGCCGGTTGCTTTCGATGTACTGGTCGACGTCGTCGTGGCGCTGTAGCGCGGCGCGGCGTTGTTGCCGTCCTGGATGTGCTGCACGTTCTTGTTCGCGACGGCGGCCACGGGTGCATATCGCGGCGCCCCGTTAGTGCCGTCCTGAATGTGCTTCACGTTCTTGTTTGCGACAGGCGCCATGGCGCCATAGCTCGGTGCCGGATTGTTGTGGTCCTCCTGTGCCAGCGCAACGCCGCCGGCGGTTACGATGACGGCGGCTGCAACCGTCGTCAAAAGCTTGGTCGTCATGCGCGAACTCCATTGCTGAGGTTCGCCCCCGCCAAACGCTACATCCGTCACCGACAGCCGAATCATTGCAATTTGGTAAGGTTCGGCGCAGCGGTCCGGCGCGAGCGTTTGCGCACGCTCGCGAAATCGCGGCAAAATCGTGATTTTTCGCTAAAACCGCGGCAGATCGCTAAAGCGCGCATGCCCGCCATGCACATGCACGCGGCCAAGTTCTGCACAGCGGTGCAGCGTCGGAAAAACCTTGCCGGGGTTGAGCAGGCCTTGTTGGTCGAACGCGCACTTGAGTCGCTGCTGCTGGTTGAGATCGGCTTCCGAGAACATCGACGGCATCAGGTCGCGCTTCTCGACCCCGACCCCGTGCTCGCCCGTCAACACCCCGCCGACCTCGACACACAGCTTGAGGATCTCGGCCCCGAATGCCTCCGCGCGTTCAAGTTCGCCCGGCTGGTTGGCGTCGTAGAGAATCAGCGGATGCAGGTTGCCGTCGCCAGCGTGAAACACGTTGGCGACGGCAAGCCGATACGTCTCGGAGAGCTCGCGCATGCGGGCGAGCACCTGCGGCAACCGTGCGCGCGGGATGGTGCCGTCCATGCAGTAGTAGTCGGGCGAAATGCGCCCGACCGCCGGAAACGCCGCCTTGCGGCCGGCCCAGAACAATAGCCGCTCTTCCTCCGAGGTCGACGCCTTGACCACGGTCGCCCGGCACTCACGGGCGATCCGCTCGACCCGCGCGATCAGGTCGTCGACTTCGGCGTGCGGACCATCGAGCTCGACGATCAGCAGCGCCTCGACGTCGAGCGGATAGCCGGCATGAACGAATTCCTCGGCCGCGTGGATTGCCGGCCGGTCCATCATTTCCATTCCGCCCGGGATGATACCGGCGCCGATGATGCGTCCCACGCAGGCGCCGGCGTCCTCCGAGGAAGCAAAACCGACCAGCAACGCGCGCGCCGTCTCGGGCTTGCGCAAGATCCGCACGGTGACCTCGGTGACAACGCCGAGGAGACCCTCCGAACCGGTGACGATGCCGAGGAGATCGTAGCCGCCGGCGTCGAGATGCTTGCCGCCAAGCCGGATCACCTCGCCGGTCATCAGCACCATTTCGCAGCCGAGCACGTTGTTGGTGGTCATGCCGTACTTGAGGCAATGGACGCCGCCGGAGTTTTCCGCGACGTTGCCGCCGATGGTGCAGGCGATCTGCGATGAGGGATCGGGCGCGTAGTAGAAGCCTGCTTGCTCGACTGCGTGGGTGACCGCGAGGTTGGTGACGCCCGGCTCGACCACCGCGATCCGGTTCTCGAAGTCGATCTCGCGGATGCGATTGAATTTCGCCATGCCGAGCAGGACGCCGTCGCCGAGCGGCAACGCGCCGCCGGAGAGTGAGGTGCCGGCACCGCGCGGCACCACTTTGATGCCCTGCTCGTGGCAGTAGCGCAGTATCCGCGCGACTTGCTCGGTCGTTTCCGGCAGAACCACCACCATGGGAAGCTGGCGATAGGCGGTAAGCCCGTCGGACTCGTAAGGCCTCATGGCGCGCTCGGACGCGATGACGCCCTCGCCCGGCACGATCGCCCGCAGCGCAGCAACGACCTCCTCGCGGCGGGCGAGCACCTGTGCATCGAGCTCCGGCATTTTTAGCGACATGTGACCTCTCCGCCACGCGCTGGCCGACTATACCGGAATCCGCCGCACCAAGGAGCGTGACGATGACCCAGTGGCACGCTTGGGTGCGCGTCAATGATGTCGAGGCGTCGCCGAATTTCTCAACCCGTTCAACGCGCCGCGACGCCCGGCACATCACGAAATAGCCGCAGGAATTAATGTCAAAAAACTGTCGCAGGAATTCAGTCCGGCCGTATGGGGGTATTCTGCCCGCCGCAAAATAGGCGCGCGCAACGCGCGCGCGACGATCTTCTTCGCGCGAAGCGTGGGAACTCTTTTCCGAGCGTCGAATTATTCATCGCACTCGGAGGCGCGGCATGAGCGAGCGCGAAAGCGATCATCAGCAGGCGGGCACGACGCGAGCTCCAGCCAGCGCGAACGAGATTCCGCGCCTGGCATTCGGCGGGGCGATCGAAACCCGTTCTTTGAGCGACGTTCTCACGGCTATTCGCGATCGGGCCGAGGATGCGGCCGCGCGCAGTGTGCGGTTGCGCGCATCCGACAGTTTTTCGTTCGGCATCGAGGAGGAATATTTCGTCGTCGACGCCGCGACCAAGGCGATCGTGCTGACGCGTCCCGCGCAGTTTCTCACCGACGCCAAGCGTGCTCTCGGCGATCAGGTGGCGGTCGAAATGCTGCAGTCGCAGATCGAGGTGGCGACCCTGCCGCACGTCGACATGGCGACCGCGCGCGCGGAGCTGAAATATCTGCGCCAAGCGCTGGCGCGGGTCGCCGCGGACCACAGCTTGGCGATCGTTGCGTCTGGCACCTATCCAACCGCCGACTGGTGGCAGGCGAAGCCGTCGGCAGGCAAGCGCTACGAGAAAATCATGCACGACCTCGGCGCGGTCGGGAAACGCGACATGCTGTGCGGCCTGCACGTGCACGTCGAGCTGCCCAATGGCGAGGACCGGGTCGAGGTGATGAGCCGGATGCTGCCCTACCTGCCCCTGTTCATTGCGCTGTCGACGTCCTCGCCGTTCTGGCAATCGCAGCCCACTGGCCTGATGGGGTATCGGCTTGCCGCCTATGATGAACTGCCGCGCACCGGCATCCCGGAACTCCTGCGCTCGCGCGAGGAGTTCGACGCCTATGTCGAGGCCCTGACTCGTGGTGGCGTCATCGACGACGCGAGCTACGTCTGGTGGGCAATCCGACCATCGCTGCACCATCCGACGCTCGAACTGCGCGCACCCGACAGCTGCACGTTCGTCGAGGATTCGATTGCGATCGCCGCGCTCTACCGGTCGCTCGCCCGTATGCTGGTGCGCGATCCGCTCCGCAACGCCGATCTCACGGCGGTCGAACGCGCGATCATCGTCGAGAACAAGTGGCGCGCGCAGCGCTACGGCATCCACGGCACGTTCGTCGACGAGCGCAGCGGGTGCGCGGTGCGCGTGCCCGACATGGTCGACGATCTCCTGGACGATGTCCTGCCGGACGCCGAGGCGCTCGGCTGCGTCCCGGAGGTGTTGCGTTGCCGGGCCATCGCGAACGGCGGCACCTCGGCCGATGCGCAGCTTGCGGTATTCGACGCCGAGACGAAGAGCGCGGGACGCGGAGCGGCACTGGCCGCCGTATCGGACTGGCTGGCGGCAGCCACGTTGCAATAGTTCATTCGGCGGGCGGCCAGGCGGTCTGGACAACAAGGCCACGTCCGCGCGCGTCGCCTACACCGAGCGCCCGTAGCGCAAGCAGGGCGATTTCCCGCACGGCATCGCGCTCCGCCTCGTGCGCCGCCCGGGGCGCCAACGGACCGAGCAGGCCTTCGATCAACAGGCCAACCACGGCTGCGGCAGCGCGTGTCGGGTCCTGGTCGGGCAGATGTCCGCCCGCGATCGCAGCGCGGATGCGCGGCTCGAATTCGGCCACCAGCGCGTGCCGGTAATGCAGGCCGGGCGGATCGCCATGGGCTTCGGCCGGCTCGGCGAGCACGGCGAGGGCGAGACGGCGCGCCCGAACGGCGCGCGCCGCAAACACAATGATCGCGGCGGCGAGCGCGGATAAGGGCCCGGGCGCCGTCACGGCGGCCTGCCGGATCGCCGCAACTTCGCGCTCGGCCACGCCCGCGACCAGCGCGGCCACCAATTCGGTCTTTGACGGAAAATAGCGGTAGACCGTGCCGGCCGCGATGCCGGCCCGCGCTGCGACCGGCACGATCTGCACGGCGTCCATACCGGACTCGGCCGCAAGCTCGCCCGCCGCCGCAATGATCGCGGCATGGCGGACTGCCAGCCGGTGCAGAACCCGTTCGGTGCGGCGGTAGGCCATGGCGCGCCCGCGAGCGAGGCGATGAACATCGATGATAGTAACTATGCGCGCGCGACGCATCAGATTGCGTGACGCTGCGTGCTTGATTCGGATTCACGATGTCAAACAGCCCGCGAGAGCCAACGCTCCGCATCCCGGTAACATTGGACGCCGGGCCGCCCTTTCTCTCTTTTTTCCGTTTCCCCAAAGGGGGCGGAGCGCCGAGAAGGCGAGTAAGTCAATCTTTGTCCGCGCCTTGAGCGCTGAACCCGTATCCTGATGAGGGACACGGGCTCGCCACTCGGCGCGCTCCGCGGGGCTTTTGAGCTCTTGGGGAGCTTTCGCGGACATCACAGCAGCGGGCATCCACCACCGACCCTCTGCTAGCCCACGCGGGACAATCCTATTGTCGTTCCGGCTGATCCGCTGAGCCTCCCGGGAGCCCGGTTACGAGCCGGACCCGCAGGCACCGCATCCCCGCAGGCTGTGAGACTCACTCCTTCCGCTCCGCCAGCGCCTGTTCGCGCAGTTTGGTAAGCGTGGTCGCGGGCGAAATCGCCTCGGGATCGATCTTGATGTGCAGGATCGCGGGCTTACCCGAGGCGAGCGCGGCGTTGAACGCTCCCGCGAACTCGGCGGTCTTCTCCACGCTCGCGCCGAAGCCGCCGAAGGCGCGCGCATAGGCGGCGAAGTCGGGGTTCTTGAGCACGGTTGCCGACACGCGGCCGGGATATTCGCGCTCCTGGTGCATGCGGATCGTGCCGTAGAGCGAATTGTCGAAGATCAGCACGGTGACCGGCAGATCGAACTGCACCGCGGTCGCGAATTCCTGACCGTTCATCAGGAAGTCGCCGTCGCCGGAGATCGCCAGCACGGTGCGGTCGGGGTAGAGCCGCTTCATGCCGATCGCGGCCGGCACGCCGTATCCCATCGAGCCGGAGGCGGGCCCGAGCTGGCTTGCGAACTTGCGCACGCGGTAGAAGCGATGCAGCCAGGTGTTGAAGTTGCCGGCGCCGTTGCAGAGGATCGCGTCGGGGGGAAGATTGTCGCGCAGCCACACCATGATCTCGCCGGGGTTGACGTCGCCGGGCACGGCGGTCGCGCTGTCGGTCCAGGCCAGGTAATCGGCGTGCGCCGTCTTGGTCTCGGCGCTCCAGCGGATTTCCGCCGGCGGCTGCAGTCCTTCGAGCGCCGCCGCGAACCCGGTCGGAGCGGCGTTGATCGCAAGCTGCGGGCGGAAGACGCGGCCAAGTTCCTCGGCGCCGGGATGAACGTGCACCAGCGTCTGCCGCGGTCCCGGAATTTCAAACAACGAATACCCTTGCGACGGCACCTCACCCAGGCGCGTGCCGATCGCCAGCACCACGTCGGCGGACTTGATGCGCGCCAAGAGTTTCGGGTTGACGCCGAGCCCGAGGTCGCCGGCGTAGCACGGATGCAGCGCATCGAAGAGATGCGCGCGCCGGAACGTGGTCGCGACCGGAAGTGCGAAGCGCTCAGCAAATCGCGCAAGCGCGGCGCACGCCTGTTCCGACCAGCGGCTACCCCCGACGATCACGACCGGGCGCTGCGCGTCCCAGAGGAGCTTCTGCAGCTTCACCATGTCGGTTGCGCCCGGCCAGGTCTCGAGCGGCTCGAACGGCGGCGCGTCGGCGACCGCGATGCGCTCGCGCTGCATGTCCTCGGGGAGCGCGATCACCACCGGCCCGGGCCGCCCGCTGCTCGCGGTGTAGAAAGCGCGCGACACCATCTCCGGAATGCGTGACGGGTCATCGATCTCGGTCACCCACTTGGCGATCGAACCGAAGGTCGCCCGATAGTCGAGCTCTTGCAGGGCTTCGCGCTCGCGCACGTCGCGCGGAACCTGGCCGACGAACAGAATCATCGGGGTCGAGTCCTGGCGCGCGATGTGAAGGCCGGGCGAGGCGTTGGTCGCGCCCGGCCCACGGGTGACGAAACAGATCCCCGGTCTGCCGGTCGCCTTTCCGGCGGCCTCCGCCATCATGGCGGCGCCGCCCTCTTGCCGGCAGACCGTGAGCGCGAGATCGCAGTCGTGAAACGCGTCGAGCACGGCGAGATAGCTTTCGCCCGGCACGCAGAACACGTGCGTCACGCCGTGAATGCGCAGCTGATCGACCAGAACCTTTGCGGCGGTTCGCATGTTGTCATTGGCGCGCACTGGGATCCCCCGCCTTGCTGCGATTGCTGGGTCTATATAACAGACTGACGCGCATGAATCCTTGGGCCTCATCCTGAAGAGCCCGAGCGCAGCGAGGGCGTCTCGAAGGATGGAACCAGACTCGGAGCTTGCGGCCATCCTTCGAGACGCGTGGCCTGCGGCCACGCTCCCCAGGATTAGGCTTGAGGAAGAGACCGCGTATGAGTGACGACACCCAGGACGAGGTCTTTCGATTGCTCGCCGAGCCGGCAACCCACGGCGGAGCCGCCGTCAAGCGCATCGATACCCATGCGGCCGCGGTGTTCCTGGCCGGAGACGCCGCCTACAAGGTCAAGCGCGCGGTCAAATTCCCGTTCCTCGATTTCTCGACGCTCGACAAGCGCAAGGCCGCGCTCGAAGCCGAGATTGCGGCCAACAGCCCGTTCGCGCCCGAACTCTATTGCGAGGTGATCCCGATCGTGCGCCGCAACGGCGCGCTTGCGCTCGGCGGGGACGGCGATGTCGTCGAGTGGGCGCTCAAAATGCACCGCTTCGACGAAGAGGAGACGCTCGATCGGCTGGCCGATGCGGGCCGCATCGATGCTCCTCTGATCGAAGCGCTGGCGCGCGCCGTTGCCTCCGCGCACGCGCGCGCGCCGGTTGTCGATGCGTCACGCTGGATCGCGGCGCTCGGCGACTATATCGAGCAGAACGATACCGCGATGCGCGAGCGCGCCGATCTATTTGAGCCACACGCTATCGCGTCGCACACCACCGCAAGCCGCGCCGCGCTTGCGCGCGTGCGCCCCCTGCTGCTCGCGCGCGGGGCCGAGGGCCTCATTCGCCGCGGCCACGGTGATCTGCACCTCGGCAACATCGCGTTGATCGAGGGCCGCCCGATCCCGTTCGACGCGCTCGAGTTCGATCCGGTCGTGGCCTCCGGCGATGTGCTCTACGACCTCGCCTTCCTGTTGATGGATCTTGTCGAGCGCAAGCTTCCGCAGGCCGCCAACTGCGTGCTCAACGTTTATCTTGGCGCAACGCGCCATCCCACCGATCTCGATGCTCTGGCGGCGTTGCCGCTGTTCATGTCGCTGCGGGCCGCGATCCGCGCCAAGGTCACGGCGGCAAGACTCGCCAACAGCGCGTCCGATCGGCGCCAAGCGATCGCAGCGCGGGCCAAGGCCTATTTCGCGCTGGCATGCGATCTGATCGCGCCTCCGCCGCCTCGCCTGGTGGCGATCGGCGGCCTTTCCGGCACCGGGAAGTCGGTACTGGCGCGCGCGCTCGCACCCGATCTCGCACCATCGCCGGGCGCGGTGCTGCTGCGCTCCGACGTCGAGCGCAAGGCGATGTTCGGTGTGGCGGAGAATGAGAAGCTGCCGCCGCAGGGCTATGCGGCGGACGTCGGAGAAAAAGTCTATGCCACGCTCGCCGACAAGGCGCGCCGGGTGTTGGCCGCCGGTCATTCGGCGATCATCGACGCCGTGTTCGCACGCGAGCACGAGCGCACGACGATTGCCGAACTGGCGCGGACCAACACGTTCGACTTTCGCGGACTGTTTCTGACCGCCGATCTCGCGACACGCGTCGCGCGCGTAGGCAACCGCGTTCACGATGCGTCGGACGCCGACGCAGCGGTGGCGCAAGCGCAGGAACGCTACGCACTCGGCGCCATGGATTGGATCGAGATCGATGCGTCGGGCACGCTGGAGCAGACACTTGCGCGCACAAGGGCAGCGTTAAACGCGCGATGATCGCCCGAGCGGGCGATTAGCTCCGCTCTTCCTGGTAGAGACCCCAGGCCGCAATCAACGCGCTGAGCGATGCGAGCAGGAACAGCACCGAAAGAATGCCTTGCTCCACATTCAGATCCACCACGCGCGCGATGTCGTAGAGCACATAGACACCGAACGTGAACGCGAAACCGTAGAGATAGGGCTTGCGCTTGCGCGCAGCCGTGAACGCCAGGGCGGCCACCGCGCCTTCGAGAATGATTGACAGAATGAGCATGATAGTTCTCCGACAGATCCCCCCTGGGGCGTCATGCGCGGGCTTGTCCCGCGCATCCACGCAATGACAGCCAGCGCATCAGCAAACAAAGACGTAAATGGCCGGGACAAGCCCGGCCATGATGAACTCATTGCATTGCGAGGAATTTACGCCTGCGGCTGCGGCTCGAGCCCACCCGGTCCAGGCCGCGGGCGCGGGCGCCCGGCGGGCGGCACGGCCGAGCCGCGCGGCGTCGTCGGCTCAATCACCGACTCGCGCGAGGGCCGGCGACCGGCGAGCAGGTCCTTGATCTCGTCGCCGGTCAAGGTTTCGAACTCGAGCAGTCCCTTGGCCAGCGTTTCGAGATCGGGGCGCTTCTCATTCAGGATCTGCTGGGCCTCGGCGTAGCCGCCCTCGACCAGCTTCCTGATCTCGGCGTCGATCTTCTGCGAGGTCGCCTCCGAAATGTTCTGTTGGCGCGCCACCGAGTAGCCGAGAAACACTTCTTCCTGATTTTCACCGTAGGCCACGGTGCCGAGCTCGGACGACAGCCCCCAGCGCGTGACCATCAGGCGGGCGAGCTTGGTTGCCTGCTCGATGTCGGAGGCGGCGCCGGACGTGACCTTGTCCTCGCCGAACACGAGCTCCTCAGCGACACGGCCGCCCATCATGATGGCGAGTCGCGAGGTCATCTGCTCGCGGCTCATCGAGAGCTTGTCGCGCTCCGGCAACTGCATGACCATGCCGAGCGCGCGGCCGCGCGGGATGATCGTCGCCTTGTGCACCGGATCTGTCGCCTTCACGTTGAGCGCCACGATCGCGTGGCCGCCCTCGTGATAGGCGGTGAGGAGTTTTTCTTCCTCGGTCATGACCAGCGACTTGCGCTCGGCGCCCATCATGACCTTGTCCTTGGCGTCCTCGAATTCCTGCTGCGTGACCATGCGCTTGTTGCGCCGCGCCGCCATCAGGGCCGCTTCGTTGACGAGGTTGGCGAGATCGGCGCCGGAGAAGCCGGGCGTTCCGCGCGCGGTGGTCTTGAGGTTCACATCGGGCGCGAGCGGGACCTTGCGCACGTGCACCTTCAGGATCTGCTCGCGGCCGACCACGTCGGGGTTGGGCACGACCACCTGGCGGTCGAACCGGCCCGGGCGCAGCAGCGCCGGATCGAGCACGTCCGGCCGGTTGGTGGCGGCGATCAGAATGATGCCCTCGTTGGCCTCGAAGCCGTCCATCTCGACCAGCAACTGGTTCAGCGTCTGCTCGCGCTCGTCGTTGCCGCCGCCGAGTCCGGCACCGCGATGCCGGCCGACCGCGTCGATCTCGTCGATGAAGATGATGCAAGGCGCGTTCTTTTTGGCCTGTTCGAACATGTCGCGCACGCGGCTCGCGCCAACGCCGACGAACATCTCGACAAAGTCGGAGCCCGAAATGGTGAAGAACGGCACGTTGGCTTCGCCGGCGATCGCGCGCGCGAGCAACGTCTTGCCGGTGCCGGGCGGGCCAACCAGCAGCACGCCGCGCGGAATGCGGCCGCCCAGCCGCTGGAACTTGCCCGGATCGCGCAGGAACTCGACGATCTCCTGCAGGTCGAGCTTCGCCTCATCGACGCCGGCCACATCCTCGAAGGTGACACGGCCGTGCGCCTCGGTCAGGAGCTTGGCGCGGCTCTTGCCGAAGCCGAGCGCCTTGCCGCCTGCGCCCTGCATCTGACGCGACAGAAAGATCCACACGCCGATGAGCGCGATGAACGGCAGCCACGACACCAGGAGCTGCACGAACCAGGGCACGTTATCCTGCTGCGGGCGCGCCGTGATGGCCACGCCCTTGCCGTAGAGGCGCTGAACCAGAGTCGGATCGTTGGGCGCGTAAGTGTTGAAGGAGCGCCCGTCGGAGAACGTGCCGTGAATTTCCGGGCCCTGAATCACGACATCACGTACGCGGCCTTGATCGACCTCGGTGAGCAATTGCGAGAACGAAATGTCCGAGGAGACCGAACGCTGGCCCGGATTCTGGAACACGGTAAACAACGCCAACAGCAGCAGGACGATGATCACCCACAAGGCGAAGTTGCGCAGATTGGCGTTCATCTGTGTCTCTCTGGCGCCCGGCTCATAGGCGGGGCTGCGTGCATTACGCGATCAACCGGCCGTGTCGTCTGGTCTATTTAGGTACCACGCCGCCGTATGCCAAGCGAAAGGGTAAAATCCTAAAGAATTTGCGCCCCTTTGGTGAATAGCGGGACCACATGGCAGGCATCTTCCCGGTCATTTGAGGCGGATTCGCGGTTTGTTACCGCTTTTTACGGGCCGGAGCACGCTCGACCACGAGATGCTCGCGCGCCAGCGTGACCATGGCCCCGGCAAGCGTGCGGCGAAAGCGCCCCTCGCGGTTGGCCGCCAGCGCTGCCATGAATGCCTCAAGTTTACCCAGTTCGACTGGCCCCTCGTCTCCGACACGCGTAATGGCACGACCCAGAAGGCGCAGCGCGACCTCGGCCGGCAACGCGCTGAACATCGGCGCGTCGATCAGGATGCTTTCGCGGGGTCCCGATGGGCGCGCCGCAAAGCGCGCGGCCGCGTCGACCACCGCTTCGATGGCGGCGTCGGCGCGGCGCATGCGCAAGGCAAGGAGCGAGAGCCGCTGCGTGTCGAGGCCCTCCGCTGCCAGCTGCTCGATCAGCGGACGCAGGCGCGAGCGCGCGAACCGCGGATCGCGGTTCGACGGGTCATTAACGAATGGCAGGGACTTGGCCGCGAGCGTTGCCAGCAAGCGCGCCTTGGGAACACGCAGGAACGGCCGAACCAGGATCATGTCATCGATCTGCGCGCTCGCCCGCGCCATGCCGGCGAGCCCGCTGATCCCACTGCCGCGCGCCATCCGAAACAGGATGGTCTCGGCCTGATCGTCCAGCGTGTGGGCGGTGAGCACGTGGCGCGCCCCGTGGCGGCGCGCCTCCCGGCGCAACAGATCGTAGCGCGCCTCGCGGGCTTTTTCCTGGATGCCGGTGCGCGGCCCGGAATGCACCCAGCGCAGCGTTCGGTGCGGCACACCGAGACTTTGCGCCAGCCGTTTGACCGCGGCGGCTTCGCGTCGTGCCTCCGGGCGCAGCCCATGATCAATGGTGACCGCGACCAGCCCAGGGCCGCGCCGCAGACGTTTGCGCCAGCGCGCGGCGAGCGCCAGCAGTGCGGTCGAATCGGGACCGCCGGAGACTGCGAGCAGCAGTGCCCGCGCGTCGGCGAGATCGGCAAAAAGAACGTCGGCTTCCGCGTCGGATAGCGGGTATTCAGCAGCCGGCACGCTTTTGTTCTCGCTCGGTGGCCTGCTTCACACTGTTCGACGCGCGCGGATACTTGTTGACGACTTCGCCCAGCGTCGCGCAGGCGAGTTCGCGCTCATGCAGGGCCGCGAGCGACTGGCCGAGGCGCAGCAACGCATCGGGAGCCTTCGGGTGCTTTTCGTATTTTTTCGACATGTCGAGGAACGCGGTCGCGGCGTCGCGGTAATTCTGGCGCTGGAACATGCTCTCGCCAAGCCAAAATTGTGCGTCCGCCGCCATCCGATCGCTCGGGTAGCGCTTGAGGAAGTCACGCAGCGTGTCCTCGGCAAGCGCGTAGTCCTTGCGCAGCAGGTAGCCGTAGCCGAGATCGTAGGTGTCGCGCGGCGTCTGCGTCGGGGGCTGGGTTCCCGCTGCGTTGGGATTGCGCGTCGGCGGCGGCGGGAGCCCACTCATCGCCGGCCCGGTCGGCGCCAGCGTCGGGTCGCGCGCGGCCGCACCGGACATGGTCGAGAGATCGAGTGGCGCCCCCGGTTGCCGGCCGCCGGGCACGCCGACGTCTTCGTTCGCCACGATGGAGGGCGGGTTGACGGAGCGCCGGGCGGCGACAGCGAACCCATGGCTCGCGCCGAATAGCCGGTGTCGCCGAGCGCGCGCGGCGCTCCCGGCGCGCCCGGATTCTGGTTCGGATCGAACGCATCACCGCGCCCACCTCCTCCGGGCCCGCTCGGAGGCGGAAGCGCACCGGCCGACCGCGGCGGCGGCGCCATCGCCTGTTGACGTGCCCCGCCCTCGTCCTGCAAGCGCCGCAGCTGATTTTCGAGTTGCTGATTGCGAAACTGCAGCTGCTCGATCTGGCCGGTCAGCGCGCGTATCTGACCTTCGAGCTGATCGAGGCGAACGTAGATGTCGGAGGCCGACGACTGGGCGCCGGCCGGAACCGCGAGTGCGCAGCACAGCGCGGCGAATGTGAGGATACGAAACACTTGCATCATGGAGCACTGCCCGGTCATGGCGTTGAAGCGATCAAACTTAAGTGCGCGGCCCGTCGAAATTATGACTTGCGGCCTGTGGTCACGCGTCAATCACGCGCACCGACGCCGAGGTCGAAGGTTGCAACACCGCTGAGATCCGTCGGGCGCTGCAGCGCTTCCGGGTGGCGCAGCGAGCGCACTGTGTCGTTGTAGCCGGCCTGCCAGTGGTCGCTGCATGCTGGCAGCGGAAAACTCGTAGTCCTTGGATTGCTTTTCATAGTTCTTGGAGCGGTAGATCAGATGCACGACGCTGTAGACCTTGCGATCGCCGAATGAACGCAGGAGCCTGCCGGCATCGTTGTCGAGCCATTCGGGCGGCACTTTGTCGAGCGCTTCCGCGAGCGTCCGGCGGACCGTCTGCAGCCGCTTGAAATTGTCGGTGTTGGAGCGAGTGCGGCTTGAATACTGGATCTCCTTCTCCCGCATGATAACTTCGGCCAAGTCGGTGGGCGCGTCGCCACGCGAACTCCACAGATCGACCTGAAACGCGAGCGTGTCGTGGCGCTCGGCGGTCTCGCCGCCGCTCGTGACCCACTGCAACGGCGTATTGGAGATCAGGCCGCCGTCCCAATAAAGCTCGCCGTCCACCTCGACCGCCGGAAAGCCCGGCGGCAGTGCGCCGCTGGCCATGATGTGCTCGACCTTGATGGTACGGGTGGTGGAATCGAAGTAGACGAAATTGCCGCTGCGCACGTTCACGGCGCCGACGCTGAACCGCATCTTGCCGGCGTTGAGGTAATCGAAATCGATCAGACTTTCGAGCGTGCCGCGCAGCTGGCTCGTGTCGTAGTAGCTGGTCGCCTCGATCGTTCCGGCCGGAAAGAGGAACGGCGGCGGAACGCGCGTGGTGAAGAATCCGGGCGCGCCCTGGATCAGCGCACCACTGGCCTTGAGTTGATTGAAAAAGCTCCGCGCCTGATCGCCGCGCCAATATTGTTGCATGAGATCAAGCACGCCGATCCCTGTCGGCGCGGTGATCCCCTCCCAAAACGCCCGCAGCTTCTCGACCCGCTTTTCGGGCGGGTTGCCGGCGATCAACGCCGCATTGATCGCGCCGATCGAGATACCGGCGATCCAGTCTGGCTCTAGCTTGGCTTCCGACAGCGCCTGATAGACGCCGCCCTGGTAAGCGCCAAGCGCGCCGCCGCCCTGCAGCACAAGCGCGATGCATTCGAACGGCGGGCGGTCCAGTCCTTTGTGGGACTTCATCATCCGCGGTTGCTCGTTCATGGGCAACTCCGTCGCTCGTGCGACACTGGGGTTTATGCGGGCGCGGCCGTCGCCTCGGGCTTCCTGGGCGTCTTCGCCGCACTGCGCGCCATCCGCCATTCCTCGAACCGGCGCACCACCACATAAAACGACGGCACGAACAGCACCGCAAGGCACGTTGACGCGAGCATGCCGCTGAACACCGCGATACCTATCGAACGGCGTGCGTTGGCACCGGCGCCGGTCGCGATCACGAGCGGAACCACGCCGAGAATAAACGCGAACGACGTCATCAGGATCGGACGAAACCGCAGGCGCGCCGCCTCGACCGCCGCCTCGACGATCTCCATGCCTTCGGCCCGTTTTTCGCGCGCATATTCGACGATCAGAATTGCGTTCTTGCTCGCCAGCGCGATCAGCAGAATGAGGCCGATCTGCGTGTAAAGGTTGTTGGCGATCCCGAGCAAGATCAGCGCGCCGACGGTGCCGAGCAGCGCAAGCGGGACCGCGAGGATCACCGAGATCGGCTGGAACCAGCTTTCGTATTGGCCGGCGAGCACGAAATACACCAACAAAACCGCGAGTGCGAACACGTAATAGATCTGGTTGCCGACAATTTTCTCCTGATAGGACATTGCAGTCCACTCGTACCCCATGCCGGGCGGCAGGGTATGATTGGTAATCTGCTCCATGAGATCCATGACCTGGCCGGAGCTGTAGGCCTGCGCCTGCTGGCCGGAGATCGTAGCGGCCGGATAGAGGTTGTAGAGGCCGATGAGCGCGGGACCCTGCGTATTGCTCATCTCGACCAGCGTGCCCAACGGCACCATCTGGCCCGCCGGCGTTCTGATCTTGAAGTCAAGCAGGTCGTTGGGCCGTGCCCGGAAGCGGGACTCGGCCTGCACATAGACCTGAAACACCTGGCCGAACTTGTTGAACTGCGCCACGTAGCTCGACCCGAGGTAGTCCTCCAGCGCGCTGAACACCTGCCCGACCGTAACACCGAGCTTCTCGGCCTTGTAGCGATCGACGTTGAGATAGATCTGCGGCGCCGTCGCGCGGAATGACGTGAAGATCCGCTGCACCATCGACTGCGCCGCCGCGTCGGCGATGACGGTGTTGGTGACGTTCTGCAGCTTGTTGAAATCAACGCTGCCGTCCTTGACCTGGACGATCAAGGTGAAGCCGCCTGCGTTCCCGATGCCCTGGATCGGCGGCGGCGGGATCACGGTGGTCGCCGCCTCCAGCAACTGCGCGTCGAACTTGGCAGTCAAGGTCTTGAACAGCGAGATCAGATCCTGGCCCTTGGCTTTCTCTCGCACCGACCAGTCGTCCAGCATCACGTAGGCAACGCCGGCGCTGGGCAGCGTCGCGTTATTGTCGAGCACGGAGATGCCGCTGATCGTGATCACGTTCACGACGCCGGGCGTTGCCTTGGCGATGTCGGAAACCTGCGCCAGGGCCCGATTGGTCCGTTCGAGCGATGCGCCATCGGGCATCTGCACATTGACCATCAGGTAACCCTGGTCTTCGTTGGGAATAAACGCGGTCGGTACCCGCGTCATCCCCCAGAACGCCACGCCGATGAGCGCCAAGGCCACCATCACCATGAGCGGGCTCACGCTCACCATGCGGCGAATGAGAGCCGCGTACCAATGTTCGGCGCTGTCATAGACCTTGTTGAAGCCGCGAAAGAAAAAGTTGCGCTGATCGGGCGGCACCGGGGGGCGCAGCCATAGCGCGCATTGCGTCGGCTTCAGGGTCGCGGCATTGATGGCGCTGATCAGCGCGGTTGCCGCGATGACCAGGGCAAACTGCTGATACATCTGCCCGGTGAGGCCTGGCATGAAGGCGGCAGGCAGGAACACCGACATCAGCACCAAGGTAATGCCGATGACGGGGCCGAACAGCTCGCTCATCGCCTTGACGGCCGCTTCGCGGCCGGACAGGCCGTCTTCCATGTGACGAGCAACGCCTTCCACGATCACGATCGCATCGTCGACCACGATGCCGATCGCGAGCACAATGGCGAACAGGGTGGAGAGGTTGACCGTGAAGCCGAGCGCCGCCATGGCGGCAAACGCGCCGATGATGGTGACCGGAACGGTGGTCGCGGGCACCAGCATCGCCTTCCAGTCCTGCAGAAACACCATGATAACAATCAGAACCAGAATGCCGGCCTCGAACAGCGTAATCCACACCTCCTTGATCGAAGCCTGGACGAAGATCGTGGTGTCGTACGGAACGACGTAGGTAAGCCCGGGCGGGAACGCCTTCTTGAGCTCTTCCATCTTGGCGCGGACCTCGCCGGCGACCGTAATGGCATTGGCGTTCGGCAACAGAAAGATTCCGATGCCGGCGGAGGGTGCATTGTTGAGGTTGAACGCCTGGCTGTAAGTCTGGGCGCCGATCTCGACGCGGCCGACATCCTTGATACGGGTGAGCGCGCCGGTCTGGCTGTCGATCTTCACCACAATGTTTTCGAAGTCGTCCGGGTCGTTGAAGCGGCCGGTGACGTCGACCGTATATTGGAAGTTCTGGCCGGTCGCCTGCGGGGGCATGCCGATCATGCCGGCGGAGACTTCCTGGCTTTGATTCTTGATGGCGTTGATGACGTCGGTCGGGGTGAGTTCGCGCGACTGCAGCTGATTGGGGTCCATCCACACGCGCATCGCGTAAGCGCCGGCGCCGAAGATCGTGACGTTGCCGATGCCGGGCAGGCGGGCAAGCTCGTTCTCAATATTGATGACGCCGTAGTTGGTCAGAAACAGGCTGTCGTAACGCTTGTCCGGCGACGTCAGGGTCACGAACTCCAGCACCGAGGTGGCCTTCATCTGGGTGATGACGCCCTGGGCGCCGACCGCTTGCGGCAGTTGCGCGAGCGCCCAGGCAACGCGGTTCTGCACCAGAACCTGTGCCATGTTGGGATCGGTTCCGATCGCAAAGGTCACGATCAGCTGGTAGCTGCCGTCGCTGGCGCTGGTGGACTGCATGTACAGCATGCCCGCCACGCCGTTGACCTGCTGCTCGATCGGGAGCGCGACCGTGTCCATGACGGTCTTCGCGCTCGCGCCCGGATAGCGCGTCGTCACCGAGATCGTCGGCGGGACCACATTGGGATATTGCGAGATCGGCAACCGGGCGAGCGAGACGAGGCCGATGAGGACGAATACCATCGCCAGCACGTTGGAAAGAACCGGCCGCTCGATGAAGAAACGCGAGAACATGAGGTTGCCGTAGGTTCGTTTCGCGACGCAAAGGCCTTACTGGTGGAGATCATGCCCCGGCGGAACTATCCGCCCGCGGCGGGCACTGTCATTTTCTGCTTGTCGGGATCGACCTTGTTGCCGGGGATCGCGCGCTGGACGCCGTCGATGACGACCAAATCGTCGGGCTTGAGTCCCAACTCGATCACGCGGAGCCCTTTGTCGACTTGGCCGATGGTGACCGTGCGTTGCTCGACCACGTTGTCTTTGTTGACGACCAGAACGTAGCGCCCGAGCTGGCTCGTACCGATCGCCGTGTCGGGAACGAGCAGCGCCGGGGCCGGACGCCGGATCGGAACGCGAACGCGCGCGAACATGCCGGGGAGGAGCGCGGCGTCTTTATTCTCGAAGATCCCGCGCACCTGCAGGGTCCCGGTTGAGGCATCGATCTGAGGCGCGATGTAGTCAATGACGCCCTTGTGCGGATACCCTTCCTCGATCTGCAGGCCGATCTCGACCGGGACGTCGTGCACGTCCCGCATCGTCTTGCCCAGCCGGCTGAGCGCCTCCTTGACACGCTGCACGACGGTCTCGCTGACCTCGAAATAGACGTAGATCGGGTCGATCTGAACGACGCTCGCCAGCTCGGTTGGACCGGCATAGCCAACCAGCGCACCGACGCTGACCAGATGGCGCGACGCAATTCCGTCGAACGGAGCCGTCACCTCGGTGTAGCCGAGGTTGATGTTTGCCACCTCGAGGTTGGCTTGCGCGCCGAGGACGGCGGCGCTGGTTTCGGCGAGCTTGGTCTTGGCATCATCAACGCGAGACTGGGAGGCGAACTGCTGCTGCCCCAGCGTCGACTGGCGGCTGTATTCGACCTGGGCGTTGGCCTGCGAAGCCTTGTTGGCTTCGAGCGTGGCCTTGGCCTGATCGAGCTGCGCCTGATAGGTGCTCTGCTGGATGACGAACAGCAGATCGCCCTTTTTGACCGCGGCCCCGTCGACATATTTGATCTGTTCCAGAAAGCCCTGAACGCGCGCTTCGAGCTTGACCTCGTTGAACGCCTTGGTGTTGCCGGTAAGCTCAACGTAAAGCGGCACGTCTTGCTGCAGCGGTTGCGCGACCACGACCTTCGGCGGCGGCGGCGGAACATAGGCATTCTTCTCGCCGCATCCCGCCAGAACCGGCAGCGCGACGCCGAGAAGTCCGAGGGCGCGACCGGAGCGCAGTGCGCGCGCCATCGCGCGCAAACCGCGGTGCCCGACCGACAACGACACGTCAACCATACTCCGTTCCCCGCGGGCTCGTTTTCGCGGTGATACCATTTCAGAAATGGGAACGGAACAGCTTCGTGCGCGCGCAAAATTCGCGTGGACGCGCGCGTCGTCATTGCTGCGTAGCACGGGCGTCGCGAACGTGTCGCACAAAAAAGCAACCGGCGCCCCGAAGGGCGCCGGCCTGCCGTCCCCACCCCAACCGTGAATTACGAACTGGCGTTGAGCACCGTGACCGCGCGCCGGTTCTGCGACCAGCACGAGATATCGTCGCACACGGCGACCGGACGCTCCTTACCGTAGGAAATCGTACGCATGCGCGAGGCATCGATGCCGCGCGAGGCGAGATATTCGCGAACGTTCTGGGCACGCTTGGCGCCGAGCGCGATGTTGTATTCGCGGGTGCCGCGTTCGTCGGCGTGGCCTTCGATCGTGAAGGTGTAGCGATTGTATTGCGCGAGCCACTGCGCCTGCTTGTCCAGGGTCGCGCGCGCCTGCGGCGTCAGATCGGTTTGATCGGTCTCGAAGAATACGCGGTCGCCGACGTTGACGACAAAGTCCTGCTGACTGCCGGGGACCGCCGCGCCCGCGAGGCCGACCTTGTCGGCTTGGCCGGCGCACGCCGCGATCGTAAGCGTCACCGCGAGGGCGGCGACAAATCGCGTTGCCCGGATGAGAGGCATCGGCATTCCAGCGACTCCTATTTGGATTTTCGACCGGAGGTCGCCCCGATCGCTCGCTCGCCTAAGGTCTACCAGGGCGTGGTTAAGCGAAGGTTCCGTCAACCATGATGCTGTGGCGATGCCCCCCTTTCCGATCCCCAGATCCGACGGAAAGTATGAACAATGGTTAATGCCTTGTGAAGGCGGCAACATCGCGGCAGCGGATCAACTCGCGCTCAACCCCAAAATATTACCGAAACACAATGTGTTACCACGCGTATTGCCTGTGATTTTGCTGTGGTTAAGACAGCAGCGGCGACCAGGCCGGGTCGGACGCGTAGCCCGGGGTCTGGACCCTCAGTTCATTGCGGCCGGTGAGATCAACCGAGTACAGCGACGGCCCGCCACTTCCGCCCGGATCGCGGAAAAACATCAGCACGCGGCCATTCGGCGCCCAGGTCGGTCCCTCGTTGTGAAAGCCTTCGGTCAGGATGCGCTCGCCGGAGCCATCGGGGTTGATGACGCCGATCGCGAAGCGACCCTGGAACTGCTTGGTGAATGCGATCGTGTCTCCGCGCGGTGACCATACCGGCGTCGAATAGGAGCCGTCGCCGAAGCTGATGCGCTGTGCGGGTCCGCCCTCGGCGGCCATGACGTAGATCTGCTGCTTGCCGCCGCGATCCGATTCAAAGCAGATGCGCGTGCCGTCCGGCGCGTAGGACGGCGCAGTGTCGATCGCCGGCGCGTCGGTGAGCCGCGTCGTGCTCTTGGAACGCAAATCCATGACGAAGATGTTGGAGTTGCCGCCCTGCTGCAGGCTCATGATAACGCGCTGACCGTCGGGCGAGAACCGCGGTGAGAATGTCATGCCGGGAAAATTGCCGACGATCTCGCGCTGTCCGGTTTCGATGTTGAGCAGATAGACCCGCGGATCGCCCTGCCCGAACGACATGTAGGTGATCTCTTGCGTGGTCGGCGAAAACCGCGGCGTCAGCACGAGATCCTGCCCGCGGGTCAGATAGCGCACATTGGCGCCGTCCTGGTCCATGATGGCAAGGCGCTTGATGCGCTGCTCCTTGGTGCCGGTCTCGTCGACAAACACGATGCGGGTGTCGAAGTAGCCCTTGTCGCCGGTCAACCGCTCGTAAATCATATCCGCGATGATGTGGGCGACGCGCCGCCAGTTGTCGTAACCGGTGATGAATTGCTGGCCGGCGAGTTGGGTGCCGCCATAGACGTCCCACAGGCGAAACTCGGCTTTCAGCCGGCCATCGGGCTGGCGCGTAATGCGGCCGACCAGCAGCGCCTGGGCGTTGATCGTGCGCCAGTCGGGAAAGCGCGGCACGGCGTCGCTGTTGCTGACCTTCTCGATATAGGCCGCCTGATCGATCGGCGCGAACAGCCCGCTGCGCCTGAGATCGCCGGCGATGATCTGGGTGATGTCGCGCGGCATGCTGCCTTCGGCCGTGCCGCCGGCGAGAAAATCCGGCAGCGCGATCGGCATCGGCTGGACGTTGCCCTGGGTCACGTCCAGTCGCACGACGGCATTGGCGAGATGCGGGACGAGCCCCGCGATCGCGCCCGCGGCAGCGCCTGTCTGCAGGAGCAGGCGCCTTGTCAGCCCGGAGCTGACCAGCGAACGATGGCTCATATCAACACAAGTCCTCAGAATTTCGGCGCAGATGCAGCGGCGCTGCGAAACATGTCCTGCGGCCTGAAATCGAGCTCGACGTCGTTCCACGTCTCGTATTGCGAGGCGGGAAGGAAGCTATAGGGCGCGCCACGGCGAAGCGCGCGCAGCGACGCTTCCGCGGCAACTCGGAATGCCGGGTTCGAGCTGTCGTTGAGCACAACCGGCTCGCCCTTGAGCGAGCCGTCGCGATTGAACCGGACCCGGACCTGAACGACCATATCGGCTACGTCGAGCGAGCCGGCCGGGATATCCCAGAACGACTCGACGCGCGCCCGCAGCGCGCCCATCCAGCTCTGCATCAGGAACTGCGAATTGGGGGTCGTGGTACCGAGTGAGGCGGGGCTCACCATCGTGTTGGTGATGGTCTGGCGCTGCGACTCGCGCTTGTCGAGCAACGCGAGCTTGCTTTCGATCTTCGCCTCGAGGTTGGGATCGGGCTTCTTGGGCTGTGGCTGCGGCTTTGGCGGCGCCGGTTTCTTCTCGGCCTTCTTGAGCGCCTCGGCGATCTCGTCGGTCTTCGGCTCCGGTTTCTTGGCTTCGGCCGCCTTGGGCTTGGGTGGTTCAGGCGGCGGCGTTGCCTCCTTCGAGGCGGTGCGCACTTCCGGTTTGTTGTCGACGACCTTGGCGGCCTGATCCTGCGGCTGCTTGGCTTCTCCGACCTTGTCCGCCATCGGCTTCGGCGTTTCGGCCTTGGGCGCGGTCTTAATGCCGGCGGTGAGCTTCGAGAGCTGCGTGTCGGAAATGATGTCGATCGGGATCGAGTCCTCCTCGCTCACCTTGAGCGGGGCAGCGGAGAACCACACCAAGGTCGAGCCGAGGATCAGGACATGCGCGACCGTCGACACGGTGCCGCCTGTCCCCAATCGGCTACGGACCTTGTTCCAAATGGTCACCACAGCCCGCATTCGATTACGAACCCTGCTCCACTTCCGTCACCAGTGCGACCCGATGAAAGCCGGCGGTCTGCAGCCGTCCCATCACCCGCGCCACCGTGCCGTAGGCAACCTTGAGGTCGGCGCGCACGAAGATCCGCTCGTCGGTGCCTCCGCGTGCCTGTGTGACCGCCTGCAGCTTGTCGACCAGACCCTCGACCTCGATCTCGCTGTTCTGCAGATAGACCTTGCCCTTGTCGTTGACCGAAATGGTGATCGGCTCCTTGTCGAGATCGAGGCTCTTGGCCTTGGTCTGCGGCAGATCAACCTGCACGCCGACGGTGAGCAGCGGTGCCGACACCATGAAGATGATCAACAGCACCAACATCACGTCGACCATGGGCGTGACGTTGATCTCGCTCATCATTGTGTGACGCCGGCGCCCCCCGCTTCCGGCGGAGAACCCTTTCATCATTGCCATCTTGCGCTACCCCGTGTCCCTGCCTGGCGGCGCTCCCCGCCGGCATCCCCAAGCTTCGATCCCACCAGCCTCAATTCCACCCGAACCAAGCCACTGTCGGAGCGCGCCCTACCCGCGCTCGTCGATCTGACGCGACAGGATCGCGGAGAACTCGTCGGCAAATCCTTCGAGTCGCTGCGCCTGCTTGTTCACCTCTGAGGAGAACTTGTTATAGAAAATAGTCGCCGGTATGGCCGCGGCGAGGCCGATTGCGGTCGCGAACAAGGCCTCGGCGATGCCCGGCGCGACCACCGCCAGCGAGGTGTTCTTGGAGGCTGCGATCGACTGGAAGCTGGTCATGATGCCCCAGACGGTTCCGAACAGCCCGATAAAGGGCCCAGCCGATCCAACCGTGGCGAGTACCAGCAGCCGTTTCTCCAGGCGCTCGATCTCGCGCGCAATCGACACGCTCATCACCTTCTCGACCCGCATCTGCAGGCCGGCGAACGACTTGGCATGGCCTTCGAAGCTGCGTTTCCACTCCCGCATGGCGGCAACGAACAGCGCGCCCATCGAATAGGTCGGCTTGGCGGACAGCGTGCGGTAGAGCTCCTCCAGCGACTGGCCGGACCAAAACGCGCTTTCAAAACTGTCCATCGCTTGGCGGGTACGGCGATAAAGGATCGTCTTGTCCACGACGATCGCCCAAACCCAGATCGACGCCACAAGAAGGCCGATCATCACCAGCTTGACGATCCAATGGGCCTGCCAGAACAACGTGAAGATGGACAGGTCCGAGGATGTCAGCGGCAAGGCCGACTGGGCAACGTCGGCTGGATTCATGCGGTTTCCCCTCGGCTCTCCGGCATCGCCGGCATGGCGCCGTCACCCGTCAAAATGGCCCGCAGCCGCATGATCAGCGCCTAGCAGAGCCCGTACCCGTGGAAGTCAGACCGCCCCCATCGCGGCCACCCTTGGGCTTCCCCGGCAAAGGTGACCAAACTAGGGCAACGCTTCACCGGTCAACCGTCCGGCATATCGCCGCAACCGCGGTTAAGGTGCCGTTACCACGGGCTCGGTCGCCCCAAAATGCCGCGGGCCGCCCGTCTCGGTGGAGACGGACGGCCCGATGAATTGAAATAACCGATGCCGGTCAGGCTTGCGTCGGCTGGCCTTCCGGCGTCGGGCGGTTGCGACGCTCGGCCATGAACTGGTCGAACTCGGCGCGGTCGCGCGCAAATCGCAGCCGCTCAAGGAACTCGCGAAATTCGCGCTGCTCGTCCTCGAGGCGGCGCACCGTCTCGGCCCTGTACTCGTCGAACGCGTGGTTGCCGCTCGAGGGAGGTCCCCACCAGCCGCCGCCACTACCGCCGAACCGGTCCATCTTGTCGCGCACGCGATCCATCTTGTCCTGCAGGCGCACCATCTTGTGCTCCCAGTGAGAACCGTACCGACTACAGCCCATACGTCCGCTCCCGATCAGAAAAGCCAGCACCCCGAGCCCCAACGGCCACCACACCATGAAGCCGAGGATGAGCAACACGATCCAGGCCGGACGGCCCAACTCATCGAGCTTTGCTGCGATTGGCATGGGACACCTCACGTGTGAATGTTAATAACATTAACATAGGCGGGTCGCTTCTGGGTGTCAAGTAGGCTCAGGTGGCCCGCGCGCCAGTCCCGGTCAGGCCGAGGCCGCGCAAATAAACAAGGGTACCGGCTTCCAATAGCTCTTCGGCCGATATCGGCAGCGTGCGCCGTGCCGCATCCCCGCGACCAAACAGCGACGCGATGCCATGCGAAAGGGCCCAGATATGGAGCGCCACCATCAGAGCTGGAGGCCGGCTGGCACTCGGGAGCGTGGCGATCAACGCTTCCGCCGCGGTGCGCAACGTCGCAAACGCGCGGTCGCCAGCCTGCCGGAGCTCTGGGTTGGTGTCGAGCGGCACGGCAGCCTCGAACATGGCGGAGTAGTACGCCGGCTCGGCGCGGGCGAACGCCAAGTAGGCCTTGCCCATGCGCTCAAAGGCGGCGAACGGATCCGGCCGCCCGCCATCCCACGCTTTTGTCAGTGCGGCTTCGAATTGACCAAATCCCTGCAGCGCCACACTCGCCAGCAGTTCGTCGCGATCACGGAAATGCCGGTAGGGGGCCGCGGGACTGACGCCGGCGGAGCGCGCCGCTTCAGCGAAGGTGAAGCCGGCGGGACCTTTCTCAGCAATCAGATCGAGAGCGGCCCGCATCAAGGCTTCCCTGAGGTTGCCGTGGTGATAACCGCGCGGCCCCGTTTTCCAGCCCATGTAAATATCTCTTACATGAGACGGTGGTCCGCGTCATCCCCGGCTGACGGGGGGACGCTTCTCGGGAGCCGCCGCTTGAGGCCCGCAGATCATGTTCACCGCACCGTCGGCGAATTGCTCCAGATCGGCGCGCGGGGCGCCAGCGCGCGACCGGATCGCCAAGCTGTGAAGGACAGCGCCGGCGAGCTTGGCGAGCATGTGCGGATCGGCGTGCGCGGACAGCTCGCCGCCCGCGATCGCCACGCGCAATCGGGTTTCGAAGGCCGCGTCGATCTCGCGTAATGCGGCGACGAGATAAGCGCGCACATCAGGGTCGTGCATCGCCTCGGTGGTCCCGGTCGTGATCAGGAAGCAGCCGCGCGGACTGCCGGCGGGCGGAAAATAAATATCCAGCGCCTCGGCATAGACCGCCCGCAATGCCGCACGAATTGGACGATCGGGCGCCAACGCTCTCGCCATGGCATCGCGCCCCTCGGCCCAATAGTGCTCGAGCGCCTTCATGTAGAGGTCATGCTTGTCGCCGAACGCGCCGTAGAGGCTGGGGCAATTCATACCGGTGGCTGCGGCAAGCTCGTCGAGCGAGGTGCCGGCAAATCCCGCGGGCCAGAACGCCTTGATCGCCTTCGATAAAGCCAGCTCCGGCACATACGCGGGAGGACGGCCGCGGCGTTTTTGCTCCTTTTGTACCATTTCGCATAAAATCCGTTGACGCAAACATATTTGTGCGAAATAGTACAAAAATCAACCCAAAAGGAGATCGCCATGGACCTGTATTTCGCTCCCCTCGCCTGTTCGATGGCCACGCGGATTGCGATTTACGAAGCCGGGGCCGACGCGCGCTTCATCGAGGTCGACACCAAGGCAAAGCGCATCCTCGACGGCGGCGACTATCTCGCCATCAACCCGATCGGCTACGTTCCGGCGCTGCGCACCGACGACGGCGCGGTGCTCACCGAGAACGCCGCCATCCTCCAATACGTGGCGAGCCGCTTTCCGGCCGCGGATCTCGCACCAACCGACGGCATCGCGCGGGCGCGGCTGCAGGCCTGGCTGAGCTTTGTCGGCACCGAGTTGCACAAGGGTCTGTTCATCCCGTTGCTCGATCGCAGAGCACCAGAGGGGGCCAAGACCTACGCGATGGAGAAATACCGGCCGCGCCTCGATTACCTCAACGATTACCTCAGCGGCCGCGAATTTCTGCTCGACCAATTCAGCGTCGCCGACGCCTATCTCACCGTCGTGCTGAACTGGTCGCGCGCGACCACGATCGATTTCGAAGAATGGCCGGCGCTGAAGAACTATTTCAGCCGTATGCGGCAGCGGCCCAGTATCGCGCGCGCACTCGCGGAGGAAGGCGCGCTCTACGTCAAGCAGCAGGAGCGCAGCAAGGCGGCCTGATGTTCCACTCGCGACATGGCGGCGCTGTCACGATGCCGCGCCGTCATCCGCGCGATCCTGGTCGGCGCGCATCGCGATGCGCAGCGGTTTCGGGATCGGCTTGGCGCGGCCGCCCGATACGAAGGCGACGCGCACTTTCGCTTCGACCAGCAACTCCTCGCCGCGCAACACCTGCTGGCGCAGCAGGATCGAGGCGCCTTTCACGTCTTCCGGCTTGGTAACGATGTCGAGCACGTCGTCCATGCGGGCGGCCTTGAGGAACTCGATCGTCATCGAGCGCACCACGAACGAGAAGCTCGGCGCCTCCTGCTCGGCTGCCTCGAACAGGGCGCGGTGATCGGCGCCCAGGAGGCGCAGATAATTGGTTCGCCCGCGCTCCATGAAGCGCAGGTAGTTGGCGTGATAGACGATGCCGGTGAAGTCGGTGTCCTCGTAATAGACGCGCACACGCTGGACGTGGCGGCCATCGATGATTTCGCCGTCGAGACCCGCCGTCATCGCCACGGAACGTGCGTCTGCATCGCGGCCTCCCAGTTACGGCCGTCGAACGATTTCGGCGACAGCGCCGTGAGATCGATATCGTCGATGCAGCGCACGTTGACGTCGATCTTATCGGGGTCGGAACGCGGTATGTAGAACGGATGCATGCCGCACGTCGTGCAGAACATGTGCTGCGCGGTTCCGGTGTTGAACCGATAGGTTGCGAGCTCATCGGCGCCGCTCAAGAGCTCGAACTGCTCGGGCGGCACGATCAGATGCAGAATGCCCTTCTTGGTGCAGACCGAGCAGTTGCAATAGGTCGTCTGCGCGAGGTCGCCGGTGACGCGAAAGCGCACGCGCCCGCAGTGGCACCCGCCGTCCATGGTTTGCAGCATGAGGCTACTCCTCGCCCTCGCCGAACAGCCGAAACTGCGACGGATCGCGCGCCGGCTCGGCGAGGCCGAGATGGCGGAAGGCGTGGCCGGTGAGCAGGCGCCCGCGCGGCGTGCGCTGAACAAATCCCTGCTGGATCAGGAACGGCTCGATAATTTCCTCGATCGCGTCGCGCGGCTCGGACAGCGCCGCCGCGATGGTCTCAATCCCGACCGGACCGCCGCCGTAGTTGACCGCGACGGTCGAAAGGTAGCGCCGGTCCATGGCATCGAGCCCCGCGGCATCGACTTCGAGCGCGATGAGCGCGCGGTCGGCCACGGCGCGGTCGATCGCGGTAGCGCCGTCGACATTGGCGAAATCGCGCACCCGGCGCAGCAGCCGTCCGGCGATGCGCGGTGTTCCGCGCGCGCGACGCGCGATCTCGTTGGCGCCGTCCTTGGTCATGCCGATGGTGAGCACGCGGGCACCGCGGGTCACGATCTCCTCGAGCTCGGCCTCGGTGTAGAAGTTGAGCCTGATCGGAATCCCGAAACGGTCGCGCAAAGGATTGGTGAGCAGGCCCGCGCGGGTGGTAGCACCGACGAGCGTGAATTTGGCAAGGTCGATCTTCACCGAGCGCGCCGCCGGCCCCTCGCCGATGATCAGATCGAGCTGAAAGTCCTCCATCGCCGGATAGAGAATCTCTTCGACCGCTGGATTAAGGCGATGGATCTCGTCAATGAACAACACGTCGCGCTCTTCCAGGTTGGTGAGCAGCGCCGCGAGATCGCCGGCCTTCGCGATCACCGGACCGGAGGTGGCGCGGAAGTTGACACCGAGCTCGCGCGCGACGATTTGTGCGAGCGTGGTCTTGCCGAGGCCAGGCGGGCCGACAAACAGCACGTGATCGAGTGGCTCGCGCCGGGCGCGCGCCGCCTCGATGAACACCGCGAGATTACGACGCGCTTGCTCCTGGCCGATGAACTCGGCGAGCTTTTGCGGGCGCAGCGAGGTTTCGGGGACGTCCTCGTCGCGGTGGTCGGAGGTGACGAAGCGGGGAGAGGTGGTCATGGCATGCGCTCCCCATGAAGCCCGGGCACAAGCAGGCTGTCGCGTTTGACTGCGCGCTCCCGTGTCACTTGCCCAGCTCCTTCAGCCCCAGCCTGATCAACTGGCGTGCATCGGCCCCCTCGCCGGCCGCACGCGTCGCCGCCGCTACGGCGGCCGCCGCCTGCGGTTGACCGTATCCAAGATTAACCAGCGCCGAGACCGCGTCGGCAACCGGCGCCGGCGCGCGCCGCTCGTCAACGGCGCCGGAAAGGCGGACGACCGCCGGGTCGAGCGCCGTGTAGGCCGGCGCCTTGTCCTTCAATTCGGTCACGATGCGCTCGGCGACCTTGGGACCAACGCCGGGCGTACGGGTGATCGTTGCCTTGTCGCGCATCGCGATGGCAGATGCGAGATCGGCGGGCTTGAGCGTCGACAGGATCGCGAGCGCAACCTTGGTGCCGACGCCCTGCACGGTCTGCAACAGCCGGAACCATTCGCGCTCGACGTCGGCCTGAAAGCCGAACAGGCGGATCTGATCCTCGCGCACATGAGTCTCGATGGCGAGCATCACCGTCTCGCCCGGCGCCGGCAGCGCCTGCAGGGTGCGAGCCGAGCAGTGCACCACATACCCGACGCCGTTGACATCAACGACGACGAAATCCTCGCCGTAGCTGTCAAGAGTGCCGCGCAGCTTGCCGATCATCGGGCCACCGCCCTGAGAATGATGCTCTGGCGGTGATGCGCATGCGTGACCGCGATCGCGAGCGCGTCGGCAGCGTCCTCCGATTGCGGCGCGGCCTTCGGCAGCAGCACCGAGATCATCATGCGGATTTGCGCCTTTTCACCGTGGCCGGCGCCGACGATGGTTTTCTTGACCAGGTTCGGCGCGTATTCGGCGACGCTCACGCCGGCTTGCGCCGGCGCCAGCAATGCGACGCCGCGCGCCTGCCCGAGCTTCAGGGTTGCGGCTGCATTCTTGTTGACGAACGTCGCCTCGACCGCGGCTTCCTGCGGGCGGTGCTCGCTGAGCACGCGCGCAAGCCCGCGGTGGATGGCGACCAGCCGCGCCGCCACATCGTCGCGCTCGTTGGTTTCGACGCAGCCGCACGCCACAAAGATCAGCCGATTGCCGGCGACATCGACCACGCCCCAGCCAGTGCGGCGGAGCCCCGGGTCGATCCCCAGAATGCGAATCAGCGGCGCGCTCATGGCGTAGTCTTACCCCGCCGCCGGGGTTGCGTCAGGGAGCAGTCAGGCAGTTCGTAGGGTGGGTTGAGCAAAGCGATACCCACCTGCTGCAGCGATGGGTCGCTGCGCTCAACCCATCCTACGCGCTCATGCGTGCGACGAGCGCGTCCGAGACCTCGAAGTTGGCGTAGACGTTCTGCACGTCGTCGTTGTCGTGCAGGGTCTCGATCAGCCGCAGGACCTTCTCGCCGGCTTCGTCGTCGACCGCGACGGTGTTCTGGGGCTTCCAGACCAGACCGGCCTTGCGCGGCTCGCCGAATTTCTGCTCCAGCACCTTGGCGACCTCGCGCACGCTGTCCGGCGCTGCATAGATTTCGTGGCCGGCCTCTCCTGACACGACATCATCGGCACCGGCTTCGATCGCAGCTTCCAGCATTGCATCGGCGGACGCGACCTTGGTGTCGTATTCGATCACGCCGACGTGGGTGAACATGAACGAGACCGCGCCGGTCTCCGCCAGATTGCCGCCGCTCTTGGTGAAGCTCGCGCGCACCTCCGACGCCGCGCGGTTGCGATTGTCGGTCAGCACCTCGACGATGACGGCGACGCCGCCGGGACCGAAGCCTTCGTAGCGGATTTCCTCATAGTTCTCGGCCTCGCCGCCCAGCGCCTTCTTGATGGCGCGGTCGATGTTGTCCTTCGGCATGTTCTCGGCGCGCGCCGCCAGCATCGCGGCGCGCAGTCGCGGGTTCATGGTTGGGTCGGGAACGCCGAGCTTCGCCGCGACGGTGATTTCGCGCGCGAGCTTGCCAAATAGCTTCGATTTGACCGCGTCCTGCCGGCCCTTGCGGTGCATGATGTTCTTGAATTGGGAATGTCCTGCCATGGTCCTTGTCCTGGCGTCTCGAGAGATGAAATGGGGCCTATAGGAATTAAATAGGCCGTTCCACGCGCACGGCGCAACCCTCCGCGGGTTGGACGGTCAGCCCTGGCTGTCCCAAAACCGGGGTCGCGCTTCCTCGAGGTGCGGACCGATTCGAACCGCGCTCACACGGCGCGCCAGCCCGGTCGCATCATCGGTTTCGATTGCAAAGCCGCACAACGTCGCCCGCCCGTCGGCCACTTCGAAACGGCCGCTCGAAATTCGGCGCAGGAAGCGACTGAGCGGCTCGTCCTTGGCCATGCCGATCACCGAGTCGTAGTCGCCCGACATCCCGACGTCGGAAATGTAGGCGGTACCGGCCGCGAGGATGCGGTGGTCGGCGGTCGGCGCGTGCGTGTGGGTTCCGATCAAGGCGGTCGCCCTGCCATCGATGAAATACCCCATCGCCTGCTTCTCGCTCGTGGCCTCGGCATGCATGTCCACGATGATCGCGTCGGCGGTACGCTTGAGCGGACACGCCGACAGCTCGCGCGCGACTGCGGCAAACGGGTCGTCGAGCGGATCCATGAAAATGCGACCCATGGCGTTGACGACCAGTACTCTGCCGCCGTTGCGCGCCTCGATGAGCGCGGTCCCGCGCCCCGGCGTCCCATCCGGATAGTTCAAGGGCCGGACCAGCTTGGGGGCGCGTTCGATGAACACCAGCGCCTCCTTTTGATCCCACGCGTGATTGCCGAGCGTGATCGCGTCGGCGCCGGCATCAAGCAGTTCCTGATAGATCGCCTCGGTGATTCCAAAACCGCCCGCTGCGTTCTCCCCGTTGATGACCACGAAGTCGAGTTTCCAGTCGTGCACCAGGCCAGGCAGACGCTCGTTGACCACAGTGCGGCCGCTGCGACCCACGACGTCGCCGATGAAAAGAATTCGCACCCGTCAATCTCTCAAATCGATGATCTCGCGTTCCGTTAACACGAGATCGAGCCGCGCGTCGCGCGGAGTTTTGGGAACCTCGGTGATTTCCTGGGCCGCGAACGCAATGCCGATCGCGGTGATGGGCTTCATCGCGCGCAGGCGCGTGATCGTCATGTCGTAATAGCCGGCGCCATAACCGAGCCGATAACCGGCGCGGTCGAACGCAAGGATCGGCACGATCAGAATATCGGGGAATACTTCAGGCGCTTCGGGCTTCGGCTCGCGGATGCCCCAGACGCCGGAGCCGAGCGCCTCACCGAACGACCAGGCGCGCATGATCAGCGGCGAGCCACGGCCCTGAACCACGGGGAGCGCCAACTGGGCGCCGGCATCGGCGGCACGACGCATGAGCGGGAGCGGACTGATTTCGAACTTGAGCGGCGAATAGCCGGAGACCACGGCGCCCGCCGGAACCGGAATCGGCAATCCGCGCGCGGCGATCGTTTGCGCGGCCGCGCTCTGCTCCATCACCGGCAGCGCTTCGCGGCGCGCGCGGCTTTGCTTGCGCAGCTCGGCTTTGCGTTCGGCAATAGGATCGGATCCGGGCATTGCGTTGCAAGGCGAGTTGGTATCGTGGAAGGCGCCGGCGCTCGGCCTGGCGCGCTGTCGCTCAAAGGAAAGTGCGGGCCGCGATGGCCGTCGGAGCGGCGATCCCGGGTTCCCTACGAAAGTAGGTGGGCGCCATATGTCCGAGCCCACGAGCCCGGTCAGGGACAGCTCCCTTCAGGATCGATAAGGCCCCGGGGATATGGCTCCTGACGCACCTCGCAGCACCGCCCGGCCAATCTAGTGTCGGGCTTCCAAAGTTCGCAAGCCCTTTGCGGCATGTTTTGATGCGAACTTTGGATTAAGAAGGGACGCTGACCGCCGGCGATTCTTGCGCGCCTACGCGGCGCTGTCGCGGGTGGCCGTGGAGTTGTGCGCAAGGTGCTTGGCAACGGTTTCGATGCGCTCTGCCGCCGAAGCGAAGGCAGCCGCAACCGCTGCCTCGGTCACTTGCGCACGCTCGGTCGCGACCAGCCGCGCCTCCTCCCCGGACGTAACATCGTGTTCCAGCCGGCGGATCTTGCCGGTCGCTTCAAACAGTTCGTCCGCCACCATGACCGCCGCCATGATGGTCAGTCGCATGTCGCCGACTTCACCGAACTTTGCGCGCAAGTCCTCGATGCGCTGGTTGAGCCCCTGCGCGAGCTGCATCAAATGATCTTCCTGCCCATCGAGGCACGCCATGCGGTATTGATGGCCGTTGATGGTGACGTTGACCTGAGCCATGGCTCCTCCTTCACCGCGCGTGCGCGGCGATGACTGAGCGAACGGTTTCGATCGCAGCATCGAGCCGTTGGGCGACGTCCTGGTTGGTAGTCTCGAGCCGACGCGCGCGCGCGGTTGCGTTGTCGAGTTCCGCGGCGAGCTGCGCCCGGTCCGATGTCAGGGCATGAACCTGCTCGACCAGCGCAACATCATGCCGTTCGATCGCGAGCTTGCGTTCAAGCGCGCTCTCGAGTGTGTCGAGCGCGAGCTGCAGCCGCTTGATCGCCGCCTCGATCGGCGTCGCTTCGGCCGTCGGGGTTCTGCTCGGAACCGGCTGGGCGCGCTGCATTGCCACAAAATTTCTCGTCTAGGTAAGGAGTTAGGCGTAGAGTCTTACGTTCGTTCGTAGCGCCGCGTCAACGCCGCCTGCGAATTTGTCCACGGCCACGGCGGCTCATGCACAGGCGCCGGGCTCCTGTTACCGCCGCGCGTTGACACGTCACCGTCACGTGCTATCCGGTCGCGCACCCTCGCGGAGTGCAGCAACCCGTGCAAAACCAGGCCACCGCATCCACGCTCGCCGTCCCAACCCGGGGGCGCGCCGCCCATGATCTCATGGCAAACGCGATTCGCGCCCTCGCCATGGATGCGGTGGAGGCCGCGAAATCGGGCCATCCCGGCCTGCCGATGGGCGCGGCCGACATCGCAACCGTGCTGTTCACCCGCTTCCTGAAATTCGACCCGTCCGACCCGGCGTGGTCGGATCGCGATCGCTTCGTGCTCTCCGCCGGTCACGGCTCGATGCTGATCTACGCACTGCTTCACCTCCTCGGCTACGAGGCGGTGACCATCGAGGAGATCAAGCGCTTCCGCCAACTCGGCTCGAAGACCCCCGGGCACCCGGAGAATTTCGTGACGCCGGGCGTCGAGACCACGACCGGTCCGCTCGGCCAGGGCCTTGCCAATGCGGTCGGGATGGCGATTGCGGAGGCCCATCTCGCGGCCGAGTTCGGACGTGAGCTCGTTGACCACCGTACCTACGTGCTCGCATCCGACGGCGACCTGATGGAAGGAATCAGCCAGGAGGCGATCGCACTCGCCGGCCACCTGCGGCTCAACAAGTTGATTGTGCTGTTCGACGACAACGGCATTTCAATCGACGGACCGTTGTCGCTCGCCAACTCGGTCGACCAGGTGAAACGCTTCGAAGCGGCCGGCTGGGCCGCGGTCCGGATTGACGGCCACGATCCCGAAGCGATCGCGACCGCGATCGCACGCGCGCAGCAATCCGACCGTCCGAGTCTGATCGCCTGCCGCACCACCATCGGTTTCGGCGCGCCGACCAAAGCCGGTACCGAGAAAAGTCACGGCTCGCCGCTCGGCACCGATGAAATTGCCGGGACGCGCAACGCCCTGAACTGGTCGCATGCGCCGTTCGAGATCCCAGCCGAAACGCGAAGCGCATGGCGTGCGGCCGGCCAGCGCTCGCTCCCGTTACGAGCCGCCTGGGACAAACGCGTGGATACGCTCGCGGCTGACCGGCGCGCCGAGTTCACGCGCCGTATGCGCGGCGAGCTCCCCGCAGACAAGCTCGCCGCGGCGATCCAGGCCTTCAAGCAGAAGATTGTCGCGGTTCCTAAGGAGATTGCGACGCGCGCAGCCTCGGAACTCACATTGGAAGTGCTCACCCCCGTGCTTCCGGAAATGATTGGAGGATCCGCCGACCTCACCGGCTCCAACAACACCAGGCCGAAAGGCATGACGGCATTTTCCGCCAGTAATCCCGGCGGCCGCTTCATTCACTATGGGGTGCGCGAGCACGCAATGGCCTCCGCCATGAACGGCATGGCGCTGCACGGCGGCATCATTCCATATTCCGGCACGTTCCTGGTGTTCTCCGACTACTGCCGGCCTGCAATCCGATTGGCCGCACTCATGGGCGAACGCGTCATCCATGTGATGACCCACGATTCGATCGGGCTCGGCGAGGACGGACCGACCCACCAGCCGGTCGAACATCTGGCGGCGCTGCGAGCGATCCCAAACCTGTTGGTATTCCGGCCCTGCGACACGATCGAAACGATCGAATGCTGGCAATTGGCGCTGCAAGCGCGCGACCGCCCGAGTGTGCTTGCGCTGACGCGCCAGAACCTGCCGCTGTTGCGCAAGGACGCGGAGGCACGCAACCGCTGCGCGGCCGGCGCTTACGAGTTGCTCGCGGCCGAAAACGGCGCGGCACAAGTCACGTTGTTTGCATCCGGCTCGGAAGTCGCAATTGCCGTCGAAGCGAGACGGCTTCTGGCCGCGCAGGGCATCCCGGCGCGCGTGGTATCGGTGCCGTGCTTCGAGTTGCTGGCGGCCGCCGACCTGGATGCGCGCCGCGACGTAATCGGTAATAGCGCGGTCAAAGTCGCGGTCGAGGCCGCGGTCCGCCAAGGCTGGGACGCGATCATCGGTTCCGACGGTGTTTTTGTCGGGATGAGCGGATTCGGGGCCAGTGCACCCTATAAGGAACTCTTCAGCCAGTTCGGCATTACGCCCGAGAAGGTGGCAGAAGCCGCACGGTTCAAATTGCGCGGGCGTTGACTATCTAAGTATCAGAGTGTGTGCAGTGTTGGGCATTCTGCCGCAAAGATGATACCAACGCGCTGCCCTTTATCGTCGTGGCCGGACCAGGTCCGGCCATCCACGTTCATGCTCGCGCGCGCAGGTACGCTTGCGGTCAGGCGCGCACGGACAATCGGGTTGCTGGAACAATCGCGTTAAGGAGTGAACAGAATGTCCACCCGGGTTGCCATCAATGGATTTGGCCGCATCGGCCGCAACGTCCTGCGCGCGATCATAGAGGGTGGGCGCAAAGACATCGTAGTGGTCGCGATCAACGATCTCGCGCCGGTTGAGACCAATGCGCATCTGCTGCGCTTCGACTCGATCCACGGGAGGTTCCCCGGCGAGGTCAAGGTCGACAGCGACAGCATCGATTGCGGCACCGGCCCCATCAAGGTGACCGCCATCAAGGACCCCACGCAGTTGCCCTGGCGGGAGCTCGACATCGATGTCGCGCTCGAATGCACCGGCATTTTCACATCGAAAGACAGGGCTTCGGCGCACCTTAAAGCTGGCGCCAAAGCCGTGCTGGTCTCGGCGCCTGCCGACGGCGTCGATCTCACGGTGGTCTATGGGGTCAACCACGATAAGCTGACGAAGCAACACGTCGTGGTGTCGAACGCCTCATGCACGACCAATTGCCTCGCGCCGGTCGCGAAAGTGCTGCACGACGCGGTCGGGATCGAGAAGGGTTTCATGACCACGGTGCACTCTTACACCAACGATCAGCCCTCGCTCGATCAGGTGCACAAGGATCTCTACCGGGCGCGCGCCGCCGCCCTCAACATGATCCCGACCTCGACCGGGGCTGCGAAGGCCGTGGGCCTCGTGCTGCCCGAGCTCAACGGCAAGCTCGACGGCGTCGCGATCCGCGTCCCGACGCCGAACGTGTCGCTGATCGATTTCAAATTCGTCGCCAAGCGCGCAACCACCAAGGACGAGATCAACGCCGCCGTGAAACGCGCGGCCGAGCAGCAGCTCAAAGGCATTCTCAGCTACACCGACGCGCCCAACGTTTCGCACGACTTCAACCACGATCCACACTCCTCGATTTTTCACATGGATCAGACCAAGGTGATGGATGGAAATTTCGTGCGCGTCATGTCGTGGTACGACAACGAGTGGGGATTTTCGAACCGCATGGTCGACACCGCCGTCGCCATGGGAAAGCTGGTCTGAGGCTCGACGCGGACAAGCCGTGCCGGGCTGACACCTCGCCGGACGATGAGATGACCGGGTTTCGCACGCTCGATCAGGCCGACCTCAAGGGCAAGCGCGTGCTCCTGCGCGTCGATCTCAACGTGCCCATGGAGAACGGCCGCGTCAGCGATGCCACGCGCATCGAACGCCATGCACCCACGATCACCGAGATCGCCGACCGGGGCGGCAAGGTGATCCTGCTGTCGCATTTCGGTCGCCCAAAAGGGCGGGATCCCAACCAATCGCTGCGGCCGGTCGCTGCCGAAGTCGCCAAGATCAGTGGGCGTCCGGTCGCGTTTGCCGAGGATTGCGTTGGACCAGCCGCCGAAGCCGCCATCGCCCGCATGCGCGACGGCGATGTCCTCTGCCTGGAGAACACGCGTTTCTACAAGGAAGAAGAAGCCAACGATCCCGCCTTCGCTCGGAAGCTCGCAGCATTGGGCGACGTTTTCGTCAATGACGCGTTTTCCGCCGCGCATCGCGCGCACGCTTCGACCACCGGGATCGTGACCGAATCCAAGCTGCCCGCATATGCCGGCCGGGCCATGCAGGCGGAGCTTGAAGCGCTGACCCATGCGCTGGAAACGCCGGCCCGGCCCGTTGCGGCGATCGTCGGCGGCGCCAAGGTTTCGAGCAAGCTCGACCTTCTGGGCAACCTGTTGGCCAAGGTCGACGTGCTGATCATCGGCGGCGGCATGGCCAATACATTTCTGGCCGCGCTCGGAAAGCCGATCGGAACATCGCTGGCCGAGCGCGAGCTGGTGCCGACCGCACGCGACATCATGGACAAGGCCAAGAGTCTCGGCCGCGAGATCATCCTGCCGCTCGACGTCGTGGTTGCACAGAAATTCGAGGCGCACGCGCCCTCCAAGGTGGTCGACGTCGACCAGGTCGGCGCAAACGACATGATCCTCGACATCGGCCCGCACAGCATCGAGCATGTCGTGTCCGCGCTGGCGCGCGCAAAGACGCTGGTTTGGAACGGTCCGTTCGGCGCCTTCGAAAAAGAGCCGTTCGACAACGGCACGATCGAGGTGGCCGAAGCAGCCGCCGAGCTCACGCAGGCGGGCAAGCTCATTTCGGTCGCCGGCGGCGGCGATACTGTGGCTGCGCTCAATGCCGCCGGGGTCACCGATCGGTTCACTTATGTGTCGGCGGCGGGTGGAGCCTTCCTGGAATGGCTCGAAGGCAAAGTGTTGCCCGGGGTCGAGGTGCTGCGGGCGCAATCCGGGCACGGCACTGAGCGGCAACGTCAGACGCGAGCGGTAGGTACCGCATGACGATGAGGAGAATGAGATGAACCTCGCAGAATTGCACAAGATCGCCTGCGCGATGGTGGCACCCGGCAAGGGCATCCTGGCGGCCGACGAATCCTCCAGTACGATCAAGAAACGCTTCGACGCGATCGGGGTCGAATCGACCGCCGATAGCCGGCGCGATTACCGCGAACTGCTGTTCCGCTCGAGCGAGGCAATGTCTAAATACGTATCCGGCGTCATTCTCTACGACGAGACCATCCGGCAGAAAGCCAAGGACGGCACCGCACTGGTGGCGTTGATCCAGCAGTCGGGCGCTATTCCGGGCATCAAGGTCGACAAGGGCTCCAAGCCGCTTGCGGCCTGCCCCGGCGAGCAGGTGACGGAAGGTCTCGACGGTCTGCGCGAGCGGCTGATCGAATATCGCGAGCTCGGTGCCAGGTTTGCCAAGTGGCGGGCGGTCATCGATATCGGCCCGGGAATTCCATCCCACACCTGCATTGTCGCCAACGCGCATGCGCTCGGCCGCTACGCGGCGCTGTGTCAGGAGCAGGATATCGTTCCGATTGTGGAGCCTGAAGTTCTGATGGACGGCGCGCACGACATGGATCGTTGCTATCAGGTCTCGGAATTCGTCCTCAAGGAGACGTTCGAGCAGTTATACGAACAACGCATCGCGCTCGAGGGCATGGTGCTCAAGCCGAACATGGTCGTTCCCGGCAAAAAGTCCGGTCAGCGCGCTTCGGTTGAAGAGGTCGCGGAGCGGACACTGAAGCTCTTGAAGAATTGCGTGCCGCCGGCGGTGCCTGGAATTGCATTTCTGTCGGGCGGCCAGTCGGATGAGGAGGCGACCGCGCACCTCGACGCGATGAACAGGCTTGGCGAATTGCCCTGGCACCTGACCTTCTCCTACGGCCGCGCCCTGCAAGCCGCACCGCAGAAGGCTTGGAGCGGAAAAAGCGAGAACGTGGCGGCTGCCCAGCGCGCTTTTATACATCGGGCGCGGATGAATGGCCTCGCGGCGCTTGGCCAATGGAAAGCCGACCTCGAGCGTAGGGCCGCCTGAGTCTCAGCGCGCTCCCGCCGGTTTCGATTGGTCGGGCTCGCGGTTAAGGGCTGGCTCGACTTTGCCGGTGCGCGACCGCGCGGTTTTGGACTTGTTGCTCCCAATTCCGCCCGAATGCGGCGACAATCGATGAGCCATGTCGCCTCGCCCAGCAGCATCCCGTCGGGAGCCCAGACTCTACCTGGTGACAGCTCCGTTCGCCGACCCGGCTGCCATGCTCGATCAGCTGAAAGCCGTGCTTGGCGCGACCGACGTCGCCGCGGTGTTGTTGCGGCTCGCCGCCGGGGACGATCGCGCGCTGATCAATAGGATCAAGGCAATCGCTCCGACCGTGCAAGACAGCGGCGCCGCCTTGCTGATCGACGAGCGCGCCGACCTCGCTGCACGCGCCGGCGCCGATGGAGCCCATCTGAGCGGCAGCGCGGCGTTGCTGTCTGCGGTGTCGGCGCTCAAGCCGCAGCGCATCGCCGGCGCCGGTCGTTTGCTGACCCGGCATGATGCGATGCTCGCCGCCGAGGCCGGCGCAGACTATGTCATGATCGGCGAGCCTGATTCGGAGGGCCGCCGGCCGTCACTGCCCGCAATTGTGGAGCGGGTTGCGTGGTGGTCGGAACTGTTCGAAATTCCTTGTGTCGCCTATGCGGAGCAATTCGACGAAATGGGCGAACTATGCGCGGCGGGGGCAGATTTCATTGCCATCGGGGACGCGGCATTCGCCGACCCGCAGGGATGCGCGCTCGCATTGTCGGACGCGCGGCGTCGGATTGCCGCATGAGATCCACTCGCCGATCGCTCGCCGGTGTGCTTGTCGCGGCCGCGGCGCTGCTCTGCGTGAGCGAAATAACGTACGCGCAGTTGCAGATCCCGCCAGAGTTGAAGCCGTCTGAGGCAAAGCCGGCACCACCGCCCCCCAAGAAGCCTGCCAAGCCGCCAACGCCCAAGCCTGCGGCCGCGAAGCCCGCGCCCGCCAAGCCGGCAGAACCCGCCAAGGCCGCGGCATCAAACATTCCACCCGACCTCGCCTATGGTGCGTTCCAGCGCGGTTATTTCCTGACCGCGTTCAACGAGGCCACCAAGCGCATCGAGGCGACCGGCGACCGCAAGGCAATGACGCTGCTCGGAGAACTCTATGCCAACGGCTTGGGAATTCCGAAAAGCGATACCAAAGCCGCCGAATGGTACAAGCTGGCGTCCGACCGCGGCGATCCGGATGCGATGTTTGCGCTCGCCATGTTCAACATCAGTGGACGCGGCGGACTGACCGATCGCAACGAGGCCGTCAGGTTACTTGCGGCGTCCGCCAAGCTCGGAAATGCGCCTGCCGCCTATGATCTCGGTCTGCTGTATCTCGAGGGGCGCCAGTTTCCTCAGGACTTTGCGCGCGCTGCCGAACTTTTTAGGAGCGCCGCACAGGCCGGCAGTTCGGAAGCGATGTACGCGCTTGCAACGCTCTACAAGGAAGGCCGCGGCGTTGCGAAAGACGACAACGAAGCCGCGCGTCTGCTGGGCGCCTCGGCCCTCGCTGACAATATCGATGCCGAGGTCGAATACGGGATCGCGCTGTTCAACGGCACCGGGGTCGGCAAGGATGAAGCGGCGGCCGCGCGCATTTTGCGACGTGCCGCGCTGAGGGGAAGCCCAATTGCCCAGAACCGCCTGGCCCGCATGTTGGCCACCGGCCGGGGCACTACGGCTGATCCGGTCGCGGCGATCAAATGGCACATGATCGCCAAGGCCGGCGGCCTGGGCGACACATTCCTCGACGAGTTCGCCAGCAAGCAAAGTGCCGAAACGCGCGCGGCCGGTGAAGCCGCTGCCAAACCGTGGCTCCAGGTCATCGCACTCTCCCGCTCTTGACGCCTGCCCGCGCGGCGGGCAGACCGGACCGCATGCTCAGGTCGGCGCTGCTCAACGTGATGATCGCCGCGGCGCGCAAGGCCGCGCGCAGTCTCACGCGTGACTTCGGCGAGGTCGAGCACCTGCAGGTCTCGCTCAAGGGGCCGGGCAATTTCGTCAGTGCCGCCGATCATCGCGCCGAGAAGATTCTGCGCGAGGAGCTGGCCCGGGCGCGGCCCGGCTATGGCTTCCTCGGAGAGGAAGGCGGCCGCCACGAGGGAACCGATAAGACCCACACCTGGATCGTCGATCCGCTCGATGGGACGACGAACTTCCTGCATGGCATCCCCCAGTTTTGCGTCTCGATCGGGCTCGAACGCGAAAGCACGGTGATCGCCGGCGTAATCTATAATCCGGTGACCGATGAGCTCTTCACCGGCGAACGCGGAAAGGGCGCTTTCCTCAACGATCAGCGTCTGCGCGTCGCCGCCCGCAGGCAGTTATCCGATGCGGTGTTTGCCTGCGGATTGCCGCACCGAGGCCGCGGCGATCTGGCGCTGTTTCGCAAGGAGTTCGAGGTGGTCCAGGATAAGGTGGCCGGACTTCGCCGCTTTGGTTCGGCGGCGCTCGATCTCGCCTGGGTCGCAACCGGTCGCGTCGACGCCTATTGGGAACGCAACTTGTCGCCCTGGGACATGGCTGCTGGCATCTTGCTGGTGCGCGAAGCGGGAGGATTTGTGAGCGACCTCGCTGGCGGCGAAGCCATGTTCGGCACCGGTTCGATCGTCGCCGGGAACGAGACGATGCATCATCAGCTGCTCGAGTTGCTCACCGGTATCTAGTTGCGGAGCAGTTGATCCGGATGGACTTCGCTGAACGATATCCCCGAATCGGGTAGGACTGAGTTGGGGGCCGAAAACGTCGCAGATGGCGGGTTACGTCAAGCCCTGCCTATGTCATATTCGGTGGCTCCAGAGCCTGTGCCCATGGCAAGCCGAGATCACGATATCGATCCGTTCAAACTTTCATCGCCCCGGATTTTCCTGGTCCGGATGCTGGTGTTTCTCGTCCTGCTGGCGCTGCTGGCATTCATCCTCTATCGCCAGATCTGGCAGGCCTTCCTGGCGAACCCAGGCCTCAACGCGCTTATCATCGGCGTGCTGTTGATCGGCATCATCCTGTCGTTTCGCCAAGTGCTGCGGCTGTTTCCGGAAATCACCTGGGTCAATGGTTTTCGACTGGCTGATCCGGGTCTCGCGCGCGGCCGTGCGCCGGTCCTGCTCGCGCCGATGGCGTCGATCCTAGGTGACCGTGGCGGCCGCACGGCGATCTCGCCGCAGATCATGCGGAGCCTGTTGGATTCGATCGCCACACGGCTCGACGAGGCGCGCGATACGTCGCGTTACATGACCGGCCTTTTGGTGTTTCTCGGCCTGCTCGGCACGTTCTGGGGTTTGATCGAAACCGTCGGCTCGGTCGGCGGCGTGATTCAGAACTTGAAGGTCGGCGGTGACGCGGCGGCCATGTTTGACTCGCTTCGCGATGGGCTGGCGGCCCCGCTCGGCGGCATGGGCATTTCGTTTTCGTCCTCGCTGTTCGGGCTTGCGGGCTCGCTGGTGCTTGGGTTTCTCGACTTGCAGTCGGGCCAGGCCCAGAACCGGTTCTACATCGATCTGGAAGACTGGCTTTCAACCACAGTGCAGGACCTAGTCGGCGAAACCCCGGCAGCGGCCGTAAGTTCGGGCGCAATGAGCGCCGAGGTTCGCAACGCACTCGATCGGATGCACGACGTGATTGTCGAAACCGGATCGAGCAAGGCCGCCACCAATGCCATGGCCAATCTGGCAGAAGCGATCCAGGGCATGGTTCACCACATGCGCCAGGAGCAGCAGTTGATCCGCAGCTGGGCCGACGCCCAGGCCGAGCAGAACAACGAAATGAAGCGGCTCCTGGAAATCATCGCCCGTGAGAGTACTCGGAGCAATTGAACATGGCGCTCGCCCGCTCCCGCCGCAGCATCGATTACTGGCCCGGATTCGTCGACGCCTTGTCGACGTTGGTGCTGGGCATCATCTTCCTGCTGACCGTATTTGTCGTCGTGCAATTTTTCCTCTCGCAGGACTTGGCGGGCAAGGACACCGCGCTGTCGCGTCTCAACGCGCAGATCGCGCAACTCACCGACCTCCTCTCGCTCGAGAAGACCGGCAAGATTGATCTCGAGGAGCAGGTCGCGCGGCTCAATGCCTCGCTGGCCGCCGCCGAGAGCGAGCGCGAGCGCTTGCGCGGCGCGGCCGAAGGCGCCGGCCAAGGCGCGGCCACGGCGCGCGATCAACTTGGCCGGGCGACCAGCGCGCTCGAGGCGGAAAAATCAATCTCGGCGCGTGCGCTCGCCCAAGTCGACTTGCTGAACCAGCAGATCGCCGCGCTGCGGCGTCAGCTCGGTGCGCTCGAAGAGGCCCTGCAGGCGTCCGAAACCAAGGACAAGGACCAGCAGACTCAGATCGCCAAGCTAGGAGAGCGCCTTAATATCGCGCTGGCCCAGCGCGTGCAGGAACTGACCCGCTACCGGTCCGATTTCTTCGGCCGGCTTCGCGAGATTCTCGGCAACCGCGCGGACATCCGCATCGTAGGCGATCGCTTCGTGTTCCAATCAGAGGTTCTGTTCGACAGCGGCCAGGCCGTGCTCAATCCGGAAGGGCGCACCGAGCTCGATCAGCTCGCCAGCGCGTTGCTTGAGCTTGAGCGCCAAATTCCTCCCGAAATTGCCTGGGTACTGCGCGTCGACGGTCACACCGATGTACGTCCGATCGCGAACGTGCAGTTTCCCTCGAACTGGGCGCTGTCGGCGGCCCGCGCCATATCGGTCGTGCAGTATTTGATCAGCAAAGGCGTTTCACCCCAGCATCTGGTTGCCGCCGGCTTTGGCGAATTCCAGCCGCTCGATCCCGCCGCCACCGAGGACGCTTACCGGCGCAACCGCCGCATCGAGCTCAAGCTGACGGAACGGTGAACGCCTCCAACTTGGCCGCATTTTCGGACGGAAAACCGGTGTCCACTGTTCCGGAAAATGCTCCGGGGGTCGCGTTGCGGCCCTACGTGGAGGCCGACGAAGCCGCGACCATCGCGCTTTGGCAACGAACCTGGCAACTCGCTTATCCGCAGCTCGATTTCGCGGCCCGCGTCGACTGGTGGCGCGAGCGCTGGCGCAACGAGCTCGTGCCGGCCGCCCAGATCATGATCGCTGAGCTCAACGGCGCGCTCGCCGGATTCGTGACCGTCGATGAGGCCGGCTATCTCGATCAGATCGTCGTTGCGCCGGAGGCCTGGGGCTCGGATGTGGCCGTCGCTCTGATCGATGCCGCCAAGCGCATCTCGCCAACGCGCCTTGATTTATTGGTCAATCAGGACAACGCCCGCGCGATCCGCTTCTACGAGAAACACGGCTTTGCAGTCGCCGGCATCGATTCCAACCCGCGCTCAGGCGCGCCGCTCTACCGCATGAGCTGGCGGCCAAAGGTGTGAGCCTGCCAACTCAAGCCATCTCGAACTGCAGCCGCGCCAGCCGGGCATAGAGCCCGCCCTTCGCCACCAGGCTCTCGTGTGTGCCTTCTTCGACGATGCGGCCCTGATCGATCACCAGGATTCGGTCGCACTCGAGCACGGTCGCGAGTCGGTGCGCGATCACCAAGGTCGTTCGCCCCGCCATCAGCCGGGCGAGCGCCGTCTGCACCAGCTTCTCGCTCTCGGCGTCGAGCGACGAGGTCGCTTCGTCGAGCAACAGGAGCGGCGCTTCGCGCAAGATCGCGCGCGCGATCGCGATGCGCTGGCGCTGCCCGCCCGAGAGCGTGACCCCGCGTTCGCCGACCGGCGTTGCCAGCCCCTGCGGCAGCCGCGTGATGAACTCGCTCGCGGCGGCGAGTTCGGCGGCACGCGCGACCTCGGCGTCGGTTGCGTCGGGCCGGCCGAAGCGGATGTTGTCCGCGATGCTGGCCGCGAAAATGACCGTGTCCTGCGGCACCAGCGCGATATGGGAGCGTACGTCGCGCGGATCAGCCTTGGTAAGCGGCACCCCATCGAACGACACCGTGCCGTCGAGGGGGTCGTAGAAGCGCAGCAACAAATGAAAGACCGTGCTCTTACCGGCGCCGGAGGGGCCGACAAGCGCGACCTTCTCGCCCGCCCGAACCGAAAATGAAATTCCGTCGAGCACGAACGCGCTCGGCCGGGCCGGATAAGCGAAACGCACCCGATCAAACGCAACCTCGCCGCGGCGCGTCGTCGGCAGTCGAACCGGGTCGCGCGGTGTTGTGATCTCGGGTCGCACGGCGAGGAGTTCGGCAATTCGCTCCGCCGCCCCCGCGGTCTGCGAGAGTTCGCCCCACACATCGGAAAGCTGGCTTAAGCCGCCGGCTGCGAACGCGGCGTAGAGCACGAACTGGCCAAGCCGCCCAGGCGAGGTTCGCCCCGCCAACACATCCTGCGCGCCAACCCACAAGATGATCACCACGCTTGCGAACACCAGGAAGATGATGATCGCGGTGAGCAGAGCGCGCGCCCTGGTTGACGCGACGGCGGCCTGATAAGCGCGCTCGACCGCGGCACGAAAGCGCGTGCCGGCAAGAGCCTCGTTGGTGTAGGCCTGCAGCGTGCGCACAGCGCCCATCAGCTCGGCTGCATAGGCAGACGCATCTGCGAGCAAATCTTGCGCGGTGCGCGAGCGCCGGCGCACCATCCGGCCGAACGCGACGAGCGGCAGCACAATCACCGGAATCACTGCGAGCACGAAGGCGGACAGCCGTGGGCTCGTCACCACCATCATGATGGCCGAACCGAGGAACAGCACCATGTTGCGCAACGCGGTGGAGACTGAGACGCCAACCGCGGATTTGATCTGGGTGGTGTCGGCGGCGAGCCGTGAAATCAATTCACCGGTCAGCGCGGTGTCGAAAAACGCCGCGGACAGGGAGGTGATGTGTTCGAACACGGCCGCGCGCACATCGGCGACCACCCGCTCGCCGATCGTGGTCACCAGATAGAAACGCGTCGCGCTCGCCACCGCGAGCACCGCCGCGACGGCGATCATCACCGCGAAATATCGGTCGATCAGTCCGATGCGGTCGGGCGCGAAGCCGAAATCGATCATGCGGCGAAGCGCGAGCGGAACCGCGAGTGTCGCAAGCGTAGCGATCAGAAGCGCTGCGAACGCAAGCGCGATACGGCCGCGGTAGCGTGCCGCAAACGGCCACAGCGAGAGCAGCGGCCGCAGCCGGCCGCGGCGCTGCGGCACAGCCGCCACGGCGCCCGCGACCCCGGTGCCGGCGTTGTCATTCATGGTCGCAATCCGCCGACATCAACCGAAATTCTTCTCGTTGAGGCCGGTGCTGCCATAGAGCCATTGCAGAGTGTCGAACCACTCCTCCTGCGACTTCGCGCGCATCACCGCGTTGCGCAGATGCGCATGCGCGCCCGCCGGATGATAAACGTGTTCGCCGATCGCACGCGATTGCAGCTGCACGCGGGTGGTGCGAAACACGCGGCGCGACCGGTAGGCCTCGAACGCCTTTTCGAGATCATCCGGAAACGCGTCGACCATGTGCGAGAGACAGACGGCGTCCTCCATGGCCATGCACGCGCCCTGGGCCATGTATTGCAGCATCGGATGGGCGGCATCGCCGAGCAGCACGACGCGACCGTCGACCCATTTCTCTACCGGCTCACGATCGCACAGCACCCAGAGCTTCCATTCCGTCGCGAGGTCGATGATCTGGCGCGCCTTCTCGTGCACGTGCGCAAACCCGCGCATCACCTCGTCCCTCGGCACCGGCTTGCCGGCGACCGGCTCCGGGGCGTCATTGTGACAGGTGATCACCAGGTTAAAGACTTTCCATCCTGACAGCGGATAGTGCACGAGGTGACATTTCGGACCCGCCCACAAGGTCGCGGCATTCCAGCGCAAATCCTCGGCCATGCGGTCGGTCGGGATCACCGACCGGTACGTGGTGTGACCGGAAACCCGCGGCGGGCCATCCGCGACCAGCTGCTTGCGCACGTTGGACCACAGACCGTCAGCCCCGATCAAAGCGGTTGACGCGATGCGCTCGCCGGATGCGAGCCGCACGCTGACGCCCGATCCATCCTGATCGTAGCCGGCCACCTCGCTGCTGACCCGCACCTCGATGCGGTCGTGGGCGCGACACGCCTTGAGAAACACGCCGTAGAGATCGCCGCGGTGCACCACCGCGTAGGGATTCTTGAAGCGCTTGCGAAACGCTTCGCCGAGGTCGACGTGCATGATCTCCTCGGCGGTGAGCGCATCCATGAGACGAAGCGCGTCGACGTAGACCGCCATCGCGCGCGCGGCTTCGCCGACGCCGAGATAGTCGAAGGCATGAAACGCATTGGGACCAAGCTGGATACCGGCCCCGATCTCGCCCAGCGTCGGCGCCTTTTCGAGCACCAGAACGCGGCGCCCCTTCTGCGCGAGCCCCAAAGCGGCCGCGAGACCGCCGATCCCGCCGCCGGCGATGGCGATAGGCCTTTCATCCCGACTCTCGGCCATCTCGCCTCCTGGCTTGGTCAGGCCTCATGTTTCGTCTCCCCGGCCGACAATGCCTCCGGCCGGACGGGGTGACAACTAGAGGCGCTGCGACGGTTCGACATGGGTTGTTTTGGGCTTCGGCCTACGATATAGAGCCGCAACTTTCACAACCCCACAGGCAGGGGCGCGTGTGCGCGCCGATCAGACATGAAGTCCGATATTCATCCAAACTACCACACCGTGAAGGTCGTCATGACCGACGGCACCGAGTTCACCACCCGCAGCACGTATGGCGCGGAAGGCGACACGATCCACCTCGACATTGATCCGAAGTCGCACCCGGCCTGGACCGGCGGCCAGCAGCAGCTTGTCGACCGCGGCGGCCGCGTGTCGCGCTTCCAGAAGAAGTTCTCTGGCTTCCTGAAAGAAAAATAGCCCTCACCTGCCCCGGCCCGCGCCTTCTCGCTTCGCTGGCCGATGTCCGCGTGCGACGCCGTCGCGGCAGCGTTCAAGTCTCGCTGCGTTCGAACGCTGCGCGCAATTGGATGAGTTGGTTGGTGACCGGGCTCGCCACGGCATCGGCGGCGGGCGGTGCGTGAATAGTGGCGTCGAGGCGGCGCACTTTGTCCTGCAACCGATTGGAGCGCACGATCAGGTCGCGCAAGCGGCTCGGCAAGATTTTGACCGTCGCCTCGTCAATCGGGCTGCTGAAGGCGAGCTTGACCTTGCGCTTCTCCTTGTTGGCCTGAGCGAGCGACATCTCGCCTTCATTAACCGCCCGGTGCAGAAGAAGCCACGACGCAAGCTGCATCAGGCGAGTGGTCAGGCGCATGCTTTCGGTTGCGTATGCCAGCGCCGCCGCGCGATCGAGTTTCTTGGCGTCCTGCCGGCCCGGGCCGTCGAGATAAGCCGCCGTCTCTTCGACCAGCCCCATGCCTTCCCGAAAAAACTGCGAAAACGTCTCGGACGCGGCGAGTTTTTCACCAAACGCCACCAATCCAGCCGCGCTCGTCGATTTATCGGACATGCTACGCCTCACATCGCGCGATCAAAGCATGGCCCCTCCCCGGCTGGGATGTCCAGGGCTCGGTTAAGAAACCTTAAGATAGGGTTACCAAGGCCGGTCGAGCCAGCGCTGAACGCTTTTCGCAGACGCAAAAAAGAGCCGCCGGGGGACGGCGGCTCAAAAAGTTAAAACAGGGAGGCGTCAAACAGAGTGGACAGGAGCCACTCGATGTCCAGAAGTGGACAATGACGATGATGGACCTGATTTGTTAACACGGTATTAACGGACGGCTGCGCGACTCTCGCACGGTTCACGCTATTTTTTGAAGAACTGATCGGCAGCCGAGCGCGATGCCTGCTTGCGCGCGATATCGGCCTCGAGCCGTGCGATTTCTTCTCTCATCAGCCCAATGCGCGCCGCGAGTTCGGTGACTGAGAGCAGCGTCAGATCCTGCCCGATCTCATGCGCGATCTTCTTCTTGGGACGGTCATCTTCGTCAATTGCCGGCATGCGTTGTGACCCGCGTTGAACTTCACGTTCAACCATAGCGTCACGCGCTGCCCTTGTCTTCGCTTCCAACGCGCGCACGGTTGGGGATCACGCTCTAGAGGTCGCGGCATTGCCGATTTTGCGTTAGGAATGCCCGGACGTTCGCGAAGGAAAATCATTCATGTCCAACGTACCTGCTCGCATGACTGCAATAGTGATCCGCGCTCCTGGCGGTCCGGAGATGTTGGTTCCGGAAGAGCGGCCGGTGCCCCAGCCCGGTCCGGCCGAAGTGCTGGTCAAGGTAGCGGCGGCCGGCGTCAACCGACCCGACGTCATGCAGCGGATGGGACAGTATCCGCCACCCAAAGGAGCAACCGACATTCCTGGGCTCGAACTTGCCGGCGAGGTCGTCGCGCTCGGGTCGGGTGTGCAGCGCTGGAAGATCGGCGACAAGGTGACGGCGTTGGTGGTCGGCGGCGGCTACGCCGAATATTGCGCGGTCCCGGAGCCGCAAGCGTTGCCGATCCCCGCCGGCTTGAGCGTGACCGAAGCCGCCGCGATGCCTGAGACGTTTTTCACAGTCTATCCGAACGTGTTCGAGCGCGGCGCCCTCAAAGCGGGCGAGACCCTTCTGGTCCATGGCGGCAGTTCCGGCATCGGCACGGTTGCGATCATGCTCGGAAAAGCGTTCGGCGCGCGTGTCTTTGCCACCGCCGGGTCGGTTGAGAAATGCGAAGCCTGCAAACGGCTCGGCGCTGAGGTTGCGATCAACTACAAGTCCGAGGATTTCGTCGCCGTCGCCAAAAAGGCAACCGCGGACAAAGGCGTCGATGTCGTTCTGGACATGGTCGGCGGCGACTACATCGATCGGAATTACGATGTGGCGGCGGTCGAGGGCCGCATCATTCAAATCGCGTTCCAGGCAAGTCCCAAGGCGACGGTCGACTTCCGCCGCATGCTGACCAAGCGCCTGCACCACACCGGATCGGGATTGCGGCCCCGCTCCGTCGCGGACAAGGGCAAGATCGCCCAGGCGCTCGAAGCCAAGGTCTGGCCGCTGGTCGCGGCCGGCAAGGTGAAGCCGGTCATCGATTCAACGTACCCCCTCGCCCGCGCCGCGGCCGCCCACGAACGCATGGAATCAAGCCAGCACATCGGAAAAATCGTGCTTACGGTGTAGGCTCGTTTTATCTTTATTATCAGCAGCTTGCGGCCTGAGCTCGGGCACCGGAAGCCGCTACCGGTAAACCTTGTTCTCGCCACAACCTGCGACTACGCATGACAATTCTGCGAGGGGGCCCGCACGGGGGAGCTTGGGGTTTGCCTTTCCTGCGTTTGATCAACGCGGTTGCCGTTCTGCTTGTGCTCGGTTTCACCGTGCCGGCAGCGCGAGCGGTGGAGGCTGTCAACGTGCGCCTCGACGCCGCCGCCATTGATCTCACCGATGCGGTCGAACGCCCAAAAACCGACGGCGACATGCTGCAGGTTTCGACCGCCCCTGGCGCGGATGGGATCGTGCGCCGGATCGGCGTTCGCGATCACGAGCCAGGCGGATCGTGGGCCGTATTCGCGCTTGCCAATTCAAGCGATGAGCAGATCGACCGCCTGATCGTCGTACCGCATTATCGGATGGTCGGCTCCGGCTTTTTCTGGCCCGACCTCGGCCTCTCGCGGGTGGTCAGCGTTACCCCCAGCTCCGGCGACCGGCCCGACCGGCAGGACAGCCCGACCGCGGACATCTTCCGGCTGACCCTCGACCCCGGCACCGTGATCACTTACGTGGTCGAGCTGCGCTCCGAGGAGTTGCCGCAGCTCTACCTGTGGGACCCCGACGCCTACAAGGACAAGGTCAATTCCTTCACGCTTTACCATGGCATCGTCATCGGCATTGCGGGCCTGCTGGCGCTCTTTCTGACCATTCTTTTCGTGGTGAAAGGTTCGATCATGTTTCCGGCCGCGGCCGCGCTCGGCTGGGCGGTGCTGATCTACATCGGGGTCGACTTCGGGTTTTGGGGCAAGGTGTTCGACATGTCCGCGGGCGCCGAGCGCATCTGGCGCGCGGCGGGCGAGGCGATCCTGGCTGCCACGCTGCTGGTGTTTTTGTTCGCCTACCTCAACCTCAACCGATGGCACGTGCGCTACGCGCACGTCACCATTGTTTGGCTGGTGGCACTTGCGGCGCTGGTTGGTGTTGCTCTCTATGATCCGCCCATCGCCTCCGGCATTTCACGACTGTCGATGTTGCTGGTCGCGATCGCAGGATTTGTTCTTGTCGTCTATCTCGCGGTCCGCGGCTTCGACCGCGCGGTCCTGCTGATCCCGACCTGGTTCCTGCTCCTGATCTGGGTGGTCGCTGCCGGCTTCACGATCGCCGGCATCGTCACCAATGATATTGTGGCGCCGGCGCTGCTGGGCGGCTTGGTGCTCATCGTCATGCTGATCGGCTTCACGGTGATGCAGCACGCGTTTGCGGGCGGCGTCACACACGGGCTGGTATCGGACGTTGAACGGCGGGCGCTGGCCCTCGCGGGCGCTGGCGATGTGGTCTGGGATTGGGACGTCTCGACCGACAAAGTGTTTACCGGCCCCGAGGCGGAGACCATGCTCGGGCTCAGGCGCGGCACGCTCGAAGGCTCGGCGGCGCACTGGCTGGAATTCGTGCATCCGACCGATCGCGATCGTTTCCGGGCCACCCTCGATGGCCTGCTCGAGCATCGGCGCGGGCGCCTGATTCAAGACATTCGGCTGCGCGGGTCCGACGATCACTATCTATGGTTCACCCTCAAGGCGCGGCCGGTTGTCGGCTCCGACGGCGAAGTGGTGCGGCTCGTCGGCACGCTGACCGACGTCACCGAGTTCAAGACCGCGGAAGAGCGGCTGCTGCACGATGCGGTCCGTGACAACCTCACCGGACTGCCGAACCGCGCGCTGTTTCTCAATCAGCTCGATTCCGTGCTCGCCTTGAGCAAGGCCGACCCGGCCATCAAGGCGACCGTGATGGTGATCGATCTCGACCGCTTCAAGCAGGTCAACGACACCGTCGGGATGGCCGTCGGGGATTCAATACTGCTCACGATCGCGCGTCGGCTCGGCCGGTTGCTCAAACCGCAAGACGCGCTGGCACGGCTTGCCGGCGATCAGTTTGGGCTGGTGCTGCTATCGGTACGCGAAGCGACACAAATTACGACATTCGGCGAGACCCTACGCAAAGCACTGCGCGCGCCGATCGCGTTCAATGACCGCGAGATCTTTCTCACCGCTTCGATCGGACTAGCGCTTGGCGACAGCCAGCCTACGCGCGGAGAAGAACTCCTCACCGATGCTGAACTCGCCATGGTGCATGCCAAGCGGCTGGGCGGCGACCGCATCGAGGTGTTCAAGCCGACGATGCGCGCGCGCAAGATGGACAAGCTTGCGCTCGAGGGCGAATTGAAACGGGCAATCGAGCGCGAGCAGATTTCGATCCAATACCAGCCGATCGCCCGGCTCAACGACCGGTCGATCGTCGGTTTCCAGGCCCAGCTGCGGTGGGATCACGCCAAATTCGGGAAGCGATCCTCGGCCGAGTTCCTCGCGCTCGCGGAAGAAACCGGCCTCGCGCTCGAACTCGGAATGTTCGCGCTCGATCGGGTGGCACGCCAGCTCGGCGCCTGGCAGCGCACGACCCGCGTGCGCGAGCCGCTGTTCGTGAGCATCGACGTGGCCTCGCGCCAGCTGCTGCGCCAGGAGTTCGTCAATGATCTGCGCGCACTGCTGGGGCACGCAGGGCTAGCGCGCGGAACCCTGCAGATCGAGCTGACCGAAGCGATGGTCATGGAGAATCCCGAGTACTCCGCACAAGTCCTCCAACGCATGCATGAATTCGGCGCCGGGCTGATGCTCGCCGGTTTCGGCAATGGGCATTCCTCACTCGAATATTTGCAGCGGTTCCCGTTCGATACGCTCAAGATCGATCAATCGCTCGTGCGCCCCAACAACAAGGGCAAACGCCCAGTCATCCTGCGTTCGGTCGTGATGCTCGCGCACGATCTCGGAATGAAGGTCGTTGCGGAGGGCGCCGACACGGACGCGGACGTGAGCGATCTCAATGAGCGCGGGTGCGAATTCGCTCTGGGATCGCTCATCGGCGAGCCCGTGGACGCGACGAAAGCCGGCGGCTTGCTCTCGCGCGATAAAGTTGTCGCCCGCAATGAACCGGCGCACAGCGACGTCGCACGCTCTCACGCGTGACCGGCCTCGCTCGACAGCATGCCGAGATCGATGCCGAGCTTGCCCATCGCCTTCTCGTATTTGCCGCCGGTGTCGGTTCCAAACACAAGCTCAGAGTCGGCGGTGCAATGCAGCCAGCCGTTGTGCTGGATTTCCTTCTCCAGCTGACCCGGCGCCCAACCCGCATACCCGAGTGCCAACACCGCGCTCGCCGGGCCCTCGTCGCGTGCGATCGCCTTGAGGATGTCGAGCGTCGCCGTGAGGCAAATCCCCTCGTCGATCGGGAGGGTCGAATTCTCGATGAAGAAGTCGGCCGTGTGCAGCACGAAACCGCGCTGGGTCTCGACTGGACCGCCCTTGAGCACTTTGATGGTGCCCGCGCGCCGCGGAAGCTGAATGCGCTCGTTGGCCGGAATGACATCGAGCTTGACCAGCAGGTCCGGAAAGCTGATGTCGGCCGCTGGCTGGTTGACGACGATGCCCATGGCGCCTTCCGACGAGTGTGCGCACATGTAGATCAGGGTGCGGGCAAAGCGTTCATCGCGCATGCTCGGCATTGCGATAAGCATCTGGCCGTCAAGGAAACCCCGCCGGCCTTTGGCTGACTTCGTCGGAAGTTTCATTGCTAAATACTACCTCGCTCCGCGGCCCGACGAAACCATTATTCACCAATGCCTCACGACGAATTCAGTTTCGTTCGCCGTCGATCACTTGTAGACGATTTGCCATGATTGCAACCGCATTGCGGCAGGTGGGCGCGGTGGGACTTGCTCTTGGGATCGCCGCGGTGGCGTCGCGCGCCCACGCGGCGGACGCTTCGCCGTGGGACGGGGATGCGCGCTCGTCAGTGCGCCTCATCGCGGGCGGTCCCGACGGCGCGACCTTGCGGGCGGGCGTGGAAATTCGACTGGCTCCCGGTTGGAAGACGTACTGGCGCTACCCCGGAGATTCAGGCGTGCCGCCCCGCTTTGATTTTGCGCAATCGAGTAACGTGAAATCAGTCACGCTGTCGTGGCCATCGCCGCGGCGTTTCGTCGACGATGGCGGCCAAGCCATCGGGTATGAGGGTGATGTGATTTTTCCGCTGCGGATCCTGGCGAACAATCCAGCGCAGCCGGTCGTCCTTCGACTCAAGATCGATTACGCCGTCTGTGAAAAATTGTGCGTCCCGGCCGAAGGCAGCGCCGAACTACCGCTTGCGGCGACGGCGGTCGCGTCCGCCAACGAGCCGGCGCTTGCGGCGGCCGAAGCGCGCGTGCCGAAACCCGCATCGATCGGCGATCGATCAACTCTCGCCATTCGCAGCCTGCAGAAAGACCCTGGTGTTCGGTTTGCGCGCGTCATCGTTGACGTGGCGGCGCCGGACGGTGAGGAGGTCGATCTGTTCGCCGAGGGACCAACGTCTGATTGGGCGTTACCGCTGCCGACGCCGATCGCCGGCGGGCCGCCCGGCCTGCATCGGTTTGCATTCGATCTCGACGGAGTTCCGCCCGGACAGAGCACCAAAGGCGCGGTCCTGACTTTGACGGCGGTCGCGGGGCGATCGGCGATCGAGGTCAAGGCAGCGCTCGACTGACCACTAGAATTCGAAAACGCGGTTGCGGTCTTTCGAAAATCGGCAGCCGTCGTTCCCCAAATGCACCCACTTTGCTGAAAATGCACCTCTTTCCTGGTCGCATTTCCCACGGAAAACCGGTGGCCACCTTTCCTGAAAATGCTCTATTTTACGTGCGCTCCGGACGACCGGATGCGTGTGCATAGTTTAAACAAAGGAACGCCAGCCATGATCAAGGTGGGTGATCGATTGCCCGAAGCCAAGTTCAGAGTGATGACCGGGGAAGGGCCGGCGGTGAAAACCACCGATGAGATTTTCAAAGGCAAGAAGGTGGTTTTGTTCGCCGTCCCCGGCGCATTCACGCCGACGTGTCACAAGAACCACCTGCCTGGGTTTGTACAGAACGCCGGCGCGATCAAAGCGAAAGGCATCGATGCGATTGCGGTCACCGGCGTCAACGACGTGTTCGTCATGGATGCCTGGAAAAAGGCGTCCGGCGCCGAGGGAAAGATCGAGTTTCTTTCCGACGGTAACGGCGATTTCGCCAAGGCGCTCGATTTGTGGATCGACGGCTCCGGAATGGGCCTCGGCGTGCGCTCGAAGCGTTACTCGATGCTGGTTGAAGACGGCGTCGTGAAGAAGCTCAACGTCGAGGAAGCCCCCGGCAAAGCCGATGTGTCGGGCGCCGAGAACTTGCTCAAGCAGCTTTGAGCATTCCAACCGCGGCGCCCCGCGTCCCCGGATCGGCGATGCGGGGTGTCGTTTCAGCGAGGCGTCATGGTCGGCCAGGTATCCCACATCACCGCGTGGCTCATGGACGGCGCGCGCGCGACGCGCTCGGATGACGTTCTCAAGAAGTTGTGTGAGGACCTTGGCGCCTGCGGCGTCCCGCTGTGGCGAGTCGCGGTCTTTGTTCGCACGTTGCACCCGGATGTTTTTGGCCGCAGCTTCGTCTGGCGCCCCGGCGCGGACGTCGTCGTCTCTCAGGCCCCGCACACCATCACGACGACGGATCAATACCTCAAGAGCCCGGTTCTCGCCGTCTACGAAACCCAACGACCGGTCCGCCACCGATTGATCGATGAGCCGAGCGCGCAGGACACTCCATTCCTGCGCGAGCTGCGAGAGGAAGGCGTCACTGATTACCTCGCATCGCCGCTGATGTTCACCGATGGCTCGCTGCATTGCGTCACTTGGTCGACCAAGCATCCGGGCGGTTTTACCGGCGATCATCTCGCCGCGCTTGAGCAGGTTATTCCGCCATTCGCGCGCGTGGCAGAAATCCGCGCGCTGCAGCGAACTGCCAGCAATCTGCTCGACACTTATATCGGCAACAGCGCCGGCGCCCGCGTTCTCGCCGGCCAGATCCGGCGCGGCCACGCTGACAAGATCCACGCCGCGATCTGGCTCTCCGACATGCGCGGTTTCACCACGCTCTCCGATCGGCTGCCGCCAGAAACCATTGTCGATGTGCTCAACCGCTATTTCGAATGCCAAGTCCCGGCGGTGATCGAGCACGGCGGAGAGGTCTTGAAATTCATGGGCGACGGGTTGCTCGCGATTTTTCCGATCGCGTTGGACGATTCCGACGCGACGCAAGTATGCGGGCGCGTTTTGGAAGCGGCGCGCGCGGCCCGGACCAACGTCGCGGCGCTCGACGCCTCGGACGGCGCCAAGCTGGGTCACGCGCTCCGCTTCGGGCTCGCGCTGCACGTCGGTGAGGTTTTGTATGGCAACATCGGCGCCCCCGGCCGGCTTGATTTCACCTGTATCGGCCCAGCCGTGAACCTCGCGGCGCGGCTCGAGAAGATCGTGGCCAAGCTTGGACGCACCGTGATTGCGTCCGAGAAATTCGCGCAACAGTGCGCCTCGGACGTGGAGTCGCTTGGCGAATTCTCGGTCGCAGGTTTTGCCGGCCCGCAGACTGCCTACGGGTTGCGGGACGAAGCTGGCGGCGCGCCCGCGCAACCAGCCGCGATCCGCGAGGCCGGGCTGTCACCAGCCGCGCCTTGAAGGCGTCCGCTCAGGGCGACTCCGGCGACCGGGCAGTAGCCCGCATTTCGGCAATCGCCGAACGCGCTAGTTCGTCCGCACGCTCGTTGAGATCGTGGCCCGCATGGCCGCGCACCCAGTGCCAGGTGACCTTGTGCTGGGCCAGCGCGGCGTCGAGGCGTCGCCACAGCTCGGCATTCTTCACCGGCTTCTTGTCGGCGGTGCGCCAGCCGTTGCGTTTCCAGCCGTGAATCCACTTGGTGATGCCGTCACGCAAATACTGGCTGTCGGTGTGCACCTCAGCCGCGCACGAGCGCTTGAGCGCTTCTAGCGCCATGATCGCAGCCATCAATTCCATGCGGTTGTTGGTCGTGTGCGGCTCCCCGCCCTTAATCTCGCGGGTGTGGCCGTTCCACTGCAGGATCGCCCCCCACCCGCCCGGACCCGGGTTGCCGGAGCAGGCGCCATCAGTGTGGATGATCACGCGATCGGTGCTCACGCCTTCAACCGTCGATGCCATAGTCGCGCGCACTTTTGATCGCCTGGTGGAACCGAAGCCGGCGCCAGTATTCGAGCGGATCCTTGGGCCGCACCATCGCACCGGGCGGAACGTTGAGCCAATCGACCAGGCGCGTGAGCAAGAAGCGCAACGCGGCGCCGCGCGCCAGCAGTGGGAGCGCGGCACGTTCCGCATCGTGCAGCGGCCGCACCTTGCCGTAGGCCTGTAGCAATGCCCGCCCCTTGGTCACGTTGAACGAATGATCGGACTCGAAGCACCACGCGTTGAGGCAGATGGCGACATCGTAGGCAAGCGTATCGGTGCATGCGAAATAGAAGTCGATCAGGCCCGACAACTGGTTGCCGAGAAAGAACACGTTGTCGGGAAAAAGATCGGCGTGGATCACACCCTGCGGAAGGTCGCGCGGCCAGCAGGTCTCGCAATGGTCAAGCTCGCGCGCGATGACACGGCCGAGGTCGCGTTGGACGCTGTCGGCGAGCTCGCCGATCGACCCGTAGAGATGCCGCCAGCCCGCGACGGAGAGCGCATTCTTGCGGGTCATCTTGAAGTCTGCGCCGGCAAGGTGAAGCCGCGCGAGCGCCTCTCCGACCGCGGCGCAGTGGGTCGCGCTCGGCCGGCGAACCCACATGCCGTCCAGAAAGGTGACCACGGCGGCTGGCCGGCGTGCCAGCTTGCCGAGCGTCTCGCCGCTGCGATTGCGAACCGGTTGCGGACAGGTAAGTCCGCTCGCGTGCAGATGCTCCATCAGCCCCAGAAAGAACGGGAGATCGTGCGCCGCGACCCGCTTCTCATAGAGCGTGAGGACGAAATAGCCGCTGGTCGTGTGCAGCAGAAAATTCGAGTTTTCGACCCCTTCGGCGATTCCCTTGTAGGAGAGCACCTCGCCGAGATCGTAGTCGGCCAGAAATGTCTGCAGTTCCTCGACGCCGACGTCGGTATAGACCGCCACGCGTCACCTGATCATTCGGCGGCCTCGCTGCCGCGCAACGGGCGCGGCAACGGGAAAAATACTTCCTCCTCGGCGCCGGTAATGATTTCGATGTCCAGTGCAAAGCGCTCGCCGAACGCCTCGACAATCTCCTGCACCAACACCTCGGGCGCGGACGCGCCGGCGGTAATTCCGATGCGCTTCAAGCGCTCGAACTTCGACCAATCGATATCGGCGGCGCGCTGCATCAGCACCGCGTAGGCACAGCCGTTGCGCATCGCCACTTCCTTGAGCCGTTGCGAGTTCGAGGAATTCGGCGATCCGACCACGATCATTGCGTCCACGATATGGGCTACCCGCTTGACCGCCTCCTGGCGGTTGGTGGTGGCGTAGCAAATGTCTTCCTTGTGGGGCCCGACGATGCCGGGGAAGCGCTGCTTGAGCACGACCACGATTTCAGCGGTGTCGTCGACCGAGAGCGTGGTCTGGGTCACGTAGGCAAGATTGTCCGCGTCGCGTGGCTTGAAACTCTCGGCGTGCGCAATGGTCTCCACAAGATGCACGGTTCCGATCGGCAGCTGACCGATGGTGCCGACAACCTCGGGATGTCCGGCATGGCCGACCAGAATGATTTCCCGGCCGCGCCGGAAATGAAGCTCGGCTTCGCGATGCACCTTGGTCACCAATGGGCAAGTTGCATCGATCGAATAAAGGTTACGCCGGATCGCCTCGTCGGGCACCGACTTGGGCACGCCATGGGCGGAAAATACAACCGGCGCGGTGGTGTCGGGAATCTCGTCGAGGCTTTCGACAAAGATCGCGCCCTTCGCCCGCAAGCTGTCGACGACGTACCGGTTGTGCACGATCTCGTGGCGCACATAGACGGGTGGGCCGTGCAGCGCGAGCGCGCGTTCCACCGTATCGATTGCCCGCACCACCCCGGCGCAGAAGCCGCGCGGCGAGCAAAGCAGCACCTTGAGCGGCGGTTTTTGCGGACTGAACGCGGCCATGGTCCTCGATCGGCGGGGTTTGTTGCCCCGTTGGGCGAATAGGGGCGACGCAGACGCCTTCGGGTGGTGTGCATGGCCCCCCGGCCGGCGCGCTGTCAAGGTGGCGGCCCGGGGATTGCGCACCTCGGGCCGAATTGCCTATATAAGTGCACTTTCCACTCATTTCGGTGACGTGGGCTCCGCCGGCAAGGGCGGGCGGAGCGAAGGAGGATTTATGACAACGCAACCGCTGATGCCAAAGGCTACCGCCGTTTGGCTGGTGGACAACACGGCCCTGTCGTTCGACCAGATCGCCGACTTTTGCAAGCTGCACCCACTCGAGGTGCGCGCGGTGGCGGACGGTGACGCGGCCCAGGGCATCAAGGGGCTCGATCCGATCCAGACCGGCCAACTCACCCGCGAGGAAATCGCCAAGGGCGAGGCCGACCCGGATCACCGGCTCCAGCTTGCCGCCACCAAGGTCCGACTGCCGGAATCCAAGCGCAAGACCAAGGGCGGCCGCTATACGCCGGTGTCACGCCGGCAGGACCGGCCGAACGCGATCCTGTGGCTGGTGCGCAATCATCCTGAGCTCAAGGACAGCCAGATCATGCGGCTCGTCGGCACCACCAAGTCGACGATCAGCTCGATCCGCGAACGCACCCATTGGAACGCCGCCAACCTGCAGCCGATGGATCCGGTCACACTCGGACTGTGCTCGCAGATTGATCTCGATCTCGAGGTCTCGCGCGCCGCCAAGGAGAAGCCGGCGCCGCCCGAGCAGGGCGTGACGTTGTTGCCAGCCGAAGTGACCACGGCAAAGCCGCAGCCGGAGGCGCCGGCTGCCCAGAAGCCGTCCGGTGAACTCGACGTGCAGGCGGTGTTTGCCAAGCTCAAGCAGATCGGCGGCAAGGGCGACGACAAGGGCGAGGACAAATAGGCCTGAGGCGGCGCCCCATTCCGGATTGATCCTAGAGCTCAAACCCGATTTTGCGGTCGAGCGAATAGGGTCCGCCCCCGCGCAGCGCGATCGCGAACGCCACCAGGCCCCACAGCAGCACGTATTCATAGCCGCGGCTGAGCCAGGCAAAGCCATTGTTCCAATATAGGCAAAAGATCACGAACATCTCGATCGCGACCGCGGCAGCGCAAAAGCGCGTGAACAGCCCGAGGATGATGCCGATGCCGCCAAGAAGCTCGATCAGGGTCGAGCCCCAAGCGAAGAACCAAGCCGGCTCCATGCCGAGCTGCGAATAACCCGCGAGCCCCGTGTTGACGCCGCGTTGGAGCTTGATCCAGGCGTGCACGACGAGGTTCCAGCCGACCGCGATTCGGATCAGCGGCCAAGCCAGCGGGATCGCCCAGTCATAGAACGGCTTGAGTCCCGGAACGAGCAGGCGTGGCTGAGCTTGCGTTTCAGGCATAGACGTCTCCCCCCGTGTGTGAGTGATTTATTCCTTCACCGCCCCGGTCATAGCCGAAACGTAGTGCTCCACGAAGAACGCATAGAGCACGACCAGCGGCAATGAACCGACCAGCGCGCCGGCCATCAACGATCCCCAGCGATAGATATCGCCGTCGACGAACTCGTTGACGATTGCGACCGGCACCGTCTTGTTGCTGGTCGAAGAAATGAAAGTCAGCGCGTAGATGAACTCGTTCCAGCATAGTGTGAAACAGAAGATGAAGGCCGAGATCAAGCCCGGCACCGCCAGCGGCAATACGATCTTGACCAGGATCTGCCAGCGACTGGCCCCGTCGATCAGCGCGCACTCCTCGAGCTCGAACGGGATGGTCTTGAAGTAGCCCATCAGCAGCCAGGTCGAGAACGGGATCAGGATGGTTGGATAGGTGAGGATCAGCGCAAAGGGCGTGTCGAACAGGCCGTATTGGAAAACGACCGTGGAGAGCGGGATGAACAGGATCGACGGCGGGACCAGGTAGGCAAGAAAGATCGCGCCGCCGATGAACTGCGCCCCGCGGTAGCGCAGGCGCACGATTGCGTAGGCGGCAAGCACGCTCGCCACGATCGACAGGACAGTCGAGGCGACCGCGATCATCATCGTGTTCCAGAGCCAAAGCGGATAGTTGGTCTCGAACAGGAGCTTCGCGATGTGCTTGAAGGTGGGCGTCCAGGTCCAGAACGGGTTGAATTTGTCGAGGTTGAGCAGCTGCTCATCGGGTTTGATCGCCGTCAACGCCATCCAGTAGAACGGGAACAGCAGCACGATTAGAATGATCCCGAGCGGCAGGTAAAGGGTGATGAGCCGGCGCGGCAACGTCTCGAGGTAGCTCATGCCCTCGCTGCGGTCGGCCGTGGGCGACGATCCAGTCAGCACCGCTTTCGGGTTCGCCAGTTTTGGGACGAGCGCGTCAGTCATTGCTCTCCCCGTGCTGCCATTTACGCCGTTGCAGGCCGAACCACGAGATCAGGATCGCGGCGAGCAGAAACGGGATCATTGCGGTCGCGATCGCCGCTCCCTCCCCCAGATAACCGCCCCCGATCGCGCGCTGGTACGACAAGGTCGCCATCAGATGGGTGGCGTTGACCGGGCCGCCACGCGTCATCGCCCAAATGAGTTGAAAGTCGGTGAAGGTGAACAGCACCGAGAACGTCATCACCACCGCGATGATCGGGGTGAGCAGCGGGTAGGTCACGTGGCGGAAAATCTGCCAGCGGTTCGCGCCGTCGATGGTCGCCGCTTCGTAGAGCGATGGCGGCACGGTCTGCAGGCCTGCGAGCAAGGTAATCGCGACGAACGGCACGCCGCGCCAAATGTTGGCGAAGATCACAGACCAGCGCGCGTTCCACGGATCGCCGAGGAAATCGATGTTGGTCGAGATCAGGTGCAACTGACGCAGCGACCACGACAGGATCGAGAACTGGCTGTCATAAAGCCACCAGAAGGCGATCGCCGACAGCACGGTCGGCACGATGAACGGGATCAGCACGATGGCGCGGATGATCGCCTTCATCGGCATGTTCTGGTTGAGCAGCAGCGCGAGATAGAGCCCGACCGCGAATTTGATCACGCTCGCGACCACGGTGTAGAGGATGGTGTTGAACACGGCGAGCCGGAACGTCGAATCGTCCCACAGCCATTCGTAGTTCTCGATCCCGATGAAAGCGCCCGGCCGGCCGATGCGCGCGTCAGTGAACGAAAGCCAGACGCCGAGGCCGAGCGGATAGGCCAGAAACAGGATCAGGAACGCCGCCGTTGGCAGCATGAACCATGCGCCAAGCCAATTGCGGTCGACCTTCAGGCGATCCCACGCGGGGGTGTCGTGGGATGCCTGAGCGGCGCTGGAGCTCGGCAGGACGGCGTCGGCCATCAGTTCACCGATAAATTCGCCGCAGCTGCCGATCCGCGATGGCGATTGAGCTTTTGACGTCTTCGCGCCCGGTGCAGTAGTTGGCGAACATGTCGACCACCACGAAGTCGGCGATCGCGGTCGCGGCCTTCTCCCCAACCGAACCGAGACCGCCGGCGGTGAGCGAGCGCTTGGCGACGTCGCGGAACGGCGTAGTTTTGGGATCCGCGGTCCACACCGGGTTGGAGTCGTAGGCATTGAGGCAGTGGGTGAGATAGCCCTGCGCCGCCTCGATCCACTTGTTGAACTGATCGGCTTCCATCATGTAGGCGATCAGCGCCTTACTGGCCTGCGGGTATCTGGTGTAGTTCATCACCAGGATCGGATACATCAGGTGCAGCTCGGTCGGCTTGCCGATCGGGCCGACCGGCCAGAAGGCGTGGTCCATGTCCTTGGCAATCTCGTTCTTGGTCGGATCCTTCTGGGCCGCGACGTAGATCGAGATGCCGTTGTTGGTCCAGTAGACCTCGCCGGCGAGGAACGCCTTGTTGTTCGATGCGTCGTTCCAGGATGCGACCCCGGTGATCATGTTGTCAGCGAGCTGTTTGGCATATTCGAGCGCCTTTGCGGTCTCCGGCGAGTTGATGATCACCTTGTCGTCCTTGTCGACGGTGTTGCCGCCGTGCGCCCACAGACACCAATGCACCCAGGTGTTGCCATCGCCGGATGCATGCCCGAGCGCCATGCCGCCGGGCGTGTTGTTCTTCTTCATCACCTTGGCGTATTCGAGGAAGGCATCGGTCGTATCCGGAAACTTGGAGAACCCGGCTCTTTTCGATGCCTCCAGGCGATAATTCTGCAGGTTGCCGCCGTAGACGATCGGCACCGCAATCCATTTGTCGCCGCTCTTGCCGTAGGTGACGGCGCTCGGCACCCAGCCGCCGTATTTCTTGCCGAGATATTCGGCGACGTCCGACACATCGAGACATTTCTGCGGGAACAGGTGGGGCAGCGAGTAGAGCCCCCAGAACAGATCCGGACCGGCGCCGGTGTTGGCGGCGACCGAGGCCTTCGGCTGCACGTCCTCGTAGGATTCGCGCGCGATCGCGACCTTGACGCCGGTCGCCTGGGTGAAGGCCTCGAGCAACTTGACGAACGCGTCGTCCTCGGCCTGCACGAAGTATTTCCAGCGCAGCATCGAGAGCTGCGCGCCCGGCTCCGGCTTCCAGGGCGAGTTCTGCGCCCAGGCCTTGCTCCATTCGAGCAGCGCCGGTCCGCTGAGCGCGCCGGCCGCTGTCAGCGCGGTGCCGCCCTTGACCAAAGCGCGGCGGGTCAAAATGGTCATCGTGTTCCTCCCTCGGTGTGTCCTGGCCTTATGTGTTGGTCAGGCGTTGAGTCGCTCCCCGGTCGTCTCGTCGAACAGGTGCACCAGTCGTGCGTCGGGACGCAGCCGGATCTTCTGCCCCGGCTTGAATTGGTGTCGTTCCCGAAAGACCGCGGTGATCTCTTCGCCGCCCAACCTGGCTACGACTTGCAGCTCCGAACCGGTCGGCTCGACCACATGGATCTCCGCCTCGGCCCCGTCGTCGGCGAGCACAAAATGTTCCGGGCGCACCCCGTAGATCACCGGCCGGCCGTCGCTGCCCGCCGGCGCCGCGGCCAGCGGCAACCGCACGCCGTTCGGGCCCAGGAATTCCGCGCCGCCGTTGAGCCGCACGCTCCCGCGTAGGAAATTCATCGCCGGCGAGCCGATGAAGCCCGCCACGAACACGTTGTCGGGCCGATCATAAAGGTCGAGCGGCGCCCCGATCTGCTCGACCCGCCCGTCATGCATGACCACGATCTTGTCGGCCATGGTCATGGCTTCGATCTGGTCGTGGGTGACGTACACGGTCGTGGTCTCGAGCCGCTGATGCAATTCCTTGATCTCGGTGCGCATGGCGACGCGCAGCTTGGCGTCGAGATTGGAAAGCGGCTCGTCGAAGAGAAATACCTTGGGATCGCGCACGATCGCGCGCCCCATGGCGACGCGCTGGCGCTGACCGCCAGACAGTTGCCGCGGGTAGCGCTCGAGCAGGCTGGTCAGCCCGAGAATCTGGGCGGCGCGATCGACCCGCGCCTTGATCTCTGCCTTGGGGGCGCGGCGCAGCTTGAGCGAGAAGCCCAGGTTATCGGCGACGGTCATGTGCGGATAGAGCGCATAGTTCTGAAACACCATCGCGATGTCGCGTGCTTTCGGCGGCACGTTGTTGACGACGCGATTATCGATGCGGATCACGCCGGCGGTGATGTTTTCAAGCCCGGCGATCATGCGCAGCAGCGTGGACTTGCCGCAGCCGGAAGGGCCTACCAGCACGACGAATTCGCCGTCGCCGATGTCGATATCGACACCGTGGATGACCTCGACAGCACCGAATGCCTTGCGCACGTCGCAGATGGCGACAGGGGCCAACGTTTCCTCCTGCCAGTCAGGGCTTTTTTGGGCGGCGCCAGCTGAATGGCGCGTCATTATGAGCCATGTTCGCCGCGCCGCGCGAGTCCTCCTTTGGGTGCAATCGCACGTTTTGTCGGCGCAGTCCCAGGGCGGTGCGCATCCCTGCCCGCACGATGCAAGACCGCGCGAGCTCTTTTCCATCGGTGACGGGCGCGTTAGGTTCGAGCGAACTGTTTCCGGAGTAGCCCAATGCCAACGCCCGACAACATCCGTTCGCTGGTCGAGCCCGGCCGCGTTCATCGCAGCGTCTACACCGATCCCGATATTTTCGATTTGGAACTAGAACGTGTGTTCGGCAATGCCTGGATCTATGTCGGGCACGAGAGCGAAATCGAACGTCCGGGCGATTTCATCGCGACCCGGATCGGCAAAAAGCCGCTTCTGCTCGCGCGTGATCTCGATAGCAACATTGCACTCGTGCACAATCAATGTGCGCATCGCGGCGTGATGGTCGTCGCCTCCGACTGCGGACATACCGACGAATATCGTTGCTGCTATCACGGTTGGACTTACGAACTCGATGGCCGCATCAAGGCGGCACCGTTGTTGCACGGTTATCCGCCGCACTTCGACCCAAAGAGCAGCACCAGTGGAATGAAGCGCGTGCCGCGGGTTGCGAGCTATCGCGGCTTCGTGTTCGGCAGCTTTGCGGACGACGGTCCGAGTCTCACCGATTTTCTAGGCTACATGACGACCTCGTTCGACGACATGGTCGACCGCGCGCCCGACGGCGGGCTTGAGGTGGCGGGCGGCGTCTTCAAGCATCGTTACCGCGGCAACTGGAAGCTCTATCTGGAGAATCTGTGCGATGCCGCGCACCCGCTGTTCGTGCACGAATCCTCGATCGTCGCCGCCAAACAGCAGGCCGACGACACCTACTCCGACGGTTCCGGCGAGATCGCGATCCGGCAGATGCGCCAGAATGGCGCGCCCTACTCGTTCTGGGAAGCGAACGTCGGCATCTGGTGCTACCCGAACGGGCACAGCTTCCTCGGCGATTATCACGACGATTCCAAGCTCGTCGCGGCGCTCAACGATCCGGCGTTCCGCGAGTACATGACGCTCATGGAAGCCAAGAAGGGCAAGGAGCAAACCAAAAAGACCGTCGAGGTTCGGCGCTGGAACAGCAACATCTATCCGAACGTTTCGTTCATGAGCCAATTCCAGCAGTTGCGGGTGGTGCATCCGGTCGCCGTCAACGAGACCGTCGTGCACACCTACAATTTCCGCCTACGCGGCGCGCCAGCGCAGATGTTTCGGAACACCGTCGCATTCGCCAACATCGTGAACGGGACCGGGTCGCTGGTGCTGACCGATGACCTTGAAGTCTACAACCGCATCGCGTTTGGCCTTGCCAGCGCCGGGCCGGAATGGATTGAGATCGGTCGTGGCTTTGCGAGCGACCAGCCGGACGATCATGGCGGCCGTCGCGGCAAGAACTCGACCAGCGAGGTCTACATCCGCAACATGTTTGACGCCTGGCTCGGCTACATGGCGCCGGATACGAGCCGGCAGGCGGTCGCGCACGGGCGTCCGCGCGTTGCCGGCGCCCGGGCACGATCGTGAGTGTTACGACCGGCATGGCGGCCGCGAGCAAACCGAGCGCCGCCCCGCTGGATGCCGGCACATGCGAAGCTTTTCTGGTGCACGAAGCGCGCCTCCTCGATGACGGCCGCTTCGAGGAGTGGTTGGGCCTATTCACGGCCGATGCCTGGTACTGGGTCCCGTCGCAACCCCACCAGGCCAACCCGCGCGATATGGTTTCCCTGATCTATGATGACCGGCGGCTGTTGGAGACGCGGGTACGCCGGCTCGCGAGCCCGCGCATCTATTCGCAGGAGCCGCGCTCGCGAACCACGCGCATCATCGCCAACGTGACGATCGAGGAACAATCCGACGACGCGCGCGCGTGCGTGGTTCGCTCCAAGTTCCAGTTGCTGGAATATCGCCGCGATGCCCAGACAGCCTACGGCGGTACGCTGTTTCATCGACTGGTTGCGACCGACCCCGGCATTCGCATTGCCTGGAAACGGGTCGATCTCGTCAACTGCGACGCCGTGCTGGACGGGCTCGTAGTGCCGTTTTAAGCCGAGACTATCGACCTAGTCCGGGCAAGCGCGGCGCCGCGCCGCCGGTGCTCGGCAGTGCGCCCGGGCTTGGCAGCCCGCCCGGGCTCGGCAGCCCTCCGCCCAAGGTTGGCAATCCGCCGGCAGTGACGCGCAAGCGCTGTTGAACTATGCTCAGACCGATCCCAAGGTGGCGGAGATCTCGATGTGGTCCGTCGCTCGCGATAACGGCAACAGCGCGGGCGCCCACTATGCGTCGCCGGACAGCAGCGGCATCGCTCAGCATCCGTACGACTTCTCGGCGATCTTCCACCAATTCGATCTGCATGCCTGAAGCGAGCAACTCGGTGGGTGCCGAGGCGCTTGGCCGCGGCCTGTGCGGTCAGCGCCATCGGCACGCGGGGGTCTGATCAGGGTGGGTTTTCCGCCCTTCTGACCGGTAGCTGACATCGCCGTTGAACTACTGCTTTGCCAGCTACTCGTCTAATCTCCCGCGTTGGCGTGGCCAATCGGCAGGAAAGCAACCCGTTCTGTCCTCAGCCCCTCGATCGCGCGAAACGGCTGGCATCGCTCTGGCGCTCGCAGCCGCCGTCGCTTTTGCACTCGCAAACACTTCGGCGAGCGTCGCCTATCATGGCGGCAGCAACCCGTTGACCGTGGCAGCAATGCGCTTTCTCCTGCCGACGGGCGCGCTGGTGGTCTGGTTGCGAATGAGCGGCGTGCCTTTGCGCCTGCCGGCACGGGACGGCTGGGTTGCGGCTTTGCTCGGCGCAATCACCGCCTTCTACACCTTGGCCTTGCTAAGCGCGATCGGCGCAATTCCGCTCGCACTGGCAATCCTCGTATTTTACCTGTTTCCGCTGGTCGCCACTGTCACCCTCGCAGTCTGCGGCTGGGAGAAATTGGGCCGGCAGACGTTGGCGGCGATTGTGCTCGCATTCGCCGGCCTCACGCTCGCACTCAACCCACACGGTGGCGGTCTCGATCTTGAGGGCGTGGCGCTGGCTCTTGTCGGCGCACTAGGACTCGGCATCGTCATCGCCGTCTCCAGTCGCGTCTTCCGCGCCGGTGATTCACGGCCTGTAACGCTCTATATTGCAGCTGTCGCTGCCGTGGTCCTGATTGTGCTGTGCGCAGCGCATGGTGAACTCGTGCTGCCGCAGACTGGCTTTGGCTGGCTCGGCTTGGTCGGCACCTCGGTGTTCTACGCATTCGCGATGATCGCTTTCTTCATCGCTATCTCCATGATCGGACCGGTGCGCGTCTCGCTCCTCTCCTATGCCGAGCCGGTAGTAGCCGCGGGGCTTGGCGTTACCCTGCTTGGCGAGGCGCTAGCACTCCCGCAAATCGCGGGCATCGCGCTGGTCATCGCGGCGCTCGTCGGCGCGACGTTGTGGCAGCCGCGCAAGCCTTAGATCGGCCGCGTGGCTGATTGAGCCCTCGCCGACTTGGACGTAGGCTTCCAACGGCAATCACGGGAGAAGACATCGCCTGGCAGGAGGACGCCATGACAGAAACCAAGCCGTTTCCGTTGAACGCCTGGTATGCTGCTGCCTGGAGCCACGAGATCAAACGCGAACTGGCGGCGCGGACGATCTGCGACAAGGATGTGGTGCTCTATCGCCGCACCGACGGTGAAGTCGCGGCGCTCGAAGATGCGTGCTGGCATCGCCTGTTGCCGCTCTCGCTGGGGCACCTGAAAGACGATCAGGTGGTCTGCGGGTATCATGGCTTGGTGTTCAATTCCGCGGGACGCTGCACCTACATGCCCGCGCAGAAGACCATCAACCCTTCTGCCTGTGTCCATGCATATCCGATTGTCGAGCGACATCGCCTGGTCTGGCTATGGCCTGGAGATCCTGCGCTGGCGGATCCGGCGAAGGTTCCGGACTTTCATTGGAACGATGGTGCGGATTGGGTCGGCGATGGCGGCACGTTCTACAGCCTCGGATGCGACTACCGTCTTGTCGTCGACAATCTCATGGACTTGACCCACGAAACCTACGTCCATGCGGGAAGCATCGGCGATGAAGCGATCACCGGTACGCCGTTCGACGTCTCCCATACGGATCACACTGCGACCGTCACACGCTGGATGATCGATATCGAGGCCCCCCCGTTCTGGGGCAAGCAGCTTGGTAGATCGGGCCATGTCGACCGCTGGCAGATCATCTACTTTCAGGCGCCTTCCGTCATTGTCGGCGATGTCGGCGTTGCGCTTACCGGAACAGGCGCTCCGCAAGGGGACCGCTCGCAGGGCGTGAACGGAGCGTTCCTCGCCGCGATCACACCGGAAACCGACAAGACCTGTCATTATTTTTGGAACTTCGTCAGGACTTTTCGCAAAGACGATGAGCAGCTCACCCGCGATATTCGACGGGCCCATGTCAACAACGGCCAAGGCGTCTACGATCAGGACCAGGCAGTGCTCGAGGCGCAGCAGAGAGCGATCGATAAGAACCCGAGAATGCCGTTCTACAATCTCAACATCGATGCCGGCGCGCTGTGGGCCCGCCGCATGATCGATCGGATGCTGGCCAACGAACGTGCGCCAAGCGTCCATGCACCAACCCAAGCCGCCGAGTAGGGGGCAAGGTGCCTGAACAGATCGAATGGCGAAGCGCCAGGCTGCGCTCAACCCGAGACCTGACCCCTGACATTCGTTTGTTCGAAATCGAGCCGTCGGGAGAATTCGTGGCTCCCACGCCCGGCAGCCATATCAACCTCGTGGTTCACATTAAAGGTCGGCCGGACGTGCGCTGCTATTCGGCGGTCGGCCCCTGCACGGACGGCGTCTATCGAATTGCCGTAAAGTTGCTCGGCGATAGTCGCGGCGGATCAGCGTACATGTGGAGCCTGGTGCCGGGAGCCCAACTGACCGTCTCAACTCCCGGCAACCATTTTGAGCTTAGCCGCGGGCGACCGGAATATCTTCTGCTGGCCGGCGGAATCGGCATCACGCCGATCTTCACCATGGCGTTGGCGCTGGCGCAGGCGGGTGCAGATTTCAGGCTGCTCTATGCTTGCCGGCGCCGGCAAGACCTCGCGTTAGCCGATGAGCTGCAAGAGCGCGTCGGCAAGCGCATGAATGTATTCGTCAGTGAGGAGGGCGCTCGCGTACAGATCGATGCGGAGATCGGCCGCCTTGCCGCGAGTGGCGAGTTTTATGTCTGTGGCCCGATCGGAATGCTGGAAGATGCCAAACGTCAGTGGCGGCAAAGCGGCCGGCCGGTTGACCGGTTGCGCTTCGAGACTTTCGGCAGCAGCGGCCGTTTCGCATCCGAGCCATTCAGGGTGAAAATCCCTCGGCTTGGGATGGAAGTCGACGTCCCGCGCAACCAGACCATGCTCGAAGCTCTGGAGGCGGCGGGCATCGAGATGATCTTTGACTGTCGCAAAGGCGAGTGTGGCCTCTGTGCCCTGCCGATTGTCGAAACCGACGGGATTGTCGATCACCGCGACGTATTTTTTAGTGACGAGGAAAAGGCTGCGAACGCCAAGCTCTGTACCTGCGTCTCGCGCGTGATCGGCGGCAGCATCACCATCGACACGGCGGACCGGATCGGCTGAGGACATGCGCAGCGGGTCTTGAGAGACCTAGGCCTGGCGTCTGCGCGACTCCAAGATCCTGCTGACAAAACATGACAGCATCCATGATAAGGTGGGCCGCCAGCCCGGAGCCTTGTCGTGGCGCGCTCGGAACGTCTGCTCGAATTGATCCAGGCTTTACGCCGGCATCGGCGACCGGTAAGCGGCGCCGTGCTTGCCGATGAACTCGGCGTCTCGCTACGTACGATCTATCGCGATATCCAAACCCTGATCGGCCAGGGCGCCTCGATCGAAGGCGAAGCAGGAATCGGCTTCGTTCTGCGTCCCGGATTTGTGTTGCCGCCACTAATGTTCACGGACGAAGAACTGGAAGCGTTGGTGCTTGGGTCGCGCTTCCTGGCACAGCGCGCCGACAAGCCGCTGGCAGAGGCGGCCCGCAATGCCATCGCCAAGATCGCAGCCGTGCTGCCCGACGACCTGCGCGACGGCATCGACGGCACCGGGCTCCTGGCCGGGCCCGGGCGCAGGCCTCCGTCCGATCCGATCGACGTCGCGAGCATCCGCGCCGCGATCCGCACGGAACGCAAGTTGATCCTCGACTACACCGATCCCAAGGGCAAACACACCCGGCGGACAGTGTGGCCGATTGCGCTCGGTTTCTTCGATCGCATCCGCATGCTCGCGGCCTGGTGCGAGCTACGCCAGGACTTCCGTCATTTCCGCACCGACCGTATCACGAGCTTGCGAGAAACCAGCCAGCGCTATCCCCGGCGCCGGCGCGCACTCATGAAGGAGTGGCGGACGCTCGAGGGCATCCCGGAACAGTAGCGTGTTCACTGCTGACAAAATCTGACAGCACCGTCCCCTATGGTTCAGCCGTCGTCAACGCGGAGAGCCACCATGACCGACTTCAATTTCGTCCTGCTCTATGTCGCAAGTCCCGCCGTCAGCGCGGGGTTCTACGCCGACCTGCTCGGCCGGCCGCCGGTCGAGTCCTCGCCAACCTTTGCGATGTTCGCGATGCAATCCAGCGTGATGCTCGGGCTGTGGGCGCGCGACGCGGTCGCGCCGAAACCGGCGGCCGAAACCGGCGGCAGCGAGATCTGTTTTACGGTCCTCGATGACAAAGCCGTCGATCAGACGCACACCGACTGGCGCAAACGCGGGCTCACGATCGCGCAAGCGCCGACCGCCATGGATTTCGGCCGCACCTTCGTGGCGCTCGACCCGGACGGACACCGGCTACGGGTCTTCGCTCCGGCTGCATCATGAACAAGCATTGGATCGTCGTCGCGTCCGCCGAGCATGTGCAGCGCGGCCGTGCGGCGGGGTTTATTCAAGCCGGCCACGGCAAAGCGAGCCCGTTGCGCCGGATGAAGGCCGGCGACGGCGTGATCTGCTACTCGCCGACCTGCACGTTCGGCGGCAAGGATCGGCTGCAAGCCTTCACCAGCATCGGCACGATCAAGGATGACAAGGTCTATCAAGCCGACATGGGTGGTGGATTTCGCCCGTTCCGTCGCGACCTGACCTATCTGGATGCGGACCCGGCGCCGATCGGGCCGCTGCTCGACGCACTCGATTTGACGAGGGGCAACCGCAACTGGGGATCGCGCTTCCGGTTCGGGCTCGTGCCGATCACACCCGGCGATTTTGAGAAAATTGCCGCGGCCATGCGGAAGCCGGCGGGGTGACAGACGACGGATGGCGGATGACAGATGGCGGATGATAAGAAACACTGGCGTTCGCCGTCTGTCATGTGTCGTGCGCCTACTGGAGCTTTCGGGTGAGCAAATACGACTTTCGCCCCTTCGTGCCCAAGCCCGACTACCACCGTGTCGCCAATCTCGGGCGCGACCACTACGAACATGCCCAACGCGCGGCCGCCAATCCGCGTGTGCAGAAGATGCTGCTCGAGCCTTGGGCCAAACTCTATGAGGCACCGTTCGTCGGCATCACCACCAACGGCAAGCCGCGCGCAAACCTTTTTTCCCTCAAGCCGAACGGCGCGCCGGTCGAAGCCATGACGGCAGCAGCCACGAACCTGCTCGCCGCTCTCTCGCCAGACCAGCGCAAGGCCGTGCTGTTCGCGGTCAACGCGCCCGATTGGCGAGCCTGGAACAACACCGAAATCTATCTCTACCAATACGGCCTGCGGCTCGAGGAGCTGAGCGAGACGACGCGCGAGGGCGTGCTCGCGGTCGTGCGCGCGAGCCTCAGCGCAAGGGGCTACGACAAGACCCGCGACGTCATGCGGCTCAACCTGTTTCTGGGCGAACTCGTCGGCAACACCAAGGTGTTCGGCGAGTTCAGCTACAACTTCGCGATCTTCGGTACGCCGTCGACCAGCGAACCGTGGGGCTGGCAACTGATGGGGCATCACCTCGCGCTCAATTGCCTCGTTGTGGACGGCCAACTGGTGCTGTCCCCGACCTTCATGGGTGCCGAACCCAACTTCGCCGACACCGGCCCGTTTGCGCATGTGCATCTTTTTCAGGATGAGGAGAACGGCGGGCTCGCACTGATCCGCTCGCTGAGCTCCCGCCAGCAGCAACTGGCGATCGTGAACCACTCGATCCTCGGCAACGATCAGCCGCCGGGCCGCTGGCATCCGGCCGACCATCTCCACCTGGGCGGCGCCCGGCGCGACAACAGCATCATCCCGTACGAGGGAATCCAGGCGGCGGAGTTTTCGTCCGACCAGCGCCGTCGGCTGCTCGATCTCATCGCGGCGTTCGTCGACCCGATGCCGCCGGGCCCGCACAAGGCCCGCATGGACGAGGTCGAACGCCACCTCGACGAAACGCATTTCTGCTGGATCGGCGGCACCGGCGAGCACAACCCGTTCTACTACCGGATCCAGAGCCCGGTCGTGATGATCGAGTTCGACCACCACTCCGGCGTCTATCTGACCAACGAACGGCCGGAGAAATTTCACGTGCACACGCTGGTGCGCACCCCGAACGGCAACGACTACGGTGTCGATCTCCTGCGCATGCATTACGAGCACGCCCACAAGCCAAAAACGAAATGATCAAAAGCGATAGACCGGGAGGAGCTCATGAACGCGGATCGCCGCACGCACCCGATCGTGCACTTCGTTGGAAGTATTCCGCTGCCAGACACCGAAACGGTGTTCCGCACGTTGTCGGCGGCGGCCGGGCCCCACCTCATCCGCCTTCCTGACGGTGAGACCGGCATCCGCAAGACCTGGATCCGATTCCTGCAGGATGTGCTCGCGCAGCATCCGGCGATTGAGCCTGCAAACGCCCCGCCGTTTCGCTTCACACAATGGGACGGCAAGGTCGTGCGCGAAATTCCGCGCCTGCGCGTCAAACCCGGCGCCAAGCCCGACGCGAGCGGTTTCAAGACCGGCTATGCCGACATGGCGATCGAATCGTGGGCGGTGTTCGACCGGATGCAGAAATCGGGTGCGATCCCGAAGGGTGTGAAGTTTCAAGTCTGCCTGCCGACGCCGATCGCACCAACCTACAACAACATCGTGCCGTCGGATCGGCAAGGCGTCCTGCCGGCACTGACCCAGCATTTCGCCGGCGAAGTCGCAAGGATTGCCGCTGCGGTCCCGAACGACCGGCTCGCGATCCAATGGGACGTCTGCCAGGAGGTGCTCGCCTGGGAGGGTTACTACGACAAAGGACCCGTCGATTTTCACACCGAGACGCTCGACGTGCTCGGCAAAGTCGGCGATGCGGTGCCTGCCGCAATCGAGCTCGGCTATCACCTCTGCTACGGCAGCCCCGCCGATGAACATTTGGTGCAGCCGAAGGATACCGCGCTGATGGTCGAGATGACCAACGCGATTGCGGCGCGCGTCAAGCGGCCGATCCAGTTCTTCCATTTGCCGGTGCCGAAGGGGCGCACCGACGAGGCCTATTACGTGCCGCTCGAGGGGCTCAAGCTCGGCCGCGACACCGAACTTTATCTCGGGCTCATTCACCACAACGATGCGGCGGGAAATGCGGCGCGCCTCGCGGCCGCCCGGCGGCACGTACGCGTCGACGGGGTTGCGACCGAGTGCGGCATGGCGCGGGGTGATCCGACGCGGTTGCAGGCCCTGCTTGCCGCTCACGTGACGGCGGCCGAACTCCCAGCTTAGAGATTCAACGCGCGCGGATCGGTATGTCGTAGTAGCCGATCGGCCCCGCCCCCGCGAATTGGAAATGCCACCATTCGCGGAAATAGTTTACGAGGCCGCGCTTTGCCGTGGCGGCGACGAGCGCGGCGCGCCGCTCCCGTTCTTCGCGCGTGACTGCCGGGCTGCGGGTGTAGCTCATGACATCCAAGCAATCGTAGCCGGTGCCCATGTCGAGGCTGTTGTCGGGGGCGCGCTCCGCGAGTGGGCTGGTGCAGGCGCCGTAGGTTGCCGACGGATCGAACGGCGCGGCGGGCGGAGCGGACGTGTCGATCATCGTCAGATCAACAGCGGTCCCGGTCGAGTGACGCGATACCGACGCGAGATAGCCGAGCGCGAACAGCGCACTTTTCGGCACCCGCGGATAAAAGCGCCTGGTCGGCCCGGCCGGCGCGCCGTCGCGCGCCCAGCGCACCATCGCGCGAACAGCCTGGGTCGGCCGATAACAGTCGTAGACCTTGAGCCCGCGGCCCGACGGCGCAAGATCCGCCTGCACGGCTTTGAGCGCCATAGCCACGTCGCGACGCAGGATGCATTCCGCCGCGTTGTAGCCGTCGAGCGGCCGCCCGACGAAATTGTTGTAGCCGGCATAGCGGATATCCTGCGCGATGGTCGGATCGACGTCGCGCAGATAGACAAAGCCGGGCGGCAACGAGCTCTGGGCAGCCGCATGGCCGAGCGCGAAACCGAGCACCGACGTTGCGACGATGCACGCCCTGAGGATCATGCAATCAAGCAGTAGAAACGCTTATTGATCGTCCGAAGGTGTCCCGGAGACCTGCACGGGTTCCGCTATCGGACGGCCGCGCTGCGGAGCGCGCGCCACGGCGTCCTCTTTTTGAGCTGGCGGCCGCAGCTGGCAATAGCGATCGACCGCGGTCCCGACCGCGGCCGCGATCACAGCTTGGCGCTCAGACCCAGCGAGCAGCAATTCCTCATTCCGGTTGATGATCGAACCGGCTTCCAACAGGACCGCCGGCACGTGGGTCTGTCGCAACACGATCAGCTGATCATAGCGATAGACGCCCGCTTCCGGATCGACCAGCAGGCGCCGACGGCTGCCCATGACCGCGTCGGTGTAGTGCGGCGTGTATTGCATCCCGCGGGCCTTGAGCTCCTTGCCGACGATGGTCGCAAACAGCAGGCTTGACTGATAATTCGGGTTGTCGAGCGAAACGAAGATCGAGTGCCCCGGGTATTGGTCGTTGTAGTGCTGCTTCTTGCCTTCGAACTCCCAGGTCTGCTCCATGCGATCCGGCACCGAGTCGTGATGGATCGATAGGAACAGATCGGCTCTTGATTCGTTGGCGCGCGCCACCCGGCTCGCCAATCCCCTGCGCGATGGCCCGTCGGTCACCAGCAGGATCGTGCGACCAAAACCCATGTCGCGCAGCTTGTGCGCCACGCGGGTCGCCAGCCGCTTGTTGAAATCGTACTCGTTGACCCCGCGCGCGCTCACGGCGCCGGGCGAAGCTGCGGTGTGGCCGACGTCGACCACGATGCGGAATTGCCCGCGATCACAGCTTGCATGTCCTTGAGCTTGAGTGGACGCGGGTGCCGCCGCCGGCCGCTTGGCCGGCGTTGGCACGGAACCACCCCACGCAGTCGAAGCGAGCGCGACGCACAGTGCCAGCGCACCGCTACAGCGGACCATTGTGATCATAAGATTATGGCTCGGTTGCTGCCCCAGGAATGCCCACGTCGGGTCACCTCCCCCCGGAGGTGCGAAATCACCGCCAACCTGAATCGTGAAGTGGGCGATTCTACGACCAATGGTCCTCGAACCTGAATATTGCGCAAAAGCATTGGAGGAACGACAATCCGCCCTATCGGCACGGGCGCGGACGTTCCAAATGAGGGCCGGGGATGGGCACGCTTGCCAAGGAGTACGCATGACCCGAAGCACCCCAAATTGCACGCCGGGCCGCAGGCGCGCCTGCGCGACGGCGTTGATCGCATGCGCCGCTTTGAGTTGGGTCGCGCCCGGCCTTCCGAGCGCCGCCCTGGGCCAGACTACCCTCAGCCCGACCGGCACCTTGCCGTCGTCTCCCAGCCCGCAGGCTCCGGCCGCGGGAATTCCGCAAGCCCCTGTCGGCCATCGTCAGCCGCGCCCGTCCGACCTGCCGCCTGACGTGAGACGCGAAGAGAACGCCAATGCACCGCAGCAGCAGCAGGAACGGTCAGGCCTCGAAGGCCTGCCGACCATTTGCGTCCGGTGCTGAGGTCGCGTTCTAGTGCCGCCGATTTGAAGTTCCTACAGCACCTGCGGCGAGCTCGTGAAGGAACTCCAAATCGAAAAGCGGCACTAGAACTATATACTTGCTAGTGGCCCTTTGCTTCCGAAGTTCGTCTCAGCGATTGCCGCGGCGTATCACGAACTTCGGAAGCGGGGCACTAGCGCGCGGTCGTCCCGGTCGGGACATGCAGGGCCGTTTTGATCCGCTGATTGACGATCCACTGCGATCGTCCGGCGAGCCCGAGCGCCAGATTGCGGAAAAACGGCGGCCACGACGTCGGGACTCCGAGCAGATAGGACACGCGCTGGGTGTGCTCGGTCATCGGACGCTCGCGCTCCTCCCAGACGTCGAGCGCATGCGCGACGTCGTCGCCGCGCTCAAGGTGAACCGCAAGCGCGAGACCATTCATCATGCCGCAGCCGGCACCCTGCCCGATGTTCGGGGGTTGTGCATGCGCCGCGTCGCCGAGCACAGCAACGCGGCCGGCGGACCAGCGCTTGAGCTTGATCAGCTCAAAAGGATCGTAGCGGCCGTCCACGCCGAACCGTGCGACCAGGCCGGCGAGATGGGGAAACGAGCGCGTCCATTCCGCCTTGTCGACCGGAACGCGTTTCGCGGGCTCATCGCGGTCGAGCATCGTGAGCGCGATGTAAATTTCGGTTTCACTGCACGGCGTAAACAGGATTCGTCGCGAACCGGACCAGTATTCGATGGTCACACCGGGAGGCGCGAGCGGTGGTTCGCCCGGGTGCTGCTCGATCAGCAAGCGGGTGGCTCCGTCCGGCAACCGCCGGCGCGAGCGCACGAGCCCGAGTGAATCGCGCACCAGCGAGTTGACCCCGTCGGCGGCGACGATCAGGTCGGCGCGAAGCCGCGTGCCATCGGCCAGAACAAGCTCACCGTCCGAGGTCGCAGCCTGCGCTGCCGAGCCGGTCACGATCTCGGCCCCGGCGCGCGTTGCCGCGGCTGCCAGTGCGTTGATCACGGTCTGGCGCACGATGCTGTAGACGCGGCTTCGGCCCGTGTCCCAGCGATGCATCGACAAAACATGGTTACGATCGTCACGTACCTCCCGCGTATGAGCAATGTTGGCACCTGCGACCGCATCCGCGTACGCCCCAAGCGCTTCGAGCACGCGCAGGCCATTCTCGTAGATGTAGATGCCGGCGCCCGCCGTCCGCAGCACTGACGAGCGCTCATGCACGCGCACGCGCCAGCCGCGTTGCGCCAAGGCGCATGCGGCCGCCAATCCGGCGAACCCGCCGCCCACGATTTCGGCATGCCGCTCGTTAGCCATGCGCTGTGAGAGCCCCTAGGTTACTTCGTGCACAGCGATTTCCAGTGCTATAATGCGACACGTTGCGCAAGGAGGAGTTCATGGCCAAGCTTCGGCATTTCGCGCTCGCGGTCCGTGATCTGGAAAAATCCGCCGCGTTTTACGAGAGCGTGTTCGGGCTCAAGCGGGTCGGGCGCGAAGATCTGGAAATCGGGTCCGGTATCTACCTCAGCGACGGCGTCATCAATCTCGCGCTGCTGTCGTTCAAGGGTGAGCGCGGGTCCGGCCTCAAGGACGCCAAGAACTTCGCCGGCGCCCATCACTTCGGGTTCATTGTCGAGGACATCGCCGAGATGCAAAAACGCATCGAAGACGCTGGCGGCACGTTCTTCTTCGACCTCGGCGAGAGCAAGGACAAGGTCAACTTCGAGCGCAAGTTCAAGGATCCGGATGGCATCATCTTCGACATTTCCGAGCGTGGCTGGCTCGGAACCGAAGAGCAGAAGGGATAGCGTCGTTCCTATCGACACCCCATGCGTCATGGCCGGGCTTGTCCCGGCCATCCGCGTTTTATCGAGCCTAACGGCGGCACGACGTGGATGTCCGCACGGGAAGGGTTACGCGGCCCGCGCAAGCTTGGCTGCGAGCGCCGGCATGACGAAGCCTGTGATCACTTCACGAATTCATTCGTGTAAAGTTCGTCGAGCGGCGACTTCTTGGTGATGATGCCCTTGGCCAGATAGAAGTCCTGCAACTTGGCGAGCCGTTCCGGATCAACCGCGCCCAGCACCGTCTGACCCGGATAGACCAGGTCCGCGTAGTACTTGAGCGCGGTCTTCACCTGGCCTTCCTTGCCCTGCCATTCCGGCACGAACTTTACGAAATCGGCGGCGGCCTGCTCAGGATTGTCCATCACGTCCTTCATGCCATGCAGTGCCGACTGCACGACCTTGCGCACGAGTTCGGGTTTCTCCTTGATGATTTGATCGGACGCGCCGATCGCCTGCGCCATATGCGGAAAGAACTGCTCGGTCTGAATGATCCTGACCTTCACGCCGGCAGCCTCGACCGGCGGGATCCAATCGGGCACGCCCGCCATGCCGGCCGACTTGCCGGTGGCAACGAATTCCCAGACGCCGGTCGGGCCGGCCGCCTGGATGTTGACGTCGTCCTGAGTGAGGCCGGCGCTCGCGAGCAAGCCGAGCAACGCGTAGAAGGTCGTATCCTGATAGGACATGACCGAGAGCGTTTTGCCCTTGAGATCGGCGGGCTTCTCAATGCCGGAGTCCGCGCGCACGACCAGTTGCATGAACCCGCGGCCGCCGAACACGGCCACCATTTTGATCGGGACGCCGTTCTGCCGAACGATGATCGGCGCATCGGCGACGATGCCGCCGACGGGCGCGTTGCCGGCGCCGACCTGCTTCGCGACGTCGACCCCGCCGCGCGCAACCGCATAGTTCACGTCGAGCCCGGCCTGCGCGAAATAGCCCTTGCCCTTGGCAAGCTGGATTGGCGCGAACGCCGGCAGGATCGGCGGCGCCGGGAACAGATAGGTGATCGTCTCCGCGCTGCGCGCGGGCGCGCACGCCATCGCAAGGCCGACAATACCGATCGCCAGTTTCGCCATCGCCCGCAGGGGCCGAGGTCGCGTGCCGTACATTTTCTATTCTCCTGAAACGAGCGCCGTTTCCCCAACACCACAACCGGCGCTAACCCATCCTAACTTTACATTATCCACCAAGTATCGTTCTGTCAGCAGCGTCAGCCGTCGGGACTTTCATCGAACCAACAACCTCAGATCGCATGTCGACCCCGATCAGGCTCGAATATCGCAACGTCACCATGCGTTTTGCTGGCAAGCACGCCGGCAGCGAGATCACCGCCATCCGCGATGTCAGCTTTTCGCTGCGTGACGCGGAAGTGGTCGCGCTGATCGGCCCGAGCGGCTGCGGAAAGAGCACGCTGCTCAATATTGGTTCAGGCCTCTATCGCCCGAGCCAAGGCGAGGCCTATGTCGACGGCGAGCGCGTGACGGCGCCCAATGCCCACGTGGCGTTCATGCTGCAGAAGGATCTTTTGCTGCCGTGGCGGAGTATCATCGACAATGTCACGTTCGGGCTTGAGGTGCAGGGGCGTAGGCCAGGCGAGCGCGTGGCGCGCGCGCACGAGCTCCTGCAGAGCTTCGGGCTCGCGGAATTTGCCAAATACTACCCGCATCAGATGTCGGGGGGCATGCGCCAGCGCGTCGCCCTCGCGCGCACGCTCGCTGTCGATCCGACCGTGCTGCTGCTCGACGAGCCGTTCTCAGCGGTCGACGCGCAGACCCGTATCGTGCTGCAGCGCGACCTCGCCAGCACGCTTAAGCGCGCCGGCAAGACCGCATTGCTGATCACCCACGATCTCAACGAAGCTGTGTTGATGTCGGACCGCGTGCTGGTGATGAGCCAACGGCCGGGTCACATCATCGACGAAATTGCGATCGAGCTCCCGAACCGCGACGATCCGATCGCGCGCCGCCAGTACGCCAAGGTCGGGGACTACGTGGCGTCGCTGATGGATCGGCTGGAGATTGGCCGACAGCCGCTCGCAGAGCCCGGGAGCAAGCCGTGAGCGGCGCGCGCAGTCCAACCGCGCGCCGCGGCGCGATTGCGAGCCTCGTGCTGCTCGTGGTTTTTCTTGCGGCGTGGGAATGGGGGCCGGGGCTTCTTGGAATTCCGCCGTTCATCATCCCGCCAGCGTCCGCGGTCACTGCCGAAGGCGTGCGGATGTGGAACGTCACCCATCTGATGTTCCACACCGGGGTGACGTTCGCGGAAGTAATTGTCGGCTTTGCGATCGGCAGCCTGCTTGGGGCGATCATCGGCTATCTGCTCGGCATGTCGCCTTCCGCCGAGCTCGCGCTCTCCCCCTATATTCTTGCGCTGCAGATTGCGCCCAAGGTCGCGTTTGCGCCGCTGTTCGTGTTGTGGATGGGTTTCACAGTCTACCCGAAGATTCTGGTCGCCGTGCTGATCGTGTTCTTCCCGGTGATGATCAATGTGATGACCGCGATACGGGCCGTTGATCCCGATCTCATCAACCTGGCGCGCTCCTTCAAGGCGACGCGCGCGCAGATTTTCTGGAAGGTCGAGTTCCCGGCCTCGATGCCGGCCACGTTCGCGGGATTGCGGATCGCGTCGACCCTCGCCGTCGTCGGGGTGGTGGTCGGCGAACTCGTCGGCGGCAACCTCGGGCTCGGCTTCCTGCTCTCGTTTGGCGAGGGCCAAGCCAACACCGCGATGGTGTTCGTGGCGATCGTCATGCTCACGGTCGTGGGCGGGATCGCTTATCTGGCGGTGATCCTGGCCGAGCGCCGGGTGCTCCACTACCTGCCGGCGCGGGGCTACCAGGGCTTTTAGAGCTACTTTTTCCCTTAAACCACGCATTTTCCCTGACCCCGGCGCGATTGCGTCCCGGAACAGCCGCATTTTGATGAGAATGAACGTTCATTCTCAGGTCTTGGGCGGGGGCCGCCAAGGATCTTAAAGCTGGGGGATCGGGTTGAGCGCTGCCGCCATACAACCGGCCGAAGGGCGCGACGGTGATCGTCGCGCCCTGATCCTGGCCGCCGCCGAACGGGCGTTCCTGAAAGACGGTTTCCACGCCGCGTCGATGCAGACCGTGGCGGCCGAAGCCGGCATGAGCCCCGGCAACCTCTATCGCTATTTTCCGTCCAAGGAAGCAATCGTCGCCGGCCTATGCGCGCGCGACCAGGAAATGCTCGCCGAAAACGTCCGCGCCCTGCTCTCGTGCGGTGACCCGCTGGGCGGGATCGAAATGATGCTGCGCCAGCAATTGGTCGAGGAGCCGCGCGAGCGCTTCCAGATGATCGTCGAGATTTGGGCGGAGGCGACCCGCAAGCCGGAGATCGCCGAGCTCTGTCTCAGTATCGATTCGCACGTCAAGCGCGGGCTCGCGCAGGTGGTCGAAACCGCGGTTCGGTTGGGAAGCGCACCCGCCGATGTCGATATCGATTTCGTGGTGCGCACGATGGTCACGATCGTGATCGGCTTGTTCAAACGCCGGGCACACGAACAGAATTTTGATGGGGAGGCCGAACTCGCGCTGGCGCTCGCCGTGATCAAGGCGGCGATGCGCGGGCTGATTCGGCCTGTGGTGGGGGTGAAGTGACATGAAGCGTTATCTGATGTTGGGCGTGGCCGGGGTCGCCATCGCAGCCGGCGCCGGCATGCTCTTGCTGCGCGCACCGGCGCCAGCGAGCCAGCCGGTGAAATACGCAAAACCGCTGCCGCCGGCCGTGACCGTGTTGCCGGCACGCGAACGCGAATTCGTGGAGCACCTGTTCGTATCGGGATCGCTGGTTGCACGCGACGAGGCAATGGTAGGTGCGCAGATTGACGGGCTGCGCATCGTCGAGTTGCTGGCCGAAGACGGCGACCGGGTCGAGAAGGATCAGGTCCTGGCGCGGCTTGACCGCAGCCAGCTCGACGCGCTGCTGGCCCAAAACGACGCCGCGCTCGCGCGCGCAGACGCCGCGATCGCCCAGGCTCGCAATCAGATCGACCAGACGGAAGCCATGCACGCGCAGGCCGATGCCGATCTGACGCGCGCCAAAGGGCTCGCCATCGGTGTCATTACGCAAGCGACTCTCGACCAACGCATCGCGACGGCGCGTTCGGCGCAAGCCCAGGTTGCGGGTGCGCGCAGTGCACTAGCGGTCGCACAAGCGGAGCGTCACAGCCGCGACGCGGAGCGCCGCGAGCTGATGGTTCGCGTCGGGCGCACCGAAGTCAAAGCACCGGTGGCGGGCATTGTCAGCCGGCGCACGGCACGGCTGGGCGCGCTGGCCATGGGCTCGTCCGATCCTCTGTTTCGCATCATCACCGACGGCGCGGTCGATCTCGAGGCCGAAGTGCCGCAGGATTCGCTGGCCAAGCTTGCGCTCGGAATGCCGGCCTCAATCGATCTTCCGGGCGACGAGCATACCAAGGGCAAAGTCCGTCTGATTTCGAGCGAGGTCGACAAGACCACCCGGCTTGGCAAGGTTCGCATTGCGCTCGCGCCCGACGCCAATGCGCGCATCGGCGCGTTCGCGAGCGGCAGCGTGGAAATCGGACGCCGCGTTGCGATTGGCGTCCCGGCCGCCGCAGTGATCCAGAGCGCGAGCGGCTCCAGCATTGCGGTCGTCACCGACGGCAAGGTCGAGGTCAGCCGGGTCGCCGTCGGCATCACCAACGGCGACACCATCGAGCTGCGCGACGGGCTTGCGTCCGGCCAGCGGGTCGTGGCCCGCGCGGCCGCGTTCCTGCGTAACGGCGATGAGGTGCGCCCGGTCGAGGAGATCGAACCGCGCCGGGAAGCCTCGCAATGAGACTGAACATTTCCGCGTGGTCGATCCGGTCGCCGATGCCGGCGATCGTGACGTTCCTGGTGTTGGTGATCCTCGGTACGGTCAGCTTCATGTCGCTGCCGATCACGCGATTTCCCAACATCGACATTCCAATCGTGCAGGTTTCGATCACCCAATCGGGCGCCGCGCCCGGCGAGCTCGAAACCCAGGTCACCCGCAAGGTCGAGGACGCCATCGCCGGCGTGAACGGCATTTGGCACATCCTGTCGAACGTCTCGGACGGCTCGTCGGTGACCACCGTTCAGTTCTATATCGGCACCAACATCGATCGCGCGCTCAATGACGTGAAGGACCAGATCACCAAGATCCGCACCGATCTGCCGCGCACGATCAACGAGCCGATCATCCAGCGCATCGATCTCGAGGGACTGCCGATCCTGACCTACACGGCTTCAGCCCCGGGGATGAGCGTTGCCGACCTGTCGTGGTTCGTCGACGACGTGGTGGCGCGCGAGCTGCAAAGCATTAAAGGCGTCGGCGGCGTGACGCGGCAGGGCGGCGTCGACCGCGAGATCCGCATTGCGCTCGACCCTAAGAAGCTGCTCGCGCTCGGGGTGACGGCGGCGGACGTGAACAAGCAGGTGCGCACCACCAACGTCGATCTCTCCGGCGGGCGCGGCGAAATCGCCAACCAGGAGCAAGCGATCCGGACGCTTGCGGGCAGCCGCACGGTCGACGCGTTGCGCGCGCTGCCGATTGCGCTCCCGGGCGGACGCAAGGTGCGGCTCGACGATCTCGCGACCGTCACCGATGACGCGGTCGAGGCGCGTACGTTTGCGCGGCTCAATGGCCAGCCGGTGGTCGCGTTCGCGATCAGCCGCGCCAAGGGGGCGAGCGACGCGACCGTCGCCGATCTCGTTGAAACTCGGCTTGCCAAGCTGCACGCCGCCCATCCCGAGGTGAAGCTGACCAAGGTCGATACTCAGGTCGACAACACGATCGGCAACTTCCGCTCGGCGATGGAGACCCTGATCGAAGGCGCCGTGCTCGCGGTCATCGTGGTGTTCCTGTTCCTGCGCGACATCCGCGCCACCATCGTGTCCGCAATCGCGTTGCCGCTGTCGGCGATCCCGACCTTCTGGGCGATGAGCGCGCTCGGGTTCTCGCTCAACCTGGTGACGTTGCTCGCGATTACGCTGGTCACCGGCATCCTGGTCGATGACGCGATCGTCGAGGTCGAAAACATCGTGCGCCATATGCGGATGGGCAAATCCGCCTATCGGGCTTCGCTCGAAGCCGCCGATGAAATCGGCCTCGCGGTAATCGCGATCTCCATGACGATTGTCGCGGTGTTCGCGCCGGTGAGCTTCATGGGCGGTATCGCCGGGCAATATTTCCGGCAGTTCGGCCTGACGGTTTCGGTCGCGGTGCTGTTTTCGTTGCTGGTGGCACGGCTGATCACGCCCGTGGTCGCGGCCTACTTCATGCGTTCGCACGAGACACCGAGCGAGGGCGACGGCCCGCTGCTGCGCGCCTACACCCGGGTGGTGGGCTGGTCGTTACGCCACCGCTGGATCACGATGGTCGCCGGCCTCGCGCTGTTCGTCGGCTCGATTGCGTCCACCAAGCTGCTGCCTTCGGGCTTCATCCCGCCTGAGGACATCGCCCGCACTCTGCTCGCGGTCGAACTGCCGCCGGGCTCGCGGCTCGCGGATACCGACGCGGTAACGCGCCGCATTTCCCAGAAGGTCACGAGCCTGCCTGAAGTTCGCTCGGTGCTGGTGTTCGGCGGCCAGATCCTCGGCGGTGCGTCTGAAGTGCGCAAGGCCACGCTCGTGGTCAATCTGGTGCACAAGAGCCAGCGCGACCTGAGCCAGAAAGAGGTGGAAATCGAGATAGCCAAAGCGATCGGCGACGTGCCGGATGTGCGGTTCTGGTTCCTGCGCGACAACGGTCAGCGCGATCTGCAGCTGATCGTGGCCGGCTCGGACATGAAGGCGATTAACGAAAGCGCGAACCAGATCGCGAGCGAGATGGCGCGGCTGCCGATGATCAAGAATCCAATCTCAACCGCCGAGCTCGACCGGCCGGAGCTGCAGATTGCGCCGCGCGCGCAGATCGCTGCCGATCTCGGGGTTTCGACCGAGGCGCTGTCGGAAACCATCCGGGTTGCGACCTTGGGCGATATCGACGCCAACCTGGCGAAGTTCGACGCCGGCAACCGGCTGATCCCGATCCGGGTCGAGCTCATCCAGGACGCGCGCTCCGACGTCGAACTCCTCAAGGCACTGCGGGTTGCAACCGCCGCCGGCGGATCGGTCCCACTCGCAGCGGTGGCGCAGTTCGACATGGGCCGCGGCCCGACCGCGATCAACCGCTACGACCGCACGCGCCGGGTCACGATTGAGGCCGACCTCACCGGCGATGGGGCGCTTGGCGAAGCAACCGCGGCCATCTACGCGCTGCCGACCGCGAAAAATCTGCCGCAGGGCGTGACGCTGCGCGAGTTCGGCGATGTCGAAGTGATGCAGGAAGTGTTCTCCTCATTCGGCGCCGCGATGGGTGCCGGCCTGATGATGGTGTTCGGGGTGCTGATCCTGCTGTTCGGCAGCTTCGGCCAGCCGGTCACGATCCTGTTCTCGCTGCCGCTTTCGATCGGCGGCGCGATCATCGCGCTGTTGATTACTGGCCGTCCGATCAGCATGCCGGTCGTGATCGGCATTCTGATGCTCATGGGCATCGTCACCAAGAACGCCATCATGCTGGTCGACATGGCGATCGAGGAAATGCGCCACGGCCGGCAGCGCATCGACGCGCTGATCGAGGCCGGCCGCAAACGCGCGCGCCCGATCGTGATGACGACGATCGCGATGGTGGCCGGCATGTTCCCTTCGGCACTGGCCTTCGGCGACGGCGGTGCGTTTCGTTCGCCGATGGCGATCGCGGTGATCGGTGGTCTCGTGGTCTCGACCGCGCTCTCGCTCATCTTCGTGCCAGCGGTGTTCACGCTACTCGATGATTTCGGTGGCCTGGTATGGCGGCTGTTCTCGCGTCTGATCAATTCAAGCGAGGATGGCGACGCAGCCGCCGCGGAACCAGCGACACAGGCCAAGCCGGCGCACTAGAGGGCTCGCCCACGATGCTGCTTTCTGTGGCGACGGTCGTTGGGTACCCGGCTCGGTTACCCGCGCGGCTTACCTTCATCAATTTGGACTGGTAAGCTCTGGGCTTAGGTCGAACCCCGCTGAGCAGAGCATCGCGTGCAAGAGCTAACGAAAAAGATTGACGAACGCGCCGAAGTTGGCGTGGGTCCGGATAGTGCGCTGCAGCTTCAAAAGATCAGCACGTCGCTCATTCAAGACGGCAATATCGATGCCCTCTATGAGGGGGTCCTTGATGCGGCCATCGGTTTAATGTCGGCCGACATGGGGAGCATGCAGGTATTCTTGCCCGACCGGAAAGAACTTCGGCTGTTGGCAAGTCGCGGATTTCATCCTGAATCCGAAGCGTACTGGGAATACGTCCGCGTGGACTCCGCCAGCAGCTGCGGGATTGCAATGTCCTCAGGGGCCCGATCGGTCGTGCCGGATGTTGAGGCTTGTGACGTTATGGCGGGGACGACGGACCTCGAAGCCTCTCGCCGGTCGGGCATTCGCGCGGTGCAATCTACGCCACTTATTTCGCGGTCCGGCGAACTCCTTGGCATGATTTCGACCCACTGGCGCGAGCCGCATCAACCCGGTGAACTTGCGCTGCGAACATTGGATGTGCTTGCACGTCAAGCGGCGGACCTCATTGAACGCGCCCGCATCGAAACTGCGTTGGGTGAACGCGAAGAGCAGACCCGCTGGCTCGCCGCCATCGTTGAGTCCAGCGACGACGCAATCATCAGCAAGAACCTTGATGGCTTCATCACGAGCTGGAACAAGGGTGCGGAACGGATTTTCGGCTACCTCGCCGAAGAAGTCATCGGCAAGCCCATCACTATTCTGATTCCACTGGAACGGCAGGATGAGGAACCCACGATTCTCGACCGCATCCGTCGCGGCGAGCGCGTCGACCATTACGAAACCGTTCGTCGGCGTAAAGATGGAAGCCTGATTAATATCTCTCTGACGATCTCTCCCGTGCGAGGTCTCGGCGATAAAATCGTCGGCGCGTCCAAAATCGCCCGCGACATCAGTGAACGGAAGCGAGCCGAGGCGCAGATCGCCATCCTCGCCCGCGAGGCCGAACACCGGGCCAAGAACATGTTAGCGATCGTCCAGGCGGCGGTGCATCTCTCGCACTCCGACACGCCCGAGGGGCTCAAGCGCGCTATTGAAGGACGCATCCAGGCACTTGCGAACGTCCACAGATTGTTCGTCGAAACACGCTGGGCCGGAGCGGACGTGCGCAACATTGTCGCGCAGGAGCTGTCCCCCTACTGCCGCGAAGGGGATGAGCGCGCGCAAATCGAGGGACCGAATTTGATGGTCGAACCGAGTGTCGCACAGGCGATTGCGGTGACCGTGCACGAGCTGTCGACCAACGCCGCCAAATACGGCGCCTTGTCGGTAGCCGACGGGCGCGTTCAGATCGAATGGTCCCGCCTGCCTGACGACCGGTTTGCGCTCCGCTGGACCGAGAGCAACGGTCCCCCGGTTCAGCCGCCCGCGTCGCGCGGCTTCGGCATGCGTGTGATGGAGAGCATGATTGCCGCTCAACCGAACGGCGAGATCAGCTTCGCATGGCATCCGCGCGGACTCACCTGCGAAATCACCATGCCGGTTTGAGCGAATTGACCGATCGCCCACTGGGCGATGCCGCGGGGTTGAAACCCAATTGCGTCGAAGCCGTTCACTAGCAGGGCGATTATCCTCGCACTGCGATGAGCAAATTTGGACGAGATGACGTTTGGATCCTGGCCGCCGCCGCGGTGTTGACCGGCCTGCTTATTTTCACTGCCGGGCGCGAGCCGGAGCAGGAGCAGGATGAAAGTCGGCCCGACCTCGACCGCGAGAGTCTTGCCGCCTTTCGTGCGCGGATTCCAGCGGATGAGCCGATCGCGGTCCAGAATGCACGCGCGGTCCAGCCCGGACGCGGCCGCGCCGCGGGTTCACCGCTCGCAGTCCCCTGGCTCGGCTGGAAGGACATTCTCTGGCGGACCTGGACCGGCATAACGGAGGATCATCTTCTTACGCTCGCCGGAGGCGTCGCATTTTTTGCGCTCTTGGCGATGGTTCCCGCCCTGACGGCCGGCGTGTCGTCTTACGCGTTATTTGCCGATGCACGCGCGATCCAAGCCCAGCTCAATCTCCTGTCCAACATCATACCTCCGGCGGCTCTCGATATTGTGCGGGATGAAATCGCCCGCATCGCCGCGAGCACCGACGGAAAGTTGACCTTGAGTTTCCTCGGCAGCCTCGCACTCTCGCTGTGGAGCGCTAATGCCGGCGTCAAAGCGCTGTTTGAAGCGCTCAACATCGTCTACGGCGAGGAGGAAAAGCGCAGTTTCGTAACGCTCAATGCATTTTCGATGTTGCTCACCGTCTGCAGTATCGCGGGCATGTTATTGGTCGTGGCCGGCGTCGTCGTCTTGCCGCTGGTGTTCGCCATGATCGGCCTTCCCGGCACCAAATTGACGATCATCGCGTTGCTGCGTTGGCCCGCAATGCTGCTCTTGGCCATGGTTGCGTTTGGAATCCTCTACCGATATGGACCAAGCCGGCGGTTGGTGCAGGGCCGCTGGATTACTCTCGGGAGTTTGACGGCAGCTTTCCTCTGGCTCGCGATGTCTGCGACGTTTTCCTGGTATCTTGGCCATGTCGCCAACTACACCGCAACATACGGCGCGCTCGGCGCAGTCATCGGCTTGATGATGTGGATTTGGCTCTCCGCCGTAATTGTCCTGCTGGGAGCGAAGCTCAACGCAGAAATCGAGCATCAGACCGCCGTCGATACGACCATCGGTCCGCCCAAGCCGTTAGGAAACCGCGGCGCTGTCATGGCTGATACCGTCGGCAGGGCAGTCGCGTAAGTCACTACGCGGGATGGATATCCCGGTGCTGCGCGCCGCGCGCCAGCAGAAAGCCGAACAATGTTGCAGCTCCCAGCACGCTGAGCATGGTCGCTCGATTGCCATTGCGAACGAGATCCGACCCGCGCGCCACCGCTTCCTCGGTCGTGCCCCGGGCGCGCGACCCGATCTGACCAAGCAGATCATCAATCGCCTGATAACCGGTCTGCGGCGGACGGAGATACTGGCCCAACAGGGCGATCAGCGGTTCGACCAAGTCTTCGGGTTTTGCGGTGGACGTTCGGTAGGGGGGCGGCACAAAGCCCTCCCCCATTTGGTCTTGCCCCGCGTCCCCGACCTGCCGAGTGGCCTTTGGAAACGACGTCGATTCACCAACGATATGCCACACGGATTGCTCGCTTGCGGATTGCCGCGCCATCCACAGCGCTGCGAGGACAAGAATGGTCGTGAGAACGACTAACAGGACGCCGGCAAAGGTGAGCCCGGTAAACACCCCGTAATGTATCTCACCCCACTTATAGAGCGCGAACAATCCGACGATCAGGGCGAGCAACGCAAAGATGCCGGCGCACCACAACAGGCCCGCGACCATCGCCATGGCGCGCGCCTTGCGCGTGACCTGCTCCGAAGCTTGTTCAGCCTTGAACGCGAGATCGGCCTTGAGCTCGGCAATCTTGGCATTGATATCAAGGCCGGCAAGCTTCAGAAGCTTGAAAAACATCAGGAACTGCTCCGGCCCCGGCTGATCAGCCCGATGAGGACGCCGACCATCACCGCCGCGGCCATCGCGCCCAGGGGGTTGCGCCGGCCCATTGTCTCAAGCTCCGATGCGAAGCTCTTGGCCTGGTCCTTGGCAGCCGACGCCACGTTGGCTCCGCGTTCCGCGAGATCCGAGGCAGCGCCGCTGACCTGGTTTGCGACCGATGAGGAGACTTCGCCCGCCTGACTGATGAACTGGGACACGGTGTCCTTCAGGCTGTTGAGATCTTTGCGCAGACTTTCCATGTCGCTCGAGGCGTTGTTGGCCAGCGTCGATGCCGCGCTCGAAAGACCTTCCTTGCCGCGGTTCAGCGCGTCACTGACGTTCTCGCGGGCAGTTCCAAAATCCGACGAGCGGGAGCCGGGATTGGTCGACGCTCCCTGGGTTGATGCGTTCACGATTTCCCTCCGAGCGGCCTTGCCGCGGTTGCTGATCGGCGCTCGCTCCAACGAGCGTCCGAATGGACATGTGAACAATGAGGCGCTGCGAGAAAAGTTCCGTGTTTGGCAGCTGGCGCGCCAAACCACCGCAGGACGCTTGCGGCTACGTCAAATGACACGCACGTCAAAAAACAAATCAGCCTACTCGATTAGGTGCGGCGGGAACCGGCGTCATACAAATGCGTTTGCCTTCGCATATGAACACCCAGAGCGGAGCATCTCATGCACAAACTTGCCGTCGCGGCCGCGCTCGCATTACTGGCGAGCTCATCCGCATATTCGCAAAACGCCGCACCCGGATCGGCCCGGCTGATGACGTCGCTGCCTGCCAATTCAGGGACCGTTACCAACTACTACAAGCAGAACGTATACGACCCGTCGGACAACAAGATCGGCGAGATCGTCGATGTACTGGTCGACCAGGAAGGTCGCGTGAACGCTCTCATTATCGGCGTTGGCGGTTTCCTCGGCGCCGGCGAGAAAGACGTTGCCGTGCCGTTCAATGCGGTCAAAGGCAAGAAGAAGGACAACAAATGGTGGCTGGTGATGAACACAACCAAGGATGCGCTCAAAAACGCCCCCGGCTACAAATACGACAGCACCAAAACCCAGTGGGTCCCGGACAAGTCGTAAAGTGAGCGACAGCACCGTCTAAGAAGGCGAAAGGGCCACCGTGTAGGTGGCCCTTTCGACTCTGACGGCCTGACTATTTGCTTTGGCAGCTTCTGCGCCAGCACCGCCGCATCGGCGCCGGAACGCCGAGGCCCGCGTCGCCCTCTCGAGGGAACCTGACTCTTATGCGGCATATGCGGCGCGATCGGAACTCTGCACCAGCCGCCGCGTTGAGCCACATCCACACCAACGCCAACACGCCGGAGCAAACAATGTCGGCCAAAGAAAAAACGCTCGAGGATCTGTTTTACGAGACGCTGAAAGATATCTACTTCGCCGAGAAGCAGATCTTGAAAGCGCTGCCCAAGATGGCAAAAGCCGTCAATTCCGACGACCTGCGCCGAGCATTTGAAAAGCATCGCGGCGAGACCGAAGGCCATGTCGAACGACTGGAAAAGGTGTTCGATCTGATCGACCGACCGGCACGTGCAAAAACCTGCGATGCGATCCTTGGGATCGTCGACGAAGGCAAGGAGATCATGGAGGAGTTCGGCGACTCGCCCGCGCTCGACGCCGGGCTGCTGGCGGGCGCGCAGGCGGTCGAGCACTACGAGATCTCGCGGTACGGAACCCTGCGGACGTGGGCAGCCGAACTCGGTTTGAACGACGCAGCCCGTCTGCTGGATCAGACTCTGACCGAAGAGAAGAAGACCGACGAACTGCTCACCAAGCTCGCGGAAGGCGCCGTGAACCTCGCCGCCGCATGACCGCGCGCGCGGGAGCGGCCCCGGGTTATCTGATCTTCGGGCGCGCTGATGCTCGACACCTCGGCCCCCGTCGTCGCCAAGACCCTTGCGGCGCTTCGCGAGGCGGAAGCTCACTGTACACGCTGCTCGCTCTATAAGTTTGCAACGCAGGTGGTTCCCGGCGAAGGGCGGCAAGCGGCGCCGATGATGTTTGTCGGCGAACAACCCGGCGACAAGGAAGATGAAACCGGCCGGCCCTTCGTGGGGCCGGCCGGCCGTATCCTCAACGGCGCCCTCAAACAGGCGGAGATCGACCGTGACGATGTGTTCGTCACCAATGCGGTCAAACACTTCAAGCATGAAATGCGGGGCAAACGCCGCCTGCACAAGCGGCCGAATGCATACGAGATCAAGCGTTGCCGCTGGTGGCTCGAGCAGGAGCGCGCCATCGTCAAACCCAAGATTATCGTTGCGCTTGGCGCAACCGCAGCGCGCTCCGTTCTGCAACGCAGCGTTACAATCAGCCAAGCGCGAAGCCGTCCGCACGTTCTAGACGATGGTACCGTCGCCTTTGTCACCATTCATCCTTCCTTTTTGCTGCGCATCAAGGACGAAGGCGACAAAGAGCGTGAATTGCGAAAATTTGTTGCCGATTTGCGACGCGCGAAGAGCCACCTATCGCGACTATGAGATGTAGTTGGTAATCGGGGATACGTTTGAGTTAGTTGGTGCGCTTGCCAATACTCCGATCTCGGAACCCCTGAGTTTGGCGTGCGTTGATCCACAGCCGCCACGAACTTCACGACGGCGAACAATGATCAGTAGGAGGTGCGGTATGAAAAGAGCGTTCTCAATTAGCGTAGCGACTGCGCTGGGCCTTCTTGCCGGCGTGTCCGCGGCCTCGGCGCAGGCAACAATCTCTCGCGAGACGACAACCACCACCACCACGACGACAGCACCGGGCCGCATGACGCTGGCTCCCGAGGTACGAACGCGCGTCCACCAATATGTGGTTGCGCACCGGCAGCCATCAGTCCGCATTCAGGACAGAATCGCCGTCGGCGTGGTGCTGCCGCCCGACGCGCAATTCTATGCCTTCGACGGTGTCGACGGAGTCGGCCCCTATCGCTATGCCTACGTCAACGACGCGCCCGTTCTGGTAGATCCGGGCTCGCGCAGGGTCATCGAAGTGATTGAATAGCGGTGCCCATAGGAGCGGCCGCTTCGGCGGCCGTTCCTCCACTCTCGCTTCATCGAATTGCCTTGTTCGATTGTCAGCCACCGTCGCCGATGATGGTGTAAGGCGCCCAAAATAGCGGGTGAGCGTAGCTGAAGAGCGTCTTGCCCTGCTCATCCTGATAGCCTGGGCCGTCGACCAGCCCCATCATGGCCTGTCGCAATGCCTCGCCGCGCGTGAGCCCGGCGTCTGACGCTTGTCGGCGGAATAAATCGGTGGTCAGTTCACGCGCGGATTGGGAATGCACCGACCAGTTGGTCACCAGCAACGCGCGCGTACCGGCATAAAAGAACGCACGACCAAGGCCGGAAGCCGCTTCCGCACCGGCGCCCGCGCCGGTGCCGGTGTTGCAGGCGGAGAGCACGACCCAGTCGGCGTCCAACCGCAGGCCGAGCACCTCCTCCATGGTCAGCAGCCCGTCACCGTCGACGCCCGCGACATCAGGTGCCGAGAGCGCCAGCGCCGGCTGTGTCAGGCCATCGATCTCGCCGGGCACAAGGCCGTGCGTGGCGAACGCAACGATCTTGAACTTCGACAGATCCGTCGACTTGACCTTGCGCTCGTTGGCATCCTTGCCCAGAAACAGTGCCTTCGACGGATCGGCTTGGAGCGCCAGCGAGATTGATTTCAGCTCTTCGGCCGTGTCCGGCAGACGTGGCAGCATTCCAAGATTGGCACTCGTCTTGTCGTCGAGCTGCGGGGTCGATCTTCGCTTCAAAGGAAAGCCACGCGACACGACTGCCGCCTCCGTCACGTCCGGCGCCGACGAAGGCGGCGGCGGCGTTTCGGCGGCCTGCTCTCGATTAAACACTGGATCGCCGAAGGCGATCAGGGTATCGCGCGTGGCCTTGCCCGGTGGGGATCGCCGCAAGGTCCGCAGCGCGGAGGCCGAAGGCACGGTCGTCACTGCGTGCGTGCGCGCGAGCCAGGGTACCGCCCGATAGGACGAGAACGGCGGATCGTCGTCTCGTTTCACCTCAGCCGCCGCGGTCGGGAGAAGCGCCAGCGGCAGCAGTCCGAGCGCGCCGTTTGTCACGACGATCAGGTTTTTGGCATCGCGCCAGCCGTCTTGCACCGGCTCAAGCAGTTGTCTGAACAGCTCGTGGGCCGATGCGATGTCGAACGGCGGAATCTCGGCAATGGTCGTCGCCTGGGGCTCCAGCGCGTCGCGCAGTTTCGAAACTTTGGTGTCGAGCTGACGCGCCGTCACGTCGAGGCGCGCGAAGCGTATCGGTCCCTGTTTGCGCAACGTCCACACGAAGCCGTTCGAGCGGCCGAAATAGAATGAAAGCAGCACTTCGTCGTCGCGTAGCGCCGCGCGCAACTCGCTGGATGTCACTGGCGGAGGGTCGATCAGATTGGCATAGTCCGGAAAGCGGCGCAGGATGTCCTTGCGTGCGGCTGCATCGGTCGCCTGCAGCTTGCTGATCAGTTCCTGGCTGTTTTTTACGGCGGCTTGGTCACGCTCGCCCGACGATAACGCGAGCAGATTGTTCAGCGTACCGATCTCTGCACTGATCTGTTTCTTGAGATCCTGACTCTTGCGGACGAGGTCGGCCAGCACCGGATCCTTTGCGGCCGCGCGCAGGCTTGACGCCGCCAGCGCCCGCTCGACGGCGTGACCACGCACGACGTCGGCAAGGCCAAACGTCTCCTCACCAATGTCGGCTCCCGCCAGTGCCGGCTGGCGCGCCAAAACCGCGAGATAGAATTCGACGACCATTCGCACCCGGTTCTCGCGTGCGACCGCGGTCGCGCCGTCCTCGTCGAGATTTTGGCGTGAGGCGGCCAGCAGCGTAGGGATCGCGGCGCGAAATTCGGCGACGGCTTCGCCCGCGCGGTTCGCGCGCGCAAGACTCATTGCGACGAAGCCGCGCGCCAAGGCCGTGCCGAAACTGTTCTCGCCTGAGCGGGCCCTCTCTCGCTCGAGCGTGTTTCTGGCCATCTCCAACGCTTCCGTAGCGCTGCCCGTGACCAGCATGACGCTTACGCGTGCCAGGCCGCTGCTGATCGTCTCGCGCCGTGACGGTTCCCACCCCGTCACGAGGCGGTCGATCTCCTGGTAGACCTTGGCGGCATCTTCAAAACGCCGCTGCGCATTGAGGACATTGGCGAGCTGTACCCGTGCGTTCACCGCTGGCGGAGAATCGTCAGGAAATTTCATGCCCTTGTAGATTTCGATGATCGTCCGGACCAGCTGTTCAGCCTCCGCGTTGCGACCTTGCTCGCCCAACACCCAGGCAAAGATCCCGAGAATCCCGGCGGTGTCCGGATGATATTTGCCGACCGCGGAAAGCCGGCCAAGGAGCGCGCGGCGGACATCGACTTCGCCTTCCGCGACCCGGCCCTGCTTGGCCTTGACCCGGCCTTCAAAAGCCGTATCCCAATCGATCGCATTTTCGATTGCGCCGCGCGGCGGCGGGGTCTGATATTGCGGGGAGCGTGCAAGCGCGTCCCGATACTGATCAGCGCTGCGGTGATAGGCCTTTTCCGCGTCCGCGAACCGGCCATGCGCCTCAAATATTCGGCCGTTGCCGTCCTCGACCTGCGCGGTCCAATTGGACCCGTACAGACCGAAGTTTTGCCATTTCCGGCTTTCTGCCAACAACGCGCGATTGCGCTGGACGTAGGATTCGGCCCGCGGCACGTCGCCTAGATTCAAATAACTGATCGTCATCATCAAATTGAGATTGAACAGACGGCCTCTGTTCTTGCTCTCGAAGTTGCGGATTTGCCCGTTCAACAACTCGATCGCCCGCCGTTGCTCGCCGGCGGTCCGCAGCAGCCGGATCAGGTAGTTTTCATAGCGGCTCAACTCATCGACGTAATCTCCACCTTGAGCTGCCTTTATGGCGGCCTCTGTGTCGGCCGTGGCTTCGCGCGTACGCCCAAGCGCCGCGCGTGCCTGCGCGCGGCTGTACAGAAATTCTGCCGCCCGGGCGGTGCTCTTCGGGAGCGTCTCATCCGCCTCGGCTGCAAGTTTGGCGAGCTTGCCGACATCAGGCTTTTCCTGATCCAGAATTGCCGTGATATCCGCGATCGTACGCGGCGGCGGCACCAGCGACGCTGTTTGCGCCGCCGCGGGTTCGCCCGTGCCGCTCAGCGCCAATGTTGCCGCGATGGCCAGAAAGCCTGCCAGCACCTTGTGGTCCCAAGAGTTCATGACATGCCTCCGGGGCGGCTCCTGCAAACGGCAGTCTAGTGCATTTTCGACGGAGCCGTGAGCTCACATCGCACGGATGTCATCATCATCTGTGAGCTTGCGCAGTGCTTCAATCGCGCTTTATGTCTTTCGCCAACTTGAGGACGACGCCATGAAACCAACTGTGACGGCCGGCCTGGCGGTGCTTGCGGGTGTCGCCTTGTTCGAGGCCGCCCTAATTCCCGGCGTGGTGATCGGCGGCGCCGCGGTGCTGGCGCCCAAGTTTCTGCCCGGACTTCGTCGGCGTCTAAAGCCCTTGTTTGGCTCGACCGTCCACCGGCCGCCCAAGCCCGCGGCGCTTTCGCCGGGTCGCCGGGACGTCCAGGTGCCGGCGGCCGCCCCTGGCGGGTTCGCGATCAAGCGGGCAATCGCCAAGACCATCACCTTCCGGATCATCGTCACGACGCTCGACTTCACCACGAATTACATCGTGATCGGTGAACTTGCCACCGCCGCAGGCCTGTCAGCGTTCGCCCTGGTCGCGGGCCCCGTGTTCTATCTCGCCCATGAGATCGCGTGGAACCGTTATGGCGCTTCCTCGGAGGCCGCTGTCGCGGTTCGTCTGCCGCTCCTGTCGAGCGAAAACAGGATAGCGGGCGATCGGGGAGAGCTTGCGATTAGTCGGGCGTTGGCCAAGACGATCACGTTTCGCACGATCGCGACCGCGATGGACTTCACTGCGAACTACGTGGTGGTGGGCGACCTCGCCACGGCGGTGGGTCTCTCGGCCTTTGCCTTCGTGGTTGGCCCCTTTGTGTATCTCGGCCACGAGAAACTCTGGGACTATTATGGCTCGCCGAGAGAACGCACCTTCGATCCGCCGGCACCGCCAAGGCTCCTGCCGGCGCCCGCTTAGCACTGGTCGGCTGACAGGGCTCGATCGCAACCATGCCCGAGCACGTGGTCGAATATGGCCAGGTTGGCCCGCCGCCTGAGCCCGATGGGCGGCTCGACGCCCCGTCGTTTCATCGCAACCGATCGGCGATTTGGTCCGTGCTCGGATCCTTCCTGCAGCATCGAACCGGTAATGTCCTCGAGGTCGGCAGCGGAACTGGCCAGCACGCGGCAGCGTTCGCCGCGCAAGCTCCGAACATCACGTGGTGGCCGAGCGACCTTAATGCAAAGCATCTCGCCAGCATCGCGGCATGGCGCGCGCATTCAAAGCTTGCCAATCTGCGCGAGCCGCTGCGCATCGATTTGCTGGATCCCAGCTGGGCCATCGACGGCAGCGGTCTTGAGGTCTCCTTCGTCGCAATCCTGTGCATCAACGTCCTGCACATCTCCCCATGGCAGGTTTCGCAGCATCTCTTCGCCGGCGCTGCTCGCCATCTAACCACCGATGGGCGGCTGTTTATTTATGGCCCGTTCATGAAGGACGCAGCGCACACCGCTCCAAGCAACGCTGCCTTCGATGCCGGACTACGGAGGGACAATCCCCAGTGGGGCGTCCGAGATATCGCCGACCTGCGCGCGGCTGCTGAGGCCATAGGTCTGAGACTTGCCGAAATCGTTGCGATGCCGGCAAACAATTTCGTGCTCGTTTTCGAACGCACACCAGCGCCGCCCGACCACTGACGCCCACCGAGCGCCCCGAGGCGCTGCCGACCCAACGAGCTGATCGGTCGGCGGACGACGCCGGTATCACATCGACTTGATCGGGCCCCCACCAAATTCACACCGAGTTGATTATTCGTGTCGGCCTGGTCCCCCGATCGACCGACGCGGCGCCCTTTCCCATCCGCCATTTTCGCGCCGATTCCGCACAGGCGAGGCGACCCGCCGCTGCGGAGCGATTGAGGACCAGATCATGGCAACTTCGCCGGCAAGAACGATGTCGTTCCCTCCGATCCGGACCGCGAGACAGCTCTCCGCGCGGCAGCTCTCAAGGAATAATCAACGCCGCCTCAAGGACAAATCATGCGCCGGGCAAGGTCTTTCCACCGCGTTCGTCGCATCCTCCAATTATGGCGGTCCCCGTGGCTGCAATCGACCGGACGAAACATGAGTACGACCAAAACGACTGGGCATCGAAGACTGTCGATCCTGCCACTCCGTGCTGATGGGGGTGAGCGGTGATCGTCAATCTTCTCCCAATGTCCGTCTTCGCCCTCCAGCACAGCCTGATCGCGCATAAGCAATGCAGGCGATGGTGGACGCAATTCCTGCCGAAGTCGGTTGAGCGCAGCGCCGGCGTGCTGTTCGCAAGCATCGCGCTCGTCCTCCTGCTGTGGCAATGTCGTCCAGCCGCCACGGTGATCTGGCACGTCGAGCTTGTTCTCGGCGCTGCGATTGCCTCGCTCGTCGGCATTTGCGCGCCGACACCACGCGGCTTTGCTTCGAGAAAATTGGCGTGATTGACGCCCCGCCCGTCGAGGTTGACTTTCTCGAGGCGGGCTCGTCCGGTCCTGTCGTCATGCTGGTGCATTCAAGCGCGTCGGGTGCGCGCCAATGGCGCCGGCTGATGGACGACCTGAGGGACCAGTTCCGGGTCCGTGCCATCAATCTATTCGGATACGGCAAGACCCCGGCGTGGCCGGGCGCAACCGCGCAGTCGCTCGACGATCAAGCGGACTTGGTTGAGGCCGCGCTGCCGGAAAACACCGGCGAAGTTTTTCTTGTCGGCCACTCGTTCGGCGCGTGTGTTGCCATGAAGGCGGCGGCCCGGCTCGCCGGTCGGGTCTCCAGGCTGGTTCTGCTGGAGGCGAATCCGTTCTCGCTGCTCGCGCAGGCCGGCCGCGCCGAGGCATTTGCCGAGGCGATCGCGCTACGCGACTGCATCAAGACGTTCGGCGCGCGCGGCGAATGGGCGACGGCCGCCGAGAGATTCGCCGACTACTGGGGTGGTGCCGGATCATGGCAGACCATGACGCTGGAGCGGCGCACCGCATTCGCCGATGCGATCAAGCCGAACTACTTCGAGTGGGACGCGGTGATTAACGAGTCTACATCCGTGGAGCAGTGGGCCGCCCGGCTTCCGCGTGCCACGCTTGCGATCTACGATCCGCGAACGGTTTTGCCGGTGCGCGAGATCGCGGCCATCCTACGCCAGTCGTGTCGCGCGTGGATCTACCAGGAACTGCCGGGAGCCGGCCACATGGCGCCGCTGACGCGCCCGGATGTGATCAATCCGCTGGTCAGCTCGTTTCTGACGGCGTGAGTGGCGGCCTCGACGGCCACTACCAGCCCGGTTTGTACTTGTCTGCGAGGATTTCGAGGTCACGCGTGTTCGGGTTCGAGCTATAGCCGCCATATGAGCCGGCAGCCGGGCGCGCACCCTGGACCTCGTAATTGCCGTAGCTGGGCGCCTCACGAACGCGCGCACGGGGCGCGGCGTCTGCCATCGTCGACAGTGCGAAGAAAACAACGGCAGCCAGCGTGAGTGCTTTTGGGACCGACATCTGTCCCTCCTATCCCCCTCCGTCGCCGATCAGTTGTGGTCCGCAGCCCAGCCGGTCAAGATGGGTAACACCGACTTGATCCACGCACTTGGCCGGGGAGCGGCCGGTGATTGGAGCGAAGGGGTTCGTAAAAATGAGTTCCAGAACGCTTGTGCCGGTCGCAATGGTGCTGCTCGGCCTTGCGGAGGCTGCCGGCGTGGTAACGGGCCGACCTAGTGTCGCAGCAGCGCAGACATGCGAGGCGCTGCCGTCAGGACCAGAGCAAACTGAATGCTTTATTGGTCGCGCTCGCGTCGCTGGTGCGAAGTCCGCCGCCGCGGCCGCCGCCGCGCGACAGGCCGGCGACGCGGCAGTTCTCGCAAACAAGACTGGCACGGGCGTGCTCCCGAAAGCGCGCCGTGCAAAGCCAAAACGAGGGCGGCAGTAAAAGAAGGCGCCGCCGACGAGCCGAAGCTTTCGCGAAGGCAGACGCCTTATCCCGCGAGCGGCGTCGGGTTTGCGGCCGGCGGGTCGATCTCGAACGTGTTGGCTGTCATGCACGTCATCGAAAAACTTCCGGTCGATGCAACCAAGGCGACCAGATGCTCGAGGCCCATGGTCGCTTCGGCAGTCGCGTAGGTTTCCGGGCTCAGGCCTTTGTTTGCGAGAAGCTCGCGTGCAACGACGAAACAGGTTCGCTCGCGCGCGTCAGCCAGGTCCGGCGTCTTGTTTGCGTTGATGGCGTCGATCACCGCTTGCCCGATGCCTGCCGCAAGTGCGCCGCGCACCTGCGCGAACCAGGGGTAGCGCGCGTTCCAGTGACGGGCGACAACGAGATTGATGATCTGCTGCTCGCGACGGGACAACAACCCGCTCGCCAAAGCCCCCCTCAGATTTTGGCAGGCCTCAAACACTTTCGGCAGACGAATGTAGGCGTAGTACGGGCCGCCCACGATGCCGCTCGTTTCTTTGGCGGTGTCGTAGACACGCGCCTGTTCGGCATCCATGTCGGCGCGATCTAAAATTGCTATGCGGGTCATGCGTTCTCTCCAATTACCCTTTGGCCCGTCCGTCCCGACAGCGGAACGCACCGTCCTACGGACTTGGCAGCTTCTGCTTGAGCTTACCAATGTCATGCCACGGATCCTGCCTCAGCACATCCAGCCGCTGGCGCAGGTTGTCGATCTTAAAATGATCGGCGCGGATGCCTTCCGACAATTCGGCCCAGTCGAGCGGGGTCGACACCGACGCATCCGGCAGCGCGCGCGGCGAGTAAGGCCCGACCGCGGTCGCGCCGCGACCGTTGCGCAGGTAATCGACAAAAATCCGCCCGCGGCGCGCTTTCTTGGTCATATACGCGAGGTAACGGTCGGGCTTCTGCTTCGCCATCGCGTCGGCGATCGATTTGGTGAAGGCCTTGGCCTCTTCCCAGCCCGCGCTCGGCGTGATCGGCACCACAACGTGCAGACCCTTGCCGCCCGACGTCTTGACGAAGCTCGCAAGCCCCAGATCATCGAGCCGCGTGCGCACCTCGCGCGCCGCCTCGATCACCGCGCTCCAGGGCACGTCCTCGCCCGGGTCGAGATCGAAGATCAGGCGGTCCGGCTGCTCGAGATGGCCGAAGGTCGAACCCCACGGATGGATTTCGATCACCCCGGCCTGCACCAAGGTGATCAGGCCGGCGAGGTCATCGAGCACCAGCATCGGCTCTTCGCCCTCGCCAACGTCCACGCGCCGCACGGCATCGCTGATCCCCGCCCAGGCATGCTTGGCGAAGAAGCATTTCTCCGCGACGCCGGACGGACAGCGCACCAGGCTCAGCACGCGTCCGGCCACGTGCGGAAGGATCCAGTCGGCGATCTCGGTGTAGAATTCCGCAAGACCTTGCTTGGTGACACCGATGTCGGGCCACAGAATCCGCTCCGGATGCGTGAGGCGGATACCGGCCCACGCACGCACCGTGCTTTCCTGCTTTGGTTGGTTCGCCGGCGAGCGTAGCGGGGCTACCTCGAGCACGACCTCTTCAGCCGGTCGGTCTTCGCGCAAGCCCTTGAACGAGGCTTGACGCACCAGCATGTCCGACGAGAGGCCGCGAAACTCGACCTCGCCAACGAGTTTGGGCGCGACCCACCGGGTGGTCTTGTCCAAACCGGCCGGCAGCGCGCGCGCAAATTTCGGCTTGGCGATGTGAAGTTTCTCGAGGTCCTTGCGCAGGTCCTTGGCTTGCTGCGCCGAGTAACCGGTCCCAACACCGCCCGCATAGTAGAGCTCGCCATCGCGGTAATAGCCGAGCGACAGCGACCCGATCGACTTCGTTTCCGCGGTCGAGGGCGTGTAGCCGACGATCACGAATTCCTGGCGCAGCACGCTCTTGGTCTTGATCCAATGGTCGCCGCGACCGGCGCGGTACGGCAGATCGGCACGCTTGGACACGATGCCTTCGAGGCCCAAACGGGAGGCGTGCTCAAACATCGTCGGCCCGTCCTGGGCGAGGTGTTCGCTGTAGCCGATCGGCGAATTCGCCGGCAGGTTCTCGACGATCTGCTCCAGCAAGGTCTTGCGATCGAGCAAGGTGGCCTTGGTGAGGTCGAAACCCTCACAATAGAGCAGATCGAACACGAAATAGCGCAGACGCTCATCGCGGCCTTCACTAATTGCGGCCTGCAGCAGATTGAAGCTCGGCATCCCAGCCGAGTCTTCGACCACGATTTCGCCGTCGATCCAGCCTGACCCCAATTGCAGGCCGCGCAGCGCGGCGACCAGACGCGGGAACCGTTCGGTCCAGTCGAGCGCCTTACGCGTCAGGAGCTTGATATTTTTGCCGTCAATGCGGGCCTGGATCCGATAGCCGTCGTATTTGATCTCATGCACCCACTTGTCGCCGGTCGGCGGGCGCTCCGCGGTCAGTGCCTGGCTTGGCTCCAGGAACGGCGGCAGAATCCCTTTGCGCGCGCCGCGCACCGCCTCGACCATCGGTCCGACCGCCTTGCGTGCGCGCACGACCTTGGCGCGACCCGCATGGTCGGCGCGTAGCTCGCCTTGCGCGGCCAGTTCCTCGGTGGTCCGGCCGCTGAGAGACGATGTGGTCTCCTCGTCGATGATCGCCGGATCGCCGGCCCCGCGGGCGAATTCGTCCTCGGCCTTGATCAGAAGCCAGGGGTCGGTCTTCTCCCCGGCGCGCGGGCGAATGCGCACGAGATGCCAGCGGCCTTTGAGGCGCCGACCGTCGAGCACAAATTCCAAGTGCCCTTTCTGCAATCCCTTGCGCGGGTCGCCTTGCGGGGTCCAGCGGCCGCGATCCCAGACAATCATGGCGCCGGCGCCGTACTCGCCGCGCGGGATGTTGCCCTCGAACTCCAGATAATCGATCGGATGATCCTCGGTGTGGACCGCGAGCCGCTTGTCCCCGATCACCAGGCTCGGGCCGCGCGTCACCGCCCAGCTCTTGAGCACGCCGTCGAGTTCGAGCCGCAGGTCGTAGTGCACGCGGCGCGCCGCATGCTTCTGCACCACGAATTCCCAGGCTGTCCCAGCCTCGCCTTTTGGTTTGGGCTTTGGCTTGGGCTCATTGGTGCGCGCGAAGTCCCGCTTCTCACGATAGCGCTTAAGCGAAGCGCGCCCCGCAGTGGCCGCCCTGGGCTTGGAGTTGCTCTTCTTGGGCTTGCCTTTGCGCCGCGCCGTCATGAATGCGCGATCTGGATTTCGCAGAATTTCAGCGCGCGCTTGGCAAAGGCCGCCCACTCGGAGGTATCGTCGAGCGTCAAGTAACGCCGCCAATAGACCGCCGCGTCGAGATGCCTGCCGTCGCGGTGCAGCAGCCGCGCCAGATTGTAGGTCGCATCGGCGTAGTCGGGGTCGGCCTTGAGCGCGCGCTGCAGGCAGTCAACCGCCATCTCGGTGCGACCCTGCGTCTCGAGCAGATCCGCGAGGTTGTACCAGGCCTCGGAAAACCCGGGATCAGCCTTGAGCGCCGCCCGATAGGCCGCTTCGGCTTCGACCTTCTTGCCGGCCGAACGCAGCAGGTTGCCGAGGTTGAAGGGGGCGGCCGGGTCGTCCGGATCGATCCGCATGACGCGCCGATAGAGCCGCTGGGCCGTTTCAAACGACGCGGCTTCTTCCGCGGCCTGCGCCTCCTCGAACAGCGCATCGGGGTTGTCATCCGGATTGCGCGCCGCATCATCAACGGGCAGCACGAATTGCCCGGTCTTGTCGGTGCGGCCCTTGAGCTGCTCCACCAAAATGGCATCAGCCGAAGCCGGGTAGAGCTTGAGATTCGAGAGACCCGCCTCGGGAAGCCACCGGCGGATCTCGTGCAGGCTCGACGTTATGACGGAGAGCCCCACGCCGGCCTCAAACAGCATTGCAAACTGCCGGACCGCCATCACGTCTCGATAGGGATGCAGGCCGTCGCGCGGGTCCAACAGACCAAACAACGCGAGTTGCCCGATGACATCGAGCGGAAGCCCGCTCAGCCCCGCCAATTGGTCGGCCGAATATGCTCTCGCCTCCTCGTCCGGAAGTTCGCGACCGGCCCATTCCAGCAAACGCCGCTCGCTGACAATGGGCACCCTCAAGGATTGCGCGCGGCTCAGGCTTTTGGACAGCTGTCCGTCGGGAAGCAGCGGCCAGCCGAGCCCGCCGACCACCAGCGCATCGGTGCTTCTGGTGACGCCGCGACTGGGCGTGCCGCCGCGCGCGCGGACGAGCGCGAACGCGTCCGCCCGCTTCATCGACGCCAGCCGCCCCGTGAAGGCGAGCGTTCCTTGGAGCGGCGAGCGATCTTGTTCCAAGGTCATGGCCCGCGAAAGTTCAAGTTGCCGAACCCTATGACTCCATATCCAGGAGGCGATGGCGATGCTCCTGGGAAAACACATGCGAATAAAGGTTCGATATCCACAGCTTGCCTTCCTGAGTGAGGCTCAGATAGCGCAACGCGTCGCCAATGTAAGGGCTCACCACCGTCCAGAAAAATTCCGGATATTTGGCGCGCAGGTCCGCCGAGCTGCGATAGCCGAGCTTTTTGTTGGCGCCGGTTTCTTCGAATTCCGAAAACAGCGCCGGAATCTTGCGCAAATAATTGACGTCGGCGAGCTGTCCGATCAGATCGGCGGCGCGCACCAGGCCCGGGAAGTCGGCGGTATCGGCGTGAGTTTCGTCCTCCGGCACGGGAAATCGCGTGTGCTCGATGTTGCGCTCGATCACCAGGGTATCGAAATGGGCGAGCCGCGCACGCCCGAACCGCTCGCGCACGAATACTTTCGATCGGGACACGTGGTAAGGCGTCATTGACGCGTCGGTCGAGCCGTCCGGCACGGTGACGAGGTCGCCCTGCTCATTGGAGACATAGCGGCCGTTGCCATCGTGCTGGCAGACACCGCGGACATAGCCGATGTCGTGACACAGCAGCGACACGATGAAATGCAGCCAGTCGCGCGGGGTCACGCCGCCTTCGCGGATGTGCTTGCCGCGCAGGATCTCCTGGCCGACGAGCGTCACCATCATGGTGTGCTCGGCATTGTGATAGGGGGCGTCGCTGTTGGCGATATTTTCCATGGCCACGCGACCGACAAACGCGATGATGCCCGGGTAATCCGGCTCTAGCACGCCGTAGACGTGCGCGTAGCTCGCCTGCAGCTCGCGCACGAACGCTTCGATGACGACTTGCGTGGGATTGAACATGGCGTCTCGCGGGCTAGCCGTAATGCAACAGCGTAGCCCATTGCGCCGGTGCGGCGCGAGCGGAAAAGGCGCGGTGCGTTTGGCTATGGGTCCGACGGCACGCGCTCAGCAGCGCGGTCACACATTCGGACCTCGTCCTGAGGAGCACGGCCGCAGGCCGTGCGTCTCGAAGGACGGCCAAACGGCGAGAGCGTTCCCTCTGGCCATCCTTCGAGACGGCCGCGCAAGCGCGGCCTCCTCAGGATGAGGTCTGAGAGATTTGCAGCTCCCGATGACCGATGCCTGAATGATGCGGGGGCCTATCAGCCGCGCGCGGATTTTTTCTTCGCGGTCGTCCGGCGGGTACCGGTGGACGCCGCCGCGGGCTTCTTGGCGTCGGCGTTGATGCTCGCCTTCAGCGCGTCCATCAGATTGATCACCCGATGGGTGGTGGGTTCCTCCACCATCGGTTCGATCGGCATGCCGGCTTTCTTCTTCCGCAGCAGCTCCACGAGCGCATTCTCGTAGTGGTCCTGGAATTTCTCCGGCTCGAAATGCGCTTCCTTGGTCTCGACGATGTGGGCTGCGAGCTTGCGCATCTCCGCGGGCAGCTTCAGGTCGGGAATATCCTCGAAATACTCCTTGGCGCCGCGCACCTCATAGGCGTAGCGCAGGGTGGTCGCGAGCAATCCCTTCTCGAACGGTTCGAGCATGACCACGTGCTCGCGCCGATAGAGCACGACCCGGGCAAGCCCGACCATTTTCTTTTCCGCCATGGCATCGCGAATGACCGAGAACGCCTCCTGTCCGACCTTGTCGGTCGGCGCGATGTAATAGGGGCTGTCGAGATAACGGTCGTCGATCTCGGCGCGCGGCACGAAACTGTCGATCTCGATCGTGTGCGTGCTCTCGATCTTGATCTTGTCGATCTCCTCGTCCTCGACCAGGATAAACTGGTTCTTGGCCGCCTCGTAGCCGCGACCGATATCGTCCTTCTCGACCGGCTCGCCGGTTTCGGCGTCGACCAGTTGCTGCTTGAGCCGGTGACCGGTCTTCTTGTTGATCCGGTTGAAGGACACCCGCTCCGAACTCGACGAGGCCGGATAGAGCGCAATCGGGCACGAAACCAGCGACAGTTTCAGATAACCCTTCCAATACGCGCGCGGGGCCATGACCTACTCCTTAACGCAAGGTAACTCGTGCACGGATGCAGCCTGAGAAGATACTCAATCTAGCCAGATTGGTCGAATCAACCGTTAACGCGTCGCTAGTGTGATGGATTTGAAGTTCCTGCAACTTTGCCGCACGCTCGAATAGGAACTTCAAATCCAAAAATCACACTAAAATCATAAATTTGCTGGTGCCCCTTTGGTTCCGAAGTTCGCATCAGAGGCTGCCGCAAGGTCGTGCGAACTTCGGAACCGGGACACTAGGCGCGCAGGTTCGATGTGACCCGCACGTTGGTAGAACTATTCGAGAACGACAACTTGTCGGCGCCATTCACAAGGCATAGCGTACCGGCTCCATCGATAAAGTCTGGGCGCCAGGGAGGCAGCCATGCTCGAGCTCTATCACAGCATCAATTCGGTCTGCGCGCAGAAGATCCGCCTTGCGCTCAACGAAAAGAAACTACCGTGCAGCGAGCATCTGATGAAGCTCAACGGGGATCAGTTCGACCCCGCCTATCTCAAGCTCAATCCAAACGGCGTAGTTCCGACACTGATTCATGATGGCCAGGCCATCACCGAGTTGGCGGTCATCCTTTATTATCTCGACGAGGTCTTTCCGAACCCTTCGCTGATGCCGAAAGCACCGATCGCCCGCGCCAAGGTCCGGCAGTTCAACAAGCTGATCGATGAGTATATGCACAATTCATGCATGATCCTCACCTTCGCCACGGCATTTCGTCCGGCGCTGCTGCGCATCCCGGAAGCCCAGCGCAACGCCGAGTTTGCGAAGTCGCCGATCAAGAAGCGCGCCGAGTACAAGACCGATGTGGTCACCCACGGCCTTCAATCAATCTATGTCGCCGAAGCGCTAGCGCATCACAAGAAGTTGCTTGCGTGGATCGACGACGCGATGACAAGCGGACCTTATCTCGCGGGCGACGCTTATTCGCTCGCCGAGGCCGCGGTGATCCCCTACGTGCTGCGGCTTGAGCTGCTGCGCCTTAACCCGTTGTGGGACAAATATCCCGGGGTTGCGCGATGGTGGGAGCGCCTACGGGCACGGCCATCGACCAAGGAAGCGATCCTCGACCGAATGACCGATTCAGACTGGGCGCCGTTCAAGAATCTGGCGCCTGATCCGTGGCCGCAGGTGCAGGGACTGCTGCAAGCGGCGTGATCGACAGCGCGAATTCACTCCGCCGCGGTCTTGGCGTGCTCCGGACGCAGCAGATCGTTGATCACCTCATCGGTCGTGCGCACATCGCCAAAACTCTGGAAGAACGACGTCAACCCGGCGAGGTGATCCTCCGGGTAGCGGGCGCCGTTGGCATCCGACACCATCACGACCTTGTAGTCGCGCATCATGGCGTCGCGCGCCGCCGATTCGCAGCACATGTTGGTGGCGGTGCCGGTGACGATCAGGCTGTCGATGCCGCGTGCGTGCAAGACGTCTTCGATGTTGGAAGCACCCGCGATGAACGGGCTGAAGCGGCTCTTGTAGACGATGACGTCGCCCTGCCTGATGTCGAGGTCGGCGTGAAATTTGTGGCCGGGATGGCCCTCGGAAAGCTGGTCGCGGTGGTTGGCCCCCTTCTCGGGCGTGAAGAAATAATCGTGATAGATCGGCCACAAGCTCGTACCACCCTCACCCGCCGTCATCCCGACGAACGCCACCAGGCCGCCGCGCGCGCGCAGCTCGCGCGCGATCCGATTGATGTTGGGGATGATGCCGACCACCGACGCGATCTCGCCAACATAGAAATTTTGCATGTCGATCACCAACAGCGCCGTGCGGACCGGGTCGAACCTGTCGAACACATTGAGCTGCCCGCGCTTGGCCATGACGCGGTCGATGACATATTGCGGAAAGCCGTATGGATTGCTCATCCCTAGTGCCTCAGTTTATGCGCAACGGCCCCGGAATGGCGCGTTCGGCCGCGGCCGCCAGCTCGCGCTCCTTCCGGCGCCAATATACCAGTCCTGCCATGATGGCGATCGCGCCGGCGACTGCGAGCGTGAGCGCCACGGGCTTGGCATAATGCTCGATTTCCTTGCCCAGATAGTATGCGGCGAGCCCATAAAACAATGCCCAGCCAATGGCCCCCGCCGTGTTGGCAATCATGAAGTTTGCGAATGGCATCCGGCTCGCCCCGGCGATGAGCGCGGCGAGCGACCGCAGCACTGCGACGAAGCGCGCCACCAGCACGACGCCGACGCCATAGCGCTGGAACAGATACTGGAAAATCTTGATCCGCGCCTCGGTCAGCCCGACATAACCGCCGTAGCGCAGCAATAACGGGTAGCCGTAGTGCTGGCCAATCCAGAAGCCAATCAGGCTGCCGAGCATTACGCCCAGGACCGCGGCGAGCAGCACGAGCCCAATACTCAGGTTCTGCGTCGTTCCCGCATAGATCGCGGCTGTGACCAGGATTGTTTCGCCGGGGAACGGCAAGCCGATCGCTTCCAGGAAGACAAGGATGAAAACCACCCAGGCGCCGTAGTGATGGATCAGCTCCGTCATAGCGGATTGATGGTCCGGAGCATGGTCGCGGCGGTCCCGTGCATGAGCTTTTGATTGCGGCTCTTTATATGCGTCCCGCATCGGAGCCGGGAGGTCAAGCCCCGCGACGAACAACGCGGCTGCGGGCTCGGGCGCACAATTGCGCGCGCTTCGAACGCTTGCGCATCCCGTGCGTCTGTTTTCGCCATCGTCACGTGAGCGAAACGTCTGTATGATGGAGTCACGATGAAGGGGGCGTCCGGCCATGCATCGTGACCCGGAGTTGCTGTCGCGTATCCAGTTCGCGTGGGTCGTGGGATGGCACATCCTGCTCCCGGCGTTCACCGTCGGACTGGCTTCGTTTATCGCCTTTCTCGAGGGCGCTTACGCGCTGACCAGGCGGCCCGTCTTCTTGTCGCTCTCGCAATTCTGGCTGCGGATATTCGCGATTTCCTTCGGCATGGGCGTGGTGTCCGGCATCGTGATGCCGTTTCAGTTCGGGACCAACTGGAGCCGCTTCTCCGACGTCGCCGGCAACGTGATATCGCCGTTGCTTGCCTATGAGGGTCTGACCGCGTTCTTCCTCGAAGCAACCTTCCTGGGCGTGCTTTTGTTCGGCCGCAAGCTCGTGCCGCCACCCATGCACTTCCTCGCCGCAGTGCTGGTGGCCGTCGGGACGCTGTCATCGGCTTTCTGGATTCTTGCCACCAACAGCTGGATGCAGACGCCGGCCGGCTACGAGATGATCGACGGCCGGTTTTTCCCCAAGGATTGGTTGGAAATCATCTTCAGCCCGTCATTCATTTACCGGCTCGCTCACACGGTGAGCGCCTTCTATGTGACGACGGCGTTCGTTGTTCTCGGCGTCGGCGCCTACACGGTTGCATGCGGGCAACGGTGGGCCGAGGGGCGCATGATGATGCGGCTCGCGCTGTGGTTCCTGGCGATCTTCGTTCCGGCGCAGATGGTCATCGGCGACATGCACGGTCTCAACACGCTTGAATATCAGCCGGCCAAGCTCGCCGCGATCGAGGGTCTCTGGGACGGCGGCCGCGGGGTCCCGGCTTCGCTGATCGGCTGGCCCGACGTCAAAGAGGAGCGCAACCTCTACGAAATCGCGGTCCCGCAGTTGGGCAGTCTTTATCTCACCCATTCCTGGGATGGCGCGGTCAAAGGCCTGAAGGACTTTCCTTCTAATCAGTGGCCGCCGGTCGCGATCGTCTACTTCGCCTTCCGTATCATGGTGGGGATCGCCATGTTGATGCTGGCAGTCGTCATCACCGGCTTTGTGCTGCTTGCGCGCGGCCGGCTTGACGAGACCAGGTGGTACCTGAGGGTATGTCAGCTCGCGACCTGTTTCGGGTTTATTGCCGTGATCGCCGGCTGGACGACGACGGAAGTCGGGCGCCAACCCTGGACCATCTACGGCTTGATGCGGACCGCGGACTCGGTCTCGCCATCGCTGACCGGCCCGGATGTCCTCCTCTCGCTCCTGCTGTATGTCGTGGTTTATCTGGCGGTCTATCCCGTCGGGCTCGGCATCATGCTTCGCCTGGTCTGGCGCGGCCCTGCCGGCGAGGATGAGGTGGCGCCAATCGTCAGCGGCCGCCCGCATGCGCCGATCGATGCTTTGGCGCCCGCCACACCAGAAAGGTCGGGATGATGCCCGCGCTCGATCTAGTACCGATCTGGACGACAATCCTCGCCATCGGTGTCTTCTTCTACGTCGCGCTTGATGGCTTCGACCTCGGCGTCGGCATGCTCTACATCATTGCGCCCGATCGCCGCAGCCGCGACTTGTTGATGAACTCGATCGCGCCGATCTGGGACGGCAACGAGACCTGGCTCATCCTGGGGGGCGTCGGTTTGCTGGCCGCGTTTCCGGTCGCGTTTGCGATCATCATTCCAGCGGCGTATTTCCCGATCCTGCTGATGCTGCTCGCATTGATCTTTCGCGGGCTGGCGTTTGAATTTCGCTATCGCGATGCCGAACACCGGACGTTCTGGGACTACGGCTTCGCCGCCGGCTCGGGGCTCGCCGCGTTCGCGCAAGGCGTGATCTTGGGCTCGTTCATCCTGGGCTACCACGTGGAGGGGCGGCAGTTTGTCGGAAGCTCGTGGGATTGCTTCACGCCGTTTTCGATCTTCACCGGCGTTGCCGTGATGTTCGGCTACTCGCTGCTGGGCGCGGGTTGGCTGGTGATCAAGACCGAAGGCGCACTGCAAGATTGGGCCAGAGCGCACGGCCGGTGGTGCCTGATCGTGACCGCGCTCGCCGTCGGCATCGTCAGCCTGTGGACACCATATGCCGACCCGCATATCGCGGCGCGCTGGTTCTCCTGGCCGAACATCGCGTTCCTGGCGCCGGTACCGATCATAACCCTTGCCCTGGTCTGGTACGCTTGGCACTCGCTCAACACCGAGTCCGAGTACGGTCCCTTCCTTGCCTCCCTCGGCCTGTTCGTCATGTCGTATCTCGGCATTGCCATCAGCTTGTGGCCAATGATCGTGCCGGGACATTTCACGCTCCATCAAGCCGCGTCGTCACCAAGCACACAGGCTTTCTTGCTCGTCGGCACCCTGTTTCTGCTGCCGATCATCCTGCTCTACACCGGCTGGTCGTATTGGGTGTTTCGCGGCAAGGTGCGCGCCGATATCGGATATCACTGATACGCGAAACGAACCGACGGCGCGGCTGTGCCTGCGCTTACGAGTCAGGATCGATCGTAAACAGTTCCTGGGGATGCGATACGCCGCGCAGGGCGTATCGTCCCACCGAGACGAGGCGACGTTTAACGCCAGCGACATCGGCAAAGTCGGCCGATATCAGAACGGGCTGCTCGACCGAACGGCACATCGCCGCAATGCGGCTTGCCTCGTTCACGGCCGGTCCAAGGACCGTAAAGTCCAGCCGCTCCCGGCTTCCGATATTGCCATAGAAGACGTTGCCGACATGCAAACCGAGATACATGTCGGTTGTAGGCTTGGCTTCCGCCGTACGGCGTTTTTCCAATTCCGCAATACCTCGGCGTGCAGCGATCGCGGCAGATAAGGCCGCGTTGCATGCCTGAGTGCGGTTTTCGGCCGTGAAGATGGCGAGGGTGCCGTCGCCGATCAGCTTGAGCACATCACCGCCATGTTCATGAATCGCCGAGACGGTCACGTCGGAATAGTCGCTAAGCAACGGAATGACCTGTTCTGGCTCGGTGTCGGTGATCCGCGTGAAACCTCGCAAATCGCTGAACCAAACGACGGCGTCGATGCGCTCCGCAATACCCCGCACAATTCGTCCACTGAGCACGCGTTTGCCAGCGTCGCGGCCAAGATAGGTTTCCATCAGCGTTCGCGTCATGCGCGCGAGCGATACCGATTTGATGGCAAGCGCGAGGTACGGGACGATACGTTCAAGCGCGCCCATCTGGCCGTCGTCGAACCCATCGGGCGCCCCCGTCGCCCATGATGAGTACACCGCATCCATCTCACCGATAGTTCCTTCGGCGGCAAAGCGGGTGATGATTGCGACGTAGTCGGTCATCCCGGCGGCGAGCCAGTCGGGCAGCAGCGAGAACTCGTCCTTGGTGTCGGAATTCAGACGGCGGCGCAGCAGCGAGCCGCCGGTTTGCAGCAGGTTGTAGAAGGGGCTTCGCTGCCAGACGTTGGTCGCCTGTGCGTCCAAAGCTACCGAGCCGGGAGCGTCGAGCCCTGCCAAGCTCGTGCGACCATAATCGTGCACCGGGGATTCGGTGGGACCAAAGCCCCAGCGGAGCAGACGGCCTTCGTGGACCGGATGCAGCGTGTCGATAAACAGGTGGGCACGACCAAGCGGAATCCCTGCCGCGACGCATCGGTCGCAGAATCCAGAGAAAATGTCGGTTTCAGGAGTGCCGGCGAGGCCAGCCTGGGTCAGCCAGGTCGACAATTCGCCAAAGAGCTTTTCATTCATACCGCGACCATACAGGCGTCCGCATCCCGCGGCCCGCCCTAAGCCGCTCGCTGCTTCCCCCACAGTCGGGCCGACGCAATGTCGGCGCCAATCCGCAGGGTCTTGAGCTTGTCCCAGACCACATCCTCGGTCACCCATTCCCAACCAACGAAGGTGCCGAAGCCGCAGTCGACGCCGGCCATGACGCGCTCGCGATCGCCGACGGCGGCCACCACCGCTTCGATGCGCTGCGCCACGACTTCAGGGTGCTCGATGAAGTTGCTCTTGGAATCGATCACGCCCGCGATCAGCAGCATGTGGGCGGGCAGCTTGTGCTTCTTGAGCGCCGCCGTCTCGTGCTGGCGTCGCGGATTGGCGAACTCGAGCCCGAGCGCGCCGACATTGGCCTGATAGAGCGCCGGCAGGATCACATCCATCGCCACGTCGTATTTGTGCGGCCCTTCCCAATTGCCCCAGCACACGTGCAGCCGGACCCGGTCCGGCGGTAGTCCGCGCAGGCTCCGGTTCAGCGCCGCAACGTGCTGCTCGACCAATTTTGCAAATTCCGCGTCCGATAAATCCTGATACAGCAGGACCCGCTCCATCGCGAGATCGGGAGCGTCGATCTGCAGCACAAATCCTGCGTCGATGACTTTCTTGTACTCGACGTGCAGCTCGCGCGCGATCGCATCGAGATAATCCTGATGCGACTTGTAGTATGCATTCAGCATCGTAGTCGCGACGATGCCGGGCGACGGGGCGTTCATGAAGAATTCGCGAAAGCGCGATGCCATCGGCGCCGACAGCCGCTTGTAGCGGGCAATCTCGGCGTCGATCGCAGCCGTGTCGCGATATTTCAATTCGCCGGTCGCCTCGGGGGCGTCGAACACTTTGCCGGTCTTCGGGATGCGCGCCAGCATGCGCTGCGTGAACTGCGGAAACTCGATGAACTCCTTGCCGTACGGCCGCTTCGACACGCCGCCAAAGCCGTCCATGCGTTGCGGGATATAGGTCTGAAAGCCGACGCGGCCCTGCTCGCCGTCATTGGCGCTGTCGATTCCGGCGTCGGCTTCTTTCTGCAGGACGTGCGCAACGCGCGCGTCGGTGAGTTCTGCGATCTTGGCGCGGTCGACCGGCTTGCCCTGTTCCTGATCGATCAACATGCTCCCGAGCGGTTCACCGCGCGGAATGCTGCCGGCGTGCGTCGTCAAGATACGGTCGGTGCTGTGCTGCATGACGGGCTCCTGCTTGCGCTTCGCTTCGTTCTCGCGAGCGAATTCGCCGACATCTTAGAACGATGTCGGATCGAACGCAGCAGTGGGCAAGACGAAAACAGGCGCCGCTGCAGGTACGGTATCGGCGTGTGTCGGATACGGAACAGGCTATTCCGCGCCGATTCCTTTGCCTTTCAGCGCGCCGCTGATTTCATCCAGGATCACCGGGTCGTCGATCGTCGCCGGCATGGTCCACGCGTCGCCATCGGCGATCTTTTTCATGGTGCCGCGCAGGATCTTGCCAGAGCGCGTCTTCGGCAGCCGCGCCACTGTCACCGCGAGCTTGAAGGCCGCGACCGGACCGATCTTTTCGCGCACCAGCGCCACGATCTCGGTCTCGATCTCCGCGGGCGAGCGCTCGACGCCGGCCTTGAGCACGATGAAACCGCACGGCACCTCGCCCTTAAGCTCGTCCTTGACACCGATCACCGCGCACTCGGCCACGTCCTTGTGCGAAGCCAGTACTTCCTCCATGCCGCCGGTCGAGAGCCGGTGTCCGGCGACGTTAATGATGTCGTCGGTGCGGCTCATGACGTAGACATAGCCGTCATCGTCCTTGAAGCCGGCATCCGCGGTTTTGTAGTAGCCGGGGAACTCGGTGAGATAGCTCTCCTTGAAGCGCTCGTCCTGCTGCCACAGGGTCGGCAGGTTGGCGGGCGGCAGCGGCAGCTTGATCACGATCGAGCCGATCTTGTTGGCGGAAACCGGCTTGCAGGCTTCGTCCACGACATCGACCTGGTAGCCCGGCATCGGAACGGTCGCGGAGCCGTATTTGACCGGCAACGCGCCGAGACCAACCGGATTGCCGGCGATGCACCAGCCGGTCTCGGTCTGCCACCAGTGATCGATCACCGGAACTCTCAGCACGTCCTCGGCCCATTTCACGGTGTCGGAGTCGGCGCGCTCTCCCGCGAGGAACAACGTGCGGAACTTCGATAGATCGTATCGGCCGATCAGCTTCGCCTGCGGATCTTCTTTCTTGATGGCCCGGAACGCTGTCGGCGCGGTGAACAGTGACACCGCGCCATGCTCTGAGATCACGCGCCAGAACGCACCCGCGTCCGGCGTTCCGACCGGTTTGCCTTCGTAGAGAATGGTGGTGCAGCCATGCAGCAGCGGCGCGTAGACAATGTAACTGTGGCCGACCACCCACCCGACGTCGGACCCGGACCAGTACACCTCACCGGGCGCAATGCCGTAGAGGTTCGGCATCGACCATTTCAGCGCAACCATGTGTCCGCCGTTGTCGCGCACCACGCCCTTGGGAATTCCGGTCGTGCCGGACGTATAAAGAATGTAGAGCGGATCGGTCGCGAGCACGGGCACGCAGTCCGCAGTTTTGTTGGCCGCGATTGCACCGGCGCGCAGGCTCTCCCAATCAAAATCGCGGCCCGCGACCAATGCGGCCGGCGCCTGCGGCCGTTGCAGGATCAGGCACGCCGCGGGTTTCACATGCGCGAGCGCGATCGCCTGATCGAGCAGCGGCTTGTAGTTGACGACGCGGCCGGGCTCGATGCCGCAGCTCGCAGACAAGATCAGCTTCGGCTTGGCGTCGTCGATGCGCGTCGCGAGCTCCTTGGCGGCGAAGCCGCCGAACACGACCGAGTGGACCGCGCCGATGCGCGCGCAGGCCAGCATGGCGAACATCGCCTCCGGCACCATCGGCATGTAGATGATGACACGGTCGCCCTTGCGAACGCCAAGATCCACGAGGATCGCCGCCAGGGTCTTCACCTCGGCGAGCAGCTCCGCATAACTGATCGTGCGCTTGGTGTTGGTGACGGGCGAGTCGTAGATGACCGCGGTCTGATTGGCACGGCCGCGCGCGACATGACGGTCGACAGCGTTGAAGCAGGTATTGCAGACGCCACCCACGAACCAGCGCCCGTAGACCCCGGCCGCGGGATCGAACACGGTTTTGGCAGGTTCGAACCAGTCGATGTCCCTGGCGGCCTCCGCCCAGAAGCCTGCTGGATCGCGTTGCGCGCGCGCATAGACTTCGTGGTAGCGGCTCTTGATCGGCGCATCCATGGCGCGCTTCCTCCCTCAACCTAATCCAGCATTGTGAGCCGGCGTTGCGGCAATGCAAGCGTGCCATGCGGCATCATGACCGCGCTTGACCGCACTCCACGGTGCCGCACATACACAGAGATTGATCTTGTTCGACTGCGGCGCGGCCGATCCCGCGCGGCATGACCTCGCGTGGTACCTTCCCTCCCGACAAGCCGTGATCACCGATCCCTGGTTCATTCTTGTCGCCATCCCGGCGGTGACATTTCTCGGCCTTGCCAAGGGCGGCTTCGCCGGCATTGGAATGGCCGCAACGCCGCTGATGGCGCTCACCGTGCCGCCGCTGCAGGCGGCCGCGATCCTGCTTCCGATCCTGATGGTGCAGGACGTCATTTCGGTGTGGACCTATCGCCGCACATGGAGCGGCTGGAATCTCAAGGTGATGCTGCCCGGCGCAGTGATCGGCGTCGCCGCCGCCTGGGTGCTGGCGGCGCATGTGTCCGATGTCGCGCTCCGGCTCGCGGTCGGGATCATCGGAGTTGCGTTCGTGCTCAACGGCTGGCTGCGCAAGATGCCTACCGAGGCGAGCAAGCCAAGCGCGCTCGGCGGTGTGTTCTGGGGCGGGCTTTCGGGCTTTACCTCGACCTTGGTGCAGGCCGGAGCCCCGCCGTTCCAGATCCACCTGCTGCCGCAGCGGCTGCCAAAGCTCACGTTCGTCGGCACCAACATGATCTTCTTTGCGGCGATCAACTGGTTCAAGCTTGTGCCCTACTCGGGCCTCGGCCAGTTCTCGACGCGCACGCTGACGACGTCACTGATGTTGCTGCCGCTCGCAGTCGCGACCAATTTTCTCGGGATCTGGCTCGTCCGCGTGGTGCCGAGCGACCTGTTCTTTCGCCTCGCGTACGTTTTGATGTTCGTCATCTCGCTGGCGCTGATCGCTCACGCGGGGTACGACTTGGCCCGAGCGTGAACATTGTCATTTGCTTGACAATCAGGCCGGGCAGACTCGCGCGATGCGAGCCCTGGCTTTGGCAGCGGTCTTCCTGATGCGCCTCACATCGGCGGACGCATTCGACTTGCAGGGCCACCGCGGCGCGCGCGGGCTCGCGCCCGAGAACACGCTGGAAGGCTTCGCCACCGCGCTGAAGATCGGCGTCACCACGCTCGAGCTCGACCTCGGCGTCACCAAGGACGGCGTGGTCGTGGTGAGCCACGACCGGGTGCTCAATCCGGATCACACGCGCGGCCCCGATGGCGCGTTCCTCAACGTCCCGGGCCCGGCGATCCGGGCGCTGACCCTCGCTGAGCTCAAGCAATACGACGTCGGCCGGCTCAAGCCGGGAACCGCCTACGCGGCGGCATTTCCACAGCAGCGCGCGGTCGACGGCGCCCGCATTCCGGCACTAAGCGAAGTATTCGCGCTGGCGAAGCGCTTAGGCGCGAACGACGTTCGCTTCAACATCGAGACCAAGCTCACCCCGACCTCCAGCGCGGAGACGCCCGCTCCGGAGGCTTTCGCGGCGGCGGTCGCCGCGGTCGTGCGCGACAGCGGCATGGCGGCGCGGGTCACGGTTCAATCCTTCGATTGGCGCATACTATTGTCGCTCGCGCGTATTGCGCCGGAGATCGAGCGCTCCTGCCTGAGCGTCGAAACGCCGCAAGACGACACGCTCCAACGCGGGCAGCCCGGCCCGTCGCCTTGGACCGCCGGCCTCGATATCGATGATTTCGGCGGCTCGACCCCGAAGCTGGTCGCGGCCACCGGCTGTCACGTGTGGTCGCCCTATTATCGCAACGTGAGCGCAGAGGTCATGGCGGAGGCCAATGCGGCGGGCCTTCGGGTGATCCCCTGGACCGTCAACGAGCGCGCCGATATGGAGCGGCTGATCGATCTCAAGGTCGACGGCCTGATCAGCGACTACCCGGACCGGCTGCGCACGGTGCTGTCGGACAACGGCATTGCGTTGCCGGCGCCAGTCCGCCTGGCCGAGGACGCGGAAAAACGCGATTGATCGCAGCACGCGGTTTCGCTACGCCGAATTGTAGAAGATCGCGTCGCAAGAAAAGCCATGGCGAAAACGCCCTACGATACCGACCTCAACCGGCGGGCGGCAAACTTTCAGCCGCTGACCCCGCTCACCCTGCTCGAGCGCGCGGCCGCGGTCTTCCCCGACCACACGGCGATCATCCACGGGGGCCAGCGCTCGACCTACGCAACCTTCTATGCGCGCGCACGGGCGCTGGCATCGGCGCTCGCGAATCGTGGCATTGGGCGCGGCGATACGGTGTCGGCGATGCTTCCCAACGTTCCGGCCATGCTCGAGGCTCACTACGGGGTCCCGATGACCGGTGCGGTGCTCAACGCGATCAACACCAGGCTCGACGCCGCCGTCATCGCGTTCATGCTCGACCACGCCGAGACCAAGGCCTTGATCGTCGATCGCGAGTTCGCGCACGTGATCAAGGAGGCGCTCGCGCGCTGCAAGGTCAAGCCGTTCGTCATCGACTACGACGATCCGGTCTTCACCGGCGAGGGCGAGCAGATCGGCGCGATCGAGTACGAGCAATTTCTACGCGGCGGCGACCCGGAGTTTGATTGGGCGCTGCCCGGGAATGAATGGGACGCGATTTCGCTCAACTACACGTCCGGCACGACGGGCGACCCCAAGGGGGTCGTCTACCATCATCGCGGGGCCTATCTGCTCGCGTTGGGGAACGTCCTGACCTGCAGCATGGGCAGGCACCCGGTTTATCTGTGGACGCTGCCGATGTTTCACTGCAACGGCTGGTGCTTCCCGTGGACACTCTCGGTCGTGGCCGGAACCCATGTCTGCCTGCGCCAGGTGCGGGCCGCACCGATCTATGACGCGATCGCATCCCACAAAGTGACCCACCTGTGCGGCGCGCCGATCGTGATGTCGACGTTGCTCGGCGCGCAAGCCGCCGAAAAAAAGCCGCTGCCGCACCGGGTAGAATTCATCACCGCCGCGGCACCACCGCCGGAGGCGGTGCTGGCCGCCATGCAGGACGCCGGCTTCAACGTCACCCATGTGTACGGCCTGACCGAGGTCTACGGTCCGGCCGTGGTCAACGAATGGCACGCCCACTGGGACAAGCTCGCCACCCCCGAACAGGCGGCCCGCAAAGCGCGCCAGGGCGTGCGCTACCCGGTGCTGGACGCGCTCGACGTGCTCGACCCACAAAGCATGAAGCCGGTCCCGCGCGATGGTGCAACGCTCGGCGAGGTCATGTTTCGCGGCAACGTGGTGATGAAGGGCTATCTCAAGAACAAAGCCGCGACCGACAAGGCCTTCAAGGGCGGCTGGTTCCATTCGGGCGACCTTGGCGTCATCCACCCGGACGGATATGTGCAGCTCAAGGACCGGTCCAAGGACATCATTATCTCGGGCGGAGAGAATATCTCGTCGATCGAAGTGGAAGACGCGCTGTACAAGCACCCCGCGGTGGCAGCGGCCGCAGTGGTTGCACGGCCCGACGAGAAATGGGGCGAGACGCCGTGCGCATTTGTCGAACTGCGCGACGGCGAGCACGCCACCGCCGAAGAGCTGATCGACTGGTGCCGGGCGCACCTCGCCAAATTCAAAGTGCCGCGGCATGTGGTGTTTGCCGAGATCCCTAAAACCTCGACTGGAAAGATTCAAAAGTTCAAGTTGCGGGATATGGCAAAGGACGTCTGACGCCTCGATCCCCTGCCCCGGTTCCTGTATTCGTCTACCATTAGCCTTGCGGATGGCCGCTATACTGATTGGCGGCTTCTGCCACTATATCGGCAGTCGTGCTGAACGGACAAAGGAGGCCACGATGGTGCGGCAGATCGGGAACATGCTGTCGTTCGACCGCCGTGGGCTGCTGCGTGCCGCGATCGGCGCGGCTTTCCTCGCCCCCAAGGTCGCAAACGCGCAGGCGCCGCAACAAGTCGGCTCGGTTGAGGACATCAAGGGCGAAGCCTTCGCCGACTCGCGCGACAAGCGGCGGACCCTGGAGCGTGCCGCCCCGCTCTATCTCACCGACGTTGTCGCGACGGGACCGGATTCCCGCCTTGTGCTGCATCTCGGCAGCATGACCACGCTCAAACTCGGAGCGTCGGCGCGCCTCACCATCGATAAGTTCCTGGTGAACGTCGGTGGCGAGATCACACTGCAGTCGGGGCCGATATTGTTCGATCGGCCGGAGGGCAGCCCGCCGACCGACATGCAATTTCACAGCTCGTTCGGCTTGATCGCGGTGCGCGGCACGCGCTTCTTCGCCGGGCCGAGCAACAATGTGTTCGGCGTGTTCGTGGCGCGCGGCAGTGTCGCGGTCGCATCCGCCGGAACCCAGGTCATCGTGCAAGCGGGCCAAGGAACCAACATTGCGCAGCCCGGCGCGGCCCCAACACCGCCGGCGCCCTGGGGCGATCCACGCATTCGCGCGGCGATGGCGAGCGTCGAGTGATCTGATGATTCGGAGCGCGGCCGCTCGCGTGATGGAGTGAGCCGGCGATGCTTAAATCTCTCAGCGCAACCCGCATACCGATCCTGATCGGTGCCCTCGCGGTCGTTGCGTTGGCCGCCGCCGAATTCCTGATGCCCAAAGACTGGCGCGACGCCTTGCGCGAATTGGGCTTCGACCAGGTGCTCGCCGCGGATCATGCGTTGCGGCCCGCGAAAGCCGAGCACGCCGGTCTGCCGGTTGTCGTCGTCGATATCGATCGGCGCGCGCTGCAAGCGCTTGGACCATGGCCTTGGCCGCGCGCGACGATTGCTCGATTGCTCGATGCGATCGCCGCGGCCAAGCCGGCGGCCGTGGCGATCGACATCTTGTTTGCCGACCACAATCCGCGATCGAGCGCCGCGACGTCGCGCCAGTCGGGAGGGCTGGCCGCTCGCCCCGAATTGACCGCGCTTGCCGACAAGACCACGGAGGGAGACCAGCAACTAGCGCAAGCGGGACGCGAGGCGCCGCTGGTGCTGGGTTTCGTGCTTGATCCGGAGCGATCCGGTTCGCTGCCGCAGGTGCCCATCATCACCCGCAATGCGCCTCGTCTCGACGAACTATGGGCGGCGAGTGGCGCGGCCGCACCGCTGTCGCTCCTGACCGAGCGCGCGGGCGGGCTTGGCGCCTTGTCGCTTCCGGCCAGCGGCGATGGCGTCGTTCGCTATGCTCCGCTCCTGGTCGGCGTCGGAGGCCAGGTCTTGCCGGGCCTTGCGATCGAGTCGATCCGCGTGGCGCGCGGCGGTTCAGCCTATCTATTGCAGGCCGACCCGCTGGTGCTTGCGACGGCCGACGTGCAAATCCCCCTGAGCCCCGACGCGCTCCTGCGCTTGGTGCCTAGGTCACAATCAGCGAGCACCGCGCGTACCGTATCGGCGCTCGACGTATTGGAAGGCCGGGCGAGCGCCGGCCGCCTCACCGGCGCGATTGTGTTGCTGGGCGGGTCAGCGCCCGAGCTCGGCGGATTGCGCGAGACCGTCGGTGATCCGCTCACGCCTTCGGTTCAGATCCAGGCGAACGCGGTCGAGCAAATCCGCGACGGTCGATTTCCGCGTCCGATCGGGCACACCAGATTGATGCAAACGCTGCTTGTGCTGGTGCTCGGCGCGCTGGCGCTTGCGGCGAGCCTCTCGCTGTCACCGGTGCTGGGCACGATTGGGCTCGCGACCATCATCCTCGTCAGCTGGGCGGGTGCGGTTGCGAGTTCGATGCTGGTTGATCGCCTGATTGATCCGCTGACGCCGTCGTTGGCCGGAGCTGCGGTGTTTGCGATTGCGTCCATCACATCCTTTGCGGTGACCCAGCGGCGCGAAGCGCTGGTTCGCCAACGTTTCGAGCAACACCTGGCCCCGGCCGTTGTCCGGCGCATCGTGGAGCATCCGACGCTGGTCAAGCTCACGGGCGAGCGCCGCGAGGTGACGTCGCTGTTCACCGACGTGGAGGGATTTACCGCGTTGACCCACCGGGCCGATGCCGAGGCGCTTGTCGATGTGCTGGATCACTACTTTGAAGGCATTGCGGCGTTGATCGTCGAGCACGGCGGGATGGTGGACAAGATCGTCGGTGATGCGGTGCATGCGCTGTTCAATGCGCCCCTCGATCTTGCGGATCATCCGCGCCAGGCGGTCGCGTGCGCGGTCGCGCTGCGAGCCTGGACCGCGTCGTACCGGAAGCTCCCGGGCCCCGCAGCCATACGGTTCGGGCGCACGCGCATCGGTATCGAAACCGGCGAGGCCATCGTCGGCGATGTCGGCTTGCGTTCCAAGCTCGATTACACGGCCTACGGCGATGCCGTGAATGCTGCCGCTCGCCTGGAGGCAGCCAACAAGGAGCTCGGCTCGTCGATCTGTATTGGGCCGGCCGCCGCGGCGCGCTGCGACCCAACCCTGCTGCGGCCGCTCGGCACAATCGTAGTGCGTGGCCGCGATGAGCCGCTCGCCGTGTTTGAACCGTGGCCGCCCGAATCGTCGGCGCAATGGCGTGAGCGTTATCGGGCCGCGTTCGCGTTGGCGGAGCACAATCCGTCACAAGCCGCTGCGGCGTTCGATGAACTCGCCGCGGAGTATGCCGACGATCCGGTGCCGAAATTGTTGGCGGCGCGGATCAGGGCCAGGGCAGCGAACGCCTGAGACTATCCTCTCGGCGCACCCCGCTCCTGCGGGAACGGTAGCACGCGGCCGCCGTCTTCCGGCGGCGCCGCATTGCGTTCGAGCGCTTCGCGAATCGACTTTTCCAGTGCCGGCAGCTGGAACGGCTTGCGCAGGATCACGAAGCGGGCCTCGGCCGCCTGCACCATGTCGCTGTAACCGCTGCTGAGCAGCACCGGAATGTGCGGGTAACGCTTGGCGATCTCCTGCGCCAAGGCCATCCCATTCATGCCGCCGGGCATTACGATGTCGCTCAACACGATGTTGATGCGATTGCTGCGTTGCAGCTGGTTGAGCGCGTCGCGGGCATTTTCCGCGCGCAACGTGCGATAACCAAGCTGTTCGATCAGCGAGGCGGTGACGTCGGCCACCTCGGTGTTGTCGTCCACGACCAGCACCGTGCCCTGCGCCGGCGCCGACGGCTGCATCGGCGGCGCCTCGAGCACCCGTGCCAGTGTCGCGTGGCTGCGCGGCAGGTAGAGCGTGATGGTCGTGCCGCTTCCAACCGCGCTGGTCGCGACGACCGTGCCGCCCGATTGGTGCGAAAAGCCGTAAACTTGTGACAGTCCGAGCCCGGTTCCCTTGCCGAGCGCCTTGGTGGTGAAGAACGGCTCGAAGATCCGCGGCAGCACGTCGGGCGCGATGCCCACCCCGGTGTCGGCGACCGAGAGCGCGACGAAATCGCCTTCCAGCTGATCGATCCCGTCGTTCTTCTTCACTGTGACGTTGCGGGCCGATACCGTAATGGCGCCTCCGCCCGGCATAGCGTCGCGGGCGTTGACCGCAACGTTGACGAGCGCAAGCTCGAGCTCCGCGATATCGATCTCAACCGGCCAGACGTCGGTCGGGATGTCGCGTTTGAGCTCGATATTGCCGCGCAGCGATCCCAGCAGCATTTCGTGCACCGCCTCGACTCGATCCTTGAGATCGACCACGACCGGCGAGAGCGGCTGGCGGCGCGAGAACGCCAGCAACTGGCGGGTCAGGCTTTCGCCGCGGCTGGCGGCAGCATGCACGGCTTCCACCGCCTGCAGGTGCCGGGGCTCGGTCAGCCGGCGCTTCAGCAACTGGGCATGGCCGCTCACGATCATCAACAAGTTGTTGAAGTCATGCGCGATGCTCCCGGTCAGCTGGCCGAGCGCCTCCATTTTCTGCGATTGCGCGAGCTGCTCCTGGGCGCGCGCAAGCGCCTCCTGGGCTTCGCGCCGTTCAGTGATGTCGCGAGTGATCACCGCGTATCCGACCAGTGTGCTGGCCTCGTCGCGGATCGCTTCGATGACAATGCTCGCCCAGAATACGCTTTCGTCGCGGCGCACCCGCCAGCCCTCGGCGACATGCTTGCCCTCGTAGGCGGCGACATGGAGGGCGCGCGCGGGCTCGCCGCGCTGCTGCTCCTCGTCGGTGTAGAAGCAACCGAAGTGCTGACCAACGATCTCGCCCGCCGCGTAGCGGTGAATGCGCTGCGCGCCCGAGTTCCAGTTGGTGATGTAGCCTTCGGGATCGAGCATGAAGATCGCGTAGTCGGTGACGCCCTGAATGAACAGGCGGAACCGCCGTTCGCTTTCGGTGAGCGCGTCCTGCGCCCTGCGGCGCTCGGCGAAATCCCGCACCAACGCGGCTTCGATGTGCTTGCGCTGCTCGATCTCGGCGTTGAGGACATCGTTGGCCTGCTTGAGTGCGGCCGTGCGCTCATGCACGATGCGCTCGAGATCATCACGCGCGCGGCGCAAGCTCTCCTCCGCTTGACGGCGCGCGGTGACATCCTCCGCGACCGCTACCAGCTGGCGCACCGCTCCCCCTTGGTCGAGGATCGCCGAGACATTGTTTCTCACCCACACCGATGATCCGTCCGGGCGCACGTAGCGGCTCTCGATCACGAACCCTTCGCCCGTGCGAACCGCGTGCGACAGAAGCTCGAGCACGCGCGGCAGATCCTCGCGATGAATGAGATTCTGGATGCTGAGCGCGAACAGATCGCCGGCCGAGCGCTGGACGATTTCGCAGAAGCGGTCATTGATGAGTTGGAAGCGTCCGGTCGTGTCGATCTGGGTGATGCCGACGACAGCCTGCGTGAAAATCGCGCGCAGATCCTGCTCACGCTGACGTAATCGCGCTTCCACCCGCTGGCGCATGGCGATATCGGCACTGAGCGCGAGGCTCGGTATCGCGACGGAGATCACGAGCGCGATCATCAGCAAAAAAGAGTCGTTGAGCGTCGATGCGACGAACGGACCGCCGCCTTCGATCACGCCCCAAATCGCAAAGCCGGCAAGGGTGAGAACGACGGTCGCGGTATCGCGTGGGCCGCACCACAGCGCCGCCCAGACCAGCGGCAGCACGGCGAGAAATCCGAGCGAGGTGCGCTGCACAGTCTGCATGATCAGCGGGCTGAAGCCCACGAGCCCAACCAGGCAGGCGCCGGCGAGCGCAACCAACGACCGCACAAATTGGGTGAACCGGAACGGCCGGAACTTCTCGGTCGCCCACAGCACCACCACCGGAGTTACCACCAAAGCGCTGGCGACGTCGCCGAGCCACCACGTGAACCAGATGGCCGGCGCACTCGCCCAGTCCGCGGCGCCGGTCAGCGCGAGGCTGCCTACTCCGATCGTCGCGCTGAGCATCGTTCCGGGCAGGAGCGCAACCAGCGCAAACTTCGCAACGCCGCCAGGCGTCTCGAACGCACGGCGCCCGTTGGCCCACAGATTGAGGAGGCTGGCGCTGATCAGCGCTTCGAGCGTGTTGCCGAGCGCGACGGTCGAGGACGTCAGCAGCAGGTTGGTGGAGGTAAGATCGGCGATCTCGTTGGTCGCATTGGCGGCGAATGCCCCGAGCAGAATTGCCGGCCAGACCCGCAGCCCGAACACCAGCATGCAACCGATTGCCAAACCGGTGGCCGGCCAGATCGGTGTTGCGCTCGGGTGAATGGTGGCCAGCAGGAGGCCGGCGCGCGCCAGCACAAAGTAGGCGGTACCGAGCACGACCAGGGTGACGATATATTTCGCCACCCGCAGGCTCGCCGCGAGCACAGACGCAGACTTCCGTTCTTGGACAAGTGTCATCGCACCCCCAATGACACGACTGGAGACAAGCAAGATTATGAACAGTTCGGGCGCGCCCGCCCCCACGGCCGGCCAGCCCGAAACGCCCCCCATCGATCAATGCCGTACCAAGAGCCCCATTTTGGTCGCAAATATGGACGCCCGGCCGGCGACCGGTCTGACAGAGCGCCTTGGGCTCTCGCGAGCAGCGCACGAACGGTACTGAATTACGTCGGGAACGCCTGCGCACGCCCTGACTTCGCGCTTTGCGTGCCGGTCGTGCGCGTTTTCGGGCGCGAAACGCACCAAACCGGCACCCTCGACCCCGAGTGTGCTTGGAAAGACACAGCCGTAGTAAATTTCGGCAAGCCCTGTTAATTGCGGCATCCCGTTAACGCTCACTTCTCCCAAGCCTGTTGACCGAGGACTTTGCGCAACGCCTGGTCCGTCGTTCCCGCGACCCAATTTCGCCGCCCCGGCGGCAGCAGGTGCGCAGGCCGCAGCATTGAATGCGACATCGACCTGCGTCATTGGTGTCCCGATTTCGGGGAACCGGCGCAGCTCTGGCTGGCGAGGAGTGCAATCCCAGTGACAGGACCGCGCAGCGCGCCCGCGCGCCAACTGGACGTGGACACGCGCCGCGCCGACCTGCGGCGTATGCGCACCATCGCGACGCTCCTGCTCGTCCTGATGATCGTTGTGTTTGTCGCGACGACGGTCACCACCCTCGACTGGCCGTGGCTACCCTATGTACGCGCCTTCGCGGAAGCCGGCATGGTCGGGGCCTGCGCCGATTGGTTCGCCGTGGTCGCGCTGTTTCGCCATCCGCTCGGCATCCCGATTCCGCACACCGCGATTATCCCGAGCAACCGCGACCGCATCGGGCCGGCGCTCGGCCGGTTCATCACCAACAATTTTCTCGACGTGAAGGTCGCACATGAGCGGCTCGTCCAGGTCGATATCCTTGGCCGGCTCGCGCACTGGCTCAACGATTCGATCATCCGCGGCCAGTTCGTCGACAACGTCAGCCGGATCTTGCCCAAGATCCTGAGAGCTCTTCCCGGGCCGGCGGCGGCCGAACTCCTCGGTAAAATCGCCCGCTACGGAATTGAATCCATTCCGGCGGCACCCGCTGCGTCGAAAATCCTGGCGGTGCTCTGGGCCGGCGGCGCCGCCGAGCAGGCCCTGGACCGCGCGATCGTCTTCGCCGAGCTCTCGCTCGCGCGCAACAAGGACGTGATCGGCCAAAAGGTCGCCGAGCACACCTATCGATGGGTGCCCGCGTGGGTCGATCGCATCATCGCCGAGCGGGTGATGAATGGATTGCTGAGCACCCTGCAGGAGTTTCGCAATCCCGAGCATCCATGGCGGGTCGAACTGGCGCAAGCGGTCGAGAAACTGATCGCCGATCTGGCGACCGACCCGCAGATGTGGGCCGCCGGCGAAGCCATCAAGGCAGACCTGCTTGCGAATCCACTGTTCGGCGAACAGGGCAGGCAGCTATGGGCCGAGATTGAAACCGGCCTTCGCGCCGAGGTTCCGGAACGAAGCAAGATGATCGCCGACGCGTTCGAGGTGGGCTTGCGGGGGCTTGGCACCTGGCTCGAGCAGGATGCGGCGCGGCGGGCCAGGCTTAACCGCCGCATTCGCCTCATCGTGCTGCGGCTGCTGCTGCCGCGCCGGGCCGAGATCGGCGCCTACGTCACGCAGGTGGTGAACAATTGGGATACCGCGACCTTGGTCGACCGGCTCGAGCTGCAGGTGGGCAAGGATCTGCAGTATATCCGTATCAACGGCACCCTCGTCGGCGGACTGGTCGGGCTTCTGATTTTTATCATTTCCGGCTGGATCGCCGCGCCCTGAGAGACGCCGATACGCTAAGGAGGAAACGATGACCGCGGCCACAATGACCGAGCACGCCCCGTTCCGGGCCGATCAAGTCGGCAGCCTGCTGCGGCCGCCGGAGTTGAAGGCGGCACGCGAACGCCGAGCCAAGGGCGAGCTTTCGGCGGCCGCGCTCGCCGAGATCGAGGACCGGCTGATCCGAGCCGCGATCAAAATGCAAGAAGAGGTCGGCCTGCGCGCGATCACCGACGGCGATTTTCGCCGGCAATCGTGGTCGTCCGACTTTCTGTGCGCCATCAAGGGCGTCGTGCAGGCTCCTCCGCCGCCGCGCCTGCAGCAGGAGGATGCGCCGGTCGGCGGCATCGTGCGCGACTGGCAGCCGCCGACCCCGAAGGTCGTGTCCAAGCTGGAATGGCCAAATGGCGGCATCACCCGCAAGGCGTTCCAGTTCCTCGCGGGAGCGACGACACGAACCCCCAAGGTCACGATTCCTTCGCCAAGCATGCTGCATTTTCGCGGCGGACGCGGCGGCGTCGATCAGACCGCGTATCCCGACATGGAGGACTTCTTTGCCGACCTCATCGGCGTCTACCGCGCTGAGATCATGGATTTGGCGGCCGCCGGATGCCGCTATGTCCAACTCGACGATACCAACCTCGCCTACCTGTGTGATCCCCGACTGCGCGATCGCGTCAAAGGATTGGGCGAGGACCCCGATCGCTTGCCGCATCTTTATGCTCGCTTGATCAACGGCGCGATCGCGGATCGGCCGCGCGACATGAAGATCACCGTCCATCTCTGCCGCGGCAATTCGCTCAGCCGCGGCCACGCCGAGGGCGGGTACGAGCCGGTCGCCGACGCGATGTTCAACGAGCTCAACGTCGACGGCTTTTTTCTCGAGTATGACGACGCGCGCTCGGGCGACTTTGCGCCCTTGCGGTTCGTGCCCAAAGGCAACCTGCGCATCGTGCTCGGGGTCATCACCTCGAAGTTCGGTGCGCTCGAATCGAAGGATCGCATCAAACGCCGGATCGAGGAGGCGTCGAAATACATGCCGCTCGATCAGATCTGCCTCAGTCCGCAATGTGGGTTCGCGAGCCACACCGGCGGAAACCTGCTCACGGAAGACGATCAGCGCGCCAAGCTTCGCCACGTGGTCGAGATTGCGCAGGAGATCTGGCCACGCGGATAGCAGCTCAGGCGCCGCCTACCTGCTCGATCAGGCGTTCGGGGTCGGATGGGGCGGAATCGGACCGCCACGCAACATGGCCATCCGGGCGCACGAGCACCAGTCGGCGCTGATAGAGCTCAGCCGTATCTGGATCGTCCACGGTTTCGATCGTCAGCGGTACAGCGCGGCTTGCCGCGGCCGCTTGCAGTTCGGCGCACGGCGGCGCATCTCCAAATCGTAGCAGTACAAACCCGCGACCGAATAAATCGAGGATTGAACGCCCATCGGGAAGCCAAGCGTGCGGCGCGCGCGCTCCGGGCCGTGCGGAGGGCATATAAGTCTCCGCAGTGTCCGGCGGCGCCGCGGTTCCGTCCGCAAGGCAGATCGGCGAGTCCTCGTAGCGATACCCGATCTGCAATCCGATCGTCCGAAATTCGGGGCCGATGTCGCGCACCAAGCGCTCGCCCACGCGACGGCGCAACGTCTCGCCTTCGCGACTGTCATGCTCGATCGCACCGTCAACCTCGCCGAATTCCTCGAGGTTGTGATAGAATCTGGTTGCCATCTTGACGTTGCGCTCGCCGATCGGACGGCGTTCCGCATCGTAGGAAGAGAGCAACCGCGGACCGCCCCAACCGTCGATCGTGGCGGCGAGCTTCCATCCGAGGTCGACGGCGTCGCCAATTCCCGAGTTCATCCCGAGCGCCCCGGTTGGCGAAAGCTGGTGCACCGCATCGCCGGCGAGAAAAACCCGGCCGCGCGAATAGCGCTCGGCAACGACGCTGCGCCGGTGCCAGATACTCACTCCCAGCCAATCCACATCGAGCTCGCAGCCGAGCGCACGCCGCAGGTAGGACTCGCGATCGACTGTTTGCGGGGTCACGGCGCCACCGGCGTCATCAACCATCAGGCGCCATAGGCCGTTCGCAGGATCGATGACGCGCAGGCTGCCCCACACGCCGTCGCGGTCAACCGGGAAGAAGAAGGTACCCTGCGCACGGCCGAGGCGTTCCAACAGGTTGGGCGTGCGGAAAAACATGTGCACCGGATGGCCGATCGTTCCGGCGCCGACGAGCTCGATGCCGAGTGCCGCACGCACCACGCTGTTGGCGCCGTCGCACCCGACCATATAATCGGCCGCAAGGCGCTTGCTCACGCCAGTCGCGAGATCAACAACACGAGCCACGACACCGGTCTCGGAATGCTCGAAGTCCTCGAGCCGGTGCCGGTACAGCAGTTCCACCGTTGCAAGCGAGCCCGCAAAACTTCGCAGAATGGGGTCGAACCAAATCTGCGAGCAGACCTGAAAGCGCGCCGGGCTGAACGGTTCCGGCTGGGCGCTGTTGCGGGCCGCCCGTGGCACGCGGCCGAGCTCGTAACCGGCAAGGTTCGTGACGAACACGACATCCACCGGGTAGTCCGCCGGGAATGGACAGTTCTGTACGGCTTCGGCAATGCCCCAGCGCCGGCAGAATTCCATGGTCCGGACGTTCACCTCGTTCATTTTCGGGGTCGAAATCGTGCCGTCAGTCTGCTCAACGAGCGTGCAGGCAATGCCGCGCCAGCCGAGCTCGACCGCGAGCGCAAGACCCACAGGGCCGCCTCCGATAATCAACACCGCGGTCTTGGAATTCACGGCTTGAACACCCCGGCGCACCCCTTGCGCAACGTCTCGGCGCAGCATCTCACCATGGGGCGCATGGCAGGTTCAACGCCTTGGCGCGCCGACGCCCATCTGGACGTTCTGCCCTGCAATCCCCACATAACGCGCCGGCGGTCCTCAACAAAAGCAGGGTCAGCATGTCGATTCGACCGGTGAAGCGTGTCGTCCAGTCCACGCCGACGCTTGAAGGCGCCGGTGTAAAATTGCGCCGGGCGTTCGGCTTTGGCGCAACCGAGGAATTCGACCCGTTTCTGCTGCTTGACGACTTTCGCAACGAGAGGCCCGACGACTACCGCGCCGGGTTTCCGTGGCATCCGCATCGCGGCATCGAAACCGTCACCTACGTGCTGGCCGGGACGGTCGAGCACGGCGACAGTCTTGGGAATCGCGGCAAGCTCGGTGCCGGCGACGTGCAGTGGATGACGGCGGGCAGCGGTATCATGCACCAGGAAATGCCGCAGGGCGACGAGCGCGGGCGCATGCATGGGTTCCAACTCTGGGCCAACCTGCCGTCGCATCTGAAGATGACGGCGCCGCGTTATCAGGACGTTCCATCGACGGAAATCCCCGAGGTCATCGACGACGACGGCACGCGCGTGCGTGTGATCTGCGGCGAGTTCTGGGGCAAGCGCGGCCCTATCGACGGCGTCGCAGCTGATCCGCGCTATCTCGACATTTTTGTTCCGCCGGGCCGGCGCAAGACGCTGGCTGTGGGAAGCGGCCGGCACGCGTTCGCTTACGTGTTCGAGGGCTCCGGAACGTTTCACGATGCGTCCCAGCCGTTCGGCGTTCTGACCGAAAAGGACACTGGTGGTGGTGAAATCCTGGTGCGCGAAAAAATTGGAAATCGTTCGCTGGTCGTCTTCGGCAGCGGCGACGACGTGACCGTGCAGGCGGGCGAAGAAGGCATCCGCTTTCTGCTGGTGTCCGGCAAGCCGATCGAAGAACCGGTCGCCTGGTACGGGCCGATCGTCATGAATACCAACGCCGAGCTGCAGCAGGCCGTCACCGAGCTGCGCAACGGGACCTTCATCAAACACAGCTGATTGCTGCAGCATTCAGCCCTGCCGCCCGGGCGCGCAAAGGCCGGGCTCCCTCCCGCGGGGACCGGATGCGCGCGTCGCTGCACATGATCTAAGATTGATCCGACGTCAGAGGCCGACGCCGCCATAACAAGGCGGCGGGGCTTCGGAACGGGAGGATCAACATGCGTTTCGCGTTGAACATGATCGTTGCGACCGTCGCGGTCGCGGCTACGACCGTTGGCGCGCCGGCCCAACAGAAGATCACGATCGGCGGCACGCCGAACACCGGGCCGGCCACCGCCATGGTGGCGGACATCGAGGGGATATTTAAAAAGCACGGGCTCGATGCAACCTACACGCTGATCACGATCAATCCTTCAATTCCGCCCGCGCTAGTGTCGGGGTCGTTGCAGATCGGAATCCCCACGCCGACGACCTTTCTGCAGGCGATCGACGGTGGCCTCGATCTGGTGGTGATCGCCGGCGTTGCCGACAATTCCAAAAACACGCCTTTGCAGATCATCGTGCGCAAGGACAGCGCGATCAAAGAGCCCAAGGATCTCGCAGGCAAGAAATTCGGCGCTCCCGGCCTCAATGCGGTGCTTCATGTGATGACGCGTCACTGGCTGATGCAACAGGGCATCGACCCGAAGTCGGTCAATTTCGTCGAGGCCGTGTTTCCTGTGCACGGCGACATGCTGCGCTCGGGTCAGATCGACGCCGTCATCAGCGTCGACCCGTTCGCGACAGCCATATTGGCGCGCGGCGACGGCGTGCTGCTCGCAGACCTTATGAGCATATTCCCCGACGGCAACCCCAATCAGATGTACGTCACGACGCGCGACTATGCGACCAAGAACCCCGCGGTCGTCGCGGGTTTCCGCGCCTCGATCGACGACGCCGCGGCCTTCATCGCCGCCAATCCGGAGCAGGCCCGCCAGGACATCGGCAAGGTCCTCAAGCTACCGCCGGCGGTGATCGCAAACCTGATATTGCCCGCCGTCGACACCAAGGTAACGAAGGAGCAACTCGCCTTCTGGATCGACGTGATGCGCAAGCAGAACATGCTGTCGCGCGCGATCGACCCCGCGAAGCTGCTCTATTAGATCTGCGCGAAACTACGCTCGACGCCCAGATTCAGTAGACCGCAAGACCGGCAACCGAAACGGAAACCCGCCGATACGTTTCTTATAGCTGTCGCGTGCTGTTTGGACCGCCGCCGCGTCCCGTTCGATGCGTTACAGCGATTTCGGATTTCCCTTGAGGATTTCGTAGCGCGTGGCCTCGCCCGTCGAGTCGGTCATGGTGACTGTGTTGCCGATGACCTCGAGCTTATAGCAATCCATTTCCTCATCGGGGTATTTGAAGCAGACCGTATCGCCCACGAGCGCCCATTGGCCGGTTGAAATCTGGTTGCCCATCATTGATTTCGCAGTGCCGTCGGCGGCGTAGTACTCGACCAGCGTTTCGCCGTCTTCTTTCCCCGTGATGGAGTTTCCGACCAGCTGATTCCACGCGTCCAGACCGACGAGTTTTTGCCCGGAAGGCGCGGGGGATGCTTGTGCCAGTTGCTGGACGCCCGATTCCGCGCGGGCCGCGGTTGCACCGATGAAAATGACGAGGGCCACGGCGAGAAAGCATGTGACGTTGCGCATTGGTTCTCCTTGATGGACGCTGCTAGGTGTCGCAAGTCCGGACGGTCGCGCATGGTTACCCAATCATCGCCGGGGTCGCCAGTGTCGGCCATCACAATTTGTCGTTTAGAGCTAGTCCTAGTTCGTGCCCGGACACCGATTGTAGGTCTTGAGGTCATCGAAGTTGGTGCCGACCCGCATCGTGTCGCCACGCGGGATAACGAGGAACGTCATGTCGCTTTTCTTCGCAGGATCGCCTTTGTCCGTGCACCACATATGCGCCGAGTAGTTTGGCCCGCCTACACCCGCGGTTTCGACCACGTATTCGACTGCGCAGTTTTCTTGCGGACCGGATCCGCCGCCCTCCTTGATGATGATATTCGACTTGTCGTTGGTGTCGCAGAGATCGGGCTTGAGCGCCCAGGTACCCCACGCTTCCTTCGGGATCGTCATGTGTCGGACGTCGCCAGCCCTGGCCGGCGTTACTCCGGAGACAACAATCATCGAAAGAAGGGCGGCGGAACCGGTTATCAACACCGCGATCATTGACATAGACTTCAACATCGTCGACCCCCGTTCAATCGAGCCCCGCCAGCATAATCGCACGGCCATTTCTGGCAACCGCTACGCTGCCTTCCCTCTCGTAGCTGCGCCCGTCCGACATGATTCTGTCCGCGCCGACGGGCTGAGCCCTTCAGCCGCGCCACAGTCCGGTCACGAACGGCCGCTAACCCCAATGGAAATCACGACAACCGTCGGATCAGCGCGCGGAGCCGCATTCCGCCGCGCTAGTGCCCCGCTTCCGAAGTTCGTGATACATCGCGGCACCTCTGACACGAACTTCGGAAGCAAAGGGGCACTAGCAAAATATGATTCTAGTGCCGCTTGTCGATTTGAAGTTCCTTCATGAGCTTGCTGCAGGTGCTGTAGGAACTTCAAATCGGCGGCGCTAGCCCGTCTCGGCCATGTTATTGAGTGCGCCATGTTCGCTTTTTTCGAGCGGCAATTGAAACCCACGCAAGCGCCGGAGCGCCCCGAGCCGCCGGCAAGCCTGCTCGCGTTCTATTGGCATTATGCGCGCGAGGCGCGGCGCCTGTTCATTGCGTTGTTTGCCGCCGGTTTCGTGGTCGCCCTGCTCGACACCATGATCCCGGTGTTCATCGGGCGCGTGGTGACCCTGCTGACGTCTAACCCGCCGGACCAGCTGTTCGAGGAATTCTGGCCGCTGCTTCTGCTGATGGCATTCGTGCTGCTGGTCGCGCGTCCCGCCGCGATGGTGACCCAGGCGATGATTGCCAATCAGGCGATCGCCGCCAACGTCTCGAACCGCATCCGCTGGCAGAGCCATTGGCACGTCGTGCGCCAATCGTGGTCATTCTTTCAGAACGATTTCGCCGGCCGCATCGCAACGCGTGTGATGCAGACCGGCCCGGCGATCCGCGAGAGCGTCGTCGCGCTGCTCACTGCCGTCTGGTACATCCTGGTCTACGGCACCGGGGCGCTCATTCTGCTCGCGCGCGCCGATCCATGGCTCGCGCTGCCGGTGGTGCTGTGGTTTGCCGGCTATAGCGCGATGCTGCGCGTCTTCGTACCGCGAATGCGCGACCGTTCCAAGGACATGACCGAGATTCGCTCGATGCTGACGGGGCGGATCGTGGACAGCTACACCAACATTCTGACCGTGAAGCTGTTCGCCCGTGCGCGCGACGAGGACGCCTATGTGCGCGACGCGATCGATTCGCATACCCGCCAGTTCTACCTGTCGCTGCGACTTAATACGCTGTTCGGCTTCACGCTCGCGACCCTTAACGCGCTGCTCGTCACCGGCACTGGCGGCCTCGCGCTTTTCCTTTGGACCCGCGGCCAGGTCAGCGTCGGGACCGTCGCGATGGCGCTTCCGCTCGCTTGGCAGATCGTCAACATCGCCGGATGGGTGGCCTGGCAGGTGACCGACATCTTCGAGAACATCGGCGTCGTGCAAGAAGGCATGCTCACGATCGCGCGGCCGATCACGCTCGCCGACCGCAGCGATGCGCCCGCGCTTGCTATTACCCGCGGCGAGATCGTTTTCGACGACGTGCGCTTCGGCTACGGCCGCGAGACCGGCGTGCTCGAAGGCCTCACCCTCAAGGTCGCGCCGGGCGAGAAGATCGGGCTGATCGGTCGCTCCGGTGCCGGCAAGTCGACGCTGGTGAATCTGTTGTTGCGGTTCTTCGACCTCGAGGACGGCCGCATCCTGATCGACGGCCAGGACATCGCCGGTGTCACCCAGGAGTCGCTGCGCGCGCAGATTTCGATGGTGACGCAGGACACCTCGCTGCTGCACCGCTCGATCTGCGACAACATCCGCTACGGTCGGCTCAACGCCGGCGAGGCCGAAATCGTGGCCGCCGCCAAGCTCGCGCACGCGCATGAGTTCATTCTCGAACTCGAGGACTGGCGAGGCCGGCGCGGCTACGACGCCCACGTCGGCGAGCGCGGCGTCAAACTGTCGGGCGGCCAGCGCCAGCGTATCGCGATCGCGCGGGTGATCCTCAAGGATGCGCCGATCCTGGTGCTCGACGAAGCAACCTCAGCCCTCGACAGCGAGGTCGAGGGCGCGATCCAGCAGAGCCTCGGCACCCTGATGGCCGGCAAAACCGTGATCGCAATCGCGCACCGACTCTCGACCATCGCCCGCATGGATCGTCTGGTCGTGCTCGACCACGGCCGCGTGGTTGAGCAGGGCACCCATGCCGACCTGCTCCGGCTCGGCGGTCACTACGCGACGCTGTGGCGGCGCCAGTCGGGCGGGTTCATCGACGCCGACGGGATGCAGGCCGCAGAGTGAGCAGATCCGCGCACAAGGCGGCTCGCCACGGCGCGCGGTCGCCAGATGGTGCGCAACAACGTCGACTACGTGGAAGACGACAATCGGATGATAGTCGGGCCCTCTTGGACCGGAGGGGATGCCGGACGCACCCGTGGCGCGCGGATTCGCTCAAGCGCCGCCGGTCGCCGCTACTGCTGCGGTTCGCGCCAGCGTTTGGCCACGGCCGCCTTGAGCACTCCCTTGTCCACCCAGAACCTGAGCTGGCGGCCGTCGCGCGGACAGCAATGCGCATCATCGTTGCCCCAATCGAGGGTATCGATGGTGACGGATTGCGCGCCGATGTCGGCCTTGAGGAAATTGATGGTGTTGATGCCCGCAAAGGTCATCGCACGCTCGAGGTCCGGCGAGAATTTGTGCAGCCTGATGTCTGAGATTGATTTGCCCGATTGCTTGATATCGAACGCCGCGATCGCTGAATGCCAGTTGTTGCCGCCCCCGCAGCCCTCGACCGAGTAGATGAGGATGACGACGCTCAGGTCTTGCACATTGTAAGGCGCGATCGTGCCGAACGTGAACCCGGTCAGCGTGCAGGTCTTTTCGGGCTGCAGTAGCGCCAACATCTGCTTGACCGCGCTTGGGGTGAGATCGAAAGACGTTCGCTCGGCCGCGTTGCCAGCGGGCTGCGCGATTGCGGAGGCCGAAAACATTGTTGCAGCAGTGAAGGTCAACAAAAGCGTCTTGCGCATTACTCGGACCCTTCTGTGACCCAAAGTATACTGATACGCCTGGAACCACCTCTGCGTTGGCGAGTTGAACTGCCAGACATAGAGGTGGGATATGTGGAAACTCCCCGTCGATGAAGACGACTTGACGATTGCCGTTGCGGCGATCGTCTCGGCCGTCGCGATTTCGCTAGCACTTATCTAATGCGTATCTGAAGGGCCTTTCGGCCGCGAAGCATCCATCATCATCAGCGAAAGCACGAGCACGCACTGTCGTGCTCGTGCTCTTTTTCGGGCGGCAGCTGGGGCGCGGCCAAGCCGGATTTCGCCACGTTCGCCGGCCCAAGCGGCAAAAAACGACCCATTCCTGAACCTACGGCGGCCGGCGAGCGACCAACACGGGAGCGTGAGCCCGGCGTGTATGCGATAAAGGTGCCGGGACACCATGTCGGATCGCAAAATAGTTACCGGCAAATGTGCGCCGGGTCACACCGAGGAGTCAGGGGAAGGCCCATCTTTGATGCAGTTGAAACAGCACGTCCTTCGACAGGAATTCGACGGAATGAACGCCAATCCAAACGAGTCAAATTGGAAAGCGCTTGCGCCGTCGATGGAGGCGAACATGATGACGATCCGACATCCAGCGGCTGAGACCGCGGAGCACTCGGCGAGATCGTCGCTCGATGCGTTTGAGCGTCGGCCTCACCAAACCGCCCTTCGGCGCACGAAGGCACCGCATCGTTTCCCGCTCTACCCTTTGCACGGCGATGAGCGGCGCGCCGGTAAGACCGCGAAGTTGCTCGACCTCTACGCGCGGCTTAACCTGGGCGCGCTCTAAGCGCCTCGCGCAACCGAGGTCACCGCTGCGGCGGCAACGCGGTTGCGCTCGCGTTCAACCCAACCCGGCTCCCCACGACTGCGCATAGACCATGCGGCTAGCAGTCGCGAGCCGCACGGGTCCAGGCTCAACAGCGACGTCTGGCACGAGTTGCACCAGGTCTCGGCGCTTGCTTGATGTGGCTCCCCGCGTTTGCCCGCAAGAGAGTTGCGCTGATGAACCGGCCAGCGAATAGTATCTCGCATGGAGCAGCTACTCCCCCTCGCCCGCAAGATTGCCGCGCGATTGATCGAGCGTCACCAGACGATCGCGGTCGCCGAGGGCTCGTGCGGCGGTCTGATGTCGGCGGCGCTGCTGGCCGTGCCGGGCGCGTCCGCGTATTTTCGCGGCGGCGGTGTGATCTACACCGCTGCGGCGCGCGGCGCGCTCCTTGACATCGGTTCGGCCGAAATGACCGGTATGCGCGCAGCGAGCGAGCCCTACGCGGCCCTGCTGGCGCAGCGCGTGCGCGAGCGCCTCGGTGCCACGTGGGGTCTTGCCGAGTCGGGGGCGGCCGGACCGACCGGCAATCGCTATGGCGACCCGGCCGGGCATGCGTGCCTGGCGGTGTCCGGCCCCGCGGAGCGCACCCTGACGGTGCGAACCGCAAGTGACGATCGGGAAGCCAACATGCGCGCGTTTTCCCTCCGCGCGCTGGCGTTGCTGGCGGAGACGATCGGCGCATGAGACCCCACGAGGCAAGACATGAGCAATCGCGACCCTGATCCGCTCAACCTCACCGGCGTTTGGCAAGGCCTCTACACCTATCCCGGCATCAACAAGTCCGTGTCGTTCGTGGCGACGCTGATCGAAACGCCGGGCACGCTCACCGGCTCAACCCACGAACCGTGCGTGTTTCGCGATGGAGCGGGCGGAACCCTGTTCGCGACACTGGTGGGCGGGCGCGGCGGAGCGCAGGTCGCGTTCCGCAAGACCTACGCGGCCGCCGGCCCGAATTACGACCTGGTCGACTATCAAGGCACGTTGAGCGCAGACGGGATTGAGATCGAGGGCCACTGGGTCATCCGCCGCATGTGGTCCGGCACATTCCTGATGATCCGCGAAACCGGCAAGGCGGCAGCACGCACCCGCAAGGTAGTCGCGCGCGCGTAGGCGGCCCAGGGGACGGGCCGACGGTTCGCGGCGCGGTAAATTGATGCCATACTCGCGCCCAGTATTCGCCGACCCAACGAGCGATGGAAACGGGGCACGAGGGGAGCACGCCAATGTCGAAGACGCGCCGAAATGTCCTGCGCTTCTCAGCCGCTGCGTTTGCGGCCGCAGCATTGCCGCGGCAGGGACGCGCGGACACCTGGCCGAACCGGCCGCTCCGCGTTGTGATCCCGTTCACCGCCGGCTCGACCATCGACATTATTGGACGCATCGTGCTGGAGCCTCTGGCCGCTCAGCTCGGACAACCAATTATTGTTGAGAATCGGGGTGGCGCCGGCGGAAGTATCGGTGCGGCCGCGGTCGCCAAGTCAGATCCTGACGGCTACACGCTGCTGATCAACGCATCGGCCCATTCAGCGGCACCGGCAATCTATCCGAACCTGTCGTACGACACGGCGCGCGATTTTTCCGCCGTCGCATCATTCGGCAGCGTGCCCAACGTGACGGTGATCGCTCCCAGCAAAGGCATCAAGACGCTGTCCGAGCTCGTCGCTGCCGCAAAGGCCGGCTCGCTCACGTTTGCGTCCGCGGGCGTTGGGAGCGCGACGCACTGGAGCGCGGAGCGCCTGCTGCTGAGCGCCGGCGCGAAAGCGCTGCATGTTCCATTCAAGGGCGGTCCGGAAGCGCTCACCGAAGTTGTGACCGGACGCGTCGACTTCATGTGCCCTGGCATCTCATCGAGCCTCGCGTTCATCCGCGAGGGCAAGCTGCTCCCGCTCGCGGTCTCTACCCCGACGCGGACGAGCGCGCTTCCGGAGGTGCCGACGTCGATCGAGGCGGGCTATCCCGACTCCGACTACACGTTCTGGAATGGGATGTTCGTGCCTGCGGCAACTCCGCGCGACATTGTTGATCGCTTGTACCAGGATACCCAGAAGGTCCTGGGGCAGCCGGGCGTGCGCGCGCGCTTCGCCCCCCAGGGCATCGAACCGATGCCGCTGACCCCGGCTCAATTCGACGCGCTCGTCAAAAAGGAAATCGAGATCAACATCGCCCTCGTAAAGGCGGCCGGCCTCAAATTTAACTAAAATGGCTGCGAAGAAGCAGGCGCACTGGGGTCGGGGTGCCGCTACCCTTAAGGGTAAGTTAACGATGTACCCTTAATCAGGGTAGGACGGGTGACAGCCATCACTGACGCGGAAAAGGGCCGCGTTTAGGATGGCTCATCAATCGATCACAGCTGCATTTCGGGGGCTCGCGGGCGCCAGTCGGGTGCTGGCGACTGACCACCAAATCGAGATGGAGGGCAATATGACCAGGACCTTGGCTACGTTCGCGGTTGCGGCGTCCCTGGCGGCGGGCGCGGTGGCGCTTCCCAAGGAGGCGAACGCGACCTGTTTTGGATGCTACGTGGGTGCCGGCGTGGTCGGCGGCTTGCTGCTCGGCGCGGCGCTCGCTGCACCGCCGCCGGTTTACGCGGCTCCGCCGCCTGTTTACGTGACGCCCGCCCCGGTCGTCTATGCGGCCCCGGCTCCGCCGCCCTGCTACTGGCAGACCCAGCGCGTTTGGACCGGTTACAACTGGGCCTATCAGCGCGTACGCGTCTGCTACTGACGCGCAGCGTCTAGATCTTCCTGCCGTTTTCCATGGCCGGGGCCCGCCCCGGCCTTTTCTTTTGCGTGCGGTGAGAATCCTTCGCGGTGACTCCCGACGCTTGCGCGAATGCGCCCCAAGCAGCGAAATCAAATTCAACAAAAGGTCGACGTTGGTCACCGGCGTGAAGTCGTTGATCGGATCGTGTCTGCGCGACCTGTAGAGGCGTGGATTGAGAACAAGCGTCGACGCTGGGCGAGGATGAATACAGACCGCAACCGAAACTTACGCGAATCAGACGCCTCATGTATGAGGAGTTTCGATTCGGCGTCGTGTGTGGGACTCCCTCCAGGAGGAACGCAAATGCGAACAACGCTCATCGCCGTCGCTGCGGCCGCGAGTGTCGCGGGTGCCGCGATCACAGGCGCGAGCCCTGCAAAAGCCTGGTGCTTCTGGGGGTGTGATGCGGGCGCCGGTGCTGCCGCCGGCCCGCCCGGCGGCGCGTTGCTTGCGGGCCAAGCTCAACCCTACGGCGCCTACTACGGCTATGGGCCGAGCTACTTCTATGCGCCGGCACCGGTCTATTACGGTCCGAGTCCGGGGTGCTTCTGGCGCAATCAGCGATTTTGGGACGGCAATACCTGGCGCGTCCAAAGAGTGCAGGCCTGCTACTAAGTGCCGATCTGCTGAGCGATTCACGCCCGGCATTCGCGCGTGCCGGGCGTGTGCTTTTTACAACACCTGCGGGCTGTCGTGGTGCGGGAATGTCACCGTGCTTTACTCGGTCGGCCCGCTCGATTCATCCTGAGCGCCTGCTGATTCGGTAGCCGCTGTTGCGTTGGCGTTGTTGTTGGTCGATTCGAGGCTCGCCAAACGCCATAAGGTGGCAACCAATGAATGCGTTTCTCCGTACGCTCACCGCGGCTTTAAGCATCACGGCGGCTAGCGTCGCCGGCGTGACCGTAGCGGCTGCCGCCGACCTGGGTTTCCTCGGAGGCTTGTTTGGTGGCGATGCTCCGCCGCCCGGGCCACCCGTCGAGTATGCCGCTCCGGCGCCGCAGGCCGGTATGTATGTTCCGGTCTCGCCCCCCGGCATGATTACCTACCCGGGTTACAACGCGACCTACCCGAACACGGCGATGCCGCGGCGCCTACTGGGCTCGCAAACCGATCTTCAATGCCGACGGGTTATTGGTCGGCTATTCGCGACCGCAATATATGTGCCCTCAGTGGTACTAAGGCGGCGCCGCAGCGACGTGATCGTACCAACCTGAACGATTAGTCAGATTTTGGTCGATGTTCTCGCGCAACCGCGGGGCGCGAACATCGTCGCAGCCACTGTAATTTGTCACAGTAACGGCGAGGGCGAACAGCAGATACGCTGCGCCCCAATGCCGACACGAAACGAGCACACGATTGCAATCGAGTGTGCGGCGAGCGGTCACACGTTTGCATCGCAGCGCGGAACGAGACCGCCTAGTCGGGTGTTCAACAAACAAGACCAATAAGGTTCTGCCTGGGAGGTATGTCATGCGGCAAGCTGGTCGATTAGGTGTTGTGTTGCTGGCGCTGATGCTCGGCGCCGCGCCCGCCTTGGCCCGTGGTGGTGGTGGCGGCGGCCATGGCGGTGGCGGAGGCCACGGTGGCGGAGGCCACGGTGGCGGCGGAGCCCACTTTGGCGGCGGCGGCCACGGCGGCTTTCACGGCGGCGGTGGCGGGATGCGTGCCTTCAGCGGCGGCGGAGGCTTCCGCGGCGGCGGCGCGCATATTGGAGGTCGCAGCTTCTCGGGCGCGATGCGCTCGTTCCACGCCGGCGGCATGCGCTCATTCAGCCATGGCGGCGGTCGCTCCCTTGCGCGTTCGCTCAGCCGAGGCGGAGGCCGCTCCTTTGCACATTCGCTTAGTCGTGGCGGGCATCGCTCGTTGGCGCGCTCGTTCAATCGCGGCAATCGCGTAGCCTCACGCTCGATGAGCCGTGCCAATCGGCTCGCGGGACGCAACATCGGCCGCAACGCCACCCGCACCGCCCTCGCCAGAAACGCCGTGCGCAATCACGCTGCCGGCAATGCGCTCATGTCCCATCGGTTTGCGAACGCTGGCTGGCATCGTAATGGTGCGATCGGCAACCGATTCCTGGCCAATCGGTGGGCGCACGCGGGCTGGTACCGCAACTGGTGGCGCAACCGCGTGGTCTTTGGCTGGTGGGGACCGGTGTTCTGGCCCTACGCGTACTACGACGTGTTCGCGAGCGTGTTCTGGCCTTACGCGTATTGGCCCTACGTCTACGATCCGTTCTGGTACTACGGCTACCCGGATCTCTACGCCGGGATATTCTGGCCGTATGGCTACGACGACTTCGCGGTTCCGCCGCCGATCGCCTATGGCGGCGGTGGTTACGCGAGCGGCGCCTATGGCCGCGCGCCCGGCTACGCCGCCGGCGGCCCGCGCGACGCAAGCGGCGCGCAACGCTACGCCAGCGCACGCACGAGCGGCAATCCGCCCAGCGGAACGACCTTGGACGTGCGCAGCACGACCCAGGCCGCCATGGGCCGTTACACCGAGTATTGCGGCGACGACTCGCGCGACGTAGCCGGCGTTCCGGTCGACGACATCCAGAATGCCCTCGCTCCCACCGACGCTCAACGCGCGGCGCTCGACCAACTCGGCAATGCTTCGGTGCAGGCGGCACAGATCGTCAAGGCTGCATGCCCGAAAGACGTGTCGCTCACGCCGATCGGCCGCATGGATGCGATGCAACAGCGGGTGCAGTCGATGCTCGACGCCGTGAAGGTGGTGCGGCCCCCGCTCGAGACGTTCTACAACATGCTGAGCGACGAGCAGAAGGCGCGCTTCAACGCACTCGGACGGCAAGACCAGGCGCAGCAAGCCCGGCCGCAGACGGCGCAGGCCGGAACCGAGGCCGGCTCGCCGGCCAAGAACTGCACGAACCGCGCGATTCCCGACTGGCCGACCGCCCAGATCCGGACCAGCGTGCGGCCGACGCCGGCCCAGGAAGCGAGCCTCGATGCGCTGCAGAACGCGGCCGCGAAAGCCAAGGACGTGCTGCAAGCGTCCTGCCCGACCGACATGCCGGCGACACCGCTCGCCCGCATCTCCGCGATCGAGCAGCGGTTGCAGACGATCCTGGCGGCGGTGCAGACCGTGCGCGGTCCGCTCAATGACTTCTACGGGTCGCTGAGCGACGAGCAGAAGGCTCAGTTCAACACCATCGGCCGCGGCACCCGCGCGCCCAAGCAAGGTTGAGCGCACGGCCGCGGATAAGCGCAGCCAAGCAACTCAAGTGGCCGGCCGGTGCGCCGGCCACTTTGTTTGAACGGGTAGAAATCAATTTCTGCCGGCGGTGCTCTGCATGTGATCGAGCACCGCGGACGTCGGCCAGCAATCGACGGCGAGCCCGTTCGCCTTCTGATAAGCGCCGAGCGCGGCGCGCGTCTTCATTCCGGCCTTGCCGTCGATCTTGTCCGCGTAGAGTCCGCTCTGGGTCAATCGGCGCTGCATGCGTTCGACCTGCGCGGTCGGCATCTGCACCAAGGTCGCCCATGGCGTCTCGAACGGCGGCTTGCCGGCGATGCGATCGCTCAAATGACCGACGAACAAAACATAAAGGTCGGAGAAATTGTATTCCTTGATCACAAAGTAGTTTTTCGGGGTGAGAAACGACGGCCCATAAAGACCGGCCGGCTGCAGCAGCGAGGCGGGTATGTCGAGTTCTTCGGGACGCAACTTGCGGCCATAGGCCGGCGTAAAGCCGAGCTTCAGCCATTCGCCGATCGGCTTGGTGTTTTCCGGAACCCCGATGGTGCAGTCGGCGTTGCGCGGCGCGCGCACCTCGATCGCCCACGGCTCGCCGCGCTGCCAGCCCTTGTCGACAAGTTGCTTGGCTGCCGACGCGAGCGCGTCCGGGATCGACGTCCAGATGTTGCGCCGGCCGTCGCCGTCGAAATCGACCGCCGAGCGAAAATAATCCGACGGCATGAATTGGGTGAGCCCCATCGCGCCGGCCCATGAGCTTTTCATGTCGGCAAGCTTGATGTCACCTTCGTCAAGCATCTTCAGCGCGAGCAGAAATTCCTGCCGGAATTGGTCCTTGCGGCGGCCCAGGTAGGCCTGGGTCGCAAGCACCCGGATGGCACTGCGCGAATCCTTGGCACGGCCGAAATCGGTCTCGCGTCCCCAGATTGCCAGCAACACGGACCCCGGCACGCCGAATTTCTTTTCGATTTCCGCGAGCGTCCCGCGATATTCGTCCGCGAGCTTGCGGGCGTGCGTCGCCAGCCGGTCGATCGAGGTCTCACGGATATAGTCGGCCGGCGCCTGCACGAATTCGGCCTGCCCGCCCGACGGCCGCTCGGGCCGTCCCGGAATGATCAGATCGGGCAACGACAGGTCAGGCTCGAGCCCGCGCGTTGCGGCGTCGAACGTCGCGCGCGAGATGCCCATCTGCTGGGCTTCCGGCCACAGACCGGCAAGCCATTGCTGGAACGCCGGATCGGCGGCGCGGCCCGGAGAAAGGGCGAGCAGTGTGATCAGTACAAGCGCCAAGCCGGCGCAAAGGCTACGTGTCATGCTGCAAATGCCGGGTCGAGCCGCTCGGCAAGCCGGAGAAAATACTGCCAACTGTGATCCTCGCGCGGCGCGTTGCCGCGATTGTTGCCACCCATCTGCGCTTTGGTGCGATTCTGCAAGTCTTCGGGAATGGTTTGATACGGCCGACCGGTCGCGAGCACGCGCTCCTGCAAGGCACACGCGTCGATCAGGGCGCGCATCCAGCCAAACGCCTCGCCGACCGATGCACCGACGCTCAACAAGCCATGATTGCGCATGATCAACGTGTGTCGGTGACCAAGGTCGCGCAGGATCCGCGGTACTTCGTCTTCCTGATTGGCGAGCCCTTCGAATGCGTGATAGCCGACCTCGTCATAGAGCCGGCATCCGCCTTGATCGAACACCAGCAGCGGATCGGTGGTGGCGCTGATAACGGCGCCGGCGTCCTCGTGCGTATGGATCACGCAGTTGATGTCCGGGCGAGCCTTGAGGATGCCACTATGGAAATTGAATCCGGCCGGTGCCAGACGGACCCCGGAATGACTGACGATCTTGCCGTCGTAGGCGGCGGTCGCAAGCGACGACGCAGTAATCTCGTCCCAGCCGAGCCCGAGCGGATTCATCAGGAACAGATCGGTGTCTGGAATACGCAGCGTGATGTGATTGAGCGTATCGATGTTCCAGCCGAGATGTTGCGCAATCCGGAACGCAGCAGCGAGCTCAATCCGGAGCTTGCGCTCCGCCTCACTCACCGAACGATCCAACTCAACGCCGCCGATGCGCGAAATCGGCATTCGCTCGTTCATGGGCTGGCTCCCGTCTCGACGCCCCCGTGGACCCGCGGCCAGCCTAACCCAATCGGCGCGGACGGCAAGCCGGGTAGCAGCATGTCGGAGCCGACCTGCCGCGGCCGCACGCAGGGTTGAAGCGCGATGCCTCAGCGCGTGAACTTCTTGTATTTGATCCGGTGCGGGATCGTGGAATCGGTTCCCAGCCGGCGCATTTTGTCCTGCTCGTAGTCCTGGAAATTGCCCTCGAACCATTCGACGTGGCTGTCGCCTTCGAACGCCAGCATGTGGGTCGCGATGCGGTCGAGGAACCAGCGATCGTGGCTGATGATCACCGCGCAGCCGGCGAAATCCTCCAGCGCCTCTTCGAGCGCCCGCAAGGTATCGACATCGAGGTCGTTGGTCGGCTCGTCGAGCAGGAGCACGTTCGCGCCCGACTTGAGCATCTTGGCGAGGTGCACGCGGTTGCGTTCGCCGCCCGAGAGCTGGCCGACCTTCTTTTGCTGATCGGCGCCGCGGAAGTTGAAGGCGCTGCAATAGCCGCGCGAATTTACCTCGCGCTTGCCGAGTTGGAGCTGGTCAAGTCCGCCGGAGATTTCCTGCCACACGGTCGCGTTGTTGTTGAGACTGTCGCGCGACTGGTCGACATAACCGAGATGCACCGACTCGCCGATCTTGATCGTGCCCTGGTCGGGCTTCTCCTGCCCGGTGATCATGCGAAACAGAGTGGTCTTGCCGGCGCCGTTCGGCCCGATCACGCCGACGATACCGCCGGGCGGCAGCTTGAAGTTCAGTCCGTCGATCAGCAGCTGGTCGCCGAAACCTTTGGCCAAACCGTTGAAGTCGATGACGTTCTGGCCGAGCCGCTCGGCCACCGGAATGACGATCTGCGCCGTCTGCTGGGTTTTTTCCGATGCCTTGGCGAGCAGGTCCTCATAGCGCTGGTAGCGCGCCTTGGACTTGGCTTGGCGCGCGCGCGGGCTCGCGGCGATCCACTCCTGCTCGCGCGCGAGGGTGCGTTGGTGCGCTTGCTCCTCGCGTCCCTCCTGCTCGAGGCGCTTCTGCTTCTGCGTCAGCCACGACGAATAATTGCCTTCGTACGGAATGCCGCGCCCGCGATCGAGCTCGAGAATCCATCCGGTCACATTGTCGAGGAAGTAGCGGTCGTGGGTGACGATCAGGATCGCGCCTGGATAGTTGCGCAGGTGTCCCTCGAGCCACGCCGTGGTCTCGGCATCGAGGTGGTTGGTCGGCTCGTCGAGCAGCAGCAGCTCGGGCTGTTCGAGCAAGAGCCGGCACAGCGCGACGCGGCGGCATTCGCCGCCGGACAGATTGTCGACATTTGCGTCGTCGGGCGGGCAACGCAGCGCATCCATCGCCTGGTCGATCTTGGAGTCGAGGTCCCAGAGCCCTTTGGATTCGATCTCGTCCTGCAGTTGGGTCATCTCGTCGGCGGTCTCGTCGGAATAATTCGCGGCGAGTTCGTTGTAGCGATCGAGAATGGCCTTCGACGCGGCCACCCCTTCCATGACGTTCTCACGCACCGATTTGTCGACGTCGAGCTGCGGCTCCTGCGGCAGAAAGCCGACGCGTGCGCCTTCGGCGGCCCAGGCTTCCCCGGAAAAATCCTTGTCGAGCCCAGCCATGATGCGCAGCAAGGTCGACTTGCCGGAGCCGTTGACCCCGAGCACGCCGATCTTGGCATCCGGATAGAACGACAAGTTGACGTTCTCCAGGACCTTGCGGTTGCCCGGATAGGTCTTGGTCAGACCATGCATGTGATAGACGAATTGTCGGCCGTTCATTGCTGCGTCTCATGAAACTTGGGGTGGACCGCCCGCGCAATGTCCGTCGCGTTTTGCGATGCCGTCCCGCGCAAGGATCGGAAAGAGGTGGGCCTCATGTAGCGATCAGCCCTGCAAAGGGCAAGGCAATCCGAGTGGGTGCCAGGCGACGCCGGTGTCCAGGCTGGTCGTCCTGACTCCTGTCCCCCGATCGGCTACAGTCGCGCAATGCTGAGATTTCTCGCCCCGATTGCCGCGGCCGCATTGATTGCATCACCCGCCTGGCCGCTCGACAACAGCGCCGATTATCCAAGCCAGCCGATCCGGGTGATCGTCACCGTGCCGGCCGGCGGCGGCGTCGACGCGGTGACCCGGATCGTCGCCGACAAGCTGCGCCAGCGCCTCGGTCAGCCGGTGGTGGTCGAGAACCGCGGGGGGCAGGCTGGCAATTTCGGAGCCGAGGCCGCGTTCGCGGCGGAGCCGGACGGCTATACCCTGATGGCGTCACAGCCGGCGCCGCTCACCGTCAACGCGCTGCTCTATCGCAAGCTCAACTACGACCCCGCCGCGTTCGCGCCGATTGCGATCATGACCACGATCCCCAACACGCTGACCGTGCGCCCCGATTTTCCGGCCAAAACCGCGGAGGACTTGATCGCCTATGCACGCGCGAATCCGGGCAAGTTGAATTACGCGTCGCAGGGCACCGGCACGACCTCGCACCTCACCGCGGAATTGTTTCAAAGCCGGACCGGAATCAAAATGGTGCACGTGCCCTACAAGGGGACCGCGCCGGCCCTCAACGATCTGATCGCGGGCCATGTCGACCTGATGTTCACCGAACTCGCGTCCGCGCTCGAGCTGCACCGCGCCGGCAAGGCCCGTATTCTCGGCGTGGCCGCCGGGGAGCGCTCACCGCAGCTGCCCGACGTGCCGACATTGATCGAGGCCGGTGTGCCCGGTTTCGAATCCGGAACCTGGAACGCGATCTCGGCGCCGCCCAAGACCCCCGCGACGATCGTCGCCAAGCTCAACCAAGCCATCATCGACGCGCTCAGCGCGCCGGACGTGCGCGCACATCTTGCTACGCTCAGCACCCAGCCGACCGCCATGACGCCGGCGCAAGCCGCGCAATTCATCAAGGCCGACGCGCAACGCTGGGCCGATGTCATTCGGGCGGCCGGCGTTACGGCCGATTAGAGCATGATCCCGAAAAGTGGACACCGGTTTTCGGAAAAGATCATGCTCAAACAAAAGGCTAGAGCGGGATGATGACTCGAAGATAATCATCCCGCTCTAGGTTCACCGACCAAACAGCAGGACAATTCGATGCAGTGCGCGATTCTCGACGACTATCAGAACGTCGCTCTGAAGCTGGCCGATTGGAGTGCGATTTCGAAAGCCGTCGACATCAAGGTGTTCGACCGGTGGATTCCTCCGGCCGAGGTGCCGGGGGCGCTTAAGGGTTTTGAGATCGTCTGCGCGATGCGCGAGCGCACGCGCTTTCCCAAGCAGGTGCTCGAGGCATTGCCCGACCTTCGCCTGCTGATCTCGACCGGCATGCGCAACGCTGCAATCGACGTCAAGGCTGCGAACGAACGCGGCATCGTCGTGTGCGGGACGGGGGGTTCCGGCAATCCGACCGCGGGCATCGCGATCGGCCTCATGCTCGAGCTTACCCGCCACATCGGCTACGAGAACGCCCGCCTCAAGGCCGGTGCCCCATGGCAGACGACGATCGGCATCGACCTCGACGGCAAGACGCTGGGCGTCGTCGGATTAGGCAAGCTTGGGACCCGGGTCGCCAACATTGCAAAGGCGTTCGGCATGAACGTCATTGCGTGGAGCCAAAACCTGACGCCGGAGAAATGCGCAGAAGCGGGTGTGACCTACGCCAGCAAGGAGGATCTGTTTCGCACCGCGGACATCGTCTCGATCCATCTCATGCTCAGCGATCGCTCGCGTGGCCTGATCGGGGCGAAGGATCTCGCGCTGATGAAACCGACGGCCTACCTCATCAATACGGCGCGCGCTGCGATTGTTGACCAGGCCGCCCTGCTCACAATCCTGACCGAGCGGCGAATCGCGGGCGCGGGCCTTGACGTGTTTGAGACCGAGCCGCTCCCGCTCGACAGCCCGTTGCGCACGCTCGACAACGTGGTGATCACCCCGCACCTCGGGTACGTGAGCGTGCAGGCCTACGAGATCTATTTCCGGGAGATAGTCGAGGACATCCGCGCCTTTCTCGACGGCAAGCCCGTGCGCGTAATGCCGGCATGATTTCACCCGGCCGCGCGCCCTAACCCATTGCTTCACCGTATTTTTTTGGTGAGATCTCGAGTCCCCTGTCCTATGCCTCGAGGCTGTAAGACGACGTCTTGGAGCATGTTGCCCCCCAAATGGCCAAAGGAACCCGACCCGCCGGCGAATGAAGGCAAAAATTCCATTGTCAGTTAAGGCTTTTTCATGACACGCTGCCGTTTCATTTTTGTTTTGAAACGCTCGCGTTTGTAGGTAGAGTTGAACCAAAGAGGCCACCGGTGCGGGGGTACGGCCTCGAAAAAGCGCGCGAATACATTCGAAGTGGGGCGAAGCTATCCATGCCATCAGGAGTTCGTGTTTTCGTCGATTTCGACGGGACGATCTCGCTTGAGGATACGACCGACGTCATCCTGGAGCGTTTTGCTGATCCGGAATGGCGCAAGGTCGAGTCCGAGTGGCTGGCCGGGATCATCGGATCGCGGGAGTGTTTGGCGCGCCAGATTGATCTCGTGCGGGCAACGCCTGAGGAACTCGACTCGGTGGTCGAGGATGTGCCGCTTGACCCGCACTTTCCCGAGCTGGTCGCGCTCTGCCGAAACCACGGCGTGCCGCTGACCGTCATCTCGGACGGTCTCGACCGTATCATCACCAAAATGCTCGCGCGCGCGGGCGTCGATGTGCCGGTTCTTGCGAACCGCCTGGAGTGGCGCGGGCAGAACCGCTGGCGCCTAGGCTTCCCGCACGAAGCCGGCGATTGCCGCTCGCAAGCCGGCAATTGCAAGTGCCAGGCGCTCGCCGGAGAACCGGGCAAAGTTCGCATTCTGATCGGCGATGGCCGGTCGGATTTCTGTGCGGCCGAGACCGCCGACCTCGTGGTTGCCAAGGGTGCGCTGGCCGAGCACTGCCAGTTGACCGGTCTCGCCTATATCGTGTTCGGAAATTTTGCGGGTGCAACAACGCTGATTGCGGATTGGATCGGAGGTTTGCGACGCCTCGACGGCAAGGCGCGTTACCAAAAGGGCACGATCCATGCGTCCACCGCTTAGGCTCGCCGCCACCGGCAAGGAGGCGAGTTCCGCGTCGGCGCCTGACGATGCCGAACTGCTGAAGCTCGAAGCGATCTACTGCTCGCACGGCGACACGGTTCATTATTCCGAGCCGAAGATCTTCGATCGCTGCGAGGGCTCCTATCTCTACGACGCCGACGGCAGGCAGTATCTCGACCTGCAGATGTGGTACTCGGCCGTCAACTTCGGTTACGCCAACCGCCGTCTCAACGATGCGCTCAAGCGCCAGGTCGACCGGCTGCCGCAGGTCGCGAGCCAATATCTGCATCGCGAGAAGATCGAACTCGCCGCCATGATCGCGCGCGACGCCGAAGCAAAATTCGGCCGCAAGGGCCGCGTGCATTTCAACGTCGGCGGATCGCAGGCGATCGAGGATTCGCTCAAGCTCGTGCGCAACGCCACTGGCGGCAAGAGCCTGATGTTCGCGTTCGAGGGCGGCTATCACGGCCGTACCATCGGCGCTTCGGCGATCACGTCGTCCTATCGCTACCGCCGCCGCTTCGGCCACTTCGGCGACCGCGCCCACTTCCTGCCGTTTCCGTATCACTTCCGCGGCGCCAACGGCATGAGCAAGGAGGAGTATGGGCTCGCCTGCGTGCGGCAGTTCGAGCGGCTGTTCGAAAGCGAATACAACGGCGTCTGGGATCCGAAAGCGGGCCAGGCCGAATACGCCGCGTTCTACATCGAGACCGTACAGGGCACCGGCGGATACGTGATCCCGCCCAAGAACTTCTTTGTTGAACTCAAGAAGGTGCTCGACCGCTACGGCATCCTGTTGGTGGTCGATGAAATCCAGATGGGTTTCTTCCGCACCGGCAAGCTCTGGTCGATCGAGCATTTCGGCGTGACGCCGGACGTGATCGTGTTCGGCAAGGCGCTCACCAACGGGCTCAACCCGCTGTCGGGCCTGTGGGCCGCGGAAGAGCTGATCAATCCGAAGATCTTTCCGCCCGGCTCGACCCACTCGACCTTTGCGGCCAATCCGCTCGGGACCGCGATCGGGCTCGAGGCGATGAAGCTGATGCATGACGAGGACTTTGCGACGTCGGTCCCGAAGAAAGGCGCGTATTTCCTCGAAGGGCTGCAAGAGCTCAAGCGTCGCCACAAGATCATCGGCGACGTCGACGGTCTCGGCCTCGCGCTGCGGATCGAAATCTGCGAGCCGCACGACAGCTTCACGCCGTCCAAGGCGATCGTCGACCACATGGTCGACGAGGCTCTCAAAGGCGACCTCGATCACGGAGGCAGACACTATGGCCTGGTGCTCGACATCGGCGGGTACTTCAAGAATGTGATCACGCTCGCGCCTGCGCTCACAATCACCTACGATGAGATCGATCTTGGCCTTGCTCTCCTTGATCAGCTCATGACCCGCGTCTCAAAAGCGTGAGCATGCCATGACGACCATCGATCGCAGCTTCACGGTTGGCAAAGGCCGCACCGGATTCCTATTGATCCACGGTCTTGGCGGCACGCCGGTTGAACTCAAGTTCGTCGCCAAGGGGCTCGCACGTCGCGGATTCCTGGTGCACTGCTGCCAGCTCGCGGGCCACTGCGGCAGCGAAGCGGACCTGGTCGCAACCACCTGGCACGACTGGTACGCAAGCGTGGTGACCGCGTTCGACGAGCTGCGGGCACAGTGCGACACCGTGGTGGTCGGCGGATTGTCGATGGGCGGCGTGCTCGCGCTCCATCTCGCCGCGCAGCGGCCCAGCGAAGTGCACGGCCTCGTACTCTACGCGCCGACGCTTTGGTACGACGGCTGGTCCACGCCCTGGTACCGCTTCATCCTGCAATTTGCCCTGTGGTCCTCGTTCGGCCAGGCGATCGTGCGCAGGGTCTATCGCTTCACCGAGGGCGAGCCCTACGGCATCAAGGACCCGGCGATCCGCGGCGTGGTGCTGGCGGCCATGAAATCCGGCGACAGCGCGCAAGCCGGAATCTTGACCACACCGGGAGACTCGGTGTGCCAGCTCTATAACCTGGTGCAGGTGGTACAGCGCGAGCTCAGGGACATCACCACGCCGGCGTTGATCATCCAGGCGCGCGAGGACGATCTCTCCAGCCTCAAGAACGCCGAGTACCTGCAGCGCCAGATGGGCGGGTTGGTCGGCACCATCGTGCTTGACGACAGCTATCACATCGTAACGGTCGACCGGCAGCGCGATTTGCTGATCGAAAGTACGATGGCGTTTGCCACCATGCTGGCCGTCCGGCTCCAGCTCGAGGCGCTCAGTGGCGAGACGGTGCTGCCGATGAGCGCGCCGCAGGTCGCCAAGGCTCGTCCAGCGCCCGCGGCGGACGCCCCGTTGCCCGACGCGGCCGGCGGCGAACGGTTACCATAACGATCGAACGCTCTTGCGCCAGGCGGCTTCCCGCGCCCATGATAGGGTGTTTGGTGTTGCGTCGAGCGTAACGCATGAAGGCAATTATTGTCGGTGGCGGCATCGGCGGGCTTACGGCCGCGCTCATGCTGCATGCTCGCGGTCTTGATTGCGAAGTATTCGAGCAGTCGGATGCGATCCGCGAGCTCGGCGTCGGCATCAACACGCTGCCGCACGCGATCAAGGAACTGGCCGAGCTCGGCCTGCTCGATCGTCTCGATCAGGTAGCGATCCGCACCTTCGAGCTGTTCTACACCAACCGCTTCGGTCAGGAGATCTGGCGCGAGCCGCGCGGCACCGACGCCGGCTATGACGTACCGCAGCTCTCGGTTCATCGCGGCCACTTGCAGGGCGTCATCCATCAGGCGGCGCGCGCGCGTCTCGGCGAGGCGCGCATCCATACCGGCCATCGCCTCGGCGCCTTCACCCAGGACGACGGCGGCGTCACCGCCTATTTCTTCGATCGCACAGGCGCGCATCGCCACACCGCCCGCGGCGACGTGCTGATCGGCGCCGACGGCATCCACTCCAAGGTGCGCGAAGCGCTTTATCCGAACGAAGGCCCGGCGCGCTGGAACGGCGCCATGCTGTGGCGCGGAGCCATCGATTGGCCGGTGTTTCTCACCGGCCGCTCGATGATCGTCGCCGGCGGGATGGCGGCAAAGCTCGTGGTCTATCCGATCGCGGCCGGCCGGCGCGAAGGCACGCGGCTGACCAACTGGGCGGTGGTGGCCAAGATCGGCCCGGATGGATCGATCCCGCCCAACAAGGAGGACTGGTCGCGACCGGGCCGGTTCCAGGACCTGATGCCGCATGTGCGCCGGTTCAGTATTCCGTTCGTCAATGTCCAGGCCCTGATCGAGGCCACCCCGGAATTCTGGGAATATCCGATGTGCGATCGCGACCCGCTGCCGCGCTGGTCGCACGGCCGCGTGACGTTGCTCGGCGACTCCGCGCATCCGATGTATCCGGTCGGCTCCAACGGCGCCTCGCAGGCGATCCTCGATGCGCGCAGTCTCGCCGACCGGCTCAAGGGCGACGAGCATCCGGTCGCGGCGCTGTGGGCCTATCAGCAGGAGCGGTTGCCGCCGACCGCACAGATCGTGCGCATGAACCGCAGCGGCGGGCCCGAAGGCGTGATCGACGCGGTCGAGGCGCGCGCCCCGGACGGCTTCTCCAATATCGACGATGTGCTCAGTTTCGAGCAGCGCAAGGCGATCGTGCGCGGCTATGCGGCGACCGCGGGCTTCTCACACGAGCAGGTCAACCGGCCGGCGAAGGCGGCGTAAGCGCGCCTCCGTTTCCGAATAGTGCGCTCAGGCTGGCGGCGGCGGCAAAAACATCACTTCGTGCTTGGCGGAGAGCGCTACGACCTCGTTGGGCGTCTGCTCCGTCATGCTGTGGATCGCCCAGAACAAGTCGTAGAGACGGCGCGTCGGCGACACCCAGAAAAAGCACTTCACCGGCTGATCCGACTTGTTGAAGATGCCGTGCGGGATCCCCATCGGCAGGCGGATCAGGTCGCCGGCGGTCGCCGCAAAATCCTTGCCATCGAGCACGAGATCGAAACGGCCCTCGAACATGTAGATGAACTCGTCCTGGGTCGGATGAATGTGCGGCGGCACGAATGTGCCGGGCGGAAACGTCGCGTGCCAGGAAAACGACGACTCCGACAGGCTCTTGGGCACGTAGGTCTGGCCGAGGATGTTCCAGGAAATGCCGTCGATTCCGGTGTTGGTCTTGGTGATTCCTGCTGTGAGCGGTTGCATGAACTCGACATCTCCTGTTGCGCGACGCCGCAATGACCTCGCGCGGCCGCACTTTGCACGCCGAAGCGATGTGACGAATAGGGCTCGGCATTCAATCACGAAAGCGCACGGACCGGAACGCTGCCAACGCGCCGCACCTAATGCATTTGCCGCTATCGTAAACGCCGCTATGATGCCCGCCCCGGGAGGAAAGCCCGGCAGCAAGCCCGTAAGAGCTTGATTCTCAAAAAGTTCACGGCTTGTACCGTCGATCGGAAACGTTGGCACGACCCGTGCTTCGGCAGACGATCGAGGCCGGATCGGCCGCTTGGCGCGGGAGAACACGAAACATGTTGTTACGGGCAATCGGCGTCACCGCCGCGATCGCGTTGGTCGCCGGCAGTGCGATGGCGCAGGACAAGGCTGCCGACAAGTTGAAGATCGGCCTGATCACGACCCTGTCGGGTCCGCCGGCCGCCATCGGCCAGCAGCAGCGCAACGGGCTTATGCTGGCGCTCAAGGAACTCGGCGGCAAGCTGGGCGGACGCGACGTCGAGCTCCTGGTCCAGGACGACGAGCTCAAGCCCGACGTCGCCGTGTCCAAGGTCAAAGCCTTCATTGAGCGCGACAAGGTCGATTTCGTCGTCGGTCCGGTGTTCTCCAACATCCTGGCCGCAATCCTCAAGCCGGTGACCGAAAGCGGCACCTTCATGATCAGCCCCAACGCCGGCACCTCGAGCTTCGCCGGCAAGGACTGCAACCCGAACCTGTTCGTCGTCTCCTATCAGAACGACCAGAACGCCGAGACGATGGGCAAATACGCGCAGGATTCCGGCCTCAAGAAGGTGTTCTTGATGGCCCCCAACTATCAGGCCGGCAAGGACGAGCTCGCCGGCTTCAAGCGCTACTACAAAGGCGAGGTGGCGGACGAAGTCTACGTCCCGCTCAACCAGCTCGACTACGCCGCCGAACTGTCGAAGATCGCGGCGGCTTCGCCCGACGGCATTTTCGTGTTCCTGCCCGGCGGCATGGGCGTCAACTTCGTCAAGCAGTTCCGTCAGGCCGGTTTGGCCGACAAGGTCAAGTTCCTCTCCGCCTTCACCGTCGACGAGGGAACCTTGCCGGCCCAGCAGGACGCCGCGCTCGGTTTCTTTGGCGGCAGCAACTGGGCCCCCAACATGGACACTCCGCAGAACAAGGCGTTCGTGGCGGCCTACGAGAAGGAATATGGCGCCGTGCCGGCGACCTACGCGTTCCAGGCCTATGACGCGATCAAGCTGCTCGACAGCGCGCTCAAAGCCACCAGAGGCGACACGTCGAACAAGGACGCGTTGCGCGCGGCGCTCAAGAAGGCCGATTTCAAGTCGATCCGCGGCGACTTCAAGTTCAACTCCAACCACTATCCGATCCAGAACTTCTATCTGGTCAAGGTCGCGAAACGCCCCGACGGCAAGTACCAGACTGAAATCGTGCAGAAGGTGTTTGGCGACTTTGCCGATCCCTACGCCGCCGACTGCCCGATGAAGTGAGTCCGAGCTTCGCATGCGGCACAGCCCACCTCTCCCCGCCTGCGGGGCGAGGTCGGATCGCGAAGCGATCCGGGTGAGGGGGCCTCCCAAATCTATTCGACCGAACTAGGCCGCCCCCTCACCCCAACCCTCTCCCCGCAAGCGGGGAGAGGGAGCGCGCCCTCAACCTGGGACGGCGCCGTGTAGCACATGCCCACAACCCTCCTCGTCGTCCAAATTCTCAACGGCCTGCAGCTCGGCGTGATCCTGTTCCTGATCGCCGCCGGACTGACGCTCGTGTTCGGGGTGATGAATTTCGTCAACCTGGCGCACGGCGTCCAATACATGCTCGGCGCCTATCTGGCGGTGATGTTCTACGGCATGACCGAGAACTTCGCCGCCGCGCTGGCCTTGGCGCTGGTGACGGCCTTGCTGCTCGGTTTGGCGCTCGAGTTCGCGGTTTTTCGCCATCTCTACGACCGCGATCATCTCGACCAGGTGATCGCAACCCTGGGCGTGATCCTGTTCGTGAACCAGGGCGTAAAATTTCTGTGGGGCGCGGCACCGCTGTCGTTACCGATCCCGGACGTGCTGTCCGGCTCGGTGGTGCTGATGCCGGGCCTGCTTTATCCGGTGTGGCGGCTGGTGGTGATCCTCTCCGGCCTGCTGGTCGCGGTATTGCTGTTCGTGCTGGTGACCTACACGCGGGTCGGCATGCTGGTGCGCGCCGGTGCGACCAATGCCCCCATGGTGTCGGCACTGGGCGTCGACATCCGCCGCCTGTTCATGATCGTGTTCGGCTTCGGCACCATGCTGGCGGGATTCGCCGGCGTCATGATCGCGCCGATCCTCTCGGTCGAGCCCGGAATGGGCGACAGTATCTTGATCCTCGCGTTCGTGGTGATCGTGATCGGCGGCATCGGGTCGATCCGCGGCGCGTTTCTGGGCGCGCTGCTGATCGGGCTCGTTGACACGCTCGGGCGCTCGTTCTCGGTCGACCTGTTGCGCCTGGTCCTCGATCCCTCGGCGGCGCGTACGGTCGGGCCGGCGCTCGCCTCCATGCTGATCTATCTGCTGATGGCGCTGGTGCTGTTCATCCGGCCAGCCGGGTTGTTCCCGGCCAAGGGCCGCTGAGATGGTGGCCCTGCCCGCGTCCACGACGCAACCTCGGACGCCGGCCGACGTCGTCGCTCCGGTCCTGATCTTCATCGCGCTCGCGGCCGTACCGCTGGTCGCGATCTACGGGGCCCAGACCTACGTGTTGGATCTGTTCTCCCGCATCATGATCTTCGCGATCGCCGCGGTAGCGCTCGATTTCCTGATTGGCTACGGCGGCCTGATCTCGTTCGGCCATGCGGCCTTCGTGGGGCTCGGCGCCTATGCGGTGGGCATTCTCAGCGTGCACGGGTTTACCGACGCGCTGATCGCGCTGCCGGTCGCGCTCGCCGCATCCGCGCTGTTTGCGCTCGCGACCGGCGCCGTGTGCCTGCGCACGCAGGGCGTCTACTTCATCATGATCACGCTGGCGTTCAGCCAGATGGTGTTCTTTACCGCCTCCTCGCTCGCGCCCTATGGCGGCGACGACGGCCTCACCGTCCGCGCGCGCGACACCATCGCCGGCTTTGCGCTGATGCGCGATGCGCGTTCATTCTACTACATCGTGTTCGCTTGCCTGCTCGTCACCTACCTGCTCTGCCGGGCCCTGATCGCGTCGCGCTTCGGCCGCGTGTTTTGCGGCGCGCGTGAAAATCCGATCCGGATGGCAAGCATCGGATACAACATCTTCCGCTATCAGCTCGTCGCTTATGTGATCGCCGGCGCGTTCGGCGGCCTCTCCGGATTTCTGCTTGCCAATGCGGCCGAGTTTGTGAGCCCGGCCTACATGTCGTGGCAGCGTTCGGGCGAACTTGTCATCATGGTGCTGTTGGGCGGCACGGGCACGCTCTACGGCGCGGTGATGGGCGCGGCCGTGTTTGTGCTGGCCGAAGAATGGCTCTCCGGCCTGACCGAACACTGGAAAATGATCTTTGGACCTTTGCTGGTGCTGATCGTCCTGTTCGCGCGCGGCGGACTGATCGGGCTGGCTGGCCGGTTCGCGAGGGCAAAGCCGTGAGCGAACCGGTGCTGCGGGTCGAAGCGCTGTGCAAGCATTTCGGCGGCCTGCTCGTCACCGATAACGTGACGCTGACAATCGCCCCCGGCGAACTGCACGCGGTGATCGGGCCGAACGGTGCCGGTAAAACCACGCTGATCAATCAGATCTCCGGCCTGATCAGGCCCGACGCCGGCCGCATCGAACTCGGCGGACGCGACGTGACCGCACTACCGATGTACGCGCGCGCGGCACTCGGGCTCGCGCGCTCGTTTCAGATCACCTCGGTGCTGCCGCGGTTCTCCGCGCTCGAGAACGTGGCGCTTGCGGTGCAGGCACGCACTGGGTCGAGTTTCCGGTTTTTCGGCCGCGCCGGCCGCGAGCGCGTCCTCAACGATCAGGCCGAAGCGGTGCTGGCCGAGGTCGGGCTGCTCGGCCGGGCGCATGTGCCCGCGATCGCCCTCTCGCACGGCGAGAAACGCGTGCTCGAGCTCGCGATCGCGCTCGCCATGCAGCCAAAACTGCTGCTGCTCGACGAACCGATGGCGGGCATCGGCCGCGACGAGACCGAGCGGTTGATCGCAGTCCTGCGTGCGCTCAAGGGCCGCTTTCCGGTCGTGCTCGTTGAACACGACATGACCGCGGTGTTCGCGCTCGCCGATCGCATCTCGGTGTTGATTTACGGGCGCATCCTGGCGAGCGGCGCGCCCGACACGGTGCGAACCGACCCGGCGGTGATCACCGCCTACCTCGGCGACGAGATGGAATAGATGCTGACCGTGCAAAATCTCGCTGCCGGTTACGGGCCCGCCCAGGTGCTGTTCGACATCAGTTTCGAGGTGCGTGCCGGCGAAGTGGTGACGCTGCTCGGCCGCAACGGCATGGGCAAGACCACCACGATTCTCACGCTGATGGGGCTGGTGGCGGCGCGCGGCGGCGCCGCGAGCTTTGACGGCACGCGGCTGATCGGGCTGCCGCCTTATCGGGTGGCGCAGACCGGGCTCGGCCTCGTTCCGGAGGGACGGCAAATCTTTCCGGCCCTGACCTTGGAGGAAAACCTGATCGCCACCGCGGCGGCCCGCTTCGGCGCGCCGCGCTGGACGATCGAGCGCGTCTACGCATTCTTTCCAAAATTGGCCGAGCGCCGGCGCCACATGGGCAATCAGTTGTCGGGCGGCGAGCAGCAGATGCTCGCCATTGGCCGTGCGCTGATGACCAATCCCAAGCTGATCATTTTGGACGAGGCGACCGAAGGCCTGGCGCCGCTGGTCCGCACCGAGGTGTGGGCCGGCCTCGCGCGTCTCAAGGCGGACGGCCAGGCCATTCTGCTGGTCGACAAGCACCTCGACGCACTACAGAGGCTTGCCGACCGGCACGTCGTGATCGAAAAAGGCCATGTGGTCTGGACCGGCACCTCCGCGGCGCTTGCCGCCGACCCGAGCGTGCGCCGGCGCTATCTGCAGGTGTGATTTCATGGATCTCGGGCCCCCCTCACCCGATTTCTCGCTGCACTCGAAATCGACCTCTCCCCTCCGGGGAGAGGTGAAGAAAGGCACCGCCGTGCCCCAACGTCACCTCTCCCCTCCGGGGAGAGGTCGGCACAGCAGGCGCCCGGTGAGGGGGAACTACCTCAGCGCAATCATCCTTGCAGGGGTGATGGCTCTTGCCGCCACCGCGGCATCCGCGCAGCCGGCGGCGGATTGGGATGCAGTCATTGCCGCCGCCAAGCGTGAGGGCCAGGTCGTCGTCTATTCAACCTACATGTCGCCGAAGACGCATCAGGCAGTCGGAGACGCGTTCGAAAAGAAATACGGCATCCGGGTCGAGCTGCTGCAGGGGCGCGGCGAGATCCGCGAGCGCGTCCGCATCGAGCAGGCCAGCGGGCGTTATCTCGGCGACGTGCTGCATACCGCGATCACGGTCGCGGTCCGGGCGCGCGATGAAAACCATAGCCTGCAGCAGCTCGGGCCGATGCCGGGCCTCGCACGCCTCAAGCCCGAATTCAAACGCCGGGCCGATGACTACATGGCGCCGATCTTCACCATCAATTACGGGATCCTGGTCAACACCCGATTGGTCAAGCCCGGGGAAGAGCCGCAAGGCTGGCAGGACCTGCTCGACCCCAAATGGAAGGGCAAGATTTTGGCCGACGATCCGCGCGCCTCGGGCGGCGGCCGCGTCATGTTTCACATGACCTACGACAAGTTCGGCCGCGCGTTTCAGGAAAAACTCGCGACCCAGGAGTTGGCGTTTGCGCGCGATTATCAGGAATTGGTGCGACGGGTGGCGCGCGGCGAATATCCGATCTATGTGCCGTTCATCCTTTCGGAGGCGGCTAACCTGCGCGGGCTGCCCGTGACTTACGTGGTCCCGCGCGAAGGCGTGACCTACGGCTCCTACGCGTCGACGATCTTGAAGAATCCGCCGCACCCGAACGCCGCCCGCCTCATGGCGGATTTCTACCTGTCGGACGAGGCGCAGGCGGTTTATGCGCGCTCCGGTCACGGCATCACGATCATGGATCTGGCCGAGAAGTTGCCGCCCGAGATCGAGAAGCTCGCGAACGCGCCGCCGCTCGTCGACGAAGATTTTACCCGCATCGACGAAATGTTCGCGCACGCGCGCGAGATCTACAAATAGGTCATACCAAAACACCGTCGTTCGGCATAAATGTCACGGCGCGCCAATTCTTTCCTGGATTCATCCCCACTTTGCCAATATTCCGGAACACGGTTGTTGTCCGCGCATTGTCGACACGTGCACGAACGCTAAGTTCCTATGGGTTGGGGAAACTCATGACATCACAGCAATACCGCTCCAAGGCCGTCGAGTGCCTGGAGTCGGCGCCTTGGGTGCGTGACATGGGTGCCAAGAATGCGCTTATCGAGATGGCGTTGTACTGGCTGCGTCTCGCCGATCTGCACGAGGCAAACCACGATCTAGCCGGAGTGACCGACCGGATCGTCGCCAACTCGAACGCAACGAAGTTGCCGAGCAGAACCTGAGAGACGAGTGCGGCCGGTCTTTCGTCAGCAATAACCGCGCACAGGCCGGACGGTCTTCACACCTCGACCACCACGTAGTTCTCCTCCACGCTGACCGTGAAGGTCTCCGCCGCATAGGGGCCTTTCACCAGCTCGGCGCCGGCCGCGACCGCGGTTTTGAATTGCCTGATCTTGAGATCGTTGGGATCGCACCAGGATTGTCCGGTGCGGATGTCGAACTCCCAACCGTGCCAGGGGCAGCGCACGAACTCGCCTTTGCGACCGATTGAGTAATCGCCGGGCCCGCGCGATTGCACCAGCCCGACCACGCGGCCCTCGCACATCGGGCCGCCGGCATGCGGGCAGCGATTCGCCAGCGCAAAGAACGCGCCACCGACGTTGAATACGCCGATCTCGCGGCCCTTGACGGTGACGAGCTTCTTTTCGCCCGGCTTGATCTCGCTCGCGGCGGCGACGATGTGACGGCTCATTCTGAGCATTCCCACCAATTTAACAGTTGGCTCCCCCTCACCCGCTCGCTTCGCTCGCGACCTCTCCCCAACGGGGAGAGGTGGAGATTGCGGCACGGCCGTGCCACAGGGTCACCTCTCCCCGTTGGGGAGAGGTCGATTTCGAGCGTAGCGAGAAATCGGGTGAGGGGGAGCCAACGTCTAGCTTTAAAGGCGATAGAGCGCCTTGGCGTTCTCGCGGAAAATCCGCGCGCGCTGGTTTTCGGTCAGGTTGATCTTGAAGGTGTAGCGCGGATCGTCGAAATCCCAGTGCGGATAGTCGGTCGAGAACACCAGCCGGTCCCAGCCGAGCCAGTCGATCACATCGGTGAGATGCGCGGCGTTCTCCGGTTCGGCGATCGGCTGGCTCGCGAACCAGAAATGCTCGCGCAGATACTCGGACGGCGGCCGTTTGACCTGCGGCACTTCGGAGCGCATGCGGGCCCAATGTTTGTCCATGCGCCAGCCGAACGCCGGCGCCCAGGTGAAGCCGGCTTCGATCAGGCAGACGCGCAGCTTGGGAAAACGCTCGAACACGCCCTCGAAGATCAGGCTCGCCATCACGCTCTGCATGCCGGTCTCGAACGAGTAGTGCTCCTGCATGTAGTAGGTCGGCCAGCCCGAGCCGGTGGATGGATAGCCGCCGCTGTTGCCTGCCGGATGCAGCCCGATCGGGAGGCCGGCAGCTTCGGCGGCCGCGAAGATCGGCCAGTAGCGCCGCCGACCGAGCGGCTCGGACGTGCGCGGCGAAATGATGATCTGGCGGAAAGCCGTGTCGGGCGCCCGCGCTTCGATCTCGGCAACCGCGGTTGCCGGATCTTCCTGCGGCACCACGACGCCGGCGCGCAGGCGCGGCTCGGGCTTCACCCATTCCTCGAGCTGCCATTCGTTGACCGCGTGCGACAGCGCCGCCGCGAAATCCTGATTCTGCTCTTCCATGCCGCCGCGCGCGAGCGCGACCAGCATGCCGATCTCGACGCCGTTCCGGTCGAGATGCTGCGTGCGCATCAGCGGCAGATCGGAGCCGGGCGGGCCGCCGTCCGCCGGATAGGCATCGGCGCGCTGGCCGGCGGCCTGCATGCGCGGATGCGTCAGTTGCCCGTTGAGCCCCTGGCGAACATGCGCCCCGAAGGTCTTGGCATGCTCTTGCCAGCGCTCCGAGAGGTAGGGTCGTAGCGCGGCCGGCGATTTATGGGTCGGGTGGATGTCGCAATCGACGATCGCCAGCCGTTGCTGCAGGGTCTTTTCCAGGACCGGCGCGTTCACGGCACCTTCTCCTCGTTCGTTTCCGATTTCCCTGCAAATGTAGTGCTTCCGGCGAGCCGCGGATAGGTCGCAAGCGGATTGTCGACCAGCACCCGGCGCATGGTGGCCTCCGACAGGCCGTCGGGTAGCGCCTCCACCCCGTCGAAATGCCAGTGCGGGTAATCGGTCGAAAACAGCAGCACCTCGTCGGACCCGATGTGGTCGAGGGTGCGGGCGAGCTTGTCGCCATCCGGAACGTCGACCGGCTGCAGCGTAAAGCGTGCATGCTGGCGCACGAGCTCGGCCGGCGCCCGATCGAGCCAGGGAACCTCGGCGCGCACGCCGCGCCATTCCTTATTGGCGCGCCAGAGCAGAGTCGGCAGCCACGTAAACCCGGCCTCGCTGCAGATGAGCTTGAGCTTGGGGAATTGCTGAAACACGCCTTCCGCGATGAAGCTGATCAGCACGTTCTCGAACGCCGTTGAGTTGGCGATGTAATCCTCGACCTGATAGGACGGCCACCCCGAATAGGTCGGCGCGGTCCGAAATGTGCTGCCGGCGTGCAGCGCGACCGGAAGGCCATGCCGCTCGGCTGCCTGGTAGACCGGCCAATAGCGGCGGTCGCCGGCGAGCGCGTCGCTCATCACCAGGCTGAGCACCTGCACGAACCGCTGGTCGCCCGCCAGCCGCTCGATTTCGCGCACCGCGAGTTCGGGATTCTGCATCGGCAGAAGGATCGAAGCGCGCAGCCGCGGATCGTGGTCGAGTAGTTCGCGCGCGGTCCAATCGTTGATTGCCGCGCACAGGACCGCCGCCATGTCGGCGTTAAAGAGCGCGACCGCGCCGTGCAGCACGTTGCAGATCGCAATCGACGTTCCGAACGCGTCGAGTGCCTGCCGACGCAGCGCCGCCACATCGCTGCCCGGAAGCCCATTCTCCACCCGCCAGTCCGGCCGGCAGCTCGCCGGCGCGTTGGGCGGATAGCTCATCAGGGTGAACGGATAGCGCTCGATATGGCGATTGAGGAACTGGTCGTGCCAGTACTCGGGCAGGTACGGCAGCAGCGCCGTGGTCGACGGCACGGCCGGATGGATGTCGCAATCAATCGCGCCGGGAGGAACTTGCATACCGCGCAGTCATGGGAAATTGCGGGCGCGCGGTCAACCCGGGCGAAGCGGCTGCCCGAGCCGTAGGATGGGTTGAGCGTCAGCGAAACCCATCGCTGTGGCGCGATGGGAAACAGGCCACCCGCTACCCGCTGATGATGCGGCTGATATCGGCGCCGCAGGCGGAGAGCTTGTCCTCGAGCCGCTCGAAGCCGCGGTCGAGATGATAGACGCGGTTGACCATGGTCTCGCCTTCGGCGGCGAGCGCCGCGATCACCAGCGACACCGATGCGCGCAGGTCGGTCGCCATCACCGGCGCGCCCTTCAACATATCGACGCCTTCGATGGTCGCGGTCTGGCCATCGAGCGTGATGCGCGCGCCGAGACGGGCGAGCTCCTGCACGTGCATGAACCGGTTTTCGAAGATGGTCTCGGTGATACGCGAGGTGCCGCGCGCGCGCGTGCTCAGCGCCATCACCTGCGCCTGCAGGTCGGTCGGGAAACCGGGGAACGGTTCGGTCGTGACCTCGACCGGGAACAGCCCGGCACCGTTGCGCGATACCCGCACGCCGGTGTTTGTTGTTGCGATCTTTGCGCCGGCGTCGGTGAGCAGATCGAATGCCGCCTGCAGCAGTTCCGGACGCGCTCCCTCCAGCATCACGTCGCCGCCCGCCATCGCCACGGCCATCGCATAGGTGCCGGTCTCGATGCGGTCGGGCAGCACGCTGTGGCGCGCACCCTTAAGCCGCGGGACGCCTTCGATGATGATGCGCGAGGTGCCGGCGCCGGAGATGCGGGCGCCCATCTTGTTGAGGCAGTCCGCGACGTCGCGAATTTCCGGCTCGCGCGCCGCGTTCTCGATCACGGTCGTGCCGTTCGCGAGCGACGCCGCCATCACCGCGGTGTGGGTGCCGCCGACGGTGACCTTCGGGAACACGATCTCGCCGCCGCGCAGGCCGTCCTTGGCCTTGGCGACCACGTAGCCGCCGTCGATTTCGATCGTGGCGCCGAGCTGCTCGAGCGCCATGATCAGCAGATCGACCGGGCGCGTTCCAATGGCGCAACCGCCGGGCATCGACACCCGCGCCTCGCCCATGCGGGCGAGGAGCGGGGCGACCACCCAGAAGCTCGCGCGCATCTTGGAGACAAGTTCGTAGGGAGCGGTCGTGTCGACGATATTGGCCGCTGAAATGTTGAGCGTCTGACCCTGATGTGCGCTGTCGCCGTTGCGCTTGCCCGACACCATGATGTCGACGCCGTGATTGCCGAGAATGCGCTGCAGGGCGGCGACGTCGGCGAGCCGCGGCACGTTGTCGAGGATCAGGATTTCCTCGGTCAACAGGCTCGCGATCATCAACGGCAGCGCCGCGTTCTTGGCCCCCGAAATCGGAATCGTGCCGTGCAGCGGCCGACCGCCGACAATGCGAATGCGATCCATGTCACCCCCACTTTTGTCGAAAAACGCCCCTCCGGCCCATGGCCGGGAGCCCAGTTAGCCTAACCCCTTAGGCGTTACCCGTCCGTTTGTGGTTGGGGAATCCGGCGGAATTGGGAGCTTGCGGGGCTTCGGGCTCGGTCCCCTCCCCGGCCTCCCCGGCTCGACCCTTGGCTTGTGCCTTGCGGCGCTTGAGGTTTTCCCGCAGCGCCGCCCCCAGCCGGTCTTTGCGGGGCGCGTTCCGGGGCGATTTTGGGGGTGCGCGGTCGCTCATCTAGGGGCTGTTTAGGCCCGTGAACCGCACCGAGACAAGCGGTTCAGGGTCGCTTGGGCATACTTGCGGCGCCCTGGGCCCTATGGCAAGGCACCCGGCGCTTGGCGGGGAGTCACATGAATCTCGGGCAAAAACGTCGGGTGATTGCGGCGGGCATGATCGGCAACGTGCTCGAATGGTACGATTTCGCGATTTACGGCTATTTCGCCTCTGAAATCGGAAAGCAGTTCTTCCGTCAGCAAGACCCGGTCTCCCAGCTTCTCTCGGCGTTCGGGGTGTTCGCGGTTGGCTACCTGATGCGGCCGGTGGGCGGCGCGCTCGTGGGGCACATCGGCGATCGCTTGGGCCGCCGCGCCGCCCTAACTTTCTCTGTCACCGCGATGGCAATCCCGACGTTCCTGATCGGGCTCCTGCCCGGCTACGCGACGCTCGGACTCCTGGCGCCGATCGCGCTCACCCTGTTGCGGATGGTGCAGGGGCTTTCGGTCGGCGGCGAGTACACGAGCTCGATCGTGTTTCTGGTCGAGCAGGCGCCCGAAGGACGCCGTGGCCTGATGGGCGCGCTGGCGGCATGCGCGGCCACCACCGGCATTCTGCTCGGCTCGGCCATTGGCGCGGCGTTCGCGGCGAGCATGTCGGCGGCCGCGCTGGCATCCTGGGGCTGGCGCCTGCCCTTCCTGCTCGGCCTCCTGGTCGGCATCGCAGGCTACTTTCTGCGCCGGCATGTGATCGAAAGCGCACCGCCCCAGCAGCGCCCGCGGCCCCCGCTGGTCGAGACTTTGAACGATCACTGGCGCACCGTTCTCGGCTTCGCCGGGTTGGCGGTATTCAACGCGGTCGGCTTCTACGTGAGTTTTGTTTTTCTGGTGAGCTGGCTGCAGAACGCCGACGGGATCCCGCCGTCGCGCGCGCTCGAGATCAACACATTCAGCATGACCGTTCTGGTGCCGGTCGTGATCGCCGCGGGCGCGCTGAGCGATCGGCTCGGGCGCAAGCCCTTGCTCATTTTGGCGTGCGCACTCGGCTTTGTCGGCGCGATCCCACTGTTCTGGCTTCTCAACCACCCATCGGCGTCGCTCGCGTTGCTGGGCCAGCTCGGGTTTGTGCTGATCATCGGTCTCTATGGCGGCATCCTTCCCGTTGTCCTGGCGGAGGCCGCGCCCGCGCCGGTGCGCTGCACGGCGGTCTCGCTCGGCTACAATATCTGCTTCGGGGTGATCGGCGGATTGACGCCGCTGATGGCAACCTGGCTGGTCGATCGAACCGGCGACGAGATTGCGCCGGCGTTTCTGATCATGGTCGCGGCCGCCGTTACGTTGGCAACGATTATGCGCTTTCGCGAGACCTATCGGGCCCCGTTCCCGGGCGGCGCCACGAAACCCGCCGCAGCCTATGCATGAGGCCGAAGGCTGGCGTGCTTGCGGTACCCCGCCCCATGTGGCAAGGAACCCGACGCCTGCGTGCAAGTATCGTTCCCGTGCCGTCTCGATCGGCCGGCCTGCTGCGGTAGCTCAGTGGTAGAGCACTCCCTTGGTAAGGGAGAGGTCGAGAGTTCAATCCTCTCCCGCAGCACCAGCAAAAAAATGGGATTTCGTTGAGGTTTTGCAGGCTTTTTGATTCTCACCGCCGCTTCCCTTCAAATGCATCTGAGTG
>CAWFLX010000021.1:0-176011 GCA_963816775.1 uncultured Alphaproteobacteria bacterium
TCGGTGCTCGCTCGACTATTTGCGCCAAGTTGCGCCCAAAATGAAGCCAAGACCAAGGGCGATTGCCAATGTGGCGAGCGGACGCTCGTTAACCTGCTGTTCGAGCGCGGCACTCAGGTTCTCGCTCGCATCACGCAGCGCATCGCGCCCGCGTGCGCCCGCATCGGACATCACGTCGTCGAGTCCGGAGCGTATCCGGCCAATACGATCCTTGACTTCATCGAGCGCCTGACTGCCGGTCGAACTCATCAGACCGGTGACCTCCTCGGCGAGCACACCGAGGTCTTCGCGCAACGCTTGCAAGTCCTGCTGCACATCGTGCGTTGCATCGCTCACGCCGCGCCGTCCATTGGTTTTTGCCGCCATGATCGCCTCCTCCGCTACGCCGATCAGCAAGTGATAATCTAGTCGTAACACGCCTCGAATACCAACGCAGGAATGGCCGGCAAAGTTCATCCGCGAGGCGACTTCATCATCCGGGTATCGGGCTGCTGTGGATTTCGCTGATCCCCCGACTAGGTTACAAAAGCAACCGCACTGACTGCATGCCACCCCATCGACAGAGGTCCAATGACGTCGAGCTTGATCACGCCAGTCATTATCTGTGGCGGCACCGGCACCAGGTTGTGGCCGCTGTCGCGCGAGAGCCAGCCTAAGCAATTCATCCCGCTCGCCGGCGGCGCCTCGACGTTCCAGCAGGTTCTCGCCCGCGTCGCCGATCCGGAGATCTTTGGACGGCCGATCGTCGTGACCAATGTGGATTTCCGCTTCACGGTCGCCGACCAGACCCAGCGCGCGGGGGCCAACGCCGATATCGTGCTCGAACCGGCAGGCCGGGACTCCGGCCCGGCGATCGCTGTCGCGGCCGAACTCGCGAGCCGGCGCGACCGTGAAACCCTGATGCTGGTGCTCGCGGCGGACCACATCGTACGCGACACCGAGGGCTTTCGCCGTGCCTGTCAGGAAGCGATGAAGCCCGCTATGGCCGGCTATCTTGTCACGTTCGGCGTGCATCCGAACGCACCCGCGACGAGCTACGGCTACATCAGGCCAGGCGCGAAGATTGGTGGCTCGCCTGCCCACGTTGTCGAAGCCTTTGTGGAAAAGCCGGACCAGGCGACGGCGACGCGCTACGTCGCGGAGGGGTTTCTCTGGAACAGCGGCAACTTCATGTTTCGCGCCGACCGAATGCTCGACGAACTCGCGCAGTTCGAGCCGCAGATGTTGGCCGCCGCCAAGCAGTCGGTCGATGAGATCGCGCGCGATCTCGATTTTCTGCGCCTGCCCGAACAAGCGTTCCTGAGCGCCCCGAAGAAATCGATCGACTATGCAGTGATGGAGCGCACTACCCATGCCGCTGTGCTTCCCGTCGATTTCGGATGGTCGGACATCGGGAGCTGGGGGGCGCTATGGAAGGAACTCGATCGCGACGCGTCAGGCAATACGGTCGATGGTCCGACCGCGTTGATCGATACCAAGGACAGTTTGGTCTTCTCGGATGAGACGATACTGACCGCCGTTGTCGGGCTGAGCGACGTGGTGGTGGTCGCCACGTCCGACGCGGTGCTCGTGGTTCCCAAAAACCAGTCCGAAAAGGTCAAAGAACTCGTTACAACGCTCAAGCACAGCGGGCGCCGCGAAGCGACCGAACACAAGCGCATCCATCGCCCGTGGGGATACTACCAAGGGGTCGATGCCGGCCCGCGCTACCAAGTCAAGCGCATCGTGGTGAAGCCAGGCGGCCAACTTTCACTGCAAAAGCACCACCACCGCGCCGAACACTGGGTGGTGGTCAAGGGTACCGCGCAGGTCGTACTCAACGACGATACCCGCACGGTGCATGAGAACGAGTCGGTTTACGTGCCAATCGGTTCGGTGCACCGGCTCGCCAATCCGGGGAAGATCCCGCTCGAGTTGATCGAGGTCCAGGTCGGCAGCTACTTGGGTGAAGACGACATCGTTCGGTTCGACGATATCTATAAGCGAACGACCGACGGCAAATGATGTGGGAGCGATAACCTCCTATCCGCTTTTCGTCATCACGCCTGCGTGTTCTCCCTTCAATGCACTGGCCGCGAGCGCATAACCTCCGAGCGCACCATCGATGAAATGAACGTGGTCGCTGCGAAACGCCGAAGGCGTGAAGCAGGTCATCATCGCCCGGTCTTGCTGGTGTATCCCGTAGCGGACGATGCCGGCGTCGGCGGCCGCGGCCAGCCGCGCCTCGATGGCGCGCGCGAGCGCGGGAGTGCAGTCGAGCACCATGCGCAAGGCGTCGTCGTACTTGCGGAAGTCCGAGTTGTCCTGCAGCTGACGAAGATAGGTCGTTGGTACAAACGAGCTAATCCTGATGTTGAAACGAAGAATGCAATAGGAGAACGCAGTCGCGATCAGGACGGCGAGGCGGCGCAGTATGAGCGAACCGCCGGCGCGGCGGGTCGCGCGCACTTCGAGCTCAAGACCCTCGGGCGGCCAGCACAGCCCGCGTGCCCCATCCGGAACCGGACGCGATACCTCGGGCGAGCTCTCAATCAGGTCCACCAGCCGCGCAATGAAGTCCCGAAACGTCGCGTCCGGGCGCACCGCTGGCAAGACCAACAGCGATATGATGGTCCCGCGTAGGGCGGGAATTTCCGAGAACCGGCAAGACAAGCCTGAGAGATCAGGCCGCGCTCCAGGCGGTCCCGCCGGGATCGCGTAAGCTCCGCGCTTCAAGGCGGCCTCAGCCCACGCCATGCCCCCGCCGGAGAACATCGCATAGGAAACATCGGGCGACGGCGCAAACCGCGCAATGTCTACCGCGAACCCGTGGCTGCGCACATCCGCGACCGGGATTAGCGCCACCCGCAGGGTGAGATCGAGCTCGTCGCGTACCCACGCGGCGGTCGCAGCCAAGGTCGCCCGTGCCAAGGCGGCATCAGCCGGCGGAACTGCGAAGCTCGCGCCGTCGCCGCCGAACACGAACGGAAAATCGCGGTTGCCGAGCGCGTTGGCGACCGCCGCGATTACTGACGCACCGGCCATGTTGACCGCTTTGTAGCGATTCTCGCGGATCGCCTTGGTCGACTGCACGACGTCGGCGAGGCCAAGTTGCCAGTCGTCGGGTAGCGGCTGATAGCGCGCCGGGTCGACGATGTCTGTAAAGCGGTCGAACACCGGCACGCGTTCGTAGAATCGGCTGCTATCGTCGTTCATCGGAGAACCCGCGTTCGGGTGCTTTGGCAAGCAAATACGGACGCGGCGGCCCGGAGTTTCAAATGTGGAGTAATGATGCCCGCCGCGTCAAATTGCGCGCCAGCGGTCAATTCCGACGCTTAATCGTCTTGGGGGCCGATCGCCGCCATCGTCGAGGTTTCCCGGCGATGAGCGGTGTCACGGCCTGCGTTTGTCGCGCGCGTCTGCGCGACCACACCGGCGATTACGCGGCTCAGTTGCGCGATCTGGTAAGGCTTGCGGAGGATCGAAAATTCGTCGCGCGCCGCGATGGCGGCGCTGCTGTATCCGGTCGCCAGCAGGATCGGAAGATTGGGACGACGCTGGCGCACGATGCGCGCGAGCGCAATTCCGTCGAGTTGCCCGGCCATCACGATATCGGTGAACATGAGATCAAACATCGTATCACCGTTGATCGCGCGTAGCGCCGCATTGGCATCGCTCGCTAGTTCGACCTCGAACCCGAGCTCTCTCAACATCGTAGCGCTGACTTCGGCCACGACCGGGTTGTCCTCGACCAGCAACACCAGTCCACCGTTAACCGGGTCGACAGCCTCCTCTCGCGGCCAGGCCTTCAGAATGCCGGCGCGAGAGCGCGGCAAATAGATTGTAACGCGTGCACCCTTCCCCAATTCGCTGTCGACCGTAGCGGTACCGCCGGATTGGCGCGCAAAGCCGTAGACTTGGGACAATCCGAGCCCACTCCCCTTGCCGGCACCCTTGGTCGTGAAGAACGGATCGAACACTTTGGACAGGACATCCTGCGGAATACCAGCGCCGTTGTCGGTCACCGTCAGCGCGACGAAGTCACCAGTCAAATCGCCGAAAACCTCTCCGCGCGATAGCCGTACGTTCTCGGTTGAAATCGAAATAACGCCGCCATCCGGCATCGCATCCCGGCTATTGACCGCAACATTGACCAGCGCCAATTCGAGTTCGCCGACATCGATCTCGACCGGCCAGGTATCCGATGCAACCAATGTCTTAAGTTGTATGGAGGACCCGAGCGAATTAGCGAGCAACGCCCGCAGCGCATCAATGCGTTGGCCCAATTCAGCAACAACCGGATTCAACGGCTGACGCCGCGAAAACGCCAGCAGTTGGCGGGTCAGCGTCTCGCCGCGCTTGGCCGCGGTTTCGATAGCTTCCGCCGCCTGCAGGCCACGAGGGTTGTCGTGCAACAGCTTTTTGACGATACGGACGTGGCCGCCGACGATCATCAACAGATTGTTGAAATCGTGGGCGACGCCGCCAGTGAGCTGCCCGAGCGCCTCCATCTTCTGCGAGTGAGTAAGCTGCTCCTGTGCGCGTTGAAGGGCCGCCTGCGCGGTTCGCCGCTCGGTAATATCGCGCGTCACCTTGGCATACCCGATCAGGACGCCTTGCGGGTCGCGGACCGGGTCGATGACGACATTCGCCCAAAACGGCGTCCCATCCTTGCGGATACGCCAGCCCTCTGCTTCGTATCGCCCACTCTCCAACGCCGTTCGCAACGCGCGCGCCGGCTCGCCGGCGGCGCGATCGGCCTCCGAGTAGAAGCGCGAAAAGTGCTGACCGACGATTTCCTTCGCCGCGTAGCCCTTGATCCGCTGGGCGCCGGAATTCCAGCTGGTTACGTACCCCTGCGGGTCCAGCATGAAGATCGCGTAATCCGTCACGGCATCAATGAACAGCTGCAGCCGTGCCGCGTCCGAAAGGTCGCCGCGTCTTACTTCACCCAACTGATGTTCACCAAGGCCTAGCGTAATCGTGCCGCTTTAGACGGTAACTGACCCGGCGTTTAACGCAAATTCGGTCGTTTAGTTCCGCAGAGCCCGGAAAATTTTCTGGGATGGAGAGTGTTCATAGAAAGTTCTCCCCCCGCGCCCCTGGCGGTACGGAGGTCGCATGTTGTCACCGGGCATAGCCCTCACTGTCATGTAACTGTCACGTAGGAGACCGATGGTGCGGTGCCGAGACAGTGGTCGGGAGGTAGTTGGGTCCGCCAGACGCTCCTCGGCTGGGGCATTAGCCAGGTAAGGTATTGCCGCCAAGTAGGCATCAGCCACGAAGGGGTCTCTCGCATGAAGCGTTTCGTTCGCGCGCCGCTGCTTGGCACGGCGCTCCTCGCCTTCGCCGCGCTCGAGCCGTCGGCGTACGCGCAAGACATGCGCCTGATCGGCTCGGGAGCGAGCTTCCCAGCCCCGATCTACGCGACCTGGTTCAAGAGCTTCAGCAAGGAATTGAACGTCATCGTCGACTATCAATCCAAAGGTAGCGGCGCCGGCATTCAGGATTTCATCAACCACACGGTCGATTTCGCGGCGAGCGATGCGGCCTTGACTGACGAGGAAATCGCCAAAGTAAAGGACGGGGTGGTCCTGATCCCAATTACCGCCGGCGAGATTGTGCTTGCCTACAATCTGCCCGGCGTCACGGAGCTCAAACTCCCCCACAACGTCTATCCGGATATCTTCCTTGGCAAGATAACCAAGTGGAACGATCCGCGTATCGTTGCGGCCAACGGCAATGCAAAGCTGCCCGACCTGCCGATCACGGTCGTGCGCCGGTCGGATTCAAGCGGGACCACATTTGTGTTCACCAAGCACCTGTCAGCGGTAAGCCCGGCGTTTGCCAAACAGGCCGGGTTCGGGACCACCGTCGAATGGCCGGCTACCGACAAGATCGTCGGCGCTCCCAAGAACGATGGCGTGACGGCGACCGTCAAGCAGACGCCGGGCGCGATAGGCTACATCGAATATGGCTTTGCCAAACTGACCAAGACGCCAATCGCGCTCTTGCAGAACAAGGCCGGCAAGTACGTCGCAGCGGACGCCAAGTCCGGCGAGGCCGCGCTGGCCGGCGCCAAGCTCGGTCCCGATCTGCGCGGCTGGGTCGATGACCCGGATGGCCCCGAGGCGTATCCGATTGCCACCTTCACCTGGCTCTTGTTCTACAAACAACAAGATGCCAAAAAGGCCGAGGTGTTGCGGAAGCTCGTCGACTATTGCGCCACCAAAGGTCAAGCAATGGCCGACAGCCTCGGTTACATCCCCCTCCCTGCCCCCATCGTCGCGAAGGTCAAGGCGGCCGCTAACGAAATCAAGTAAACCGTATCGACCCGGGAGGGCGCCATCTCCCGGGTTTGATTTGGACAGGTCATGCTGAGCCAGCCGTTCGCCATTGCCACGTCGCCGGACGCGGTCACGCACCCTCCGGCCAGCATCGAGTATCTCGTCGATCGCATCTTTCGCGCGCTCGCCTGGGCGGCCGCTGCGTTGCTGATTGTGCTCGTTGCCTACATTCTCTGGAAGATCGGCGGGCAGGCGATGCCGGCCATCCAGAAATATCACTTCACGTTCCTAATTAGCTCCCAGTACAACGTGCAGGAACTCAAATTCGGCATCCTGCCCGGGATCTGGGGCACGCTCTACAGCTCGCTGTTGGCGCTGCTGATCGGCGGATTCTTCGGCCTCACGGTTGCGATCTTCTTGACCCAGGGGTTCCTACCGCCCCGCCTCGCATTCGTGTTCCGGCTGATCATCGATATGCTGGCCGCAATTCCGAGTGTCGTATTCGGGTTGTGGGGAATTTTCGTCGTCATTCCGGTAATCCGGCCGGCGGCGAATTGGCTCAACGAATATCTGGGTTTCATTCCGTTTTTCGGGACGTCGCTGAGCGGCCCAGGTCTATTGCCGGCGGCCATCGTGCTTGCCATCATGGTGTTGCCGACAGTCGCGGCGATCTCGCAAGATGCGTTGAATTCGGTGCCGTACCGCACCAAGGAAGCGGCCTATGGGATGGGCGCCACCCTCTGGGAAGTGATCCTGAAGGTGATGGTGCCGACCGCGGCTGGCGGCATTTTCAGCGCGATGGTGCTCGGCTTCGGGCGCGCGCTCGGTGAGACCATGGCGCTCGCCATGCTGATCGGCAACGCCAACCAGGTCAGCCTGTCGTTGTTCGCGCCAGCCGAGACGCTGGCCGCGCTGCTCGCGTCGCATTTTCCTGAAGCCGGCCCGGCCGAGGTCGAGGTGCTGATGTACGCCGCCCTCGTCTTGCTCGCCATTACGCTGGTGGTGAACGTCGCCGGTATCGGCCTCCTGACCCTGACGCAGCGTAATATTTCGGGCAAAGCATGACCGACGCGACCGCCGCCAACGTTCAGGGCTTGTCCGGCGAGCCGCCGGTCCTGACCCACTCCTGGGCTGAAGGCCGGGCCTTGCGCAACGGCATGCTGACCATCGGCGCCTGGGCAGTGGCCGTGATCGCAGCCGTTCCGCTGGTGTCCGTCCTCTACATGCTGATCGTGCACGGCGGCTCGCGCCTTTCGCTCGATCTCTTCACCGAGCTTCCGCCGGCCGGGTTCGAGATGGGTGGCGGCTTCGGCAATGCGATCGTCGGCACCGTTGTCATGGTGCTGATTGCCACAATCATAAGCGTACCGATTGGAGTGCTCGCGGCCGCGTATTTGGCCGAGCTCGGGCCTGACAGCCAGCTTGGGCGCGTGTCGCGGTTCCTGGCCAAGGTACTGACCGGCTTTCCGTCGATCCTGGCGGGCGTCTTCGTGTACGCGGTGATCGTGCTTGCCATGGGAGGCTACTCGGCCATCGCGGGCGGCGTCGCGCTCGCCATCCTCATGCTGCCCACGGTGGTGCTGACGGCCGAGGAAGCCATGAAGATGGTGCCGCGCAAGATGAAGGACGCGGCGCTCGGCATGGGCTGCACCCGTACGCAGATGATCTGGAAGATCGTTTTGCCGACGGCGCTGCCGGGCATCCTTACCGGCGTGATGCTCGGTGTCGCGCGCGTCGCCGGCGAATCGGCGCCACTCCTCTTCACCGCCCTGTTCAGCAACTACTGGCTGCGCAGCCTGGGCGAGCCGACGGCGTCGCTGTCGATCCTGATCTACAACTTCTCCAGCATGCCGTTCGACAATCAGATCGAGCTGGCCTGGGCTGCATCGCTCGTTCTGGTGCTGATCGTCCTCGTATTCAACGTGTTGAGCCGTCTGTTCGGACGTGCGAAATACTGACAGGAGCCTGTTATGACCGTCGTGCAACCGCTTAAGGGCGAAGCGCCAGCCAGGCCGGCCAGCGCTAAAAGCGGCGACCTCGCGATCAACTGCAACGTCAGCAAGATCTACTATGGATCGTTCCTGGCGGTCCGCGATGCACGGGTGCCGATCAACAAAGGCAAGATCACCGGGTTCATTGGTCCATCGGGCTGCGGCAAAAGCACCGTCTTGCGGAGCCTCAACCGTATGAACGACTTGATCCAAGGCTTTCGCCTGGAAGGCGACGTGCATTTTCTCGGTCAAGACATTTACGCCAAGGATATCGATCCGGTCGTGGTGCGGCGCTACATCGGGATGGTGTTCCAGCAGCCCAACCCGTTCGCCATGAGCATCTACGACAACGTCGCGTTCGGCCTGCGGCTCAATAAGTTCAAGGGGAACTACGACCAGCGGGTGGAGCACGCGTTGCGGCGCGCCGCGCTCTGGGACGAGGTCAAGGACAAGCTCAAGGCCAGCGGGCTCTCGCTCTCCGGCGGCCAGCAGCAGCGCCTGTGCATCGCGCGGGCGGTCGCGACCGAGCCAACCGTGCTGCTGATGGACGAACCCTGCTCCGCGCTCGACCCGATCGCGACTCGCCGCGTCGAGGAGCTCATGCTGGAGCTCAAGAAGGACTACACCATCGCGCTCGTGACCCACAACATGCAGCAGGCGACGCGCGTGGCCGACATCACCGCCTTCTTCGGGGTCGATATCTCCAAGGGCGGACGCACCGGTTACCTGGTCGAGATGGGCGACACCGAGCAGATTTTCCAACGCCCACGCGAACAGCTCACGCAGGAATATATTAGCGGCAAGTTCAGCTAGCGTCGCTGGCGCGAATGCCTGTCGGGTTGGCCGCCATGTCCGTCAAGCGCCTCACAACCCTCAAGACTACCGTCGCAACGCTCTGGCTCGCGTTGTCGTTCGCAGCGACGTGCGGACAAACTGCTTGGTGTGCCGAGGTCTCGCTAAAGGGCGCCGGCTCGACATTCGCATCGCTGCTCTACAAGAAATGGATCGAGGCCTATCGGAACGCCGCCCCCTCCGTATCGATCAGCTATGACGCGGTCGGCAGCGGTGAAGGCATCGCCCGCTTCACGGCAGCAACCGTCGACTTCGCGGGCAGCGATGTGCTCATGAGCGACTCCGAAACGGCCAAGGTCCACAACGGGGTCGTCATGGTGCCGACGACGGCTGGCATGATCGCGCTCGCCTACAACCTCCCCGGCGTGAAAGGCGAGCTCAAGCTTCCGCGCGACGTCTACGCCGACATCTTCGCGGGAGTGATCAAGCGCTGGGATGACACGCGCATCCGCGACGCCAATCCGGGCGTGACGCTTCCGCACCTTGATATTGTTCTGGTCGCCCGCCTCGACGCCAGCGGCACGACCTCCGTCTTCACCGAGCATCTCGCCGCCATCAAGCCGAATTGGCGTCAGCTTGGAATGGGCGTCGGCAAGATCATTCAGTGGCCTGCCGGAACCATGCTGGCATCCGGCAGCGAAGCTCTGGCTGCGCGCATCAAGATGAGTGAAGGCGCCATCGGCTACGCCGAATACGGCTTCCCCAAGCGCCTCGGATTGCCGATGGCGACCCTGCAGAACAAGGCCGGCAAGTTTGTCGCCCCGAGCGCGAGTTCAGGCCAGGTGGCGCTGGCCAGTCCCACGCCGCCGCCGCTTCGAGACCTTGCCGCCTCCGCTGTCGATCCCGCTGCGCCCGGCGCCTATCCGATCGTCACCTACAGCTGGATCGCCATCAATCGGAGATACACCGACGCCGCCAAAGGCACCGCGCTACGCGAATTCCTCGACTGGGGGTTGTCGCGCGGACAGGACGATGGCGTCGATCTGGGCTATGTTCCGCTCACGACCGGTGTTATTTCACTCGGCAAGCAGGCGTTAGGCGCTGCCGGTCTTTAGCTGAGGTTTACGCCGATCTCCGAAACTGCCGCACAAGGCCCGGCCAGCCCGGGACGACGACCACAATTGGCGCAACGAGGAAGCATCCTCAACCTGCGCGCGGTCGAAACATCGTTGCGCGAGGTACAGGTCCAGTTCCCTCGCATCAACGCCCTTCTCAAGAGCCGACGGGACAGCATGGACGACGCGATCGTCGAGCGTATGCTGCTGGGCTACGCGTTCGTCGACGGACTCCTCGCGCGCAAGGTTGACCTGTTTTCGCTCTCCCAATTGCGTTGCTTCCTCGAGCTGAACGCAATCGTGCTGTGCGGCCTTGACCCGCAGGTGAGAGCTGAATCGGCACGACATCTGGCTGCAACGGAAAAGCACTTCTACGATGAAAAAGACGGCGGCATCCGCGACATCATCGAATGGTACGAGATGCACGCCAACGAGTCCGCGTGGAAACGCGCGGCCGGCGTCTATATCAGGATCCTCAGCGAGCCTGAGCTGTTCATTGAAGGCAATCACCGGACCGGGGCGTTGATCATGAGCTATATCTTGGCACGCGACGGGCATCCGCCGTTCGTGCTTACTGTCGACAACGCCAAGGCCTATTTCGATCCGTCGACCCTGATCACCAAGAAGAAAAAGAAGAGTTTGACCCTTTTGCTGGAAATGCCGCGGCTCAAACGCCAATTCGCGGGGTTTCTGATGTCGCAGGAGAATCCAGAGTATTTGCAGCCGCGCTCGCGTGCTTAGAGTCTGGTTAATGTAAGGAGGGCAGCAGCTCCCGCTGTCGCCCTCCCTACTCGTCCCCCCACCAAACCGAACCTCCGGCGCCCGCATCGGACGGCGCCGAATACGCTACGCTCCGGCGAGCAGCGCACCGGCCTTGTGCGGAATCTCGATGTCGATCTCCAGCGTCGAGACTGTGTCGCCGCGATCCATTCGAACCATGACGTTGTCGCGATCGACCGTGACATGGCGGGCGATCACCGCGACGATCTCCTCGCGCAGGACTGCGAGGAGGTCGGAATAGCCGCGACTCGACCGCTCGTAGGCAAGCAGGATCTGCAATCGTTCCCGCGCCACCGGAGCGGAGCCGCGCCGTCGCAACAGGTTGAGAAGGTTCATGCGGCCCTCCGTCCAAACAGGCGATCGAGCAACCGCTTCTTGTCGCCCGGGATCGCCATCGGCACCGCCTCACCTTTGAGTCGGCGGGCGGCGTCCAGATAGGCGCGGGCCGGCCCGCTGGCCGGATCGCTGAGTGTCACCGGTGAGCCCAGATTGGACGCGCGCAACACTTCCTGGCTTTCCGGAATGATGCCGAGGAGCGGGGTGGAAAGGATTTCGAGCACATCCTCGATACTCAACATTTCGCCGCGGGCAGCGCGCGCGCCATCGTACCGGGTGATGAGAATGTGCTTGTCGACGCGCTGGCCCTTCTCGGCTTTTTCGGTCTTGGCATCAAGCAGGCCGATGATCCGATCGGAATCGCGCACCGAGGAGACTTCAGGGTTGGTAACGATGACGGCCGTATCGGCAAACCGCATGGCAAGCGTTGCGCCCCGTTCGATGCCGGCGGGGCTGTCGCACAGGACCCAATCGCAGGTCTCGCGCAGTTCCGCGATCACCCGCGCGACGCCGTCCTCGGTCAAGGCATCCTTGTCACGGGTTTGCGAGGCCGGCAGCAGCCAAAGGGTCTCGATGCGCTTGTCCTTGATCAGGGCCTGCGGGAGCTTGGCAACGCCCTGCACCACATTGATCAGGTCGTACACGACGCGGCGTTCCGCACCCATGACCAAATCGAGGTTGCGCAGCCCGACGTCGAAATCGATCAGCGCAACCTTCTGTCCCGATTGCGCCAGCGCGGCACCGAGCGCGGCGGTCGTGGTCGTCTTGCCGACCCCGCCCTTGCCCGATGTAACGACCACGACTTTCGCCATTCCAAGTACCTCCTGGGTATTTCAATTCGAGGCAGCGATCATCAGCACGTCGCCTTCGAGCCAGGCCTGGATCGGCCGGTTGCGCAGCTTGCTGTCGATGTCCTCGGTGGTTTGGTAGTAGCCGTCGATGGCCAGCAGTTCGGCCTCGTTCTTGCTACAGAAAATGCGCGCGCGCGAATTGCCCATCGAGCCCGCGAGCGCACGGCCCCGCAGCGCGCCGTAGACGTGAATCGATCCGCCGGCGACGACTTCGGCGCCGGAGGCAACCTGCCCCACCACGGTGACGTCGCCATGCGGAAAGATCACCGACTGGCCGGAGCGCACCGGCTCTTCCAGCAACAGCGACGATGGCTCCTGTTGCGCCGGGGGTTTGGTACTCGAAACGTCGTCGCACGCCGGCCGGGCGGCCGTTCTTGAGGAGCGGCGGCAGGTCGGCCCCAAGATCGGCCGACTCGGCGCCCTCGATACCAATGATGCGGATCGCGCGCTGAGACAGTTCGGCGATCAGGTGCGCGATCGCCCCCGGACTGAGCCGCACGGCAGTGAGATCGAGCACAATCGGCCGGCCCACAAAGAAGCCGGGCGAATTGCGCGCCCATTTGTCGAGTTCCGCCAGCCAATCGGCAATTGGCGGCTGCGGCGCGAGCGAATAGGCCATGAACGAACGACCGCGAAATCCGAGCGACGGGCGAGCCTGGACGGCGCTTGTGCTGGTCACGAACGACCTACGATTCTTTTCGGTGGTTAACCAATTAGCCTCTTCGGTGGTTAACGAAGGGTTAAGGACGCTCATTGAGGTTTGCGATGGTGCTCACCCCATCTATCTACGGTGCAATGATCCGGCGCGCGCTCAAATCGAGACGCACTCCGGCCACTCGTTCCTCTACAATCGACGTTCTGCTGCCGGACCGGCGGCAATCGAGATCGACTTGGCGGAGACGGCCTTTGCGCGTCCGTAAATTGGTGGTGCCTGCAATCGCCGCGCTGTTGTGGAGCGCGGCCGCCGGCTATGGCCAGGCACCGGCCGACAGCGGCGCTGCGCCAAAGCCCGGCGGCAGTGTCGAGCAGCGCTGGCCCGCCGACGAGGCTGCCGAACCCGGATCACCTAAATCCGATCAGGACATCCAACCGGTCCGGCGCGAAACCACGCCCGCGCCGCCGCAGGATCAGAAAGTTCAGCCCGAGATTCGCAAGGCGCAGCCGGTCGAGCCGCAAGTCGAACCAGACAATCGCGCGGCGGCGCAATCGACCGCAGAACAGGCGCCGGCCCGCAAGACCGCAAAGCCGCGCCGCGCGGCCGAAAAGGTCGCGACGCCAAAGCCGCGTCCCGCCGAAAAGGCCGCCACGCCCAAGCCGAGCCGCGCGGCCGAAAAGACCACAACCAAGCTGAAGAAAATCCGGCGCGCCAGAGCACCGTCAGCGCCAAACACGGCAGCGGCGCAGCAACCCAACGCGCTGCGACCGTTTGGACTTCCGTCCGGCGGGGCGCCGCTCGGATCTAATCTATCGGGCGGCGCGCCATCTGGATCGAATCCATTTGGGGCGTCACCGTTTGGCACTCCGCCCGCAGCCCCTGAGCCGGCAGGGAGTAAAAGGCGCCCATCAGCAGCAACAACACTACAGCGTTGAACGAAAGCGCCGCCGGGCGAGCCGGCGGCGCTGCCGAAGCCGAAGCCGAATTCCGTTACTCGTTGTCGAACTGCGACTCGAAATTCTCAGCCGCTTGCGTGTTGGCCGCGGCCGCATAGTCGAACATGTACATCTTGCCGCCGTGCTTATAGATCACGGACGTCGGCGAAATCTCTTTGGCGCCTTTGGCGACCGCAGCTTCGTGCCGCGCTGACGGCACCTTCAGGTTGGATTTCTGAATTGTTCCGGCGGGACCGACGCGCATCGCCTCGTCCTCCCCGAGCTTGCCGAGGCCTTGCGACTTGGACCCCGACATTTGCGCAAGAGCGACGGTGGAAAGCCCGATCGCGACGCCGGCCAACCCCGTCAAAACGATACGCTTGTAGATTCCCATGTGCTTTCTCCCTGGTCTTGATGCGGGACAGGACAAATAGAGGCGGTCAACCGCAACTCGCCGTTTTGCGGAACGAAGCTGCCTGTTGGCGCCAATCGGCGGCCCCTGTATCATGGTCTTGATAGGCTCACTAATGAACTTTTCGTAGACTTTGCTGAAGCGGGAAATGCCCTGAAACTATTATGAATTTGACTTCGGCGTCGCGATCAAGCGATCGTCCGTGAAGCGCGCCGCAACGTGGGGCGACGGGCGCGATGGGACCCCAGCAGTCTTGATACGATGCGCCAACTCACCGGCTCGCGCCAGGTCATGAAAAGGCAACGTAAAATGCCGGGTGATCAATTGTAGCGGTGGCGGAGAGGGAGGGATTCGAACCCCCGATACGGTTACCCGTATGCCGCATTTCGAGTGCGGTGCATTCAACCACTCTGCCACCTCTCCACAGATCTTACGCGGCGTGTGGTCGTGGTGCGCTTTCTAGCCAAGGGTTCGCGGCAACACAAGGCGGCGAACGGAGCTTCCAGCAAAGCAACCGCCGTTGTAGCGTCAGCGCTGGCCACGTTTTGACCACGCAAGTCGACAATGCGCAACGAGAGATGCCGGCGAAAGGCGTCCCAGAACAGCGAACGACATGGACCAGGTTCTGCTGCATCCCCCGTTTCGTGCTGAACACATCGGAAGCTTTTTGCGCCCTGCCGCGTTGCTCAAGGCGCGCGCCGAGCACGCGGCTGGCCGTCTGACGGAGGTCGAGCTGCGCGCGGCCGAAGACGAGGCGATCGGTGCCTTCGTCGCTCTGCAGGAGGGGCTCGGATTTCGAATGGTCACCGACGGTGAGTTCCGGCGCTCGACCTACACGTCGAATTTCACCACCGAGGGCCTCACCGGCGTAACAGCCGAGCATAAAGCCAGCGACGTCTGGTCCTACACTAACGCAAAGGGCCACAAGGAGCCGGCGCGCATTCCGGCGGTGCATGCGCGCATCCGCTGGAACAATTCGAGGAACGCCGACGATTTCGCGGCGCTGGCTCGGATGACGCGCGTGCATCCAAAAGTGACGCTGCCCGGCCCCTGCTACATCCATTTCCGCGCCGGCCGCGCCGGCATAAGCCGTGACGCCTATCCGGACCTCGCGGACTTCTGGTCGGACATCGTCACCGCCTATGGCATCGAGCTCGAGAAGCTTGCAGAAGCCGGCTGCCGCTACGTGCAACTCGACGAGACCTCGATCGCCAAGCTCGGCGACGAAAAGATCCGCAACGCGCTGGCCGCGCGCGGCGATCACTGGGAAGAACTGCTCGAACACTACATAGAGGTAATTAACGCGATTGTGACGCGGGCGCCCGGCGGCATGCGCATCGGGCTCCATCTCTGCCGCGGCAATCGTATGGGCCATTGGCAAGCGGAGGGCGGCTATGACGTCGTCGCCGACAAGCTGTTCAAGACCTGCGCGATCGACTTCTTCTTTCTCGAATACGATTCCGAGCGCGCCGGGACCTTCGAGCCACTTAAGGCGATGCCCGACCATAAAAGCGTGGTGCTTGGCCTGCTCTCGACCAAAACCGCCGAGCTCGAAGACGAAGACTTTCTGCTCAAGCGTATTCGCGATGCTTCTCGGGTGATCGACCTCGATCGGCTCGCGATCAGTCCGCAATGCGGGTTTTCAAGCTCGGACGCCGCCAACACGGTGATGAGCGACCAACAGGCGCGGGCGAAGCTGACCCGCGTGGTTGAAGTCGCGCGCAAGGTCTGGGACGAATGATGCAGCGTTGCGCCCGCGCGCTCGCCGCAACTGCGTTTGCGCTCGGAACCGTTGGCCTCACGCACGCGACGCTCGCGGCGGATTGGCCTTCGCGCCCGATCCGGATCATCGCGCCCTCAACGCCGGGCGGCGCAGCGGACACGTTTGCCCGCCTGCTCGCCGATCAGCTCGGGCCACGGCTTGGCACGACCCTCATTGTCGACAATCGGGCCGGCGGTGGCGGCCTCATCGGAATGGCCGCAGCGGCGCATGCAGAGCCCGACGGCTATACCCTGGTGACGTCGAGCATCGCCTATAACGCGATCGAGCCGATCGTGAGCGCCAATCCAGGCTTCGACCCCGCGCGCGATTTCACCCACGTCGCCTTCATCGGCGGACAGCCCGATGTCTTCCTGGTAAGCACCAAATCCGGCCTGCGCTCGCTCAAGGACGTCGTCGAACTTGCGCGCCGTGGCGCGCCACCCAACTACGTATCGCCCGGCCTCGCCACGTTCTCGCAGCTCCTGGTCGAAGTGTTCGCGCTCGAGGCCGGGATCAAATTTCAGCACATTCCGCATCGCGGCTCATCGCAAGCCATGATCGATCTCGTCGCCGGCAATGTGCCGTTCGGCACGATGACGTGGGGTTCGGCGATCGGACAGGTCCGGGCCGGCACCGTGCTGCCGGTGGCGATCTCGTCCAAGGGCCGGGTCGCGGAGTTTCCGAACGTGCCGACGTTGCATGAGCTCGGCTATTCGATCATCGGCGACAGCTGGTGGGGCCTCTCCGGGCCCGCCGGCATCCCGCCCGAGATCACGCGCAAGCTCAACCAGGCTGTCATCGAAGTCTTGGACAGGCCCGAGGTTCGCCAGCGACTCGTGGCTGATGCAATCATCCCGGACCCGATGACGCCCGAGCAATTCGGCGCGTTCGTCGCAGCCGAAATCGCCAAATGGGGTCCAATCGCCAAGCGGCTTGGGATGGGGCAGTGACGGCCCGGAGCGTGTCCGGGAACTAGAACGCCACCTTGTCTCCGCCCTTGAGCTTGAGGATTGAACGCGCGTCGTCGGGGCTCGCGATTTCGAGACCAAGTCCCTCGATGATCTGCCGGGCTTTTGTGACTTGCGCGGCGTTCGATTCGGCGAGCTTTCCCGGTCCGAGCCACAACGAATCCTCAAGGCCAACGCGCACGTTGCCACCCATCGCGGCCGCCATCGCGGCGATGGGCATCTGATTGCGGCCCGCGCCCAACACCGACCAATGGTAGTTCTCGCGTCCGAACAGACGATCTGCTGTGCGGCGCATGTGGATCACGTCCTCCGGATGCGCGCCGATGCCGCCCAAAATCCCGAACACCGATTGAACGAAGAACGGCGGCTTCACCACGCCGCGCTCGGCAAAATGCGCGAGCGTATAGAGGTGGCCGATGTCGTAACATTCGATCTCGAAACGCGTGCCGTTCTCTGCGCACGTCGTAAGGATATATTCAATGTCGGCGAACGTATTTTTGAAAATGCGCTCGCGCGAGCCTTCGAGATAGGGCTTCTCCCAGGCGTGCTTGAACTCCTTGTAGCGCGCCAGCATGGGAAACAGACCGAAATTCATCGAGCCCATGTTGAGGCTCGCGACCTCCGGCTTGAACGTCGCGGCGGGGCGCACGCGCTCTTCGATCGTCATCGTGGGGGCGCCGCCAGTCGTGATGTTCACGATTGCGCCCGAGCGCTGCTTGATCACCTTGAGAAACGGCGCAAACGCGTCCGGTGACTGATCGGGGCGGCCGTCCTTGGGATCGCGCGCGTGCAGATGCACGATCGCGGCGCCGGCTTCGACCGCGCCGATCGCGGCGTCGGCGATCTCCTGGGCAGTGATCGGGATGTGCGGCGACATCGTCGGCGTGTGGATCGAGCCGGTGACTGCGCAGGTGATGACGACTTTGTTGGACGTGGCCATGGACTTTCCTCGTACGTTTCCTGGTGCCCCGTAGTAACTTCAAATCCACGGCGCTCCCCGATGTCGCGCGTTCCGGCACGGCCGGCAAGGCAGCTTTGCTCGCCTTCGACAGATCACTGATTCTCTAGGAGAATTTCGCGCGTTGAACCAGCCATGATGCCGAGCACGTGGCTGGACACGAGAGGAATGCCAAACCTCGTTCGCACGTTGCCGTATGACCCATTGAACCTGGCGGCCTGTCGCTGCGACCAACGGCTATCGGGGCCGGAGAGCCTCGGCCGATTTCAGCAGGAGAGTGCCATGTCCACGAAGACCAAATTCGCCGCTGCAGCGCTCGTCGCCCTGACGCTCGGCGCCACCGCGATCGCCTCGACCAGCGAAGCTCAGGCCCACGGCTGGGGCTGGGGCGGATTCGGTGTCGGTATCGCGGCGGGCGCACTGCTCGGTGCCGCCGCTGCGTCCACTCCGACTTACGTGGTCACCACCGGCTTCCGCCGCTGTCACCTCGCCCCGCGATACAACGTCTACGGCTACTACATCGGTTCAACGCGCGTGTGCTCCTACTACTAGGATTGCGTGCTCCGACTTCCGCCCGCGCGTCTGACCCGGTCTGACGCGCGGGCGACGGTTCGATCACCGAACTGGCGATACTGTCTGACGTGATCGGATCCAGCGTCAGGTCGGCGCCGAAGTCCCCACCCCCCACAGGCGCCGATTTGATCGGCCCGTCCGGAGCCCCACCCGGACGGGCCGCTGATTTTGGGTTGCGTGCCCTCGCATTGTTTGAGCAATTGATTGTTATCGGCTGCGGTTGCTGGGGAAACGTTAATGAAAAAAGGCTTGCGCTCGAGGCTTGCCCAATATGGCGATGAAGAGTTCGCGCTGTTTCTGCGCCGCGGATTCCTGAAGGGCGCGGGTTTTACCGACGACGCGTTGGAACGGCCGATCGTCGGTGTGCTGTCGACGGCATCCGACTTCAATCCATGCCATGCGACGGCTGCGCGTCTCGCCGAGGCGGTGGCGCGCGGTGTGCGCATGGCCGGCGCGCTGCCGTTTGTGTTCCCGACTATTTCGCTGCACGAAGCCTTCACGTTCCCGACCTCGATGCTGCTGCGCAACCTGATGGCGATGGACGTCGAGGAAATGTTGCGCGCGCTGCCACTCGACGCGGTGGTGTTGATCGGCGGCTGCGACAAGACGATCCCGGCAGAACTCATGGGCGCGGTCAGCGCCAATATGCCGGCGATCGTGCTGCCGGTCGGGTCGATGCTCGCAGGCCGGCACGAGGGAGCCAGGCTCGGCGCCTGCACTGATTGCCGAAGACTGTGGGCCGCCTACCGGGCCGGGGCGCTCGATGCGCAAAGTCTTGATCGCGCCCATGACCAGCTGATGCCGACTGCTGGCACCTGCATGGTGATGGGCACCGCCTCGACCATGGCCTGCCTCACCGAGACGCTTGGCTTCACGTTGCCGGGCGCCGCTACCGCACCCGCGGTGTCGTCAGATCGCACCCGCCTCGCTGAGGCAACCGGAACACGCGCCGCCGCGATGGCGGTCGCCGGCGGGCCGCGGCCGCGCGACATTCTCACTCCAGCTGCGCTGCGCAACGCGTCGGTCGTCCTGCAGGCGACCAGTGGATCGACCAACGCCCTCGTGCATCTCGCCGCCATCGCGGGCCGCGCCGGGATCGCCTACGATCTCGCCGAATTTGACCGCATCGGGCGCGAGGTCCCGGTGCTGGTCAACCTCAAGCCGGCCGGCGCATATTTCATCGAGGATTTCCACGCCGGCGGCGGCGTGCCGGCGTTGTGGCGGCGGCTGCGCGACAAGCTCGACTTGTCGGCCTCTAGCGTCAGCGGCGAAACGCTCGCCGAAATTGTCGCACGCTGGCCGACCTATACGGACGACGAAGTCATCCGGCCACTCGACCGGCCGATCTTCGCCCGCGAAGCGATTGCGATTCTGACCGGCAACCTCGCGCCGAACGGCGCCGCCATCAAGCTTGCGTCGGCGACTGCAAATCTCACCACCCATCAGGGCCCGGCGCTCGTTTTCGACTCGCTCGAAGATCTCGCCAACCGCATCGATGATCCGACGCTCGCGGTGACGCCCGACCACTGTCTGGTGTTGCGCAACGCCGGCCCGATCGGCGCGCCCGGAATGCCGGAAGCCGGCGCGTTGCCGATTCCCAAGCAGCTCGGCTCCAAGGGAGTAACCGACATGGTGCGCATCTCCGACGCTCGCATGAGTGGTACCGCGTTCGGGACGGTCGTGCTGCACGTCGCGCCCGAGGCGGCCGCCGGCGGCCCGCTCGCGCTGGTGCGCGACGGGGACGCGATTCGGCTCGATGCGCCGGCACGCACGCTCGACCTGCTTGTCGATGATGCCGAGCTGGCGCGTCGGCGCACGACCTGGAAAGCACCGCAAAAGCCCGCGCGGGGATACACCCGGCTCTATGTAGAGCGCGTCACCCAGGCAGACAAAGGCTGCGACTTTGATTTCCTGATGGGAACGACCTAGTTCGGATTTGCGATGCGGGGGCGATCACATTGGCCATCCGCATTCAAGCGCGCGGCGATGCTTTGGTTCAGCACCTGTGCGACATGCAGGGCCTGCCGTCTCGCGCCGTCATGTATTTGGTGCCGGCACGAGGTGCCGTCCGCCACGATGATGGCATCATCGGGCGCCTTGCGGACGGCTGGCAGCAGCGTCAGCTCGCCCATGGCAAGCGAGATGTCGATCGTGTCGGCGTTAAAGCCAAAGCTGCCGGCCATGCCGCAGCAGCTCGACTCGATGGTCTCGACCTCCAGCCCCGGCACAAGCCGCAGCACGGTCTCGACTGCGCCCATCGTGTCGAAGGATTTCTGATGGCAGTGGCCATGCAGCAGCGCACGCGGTGCGATCGGAGCCAGCGGCAGATCAAGTCTTCCAGCCTGGGACTCGGTTGCGAGAAATTCTTCGAATAGCACCGCATGCCGGGCGAGACGACGTGCGGCATCGTTCTTGACCAGGGCCGGAATCTCGTCGCGGAAGCCGAGCATGCAGCTCGGCTCGAGCCCGACCACGGGGATGCCGCGATCGACGAACCGCTTGACCGCTGCGAGTACCCGCTCGGCTTCGCGGCGCGCTTCATCGAGTTTGCCGACGGCGAGAAACGTGCGGCCACAGCAGAGCGGCCGGGAGCCGTCACGCGGCGCTGCGACATGTATCCGATAGCCCGCCGCCCGCAGCACGCCGAGCGCCGCATCGAGATTCTCGCGCTCGAAATACCGATTGAACGTGTCGGCGAACACGACAACTTCCTTGCCGCCCTGCCCGACCTTGTGCCCGGCGTCGACGTCTCGATCGTCTGGATCGCGAAACCAATCCGAGCGCCAGCGCGGCAGACTTCGCCGCGCACTGAATCCGGTCGTCGCCTCGGACAGCTTCGCCGCACCGGGAACAGTATCGCGCAAGTTCAAGAGCCACGACAGATGCGCCGCGTAGCGCGCGTATCGTGGCAGATACGCGACCAGCCGATCGCGCAGCGAGAGCCCGTGCTGTTCGGCCCGGGTCGCCAGCACTTCGATCTTCATGCGCGCCATGTCGACGCCGGTCGGACACTCGCGCCGGCATGCCTTGCAGGAGACGCAAAGCTTCAGTGTTTCGGCCATCGCGTCCGACGTGAGCGCGTCGGGGCCGAGTTGACCGGTGACCGCGAGTCGGAGGGTGTTAGCTCGCCCGCGCGTCACGTCCTTCTCTTCGCCGGTGACGCGAAAGCTCGGACACATGACGCCGCCGGCGAGCGCGCGGCAGGCGCCGTTGTTGTTGCACATCTCGACGGCGCCCTGGAAACCGCCGCCAGTTCCCGGATAGGCGGACCAGTCGAGCCGCGTCGCGATCGCCTCGCCGTGATAATCGGGGGCATAGCGCAGATAGCTGCGATCATCGAACTTCGGCGCCCGCACGATCTTGCCGGGATTGAACACTCCGGCCGGATCGAAACGATCCTTCACGGCTTCGAATGCGCGCACCAACCGCGGACCGAACATCGCCTGATGAAACTCGGAGCGTACGATGCCGTCGCCGTGCTCGCCCGAATGCGATCCCTTGTATTCACGCACGAATGCGAACGCCGCTTCCGCGATGGCGCGCATCGCTTTCACGTCCTTCTCGAGCCGAAGATTGAGCACCGGCCGGACGTGCAGACAGCCGACCGACGCGTGCGCATACCAAGTGCCCCGGGTGCCGTGCTGCTCGAACACGTCGGTGAGACGCTGCGTATAATCGGCCAAATGCTCGAGCGGCACCGCGCAATCCTCGACGAAGGAAACCGGTTTGCCCTCCTCCTTCATCGACATCATGATGTTGAGGCCGGCCGTGCGAACCTCGGTGATCGCCGACTGCAGCTTGGGGTCGAGCACGTCGACGACGCCGCCGCGATGCGCGCCCGGCCGGTTCCAGGCAAAGCCGAGGTCGCCGATCAGATCGCGCAGTTGTGCCAGCCTGCGCAGATTCTCATCCCACTCTGGTTCGGCGAACTCCACCAGCAGCACGGCCGCCGGATCCCCCCGCACAAACGCCGCGATGGTCGGACGAAACAGCGCGATATCGCGCGCAAGCTCGATCATGGTCTCGTCGACGAGCTCAACCGCGATCGGGTTGAGCTTGACGATGTGCTGGGCCGCTTCCATGGCAGCGTGGAAACTTCCGAAGTGACACGCGCCGAGGGCACGCCGGCCCAGCAGCGGCGAAAGCTTGAGCTCGATGCGCGTTGAGAATGCGAGCGTGCCTTCCGAGCCGACGAGGATGTGCGCGAGATTGAGGTCGTTGCGGGTCGGGACCAGGGCGTCGAGATTGTAACCGCCAACACGCCGCTGCACGCGCGGAAACCGCGCCGCGACTTCGTCGGCCTCACGCGCCCCGATCGCCAGCAAGTCGGCGGCGAGAGGCCGCAGCGCTGCCGGCGCGTCGGATAGATCATTCGCCACCGGACCGAAGTGCGCCGCCGTGCCGTCGGCCAGCATGGCGTCGATCGACAGCACGTTCTCGCGGGTGTTGCCGTAGCGCAGCGAGCGGGCGCCACACGAGTTGTTGCCGACCATGCCACCGATGGTCGCGCGCGACGCGGTCGAAATGTCGACCGGGAACCAGAGGCCATGCGGCTTGAGCTCGCGGTTGAGTTCGTCAAGCACCATGCCGGGCTCGACCACGCAGCGCCGTCCCGCGACGTCGAGGTCGAGGACGCGATTGAGGTTTCTGGAGCAATCAATGACGAGCGAGCTGTTGACGGTCTGACCCGCCTGCGAGGTCCCGCCACCACGCGGCAAGACGCTGATGCCCTCCTGTTGCGCGAGCGCGATTGCGCGCTCGGCGTCGGCCATCGAGCGCGGCACAACGACACCGACCGGCATCACCTGATAGTGCGACGCGTCCGTTGCGTAACGGCCGCGGTCGAATCTCGAAAACAACACGTCGCCGGTGATTTCGGCCTTGAGCCGGCGTTCGAGGCCCGGCGCAATAGTCACCGCCATGTTGAAATCCTTGGACTTTCCCGTGGGCTAAAGCCCACTGTAAGAGGCTTGACTGACTGTCGCATTCGTCATTCATGACGGCAAGTTTCGACCCGACGCATTTGCGATCGGGACGACGCGTTCCCCATTGTCTGGACGTTCACTCATGTCAAAAAACGCTTCGCGCACCGCCGGCCGTCATTTCCTGCAGATCCCGGGGCCTACTCCCGTCCCGGATCGAATTCTACGCGCGATGGATACCGCGCTGATCGATCATCGCGGACCCGAGTTCGCCAAGCTCGCGCGGCGCGCGCTCGACGGCATCAAGACGATCTTCAAGACCACCAATCCGGTCATCATTTACACGGCGACCGGCACCGGCGCCTGGGAAGCCGCGCTGGTCAACACCCTGTCGCCGGGCGATCGGGTGCTCATGGTCGAAACCGGCCAGTTCGCGACGTTGTGGAAGCGGATGGCGGAAAGCCTCGGCCTCAAGCCGGAGTTCATTCCGACCGACTGGCGGATCGGCGCGGAGCCCGCGGTGATCGAGGCCAAGCTCAAGGACGACAAGGCGCACCAGATCAAGGCGGTGTGCGTGCTGCACAACGAAACGGCCACCGGCTGCCTCTCGCCGATCGCCGAGATTCGCAAGGCGATCGACCGTGCCGGCCATCCGGCGCTGTTCATGGTGGATACCATCTCCTCGCTGGCATCGACCGACTATCGCCATGATGAATGGGGGGTCGACGTCACCGTCGGCGGTGCGCAAAAAGGGCTGATGCTGCCGCCCGGCATGTCGTTCAACGCGGTGAGCAACAAGGCGCTCGCCGCCAGCAAGAACGCCAAGCTGCCAAGATCGTTCTTCTCCTGGGACGACATGATCGCCGCCAACAAGTTGAGCATCTTTCCCTACACGCCGGCCACCAACATGTTGCATGGGCTGGTGACCGCGATCGACATGCTGCATGAAGAGGGTCTGGAAAACGTGTTTGCCCGCCACGACCGGTTTGCCGAGGCAACCCGGCGCGCGGTGCGCGCTTGGGGGCTCGAAATCCTATGCCGCGACCCGGCCTATTATTCACCGACCATCACGGCGGTGCTGATGCCGGAGGGGCACGATGCCGATGCGTTCCGCAACCTGGCGCTCGCAACCTTCGACATTTCCTATGGGATGAGCTTCGGCAAATTCGCTGGCAAGTTCTTCCGTATCGGCCACCTCGGCGACACTAACGACCTCACCATCGTGGGGGCATTGGCAGCCACCGAGATGTCGCTCGCGCTCGCCGGCGTGCCGTTCCGCAAGGGCGGTGTGCAGGCCGCGATGGATTACATCGTTTCGGCCCATAAGCAGCCGGCCCGCGCCGCCGCGGAGTAGCGTGGTCGGGCGGTACCTCGCCAAAAAAGACAATGGATCGAATTCGGGTCTCGCGCGTTAGGGGTCGGATGGGGTTCTCACGGAGTATTGAGGCACCGTAAGCCTCGCCTTCGGGCCTGCCCTGTGTTCCACTGCGGTGGAGCCGAACTTCCGCATCGCCTTATCGACGTGCCGAGTACATGATGCTAGGGCCACTTTCATTTGAAGTTGCACGACCTGCCGTAACTGCTGCAGGAACTTCAAATCGGCGGCACTAGCCCGGGGAGCTGATCATGAGTGGCACGGCCGCCCGCCAGCACATCACCACATCTGCGTCTGTTCCCATCCCCGACGAACGCACCCGTTGGCGCACGGCGTTTCGCGCCGTGCGCACCGAGACCGAACGTCGCTCGGCGCTGCTTTCGGCCGAGGATCAGATCGTCCAGTCCATGGCGGATGCCAGTCCGACCAAATGGCACCGCGCGCACACGACCTGGTTCTTCGAGCAATTTGTGCTGGTGCCGCATCTCAAGAATTATCAAATCTTCGACGACGATTTTGCGTTCTTGTTCAATTCCTACTACGTCGCGGCCGGCCCGCGTCACGCGCGGCCCAAGCGCGGGTTGCTGACGCGCCCGAGCGCCGACCGGATTGCGGCCTACCGACAACATGTCGATGCTGCGGTTGAGCGCCTGCTCGCCGACGTTGGCACAGCGTCACTGTCAACGGTCACCGCACTGATCGAACTCGGCCTCAACCACGAACAACAACACCAGGAATTGCTGATCACCGACATTCTGCACGCGTTTGCGCAGAATCCGATCGCGCCCGCCTACGATCCAGGTTGGCGGCCGCCTGTCACCGAACGGCGCGCAGGCTTTGCCGAGCTAATTGAAGGCATCCACACCATCGGACACGACGGTGTTGGCTTTTTTTTCGACAACGAGCGCCCCGCGCACCGCGCGTTGGTTGGGCCGGTGCGGATCGCGCGCGCGCTCGTGACCAATGCGGACTGGCTCGCGTTCATGCGCGAGGGCGGTTACGCGACGCCGTCGCTCTGGCTTTCTGACGGCTGGGCGACGCTGGAAGCCGAGGGTTGGACCGCGCCCGGTTATTGGCGCGAGATCGACGGTGAATGGTTTTCCGTAACCCTCGCAGGACTTCAACCGGTTGATCCGGCCGCGCCGGTTTGTCACATCAACTATTACGAGGCCGACGCGTTTGCGCGCTTCGTCGGAAAACATCTGCCGAGCGAGGTCGAGTGGGAGGTCGCTACCAGGGCCGGTGAACTCGGCGATGCCTTTGGAATCGTGTGGCAATGGACGCGCAGCGCATATCTGCCATATCCCGGTTATGAGGCGCCTGCCGGCGCAATCGGCGAGTACAACGGCAAGTTCATGGTCAACCAGATGGTGTTGCGCGGGTCCTCGCTTGCGACGCCTCCCGGCCATTCCCACATGAGCTACCGAAATTTCTTCTATCCGCCGGCGCGGTGGCAATTTACCGGCGTGCGTCTGGCTGAATTTCCCACTTAACGCGGCCCGAAACCCCAACACTAACGAGAACCAAAAAATGACCGTGCGAGCCCTGCGTCCCGCGCTACGCGACCAAGCGACTGAGTTATTCGCCGCCGACGTGGTTACGGGACTGTCCGCCAACCCGAAACAGCTGCTGCCGAAATACTTCTACGATGAAACCGGGTCGCAATTATTCGAAGAGATTACGCGGCTTCCCGAATATTATCTGACGCGCACCGAACTCAAGATCTTGCGCGACAACGCGCCCGCGATCGCGGCGCTCATCCCCCGGGACGCAGCGCTGGTCGAGCTCGGCGCGGGCTCCGCCACCAAGGCAAAGATTTTGCTCGAGGCCGCGCCGCAGATCAGCGCCTACGTTCCGGTCGACATTAGCGCCGAATTTCTCGGCAGCGAGGCCGCTAAGCTTGAACGCGATATTCCGAGGGTCGCGGTTTATCCGGTCGCGACCGACTTCACCAAGCCGTTCGAGCTGCCGGCGGCATTGCGCGGGCGTCCTTGCGTCGGGTTTTTCCCCGGCTCGACCATCGGCAATTTCGAGCCGCATGAAGCGACCGATCTGCTCAGGCAGGCCGGGCGTATTCTGGGAAAAGACGCTTTGCTCATCACCGGCGCCGATTTCGCCAAGGACCAGAACGTGCTGCACGCGGCCTATAATGACAGGGCCGGCGTGACCGCCAAGTTCAATCTCAATCTACTGGCGCGGATCAATCGCGAACTGGGCGCCGATTTCGATCTCAACGCGTTCGAGCATCACGCCTGCTATAATCGCGAACGGGGCCGCATCGAGGTTTATCTCGCGAGCCGCAGGCGCCAGAAGGCGCATGTGGCCGGCAAGACATTCGAATTTCGCGCCGGCGAGACGATCCACACCGAAAACAGCTACAAGTTCACGATCAAGTCGTTCAACGCACTCGTGCGCGGCGCCGGCTGGGCGCCGGTCGCGGTCTACACCGACGCCAACGAGTATTTCGGCGTGCACGTGCTCAAGCAGAAGTAAGGCCGGCCGGTCGGCCAGCGTTCTAACCCGCCTGTGGCGCCGCGAGCGGCGCCCAAAAGGCGTCTGCAATCGGGTTATCGACCCGATGCCGGCCCGGCATGCTGCGTCGCGCGTCAAATCCCGCTAGGATGGCTAGTGCCCCGCTTCCGAAGTTCGTGAAACATGGCGGCACCCGCTGGCGCGAACTTCGAAAGCAAAGGGGCACGAGCAAGTAGACAATTCTAGTGCCGCTTTTCGATTTGAAGTTCCCGTACGAGCTTGCGACAACGGCTGTAGGAACTTCAAATCGGCGGCACTGGTCCCGCCAGCACCCACGCGCTCGGAGCCCCCATGATCACCAGCCGGGATCGCATTCTGACCACCCACGTCGGCAGCCTGCCCCGCAACGAAAAACTATCCGATCTTCTGGTCCGGCGCGAAGCGAGCGAGACTTTCGATGCCGCCGAGATGACGTCCGAGATGGACAAGGCGGTGCGCCATGTGGTCGAGCAGCAGAAAAAAGCCGGGATCGATATCGGCAACGACGGCGAGCAGCAGCGCGTCGGTTTTCAGACCTACGTGCCGCAACGCATGACCGGGTTTGCCGGCGTATCGAAACGGCGGCGCGGGCGCGAGTTTGAGGAATTTCCCGAATTGGTGGCGATGCTGATGCGGCGGTTTCCGCTGGTGAGCAAGCAACAGAACGCGCCCGAGGCCCAAGCCGAGATTCACTACAAAAACACCAAGGACATCGACGGCGAGATCGCGCGCTTCAAGGCGATCGCATCCGGTGCATTTTCCGAGCCGTTCATGACGGCGGCTTCGCCCGGCATCATCTCGTCGACGATGCTCAACGCCTACTACAACTCGCACGAAGCCTACCTCAACGCGATCGCGCGCGAGATGTCGAAAGAATATCAAGCAATCCACCAGGCCGGGCTCGTGCTGCAGATCGACGCGCCCGATCTCGCCATGGACCGCACCATGATGCATCGCGATCTCTCGGACCGCGATTTCATCAAAGCCTGCGAGCTGCAGGTCGCGGCGATCAACAAGGGCATCGAGGGCATCCCGCGCGAGCGCGTCCGGCTGCACGTCTGCTACGGCAACTGGGAAGGCCCGCACATCTACGATGTGCCGCTCGCCAACATTCTGCCGGCGCTCTACCAAGCCAATGTGGGCGCGCTGTCGATCGAATTCTCCAATCCACGCCACGCGCACGAATACGCGGCGTTCCGCCAGCATCCGTTGCCCGCGCACATGCTGCTCATTCCGGGCGTGATCGAGACCACGAGCAATTTCGTCGAGCACCCGCAGGTGGTGGCGCGCCGGATTGAAGACGCGGTCGCCGCGGTCGGCGAACGCGAACGTGTAATCGCTTCCACCGATTGCGGGTTCGGCACCTTCACCAATCGCGAATGGGTGATCGAGCCGGCGGTATGGCTCAAGCTCCGCGCGCTGCGCGAGGGGGCGGATCTGGCCTCCGCGCGGCTGTGGGGGAAGAAAACTGCGGCTTAGGTACTCTGGGTCCTCGGACAAAGAGTATAATCCGGCCAGATCAATCCGCCCTACGCTGGAAACTCAGGGGACACGCCATGGAACAGAAAGCCCACGAAATCCGCGCCGAGGACATCAACCCGCGCTTCAATTGGGGCCGTGCCTTGCCTGCGCTCGGCATCATGGGGGTCGATTTCGAAGAGCGCGTCGACTATCGCCGCCTGCACCGCTACCGGCTCTCGCGCGTCAAGCAGGCGCTGGAAAACTCCGATCTCGGCGCGCTGCTCGTGTTCGACGTCAACAATATCCGCTACATCACCTCGACCAAGATCGGCGAATGGGAGCGCGACAAGCTTTCGCGCTGGGCGCTGCTGACGCGAACCGGCGAACCGATCCTGTGGGACTTCGGCTCGGCCGCCGTGCATCACAAGCTCTATACGCCCTGGCTGGCGCCGGAGAATTGCAAGGCCGGCCTGATCGGACTGCGCGGCACCGTCAACCCCGCGTTCGGGTTGATGAAGCGCCACGCCGAGGAAATCGCTTCGCTGATCCGCGAAGCCGGCGTCGCCGACATGCCAATCGGTGTCGACATCATCGAGCCGCCGATGATGTTCGAGTTGGAGAAGGCCGGCCTGAAGGTCGCCGACGGCCAGCAGGTCATGCTGGAAGCGCGCGAGATCAAATCGGCCGACGAGATCGCGCTGCTCAACCGCGCCGCCGCCATGGTGGACGGCGCCTACCATTTGATCCACGAGGAACTCAAGCCGGGCGTGCGCGAGAACGACATCGTCGCCAAGGTGAACGAGTTCCTCTATCGCAACGGCTCCGACGACGTGGAGGCCATCAACGCCATCTCGGGCGAGCGCTGCAACCCGCATCCGCACAACTTCACCGACCGCATGGTGCGGCCGGGCGATCAGGCGTTCTTCGATATCCTGCAGTCGTTCATGGGCTATCGCACCTGTTACTACCGCACGTTCAACGTCGGGCGCGCCACGCCGGTCCAGCACGACGCCTACAAGAAGGCGCGCGAGTGGCTGGATAGGGCGATCGCGCTGATCAAGCCCGGCGTCTCGACCGACAAGGTGTGCAGTGTCTGGCCGAAGGCGGAGGAATTCGGCTTCCCGGATGAAATGTCGGCGTTCGGGCTGCAGTTCGGCCACGGCCTCGGCCTTGCGCTGCACGAGCGTCCGATCATCTCGCGCGTGATCTCGCTGACGCATCCGACCGAGATCAAGGAAGGCATGGTGTTTGCGCTCGAAACCTACTGTCCGGCGACTGACGGCTATTCGGCGGCGCGCATCGAGGAAGAGGTGGTAGTCACCGACAAAGGATGCCGCGTGATCACGCTGTTCCCGGCCGAGGAACTGCCGATCAGCCACAAATACTAAAGCGCACGCCGCGCGGAGCGCGTTTCCCCTTCGTTACGGGGGAGCGCCGCCGTCGAGAAACCGGCCTACTTGCCCCAAAGCTCTTTGGTTGCCATCCGTGCGCCTTCGGCGAGCGCGGCGAGCTTGGCCCAGATGATCGAAGGATGCACCCGGTTGGTGAACGGCGCCTGCGCAAACCCGCAGTCGGTTCCCGCGATGACGTTGTCGCGGCCGACGAGTTTCGCGAGCCGCACGATCCGCTCCGCCACCAGTTCAGGATGCTCCACGATGTTGGTGGCATGCCCAACCACACCCGGGATGAGCTTGCGGCCCGCCGGCAATTTGGCGGCTTCCCACACCCGCCACTCGTGCTCGTGACGCGGGTTGGCCATCTCCAGGCAATAGGCGCCCGCCTTCACGCGCAACACCAGATCGACGATGTCGCGCAGCGGGACGTCGGTCGTGTGCGGCGTGTTAAAGCTGCCCCAGCAGATGTGATAGCGGATCTTCTCCTCAGGCAATCCGCGCAGCGCATGGTTGAGCGCATCGATGCGCAACGTCGCCCATTTGCGGAAATTCTCGATCGGCTGATCCGCGAATGCCACGTCGTACATGTAGGGTAGGAACGCGTCGTCTACCTGCAGATAGAGTCCGGCATTGATGATGGCGGCGTATTCCTCGCGCAGCGCGTCGGCGAGCGCAAAGAAGAACTCCTCGTCGTTCTTGTAGAATTCGTTCTGGTGGCGCGGCACCGCGCTCGCGGGCGCCACCACCGGGAGGAATCCGGCGGTCACGTTCGCCCGACCGAGCGCTGCTTTGAGGTTGTTGATGTCGCGTGCAATCGCAGGCTGGCCCTTGTAGGTCAGCGGTCCAATCGCCGCGATAACGCCGCGCTTGGGCAAATTCTGCGTGTGGAAGTACTGGGCGTAGAACTCCGGAAAAGTTCGCTGATCCTTGCCGGCACCGGTGGCGGACGCAACCTCGCGCTCCTCGATCCCGCCGAGCCGCTCCAGCACATAGGCCGACCAGGTGCGGAACTTGCCGAACTCGCCGTCGCTGACGATATCGACGCCGGCCTTGGCCTGCTGCCCGACGACCTCCGCCACCGCCTCCTTGAGGCAAGCGTTGAAAGCGTCGTCGTTCACCGCAACCCCACGCTCGATCGCGGCAATGTAATCGAGAAGCCGCGCCGGGCGCGCGAGGCTGCCCACATGCGTGGTGAGAATGCGGTTGGCGGCGCTCATGCAGGGTCCCTCCCGATTATTGCGGCTGACCGACTTGCCGGCCAGCATAGCGCCGAATGCTCTTCGACGCAATAATCAGCAGTCCTGCTTATTTCTTGCCGCGTGAACGGGAGGCGACCAGCAACGGGGCGGCAAGTGCATTCCATTTTCGCATCAGCACGACCGGCGTCAGGCGTTGCGGCAAGATCAGCTCGGTCAGTGCCATCCCGCGTAGCAGGTAGACGCTAAGCTCGACGAACTCCTCGACCAGCGGGCGAGCAAAGCCGGCATCGCACAACGTGCCAATCCACACCTTGTCGAGATCCTTGCGAAATTTCACGAACGCGTCACGGTGGATACGCGACAGCGCCCGCTCGCTGCGGCCGGCGAGTGCAAGCTCGATCATGGCCCGATAGGTGCGGCTGACAAAAAACGCCCGGCCGTCGGCCAAAAAGGCTTTGAGTGGGTCGCCGGACGCGCCTGCCTCCTTGGCCGATATCGCCGCCTGCTGCGTGGCCGCATCCATGGCGTAGGCGGTCGCGGCAGCAATCAGATCGGTCTTGGTGCGGAAATAGTTTTCCTGCGCGCCGCGCGAAACGCCGGCGCGGGCCGCGACCGCCGTGGTGGTCAGGCGGGCGTAGCCATCCTCGGCCAAAATATCGAGGGCGGCGTTGAGGACGCGCTCCCTGGTTTTGCGGCGCCGCTCATCCTGGGTCTGCCGTGGTTTCGGCGCCGACGCATTGCGGGCTTGTCGGGGCCTGTGAGCGCGTGCAGCCATGCTCTCGGTCCTTGTGTTCCCGGTCGCCGCGTTCAACTGGTGCCGAGCGCCTTTTCGATCGCCGGCCGCAACGCATCCTGCAAATTCTCCGGCGTAATCGGACCAACCAGTTTGTAGGCGATCTTGCCGTCGCGGCCGACCACGAACGTCTCAGGTACGCCGTAGACGCCCCATTCGATCGCGGCACGGCCGGTAGGGTCGGCGCCCGAGGCGGCGAACGGATTGCCGTAACGGCCGAGAAAGCGCCGCGCATTCTCGGGCTGATCCTTGTAGTTGATGCCGGCGACGCGGATGCGGGGATCGGAAGCGAGCTGCAGCAAGAGCGGGGCCTCGTCGTGACACGGCACGCACCAGGATGCCCACACGTTCACCAGCGTGACCTTGCCGGCGAAGTCGGCGCTCGCGAGGCCCGGCACCGGTGCGCCGTCGCGGGTGAGCCCTTGAACCGGCGGCAGGTCGACGGACGGCGCCGGCTGGCCGATGAGGGCGGACGGCAATTGCGAAGGATCGCCGGCGCCAAGCCGCATGAACAGCAGCGCTGCGAGGCCCAGGAAAGCCACCAGCGGCACGAGTACGACCAACCGTCGCTTATCCACGATCTAGCCCGTCTTGCGCCCGAGCCCGCGGGCGTCGAGGTCCGCGAGCACGCGCTTTTGCGTGCGGTAATCCGTGGCCACCCAGGCGATGAGCCCCATTACCACAAGAACCGTTGCCCCATACGCCGCGATGATGAACGCGGCATGCGCCGGAAGCCCCACGCTACGCTCCCTGCGCCTGCAAGAGACGGAGTGTGCGCACGCGCCGACGCAGAATTTCGTTGCGCATGGCGGCGAGATGCAGCGTGACAAACAGAAGCGTGAAGGCGAACGCCATCACCAGGAGTGGCGCCAGGATCGTGGGATAAATGCTGGGTCCGGCCAGGCGAAAGACCGAGGTGCCCTGGTGCAGCGTGTTCCACCAGTCGACCGAGAACTTGATGATTGGAAGGTCGATCGCGCCGACCAGCGTCAGGATCGCGGCGGCCCGCCCGGCGCGCGTCGGATCTTCGACCGTGTTCCAGAGCGCAATCAGGCCGAGATACATCAGGAACATCACCAGCACCGAGGTCAGTCGCGCATCCCATACCCAATAGGTGCCCCACATCGGCCGGCCCCACATGGAACCAGCGAACAGGCACAGGAACGTGAAGGCGGCGCCGATCGGCGCGGCGGTCTTGGCCGCAACATCGGCAAGCGGGTGGCGCCAGACCAGGGTCCCGAGCGCCGCGACGCTCATCACGGCCCAGATCAAGCTCGCGAGCCAGGCCGCCGGCACATGCACGAACATGATCTTCACCGTCGCGCCCTGCTGATAGTCGTCCGGCGCCATCAACACGAGGACGATGCCGACGGCGAATGCAATCAGCGTTGCGAGCACGAGCCACGGCAGAACGCGCCCGACGAAGGCGAGGAAGCGCGACGGATTGGCGAGTTGGACCAGAGCCACCGGCCTTTCTTGGACGATCATGCGCGCGCTCGCAATCGGCTAATCCATGTGGCGCAACGTCGCCGCGGCGGCGAACGGGCCAACCACGAGGCTGATCAGCGTGAGGGCGCACAGAATTGTGAACGGCGTCCCGAAGGAAACCGGCCCGCCTAACGCCGCATTCGCAGCCGACACGCCGAAGATCAGCACCGGGATTGTAAGCGGCAATACCAGGACCGGCAGGAGAATCCCGCCGCGACGCAACGCCACCGCCAGCGCGGCACCGATCAACCCAATAAAGGTCAGCGCCGGGGTGCCGACCAACAGCGTGAGCGCCGATGCGCCGATCGACGCGGGCTCGAGGTTGAGCAGCACGCCAAACAACGGCGAAGCAGCGACCAGCGGCAGCCCGGTGGTGAGCCAGTGAGCGACGGCTTTCGCCCCTACCACGAGTTCGAGCGGCGCGCGGTTGGTGACGATCAGATCGAGCGAGCCATCGTCCTGATCGACAGCCAGTAGGCGATCAAGGGCAAGCAGCGACGCAAGCAGCGCCCCAAGCCAAAGCACTGCTGGCCCGACCCGGCGCAGCAATGCGAGGTCCGGGCCGAGCGCGAACGGGATCAGTGTGACAACCGCCAGAAAGAACAGCACGCCCATCAGCGCTCCGCCGCCGATCCGCAACGCTATGGTCATGTCGCGAACCAGCATGGCAGAGAGTGACTGGATGAGCGTGGCGTCTTCACCTCTGTCTCCTGCTGGGGAGAGAGCTTCCTCAGGATGAGATCCGGGCTCGGATCGCGCTGCGATTGGGGTAATCGTGCCGTTCCCCGGGTCGGAACTTCGCGAAGCGGGCTCTGCCTTGGATGGCGATTGGACCCCTAATCGGAGCTCCTGTACCGCCGCCTCGCCGACATCCAACGGCCCGTGCGTAGCGCCCACGATGATGCCCCCGGACGCCAGGTGATCCCGCATGATCTGGGCGAGCAGGGCCTGGCCGGCCGCGTCAAGCGCAGTGGTTGGCTCATCCAAGAGCCAGATCGGGCGGTGCACCGCCAGAAGCCGTGCAAGCGACAGCCTGCGGCGCTGACCGGCGGACAGGTAGGCGGCCGGCAGCCCGGCGAGGCTGTCGAGCCGGACCGCCGCGAGCGCGGCCTCAAGTGGCGCGGCTCGGCCCAAAAACCCGTTCCAGAACCGCAGGTTCTCGGCAACTGTCAGGGAGGGCTTGAACGCGTCTTGGTGGGCGAGATAGTGCGCCTCTTCCCCGATGCTCGCCTCCGGGTCCAATCCCGCGAGCGTGACATGGCCTTTGGCCGGGCGAATGAGCCCTGCGATCAGGCGCAGGAGCGTGGTCTTGCCGGAGCCGTTGGGGCCCGTAACCAGCAGGGCTTGGCCTGCCCCGATGGCGAAGTTGACATCCTGAAAGATCGGAAGGCCGCCCCGAATGCAGGCGAGATTGGTACCGGACAGCATCATCACGCCGTGGTGCCCGCGGTCGCTGCTGATCGAGGAAAAACTCGAGGCAAAGCCGCAACCAAAAACTGCGGTCTGCGATCAAAACAACGATTGTTGGAGTGGCAGAGCACCGAAAAACCTCTTATAAACCCCACGAGTTAACACAAATCGTGGTTTCCAGCGTTTCATCAGGTGGGATCGATGGGATCCCAGGCCTCTCCCGCAACATCATACCGTCGCACCGGCGCCTGCAAGCCGGACAGGACCCAGTCATGAGCTCGCTCGACAGCTTCAAATGTGCCCGCACACTCGAGGTCGGTAACAAAACTTACGCCTACTACAGCCTCCCAGCCGCCGAAAAAGGCGGGCTGAAGGGCATATCGCGGCTGCCGTTCTCCATGAAGGTCCTGCTCGAGAACCTGCTGCGGCATGAGGACGGGCGCACCATCACCAAGCAAGACATCCAGGCGGTCGCGCAGTGGCTCAAGACCAAGACCTCCGACCGCGAGATCGCCTTCCGGCCGGCGCGCGTCCTGATGCAGGATTTCACCGGGGTGCCGGCGGTCGTCGATCTCGCGGCGATGCGGGACGCCATGAAGAATCTCGGCGGCGATCCCACGAAGATCAACCCGTTGGTTTCCGTGGATCTGGTGATCGATCACTCGGTCATCATCAACTTCTTCGGCAACAACACGGCCTTCAAGAAAAACGTCGAGGAGGAGTACAAACAGAACCAGGAGCGTTATCAGTTCCTGAAGTGGGCGCAGGACTCGTTTGAGAATTTCCGCGTGGTACCGCCCGGCACTGGAATCTGCCACCAGGTGAATCTGGAATATCTGTCGCAGACCGTGTGGAGCGCGAAGGGCAGGATCAAACTCGACGGCAAAGAAATCATCACCGAGATCGCCTATCCGGACACGCTGGTCGGCACCGACTCGCACACCACCATGGTCAACGGCCTCGCTGTGCTGGGCTGGGGGGTCGGCGGTATCGAGGCTGAAGCGGCCATGCTGGGCCAGCCCTATTCGATGCTGCTGCCCGAAGTGATCGGCGTGAAGCTCACCGGCAAACTCAAGGAAGGGGTGACCGCCACCGATCTCGTGCTCACGGTCACGCAGATGCTGCGCAAGCGCGGCGTGGTCGGGCGGTTCGTGGAATTCTTCGGTCCCGGGCTCGCAAACCTGTCGCTCGCCGATCGCGCGACCATCGGCAATATGTCGCCTGAATACGGCGCAACCTGCGGCTTCTTCCCAATCGACGAAGAGACGATCCGCTATTTGCGCGAGACCGGCCGACCGGAGAGCCGCGTTGCGCTGGTCGCGGCCTACGCCAAGGCCCAAGGCCTTTACCTTACCAAGAACACGCCAGATCCGGTGTTCACCGACGTGCTCAAGCTCGAGCTCGCCAGCATCGAGCCGTCGCTCGCCGGCCCGAAGCGCCCGCAGGATCGGGTATTGCTCAAGGAAGCGGCAAGCGGATTCGCGCAGGCGTTGGACAAGGAGTTCGGCAAGGCCTCCGAAGCGAACAAGCGCTTCCCCGTCGAAGGGCGCAAACACGACCTTGGACACGGCGACGTGGTGATCGCCGCCATAACGTCGTGCACCAACACCTCGAATCCGAGCGTGATGGTCGGCGCGGGTCTGCTCGCGCGCAATGCGCTCAAAAAAGGTCTCACGGTGAAACCCTGGGTAAAGACCTCGCTCGCGCCTGGGTCGCAGGTGGTCGCCGAGTATCTGGAAAAATCTGGCCTGCAGAAAGATCTCGACGGGCTGGGGTTCAACCTCGTTGGCTTCGGCTGCACGACCTGCATCGGCAACTCCGGGCCGCTGCCGCCCGAAATCTCCAAGACCATCAACGATAACAATCTGGTCGCTGCCGCCGTGCTCTCCGGCAACCGGAATTTCGAGGGCCGGGTCAACCCCGACGTGCGCGCGAATTACCTCGCCTCCCCGCCGCTGGTGGTCGCGTACGCGATCGCCGGGACGATGCAGATCGACATGAACAAGATGCCGCTCGGCGTCGACAAGAAGGGCAAGAAGGTCTTCCTCAAGGACATCTGGCCGACCAGCCGCGAGATCGCATCGGTCATGCGCAAATGCATCAACAAGCAGATGTTCGCCAAGAAATACGCCAATGTGTTCAAGGGCGACGCGAGCTGGCGCAAGATCGCCGTGAAGGGCGGCCTGACCTATGGCTGGGACCGCAAGTCGACCTACGTGCAGAACCCGCCCTACTTCGTCCACATGCATCGCGCCGCGACGCCGGTGGACGACATCATTGAAGCGCGCGTTCTCGGCCTGTTTCTCAACTCGATCACCACCGACCACATCTCACCGGCAGGTTCCATCAAGCTGAACTCTCCGGCCGGCCAATATCTGATCGAGCACAGGGTCAAGCCGGCCGATTTCAACCAGTTCGGCACGCGGCGCGGCAACCACGAAATCATGATGCGCGGCACGTTCGGAAACATTCGCATCAAGAACCAGATGGTACCTGGGGTCGAGGGCGGGTTCACGATCCATTACCCGTCGGGCCAGCAGATGACGATTTTCGAAGCCGCGATGCGCTACAAGACCGAGAAGGTCCCGCTGGTGGTGTTCGCCGGCAAGGAATATGGCACCGGCTCGTCGCGCGACTGGGCCGCCAAGGGGACAATCCTGCTCGGTGTGCGCGCGGTGATCACGCAGTCATTCGAGCGGATTCATCGCTCCAACCTGATCGGCATGGGGGTTGTGCCGCTGGTGTTCGAGGAGGGCACCACCTGGCAAACCCTTGGCCTCAAGGGCAGCGAGCAAGTCACAATCCGCGGCCTGCACGGCGATCTCAAGCCGCGGCAGAGGCTCATGGCGGAGATCGTCGCGGCCGACGGCGGTCTCAAGCGTGTACCGCTGATCTGCCGGATCGATACGCTCGACGAGCTCGACTACTTCAAGAACGGGGGAATCCTGCAGTATGTGCTTCGCCATCTCGTGGCCGCCTGATACGCGGCCTTGTTTTGGCGCTTTGACCGCCCGGTCAATTGCCGCAAAGAGGCCGCGGCTCACTGCGAATTGAGTGGCGGGTGAACGGACCGCTGTTTAGGAATGACGATGCGCTCGCCCGCGTCTGTACTGCGTCCGGCCGAGCGCACGACCGTTTTGATTGATTGAAGCCGCAACGGATGGCGCGCTACACGGAGTTTGCGATGGCGGCCTGCCGCATGGCACTTTTAGCAATGGCGACCCTCGCGGGCGTCGCTCAGGAGGCGAGAGCCGAGCCGCGCGCCGTCGTCGAACTCTTCACCAGTCAGGGCTGTTCGTCGTGTCCGCCCGCCGATGCGTTATTGGGCAAGCTCGCGCACGACCCGAACGTGATCGCGCTCACTCTTGCGATCGATTACTGGGACTACATCGGCTGGAAGGATACGCTTGCACTTCCCGGTCATACCAATCGCCAGAAAGCCTATTCGAAAGTACGCGGCGAACGCGGCGTGTACACGCCGCAGGTGATCGTCAATGGGACCACCCAGGCGCTCGGCAGCGACCAGGCCGACATCGAGCGCGCGATCGGCCAGAGCCATCGCGGTTCGCCGATCCTGTCGATTCCGGTTTCGATCAAGATTGCCGACGGACGGCTCACGGTTGATGCCCCAGCCGGCAAAGGCACTGATGAGCACGCCGATGTCTGGCTGTGCCCGGTGACGTCGACCGTCCCGGTCGCGATTGGGCGCGGCGAAAATCACGGCCGCACCATTACGTATCACAACGCGGTTCGGCGGTGGATCAAGCTTGGGGAATGGAACGGCGCAGCGGCCTCCTGGAGCATACCGCTCAAGGATCTCAAGAACGAAGGCGCCGACACCGCGGCCGTGTTGCTGCAATCGGGCACCGCGAACCGCCCGGGACCGATGCTCGGCGCGGCGATGACCGCGCTGCAGTAGCACGGTCAGACTCCGCCGCCTCAGTTCGAAGCTGAGCGTCTCAGCCAGTCCACAACGCGCAGCCGCGGCCGGCAACCGGCTCTCATCATCTCAGCAATTGCAAAGGGAACGCTGCCCTCTCGGGTCCGGCCCCACAAGTCCGGGGGGCTGGGGGGGCGAGGAATCCGGTACTTGCATTCGGAGCCGGACCCTGAGGCAACACCAGCAATATCGCAATCCGGCTTGACCTGTGCTTGACGGAAATTGGGCCTAATTGTGAGTCCGTTGACGTGTGCGTGAACATTTCTGCGACACTCTGTCGTGTCAAATGGTTAACGATTCGTCGCTGAACCGTGGGCGTGTCCGGTTACGAGCAATAAGTTGAAGGCCGGTCTTGCCCCGACACGCGATCAAGGCAATCATGACGCGCCCAACACAGTGCTACGAAGGGAGGCGCCGTATGCTCTCCGGCGAAATTGATCCAAGCGAGTCGTTGCGGGGCGGAGGCGTCGCGTCCCTCGCACCCGCGGTCACATTCGACCGGCGCGAGCTCGACCGTATTCTTGGCCTATATGGCCGGATGGTCGCCGCCGGTGAATGGCGCGACTATGCGATCGATTTCCTCAAGGACCGGGCTGTGTTCTCGGTTTTCCGCCGAACGGCCGAAGTGCCGATCTACCGGATCGAGAAGAATCCCCGTCTGGCGCGCCGACAGGGCGCCTACAGCGTGATTTCGGCGACCGGGCTGATCATGCGGCGCGGGCATGAGCTTGAACGCGTTTTGCGCGTTCTCGATAACTCGCTCATGCTGGTGGCGAATTAGCTCGCCAGGCAAGCCCGGATTTTTCATCGAGACTACCGCCGACCGCACCCTGATCGCGATTCACGGCGGCGTCGCGGCTCCCGGGCCAAGCGATCGCTGCATGAGCACCGTGTCGAGCCAGCGTCCGAACTTGAAGCCAGAGTGAGCGAGCGTGCCGACCATGTGGAAGCCGAGCGCGCGATGCAGCTCGATCGACGAAACGTTGGCAGAATCGCCGATCGCGGCGATCATCTGGCGAAATCCCTGAGCCTCGCTCATCTCAACGAGCCGGCGCAGCAGCGCGCTGCCAACTCCGCGCCGATGTGCATGCGGCGCCACATAGATTGAATCTTCGATCGTCCATCGGTAAGCGGGGCGTGCCCGATAAGCGGCCGCGTAGGCGTAACCCAAAATCTCGCCCCCGCTCTGTGCGACCAGATAAGGGTATCCGCGATCCACCAGCGCGCGGTATCGCCGCAGCATCTCCGGGGCGTCGGGAGCCTCGAGTTCGAACGACGCGGTACCATGACGCACCGCGTGGGCGTAGATGTGTGCGATGTCCGCAATGTCGCCCGGCCTCGCGGCGCGGAGCAGAATGTCCGTCATGACCGACGCCGCAAACAAAACGCCCCGGCCGACGGGGCCGGGGCGTGATTGGTGTTTTCGGCTCCGTTCAGCGCCGGTCGCCGACCAAGCGCAGCAGCATCAGGAACAGGTTGATGAAGTCGAGATAGAGCTGCAGCGCACCTGTGATGGCCTTGCGACCGGTTGCGGTGCCATCCTCCTGCGGATCGTACATCTCCTTGATCCGCTGCGTATCCCAGGCAGTCATGCCGGCGAAGATGAGAACGCCGACCGCCGAGATCACGAAGTCGAGCCCGGTGCTCTTAAGGAAGATGTTCACCACCATCGCGAGGATCAGCCCGAACAGGCCCATAATCAGGAACGAGCCGATGGGCGACAGATCCCGCCGGGTCGTATAGCCGTAGAGGCTGAGCGCTCCGAACGAGGCCGCAGAGATGAAAAACGTGCGGGCGATCGATGCTCCCGTGTAGGCAAGGAAGATCGACGAAAACATCAGCCCGACCAAGCCCGCATAGAGCAGGAACAGCGCAAGCGCTGTGCCGACTTGCAGATGCTGAATGCGGAAACTGATGAAGAAGACCAGCCCCAAGGTTGCCAGCACCAGAATAATCACTGCTGGGCCGCTGAAGATTGCCTGCCCAAATGCCGTCAAGCCGGTGATGTTGCCGGCCGGGCCCGTGATCACCGCTGCCTGAAACGCCACCCAGGCAACGATGCCGGTGAGCGCCACGCCCATCGCCATGGTGTTGTAGACGCGGAGCATGTAGGCGCGCAGGCCCTGGTCGATCGCAAGCGCGCGGTCCGCACCGGCGCCGCGAGCGGGGGCCGCGTAGTTCCGATCGAAGTCCGACATAGAGAACCCCTTTGGTTCCGGATTGTTTACCGGGACGGCGTCGCGGCCAAAACCGCGCACACCCGATGCCTGAAATCTAGTGCGAGATTGAGCCGAACGGAAGCCTGGCGTGAAGCGATTTCAAGGCGGCCTAAAGTCACATTAAATGCGGTTAACCAGCGGGTTTTGGACTTGAATACCCAAACCCCGATACCACCCCGTCACTCCTCGCGCTCACCGAGAAGCTGCAGCAGCAGCGTGAACAAATTGATGAAATCGAGGTAGAGCGAGAGCGCGCCCCTGATGGCTGCGCGATCCATCACCTCCCCGTTCATGGCGCCGTAGATATATTCGCTTTTGAGCCGCTGGGTGTCCCACGCGGTCAGGCCCGCGAAAACCAGCACGCCGACGAGTGACACCACCCATTGCAGCAGGGAGCTCTGCAGCAGCAAGTTGACCAAGCCCGCGATCACAACGCCGAACAAGCCCATCAGCAGGAAGCTGCCGAAATCCGACAAGTCCCGGTTCGTGGTGTAACCCCACAATGACAGCGCTCCAAACGTCGCGGCCGTGATGAAGAACACCCGCGTGATCGAGGTATGGGTGTAGACGAGGAAGATTGAGCTCAGCGATACACCTATGAGCGCCGCAAACAGCCAGAACAGCAGCTGCGCGGTTGCCGGCCGCATCCGCTCGAGCCCGAAGCTCAAAACGAGGATGAAGGCGAGCGGCGACAGAATAATCAGCCATTTGACCGGGCTCACGAACAGCGCATAGCCGACGGCCGTCAGATAGGTCGTTCCGGTGATGCGGACCGGGCCCTCAATCCCGCCACGCACGATCTTGGCGGCGACAGCCGCGTCGCCGGTCACTGACAGCATGTAGACCACGACCGCAGCGACGCCGGTGATGACGAGCCCGAGCGCCATGTAGTTGTAGACCCGCAGCATGTAGGCACGCAGGCCAGCATCGATGACGGCGGTGTCCGGACGCGGCACCGTCTGGTAGCCGGCGCGGCCGTCGCGATCAAAACCGAATTGACCTGAATTCGCCATTGTCGTCCCCACTTTGCACGAACCGGGCGCGTCTTGGGCATGCGCGCTCCGCGATCGTTGGGAACGATATCACGCCTCCCACTCATCGCCTTATGACAAGAGCGCGCATTCAACCTAGTCGACGCGTGGCCGATTGTCGCAAACCGCAGCGGCTCGTTGCAGCAACGTTGGTGAGGGTTCGGCCCTTGCTAGAGATTGCGCAGCAATGGAGCCGGCTTGCGGCCGAGCGCCGTGAACGTGCCGACGAGCCCGCACAACAGCGTCACCGCCAGCGCACCCAGCGCTGCGCCTGCCGCAGGCGTGGCCAGCCACTCGTAGCGCAGCGTCATGATGTCGGTAACCACGCGCCACGCGCCGACCGACCCCACTGCCACGCCAAAGATTGCGGTCGCAAGACCAAGCAGCAGATATTCGAGCGCGTAGGCGGCGATGAGCTGGCGCCGGGTCGCGCCAAGGGTCTTCAGAATCACCGCGTCATAAACGCGATGACGATGGCCGGCGGCAAGCGCGCCGCCCAACACCAGGGCGGCGGCGAGGAGTGTGACGACGCTTGCCCCGCGCACCCCCATGACGAGTTTTCCGACCAGCCCGCCGACCGCCTCGATTGCATCCTTCACGCGCACGACCGTGATCGCCGGGTATGTGTTGGATGCCGCTTCGAGCATTGCGGTCTCCTCGGCAGTGGTCCCGCCGTCCGGGTACGTGAGTGTTGCGAGGTGCATCGCCGGCGCCCCGCGAAACGTCGCGGGTGAGAACACCATGATGAAGTTGATGCCGAGCGACTGCCAATCGAGGTTGCGCAAATTGCTGATGCGCGCGGTGATGTCGCGTCCCAGCACGTTGACGGTGATGTTATCGCCGAGCTTGAGGCCGAGCCCTTCCGCGATGCGCTTGTCGAAAGAAACGAGGGGCGGTCCGCGGTAGTCGGGCGGCCACCATTCGCCGGCGACGACGCGCGACCCGGCTGGAACCTGGTCGGTGTAGGTAAATCCGCGGTCGCTCTGCAACACCCAGGCAACATCCGGCCGTGGCTTGAGATCCTCCGCCATGACTCCGCGAGCGGCCACGATGCGTCCGCGCAGCATCGGTACCCGCTCGAGCGTCGCGGCAGGCGCTTGCCGATGGATGAACGCGTCGAAGCGGTCGACGTCGGCGGACTGGATATCGACGAAATAGAAGGATGGCGCGCGCGCGGGGAGCGCGGCGGTGAATTGGCGGCGCAGATTGCCGTCAATCTCCAGCACGGTGACGAGGAGCCCGAGGCCGAGACCAAGCGACAACACCACCGTCGGTGTGAGCGCGCCTGGCCGGTAGATGTTGGCGATGGCGAGCCGCACGATGGTCGAGCGCGCACGCGGGGCCCGCCGGGCGATCAGCATCAGAAATTTCGCGACCAGGTGCAGGAGCAGAAACGCGATTGCCGCAGCCACGATAAAGATCAACGCAATCCTGCGGTCGTAGGCCGCTGCAACTGCGAACGCGGCCAGCGCGATGATCGCGCCCAGCGTCGCGACCACATAGCGCCGGCGCGGCAATCCGCGTCCGGGCGCGACCTCGCCGCGAAACAGCGCCGACACCGGCACGTCGTGGGCGCGGCCCAGCGGCCAGAGCGCGAATGCGATTGCGGTCAGCATCCCGTAAGCGAGCGCCAATGCCAGTTGATCCGGAAAAATCTTGGGAACGAAGGGCAACGGAACAAGCGCGCCAAAGCCTCCCGCAGCCGCAAACGGCAAGGCCGCGCCCACCAACAGGCCAATGGCGGATCCAGCCAACGCCAGCAGCAGGATCTCGGTGAAGTAAATGACAAAGATGCGCGCGCCGGTCGCGCCCATCGATTTCAGGGTAGCGATCACGTCGCGCTTGCGATCGAGATAATATTTCACCGAATTGGCGATGCCGACCCCACCGACCAGCAGCGCGGTTAAACCGACCAGCGTCAGGTATTGGGTGAACTGCTCGATCGTGCGCTCGAGCTGCGGGGACACGTTGGAGCGGGTACGGATTTCCCAACCCGCGGATGGAAACTCTTTGCGGCTTGCATCGATCGCGCCCTGCACCGCAGTGTCACTGCTGGCGTCCGCTGGCAGCCGCACGCGGTAGGTCCAACGCACGAGGCTGCCCGGTTGAAGCAGAGCGGTTGCGCGCAGGGCTTCCTGGCTGATCAGCAGCCGCGGACCAAACGCAATGCCGCCGGCGATCTTGTCCGGCTCGCTCGTCAGGATTGCCCGGATTTCAAACTGTGCCGCGCCGATGCTGAAACGAGAACCCACCTTCAAATCGAGCCGCGCCAGCATTGTCGGATCAACGACGGTGCCGAAGGCATCGCCGTGCTTGGCCAGCAAGCTCGCAAGGTTGCCGGCCGGCTCGGTAACAAGCGAGCCGTAAAGCGGATAGGCGTCATCGATCGCTTTGATCTCCACCAGCGCCGTGCTCCTGGGGGCCCGAGCAGCGGTTTGCTCTCCTGCGGCGGGCGCAGATTTTTCCTCGACATTCCGCGAAGACTTTGCTTCGACGCTACGCGCCATGGCCCGCAAGGTCGCCGTCACCGTGATCGTGCCGCGACTCGCCACGAAGGCACGTTCCGCCGGGGTCGCTTCGCGTTGAATGAGCGAGAACGAGATATCGCCGCCGAGAATAATGCGGCCTTCATGCGCAAGCCCTTCGGCGAGGCCGCGCGCAAACGAACCGACGCTGGCGATGGTCATGACGCCGAGCGCGATGCAGGCAATGAACACGTAGAATCCGCGCAGCCCGCCCTGCAACTCGCGCAACGCAATCCGCAACGTTGGCGGCAGCCGCAGCGACGCGTGCGCCGGAAGGGCGAGTTCGCTCATGGCGGCGTCAACGCTTCCTCGATACGCCCCGAGCGCAAACGCACCACCCGGTCGCAGCGTCGCGCCAACGACGGATCGTGGGTCACGAGCACGAGCGTCGTGCCATGTTCGATGTGGCCCGCAAACAATAGATCGATGATGTGGCGCCCGGTGTCCTCGTCGAGGTTGCCGGTTGGCTCGTCGGCGACCAGGATGGCGGGATGCGGCGCCAGCGCACGCGCCAATGCGGTTCGTTGCTGCTCGCCGCCGGAGAGCTCGGCCGGATAGTGGGTCGCACGGTCGGCGAGCCCGACCGCTGCGAGTTCGCGTTCGGCGCGCACGAACGCGTCGGGAACGCCGGCGAGCTCGAGCGGCACAGCGACGTTTTCAAGCGCGGTCATTGTCGGAATCAAATGAAACGATTGAAACACGATACCGACATGGCGACCGCGAAATCGCGCCAACGCGTCCTCGTCGAGACTGCCGATATCCTCGCCCGCGACCACGATCGAGCCGGCATCGGCCCGCTCGAGCCCGGCCATCACCATCAGCAACGTCGATTTGCCGGAGCCCGATGGCCCGACGAGGCCGACCGCTTCTCCGCGCCCGACGGTGAGATCGATCGACTTGAGAATGTGAACGCGCGAGGGACCGCGCCCCAGCGACAGATCAACGCCCGACATCGCGATCGCGGGCATTCGATATACGCCAGATGTATCGTCCATGGATCCGAACAGATCGGCGGGTTCTTCCTGAGACGTCGCACGCAAGCGGCGTCTCGAACAGATCAAGGCCGGCGTGTAGTCCGTCGCCCCCAAAACGCGCGTTGCGTCCGAGGGGCTTTGCTCTCATATGGGTATTGATCCGCGCGGTCCAGTGCGGCGAATTCGGATCGGAACACGTGTTTTTGAAGTTAGTCGCCACATTTGCGATCGCGGTCGCATCGCTCGGGAGCGCGCTCGCCCCTGTTGTCGCAACCGAACGCCCATTGAAGATCGTCGCGCTCGGAGATTTGCTCACCGCCGGCTACGGGCTGCCCGCCACGGACGCATTTCCAGTCAAGCTCGCGCACGCGCTTGAGGCCAAAGGCATCAAAGTTCAGATCGTCAATGCGGGCGTCTCGGGCGACACCACTGCAGGCGGGTTGGCGCGACTCGAGTGGTCGCTGCCGAGCGACACCGATGCGGTGATTCTCGAACTCGGGGCCAATGATGCGATGCGCGGCATCGATCCTAAGATCACCCGGGATGCGCTCGCCGCGATTCTGACCAAGCTCAAGGAACGTGGCGTCGCGGTTCTGCTCTGCGGCATGTATGCGCCGCCCAACATGGGCGCTGACTTTGGGCGTGCGTATCAGCAAATGTATCCGGAACTCGCCCGCAGCTATGACGCCATTTTGTATCCGTTCTTTCTCGGCGGCGTCGCCGGCCACCATGAGCTCAATCAGGCCGACGGAATTCATCCGACCAGCAAGGGGGTCGATCTGATCGTCAAAGAAATTCTCCCCAAGGTCGAGGAGCTGGTCGCCCGCGTCAAAGCGGGCTCATGAGCCGCCAACAGACTCGCCCGCTTGTCGCGGGCGTCGCCGTGTCTTACGACGGGACCATGTGAAAGACGTGATGGCCGGGAGCGGGTAGCGCAAGCGCTTGCGCGCCTGGACCTCGACCAGCCCGGTCATGAGCGCAGATCCATAAATGCCCCGCCTGTTTACTGCGCTTGAAATCCCCGCGGAAGTTGCCCAGTCGCTCGCCATGCTGCGCGGCGGGCTGCCGGGCGCGCGCTGGGTCGAGCCCGACAACTACCATCTCACGCTGCGCTTCATCGGCGACGTGGACGGTGCGCTCGCGCGCGACGTCGCGTCGATCCTCGAAGGCGTGACACGGCCTCGGTTCGAGCTGCGGCTCGACGGGCTTTCGTCGTTTGGCGGCCGCAAGCCGCGGGCCGTCGTCGCGGCGGTCAGTCAATCGTCGGCGCTCTACGACCTGCAATCCGAGCACGAGCGCCTGATGCAGCGCATCGGTCTTCCGCCGGAAGGCCGCAAGTACACCCCGCACGTCACGCTGGCGCGGCTGCGCGACACGTCGAGCCGGCAGGTCGCCGACTATCTGGCGGTTCGTTCGCCCTATCGGTCGATCCCATTTCGGGCGTCGCGCTTTGTGCTGTTTTCGTCGCGCGCGTCGGTGGGTGGCGGACCCTATGTGGTGGAAGCCGCTTACACGCTCGAGGGTGCGGATTAGGTACGCCGGCTGCCGGCGCCGAGCAGGCGGGATTGCGCGTCCAGGACCGCAGTCGCAAACCCATGGCCGTCGGCCACGAATTCCCGCAGCATGGAGAGCGGCGTCGGAAACGCAGCTTCGACCTCCCCGACCACGCTGCCGAAATCGAACGTAAGTTCCGCGTCGAACTTGCGCGCCAGCTGTTGCATGCGCTGATTGTTGGCAAGGCAAGTCATGTGCAACAGCTTGATGCCGCGATTGCGCGCAGCGAGCAGGGTGCGCTCCAGGAGCTCAGAACCCACGCCGTGACTTTGCCACGGCTTCTCGATCGAGAACGCAGCTTCCGCCTCATGGCCGAGCGCTGGTCCCAGCGTCCGCAATTCGGCGGCGCCTCGCAGCATTCCGTCCACGAAGAAACCGTGGATGACGGCGTCGAGCCCAAGGGTGAGTTCGACGAAATTCTCGATGAACTCATCTGAAACGGCGCCGCCGAAGCGATTGCGCCGGCTCTCCGGATCGAGCCGGAGCAGATGGTCGCGATATTTGGCAGCTTCACCGAGCCAGAGCTTGCGGATCGCGCCGCCGTCGACAAGAACATTGTGCATCACGGGTCTCCTGACGTTTTGGGACGCCCCTCGACCCACCAAGTCGCTTCCTCAGGAACAGGACGGGTTTCGCCCTGCGAATCGTTAGCCATATTGCAATGCACCATTCGTTTGACAATCCGAAGACTGGCATTCCAGCCCCTCATCAAATGAAATTGAATTCATAACTTACCCATGAAAAGACCACGAAATCGCACCGAAATCCCCTCCCACAGCCGGCCACTTCGCTGATGCCCGACATCCGAGCGCTCTATCAGGCCCGCGTCGCGGCCAAAGAGGTTGAGCCTGACCGTGCGCAGCGGGCCGTGGTCGAGCGGTTGGCCCAGATCAACGACCGGCTGTCGCAACGCCAGCTGGCGCGCAAATCGTCTCACCTCGGATGGCTGTTCGGTTCGCGCGAGCGCGAAACCGAGCTCAAGGGCCTTTACATCTGGGGCGACGTCGGGCGCGGCAAAACCATGCTCATGGACCTTTTCTTCGAGGCCTGCCCGGTCCCGCACAAGCGCCGCACGCATTTTCACGAATTCATGGCCGCGGTTCATGAACGCGTGCAGGCCTATCGGCTCAAACAGAAACAGGGTGAGACGAATGGCGATCCGATCACGCGCACGGCGTCGGATATTGCCGACGAGGCATCGGTCCTTTGCTTCGACGAATTTCACGTGACCGACATCGCCGACGCCATGATCGTCGGCCGCCTGTTCACCCAACTCTTCGGCCGCGGCGTCGTGGTCGTTGCGACCTCCAACGTCGAGCCGGACGAGCTCTACAAAGATGGCCTCAACCGAGCGCTGTTCGTGCCGTTCATCGCGCTGCTTGAAGAGAAGATGGATGTGGTGCGGCTTGCGGCGCGTACTGATTACCGGCTGCAAAAGCTCGCTGGGACCAAGGTGTGGTACGTGCCGGACGATGCGGCTGCGGATGCGGCTCTCGATGCGGCGTGGCTCCGGCTCACGGCTGGACAGCCCGGAACGCCGCAAAATCTCGCCGTGATGGGGCGGACCGTTCATGTGCCGCGCGCCGCCATGGGTGCAGCCCGGTTCGGGTTTCCCGATCTGTGCGAACTGCCGCTCGGAGCCGTGGATTTTCTCAAAATCTCGCGCGAGTACCACACCCTCGTAATCGACCGCATCCCGGTGATGACTTATGAGCGGCGCAACCACGCCAAGCGGTTCATTCTGCTGATCGACACGCTCTACGATCGCGCCGTCAAGCTGGTCGCGTCGGCGGAAGCAGAGCCCGACATGCTCTATCGGGCGGACGATGGATTTGAAGCGAGCGAGTTTAAGCGCACGGCCTCACGTTTGATCGAGATGGGATCGGAAACCTACCTGTCGCTTCCGCACGGCCGTGGGCCAACCCTGACCCATTCCACCGAGGGTATCATTGAGACGTAGCCAGACCATTTCTTGCGTCTGGCATGTGTCTTGAACGGGTAATGCGAAACGGCTAACACCCAGGGCGCCGGGACCGGCGCGTATCAAGGACTTTCCGCTCATGGCGCGTAACAAGATTGCACTGATCGGCGCAGGCGCGATTGGTGGTACCCTCGCACACCTCATTGGCCTCAAAGAGCTTGGCGACGTTGTCCTGTTCGACATTGCGGAGGGGATTCCCCAAGGCAAGGCGCTCGATATCGCCCAGTCGGCACCGATCGAGGGCTTTGATGCACGCTATCTCGGGGTCAACTCCTACGACGCGCTCGATGGCGCGGACCTTTGCATCGTCACGGCCGGCGTTCCGCGCAAGCCGGGGATGAGCCGCGACGACCTGCTCGGCATCAATCTCAAGGTGATGGAGCAGGTCGGTTCCGGCATCGCCAAATATGCGCCGAAGGCGTTCGTCATCTGCATCACCAATCCGCTCGACGCCATGGTGTGGGCGCTGCAGAAGTGCTCGGGCCTGCCCAAGCACATGGTGGTGGGCATGGCGGGCGTGCTCGACTCCGCGCGTTTCCGCGCCTTCCTCGCCGAGGAGTTCAACGTTTCGGTCGAAGACGTGACGGCGTTTGTGCTGGGCGGCCACGGCAACTCGATGGTGCCACTGACCCGCTATTCGACGGTCGCGGGCATCCCGCTGCACGATCTCGTCAAGCTCGGCTGGACCACGCAGGCGAGGCTCGAAGCGATCGTCGATCGCACTCGCAACGGCGGCGGCGAAATCGTCAACCTGCTCAAGAGCGGCTCCGCTTTCTACGCGCCGGCGGCGTCGGCGGTCGAGATGGCGCAAAGCTTCTTGCACGATAAGAAGCGGGTGCTGCCGTGCGCAGCCTGGCTGTCGGGCGAGTATGGCCGGCGCGACATTTATGTCGGCGTGCCGGTGGTGATTGGTGCCAAGGGCGTGGAGCGCATCGTTGAGATCGACCTCAACTCGATCGAGCGCGCCATGTTCGAGAAATCGGCCGATGGGGTGGCCGCGCTCATCGACGCCTGCAAGAAGATCGCGCCAAGCCTCGCCAAATAACGCTTGTTCGATCGGCCCGCGCAACCGGCGCAGGCCCCACGTCGCATTCGGTCTCAAAAGGACGCGGCATGAACATCCACGAATATCAGGCCAAGGCAGTCCTGCGTGAATTTGGCGTGCCGGTGCCGCAAGGCATACCGGCGCTCTCGGTCGAAGAAGCCGACAAGGCGGCGCACCAGCTCAGCGGGCCGGTGTGGGTGGTGAAGGCTCAGATTCATGCCGGTGGCCGCGGCAAGGCCGGCGGCGTCAAGGTGGTCAAGTCGATCGAGGACGTTGTGAAGGAAGCCCAGCGCCTGCTGGGTTCCGTCCTGGTCACGCATCAGACCAGCCCGCACGGCAAGCAGGTCAACCGCCTCTACATCGAAGAAGGGTCGACCATCGACCGCGAGTTTTACCTTTCGGCGCTGGTCGACCGCGGCTCATCGCGTGTCGCGTTCGTGGTCTCGACCGCGGGCGGCATGGACATCGAAGAGGTCGCGCGCACCGAGCCGGACAAGATCGTCTCGTTCTCGGTCGATCCGGCAACCGGCGTGATGCCGCACCACGGCCGGCGCGTCGCCGACGCGCTCGGCCTCAAGGGCGATCTTGCCAAGCAGGCCGAGAGCCTGGTGACCAAGCTCTATGGCGTGTTCGTTGCCAAGGACATGAGCCTCTTGGAGATCAACCCGCTGGTCGTCACCAAGACCGGACAGCTCATCTGCCTCGACGCCAAGATGGGCTTTGACGACAACGCACTCTATCGCCACCCGGACATCGTGGCGCTGCGCGATCTCACCGAGGAAGACGAAAAGGAAATCGAGGCGTCGAAATACGATCTCAATTACGTGGCGCTCGACGGCACCATCGGCTGCATGGTCAACGGCGCCGGGCTCGCGATGGCGACCATGGACATCATCAAGCTTTACGGCGAAGCGCCGGCGAATTTTCTCGACGTCGGCGGCAGCGCCTCGAAGGAAAAGGTGACGGCGGCATTCAAGATCATCACCTCCGACCACCACGTGAAGGGAATTCTGATCAACATCTTCGGCGGCATCATGCGCTGCGACGTGATCGCCGAAGGCGTGGTGGCGGCCGTCAAGGAAGTCGGATTGCGCGTGCCGCTCGTGGTGCGGCTCGAGGGCACCAACGTCGCGCAGGGCAAGGAGATCATCGCGCATTCCAATCTCAACGTGACGTCGGCCGACGATCTCGACGACGCCGCGCAGAAGATCGTCAAGGCGGTGAGGGAGCACGTCTGATGCCTATCCTCATCGACAAAAACACCAAGGTGATCTGCCAGGGATTCACCGGCAAGAACGGCACCTTCCATTCCGAGCAGGCGATCGCCTACGGCACCAAGATGGTCGGCGGCACCTCGCCCGGCAAAGGCGGGACCACCCATCTCGGACTGCCGGTGTTCGACACCGTGGCCGAAGCGAAGGCAAAGACCGGCTGCGATGCGAGCGTGATCTACGTACCACCCCCCGGCGCCGCGGATGCAATCTGTGAGGCGATCGCAGCCGAGGTCGGGCTCATCGTCTGCATCACCGAAGGCATCCCGGTGCTCGACATGGTGAAGGTCAAGCGGGCGTTGTCAGGCTCAAAATCGCGGCTGATCGGGCCTAACTGCCCGGGTGTGATGACGGCCGGCGAATGCAAGATCGGCATCATGCCGGGCAACATTTTCAAGCGCGGCAGCGTCGGCATCCTGTCGCGCTCGGGCACGCTTACCTACGAGGCTGTGTTCCAGACGACCCGGGAGGGCCTCGGCCAGACCACTGCGGTCGGCATCGGCGGCGACCCGGTCAAGGGCACTGATTTCATCGAAGTGCTGGAGATGTTCCTTGGCGATCCTGAAACCAAGTCGATCGTCATGATCGGCGAGATCGGCGGAAACTCCGAGGAGGATGCCGCCCAGTTCCTCCAGGACGAGGCCAAGCGCGGCCGCAAGAAGCCGGTCGTAGGATTTATCGCAGGTCGCACGGCGCCGCCCGGACGCCGCATGGGGCACGCCGGCGCGATCATCGCGGGCGGCAAAGGTGACGCCCCCCACAAGGTCGCCGCCATGGAGGCATGCGGCATCACGGTCTCGCCGTCGCCGGCGCGGCTCGGAAAGACGCTCGTTGAAGTACTGAAACGGTGATTCAGTGTTTATCGGCTGATGCTGCCTTTTTGAGCAGATCACCGGCAAACCAGCAGGTGAAATGGCCGCCGGAAGGCCCTAAATAACGCCGAGAGCGATGCCGCCGGCCGGGGGCGGCTCATCCAGGCACCTCTGCGGTCGGGGCCGGCCCCGGCTCGACGCACCCAAGCTAGAACGGGGTCATCACCCCGCCATCCAGGAACGATCCATGTCCCGCCAAGACGCGAACGCCGCCTTCGCCCGCAGCTCGTTTTTGTATGGTGGCAACGCCGATTACCTTGACGACCTTTACGCACGCTATGAGCAGGACCCGAAGGCCGTCGACCGCGCCTGGCAGGAATTCTTCGCGAGCCTGAAGGACAACGCCGTCGACGTTCGCAAGAGCGCGCAGGGTCCCTCCTGGCAGCGGTCAAACTGGCCGGTGCCTGCGCGCGGCGAACTCGTGTCCGCGCTCGACGGCGACTGGTCCGAGGTCGAGAAGACGATCGGCGACAAGGTCAAGGCTAAAGCGCAGATCAAAAGCGTCGAGATCACGCCGGCCGACGTGCAACAAGCCACCCGGGACTCGGTACGCGCCCTCATGCTGATCCGCGCGTACCGGATCCGCGGGCACTTTCACGCCAAGCTCGACCCGCTTGGTCTTGAGCCTCCGAAAGATCACGAAGAGCTCGATCCCCGCACCTACGGGTTCACCGAAGCCGACTACGATCGCAAGATCTTCATCGATCACGTACTCGGACTCGAGTTCGCCACGATCCGCGAGATCGTCGCCATCCTGCAGCGCACGTACTGCCAGACCCTGGGCGTCGAGTTCATGCACATCTCGGACGCGGCGCAGAAGGCTTGGCTGCAGGAACGCATCGAAGGGCCGGACAAGGAAATCAGTTTCACCCGCGAGGGCAAGCGCGCGATCCTCAACAAGCTTGTCGAAGCGGAAGGCTTCGAGAAATTCTGCGACCTCAAGTTCACCGGCACCAAGCGCTTCGGCCTCGACGGCGGCGAGTCGATGATCCCGGCGCTGGAGCAGATCATCAAGCGCGGCGGCGCGCTCGGCGTCAAAGACATCGTGATCGGGATGGCCCATCGCGGCCGCCTCAACGTGCTGGCCCAGGTGATGGGCAAGCCACATCGTACGATCTTCCATGAGTTCAAGGGCGGCTCGGCGACCCCGGACGCCGTCGAGGGTTCGGGCGACGTCAAATATCACCTGGGCGCGTCCTCCGACCGCGAGTTCGACAACAACCGGGTGCATCTGTCGCTCACCGCGAACCCGTCGCATCTCGAAATCGTCAACCCGGTTGTGCTCGGCAAAACCCGCGCCAAGCAGGACCAGCACGGCGCGACCGGCTCGGACCGCACGTCGGTGATGCCGCTGCTGATCTCGGGCGATGCCGCATTCGCCGGTCAGGGCGTCATCGCGGAATGCTTTGGATTGTCCGGCCTGCGCGGCCACCGAACCGGCGGCTCACTGCATTTCATCATCAACAATCAGATCGGCTTTACCACCTATCCGCGCTTCTCGCGCTCGTCGCCCTATCCGTCCGACGTCGCCAAGATGATCGAAGCTCCGATCTTCCACGCCAACGGCGACGATCCGGAGGCGGTGGTGTTCGCCGCCAAGGTCGCGACCGAGTTCCGGCAAAGATTCCAGAAGCCGGTCGTGCTCGACATGTTCTGCTATCGGCGTTTTGGCCACAACGAGGGCGACGAGCCCTCGTTCACCCAACCGCTGATGTACAAGGCGATCCGCCAGCATCCGACGACGCTCGACATCTACACTAAGCAGCTCACCGCCGAGGGCGTAGTGACAGAGGGCGAGGTCGAAAAGATGAGGGCCGACTGGCGCGCGCGCCTCGATGCCGAAGTGGAGGCGAGCCAGGGCTACAAGGCCAACAGCGCCGATTGGCTCGACGGCCGCTGGTCCGGCGTGAAGGTCGCGGAGTTGTCCGATGACCCACGCCGCGGACGCACCGGCGTGGCGATCGAAGAACTCAAGGAAATCGGCACCAAGATCACGACCGTGCCGGAAGGCTTCCACCTGCATCGCACCATCGCGCGCTTTCTCGATGCACGCCGCAAAGCGATCGACGAGGGCGCCGGTATCGACTGGTCGACCGCCGAGGCGCTCGCGTTCTGCTCGCTCCTGCTTGAAGGTCACCGGGTTCGTCTCTCGGGGCAGGACAGCGAGCGCGGCACGTTCTCGCAGCGCCACTCGGTCCTGATCGATCAGGAGAACGAGGCGCGTCACACGCCCTTCAACCATCTGAGCGAGAAGCAGGCACGCTACGAGGTGGTCAATTCGATGCTTTCGGAAGAGGCGGTGCTCGGTTTCGAGTACGGCTACTCGCTCGCCGAGCCCGATGCCCTGACCCTGTGGGAAGCCCAGTTCGGCGACTTTGCCAACGGGGCGCAGGTGCTGTTTGACCAATTCATCTCCTCGGGCGAGCGCAAATGGTTGCGCATGTCGGGTCTCGTGTGTCTGCTGCCGCATGGCTACGAGGGTCAGGGGCCGGAGCATTCCTCAGCGCGGCTCGAACGCTTCCTGCAGATGGCCGCCGAAGACAACATGCAGATCGCGAACTGCACGACGCCGGCCAACTATTTCCATATCCTGCGTCGCCAGCTGCATCGCGATTTCCGCAAACCGCTGATCCTGATGACTCCCAAGAGCCTGCTGCGCCACAAGCGCGCGGTTTCCCGGCTCGCCGAGTTCGGGCCGGACACGAGTTTCCACCGGCTCCTGTGGGATGACGCGCAGCTGCTCGCAGGCGAGAAGATCAAGCTGGTTGCCGACGATAAGATCCGCCGCGTCGTGCTGTGCTCCGGCAAGGTCTACTACGACCTCTACGAGGAGCGTGAGAAGCGCGGCATCGACGACATTTATCTGTTGCGGGTCGAACAGCTCTATCCGTTCCCGACCAAGGCGCTGTTGCTGGAACTCTCGCGCTTCAAAACCGCGGAAGTGGTCTGGTGTCAGGAAGAGCCCCGCAACATGGGGGCGTGGAACTTCGCCGAGAACTACATCGAGTGGGTGCTCAACCAGATCAATGCTACGCACCGGCGTCCGCGCTACGCGGGACGACCGGCTTCGGCGGCGACTGCGAGCGGGCTGATGTCCAAGCACCTGGGGCAGCTCAAGGCCTTTCTCGAAGAGGCGCTCGGGTAAGGCATCCGACCAAAGCAAGTTCGCACACAACGAGAATCGCTGGACCAGACGAGAGCGACGCCATGACCGAAATCCGTGTTCCGACGCTCGGCGAATCCGTGACCGAAGCGACCATCGGTCGCTGGTTCAAGAAAGCCGGCGACGAAGTCAAAGTGGACGAGCCGCTGGTCGAGCTCGAGACCGACAAGGTGACCATCGAGGTTCCGGCGCCGACCGCCGGCGTTCTGTCCGACATCGCCGCCAAGGATGGCGAGACGGTCGCGGTCGGCGCGCTGCTCGGTGAAATCAAGCCGGGCACCGGCGCGTCACCAGCTCCCGCGAAGGCAGCGCCGTCGCCTGCGCCCAAACCACCACCCGCACCGGCCGCGCCTGCGCCCCAGGCGTCCGCGCCGGCGAAATTGGCACCCGCTGATGCGCCGCTGGCTCCTTCAGTTCGAAAGATTGCGACCGAGACCGGCATCGATCCCGCGGCCGTGCCCGGCAGCGGCAAGGACGGACGCGTGACCAAGGGCGACATGCTGGCCGAGATCGAGCGTGCGGCTGCGCAACCAACTCCGGTGCCGCAGCTCGCCGCCTCCGTGCAGGTCCGGGCACCGTCGCCGCCGGACGATGCGGCGCGTGAAGAGCGCGTGCGGATGACGCGACTGCGCCAGACGATCGCGCGCCGTCTCAAGGACGCCCAGAACACGGCGGCCATGCTCACGACCTTCAACGAAGTCGACATGACGCACGTGATGGCGCTGCGCAATCAATACAAGGATCTGTTCGAGAAGAAGTACGCCACCAAGCTCGGCTTCATGGGTTTCTTCGTGCGCGCCTGCGTACAGGCGCTGAAAGAAATTCCCGCCGTCAATGCCGAGATCGACGGCACCGACATCGTCTACAAGAACTACTATCACATCGGCGTGGCGGTCGGCACCGACAAGGGCCTGGTGGTGCCGGTGGTGCGCGACTGCGACCGCAAATCGCTCGCCGAGATCGAGAAGGAGATCGCCGACTTCGGCCGGCGCGCGCGCGACGGCACGCTCAAGCTCGAAGAGATGCAAGGCGGCACGTTCACCATCTCGAACGGTGGCGTCTACGGCTCCTTGATGTCGACCCCGATCCTCAATGCGCCACAGTCCGGCATCCTCGGCATGCACAAAATCCAGGAGCGACCCATGGTGGTCGCCGGCAAAGTCGAGCCGCGCCCGATGATGTACCTCGCGCTCTCCTACGATCATCGGGTGGTCGACGGCCGCGAAGCGGTGACGTTCCTGGTGCGGGTGAAGGAAGTTTTGGAAGATCCGGCGCGCCTGGTGCTGGATTTGTGAGAGCGCTGCCGACGGCAGCCTTGCAGGTACTGCCATCGGCTGCCTTTCAATGAAATCGAGAGCACAATGACCTACGACCTCGTCGTCATCGGTACCGGTCCGGGCGGATACGTGTGCGCGATCCGGGCCGCGCAGCTCGGCATGAAAGTCGCGGTGATCGAGAAGGACCCAACCTTCGGCGGCACCTGCCTCAACGTCGGCTGCATCCCGTCCAAGGCACTGCTCTACACGTCAGAACTGTTCGACGAAGCTGGCCACAAGTTTGGCCGCATGGGCATCGGCGTCGACAAGCCCAAGCTCGACCTCGGCACCATGATGAAATTCAAGGACGAAGCCGTCGATGGCAACGTCAAGGGCATCGCCTTCCTGTTCAAAAAAAACAAGATCGATGCGTTCCAGGGGGTCGGACGGATTACGGCGGCCGGGCGGGTTGAGGTGAAAGCTGCTGACGGCAAGACCCAGACGGTGGAGACCAAGAACATCGTCATCGCCAGCGGCTCCGATGTCACCCGCCTCAAAGGGATTGCGATCGACGAAAAGCGCATCGTTTCGTCCACCGGCGCACTGGTGCTCGGCAAGGTGCCGCAGCAACTGCTGATCATCGGCGCCGGCGTGATCGGGCTCGAGCTTGGCTCGGTGTGGCGGCGATTGGGCGCGCAAGTGCACGTCGTTGAGTTCTTGGACCGCATTCTGCCGGGAATCGATGCTGAAGTTGCGCGGCAGTTCCAGCGTATTCTTGAAAAGCAGGGGATGACGTTCCAGTTGTCCTCGAAGGTGACTGCGGTCGACAGCTCCGGCGCCAAGCTCAAGGCGCAAGTCGAGCCGGCGGCCGGCGGCGCGGCCAAAGCCGTCGAGGCCGATGTCGTGCTGGTCGCGATCGGCCGTGTGCCCTACGTCGATGGCCTCGGCCTGAAAGAGCTAGGCGTCGCGCTCGACAATCGCGGCCGCATCGAGGTCGATCATCGCTACGCGACCAACGTGCCAGGCGTCTATGCGATCGGCGACGTGATCGCGGGACCGATGCTCGCGCACAAGGCCGAGGACGAGGGGATTGCGGTTGCAGAAATTGTTGCTGGACAGGCCGGCCACGTGAATTACGACGTCATCCCGAACGTGATCTACACGTATCCGGAGGTCGCCTCGGTCGGCAAGACCGAGGAGGAATTGAAAGCCGCCGGCGTCGGCTACAACGTCGGCAAGTTCCCGTTCACCGCCAATCCGCGCGCCAAGGCCATCCAGCAGACCGAAGGCTTCGTGAAGATTCTCGCGGACGCAAAAACCGATCGCGTATTAGGTGTCCACATTGTCGGCGCCGACGCCGGCACCATGATCGCGGAAGCCGCAGTCGCGATGGAATTCGGGGCTGCGTCCGAGGACATCGCCCGCACTTGTCATCCGCATCCAACCTTTACTGAGGCGGTCAAGGAGGCCGCACTTGCGGTGGCCAAGCGGGCCATCCATATTTAGGCCACTGAAATCTAAGAGAATCACCAGAAGCCCCTCTAAGGGAGCCAGCTGATGCGCCGCGTCCTGCGACCGGTTCTGGTGTTTCTCGCGATCATCTTTCTGATCGAGGCCTGGCTGTGGGATCGGCTCGAGCCCGTCGTCGCGCGCATCGTGGCGATTATACCGCTTGCGCGCCTCAAGGCTGAGCTGGCGCGCAGGATCGACAAATTACCGCCGATCGGAACACTTTTACTGCTGGTGCTGCCGGCCGGTGCCGTGCTGCCCTTGAAGATGCTGGCATTCTGGTTGATGACAACCGGCGCCTGGATCGAGGGCGTTGGCGTGTTCGTGTTCGCAAAGTTGGGCGCGATCGGTACGACGGCGTTCGTGTTCGAGGCGGGACGCGATAAGCTGCTGCAACTCGCCTGGTTTCACGCGTTTTATCGTCGTGTGATGTGGCTGCGTCGGCGGGCGCACGAACTAGTCGATCCGATCGCTCAGCGCATCAAATACCGAATGCGCATCCTCGGACTAAAACGCGCGCCACGTGCGTTTCGTCTGCTGCAGCGCATCAGGCGCCGCATGCACCTGCCGCCCCCGCTTTCGCAGGAAGGCACATGAGCGCTGCGTGATGGGTCGCCTCACCCATCAAATGGTGCAACGTCTCGGGCGCGAACAAACCGAGCCCCATGAAGCCTATCCCAGCCAGCCCAAGCAGGCCGGCGATCCACGCTAGGCCGATCATTCCCGTGATGATCGTGGCGGACGCCATGACGATCGCAATCTGAAATGCGGCAGACGCGATCTCATAATTGTGATACCGCGCCAGCGCGATGTCGCGTGCGTGCTCGGTCGCCTTGGCGCGCTCGGCCAATTCGGCAGTGCCTTCGTGGGTTTCCGGTTCCGAACGATAGCGCGCCGCGGTCTTCTGCCAATCGTCGATTTGCTTTTGCATCGCGGCTTTGGCCGCATCGCTGCTCGCATTTTCAACCTCGAGCTTCATCGCCTCGGCCGCCGTGAGCACGACGGTCCGGCGAATGCTTTTGGCCTGAAAAAACGCCCACAGGTTGGACGCTTCGACGTTGCCGCCGATCCCTTCGGTCTGCGCGCTTTTGCCGAGCGTCTCCGAGAACGCCAGGAACAGCGCGAGCACCGCGATCAAGAGCGCGATTTTCTTGTTGTGCTCCGCCGCGTGCTCGGCGTGCTCGGCATGCTCCATCTGCTCGTGTGCGCTCATGGTTCCCCCGCTGTTTCGCCGGTTGCGCGCATTTTCCGGGGAAAATGCGACGACAATTCGATCCGGGCGCACGATTGAACAGCCCGCGCGCGGACGCAAGGGGCATATCATTCGAACCTGTGATTTGAAACGTCAGGCCCGTGGATGCGCGCTGGCATAGACCTCGAGCAAACGCTCGGAATCGACGCCGGTGTAGATCTGCGTCGTTGACAGCGACGCATGGCCAAGCAGTTCCTGGATCGCGCGCAGGTCGCCGCCGCGCGCGAGCAGATGGGTGGCGAAGGAATGCCGGAGCGCGTGTGGCGTCGCCGAGTCCGGCAATCCGAGCGCGCCGCGCAGCCGCGCCATCACCAACTGCACGATCCGCGGCGACAGCGGGCCGCCTTTGGCGCCGACGAACAGCGGCCCGTCGGGCGGCAGATCATACGGACAAATCGCGACATACTGGGCGATCAGTTGCAGCACCTGCGGCAACACCGGGACCATGCGGGACTTGTTGCCTTTTCCGGTGACGACGAGGACGCCACCGGGCGCGGCCGCATCGAGGCGCCGCAGCCCGAGCGCCTCGGCAATGCGCAGGCCCGATCCGTACAACAGCGCCAGCACCGCCGCGTCGCGCGCAAGTATCCAGGGCTCCCGCCCCTCGCCGGCACGTAGGTCGACGTCGCTCACGCGTTTGGCATCGGCCACCGCGAGCGGCTTGGGCAGAGTGCGGGCGACCTTTGGCGCACGCACAGCCGCGAGCGCGCCGACCTTGCCCTTGCCATTACGTTCCAGAAAGCGCGCAAACGATCGCACACCGGCCAATGTGCGCATGAGCGAGCGGCTCGCGATGCCGTCGGCGCGCCGCGCCGCCATGAATGCGCGCACGTCTGCCGGTGAAAGCTTCGCGAGGCGCCCCAACGTCACTCGCGCCCCAAAGTGCTCCGACATGAAGCGGAGGAATTGCAGGACATCGCGGCCGTAGGCTTCGCAGGTCTTTCCCGACATGCGGCGTTCGGCCGAGAGATGTTCGAGCCAGCGCGTAAGCTCGCCGACAAGCTCCGGCGCTGCAAATGACAAATCGCGGGCGTTGATCATCACTCGATCCGGGGCGCAACAGACCCTGGATAATCACACCCGGCCGTTGCGCCTTTGTTAAGATGCGATTCTGCTAGTGCCGCCGATTTGAAGTTCCTACAGCGGTAGCGGCAAACTCGTGAAGGAACTTCAAATCGAAAAGCGGCCCTAGAATCATATTTTGCTAGTGCCCCTTCGCTTCCGAAGTTCGCGTCAAAGGCTGCTGCGGGGTATCACGAACTTCGGAAGCGGGGCACTAGTGCCGCCGATTTGAAGTTCCTACAGCGGTTGCGGCAAGCTCGTGAAGGAACTTCAAATCGAAAAGCGGCCCTAGAATCATATATTTGCTTGTGCCCCTTTGCTTCCGAAGTTCGCGTCAGAGGGTGCTGCAAGTTCGTGCGAACTTCGGAAGCGGGGCACTAGAGGTTCGCATGGAAAAGCGGATTGTCGAGGTGCTGGTTCCGGTCGCCCTCGACCACACCTACTCATATCGCGTCCCGGACGACCTCGAACTCAGACCCGGCGATCTCGTGGGCGTGCCGCTGGGCGCGAGCGAAACCCTGGGCGTTGTGTGGGCGACCGATGCCACGCTCAACCCACGGCTCGACAACCGGCTTAAGGACGTCGAGCAGAAGCTCGAATATCCGCCGCTCAAGCCGGAACTACGCAAGTTCATCGACTGGGTCGCAGACTACACGCTCACCGCGCGTGGCACCGTGCTGCGCATGTGCCTCCGCATGGGTGCGCATCTGGGGCCCGAACGGGTGCGCCTCGGGGTGCGTCTGCTGGGCCCCGCCCCAGGGCGGATGACCGCGGCCCGGCAGCGCGTTTTGGCCCTGCTGGCCGATGGGCTCGCGCGCCACAAGGGCGAAGCCGCCGAGGAGGCTGGCGTCAGCGTCGGCGTGCTCGACGCGCTGGTCGACGAGGGAACGCTGGAGGCTCTGCCGTTGCCGCCGGCGCCGGTCGCACGTCCGCCCGACCCGTCCCACGCGGCGCCCGATTTCACCGACGCCCAGCGCGCCGCCGCCGAGGCGTTGCGTACAAGCGTCGCCCACGGCGGATTTTCCGTCACGCTGGTCGATGGCGTCACCGGTTCCGGCAAGACCGAGGTGTATTTCGAGGCGGTTGCCGAGAACATCCGGCGCGGCCGGCAAACTCTGATCCTGATGCCTGAAATCGCGCTGACAGGGCAGTTCCTCGACCGCTTTGCACAGCGCTTCGGCGTGCGACCGGCCGAGTGGCATTCGGAAATCACCCCGCGCAGACGCGCGCGCACCTGGGCGGCCGTCGCAACCGGCGAGGTCAGCGCCGTGGTCGGCGCCCGCTCGGCGCTGTTTCTGCCTTACGCCGATCTCGGCCTCATCGTGGTCGATGAAGAACAAGACACCGCCTACAAACAGGAAGACGGCGCCCGCTATAACGCCCGCGACATGGCGGTCGTGCGCGCCCGCATCGCCGATATCCCGGTCGTGCTCGCGTCCGCGACGCCCTCGGTCGAAACCGAGGTGAACGCGCGACGCGGCCGGTATCGGCGGTTGAGCCTGCCGGAGCGGTTCGGCGGCCAGAGCCTGCCAGCTATCGAAGTGATCGACCTCACCCGCGAAGGCCCGCCGCGCGGAGCCTTCATCGCCCCGCGGCTCGCCGAAGATGTCAGGCGTGCGCTCGAGCTCAACGAGCAGGCGCTGCTGTTCCTCAATCGGCGCGGCTATGCCCCGCTGACGCTATGCCGCGCCTGCGGCTACCGGTTCGCCTGCCCGAACTGCGACGCCTGGTTGGTCGACCATCGCTTCCGGCGCCGGCTCGTCTGCCATCACTGCGGCTTTGCAATGCCGGCGCCTGATGCCTGCCCGCATTGCGCAGCCACTCAATCGTTCGTCGCGTGCGGTCCCGGGGTGGAGCGGCTCGAGGAAGAGGTCGCCGGCCTGTTTCCCGGCACTCGCGTGCTGGTCCTGTCCAGTGACCTCGTGGCCACCATCGAGCGCATGCGCGAAGAGCTCAAAGCGGTCGCGGACGGTCACGTCGACATCGTGATCGGAACCCAGGTTGTCGCCAAGGGCCACCACTTTCCAAAGCTCAACCTGGTCGGCGTCGTTGATGCTGACCTCGGGCTTGCCAATGGCGATCCGCGCGCTGCCGAACGCACCTTCCAGCTCCTGCATCAGGTCGCGGGGCGCGCCGGGCGGGCCGCAGGCCAAGGCCGCGGCCTCCTCCAGACGCATCAGCCCGACCATCCGGTGATGAAAGCGCTGGTGGCGCAGGACCGCGAGGCCTTCTATGCGGCCGAAATTGCCGCGCGCGAGCGCACGGGCTACCCGCCGTTCGGACGGCTCGCGAGCCTCGTTGTCTCGGCCGGCGACCGGCTCACCGCCGAAGCCTTCGCGCGCAGGCTTGCAACCGGCGCGCCGCACGCCGATGAGGTGCGCATACTCGGGCCCGCGGAAGCACCACTCGCGGTCGTGCGCGGACGTTATCGGTTTCGTATCCTGGTGAAGTCGCCGCGGGCCTTCGACCTCTCGGGCTTCCTGCGCGGGTGGCTCGCCGCGGCGCCCAAGACCAAGGGCAACCTGAAGCTTGAGGTCGACATCGATCCGCAAAGCTTCTTGTAACAGCGAACCTTAAACGTCCGGGGTGACGCGAGGTGCCTGCGGCTGCAGCAGGACGCACGCAGAGGCCGCAAAGATCAAGACATAGCCAACGACGTCGGAGGTCGTGGGACGTTCGCCGAGAAGGAGCGCGGAGGACACGACACCAATCACTGGAGCACTGAGCACGCCCAATGACGCGGTCATCGCCGGGACCAAGCCGATCACGTTGTACCAGAGGAAATAGGCGAGACCCGAGCCCATGAGCCCGGCGAACACCACGCCCCACAGTGCGGCGGGACGCGCATCCAACAGATGGACTTCGCCCTGGAAGATCGGGATGCAGGCACCGAGGATGAAAAGCGCGATCACCACCTGCCAGATTGAGAGGGCCATTGGGTCGACGTCGATATCGGCCCATTTCATGTACACCGTACCGGCCGCCCAGCTGATGGCGGCGCCGAGCGCGAGCAGAAGTCCTGCCGGCACGCCGGTCGAGGCCAGCGGATAGATCAAGACGGCCATGCCGACGCAGCACAATCCCAACGCCAAGGCGCCGGCACCCGTGAACCGCTCGCCGAGCACAACGCGCGCCATCAAACTTGCCCAAATCGGCATGGTGTAAACGAGCATGGCGACGCGCCCCGTCGTCGCAAGCAGTTGTGCGAATGCGACGCACATGCTGAAGACCACCATATTAAGGCAGGCGATGACAAAGACGTGCATCCAGGCTGCGCGGTTTTTAATGCGCAGGGTATGCCCTTGCAGCCGTGCGAGCGCGTAGAGCGCAACCCCACCGACCGCCAAGCTCGAGACCCGCATGCTGAACGGCGGGATGTCGCTCAACGCGATTTTCATCGCTGGCCACGTGAGCCCCCAGGCGAAGCTCAGCACGACAAGCATCAGCTTTGCCTTTGTGTCGTGCGACTGGCGTTTCACCCGGCACCTGTGTGGATTTCAGAAGGCGGATCCGGTGACGACAACACGCGCCTGCCGTTCACCCTTGGCGTCCCATCGAGCGCGGGAGTTATCACAGCGGCGGCTCGGATTGTGAAACGTGCGTTGGATAACGGCTGTGCGCTCCGCGCGTGCCTCCCGGTGTCGGCCGATGCGACGGATTCTCCGATAAGTTTGCTTTTGTTGCACCGCCGTTGATCGTGTGTTAGCAAACCGCGCGATTTTGCGGGGCTCGGGGGCCAGAGCTGCGCCCTTGGGATCGCCCAATTCCCTTGCCCTTCAAGGGTTTGACGCTGGTCGCCACAACCAGGCCGCGCCTGGGAACTTGGCCCTGAGAGACGACGCGTGATGGCAGGCGAAGGACCGATTGTTTCCGGAATGGCTGGCCGTTACGCCACTGCGCTTTTCGAGCTCGCTGTTGAGACCGGATCGATCGACCAAATCAAAAATGACCTCGACGCGTTCGAGGCCCTGGCCGTCGGAAATCCCGACTTAATGCGGCTGATCCGCAGCCCGGTATTTGGCGCCGACGAACAGGCCAAGGCCCTCGGCGCCGTGCTCGCGCGCGCCGGCATCGCCGGCCTCGCCGCACAGTTCCTCAAGGTCGTGGCGGCCAACCGGCGGCTGTTCGCGGTGCGCCAGATCATTCGCGACTTTCGGGCGTTGGTTGCGAGCCACAAGGGCGAGGTAACGGCGGACGTCACGGTTGCGGAGCAGCTCAATGACGCGCGCTTCGCAGAAATCAAAAGCACCTTGGCAGCGGTGACCGGCAAGGACGTGCAGATGAACGTCCATGTCGATCCTTCGATCATCGGCGGGCTGATCGTCAAGCTCGGCAGCCGCATGGTCGACAGTTCGCTGCGTACCAAGCTGAGTGCGATCAAGCACGCGATGAAAGAGGCAGGCTGATGGACATCCGCGCCGCGGAAATCTCCGCAATCCTCAAAGAGCAGATCAAGAATTTCGGCCAGGAAGCCGAGGTTTCGGAAGTCGGCCGGGTGCTGTCGGTCGGCGACGGCATCGCCCGCGTCTACGGCCTCGACAACGTGCAAGCCGGTGAGATGGTCGAGTTCGAGAACGGCGTACGCGGCATGGCGCTCAACCTCGAGACCGACAACGTCGGCATCGTGATCTTCGGCAACGACCGCGAGATCAAGGAAGGACAGACCGTCAAGCGCACGCGCGCGATCGTGGACGCGCCGGTCGGCAAGGCGCTGCTCGGCCGCGTGGTCGACGCGCTCGGCAATCCGATCGACGGCAAGGGGCCGATCGCCGCTCAGGAACGTCGCCGCGTCGACGTGAAAGCGCCCGGCATCATCCCGCGCAAATCGGTGCACGAGCCGATGGCCACGGGTCTCAAAGCGATCGATGCGCTGATCCCGATCGGCCGCGGCCAGCGTGAGCTGATCATCGGCGACCGCCAGACCGGCAAGACCGCGATCGCGCTCGACACGATCCTCAATCAAAAACCGCTCAATGCGACCGGCGATGAGAAGATCAAGCTTTATTGCGTCTACGTGGCGGTCGGTCAAAAGCGCTCGACGGTCGCGCAGTTCGTGAAGGTGCTGGAGGAACAGGGCGCGCTCGACTACTCGATCATCGTCGCCGCTACCGCCTCCGACCCGGCCCCGATGCAATTCCTGGCGCCGTTCACAGGATGCACCATGGGCGAATACTTCCGCGACAACGGCATGCACGCCGTGATCATCTACGACGACCTCTCCAAGCAGGCCGTCGCCTATCGTCAGATGTCGCTCTTGCTGCGCCGGCCGCCCGGCCGCGAGGCCTATCCGGGCGACGTGTTCTACCTGCACTCGCGCCTGCTCGAGCGCGCCGCCAAGATGAACGACGCACACGGCAACGGCTCGCTGACCGCGCTACCGGTTATCGAAACCCAGGCCAACGACGTGTCGGCCTACATCCCGACCAACGTGATCTCGATCACCGACGGCCAGATCTTCCTGGAGACCGACCTGTTCTACCAGGGCATTCGGCCGGCGGTGAACGTCGGCCTGTCGGTGTCGCGCGTCGGCTCCTCGGCGCAGACCAAGGCCATGAAAAAGGTCGCTGGCAAGATCAAGGGCGAGCTCGCGCAGTACCGCGAGATGGCGGCCTTCGCGCAATTCGGCTCCGACCTCGATGCCACGACCCAGCGTCTGCTCAGCCGCGGCTCGCGCCTGACCGAGTTGCTCAAGCAGCCGCAATTCTCGCCGCTCAAGATGGAAGAGCAGGTCGTCGTCATTTACGCTGGCGTCAACGGATACCTGGACGCCTTTCCGGTCGACCGCGTGCGCGCCTTCGAGTCCGGGCTGCTGCACCTGATCCACTCCAAGCATGCGGACATCCTCAACGCCATTCGCGACAGCCGCGATCTCGATGACGCAGTGACCGCCAAGCTCAAGGCGGCGGTCGACGATTATGCGAAGGCGTTTGCGTGATCTGGCCGGCAGCCGACAGCAGGGACTAATCGCCCATGCCCAGCCTCAAGGACATGCGGGTGCGGATCGCCGCCACCAAGGCGACCCAGAAGATCACCAAGGCCATGCAAATGGTCGCCGCTTCGAAACTGCGGCGCGCCCAGAGTGCTGCTGAAGCGGCGCGTCCCTACGCGGAGAGCATGGGACGTGTGCTCGGCAAGATCGCCGGATCGGTGCCCGATATTTCCGCCGCGCCCAAGCTCCTGGCCGGAACCGGCAAGGACGACGTGCACCTCCTGCTTGTATGCACCGGCGAGCGCGGCCTGTGCGGTCCGTTCAACTCCGCGATCGTGCGGCTTGCACGCGAGCGGGCAATTGCGCTCATCGGACAGGGCAAGGAAGTGAAGTTCTTCTGCGTCGGCCGCAAAGGCTACGACCAGATCAAACGGACGTTCGAGAAGCAGATCATCGAGACCGTCGAGCTGCGCTCGGTTCGGCAGATCGGCTTTGTCAACGCGGAGGACGTCGCCAAGCGGGTGATCGCGCTGTACGAGGCGGGCGCGTTCGACGTCTGTACACTGTTCTTCTCCCGCTTCAAGTCGGTGATCGCGCAGCTGCCGACAGCCACGCAGATCATTCCTGCGGTTATCCCCGAGCAGGATGCGAACGGCTCCGGCTCCGCATACGAATACGAGCCCGACGAGGACGACATCCTGGACGAACTGCTGCCGCGCAACATTGCGGTGCAGATCTTCCGGGCGCTGCTCGAAAACAACGCCTCGTTCTACGGGGCGCAAATGAGCGCAATGGACAACGCAACCCGCAACGCCGGCGACATGATCCGCAAGCAGACGCTTGCGTACAACCGCACCCGGCAAGGCATGATCACCAAAGAGCTGATCGAGATCATTTCCGGCGCTGAAGCGCTTTGAGCAGACTTTCCGAACGAGGAACACAATGGCCAACGAATCTGGACGAGTTACGCAGGTGATCGGCGCCGTGGTTGACGTGCAATTTCCCGATCACCTGCCGGCGATCCTGAACGCGCTCGAGACCAAGAACCAGGGCAACCGGCTGGTGCTGGAAGTGGCGCAGCATCTCGGCGAATCCACGGTTCGGACGGTCGCCATGGATATCACCGAGGGCTTGGTGCGCGGCCAGGAGGTCGTCGACACCGGCGAGCCGATCACCGTGCCGGTGGGCGACGCCACGCTCGGACGCATCATCAACGTCATCGGCGAGCCGGTCGACGAGGCAGGCCCCGTGCAGGCGACCGAGCGGCGCGCCATTCACCAGCCGACTCCGCTTTACACCGATCAGTCGACCGAGGCCCAGGTTCTGGTCACCGGGATCAAGGTCGTCGATCTGCTGGCGCCCTATGCACGCGGCGGCAAGGTTGGCCTGTTCGGAGGCGCCGGCGTCGGCAAAACCGTCATCATTCAGGAGCTCATCAACAACATCGCCAAGGCGCACGGCGGCTATTCGGTGTTTGCGGGAGTGGGCGAGCGCACGCGCGAGGGCAACGATCTCTACCACGAGATGATCGAGTCGAACGTCAACAAGGATCCGAAGAAGAACAATGGCTCGGCCGCCGGCTCCAAGTGCGCGCTGGTCTACGGCCAGATGAATGAGCCGCCCGGAGCGCGCGCTCGCGTCGGTCTGTCGGGGCTGACCGTCGCCGAGTACTTCCGCGACCAAGGCCAGGACGTGCTGTTCTTCGTCGACAACATCTTCCGGTTCACCCAGGCTGGATCCGAAGTGTCCGCGCTACTGGGACGCATCCCGTCCGCGGTGGGATATCAGCCGACGCTTGCGACCGACATGGGCGCTTTGCAGGAGCGCATCACCACCACCCAGAAGGGATCGGTCACGTCGGTGCAGGCGATCTATGTTCCGGCCGACGACCTCACCGATCCAGCGCCGGCGACCTCGTTCGCCCATCTCGACGCGACCACGGTGTTGTCGCGCTCGATCGCCGAAAAGGGCATTTATCCGGCGGTCGACCCGCTCGACTCGACGTCGCGCATGCTCGATCCGCGCGTTGTCGGAGAAGAGCACTACAACGTGGCGCGCCAGGTGCAATCGATCCTGCAGCGCTACAAGGCGCTGCAGGACATCATCGCCATTCTTGGAATGGACGAGCTGTCCGAAGAGGACAAGCTGACCGTGGCGCGCGCCCGCAAGATCGAACGCTTCCTCAGCCAGCCGTTCCACGTCGCCGAAGTTTTCACCGGCACCAAGGGCGTATTCGTCGACGTTGCCGATACCATTCGCGGGTTCCAGGGCCTGTGCGAAGGCAAGTACGACCATCTTCCGGAGGCCGCCTTCTACATGGTGGGCACCATCGAGGGCGCGGTCGAGAAGGGCAAGCGGCTGGCAGCCGAAGCCGCATAACGGCAATCCTGCGACCACCTCTGAAGAGATTTCACAATGGCCACCTTTCACTTCAACCTGGTTGCGCCGGACAAACTGTTGTTTTCCGGCGAGGTCGATCAGGTTGACGTTCCAGGCATGGAAGGCGACTTCGGCGTGCTCGCCGACCACGCGCCACTGGTCGCGCTCCTTCGCCCCGGCGTGCTCACTGTCAAGGTCGGGGCCGACGCGCAGCGCATCGTCATTTTTGGAGGCTTCGCTGAAGTTTCGCCACAAGGTCTGACCGTGCTCGCCGACTACGCGACCTCGCTCGAGGATCTCGATCTCGCGATGCTGGCCGCGCGGATTGCCGAGACGGAAGAGAAGATCAAGCGCATCGAAGTCGGATCGCTGCTCGATCGCGAACTCGAACGCCTCGATCACTTCAAAGCCGTCGACACGCACCTGCAATCGACCGGAATGCACTAAAGGGTCGTGCTTCGGCGCGCTTATTTCGTGAACTTGCTGAACTCGCGGACCACCCGCTCGTAGACGGTGCGCTTGAACGGCACCACCAGGTTCGGCAGGTTCGCCATCGGCTCCCAGCGCCCTTCGACGAATTCGGGCTCGTGCCCGCCTGCCGGATGCAGAATGTCGATTTCACCGTCGTCGCCGACAAACCTAAACGCGAACCATTTCTGCTTCTGCCCGCGATAACGACCCTTCCAGGCGCGTCCGACGAGTTCGCGCGGGAGATCGTAGTAAAGCCACTCCGCGATCTCGCCGAGCTTCTCGACCGAGCGGATATTCGTTTCCTCGTGGAGCTCGCGCAGCGCGGCTGGATACGGGTCTTCGCCTTCGTCGATGCCACCCTGAGGCATTTGCCAGACGTGGACCTGGTCAACCTGCTCGGGCCCATCGGTCCGCCGCCCGATCAGGACCCGGCCCTGCCGGTTGAGTACAACCATCCCGACGCACGGCCGATAAGGCAGGTCTTCGATACGAGGCATGTTGGCTCACTTGCGACAGGTCGCTGCTGGCCGAAAAACCAAGAGGGGCAGCCGTGGCCGCCCCTCGTCGCTTAATGCGTGCCTGCGAAAACCCCGTCAGTTCGGAACTGCGGCTGCTTTCGCGTTTGGCGGGAACGCTGAGTTGGCCTGGACGCCGCGCAGGAGATCGAGCGCCGCATTGAGTGCCTTGTCGTCCTTGGTGTCGGTCGGAACGTAGGACTGCGAGCCCGCCTTCTCCTCGCCCTCCGCGGCCTTGAGATGCCCGCGCAGCGACGACTCGCCCTTGATGTCGCCCGAGACCCGCGCCTTCACCTCTTCGGGCACCTCCTGCAGCACCTCGATATCAGGCACGATCCCCTTGGCCTGGATCGACCGGCCCGCCGGCGTGTAGTAGCGCGCCGTCGTCAGCCGCAGCGCGCCGTTGCCGGGCCCAAGCGGAATGATCGTCTGCACCGAGCCCTTGCCGAACGAGCGAGTGCCCACCAGCGTCGCGCGCTTGTGATCCTGCAGCGCGCCCGCAACGATTTCCGAGGCCGAGGCCGAGCCACCGTTGATCAGCACGATCACAGGCTTGCCCTTGACCAAGTCCCCGGGCCGCGCGTTGAAGCGCTGCGTCTCATCCGGATCGCGACCGCGCGTCGAGACGATCTCGCCACGCTCCAGGAACGCATCCGACACCGAGATCGCCTGGTCGAGCAGGCCGCCCGGATTGTTGCGAAGATCAAGCACAAAGCCCTTGAGCTTGTCGGCCGGGATCTGATCGGTCAGATCCTTGATTGCCTTCTTCAGGCCCTCGGTCGTCTGATCGTTGAACTGCGTGATCCGGATATAGCCGACGTCGTCCTCGACCTTCGAGCGCACCGAACGCACCCGGATGATGTCGCGCACAATCGCAATGTCGAGCGGCTTGTCCGCCCCCTTGCGCATCACCTTGAGGTTGATCTTGGTGTTGACCGGGCCGCGCATCTTCTCGACCGCCTGGTTGAGCGTCAGGCCCTGCACCGCATCGTCGTCGAGATGCGTGATCACGTCGCCCGCGCGGATCCCGGCCTTCGCGGCCGGCGTATCGTCGATCGGCGCCACGACCTTGATCAGCCCGTCCTCCATCGTCACTTCGATCCCGAGCCCGCCGAATTCACCGCGGGTTTGAATCTGCATGTCGCGGAAGTTCTTGGGGTCAAGGTAGCTCGAATGCGGGTCGAGCCCGTTGAGCATGCCGTTGACAGCGCCTTCAACCAGCTTCGAATTGTCCGGCTTCTCGACGTAGTGCGAACGCACGCGCTCGAAAATGTCGCCGAACAGGTTGAGCTGCCGATAAGTGTCGGCGGCCGCTGCTCGCGCGCTCGCCCCGATCCAGGACGGCGGCTGGGTGACCAGAGCCGTGAGCGCGGCACCGACGGCCGCACCAACGAGAACCAAAGACGTCTTGCGCATCATCCGCGAACCTTCTTTTCGTTGTCGTTTGTCGTCCGCCACTGCGGCGGGACCGATTGATAGCCCATCCTTCCGGCACACAATTGCAGTACCGCCCGGCCAGAGCCGGCCAACAAAACGGACACCACCAGAGCCCCTATTCCCCACCATGGTGACCGAATTCTCCGGTCAAGCTGAGTGGCCGATGTTGACCGAGATTCGGTCCATACCGACCACGGCATGATACCCGCCGGCAGCATTGAGGATCAAGAGTTGGTCGCAAAAACGGCGGGCCCTCGAAAAAGTGGCCCGCCGGTCGCACGCCGCCACCGGGCCTCGGCCCAGGACGCGGTCCGCGCGGCTTTCTCGCTGCCCCGAGGCCATTTGGCCCTTCCCCCCGATGCCCCACGCCGACGATCGCGCGGGGCGGCCCTGTTCCCCCGTTCGTTCCTGTTCAGACTAGTTTGGAACGACCGCCGCTTTCGCGTTTGGCGGGAACGCTGAGTTGGCCTGGACGCCGCGCAGGAGATCGAGCGCCGCATTGAGTGCCTTGTCGTCCTTGGTGTCGGTCGGAACGTAGGACTGCGAGCCCGCCTTCTCCTCGCCCTCCGCGGCCTTGAGATGCCCGCGCAGCGACAACTCGCCCTTGATGTCGCCCGAGACCCGCGCCTTCACCTCTTCGGGCACCTCCTGCAGCACCTCGATATCAGGCACGATCCCCTTGGCCTGGATCGACCGGCCCGCCGGCGTGTAGTAGCGCGCCGTCGTCAGCCGCAGCGCGCCGTTGCCGGGCCCAAGCGGAATGATCGTCTGCACCGAGCCCTTGCCGAACGAGCGAGTGCCCACCAGCGTCGCGCGCTTGTGATCCTGCAGCGCGCCCGCAACGATTTCCGAGGCCGAGGCCGAGCCACCGTTGATCAGCACGATCACAGGCTTGCCCTTGACCAAGTCCCCGGGCCGCGCGTTGAAGCGCTGCGTCTCATCCGGATCGCGACCGCGCGTCGAGACGATCTCGCCACGCTCCAGGAACGCATCCGACACCGAGATCGCCTGGTCGAGCAGGCCGCCCGGATTGTTGCGAAGATCAAGCACAAAGCCCTTGAGCTTGTCGGCCGGGATCTGATCGGTCAGATCCTTGATTGCCTTCTTCAGGCCCTCGGTCGTCTGATCGTTGAACTGCGTGATCCGGATATAGCCGACGTCGTCCTCGACCTTCGAGCGCACCGAACGCACCCGGATGATGTCGCGCACAATCGCAATGTCGAGCGGCTTGTCCGCCCCCTTGCGCATCACCTTGAGGTTGATCTTGGTGTTGGGCAGGCCGCGCATCTTCTCGACCGCCTGGTTGAGCGTCAGGCCCTGCACCGCATCGTCGTCGAGATGCGTGATCACGTCGCCCGCGCGGATCCCGGCCTTCGCGGCCGGCGTATCGTCGATCGGCGCCACGACCTTGATCAGCCCGTCCTCCATCGTCACCTCGATCCCGAGCCCGCCGAATTCGCCTCTCACCTGCTTCTGCATCTCGTCCAGGCTTTTCGGGTCGAGATAGCTCGAGTGCGGGTCGAGCCCGTTGAGCATGCCGTTGATGGCGCCTTCAACCAGCTTCGAATCGTCCGGCTTCTCGACGTAGTGCGAACGCACGCGCTCGAACACGTCGCCGAACAGGTTGAGCTGTCTATAGGTATCGCCGACCGCTGCTCGCGCGCTTGTGCCGATCCACGACGGCGGTTGCGTGATCAGGGCCGTGAGCGCGGCACCGACGGCCGCACCAGCGAGAATCAGAGACGTCTTGCGCATCATCCGCGAACCTTCTTTTCGTTGTCGTTTGTCGCCCACCACGGAGCCGGATCAACCGGTACCCCGTCTTTTCGAAACTCCACATAAAGTGCCGGTGGACGCGGCCCGGCGAGCACGGCGGCAACGCCCGTAGCCCCCTCACCCATCACGGCGACCGGCTCTCCAGTCAACACAAATTGCCCGACGTCGACCGAGATACGGTCCATGCCGGCCACCAGCACGTGGTACCCGCTGCCGGCATTCAAGATCAGCAACTGGCCGTAGGAGCGATACGGCGCCGCATAGACCACCCATCCGTCGCATGGGGCCGTCACCTGGGCGCCGGGGCGCGTCACGATCGTGATCCCCTTTTCGCTCCCACCGACGCCGTCGGGTGCTCCGAAGCTCTTGGTTTTCACGCCGTTCACCGGCAGCGGCAGAAGTCCCTTGGCGGAGGCAAACGCAACCGCCGGGCTCAGTCCGTTTGGACCGTTATCCTGGTCGCCGCGATCGTCGCCGGGCCGCCGTGTCGCGACACGAGGCGCCCGCGCCGCCAATTCCTCAAGCTTGCTGATCAGGTCCCTGAGATTATCGATTTGACGGCCAAGTTGCGAGGCGCGCTGACGCTCCGTGTCCAACGCCGTCCCGACCTCCGCCTGCCGCTTCTGACGCTCGGCGATGAGGGCGGTCATGCGGGCACGCTCCTCGGTCAAAGCCGCGAGATCGGTGGTCAGCTTGGCGCGCTCAGCGCCGATGTCGGCGCGCAACCGAACGAGTTTAGTCAAGTCGGTCGCCAGCGCCTCCGCTTGGCTTCGCATGTCCGGCAAAACCGCACCGAGCAGCATGGCGGCACGCAGAGATTCGAGCGCATCTTCGGGACGCACGAGGATCGCGGGTGGCGGCCTGCGCCCCATGCGCTGGAGCGCTGCCAGCACTTCTGCGATGACGCCACGGCGGCTCTCAAGCGAGCCCCGGAGTGCGCGTTCGTTCGCATCCATCGGCTGCAACCGCGCCTCTGCGGCCGCGATCCGATCCTCGACCAACCGTACGCGACCGGCCGTTTCGACAAGGGCGGTACTCAGCTTTCGGCGATCCTCGCCGATGGCGTTGATCTCGCGCTGCAGCTTTTCGGTGGTCTCGGCCGACTGCTTCTGGGCACCGCGTAGCAGTTCCAGTTCACGGCTGCGCTGCTTGAGTGTTTCCGCCGGTGTGGCGCCGGAAGGCGCTGACGTCTGGGCGAGCGCAGGGAGACTCATGCTTAGGGCTGCGAGGCTGGCAGCGACCACGGTTCGACTGGGCGGACATTGCAATGTGAGGGTCATGCCCAATCTGCAAATGGTGCCGTGGAGGATCGTTGTTGCGCTCGCTCTGCGTTGCGTCACGTTCAATCGCAAACGCCGTGCCAAGCTCGCTGTATCGACGTTATGTAAGACCATAATGAGGCGGCAGCTTGACACTGTCGTGTGATCGAAGTGTTAGCGCCCGTGTCGGATAGGTGTCAAAACCCGCTGTTTTCGCGGCTTTCTCAGGCGCGGTGGTAAGGGTGGCCCGATAACATCGTTGCTACCCGGTAAAGCTGCTCCAACAGCATGATTCGTACCAGCTGATGGGGCCACGTCGCGGACCCGAACGCCAAAACGAGGTCCGCACCTTGCCTGAGATCGCCGGCGAGGCCGTCCGCCCCACCGATGAGAAAATAGGCGGTTGCGCGGCCGCTGTCGCGCCAGCGCTTCAGCCGCTCGGCCAGCGCCTCGCTGGTAAGGGCCTGCCCACGGGCATCCAGAACGATCCGGACGTGATCGCCCGACATCAGCCCGGCCAGGGCCGCACCCTCCTGAGCCGCGCGGTCTTCCGGGCGCCGCGCCCGGCTCTCGTCGATCTCAACGAACTCAATCGAGTGGAAACCGACGGTCCGGCAGAGCTTGACCACCCGCTCCCGGTAGCGCTCGGCGAGCTCGCGCTCGGGGCCGGCCTTCAGACGGCCAACCGCAGCCACAACCAGGCGCATCAATCAGGCTCCGGTACACTTCGGCCGGGTCTGAGAGGGCCAACCCCGACCCCGCGCGATCAGCCCGCCCGGCGCCGTTCATACCTGGATACCCACATTTTCTCCAACCCGTAGAAAGTGCGGATTTCCGGCCGAAAGACATGGATGACGACGTCACCGGCGTCGATCAGGACCCAATCGGCGTTCTGCATACCCTCGACACGGGTCTTGATGCCGGCACGGCCAAGGTCCTCGATCACGTGATCGGCGATCGAGCCGACATGGCGATTCGAGCGGCCGCTGGACACGACCATGTAATCGCCGATGCTGGATTTACCGTGGAGGTCGATGGTGACGATGTCCTCGGCTTTCATATCGTCAAGCTGGGCGAGGACCATTTGGAGTATCTCCTGAGCATCAGGAATCCGCTTGTCAGGATCCGGCTTGGAGATGCGAGCGGGCGCGCTTTGGATGCTTGCCCGAAAAACCAGGGGTGTGTTCAGGGGCCCTTCCTTTCGCTTTAGGGCCTCGGGACTCGCCGAGGCCCGATTCTCAAAATATGCGCAGGCGGTTAACGGAAATCAACCATAGCCCAACGCATGCACGAATATAAGCATGCGTTGTGCCAGTTTCATGACTCGCGCCGAGCCCGCAAAGCCGTCGATGAGAGCGGCGATTTGAGCCCGTGCAAAAAGACCCACGCCGGCGGCGACCGGTAAGGCAGCGACCACGCCTCTCCTTCCGGAATCCGGGCCCGCGCGAGCGCCTGACCGGCGACGCTCGCTCCCGCATAGAGGCTCGGGCCGAGGCGATCGACAACCGCGAACGGAATCATGTCGGCGATCGCTCGCCATTTCTGCCAACGATGGAACCCGCGCAAATTGTCGGCCCCCATGATCCAAACAAAATGGACGTCGCGGCAGCGTGACAGGACATAGGCGATCGTGTCGTAGGTGTAGCGCGTGCCGATTTGCGCCTCGATGGTGCTGACATCGATGCGCGGATGCTGCGTCAAGGCACGAACGGCGGCTACCCGTCGCTCGAGAGACTCCAAGTGGCGCGTGTCCTTGAGCGGATTGCCCGGCGTAACCAGCCACCAGACCCGATCAAGACCGATCCGCTTCATGGCGAGGAGACTAGCCGCCAGATGCGCCCGATGCGGCGGATCGAAGGTGCCGCCGAACAACCCGATCTTCAATCCCGGCGCATGGGGAGGAAGAATAACTCGGTCGCGATGGGGCGCCCGAGACCGCTCACATGTCACGGTCTGATCTGCCCGCTGCCGTGGACGCGATACTTGAAGGTCGTGAGTTGTTCGACCCCGACCGGCCCGCGCGCGTGCAGCCGGCCGGTCGCAATGCCGATCTCGGCCCCGAAGCCGAACTCACCGCCGTCGGCAAATTGCGTCGAGGCGTTGTGCAAGACGATCGCCGAGTCGACGTTGGCGAGGAAACGCTCTGCCGCCGAGTGATCCTGCGTCACGATCGCGTCGGTGTGATGCGACCCGTGACCCTCGATATGCGCGATGGCGCCGGCGACGCCGTCAACAAGCTTGGCGGCGATGATCGCATCGAGATACTCGGTCGACCAGTCAGCCTCGCTCGCTGGCTTCACCCGCGGATCGATTTTACGGGTGTCGGCATCACCGCGCACTTCGCAGCCCGCATCAAGCAACATGACGACGAGCGGGGCGAGATGCGTGGCCGCACAGGCCCGATCAACGAGCAGCGTCTCGGCCGCGCCGCAAACGCCGGTGCGCCGCATTTTGGCGTTGAGCAGGATGGTCTTGGCCATTGCGAGTTCGGCGGCGCCATCGACGTAGATGTGACAATTACCGTCGAGGTGCGCGAACACCGGCACGTGCGCCTCGGCCTGGACACGCGCAACCAAGCCCTTGCCGCCGCGCGGCACCAGCACATCGATTGCCCCATCGAGGCCGCGCAACATTTCACCGACTGCGGCGCGGTCACGGGTCGGCACCAATGCGATCGCGTCGTGCGGAAGGTCGACGGCCGTAAGTCCCGCGACCAGCGCGCGATGAATCGCGCGCGCGGAGCGAAAACTCTCCGAGCCGCCGCGCAGGATGACGGCGTTGCCGGCCTTCAGGGCGAGCGCGCCGGCATCAGCTGTCACATTCGGCCGGCTCTCGTAGATGACACCGATCACGCCGAGCGGAACGCGCACCCGCTCGATCCGCAGCCCGTTCGGGCGCGTCCAGGAGTCCATGACCATCCCGACCGGATCGCGCAGGCCGCGCACCACGTCGACGCCCTCCGCCATGGCGGCAACGCGCTTGGCGTCAAGCTGCAGCCGATCGACGAAGGCCGGCGTTGCACCGCCGCTTTTGGCCTCGGCGACATCGTCCGCATTGGCGTCCAGGATCTCCCCGGCCGCGCTTCGGATCGCCTGTGCCATGGCAGCCAGAGCGGCATCCTTCTGGGTTGCCGGCGCGAGCGCCAGGACGCGCGCGGCCGCCTTGGTGCGGCGGCCGATGTCGGCCATGATGACGGCGATATCCCCAGAGTTATCAACTGTTTTCAGCGGTGCTGTCACAATCTGACATCCATATGTCACAAGTGTTTCCTAGCATTTTTTATTGCAAGCTGCGAGTTCGCCTGCTTGTCGCGTACTCCGGAATTTACAGGTAATTGTCCCCGCTGTTCTTCCAAAGGTTGGGGAAATGTTTGTGCCTGCACGCGTTGTCCCGCCGCTCGTACCCCAGTAGGAGAGTGATCCATGGCTGTACGCCAACTCCCGAGCCGATTTCCGGTCGGCACCCGTTATGTGATCGAAGGCCACCGAGGCGAAGAAGGTGAGCTGTGCGTCGTTTCGCGCAAGATCATCATGCCCAACGGCAAGTCTTTCGATCTCAAGGACGGCGTCAAGATCGGCCGCGTCAGTTTCGCCCGGCCGCGCGCCGCCAGGCTCAAAGAGCATCGTCAGCGCCAGCGCTCCAATTCGGACTAGCGTTCTTGCCTCTTGCATTCCTCGCGTGACTGCGTTTGTTGCGGTTCACGGCGAGGCTAGGGCTGCCGGCCCGTCCTTGCGACGCAAGGAGGTGCGGTTGGCGGTCATCAACCACTCCACCATTTACAAAATCTGTCGGCCCGACGAATGGGCAGCGGCGGAGAGCGCGGGCGTTTTCCGCGGCTCGCCTGACGACGCCGTGATGGCTTCATCCATTTCTCGACCGCCGCGCAAGTCCCGGGAACGCTCGAGAAATATTTCGCCGGCGAGTCCGGCCTCGTGCTGATCGCAGTCGCCGCCGGCAAGCTCGGTGCGGCCCTGAAATGGGAACCATCCCGGGGCGGCGCCCTGTTTCCGCACCTCTACGGTGATTTGTCGCTCACCGCGGTGCTGTGGAGCCGACCATTGGCTTCGATCACCGATTTCAAGCAGCTGGCGCAGTAACATCCGACCTGCGGGTCGGGAGCCGCGAGCGGCGTCACTTGCTCGCACCAGCAATCACCCGGATTGCACGTCATCGGCGCTCCACACCGGCCGCAGTGCGCGTTGGGCGTGGCCGTCATGGCTTGGTCACCGGCGCGAGTTGCGTTGCGGATCGAAACAGCGGTTTCCAGAAGCCCGCGCTCCACCCAGCAACCAGCCAGTAACAGAAGCCGGCCGCAATGCCCGCCGCGACAACGATCTTGGGATCAGTCAAGAACGCATACTCGTCCCGCATGTCGCCGGTTGCCGACCAACCGACCCACGCCGAAAGGCCGCCATTGAGCGCATGATAGATCCAGGAGCGGATCGCAAATGCCTCGGCGATGAGGGCAGCGATCGCGGCCGGGGCAAGCATGAGTGTCGTGTAAAAACCAAGGCCCAAGAGGAGCAGCGGCCCTGCCCATACGGGGTCGTTCTGTTGCAGCGGATCAAAACGCACCATCGCGAGCATCGTACTCCAATGCGCTACGATGAGCGTCGCTACCGCGGCCAAGACGGCGACGAGCGCGCCCAGCGGCACCAGCAGAAAGCGCAGGATGAGGCGACCGACCGCGTCCACGGCTAATCCGTCATCGCCATGGCGCGCAGCGCCAGGCGCTCGCGTGCCGACAGCTTTTCGGTGGCGCTCTTGAGCTGGCCGCAAGCGGCCAGAATGTCGCGCCCGCGCGGGGTCCGCACCGGCGATGCATAACCGGCGTTGAAGATGATCTCGGAGAACTTTTCAATCTGTTCCCAGTCGGAGCACTCGTAAACCGAGCCGGGCCACGGGTTGAAGGGAATGAGATTGATCTTGGCCGGGATGCCCTTGAGCAACCTCACCAGTGCCTTCGCATCGGCGAGGCTGTCGTTGACGCCCTTGAGCATCACGTATTCGAACGTGATCCGGCGCGCGTTGCTGAGCCCCGGATAATCGCGGCAGGCCGCAAGCAACTCGCTGATCGGATATTTGCGATTGAGCGGGACGAGCTGGTCGCGCAACTCATCGCGCACCGCGTGCAGGGACACCGCCAGCATGACCCCGATTTCCGCGCCGGCGCGCACGATATTGGGTACCACGCCGGAGGTCGAAAGCGTGATCTTGCGCTTGGAAATCCCGATGCCGTCGCCATCGGCAACGATCAGCAGAGCGTCGCGCACCGCCTCGAAATTGTAGAGCGGCTCACCCATGCCCATCATGACGATGTTGGTGATGAGCCGGCCGCCGTCGGCGGTGGCACCGTCGCTGCGCTGCGGGGCGCGCGCGCTCCAATCACCGAGTTGGTCACGCGCGACGAGAATCTGTCCGACGATTTCTCCAGCGGTGAGGTTGCGCACCAACCGCTGCGTTCCAGTGTGACAGAACGGGCAGTTGAGGGTGCAACCGACCTGGCTTGATACGCACAAGGTCCCGCGGCCCGCTTCCGGGATGTAGACGCACTCGATGTCGTGCGCGCCTTCGCCGGTGTGTTGACCGGGTAGACGCAAGAGCCACTTGCGCGTGCCATCGACAGAAACCTGCTCGGCCGCTGTGGCCGGCCGCGCCAGCGTGAAGCGCTGATCGAGCGCGCCGCGCAGTTCCTTCGACACGCTCGTCATCTCGTCGAATGCCTGGGCGCCGCGCAGATAGATCCAGTGCCAGAGCTGTTGGACCCGCATCCCGCGCTGCGCGACCGGCACGCCGAGGTCGCCCAACATGTCCGCGAGCTGTTGGCGCGTCATGCCGACGAGTGACGGGCGGGCCGGCGCGACGTAGCGCTCGAGAGGCATCTTCTCGATGCCGCCGATCAATTCAGGTTTGCGCGCTGATGCGGTCATCCCGGATAGATAGGCCGGCTCGCCTCTGGGCACAAACCTTCGTGCGTCTGCGGCCGGAAGCGAAGCCTATTGGCACTCCTGACCGACCCGGTCGAGCGCCTGGGCAAGACCCCGCAGCCCGTAGGTATCGGTCGAGGCTGTACCTTTTGCCGATGTGCCTTTGACCACGGCGTCGGTTCCCTTGCGCAGCGCGTCGACCAGCCGCGGCTCGTCCGCCGCGTTCTTGATCCAGGCGCCGTCGTTCTGGGTGTACATCGGGTAGCTGCTGCCGCCGACGTCGATTGAAGCCTCGGCGTTGGGCTTAAACCCATAGCCGACGATGATCGACACTTCGTCCCTTACCTTTTCGGACGGGCGCGACGACACGAACATATAAGGCGGATCGCGCGGCCGGTTGGGCGGCGTCGTTGCAGACTTGTTGGGCTTCGCCAGCGCAAAGCAGACTTTCTTGCCGCCGGCAGTGGCGGTGTAGGCGCCCCACTCGCCATACTGTCCAAGCAGATTGGGAGACGAGCCAGCTGCGGCGGGCGCGGCTGTTTTTGTCGCCGCTGGCTTGGCGCTATCCGGTTTCTTCGCCGTCGTCTTCTTCTTAGCAGGCTTCGCTGGCGACGTGGCAGCCGAAGGCTGTTGCTGCGCGTGCACGACGGGTGCACAAGCTAGCGTCGCAACCAGCACGCATGAAATGAGCAGACGGCGCGTCATCAGGCCTCGCTCGTTCGCTGAAAATCGCTAATCCCCAGTCATTGTACTGGAATAATGGGAAAATCGGCAAACTGAAGGCGTGTCATGAAGGCAATGCTTTGTACCCGCTTCGGCGGCCCGGACGACCTCGAATTCGCGGACCTGCCCGCTCCCGAGCCCGGTGCCGGCGAGGTGGCAGTTGCCGTGAAGGCGGCCGCGCTCAACTTCTTCGACACACTGATCATTGCAGGCAAGTATCAGATGAAGCCCGCTTTTCCGTTCTCGCCGGCGGCCGAATTCGCGGGCGTGGTGGATCGGGTCGGCAGCGGGGTGACCACCTTCAGGCCGGGGGATCGAGTGGCCGCGTCCATGGGCTATGGGGCGGCGCGCGAACGCGTGGTCATTGCAGCCGACCGGCTGGTCCGCGTGCCCGACAGTGTCGATTTCGACCGGGCCGCAGGCCTGCTGATCACTTACGGAACGACACTCCACGCGCTCAAGGATCGCGCCAAGCTTGAGGCGGGCGAGACCCTGGCCGTGCTGGGAGCCTCAGGCGGGGTCGGCCTCGCCGCGGTCGAACTGGGCAAGCTGATGGGGGCGCGCGTGATCGCCTGTGCCTCGTCGGAGGACAAGCTCGCGCTGGCCCGCCAGCACGGGGCTGACGCCACCATCAATTATGCCGCCGAAGATCTCAGGGAGGCGCTGCGGCGCACCACCGACGGCAAGGGACCGAACGTGATCTATGATCCGGTCGGCGGGCCCTACAGCGAGCCGGCGTTGCGCGCCATCGGCTGGGAAGGCCGGTTTCTGGTTGTCGGCTTTGCGGCTGGCGATATTCCCAAGCTGCCGCTCAACCTGGTGCTGTTGAAGAACTGCGACGTGCGCGGCGTTTTCTGGGGCGCCTGGTCCGAACGCGAGCCTGAGGCGCATCGGGCCAACATCGCGCAATTGATGAATTGGTGCGCGGACGGGAAGCTCGCCGTGCACATTCACAAAGTGTTCCCGCTCGCGCAGACCGCGCAAGCCCTCAAGGCAATCGCGAGCCGTTCGGTCATGGGCAAGGTGGTTCTGCGGCCTTAGGTGCGCACCCTCGCCGGTCCGATCACCGCGCCGGCTCGCCGGCGAGATTGCGCGCGAGCGCGCGCTTGGCGGCGTCGCGGTGTTCCGGACGGATATGATCGGCGACCAACTTAACCGCGGTCGCGAGCACCGCCGCATCATCCGCGAAGCCGAACAGCGGGAGCATGTCGGGAACGAAATCGAACGGCAAAACGAAATAGGCGAGCGCTCCTACCAGTGCGACATGTACGTGGCGCGGGGTGGCGCGGTCGAATGCACAGAAATAAGCCGCCAGCAAATCCTCGGCGAACGGAAGGCGCGCGCCGACCCGTTTGGCCTTCGCCCAGAAGTCGCGGCGCACGGTGCGCGCATTCTGCGCGTGGCCGTCCCAATCGGCGGTTTGATCGGACATCGCCGTCCTCCAATAGTACCCCCAGGAAATGGGGATCGCGGCGGCCGTGAGCAAGTCGGCCGGCCGGCCGAACCGCGACTTGAGCGGGCCTTCACGGATGTTCAATCACGCTTGAGCGGGCATTTCGCGCGCCATTTGTGTGATAGCCAGCACAGACACGCGGCAGGCTGATTTGCCACAGCTTTCGCTCGTATTCGGCTGGAATTGGGCGCCTGACGATGCAGGACGCGCCGGGCGGCGCCATTAACCATCCGACCGGCAGGGACGCTTTGCCGCTCATCGGGCCGAGAAATTCGCGGGACTTGCTGGTAGGATGCAAAAGGTAGGGTGGCTGAGTTGCGTCGTGTGAGATATGCGGGAACTGCGTTATCGACCGATGATGCGGCCTGTGGCGGGTTAGCGGTAGACAGCCATGCCCCCTGTCCCCAACCTGTCGATGGTCAAGCGTTTCTGGATCATGCTGCGATTCTGGAAGCGCGATCCGGGTCATCGACCGGCCAAGCGCGCTAACAAGAGGTCTGCGGTGCCATTCGATCTTGACTCCATTGAAGAAACGATGAACCGCCGGATGCGCATGATCTGGGTGCGCTACGCTACGTTTTTATCGATCTTCGGTTTCATTGTTCTGGCCGGGCTTGTGGTTCTGACCATTTATCTGACCACGAAAGCGACCGTCATGAAGATGGCGGTCGGGCCAAAGGGCAGCAAGGACGTCGAGTTCGTCGATAAGTTGGCCGAAAAGTTCCGCAGCGAGCGCGCCCCGATTCGCATCCAACCGGTCGTTACGCCGGGCGCGGTGGCGCTGTCGGATATCCACGGCAAGGCACCGTTCGATCTCGCGGTCGTGCGCGGTAACCTGGACTTGTCCACCGACTGGCCCGTGATCGCGATCCTGCGCCAGGACGTGGTCGTGTTGATCGTGCCGGCGCCCGACGCTTACGCGCCCAAGAAGGGCCGCAAGCACGGCAAGATCGAGAAGGTCAGCGAACTCGTCGGCAAGCGCGTCGGGATCGTCGAGGGCACCGATGGTGGTGCCGATCTTCTCAACGTTATCTTGAAGCACTACGGCGTTCCGGCCGACAAGGTGAAGGTCGTCAACGTTGCGCTGAAGGATCTCAAGAAGGCGATCCACGACGATCAAATCGACGTCGTCCTGGCGGCCGGGCCGCAAACCGGCGATGCCATTGCGCAAGCGGTGTCGGCCGCGTCCGCCGGCAAGGAAGGCCCGAGCTTCATCGAGATCGATCAGGCCGAGGGCATTGGCAAGCGCCTGCCGCCCTACGACTCGGAAGATATCGTGGCCGGCGCATTCGGCGGCGTTCCGCCGGAGCCCGATGACAAGCTTACGACTCTGAAATATCCGATCTACATCGTGGCGCGCAAAACCCTGAGTGAAGACAAGGTCGCGACGTTTGCCAAATTTCTCTATCAAGACCGGCAATCGCTCGCGTACCAGCTCCCGGGCACCGTCGCGATCGAGTCGCCGTCGACCGACAAGGACGCGGCCGTACTGGTGCATCCAGGTGCCGCTGCCTATCTGGGCGACAATACCAAGTCCTTCTTCGACAAGTACGGCGACGAGATTTTCTACGGCTTGCTGATCTTCCCCATCATCGGCTCCGCGATCGCCGGCGTCGCCAGCTATTTCCGGGCCGACAAGAACACGCAGCGCATCCGCCAGCTTCACCGCCTGCTGCAGCTGATCAAGCGTGCGCGCAGCGTGCAATCGATCGAGGAACTCGAGAAGCTGCAGGACGAAGCCGACGTCATCCTGGGGACGGCGATCCAGCAAGCCGAGCGCGGCCAGCTCGACGAGAGCGGCATCGCCATTTTCACGCTCGCCATCGACCAAGCGCGCGCGGCGTTGTCCGAGCAGCGCACCGTGCTGTTGCTCAGGCCTGAACCGATGCACCGCATGTTGCCGGCCCCGCCCCCGCAGCAAGCCGCCCCGACGCCGCCACAGGCCGCGAACGCGTAGATGGCAGCATCAGAACGGCAGGCCGACGTAGTTCTCCGCCAGCGCGGTTGCGGCGACGCGCGAGTTGAAGACGTAGTCGAGCTCGGCGAGCTGCATCTTGGCCTCGAAGGCGCTGTCGGGAAACGTGTGCAGCAACGTCGTCATCCACCAGGAAAAGCGCTCCGCCTTCCACACGCGCGCAAGCGCGCGCGCCGAATAGTGATCGAGCCCGGCCGTGGATTTCTGCCGGAAGAATTCGACGAGCGCCTGCGACAGATAGTAGACGTCGCTTGCCGCGAGGTTGAGTCCCTTGGCGCCGGTTGGCGGCACGATGTGAGAGGCGTCGCCGGCCAGCAATAATTGTCCAAAGCGCATCGGCTCCGCCACGAAGCTGCGCAGCGGCGCAATGCTCTTTTCCAACGAGGGACCCGTGACAAGCACGCGACGCGCCTCGTCGTCGAGCCGCCGGCGCAGTTCCTCCCAGAAGCGCTCGTCCGGCCACGCGTCGACATCCTCGGCAAGGCTGCATTGCAGGTAGTAGCGGCTGCGGGTCGGCGAACGCATGGAGCAGAGCGCGAAGCCAAGCTCGTGACGGATGTAAATCAACTCGTCGGAGACCGGCGGCGTGTCCGACAGAAGCCCGAGCCAACCGAACGGATAGACCCGCTCGAAAGTCTTGATCGCACCGGGCGGCACTGTCCTGCGGCTGACGCCATGGAAACCGTCGCAGCCGGCGATGAAATCGCACGTGATCTCGCCGTTCCCGCCGTCGTGACGGTAGGTCACCCGCGGGCGATTGCCGGAAAAGTCGTGCAGGCTCACGTCATGCGCCTCGTAGATCGACGGCGCTCCGGCTGCGGCGCGAGCCTCCATCAGATCGCGGGTGATCTCGGTCTGGCCATAAACCGTGACCGCTTTGCCGGTCAGCGCCTTGAAGTCGATGCGGTGGCGCACGCCTTCTACACAGATCTGCGTACCGTCATGTACGAGCCCTTCGCGCTGCATGCGAGCGCCCACCCCGACTTCGTTGAGCAGGTCGACGGTGCCCTGTTCGACGATTCCCGCGCGAATCCGCTCCAGCACGTAAGCGGGCGTCTGGCGTTCAAGAATGACGTTGTCGATCCCATGCCGCTGGAGCAACTGGCCGAGCAGGAGGCCGGATGGGCCGGCACCGATGATTGCAACCTGCGTGCGCATAAGACCGCACTCCGATCACTGCGAACGCGTCACTTCCCGCCGGCGGGAGGATCGGCGTCGTTGATGGTGATGATCTGATAGGGCGCATTATCTGCATCGCCGACCTTGGTGACCCAGATGTTTTGATTGCCGCCGCCGATCATCACGCCCTGCCAGTTCTCGAACACATTGGCCGGATCCTGCGCCAGCACTGAGGCGCGCAGCTTCGGACTGAGAAACGAGGAATAGTTGCTGATAAACGCCGCCCGGTTGCGAATGACAACCTTACGCTTGCCGAAATAATTGACCGGATAGCTCATGCGGTCGGCGAGCCAGTTCTTGTCGTCAGTGCGAATTGCGTTCTGCAGCGCGACGACAAACTTCTGCTTGGTTGACAGGTCTGGATTCTGAGCCTGCGCGCCGGTCGTAAACACGGTCAGCAGCAGCGCGCAGGCAACGATCACAGCTCTCACGGACGTCTCCTATTCCAGCTTGATGTTCGCGGTTCTGAAGATCGCGGCGGCCGCATCATACGGATGGGTTACGGTATTGTCTTGCGGGCGCGAATTGGGAGTTTTTGCGGCGAGGACGCTAGTGCCGCCGATTTGAAGTTCCTACACCGGCAGCAGCAAGCTCTTCTAGGAACTTCAAATCGAAAAGCGGCACTAGAATCACATGTTTGCTAGTGCCCCTTTGCTTCCGAAGTTCGTGCAAGAGGGTGCGGCGATGTAGCCACGAACTTCGGAAGCGGGGCACTAGAGAATCCCGGCATGGGTGCCAGTAATCGCCATCGCGTTCGTCCGAACCGCGAAGATCCCCCGCGCAAATCGCCGGTGCAGGCACCTCCCGGTCCACCGCCGACGCTGGCCGAACTGTCGGCACGCAACGTCGCCGAGCTGCTGGTTTGGTGCGGGGCGTGGCCGCAGCGTTGCTTTCACTGCGGCATCGTCAGTCTCGCTGCTCTCGATCCGACCCAGACGATCGCCGAGGTGACCCCGCGGTTGGTGTGCACGAAATGCGGACTGGTCGGCGGCTACGCGCAGCCGAGGTGGCCTTGAGCGGCCTAGTGTATCCTAGTGCCGCTTTTCTCGCAGCGCTTTGAGACTTCCCCCGCGCATTACCGATCCGGGCAGCGGATGCCCGACGATGTCCTCGGCGAGCTGTGCCACAGCGATCATTCGTTCGAGATTGACCCCGGTATCGATGCCCATTTCGTCGCACATGAACACCAAGTCCTCGGTACACACGTTTCCCGCAGCGCCGGCGTGCGCCGCAAACGGGCACCCGCCGAGACCGGCCACCGCAGCGTCGAAGCTGTCGACGCCCATTTCCAGACCCGCATAGGCGTTGGCGATACCCATGCCGCGTGTGTCGTGCAGATGCAGGGTGATCCGCAAGGACGGGTAGCGTTCGCGCACCGCGCCGACCAGCCGCTTGATCGATGCCGGCGTCGCCCACGCCATCGTGTCGGCGAGCGTCAGCTCGCTCAACGTGAGGTCCTGCTCGGCTGCGACATCGAGGATCTGGCGCAGCAAATCCATGACCTTCGAGGGCGCGATGTCACCTTCGAAGTTGCACCCGAAGGCGGCCATGATGGCGCCGCGCCGCACCGGAATATTGTTCGCCTTGTAGTGGGTGACGATCCTGCGCTGTGCTTCGAGATTCTCCGCCATCGAACGGCGCTGGTTGCGCTTGAGGAAGGTTTCCGAAGCGGTCAACGTAATCGATCCGCTCACGTCGAGGCGGCCGCATGCCAACGCCCGCTCAAATCCGCGATCGTTGAGCCATAGCGACGTGTAACGCACACCCGGCTTCGGGTTGAAGCCGCGGACCACCTCTTCGGCATCCGCCATGCCCGGCACCGCCTGCGGACTGACGAAGGAGACAATCTGAATCTGTTTGACGCCGGTATCGGACAGAGCGTCGATCAATTCGACCTTGCGCGCCGTCGCGATCGGGCCCTTCTCGATCTGGAACCCTTCGCGCGGGCCCTCTTCATTGATCGCGACTGACTTGGGCAAATCCGACACGACTCAAATCCCTCTGCCGAGCTTGTTGTTGAGGATCACGGCTAGCGACCCTTCCAGTTCGGATCCCGCTTCTCCACGAACGCGCGGATGCCCTCGATCCGATCCTCGCTCTGGTAGGGGCTCAGGCCCTCGTTGAGCCGCATCGCCGCTGCGAGCGGCAGGCCCGAGGCCTTCACCGCCGTCTCCTTCATCCGCCGGATTGATACCGGCGCATTCTTGGCAATCGCATTGGCGAGCTCCAAGGCTTTTGGAAGCGCCTGGCCCTTGGGCACCACATGGTTGACCAGGCCCCAGCGGCGCGCTTCGTCGACCCCGAAATATTCGCCGGTAAACAGCATCTCGAGCGCGATCCCCATCGGGACGAGGCGCGGCAGGACGACGCTCGCGAAGTGTGCCCCCATGCCGCGCTTCGCCTCCGGCAGCCCGAACGTAGCGTGCTCGGCCGCAATCCGGATGTCGCAGGCGAGCGCAAGCTCAAACCCACCCGCGACCGCCGGACCGTTGATCGCCGCGATCACCGGCTTGGTGGTTTCCAGAATCGCCTCGTGCAGAAACCGAGTCACGTTCGCGGTCAGCGGGATGAACGGCTTGCGCTCATCGTCCGCTTCCTTGCGCGCCTTGAGGTCGGCACCGGCGCAGAACGCGAGATCGCCAACCCCGGTCAACACCATGACGCGAACCTCCGGATCGATATTGGCGTCGACGAAGGCCGTCAGGAGATCGTGAAGCAACTCGGGCGACAGCGCATTGCGCCGATGCGGCCGATTCATCGTCAGGACGCGAACGTGACCGCTGGTGTCCACCAGCAGGTCCGGGCCCCTCTGTTGCTCGTCTTGTTTGGATTGCGATCGTTGACTCATGGCGCCACGGACGTTGTTGCAACCGCAGGGCGACCCCTGGGCGCTCGATGCACCATATCAGCGGTACCTTGCATCGCAACGCTGGTCTGCCGTGCGGCTGGGTCAGAAACCACCACCCGAGCGCAAATATGCTAAACCTCGCGAAACGATGCCGCCCAACTGGAGGTTCATGGTGAAGGCGATCGTGCTTCGCGAGTTCGGACCGCCGGACGTGTTGCGGCTCGAGGACATTGCAACGCCGAGCCCCGGCCCCGGTGAACTGGTGCTGAAGGTTCACGCGGTCTCGGTCAATCGAACGCTGGATCTCGTCGTGCGGGCCGGCCTCTACGCGCGCAAACCGCCGTTGCCGCACATTCTCGGCGTCGATCCGTGCGGCGTCGTCGCGGCGGTGGGTCGGTGCGTGACCACTCGCAAGGTTGGCGATCGGGTCGTGTGCGAGGCAATCATCGGGACCGAGCCGAATGGCGCACCACGCCTGCTCGGCGTCAACGCCTGGGGCGGCTATGCCGAATACGTGAAGGTACCGGCGCACACCACGCATGTGATCCCGGACGGGCTCGATTTCCTGACCGCCGCCGTGGTGGCGCGCCACGCACCGCTTGCATTCACGCAGTTGCGCGACCGCGCCCAGGTGAAGCCCGGCGAATGGGTGCTGGTGATGGGAGCCGCCGGCGGGCTCGGCAGCGCCGCGGTCCAGGCCGCGAAATATCTCGGCGCCAAAGTGATCGCGGCCGCCGGCACCGACGCGCGGGTCGAGGCGGCCGTGGGGCTCGGCGCCGATGCGGGCGTGAACTACCGATCGCAGGATCTCACCGCCGAGGTGCGCCGGATCACCAATGGGGCGGGGGTGAATGTCGTGCTCGAAAATATCGCCGACCCGGCGCTTTTTCCCAAAGCGTTCGCGGCCCTCGCCTTCGCGGGCCGGCTGATCACCGCAGGCGGACACGGCGGCGGCCTTGTGCCGCTCGACGTGAAGCATCTCTATCTCAACCGGATCACCATCATCGGCGATCCGCGCGACACCCCGGATGCGTTCGAGCTTGGTCTGCGCGCCGCCGCCGAAGGTCGCATGCGGGTGCTGATCGACAAGGTGTTGCCGCTGTCCCAGGCCGTGCTCGCGCATGAGATCGCCGAGGCGCGCGATGGATTGGGCAAGATTTTGCTCGACCCGACGCGGTTGAACTAAGCAACAGGTCGTTGGATTTGTTGTTGATGCGCCGGGCGCGCTAAAACGTCGACTTCAGCTTGAGGTGGTCCAGGCGGTTCATCGATTTCACCTCGACCCGGCGTTTGCCTTTGTCCTCCTGGATGTCGAGCGGAACGACGGTGCCCGCTGCACCCTGCGCCCAGACCTTGCGATAGAACTCCGGCAAGGTCCGGATCGCGACGCCGCCGACGCCGACGATAACGTCGCCGCGCGTGAGCCCCGCCTTCTCGGCCGGCCCCTGCGGACTGACGCTGATGATCACCAGGCGCCCGCCTTGCTCCTCGGTGTTGAGACCGAGCCACGGCTGCGCCGGCCCGGCCGGGCGCCCTTGTGACAGCAGATCGGCCATGATCGGCGCCAATGCGTCGATCGGGACAAACATGTTGCCGGGCTGATCCTTGCCGGAGGCGTCGCCCACGATCAGCGAGCCGACGCCGACCAGCTTGCCGTCGCGACTGATCAAAGCGGCGCCGCTCCACGCCATGTGCGGCGGGGACGTAAAGATTGCGCCGTCGATCATGTATTCCCAGCTGCCGGCAAACTCGCGCCGCGCCACCACGTGGACCGGCTGAGCGCTCCCAGGTCCGCCGGCGCTCGCCGCGATCACCGGATCGCCCTTGTGCAGTTCCGCCGATTTGCCAAGCGCCATCGGCCGAACCTTGAGCGGCGCCACCGACTGCAGCAGGCCAAAGCCGCTCGTCGAATCGTAGCCCACGACATTGGCCGGCACGGTGTGACCGTCGTTGGTTGCGACCTGGGCGGCGTGCGCTTCGACCATCAGGTAGCCGATAGTGAGGACAAGGCCCTGGTCGTCGATGACAATACCGGACCCCTCGCGCTCGCGGCCGAGGATCTCGACCGTGCGTCCATCCGGGTTGATGAACGTCTTCACCTGGACGACGGCGGACAGAAGCTCATCGGTCGCGACTTTCTGCGCGAAGAGTGTGCCACCCGGCAGCACTACGACCGAGAAAACGACCGCGAGGGCAATCAAACGAGCACGCACGCGTTTGGTTCCTTATCGGCCCCAATTCCTTGAGCTAATATACGCGGCCGGGCTGCGGGAGCGATATGCATTTCGCACGCCCACGGCGGCGGGGGATCATGCGGGCGCACAAAATCGCGGCAATCGCGGGCGACGGAATTGGCCCGGAAGTGATCATGGCCGGGCTCGAGGTTCTTTATACCTGCGCGCGGCGCGATGGATTCGAGCTCGAAGTCATCTCGTTCGATTGGGGCTCGAACTACTACCGCAACCACGGCGTGATGATGCCGGCCAACGGGCTTCAACGGCTGCGCGACGTCGACGCGATCTACTTCGGGGCGGTGGGCGCGCCCGACATTCCGGACCACGTCACCCTGTGGGGGCTGCGGCTCGCCATCTGCCAGGGCCTCGATCAATACGCCAATGTGCGGCCGGCGCGCCTGCTACCGGGAATCCATGGCCCGCTGCGCGATGCCGGCGATCTCGATTGGGTGATCGTGCGCGAAAACTCCGAGGGCGAATACGCCGGGGTCGGCGGGCGCGTGCATCGCGGCCTGCCCGAAGAGGTTGCGACCGAAACCGCGGTGTTCACCCGCGCCGGGGTGACGCGCATCATGCGCTTTGCGTTCGGGCTGGCGCGGGCACGGCCCAAGAAGCTGCTGACCGTCGTCACCAAATCAAACGCGCAACGTTATGGGCTTGTGCTGTGGGATGAGATCGCCGCCGAGGTCGCGCGGGAATTCCCCGACGTGACCTGGGACAAGATGCTGGTCGACGCCATGACGGTGCGCATGACGCTGCGGCCGCAGACCCTGGACACGATCGTCGCCACCAACCTGCATGCCGATATTCTCTCCGACCTCGCCGCCGCCCTAGCCGGCTCGCTCGGCATCGCGCCGACCGCGAATCTCAATCCGGAACGCAACGCGCCGTCCATGTTCGAGCCGATTCACGGCTCGGCTTTCGACATCACAGGCAAGGGCATCGCCAACCCGATCGGCGCGTTCTGGACCGCCGTGATGATGCTCGGGCACTTGGGGGAGCGCACCGCCGCCGCACGGCTGATGCGAGCGATCGAGCGGGTGACCGCCGAACAGGTCTTTACGCCCGACCTCGGCGGCAATGCCACGACCCGGCAAGTGACCGATGCCGTACTGCACGCGCTCGAGGGAGATAACGCGTAAAGGGCGCGGTGCGTGAGCGTCAGTGAGCGCTGGCGGAGGCCACCTGGCGGAGGCGATCCGAGGCCGTAGCCGCGAGCATGGTCCTGGCCGCTGGCGGCAACGATCCCGCAGCGAGTTTGCCCGGGGGGCTGTCGAGCCGCTCGACCACCACCAGGCGGGTGATCTTGCCGTCGTCGAAGGCATCCAGGAACGTCTGATAATCGCGCAGCGACACGCATCCGTTGGACTGGCCGTTGCCGCCGAGCATGTAGGGATGGGCGAGGATGCCCGCGCGACCGTGCATGCGGCCGCTGTCGACGGGATTAAGCCGGACGGCGCGAATGCCGTGGAACGGCGCCTCGCGCAGGGTGAGATTGTAGACGTTTGGCGGCGTTACCCCATGCATCCGCACGTGCGCATGACGGGGGTTGTCCATGAGGTCGCCAAGGCCGGAATGAGCCTCGAGCCGGCGGCCGCCCGGCAGATACACCATGCGCGCCGTGATGTCGTAGATCGCGGTGCGGCCGTCGTCTTCCGGCAGCGCGGCAGAAACCTTGCTCGTTTGACCGGGGCGAACGTGCCCGCTGGAAACGGTGCGCGCCGGCTGCGCGCCAGCCGGCTGGTCGCTCAGACGGGCGGCCTTGGCGACGTCGCGGCTTGCCGGCGATCGCAGGCCGTTCGCAAGCTTCTGCATCGCCGAATTGAAACGCGCTTCGAACGAGGCCGGACACGCATCGTCCGGGTCAAAACGTTTCTCGAACGTCGCGGTAGCACCATCCTCAAACGCGTTCCCGCATCCCGACGCGCTCGGGTCGGTGAGCCACCCGCCGGCCGGGGCATCAGATCCGATCGGCGTTTCCAGGCTGGCGAGCCGCACGCTTCCGGCCGGGAGCCCTGATCCCAGCGGCGCGCGGAGCCGGTAAATCTGAGGGTGAATTGTCCCGAAAACCGAAATGCCCGGGTCGCTCAAGCCGGCATCAACCGGACCGGCCAGCGTTCCCATCGATTCAAGGACGAACCCAGCGACCATTACGGCGATCACGAACGGGATCGCGCGAATTCCCCATCGTACCAATACATCCCCCACCCGTACCCCGCGTCGCCTCCGGCGCAACGTCCAGCGGCAACGCACGTCCCCCGACGCGGTCGCGATAAAGCCCTTTAATTACGGCAAAAATCGTTCGGATCGACCCGGCCGGCGGGTACCAGCGGATTATCGCGGCTGGTGCCTGCGGCGGGCGGCGCCCCGCTCCGGTTGGCTGGGCGCCTCGTTCCAGACAGCTCGAAAGGCGCCTCACTCCAATCCGGTCGGGACGTTCTTGTTCTCGCTCTTGAGCGCCATGCCGGCCATGAGCCCCATGGTCTCCATCAGGGCCGCGAAGTCTTTCTGCAGATATTCATCGGGATTGGACTTGAGCGTCGCGGCGCCGAAATGCGCCTGCAGCACTTCGCGCGTCGCGGCCGTCACCGGCATCGGCACATCGTGCTCGCGCCCAAGCTCGAGGCCAAGGTCGAGATCCTTGCGCAGCAGCTCCGGCGTAAACGTCGTGGTCCAGTCGAGATTGACCAGCGCCGGTGATTTGTAGCGCGTGAACATCGATCCCATGACGCTGTTGTTCATGAACGCCAGAAAAGCGTGGCGCGGCACCCCCATCTTGTTGGCGAGCAGTGTGATCTCGATCAGGTTTTCGATCACGACGCCGAGCATCACGTTGTGCGCGATCTTGCACACGCGCGCGAGCTCGCCGTCGCCCACGTAGGAGACCCCGCTCGGCGCGAACACCTCGATCATCGGCATCACGGTCTTGCACACGGCCTCCGGTCCGGAAATCACCGCGGACAGCTTGCCGGCTTTGATCACCTTGGCGTTGCCGCTCACCGGCGCGGCGACGAAATCGGCTTTGTGCTGCGTGAGCATCTTGCGCACGTCGGCGGAATCTTCGACCGAGATGGTCGAGCAGTCGACAACAATCGGCGGCACCTTGTGGCCGGTCGCTGCGCCGTTCGGTCCGAACAGAACCTCCTTGAGGTCCTTGCCGGTGGAGACGATGGAGAACAATACGTCGACGCCGCCGAGGTCGGACGCACGATCCACGACTTTGCCTCCCAAGGCGGCGAGCGGCTCGGCCTTGGCGCGCGTGCGGTTCCAGATCGATACGTCGTAGCCGGCCTTGAGCAACCGCTCGGCCATGGGGTAGCCCATGCGACCCATACCGATCCAGCCGAGTTTGCGGGTGTTGGCCATCTGCGTCTCCTGCTTGCGGGGAAAAGCGTGCCGCTGCCGTATCACGGTGCCGCCATGGCTTCAACGGCACGCATGCCATGCGGGTCGCGCGGTTTGCAACGCGGGCGTAGTGGACTACGCTTTCCATCGTCGTCGCACGCGGCAGGGAGAATCCGCATGAGCGAAAAAATCACCCTTGACGTGAACGGCAAGACCCACGTGATCGACACCGATCCGGAGATGCCGCTGCTCTACGCACTGCGCAACGACATCGGCCTCAACAATCCGCATTTCGGCTGCGGGCTCGCACAATGCGGTGCCTGCACGGTCCATCTCGACGGGCAGCCAGTGCGCTCCTGCATCACGCCGGTCTCGATGGCGGCCGGCGCCAAGGTCGTGACGCTGGCCGGCATCGGCACTCCGGAAAAACCGCACCCGTTGCAGGCCGCCTACGTTGAAGAAGAAGTTCCGCAATGCGGCTACTGCATCAACGGTTGGATCATGACCGCCGCCGCTTTCCTGCGCGACAACAAGAAACCGAGCGAAGCGCAGATCAAAGACGCGCTCTCCGGCCTCAAATGCCGCTGCGGCACGCACGTGAGCATCCTGCGCGCGGTCAAACGCGCCGCCGTCATGATGGGTTAGGAGCGCGCCATGACCCGACTGGAAAATCCCCGGAACCTTTCGCGGCGCGCGATCCTGAAGACAGGCGGCGCGCTGGTGATCTCGATCGGCACGCCGATCGCACTCGACACCGTGCTGGCGATCGGACAGGCGTCGGCCCAGGGCGCGCGGCCGCCGCTCGCGCCCGATCAGCTTTCCTCCTACATCGCGGTCAACGCCGACGGCACTGTCGCGGCGTACTTCGGCAAAATGGACATGGGCCAGGGGCTGTTCGTCGCCATCGGCCAGATGGTGGCGGAAGAACTCGACGTGCCGTTTGGTCGCGTCAAAGTGATCATGGGCGACACGGCGACCAGCGTGAACCAGGGCGGCGCGTCGGGCTCGACCGGCGTTCAGCTCGGCGGCAAGCAGATGCGAATGGCGGCGGCGGAAGCCCGCCGCGTGCTGGTCGAGTTGGCGGCCGACAAGCTCGGCCTGCCGACCGGCGAGCTCACCGTCATCGACGGCGTGGTCACGGCCAAGAACGATCCAGCCAAGAAGGCAAGCTATGCCGAGCTGATCGGCGGTCGTTATTTCAATGTTCAGCTCGACTGGAACAAACAGATCGGCAACCTGCTCTATGCTCCCGGCAAGGCGCAGCCGAAACCCGCGGCCGAGCACAAGATCGTTGGGCAGCCAATCCGGCGCGAGGACATCGCCCCGAAGGTTTTCTGTCAGGAGGATTTCTGCACCGACGTGAAAGTGCCCGGCATGGTGCATGCGCGCGTGATCCGCCCGCCGGTCGCGGGCAGCACACCGGTGCGGGTCGATGAAGGCTCGATCAGGGATATCCCTGGCGCCAAAATCGTCCACGATAAGGCGTTTCTGGCGGTCGTGGCCGATACCGAATGGGGCGCCGTCAAGGCGATGCAACAGCTCAAGGTCGATTGGTCCAACACGGCGCCGCCGTTTCCCGACCAGGCCGCATTGTTTGATCACATCCGCCAAGCCCCGGTGCGCCACAGCGAGACCGACAGCAAAGCGGTCGGCAACGTCGCGGAAGCGTTCCGCACTGCCGCGCGCGTGGTCGAGGCCGAGTATGAGTGGCCGTTCCAGTCGCACGCCTGCATGGGTCCGGCCTGCGCAGTGGTCGAGATCAAGGACGGTCAGGCAACCTGCTGGTCCGGGTCGCAGAAGCCGCACTTCGTGCGCGACGGCGTCGCCCGTACCCTCGGATTGCCGATGGACAAGGTGCGGGCGATCTGGAAGGTCGGTCCCGGTTCTTATGGGCGCAACGACGCCGACGATTGCGCCGCGGATGCCGCGGTGATCGCCCAGGCGATCGGCAAGCCGGTACGTCTGCAATATATGCGCGAGCAAGGAACCGGCTGGGACCCGAAAGGGCCGGCCTCGATTCACCGCGCCCGCGCGGCTATCGATGCGAGCGGCAAGGTCACGGCCTACGAGTTCACCAGCAAAGGCTTCTCGCGCATCGACGTGCAGACCAATGGCGGCATGCCGGCCGATACGCTCGCCGGGCAGCTGCTCGGCGTGCCGCTCGTTGTCAACGATGGGTTCGGGGTTCCGGCGGAATCCTACGCGTTCGACGCCAAGCGCCTCTCCTGGGAGACGATTGCGCCGTTGCTTGATCGTGGCTCGCCGCTACGCAGCGCACACCTGCGCGACCCGGTCGGGCCGCAGATTCATTTCGCGAGCGAATCGTTCATCGACGAGGTCGCGGCGGCGCTGAACGTCGATCCGGTCGAGTTCCGGCTGCGCCACGTCAAGAACTCGCGCGACATCGCGGCAATCAAAGCGGCGGCGGAGAAATCCGGTTGGGTCAGCCGGCCCTCGCCGCGCCGCGACCAGACCGGCAACACAGTGAGCGGCCGCGGCATGGCCTACGCCCAGCGCAACAGCACCATCGTGGCGATCGTCGCCGAGGTCGACGTCGATCGCTCGACCGGCCGAATTTTCGCGCGCAAGTTCACCGTGGCCCACGATTGCGGCCAAATCATCAATCCGGACGGTCTCACCAAGACCATCGAGGGCAACATCGTGCAGGGCGTGAGCCGGACGCTGTGGGAAGAGGTCAGATTTGACCGCAAGAACGTCACCAGTGTCGATTGGCTGACCTACCCGATCCTCGACATCACCGAGACGCCGGAGGCAATCGATGTGGTGCTGATCAACCGGCCTGAGATGCCGCCGTCCGGCGCCGGCGAGCCTTCGATCCGGCCGGTGGCGGCGGCGATTGCCAACGCGATCTTCGATGCCACCGGAGTCCGTATCCGGCGGGTGCCGTTCTCTCCCGATCGTGTGAAGGCGGCCCTGTCGTAGCAGATGGCGCAGATCCGCACCCTCGACGCCGCGCTCGAGCCGGTCACCGATGGCATCATGCTGGCGGTACCGCGTGAGCAATCCGGCGTCGCCATGGAAGCGACCCGCGCGCTGATCCGGCGGGGCGTCAGGGATTTGCACCTCGTCGCGCTGCCGACCTCGACCCTGCAGGCGGATTTGCTGATCGGGGCCGGTGCGGTCGCGACGCTCGAGACCTCCGCGGTGAGCCTCGGCGAGCTTGGGCCGGCGCCGCGTTTCACCGCGGCCGTGAAGGCCGGCACGATCGCCATGAAGGATGCCACCTGCCCGGCGATCTACGCTGCCCTGCAGGCTGCGGAGAAAGGCATCCCGTTCATGCCGCTGCGCGGGCTGATCGGCTCCGATCTGCTCACGCATCGGCCGGAATGGCGGGTGATCGACAATCCGTTTGGCAACGATGACCCCGTCGTGCTGTTGCCCGCGATCAAGCCGGACGTCGCCTTGTTCCACGCCGCGATGGCCGACCCGCAGGGCAACGTGTGGATCGGGCGTCAGCGCGACCTCTCAACGTTGGCGCACGCGGCGACCAAGACCATCGTGACAGTCGAGCGGATCGTCGAGGGCAATCTGCTCGACGATCCAACGCTTGCCGCCGGAACCTTGCCGGGCTTCTACGTCGAGGCGGTTGCGATCGCGCCGCGCGGCGCGTGGCCGCTGCCCTTGCCGGATCATTATGCGGCCGACGCCGCACACCTCGTCGAATACGCGCGGCTCGCGGCCACGGCCGAGGGCTTTGACAAATATCTCGACACCTACGTGCACCAGCGCCGCGCGGCGTAATTCCTTCCGACGTTATGAGACGAGCCCGCACGTGAGCTTCCGCGACGAAGAGCTGCTCGCCGCCGTGATCGCCGACATGATCGGCGATGTTCGCCACGTGGCGGTCGGCAACGCCTCGCCGATCCCGGCGACCGCCGCGTTGCTGGCGCGTGCTCGCGGCGGCGGCCGGCCCTACGTGTCGCTGCTGGGAAGCCGCAAGCACACGTTCTTCACCGACGGCGGAGTTGAGCTTTTCGACTGCGCCGGCCAGGGCCGCATCGACGTATTCTTCCTGTCGGGTGGCCAGATCGACGGCGAAGGCAACATCAACCTGGTCAGCATCGGCGACTACGATCATCCAACCGCGCGCTTTCCAGGCTCGTTCGGCTCCGGCTATCTCTATTACGTGGTGCCCAAGGTGATCCTGTTTCGCACCGAGCACTCGCGCCGTACGCTGGTGCCGAAAGTCGATTTCATCAGTGCGCCGGGCGCGAGCGCGCCCAACGTCTACCGGAGCGGCGGGCCGATCGGCCTCATCACCAACCGCTGCCTGTTCGGCTTCGACCGCGTGCGCGGGCGCTTCCAGCTTGCGAGCGTGCATCCAGGCCATACCGTCGCTGAGGTGATCGAACACACCGGCTTCGATTTCGACCGGCCCGATCAGGTGCCGGTCACCGCCGGGCCGGATGACGCGACATTGCGTATGATGCGTGAGATCGTTGCGCCGGAGGTCGCGGAGGTCTATCCGCAGTTCGCGGCCCATGTGTTCGGGGTCGGGAAAGCCGCATAACCGGTACAAGGCCGGGCATGACAGCGGAGAGGGAGGCCAGGGTGGAAGCACTCGAAGTCGCAGTGATCGGCACCGGCTGGTGCGGCGGGATTCGCTCGGAAACCTTGTCGCGCTCGGCGCTGGTGAAAAAGCTGCACGTTTGCGAAATCCGGCCCGACCGCCTCAAGGAAATCCAGGCGCTGACCAACGCCGCGACCGCCACGCTCGATTACCAGGACATCGTCAAGAACCCGGCGATTGCCGCTGTCTACATTTCGACCACGCCGGAACCGACACATTTTCCGATCGCGCGCGACTGCCTGCGCGCCGGCAAGCACGTTTTCCTGGAAAAACCGATCGCGCTCGAGCTGTTCGAAGCCGACGAACTGATCGCAATCGCACAACGCAACCGGCTGAAGTTCACCATCGGCTATTCGCAGCGCTTCAACACCAAGTACGCGTACGCCAAGAAGAAGATCACCGACGGCACGCTTGGGCGCCCGGTGACCGCGGTGGTGAGCCGGCATCTCTCGCGCAGCCTCGGCAAGAAGATCGCCAGCCGGGTGAAGCTCTCGCCCGCCGCCATGGAGGCAACCCACGATCTCGATTTCGTGTTCTGGCTGCTCGAGCCCGCCAAACCGGTGCGCGTCTACTCGCAGGGCGCCTACGGCGTGATGCAGCCGGTCAATGGTTCCTACGACAGCATGTGGACCACCGTGACCATGGACAGCGGCGCGCTGGTGGTGATCGGCGCCGGCTGGAACCTGCCGCCGGGCTACCCGAATTTCTCCTCCACCTGGGTCGAGATCACTGGCACCGAGGGCGCGATCATCCTCGACGACACCCATCGCGACGTGTGGCTCAACACCACGGAGAAAGGCACGGTATTTCCGATGTCGACCATGCCGGGCGAGCAGGTCGATCACGTTTACGCGGGCGCCATGGGTCCGGAGACGATCCATTTTCTGGAATCGATCATGCTCGACCGGCCCGTGATGGTGAGCCCGCAGTCGGCGCGTGTGGTGATGGAGGTCTACACGGCGGCGGATCTCTCCGCCGAGCGCAACGAGCCGGTCGATCTTCCGCTCTCGAACGAGGCGCTCGCCGCCGTGGCGAGCGCGCAATCGTAGGATGGGTTGAGCCCTTGCGAAACCCATCATCTTCGGCACGTCATCCCATGTGATGGGTTTCGCTACGCTCAACCCATCCTACAATTCACTTCACCGTGCATTCACCCGCGTTGTCGGGGCCAAAGGCTTCGTCCGCCGAAACCTTGCGCACCGGCTTGTAGTAGTCCCATGGATATTTCGATTCCGCCGGACTTTTGACCTCGTAGACGGTGAGATCGTAGGCGACACGCCCGTTCTGCCGGATGGAAACCGGTTTGCCGAAGTAATCCGCCTTGGTCGACTTCATTTGACGCATGACGGTCGCCGCGTCGTCGGACTTCGCAGCGTCGAGCGCTTTGAGATAGTTCGTCACGGCCGCGTAGGTGTTCGCCTGCGATTTGCTCGGCATCTTGTTCATACGCGCGAAGAAGCGCCGCGACCAGGCGCGCGTCTGCTCATTCTCGTCCCAATAGAACCCGTCGGTGATGTAGAGTCCCTGTGCGGCTTTAAGCCCAATGGCGTTCACCTCCTGCAGAAACATCAGGAACACCACCATTTTCCGGTTGTTCTGAGTGAGCCCGAATTCGGCTGCCTGCTTGACCGCCGTCACCGTCTCGCCGCCGACTGTCGACAACGCGAAAATGTTCGCGGGCGAGGAGTTCGCCGTCAAAAGAAACGAGGAATAGTCGGGGGTGCCAAGCGGAAATTTTGCGCTGCCCACGACCGTGCCGCCCGCAGCCGTGATCGCCGCGGTCGCGGCGCGTTCCATGGCGGCCCCGAACGCATAGTCGGGCGTGAGGAAGAACCATTTATTCCCGCCCGCGGCCACCACGGCCCGTGCGGTGCCGACCGACAGTGCACTGGTATCGTCCATCCAGTGCACCGTGTAGGGCGAGCACGCCTTCCCGGTCAGGTCGGCGGACGCCGCCGCCGTGATCAGCAGAACCTTCTTCTTCTCGCGCGAGATGTTTTGTACGGCGAGCGCAACGGAGGTCAGCGGCACATCTGTGATCACATCGACGCCCTCGACGTCGTACCAGCGGCCCGCGATGGCAGCAGCGACGTCGGGCTTGTTGAGCAAATCGGCGGAGATGATCTCGATCGGCTTGCCGAGCGCCTTCCCGCCATAGTCGTCCGCTGCCATCTGGGCGGCCAGCACCGCGCCGGGGCCGCCGAGATCCGAGTACACCCCGCTTTGATCGCCGAGAACTCCAATGCGGATCGCCTTCTCGCCCGCCAGCGCCTGCGTGCCGGCGAGCGTGATCAGCATGATGAGCATAGAGATGAGCCGCATGACGTCCTCCCCTCGTTGGCGCCGTCTATTGCGGCGTTCCAAATGATATATCGAGAAACGCGCGGCGCGCGAGCACCATCGCCTCTCGCGCCGGCTAGCGCACCGCGACAGGGAAATGCAGAAAGCCGCGAAATCGCGCGCGACCGCCGCGCACGAACGGACCGGCCCGTTCGATCGTCGTGAACCGGGTGACGAGCTTTCCAATTGCGACCCGCGCCTCCATGCGCGCCAATGACATTCCGGCGCACGCATGAACGCCGAGACCGAACGCCAGATGGCGGTTGGGGGTTCGGCGAATATCAAGCCGATCGGGATCCGGGAATTGCGCCGGATCGCGGTTGGCGGCCCCGATACCGAGATGAACGTAGCTGCCGGCCGGGATCGCAATGCCGCTCAGTGCGGTCTCCCTGGCGGCGCGACGGTTTCCCAGTTGGTTGGAGCTTTCCATGCGCAGAAATTCTTCGATCGCTGTGTCGATCAGCTCGGGATGCTGCGCGAGATCGCGTCTGGCCTCGGGATGCCGCAGCAAAAGATCGATGCTGTTGCCGATGAGGTTGGTCGTGGTCTCGTGGCCGGCATTGAGCAGAAAAATGCAATTGTGAATGAGCTCGAGTTCCGACAGCCGGTCTGTCCCGCCGCCCGTGGCGCCGAGGTCGCTGGCCTCGATGAGGGTTGAGAGGATCTCACGCCCGTCGCGCGTCTTGTCGTCTTTTCTGCGCGCCGCGAGCCCTTTCAAATAGTGCTTGAATTCGTCGACGGCGCCCACACCCTGCTCAAATTGCGCGGGCGTCAGCACCGGTTCGAGCGCCCCGAGGATCGCGAGCGACCATTGCCGCAAGGGGCCGCGTTCGTCCTGCGGAACGCCGAGCAGGTCGCCGATCAGCTGTACCGGGATGGCGGCCGCAAGGTCATCGATGACGTCGATGACGCGGCGCTCCGCAGCCGCATCGAGCAGCCGGTCAACCAGCGCTTCGATGCGCGGCTCGAGCGCCTTCAGCGCCCGCGGCGTAAAGACCGGGGCGAGCAGCCGGCGGACCCGCGTGTGGATCGGCGGGTCGTTGAACACGAGGCTCGTCGTGTGATGTTCGTAGAGCGGGCTGTCGGCAAATTTAGGTTTGAAATCGATCTTCTTGTCCGAGCTCCAGGCCGAGGCATCGTGATAGACCGCCACGAGGTCGTCGTAGCGGGTCAAGAAAAACGATCCATCGGGCAGGCGGTGGACCGGCGCGAGCTCGCGCAAGGCTCGGTATGTAGGATACGGGTCATTGAGGAAGGCGACATCGAGACGATTGAGATCGAAGCCGCGGACGATGTCCGCCGCGGACTGGCCTTCGACCGTCGTCGGAGCGTCAACCATCCGTCTGCCCTTGGTCAGCGTGCCGGTGCGACCTCCTCCAGAATTTTCACCAAAGCTTCCGGCATGTCGACCATCACGTCGTGGCCGCAGGGTACATCATAAATCCGCCAATCGTTGGCCTGCGCCTTGGCGCGGGCGGCATCGAAGCCTTCGTTCGGATAGCCGGCGGCCCGAATGTAGGTCCTGTTTGCGATCCGCTCGCGCGCACCGGTATGGGTGAGCTTCTGGGTGAAGCAGCGGATCGGGTGTGGCACGCACAGCGCATCGACCCAGGCGCGGTCCTTCTCGTTGACGTGGAACGCCGCCGCGGGACGCGGCGGCAACACGGTATCGCCCTTGCGCTCGGCCGCCTCGATCCCGTCGCGGGTAATCTTGATCGCCTGATCGGCGAGACTCTGCCCGCTGTCCGGATAGAACGCGTCAAGGAACACGATCGAGCCGATCGCGCCTCCCATTTCTTCCGCCACCCCGGTGGCAACCATGCCGCCGTACGAATGTCCCACCAGCACCACGCCGTCGAGCCGTTCCCATTTCATCAGGTTGACCACGTCGGCGATGTGGGTGCGAAGGTCGATCGCCGGCGTCAGCAGATGCGCCCGCTCGCCGACGCCGGTAAGGGTTGGCGCGAACACCTCGTGACCGTGCGCGGTCAAGAGCCTTGTCACGCGCCGCCAACACCAGGCGCCGTGCCAGGCCCCGTGCACCAGGACAAAGGTTGCCATGAGCGCCTCCCCTCCGCCGCCTTGTCACGCGGCGGCGTGAGGGTGACCCTAACGACGCGGATCGCCGGCACAAGCCGCCGGCAGCTACGACCGCGGCGCGCCGCCCCAGGCCCGTCGCGATCATGAGCGCTGATGCCCCATAGCGGGAAGCTATCAGGGCGCCAGCGATGACTTCGTTTGTGCGCTCAGCTGCTCGCGCGATGCGCCGCGAGCATGGCTGCATTGATCAAAGGTCAGATGTGTCTCGTTGCTCGAGCCGGTGAACGACCGCCGCAGCGCGCACTTGCTCATAATTCACCGGCGTCGGAACACTTCCTGCTCTTTGATTGTTTATGCGGTTGGGAGGGATTTTATTTTTTGCCCCACGTCTCACGTTCCCGTGAAATTGCATCAGCCATCGTCGTCACGCCTTTTTGGATTGGTTCGAAGCTGTCTATGATCGCTTCAAACAACCAAACAATCTCACCGGTGGAGGTGGAGAATGGTCAGCCTCAACATCAACGGCAAAGCTCACGAGGTGGACGTCGATCCTGACACTCCGCTGCTCTGGGTCATTCGGGAATGGGTCGGCCTGACCGGAACCAAGTACGGATGCGGCATCGCACAATGCGGGGCCTGCACGGTTCATGTTGATGGTGTGGCGACGCGCTCCTGCTCAATTCCCGCGAGCGCGGTGACCGGCAGTCAGATCACGACGATCGAAGGGCTTGCGCAGAACGGCACGCCGCATCCAGTTCAGAAGGCGTGGCTCGCCAACGACGTACCGCAATGCGGCTACTGCCAGAGCGGTATGATCATGGCGGTCGCCGCCCTGCTCAAGGACAAGCCGAAACCGACCGACGCCGACATCGACGCGGCCATCACCAATATCTGCCGCTGCGGCACCTATCAGCAGGTCCGCGAGGCGATTCACGCGGCAGCTACGGCGTAAGGGGAGGGCACGATGACCTACATGCCAATACTTAACCGTCGTGCATTCCTGGTCAGTTCTACCGCCGCCGGCCTGACCCTCGGCTTCCATATTCCGTTGGAAGGCGCCGCGCAGGCGCAGGCGACAACGCCCGAGATCAACGCCTGGGTGGTGATCAAGCCGGACGATACGGTCGTGATCCGCATCGCCCGATCCGAGATGGGTCAAGGGACGCGCACGGGCCTTGCCCAGCTGGTGGCGGAAGAACTGCAATGCGACTGGTCGAAGGTCACGACCGAATATCCCACCCCCGGTCAGAATGTCGCCCGCAATCGCGTGTGGCAGAATTTCTCGACCGGCGGCAGCCGCGGCATCCGCGACTCGCATGAATATGTCCGTAAGGGCGGCGCCGCCGCGCGCATGATGCTGGTCCAGGCCGCCGCTAACGCCTGGAACGTGCCGGCGTCCGAGTGCACTGCAGCGAACAGCGTCATCACCCACAAGGCCAGCGGGCGCACCACGACCTACGGTCAGGTCGCCGACGCCGCTGGCAAACTCGAACCGCCGAAGGATGTCCCACTCAAAAATCCCAAGGATTGGACGATCGCGGGCAAACCGCTGAAGCGGCTCGACACGCTCGCTAAGACCAACGGGACGCAGATGTACGGCCTCGATATCAAGCTTCCCGGCATGGTGGTGGCAGCCATCAAGGAAAGCCCGGTCTGGGGCGGTAAGGTGAAAAGCTTTGACGCCAGCAAGGTCGCAGGCAGGCCGGGGATCAAACGCGTCGTTGCGGTCGGCGACAACGGGGTCGCGGTGATCGGCGATACCTTCTATCAGGCGAAGACCGCGCTCGCCGATCTGCCGATCGAGTGGGACAACGGCGACAACGTCAAAGTGTCGAGCGCCACCATTGCGGCGATGCTCAAGGAAGGGCTCGATGCCGAAACCGCCTTCGTCGGTAACAAGAGCGGTGATGCCAAAGCCGCGCTCGCCAGCGCCGCCAAGAAGGTCGAGGCGGTTTACACCTATCCGTTCCAGGCTCACGCCACCATGGAGCCGATGAACGCGACGGCGCTCTACACCGCCGACAGTTGCCGGGTCTGGTGTCCGACCCAGAACGGCGAAGCCGCGCTTGCGGCCTGCGCCGAGGCGGCGGGCCTCCCGGTCGCCCAATGCGATGTGATCAAATACGACCTCGGCGGCGGCTTCGGTCGCCGCGGCATGAGCGATTACGTCCGCCAGGTCGTGCTGATCGCCAAGCAGATGCCGGGCACGCCGGTGAAGATGGTGTGGTCGCGCGAAGAAGATATGACGCACGACTTCTACCACCCGATCACGCACTGCAAGCTGACGGGCGGATTTGACAGTGCGGGCAACCTCACGGCCCTGCACATGCGGATCTCCGGGCAGTCGATCTTGTCCTACGTATTTCCGGCGAACCTTCAGAACGGCATGGATCCGGCGGTGTTTCAGGGTCTGACGCCCAGCAGCCCGGAAGGCCATTTCGGCTATTCGATTCCGAACCTGCTGATCGATCACGCGATGCGCAACACAGTGGTGCGGCCGGGCTTCTGGCGCGGCGTCAACACCAACCACAATGCGATCTACGTCGAATGCTTCGTGGATGAGCTCGCGCATGCCACCGGCCAGGACCCGCTGGCGTTCCGGCAGAAGTTGCTGGCGGAACACCCCAAGCATCTGGCGGTGCTCAACGCGGTCGCAGATCGGGCCGGCTGGGGCAAGCCTGCGCCTGCCGGCGTCTATCGCGGCCTCGCCCAGTTCATGGGCTACGGCAGCTATGTGGCCGCGGTCGCGGAGGTGTCGGTCACCAACGGGCGGCTCAAGATCCATCGTATCGTGGCCGCCACCAACAGCGGCCACGCCGTCAACCCCGCGCAGATCGAGCGGCAGGTTGCGGGCTCGTTCGCGTATGGCCTCTCGGCGGCGCTCTATGGCGGGTGCACCGTCAAGGACGGCCGCATGGAGCAGGACAACTTCGACTCCTACGAAGTCATGCGCATGGACGAGATGCCGAAGGTCGAGACCATCGTGATGCCGTCCTACGACTTCTGGGGCGGCGTCGGCGAGCCGACCATCGCGGTGGCGGCGCCCGCGGTACTCAACGCGATCTTCGCGGCGACCGGCAAGCGAATCCGCGACATACCGTTGAAGAACCACGACCTCCGCACGGCGTGATCCGCAACGTCGCCGGCCGCCGTGATAGCCTGTGGTCATGCGCGCGACCTGTGCAGCAAACCGGCGGCAAGTCCTTCAAGGCGGTGCGGCGGCTGTGGCCGCCGCGCTCTGTCCGGCGCCGGCGATTGCGCAAAACGCGGCGAGGATCGTCGTCATCGGCGGCGGCTTCGGCGGCGCCAACAGCGCGCGGGCGCTTAAGGCCCTCAACCCGAAATTCGCGATAACGCTGATCGCCGAGAGCGAGACCTACACGGCCTTCCCGCTCAGCAACGCCGTGCTCGCCGGTCTGCGCCCGCTCACGGCCCAGCAGTTCGGCTACCAGAACATCGCCGCCGCGGGCGTCACCGTTGCCTTTCAGGCGGCGGTCGCGATCGACCCGAGCGCCAAGACCGTGCGCCTGCGCAACGGTGACACGATCGGCTACGACCGCCTCGTGATCGCGCCCGGGGTCGACGTGCGCTTCGACGCGATCAAGGGCTACAACGAAGCGGCCAGTCTGATCATGCCGCACGCCTGGACCGACGGCGTGCAGGTCGCTCTCCTGCAGCGGCAGTTGCAAGCCATGCCCGCCGGCGGCGTGGTGGTGATCTCGTCACCGGTGGCGCCGCTGCGCTGCCCGCTCGGTCCCTATGAGCGTGCGAGCATGATCGCGTTCTATCTCAAAACCGAGAAGCCGCGTGGCAAGGTGATCGTGCTCGACTCCAAGGACACCTTCGTGATGCGCCAGCAGTTCGAGCGGGCCTGGACCGAGCTCTATCCGGGCATGATCGAGTGGGTGTCGCTCTCCGACGGCGGCAACGTGATCGAGGTCGATCCCGCGACCAAGACGCTGACGACCGATTTCGAATCCTACAAGGCCGACGTCGCCAACGTCATTCCACCACAGCGCGCCGGGCGTATTGCGATCGCGGCCGGCATCACCGATCGCACCGGCTGGTGTCCGGTCGATCCGGTCACCTTCGAGTTGCAACTCGTGCCCGACGTTCACGTCATCGGTGACGCGGCGATCGCCGGCGCGATGCCAAAGGCGGCGTCCGCGGCCAACGAGGCAGGGAAAATCTGCGCCGCGGCGATCGCTATGCTGCTTAAGGGTGATAAGCCGCAGCCGCGCGATCTCGCCAGCAGTTGCTACAGTTTGATCGCACCCGACTTCGCGCTCGCGATTGCCGGCAAGTACCGGCCGCACGACGGCCAATTCACCGAAATCGAAGGCACGATCACGGCGAGCCCGGTCAACCCAGCGGTGGCGGCGCGGGCGCAGGAAGCGAAATCCGCGGATGCATGGTTCGCCGCCACCACGGGTGAGATCTTTGGCTAGCGGGCGCGTTGCCGCAGCGTTGTTGGCGGCATTCACCGCCCATGCAAGTGCGGAGGAGTTGCGACCCTATGAGATCGTTGGCGATGCGATCCCGGCCTCACTCACGGGCGCGCCCGGCGACCCCGAGCGCGGCCGCGAAATCGTCGGTAACCGCCAAGTTGGGCTTTGCCTGCTGTGTCACACCGGCCCGTTCCCGCAGGCGCGCTTTCAAGGCAACCTGGCGCCCGATCTCGCCGGCGCCGGCACCCGCGCCAGCATCGGGCAGCTGCGGTTACGAATTGTTGATGCGAGCCGACTCACCCCGAACACCATCATGCCGCCCTACTATCGGGTCGATGGGCTCACGCGCGTGGCGGCGAGCTACCGCGGAAAGCCGATCCTGTCGGCGGAACAAATCGAAGACGTGGTTGCTTTCCTCAGTACCTTGAAGGATGTGAAGAATTGACCGCTGAACTCACGATCGACCAAGGCCGGCGCACGCTCATCAAGGGTGCAGGCGCCCTCGCCTGCGGTCTGTTGCTGACGGTGCACCGGAGCGATGCGACGCCGGCCTCGATGCAGACCGCGATCCGCAGCGTGTTCGGCAACGCCGAAATCGGCAGGGGCAAGGTGACCATCGATATCCCGTCGCTGGTCGAGAATGGCAACACGGTACCGATGACGGTCTCGGTCGACAGCCCGATGACGGCGACCGATTACGTCAAGTCGATCCACGTCTTCAATGAAAAGAACCCGCAGCCCAACGTGATCGGCATTCACCTCGGACCGCGCGCGGGCAAGGCCAGCATCGCGACCCGCATCCGGCTGGCCAATTCCCAGAAGGTGGTGGCGATCGCGCAGATGAGCGACGGCTCGGTGTGGTCCGGCCAGGTCGATGTGATCGTCACATTGGCGGCCTGCGTGGAGGGATTGTGATGACCCGCCCGCTGATCAACGTGCCGGCCCGGGCCAAGCGCGGCCAGGTGATCGAGATCAAGACATTGATCTCGCACGTCATGGAGACCGGGTTTCGCCCATCCAACATCGGCGTGCTGCTGCCGCGCGATATCATCACGCAGTTCGTCTGCAGCTACGACGGCGAGGAGATCTTTCGGGCCGATCTTTTTCCCGCGATCTCAGCCAATCCCTTCATCGCATTCCATACCGTCGCGACCCAGAGCGGCACACTGACCTTCACCTGGACGGGCGACAACGGCTTTGCGGTCACCGAGCAGGCCTCGATCACGGTCGAATGAGACCGGACCGTATGCGTGCTGCGATCCTCCGCCTTGGTTGCATCATTGTGGTGATCGCCACTGCGGCGCTTGCGGTCGCCGACGAGATCCCCATGTCCGAGCGGCGATCCGGCTACGACATGATGAGCCGGGACACCAAGGCAATGCAGGACGACGACACCGCCAATCCGGCCATGCTGTGGGTGCTCGAAGGCGAAACCCTCTGGAACGCGAAGGCTGCGAATGGAAAATCCTGTGCGGATTGCCATGGCGACGGCAGCGCCAGCATGAAGGGCGTGGCGGCACGCTATCCGGCGTTCGACACGACGCGCGGCCAGCCGGTCGATCTCGAGCAGCGCATCAACATCTGCCGCGGCGAGCGCCAGAACGCGACGCCGCTGCCGTTCGAGAGCCGCGAGTTGCTCGCGCTGACGGCTTTCATCGCGCGCCAATCGCGGGGGATGCCGATTGAACAAAACGATCCGCGCATGCAGCCGGTCATCGCGAGCGGCCGTGCGCTGTTCGAAGGCCGGCAGGGCCAGCTCAATCTGTCATGCGCACAGTGTCACAACGACAACTGGGGCAAGGAACTCGCCGGCAGCGTGATCCCGCAGGCGCATCCGACCGGATATCCGATCTATCGGCTGGAATGGCAAAGTCTCGGGTCGCTGCAGCGGCGGTTGCGCAACTGCGTGTTCGGCCTACGGGCCGAGACTTTCCCGCTCGGCGCGCCGGACGCGATCGCGCTCGAGGCGTTTCTGATGTGGCGCGCCCGCGGCATGCCGATGGACGCGCCCGCGGTGCGGCCGTGATACGACGGCCGACTATCCCAAGTAGGCCCCGCCGTTTACGTGAATAGTCTGCCCGGTGATGTAACGCGCCTCTGGTCCACACAGAAAGCGTACCACGCCGGCCACGTCCTCCGGACGGCCGCGCTCCCCGGTCAGCGTATTGTGGGCCGCGTGATGCGCGGGCACGGTTTTGCCGCCCTCCGGACGGCCGACCAAGCCGGGCGCAACGAGATTGACGGTGACTTTATGGTCCGCGAGATCGGTGGCAAGCGCACGGGTGAGCCCGACCAAGCCGGCCTTGGCGGTCACCACCGGGACGCGCGCCTTTGATCCGGTATGAGCGCTCAATCCTCCGATGTTGATGATCGCGGCCGCGCCGCTTTGCTTGAGGTACGGAAGGCACGCCATGACGCAGTAGAACTGGCCGTCGAGCGTCACTGCCATAACCTCACGCCAGAGCACGGGCGTCATCTCGTCAAGCGCCATCTCGCGCCGCAGCGCCGCGTTGTTGATCAGATAATCGATACGCCCGAAGTGTGCCGCGGCGGCTTTGGCCATGGCGTGAACGCCATCCGCATCGGCCACATCCGCCAAGTATCCGAACGCCCGGCCGCCACCAGCTTCGATCTCGCGCACGACGTCATCGACCTGCGCCTTGTTGCTCCTGCCGTTGACCACAACGGCTGCGCCGCCGTCCGCGAGCGCAAGCGCAATGGCGCGGCCGATGTTGCGCCCCGCACCGGTCACCACGGCAACCCGTCCGGCCAGTTCCTGATGCCCGTTCATGCCGTCACCCCCGCAGGATTCCGAGATTGGCCGGATCGTCGTAAAGCCGGCGCGCGAGCCCCAACGCGGAGGCGATCCGCGCCGCGTCCCAGCCGCCGTGCCGCGCGTTGAGCGCGAACTTCTCCTCGATATCGGCGCGAGAGAGCGGCTCGTGAGCGCCACCGCGCATATGCGGCTGGCGCTCTTCGACCTCACGGCCGCCACGCAGGCGCGCCCGGATGTGGCCGGTGAAATTTCGTGGATAGGGATTGGCCGGATCGATCACGTAGCGGACCTTGCGGGCGAGCGCGAGCACGGCGGGATCGCGCACCGCCGCGTCGGTGAACGCATCGAGTCCGACGTTGCCGCACAGGAATCCAGCCGCGATACAATAGGGCGTAGAGAACTTGGCCCCATAGCCGTTGGCCGGACGCTGCTTTGCGGCAAGTGGCTCCCACAGGCGATGCACGGTGCCCTCGCCAACCTCGCAGACAAGTTCCTCGATGTCGCCTACCGCGACCCCGCGCGTCGCCAATCGACGGGCACAGTCGATGTAAGGATGCGTCATGGTTCCGCACGGGTAGAGCTTGAACGCCAGCGTCTCACTCACCCAGCGGCGGCCGAAGTCGCCGACCAATGCCGTGTAGTCGCCCGCCGTCGTATGCGCAAAGCCGTGAAACAACCCGTGGGTCCCTTCGAGCACCGTGCGCGGCCCATTGAAACCTGCCCGTGCCAACAGCGCGGCGCGCAAACCCGATTGCGCCGCCCAGCCAGCGTGCAGGCGCTTCGTCCAGGCCCCGTCGGCCAAATACTCGATGATCCCGCCGGCCATGCTGCCCGCAATGCCCAGTGCGTCGACCATTTGGCGGCGATCGAGCGCGAGTGTTGTCGCAACTCCGATCGCAGCGGCCAGCGTCCCGAACACCGCGGTCGGGTGAAAACCAGCCTGGTGCACGAGCTTCGGCGCTACCAGGCTCAGCCGGCACATGACTTCGGTGCCGACCGCGATGCCGCGCAGGATTGCAGGCCCGCCCGCACCAAACCGTTCGCCCGCCGCCAGCACCGCCGGCACGATAACGGCCCCGGCATGAACAGGGCCGCCTTCGAACGTGTCGTCGAAGTCTTCGCCATGCGCGGCGGTGCCGTTGACAAATGCGGCGCCGGCTGCGGACAAGCCGCGCGCATGGCCGATCGCCGTACACGGGCCGTCCTCGTCCCAGCCATTGAGCGCGCTCGCCACATAATCGGTGTTTCGCGCCGTCACACAAAGCCCAATGACGTCGATCGCCAGCATTTCGCATTTGGCGCGCATCGCCGCCGGGACGTGGTCGATCGCCCAGACAGCCTCGGCCAGCTGCTGCGCAACCGACGACGTGGGAAGCTTCTCATCCATTCAGTTGTTCCGCAGCCTGACGCCGGCGCCAAACCCGGGGATACGGTTGACCAGAGCGACGACCGCAATCGTGAACACCAGCATGATCAGACCGAGGACGGCGATCGCGCCTAGGTCGCCGCTCTCGTTGAGATCGAAGATCAGCACTGAAATGACCTTGGTCTCCGAGGTGAACAACATGATCGCCGCCGACAGTTCGCGGATTACGCCGACGAAAATAAAGCACCAGGTCGCGATCACGCTGGTGCGCAGCAACGGCGCGGTGACGCGCGCGAGCGTCCTGATCCTGCTTGCACCGAGGATTCGGCTGGCCTCCTCAAGATCGGGACTGACCGAACGGAACGCGGATTGCAATTGCTGATAGGCCGCAGGCATTGCGATGGTCACGAACGCAATCAACAGGATCCACAGCGTGCCGTAGAGGACAAACGGCGGCCGTGTATAGGTCAGAAACAATCCGACCCCGAGCACAATACCGGGTACCGCGACGGGCGCGGTCGCCAAAAACCCGAGCGCGCGGTGAAACGCTATCGCCTGCCGCGACGTCAGATAGGCGACGACGAGTGCAATCACTGTCCCGATCGTGGCCGCCAGGGTGCACAGGATCAACGTGTTTCGAAAGGCAAGCCTTGTCGCCGATAGCTCGAAGAACACGAACTCGAAATTATGCAGCGTCAGATTGCCGAACCCGATCAGCTGCGAGGGCACGCGTGAAAAGGCCGCATTGAGCAGCGCCCCGTACGGCAGAAAAACCGGATTGAGCAGGATCAGTAAACAGAACCCCAGCGCCGCCCATTTCCAAGCTCCCAGTCCGGTGATGCGCGCATCGCCCTGCCGGCCACCCACCACCGCATAACCGCGCCGACCCAGGATGACGTGTTGGCCGCGCAACAGAAGCACGGTCAGCACGAGCAGCGGGAGCGACGCCGCCGCGGCAAGTTCGGGCTTGGGGGGATATTGAAACAGGCTCCAGATTTTCGTGGTCATTGTATGGAAGCCCGCCGGCAGTGCCAGGATTGCGGGCGCGCCGAACAACGTCATCGATTGCAGGAATGCGACCAGAGCGCCAGCGAGCACCGCCGGAAGCACGAGCGGGACCGTTACGCGTCGTGCCGTCGTCCACGTGCGGCCGCCCAGGATGGCGGATGCGTCTTCCAGATCAGCGGGAATGCGCTCGAGTGCATTGGCGACAAGCACGAACACGTAGGGCGCGGTGTAGCACGACGTGACAAAGATCAGCCCGGTGAGCGTATAGATGTTGAACAGGTACTCGTCCGACGCCGCGCCGGTCAGCGCGCGGTAGGTTTGATTGAGCAGCCCGCTGTTGGGCGCCGCCAACAGCTCCCACGCGATCGCGCCGAGGAACGGCGGTGTCACAAACGATGCGGTCATCAGCGCCCGGACGGCGCCGCGCAGCGGCATGTCCGTGCGCGCCACCAGCCAGGCGAGCGGCGCCGCGACCACGCAGCAGATGAAGCTCGCGCTGACCGAAAGAACGACAGTCGTGATCAGAGGCTCGACAAAGGCCGGCGTACTGACCAGTTGGCGAAAATTGCCGAGGGTGAAGTCGCCGGCCCGGTCGACGAGGCTGAAATAGGCGAGCCAACCCAACGGCGCCAAGATAAGCGCACACAGCACGAGCGCGGACGCAATCAGGATCGGCCACGACAGGTCAAGGCGGAACGCTGGCGGCGACGCTTGCACGGGGACGAATGTCACAACGCTCTCTCGCCTTCCGGGCCCGGAACGGTACGCCGGGGCCCAGTCCGGCAATGATGGCGAGGGTCAAACACGGAAAATCTGCGCATAGCGCGCCTTTATGTCGTCAGCGGTCTTATCGACGCCGGCCGGGTCGTCGCGCATGGTTTTGATTTCGCGGAACGGCTTGCGTCCAGGCTTCTCGGTCGTCCCGGGATGCATGGACCGAAGTCCGCCAGTATCGATGATGAATTGCTGCGCTTCGACGCCGAAACAGTAGCTTTGGAACAGGCGCGCCGCGTTCGGATTGGGTGCGTTCTTGAACAGGCCATTGGGGCCAACGATCAGCGGAGCGCCCTCGATCGGATAGACAACCTCGACCGGCTGACCCTGCTCCTTCATGACAAAAATGTTGTACTCGTTGCCGTCAGCCATAACGGCGCGCTCGCCGAGCGCCAGTTTCTTCGGCGGATCGGCGGAAGACTGCACCTGCATCACGCGTTGCTTCGCCAGCTTTTCGAAATAGTCCCAGCCGAGATCGCGAGCCATCTGGTAGGTGGCCGTCATGATGGTTCCGCTATAGCCGGGGTGCCCTTTTACGATCTTGCCGGCCCATCTTGGATCGAGCAGATCGGCGAAACTCCGAGGCGCATCTTCGGCTTTCACCAGATTGGTGTTGTAGGCGATCACGCTCAGCCACACCCGGAAGCTCGCGAACATGCCGTCCGGATCCTTGTGCTCGGGTGGATAGAACCGCGCCACGTCCTCGGGAACATAGGGTGCCAGCAGTCCGTCCCGCTTCCAGACGATGAAGTGCGCCGCATCCGAGGAGTTGACTACATCGACCGCATAGATGCGGCTTGCATATTCCTGACCGATGCGCTGGAACACGCGCTCCGCGCCGGTGCGCTCGACGCGCGTCGTGATGCCGGGAAACTTTGCCTCGAATGACTTGGCGATTTTCTCAGCCACCGGAAGGTCGATCGATGTGTACCAAACGACCTTGCCTTCACGGCGGGCGGCTTCGACCAGCTGCGGTGTGATCTGCGAAGGTTCGGGCGGCGCTGCCCGAATTGGTGATGCGAACGCGGTTGCGGCGAACGCGCCCGTGCTCAGCAGAAGCTTGCGCCTGGAGAGCCTTCGCGGCATCGCTTTCCTCCCTGTTCGACTGGCAGCCGCACTGCTTTGGCGCGGGCCAAAATCATACTATCCCGGTAACGCGCGGCAGCGCTCGAACGGCATCCGCAACCATACGGCGGCGCCTTGCGGGATGTTCTCGCCGGGCGCTGTCACGACGCGAAGCTGGGTGCCGTCAGTAAGTTCAACCATATAGTCGCGGCTCGCGCCAAGAAAGACGTTGCGCACAACCGTCGCCGGCAACACGTTCTCCACGCCGGTCGGCTGCGCCGCCGATATTGCAATATCGTGTTGTCGGATCGCGACCGCGCATTCGCCGCTCGGCATTGGGCTGGCCGGCGCGCAGCGCAGCGCAACGCCGGCCACCGAAACGGTGCCGGCCCCCAGGCTCACGCCTTTGATGATGTTGCTTGCCCCCAGAAAGCGCGCAACGAACTCGGAGGCCGGCGTATCGTAGATCTCTTGCGGTGAGCCGAGCTGCTCGACGCGGCCGCTATTCATGACGGCGATCTGGTCCGCCGTGGTCATGGCCTCGGCTTGGTCGTGTGTCACATAGACCGTGGTGTAGCGATACGCGTCATGCAGTCGACGGATCTCGAAGCGCATCTCCTCGCGCAAGTTGGCATCGAGGTTTGACAACGGCTCGTCGAGCAGCAGCGTCTCCGGCTCCACGACGAGCGAGCGCGCCAGCGCCACCCGCTGCTGCTGACCGCCCGAGAGCTCGCCCGGGTAGCGATCGATGAGCGCCGCCAGCCGGGTGGTATTCAGTATCGCTGCGACCTTTTTGGCAATGATGGAGCGGTCAAGTTTGCGCAGGGTGAGCCCGTAGGCGATGTTCTCGCCGACCGTCATGTGGGGCCAGAGCGCATAGCTCTGAAAGATCATCGACATCTTGCGCTGCTCGGGCGGCAGTGTTTTCGCTGGCGACGACACCACGCGGCCGGCCACCAGGATTTCGCCCTCGCTCGGTTCTACAAAGCCCGCGATCAACCGTAGGGTGGTGGTCTTGCCACAGCCGGAAGGTCCGAGCAGACACACCAGTGCGCCGTGCGGAATCGTCAGCGATACGTTGTCGACAACAGCTTGCGTGCCGTAGCGCCGGGTGAGGCCGCGCAACTCGACGGACGCCACGCTCAGCCTCAGGTCCCGGTAAACACCGGCTTGCGTTTTTCCATGAAGGCCTTGCGGCCCTCGGCGTAGTCGTTGCTGGCAAAGCAGCGCTCCACGAGCTCGGCGCTGTGCTTGAGGTTGCGGACCAATTCGTCCTTGACGGCTTCGTTGACCGTGACCTTCACGGCGTGCACGGTCAGCGGCGCGTTGGCAGAGATCGTGTCGGCGTAGGTCTTGACGTAAGCCTCGAGCTCGCCCTTCGGAACCACCCGGTTGACGAGGCCCATGAGGCGCGCCTCCTCGGCGTCGAACTGGCGTGCCGTGTAGAAGATCTCCTTGGCGAACGACGGCCCGACCACGTCGACCAGGCGTTTGACGCCGACGTAGCCGTAGCCAAGCCCGAGCTTGGCGGCCGGGATGCCGAACTTGGAATTGTCCGAGCAGATGCGCATGTCGCAGCACATGGCGAGCCCGAGACCGCCGCCGATGCAATAGCCCAGTATCATGGCGATCGTCGGCTTGGGAAACTCGTAGAGGCTGGTGAACGCCTTGTCGCTGGTCGAGTTGTATTTGTCGACCTGCTCCTGATTGGAGCGCTGCTTCTCGAACTCGGAAATATCGGCCCCGGACACAAACGCCTTGCCGCCGGCGCCCGTGACCACCACGACCCGCACGTCGTTGTCGTTGCGGAAGTCCTCGAGGATGCGATGGGTGGCAGCCCACATGTCGAGCGAGACCGCGTTGAGCCGGTCCGGATTGTTGAAGATCAGATAGCCGATGCCGCCCTCCTTGCGGGACAGCATCTTGTCGGTTTGCGTCATGGAATCCTCGTCACTGATGGTCGTTATGGCGGGCGTTGCTTCAGATCGCCTTGGCGGCCCGCAGTTCGTTGATCTGCTTGGTGCTGAACCCGAACTCCTTGAGCACCACGTTTGTGTGCTGGCCGAGTGTCGGCGGCGGCGACGCGAGCCGGCTCGACGTACGCGACAGCGTCACCGGCTGGCCGACGATCGTCATGCTGCGATCCTTGGCCTTCACGGTCTGCGCGATCTTGAGATGCTTGCACCTGCGGATCGGAGAACACCTCGTTAATCTTGTAGATCGGACCGGTCGGCACCCCGGCCTCGTTGAGCAAGTCGACCCATTCCTTGCTGGTACGCTTGATGGTGCGCGCCTCGATGTCGGCATTGAGCGCATCGCGATGTTTTAGCCGTTCCGTTGCGTTGGCGTATTCGGGCCGCTTGGCCATCTCGGGCGCTCCGAGCGCTTCGCACATCCGCTGCCACATCTTCGTTCCGGTGGTGGCGATGTTGATGTAGCCGTCGGAGGTCTTGTAGACGCCGGTCGGCGCGCTGGTGGGATGGTTGTTGCCGGCCTGCTCCGGAATTTCGCCGGACATCAGCCAGCGCGCGGCCTGGAAATCGAGCATGAAGATCTGCGCTTGCAGCAGCGAAGTCTCGATCTGCTGGCCCTTGCCGGATTTCTCGCGCTCCAACAGCGCCGTGAGAATGCCGAGCGCTGCAAACAAGCCGGCGCACAAGTCCGCCACCGCGATTCCGGCGCGCACCGGACCTTGCCCCGGCAGGCCGGTGATCGACATCAACCCGCCCATGCCCTGGGCGATCTGATCGAAGCCGGGGCGATCGGCGTAAGGCCCGGTCTGTCCGAATCCGGAGATGCTTGCGTAGACGAGCTTGGGATTGATCTTGGAGAGCGACTTGTAGTCGATCCCGAGCCGGCGTTTCACATCTGGCCGATAGTTCTCAACCACCACGTCGGTCTTCTTCACCATTCGCTTCAGGGCCGCGACACCTGCCGGCGACTTCAGATTGATCGTGATGCTGCGCTTGTTGCGGTGGAGATTGGAAAAATCAGGCCCGTTGCGCGGCCCGCCCATGTCGGCCGCCTCGACGTGCTCGGGCGTCTCGACCTTGATCACGTTCGCGCCCCAGTCGGCGAGCTGGCGCACGCATGTCGGCCCGGCGCGCACCCGCGTGAGGTCGAGAACGGTGAAGCGAGATAGAGCCTTCGAAGCACGCGCGGGCATCACATTGATCCTCGACAGGGCGTTTCTTGGCCTGAGCATCTGGCTCGGGCGCCCGACATTCCCTGATCGGAGCCGCGTTGTCCACCGGCCGGCGCGCGCTACCAATGTGCCAGTTTTGCAATCAGGTCGACGGCAATGATGAAAAGCAGGATCGTAAATGTCCGGCGCAGCCAGGCTTCGCTCAGCAAGTGCCCAATCCGAACTCCGATCGGGGCCGCGATCATCACCGCCGGCAGCATTGCAGCAAAGACGACGAGATCGACGTAACCCAGGCTGTAGCTGGGCAAACCCTGGGCATGCCACCCGGCCAGAATCGCCCCGATTGTGCCGATGGTGCCGGTCACCAGTCCGGTGGCCGATGAGGTGGCGATCGCCGTCTCGATCCTCACGCCAAAGGCCTGCAGTACCGGGGTCGCGACCGTGCCGCCCGCCGTCCCGGTCAACGCCGCCACACATCCGATGGCGGAGGCGACCGCAACTTTGACGGCACCGTCTAGCGGCACCTTGGCGGTCACGTGACCCTTGACGAAGCCTTCGTAGATCGCAACCACAATCAGATAAACCGCAAACACGGCGGTCAGGATCTCGGTGGAGCAGTACGGCAGCAGCACGTTTCCAACCAATGCGCCGACCAGCACGCCGACGGCCCAGGTCCGATAAAACTTGAGGTCGAGGTTCCCGAGCCCAACTTGCTTCCAGGTCGCCGCCATTGCGCTCGGTATCACCAGCGCGATCGACGTTCCGACCGAGACGTGCATCACCAGCGCATGCGCCACGCCGAACAGCGGCAGGAGATGCAGGAAAATCGGAATTCGGATGATGCCGCCACCGACGCCAAACAGACCTGACAGAAAGCCCGAAGCAAGGCCGACCGCCACGAACACGGCGACGCGCATCGCCAGATCTTCCATGGTAGCCCCCTGCTCTAATGCGGCGGCATCGGCATATAGAGCGGCGGGTCGCCCTGAAGCTTCATGCGCTTGCGTATCGCCTCGTCATCCGCGCCGTGCGGCTTGAGGTAGACATAATAGCGGTCGGTACGCTCCACGATATCGTCGTCGGGATCACTGCGCTCGCTGATCAAACTTACGCTCTCGAATCGGATGTGCATGTAGCCGGGCATCAATTCGGTCCAATCCTTGAGGTTGGGCTCGAACACCGTCTCATACGTGTAGGGACCCGCGAGTTTGATGACGCGCGTGCCTTCCCCGTTCGGAGCGCGTGCCGGAACCTCTTTCCAGGCCAGCCCCGACTGTTCGAACACACGCACCGGTCCCTGCATCACATAGATCGGCCGGCCCGGCTCCACGTTGGTCATTTTCATGGTGACGCGATAGGATTTCTGATCCGGCTCATAGGCGACCTTCACCAACTCCACATAGAGGCCCTGATAGGCGGCGTGCTCAAGCTTGAGGGCCGCGAGCCGTTGCTGCGTCATGCGGTATTGCTGATAACGGCCGATCGCATAGTCGAGCGCGAACGCCAGCCCGATGATCAGAATCGCGCCGAGCAGGACGCGGGACCGCAGGAACCCGAGGCCGCGCCCCAATCTGACCTTGGGATCGCTTGCGCGTTGCGGGGGAGGCGCGCTCGCCTCCTGAAGTTTCGCCAACAGCGGGCTTGCGCCGCCGCTCCCCGCTTCGTGTTCAAGCCGCGCCAGCCGTTCTTCCAGGTCCCTGTAGCGTGTTCGCGCCTCCTGCAGGTCGCGCCAGAGGCGGACGATCAGCTCGTCCTTTTCGGTGTCGGACAGCTTGTCGATGAGCAGGCGGTTGTGATCGGCGCTGGTCACGCAACCAACCTGCCGTCGGCGATGTGCACGACCCGATCCGTCTGCTCGGCGAGGCGCAGATTGTGCGTCACCATGATCAATGTCATCGCGCGTTCGCGGTTTACGGCGCGAAATTGCTCCATGATCTCGCGTTCGGTCTCTTCATCGAGATCCGACGTCGGCTCGTCGGCGAGCAGCAACGACGGCGCGTTGACGAGGGCACGCGCAATGACGGCGCGACGCTGCTCGCCGGCGGAGATTTCAGCCGGATAGGCATCGATGTGGGCAGCAAGGCCGAGCTGCGCGAGCAACTCGGCGGCCGTGCGGTAGGCGTGCCCGGCATCGCGCGCGGGCCCGAGCAGCGCCGGGAGCGCAACGTTGTCGATGACCCGCAACGTCGGCAGCAGGCTCGCGAACTGAAACACGAAACCGATCCGGCGGTTGCGAAAGCTCGACAGGCCGCCGTCCGGCATCGCCCAAATATCGGTCTCGTCCACGCGGATGACGCCGCTGGTCGGACGGCTCAAGCCGCCGATCATCGCCAGCAACGACGACTTGCCCGAGCCCGAGCGCCCGACGATGGCAGCGAATTGTCCCTTCGGCACAGTCAAATCGATGCCCTTGACGGCTTCGACGTCACCCCGCTCGGTCGAATAAACCTTGGTGACGGCGCCGCACGACAGCATCGCTTACCCCTCGGATCGAATGAGATCGTAGGGTTCCTGGCGGCTCGCCCGCCAGGCCGGATAGAGCGCGCCCGCAATCCCGATCAGCGAGGCGAGCAGAATGCATGCGAGCGCGATCAAACCAGTCGTTGTCGTATTCAGCCACACGAAGGGAATTCCCATGCGGTCGAGATAGTAGACCAGCGAGTGTTCGTAGATGCGCATCAACAACACGCCAAGCACGCAGCCCATGACGCCGCCGAGTGCGGTCGCGAGCGCGGCCTCGGTCAGCAGCATGCCGATGATCTGACCGCTGCGCGCCCCGATGGCTTTGAGCAGCCCAAGCTCGCGCCGGCGTTCGGTGATGATCGCCGAGAACAATACGCTCACCATCAGCGCGGTTGAGACGAACATGATGACCATGAGGCCGAGCACGCCATTGAGCAGCGCCGCCAAGCCCTGGCGTATGGACGTCAGCATCGATTCGCCGGCCACGACCTTGATGTCGGGAAAATTCGCCAGGGCGGCAAAACGGACCTGCTGGGTGGTCGCGCCGGGCGCGAGTTCGAGCAGCACACCGGACAGCTTGTTGGGCTCGAGCGGCGCTTTCGTACCGCAGATCTGGCGCATGATGTCGCGCAGCTCGTCGAGCGTTGCGAACGTGATGAACAGGCCGCGCTCATGGGTGCCGACGGCAGTTTTCCCGAGCTTGCCGTAGACTGTGAGCGGACGCCCGAACAGCAATAGTTCCGAACCGAGCGGCTCCTCGCGGCGCCCTCCCACGATAACGTCGCCTTCGCGCAACGGGCGATCCAGATGCTGCTCCAACCACGGCTGCACCGTGATGTCGCGCCGAGGGTCGAACGCGATCAGATCGATCAGTTCGCCGCGCCCGTAACCGGAGGCATCGGTTCGAAAAATCAATTGCGGCGCCGCCTTGCGCACGCCCTTGAGGCGCTCCAGGCGCGGCAGGTCGCTGGCGTCGAGCGTGAGGTCGGTCGGTTCCGCTGTCAGCAGCGCTGCCGTGATGTTGGTCAGCGTTCCGGCCGGGATGACAAGCATGTCGGCGCCCAGCCGGGTGAATCCCACCGCCATGCTGGTCTCGATGCTGCGCATCAGGACCGCCCCGGTAAAGATCGCGCCGCTGCAGACCGCCACAGCCGCGAGCAGCAGCAGCGTGCGGGCCTTGCGCCGGCCAAGATTTTGCAGCGCCAGGCTGCCGAGCAGAAACCGGATACGAGATCCGTCGGGCATCGCTAATCGCGCCGGCTATCGCGGGCGCGAAGACCGTTGTAACCGCGGCGTCAAAGCGTGCACGAGCGCGTATGCTTCATGTGCGCGAGCTCGGTCGGGATGATGACGCAGTCGTGATGGCCGCCGTTGCTCGGCAATATGCCCAGCAGTTCGTCTTTCTCCGTATCGATCACCGCGACGCCGCTCGACAGCCGCTGGAAGCCGCTGAACGGAACCAGCACGTACTTGCCGTCGTAGGTCAGCGCCGGGGTCTGCAGGTCGGGCCCGATGCCCTGGATCTCCTTGATGATCTTCCATGTCGAGGTGTCGACCACCATCACGCCGCTCGCCGCCGGCGACGGATGCAGGACCGAGAGGTAGAGCTTCGAACTGTCCAGCGAGAACACCATGTGGAACGGGTTGGGATACTTGCCGCCCCACAACGGATCCTCGACGTGAGCAATTTTCTTCCATTTGGTTGGATCGGGGTCGCGCACGTCGAACACGCAGCAATTGTTTTCGCGCAGGTTGTTCATCATGCACAGGAAGTGGCCGTCCGGCGAGAAACCGATCTCGTGCCCCGGCGAGAAGATCTTGTCGAACACGACTTCCCAATGGTCGTCATCGATCCGTCGCACCGGATACTGATCGGGCGAATCCTTGTTGAACTGCAGGAACGCGACCGGATTGAAATTGTTCTGCGCATCCAGGATAGCGATGCCACCGCAAAGCCGGACCACGGTTGCAGCCCAGCGGCCGGTCGGATGCCAGATCGTCCCGTCGGCGCCGGTCAGCGTATGGGGTGAATCGCCAGGGATGGTGCCCTCTTCGACGAACAGTTCTCCCATCGGCACCATTTCCCATTCGATTTTCTGGCCCTTGGTGCCGCGATAGTCGAATTTTCCGGTCTGCGGGTCGGGATAGATCTTCGCGATCTTGAGCGTGCCGCCCTTCTGCCAGCAATCCCGGAGATCGCTCGAGTTCCCGACCCAATCGTATTTCAGCGCCGCGATCACCCGCGACGACGTGCGGTCGAAGCACGCCGCGATATCCTTCTGCCCATCGGTCACGAAATACGACTGCGCATCCTTGGGATTGATCGTGACGTGGACGCCAAGTCCGAGCCCGGTCGTCTCGGCGACGTTTTCAATCAACTCCATCTGCGAGCCGTCGTACCGCACGCGGTAGATATTAAAGCCTGGTTCCGGCGTCTGCATCCTGGTGTTGATGCCGTAGATCAGGCAGTTCTTGCCGCCCTGGGTGCTGTTGACGAACTCGAACGAGTGATACGGATCCGCACTCGGGAACGCACACAAGTGGTGCGAGATCGGATTGTAGTCGCCGTAGGTCCAATACCAGATCGACGCCAAAACGCGATTGGTGTTGAGATCGAGCGCGTAGGTGCCGCCGCCGAGCTTGGTCGGCAAGAGCGCAATCCATTTGCCGAGGCTGCGGCCGCCGACATCGGATTTTGAATCGATCAGTTCCCGGACGATGTGTTCGCGCTGCGCTCCGGCATATTGGCTGTGCGCGCGTTGTGCGCCCGGGTCGGATGACGCCGTAACCCACGAATACCCGACCGCCGCTGCCTCACCGGCGACCGCGGTACCGGCGACGACCTTGAGCAGGTTGCGACGGTTGAATTTTGATTTCGCTGGAGGTTGCTCGACCGGCGCCGGCACACTGCGCGCCTTGTCGTTCAGATAATCCTGAAATGCCTGATGGTCGTCCTGCGTGACTTCGGCTTTGCGCCGAAGATAATCTTCGACTTGCTGCTTGGTGGTGGCCGGTATGCTTCCGCTTGGCTCTTCTTCCAGTTTGATCGGCGGGATTTCGGTGGCTTCGTCCTTGACGATTGTCTTTTTCCCCGGCTCCGACATGCGCTGCCCCGGTGCTGACGTTGAGATTTTGAAGACGAAAGCAAAACTGTCGCCAGAATTGGCGAAAGAACGTTGTCAGACGGTCTGATGGAAGTCAATATTCGCGAGCGCAGCTCCGTCAGCCGACTTCGGTCGATGGCATCACGCGGTACGATTTTCCGAGGCAGTTCTCGCTCTGGCAGACGCAGAATTGCAAACGGTGACGACACGATGTGATATGAGTGCGCGGACGTTGGAGCATCTGCAGCCGCGAGCCGATGTGCGATGGGTGATCCTCTCCTCCTGGTTGCTGTGATCGGTCTTGGCCTGTCGGCACTTGCCTCGGCGATCAGGCTGATCGATTGGTTCCTTCACAGCGATCCGAAGGCGATCGCGAATGCCGGCCGCTGGGCCGCCGTGGGGCTCGCGATCCTGTCGGTGCCGCTGTTGTTCGGCCTGCTGCTCACGCAAAGATGGACCGCCGCGATATCGCTCGCCGCGGTGATGCTCCTCGCCTTTGCGTTCTATGGCCCGCGCCTGGTGCGAAGCTTCTTTCCGCAACGCCTCGTGCCCGACTGGAGCCCGCCCAAGGGAGCCGCAGCCACACACTCATACGATATGGAGCCAACCGACCCCGAATTGGTTCGGCGCTCGATTGCCGTATTGGAAGAGTACCTGCGGCGCACCACCGGCATTTCCAAATCGAACGGAACCGATGGAAGAGCGGTCCGCGCGCAGCCTGCCGGGAGCGGCCAATCCCATAACGGCAACGGCCACGACCGCGACGGCGCGCCCGGGCCGATGTCCGAAGCGGAAGCTCTGGATATCCTCGGCCTTGGCCCTGATGCGGCGGACGCGCAGATCAACGACGCGCATCGGCGGCTGGCGCAACTGGTCCATCCGGACCGCGGCGGCTCGCATTATCTCGCCGTGAAGATCAATCAGGCCAAAGACGTGCTGCTGGACGCAACGGCAGCGCGAGCTCGGCTTGGCGAGCCCACGCCGCCAAAGAAGGGCAGTCGTCGGCGCTCGCCACGGCCACCGCCGTAATCCTCTCCTCGTGCATAGCCGGGCCGCGCATGAGGCCGCAGCTCCGGAATGACCAGCACGTGAGAGGTGAGGCGATGACCGAGCGTCGTGATTTTCTGCCCGAAACGGAAACCAAGGTCCCGATCATTCAGCCGCCCGGGGGCGGCAAGGTCGTCGGCGTTCTGCGCGATCAAAGCACCTTCAAGGTGCTGAGCGAGCAGACCAACGGCGCCTACGCCATCCTCGAGCAGAAAATCCCCGCTGGCCATGGGCCGCCTCTGCATGTTCATCGCCACGAGACGGAGATTTTCTACATCCTCGACGGACAGTTCGAGGTGTCGATCGGCGACCAGAAGGTGCCTGCGCCCCCCGGAGCGATCGTGGTCGGCCCGCGTGATATCCCACACACCTTTCGCAATGTCGGCTCGAGCGACGGGAGATTGCTCCTGACCGTTATTCCGGGCCACTTTGCCAACTACTTCATCGAGGTGGATGGCATGCGCGATGAAGACCATGCCGCCATTCGGGCCCTCGCCGCCAAGTACGACGTGGAGATCCTGGAATGACGTGCCTGCGTTGGTTTCTGGCGATCCTGGCTGCTCGCGGATTAAGTGAATGACTGAAATCAGCAACGCTCTCGTCCCGATCGATTCCCTCAGTGTCGATGTGCTGACCGACGATGTCAGCGATAACTATGTCAGCAAGACGCTGTTCGCGGTCTCGGAATTCGCCAACGTAGTGCGCGCCGGCGCGAAGATGATTTCGGGCGAGACGCTTCTGTGCGCCAATCTCGGATATGGCCTGAGATTGGTGTCGAACGCCGGTGGCGTACGGCACACAATGCTGTTCGACACCGGAACCGAAGGCAGCATCTTCATCCGCAACTGCGCCAATCTCAGCATTCCCCTCGCCGAGGTGGAATCGATCGCGGTCACCCACGGTCATTGGGACCACATGGGAGCGCTGACAGACGCCGTCGATGCAATCATGCGGGAGGGCGGGCGCGTGACCGTCCACGTCAACCCCGGCATGTTCAACGAACGCGGCGTACGCTTGCAAAATGGCTCGATCATCCAGGTCGCCAACGTTCCGTCGCCGGCCGAACTGGAACAGCATGGCGCGAGCGTCGTGAACAATCCCGATGAACGGCTGCTGCTTGACGGACACTTCTATTACAGCGGCGAGATTCCCCGCATCTCGTCCTTCGAGCGAGGGCGCACCGATCACTTGTGCCGTACCGGCCCGAATGCTCCCTGGCAGGCGGACCCGTTCCTGATGGACGAGCGCATGCTCGTGGTCCATGTCCGCCATTTGGGATTGATCGTCTTCAGCGCCTGTTCGCACGCCGGCATCGTCAATGTATGCACGCAGGTGACGAAGCTGTTTCCGGACTTGCCGATCTACTGCGTGATGGGGGGACTGCATCTCGGCGGCGTGATGGAAGCCATCATTCCGGAAACCGTCGAAGGGCTGCGCCCGTTCGGGATCAAATACATCATTGCCGGGCACTGCACGGGCTGGCGCGCCTTGCATGCATTGGCCAACGCCTTTGGCGATGCCGTCAGCCAGTCGGCGGTCGGCACGTCCTATACGTTTGATGGAGCGCACCAACTTGGTTTGTAGGGCGCGTCGCAAGGGATCGTCATGGTAGCGCGACCACCAGCAGTGCTCCCCGAGCGCAGCGAGCGCCTGCCGGTCACGGTCATCACCGGCTTTCTCGGAAGCGGGAAGACAACGCTGCTAAATCACATTCTGGCCAACCACCAGGGCCTCAAGATCGGTGTCATCGTCAACGAGATCGGCGAAATCGGAATCGACAGCGAGCTGATCATCGCCACCGACGACGACATGGTCGAGCTCAGCAACGGCTGCATCTGCTGCTCGATCAACAACGACCTTGTCGACGCCATTTTTCGGGTGCTGCAGCGGGATCAGCAAATCGGTTACCTGGTGGTCGAAAGCACCGGTGTCGCCGATCCGCTACCCATCGTGCTGACCTTCCTGCGTCCGGAATTTCGCAATTCGATACGCGTGGACTCGATCATTGCGATCGCAGACGCCGAGAACTTCAGCCTCGAGCTTTTCGAAAGCAAGGCCGCGCACAATCAATTGCGCTACGCCGACACTGTTTTGCTCAACAAATGCGACCTCGTCAGCCCCGACCGCTTGGATGAGGTCGAGGAGAAGATCCGCGGGGTCCGGGACGGCGCGCGGATCGTGCGAACGACGCGATGCCTCGTTTCGCTGCCGTTGATCCTCGGCGTCGGACTGTTCCAGTCGGATCAAGATTTGTTCGACCGACCGGATCATTTTCATGTGACGGCCGACCGTTTCGACGCCGTATCTTTCGAAGCTGACCAGCCGTTTGACGTCGACAAGTTCCAACATTTTCTCGAGCACATCTCAAACAATGTCTTTCGTGCGAAGGGACTGCTTTGGATTGATGAGAGCGACAGGCGATACGTCTTTCATCTCGTGGGTCGGAGGTTCGAGCTGGATGAGACCCAGGAGATCGCGCCGAGGAGCAATCGACTGGTTTTGATCGGTCGTAACCTGGATCGTCGACGGTTGCAGACCGAGCTGGAAGCGTGTCTCGCAACGCCGTCGTCGGACGCTTGCACTGATGATGCGCGTGCGCCGATCAACGCCGATTAAACGCCCGGGCGTGTCGGGCTCCGGCCCGGCGAACGCGCTACTTTGCGTTTGAGGCCGGCGGATCGATCCAGCCGATATTGCCGTCAGGACGGCGGTAGACGATGTTCAGCCGACCGCTTGCCGCGTGGCAAAAGATCACAACCGGCGCGCCCGTCATGTCGAGCTCCATGACGGCTTCGCTGACCGACAACGTCTGCAGCGCCGTCGTGGTTTCGGCGATCACGGCTGCGTTGAAGTCGGCGACTTCGTCGTCATGGTCGGGGGCTGCAATCACGTAGCTCGTCGCGTCGACCGCGGGCGGCTGGCGCGGTTCATCGGCACGGGGATGGGACTTGAGGCGGCCGCGATAGCGGCGCAGGCGTTTCTCAATACGGAGTGCTGCCTGATCCGCGCTCGAATAGGCGTCGGCCGCCAAGCCCTCGGCCTGCAGCACGACTCCGCTGTCCAGATGAACCGCGCATTCGGTGCGAAAGCCGAAGCCCTCTTTTCCGACCGTGGCGTGACCCGAATAGCCGCGATCGAAATAACGCGTCAGCAACTCATCGATGCGCTCGCTGATGCGGGCACGCAGCGCCTCGCCGACGTCGATATTCTTGCCCGACACCCGAAAGGCCATCGTTCCTCCCGCCTGCGTCGCGGCTCCCGGCGCCGACCTCCCGCTGCGGATCAGGGCCGCGTCTTTTTCAATCAATGCGCGTCGATCAACGACTGCTTTTCCCGTCGGCGCTGAACCGACGATGGAATCCGCATTGCTTCGCGATATTTCGCCACGGTGCGGCGAGCAATGTCGATGCCGGCACCGCGCAGCCTGTCCACGATGGTATCGTCGGACAGAACGGCCGCGGTGTTTTCGGCGTCGATCAGCTGCCTGATGTGGTGTCGCACCGCTTCGGCCGAGTGCGCCTCGCCACCGTCGGCGGATGCGATCGCCGAGGTGAAGAAATATTTCAACTCGAAGATGCCGCGGCTGGTGGCCATATATTTGTTGGCGGTCACGCGTGACACCGTCGACTCGTGCATACTGATGGCTTCGGCCACGGTCTTGAGATTGAGCGGCTTGAGGTGGGCAACACCAAGCCGCAAGAACCCGTCCTGCTGGCGGACAATTTCGGTCGCGACTTTCAGAATGGTCTTGGCCCGCTGATCGAGCGCGCGCACGAGCCAGCTCGCGGACTGCAGGCAATCGGCCAGATAGGTCTTCTCGGACTGGTTCTTCACGGTTTTCGAGACTTCAGCGTAGTAGGTCTGGCTGACCAGCACCTTCGGAAGCGTGTCCGAATTGAGCTCCACCAGCCAACTGCCATCGTGTCCCTTGCGCACGAACACGTCAGGGATGACGGGCTGCACCGGCGCGGAGCCGAAGGCGAGGCCAGGCTTGGGATCGAGCGCGCGCAGCTCCGAGACCATGTCCAGCAGATCTTCTTCGTCGACCGCGCACAACTTTTTCAGCGCTGCGAGGTCCCGCTTTGCCAGCAGGTCGAGATGAGCAATCAGGGCCTGCATGGCCGGGTCGTAGCGGTCGCGCTCCTTAAGCTGGATCGCCAGGCACTCGGCGAGGCTGCGCGCCCCAACGCCGCTCGGGTCGAGCGTCTGCAACACCTTCAGCACCGCCTCGACCTGAGCGAGCGGCGCCCCGAGCTTGGCCGCGACCTCGTCGAGGGTGCCGGTGAAATAGCCGGTCTCATCCACGAGATCGATGAGATACTGCCCGATGAGCCGGTCGCGCGGATCGGCGACGAGCAACGCCATCTGCTCGGCCAGATGACCGGCGAGGGTGGCCTCCGACGGCAAAAAGGCTTCCACATTGTAGTCGCCGTCTTCCCGCGCAGTGCCCCGCACGCTTGCCCATTCCGAGGGCATAGCCAGGTCCGTGGTCGGACGACGCCCGACTGCGTCATCCGGGAAGACATTTTCCAGGCTCGTATCGAGCCGCTCTTCAATGGTGGTGCGGCTGGTTTCGAGCTCCTGGCCGAGCCAGTCGCCGCTCTGGGCCACGCCCTCGGGTTCCGGCTGAGGTTCGTCGCGGCTCTCGGGTTCGCCCTCATTCGCCCTTTCGAGCAATGGGTTACGCTCAAGCTCGGCGTCCACATGGGCGATCAGGTCGAGGTTGGACAGCTGTAACAGCTTGATCGCCTGCATCAGCTGCGGCGTCATCACCAGGGCCTGCGCCTGGCGAAGCAGTAATTTTTGCGTGAGGGCCATGGTTTACAGCGATACTTGGTCCGGTTCTTGCTTATCCGGTTCAGTAGCTGCTGTATACCCAATTGTTGCGGCGGTCCCCCGCAAATTACATGCGAAACTCCTCGCCCAGGTAGAGCCGCCGCACTTCGGGGTGGTTGACGATGTCGTCCGCCCGCCCTTCCATCAAAACCTCGCCCGAGTAGATGATGTAGCCGCGGTCGGTTAGGCCAAGGGTTTCGCGCACGTTGTGATCGGTGATCAGAACGCCGATGCCGCGTTGCGTCAGGTGCCGGACCAGGACCTGAATGTCGCCGACCGCGATCGGATCGATGCCGGCGAACGGCTCGTCGAGCAGCATGTAGCGAGGGCGGGTCGCAAGCGCGCGCGCAATTTCGACGCGCCGCCGCTCGCCGCCCGAGAGCGCGATCGACGGCGACTTGCGCAACCGCGTGATGTTGAACTCTTCAAGCAGGCCGTCGAGCTCCGCTTCGCGCTTGCGCCGGTTGGGCTCGACGATTTCGAGCACCGAACGGATGTTGTCCTCGACGTTGAGCCCCCGGAAGATCGACGCCTCCTGCGGCAAGTAGCCGATGCCCAGGCGCGCACGCTGATACATAGGCAGCTTGGTGACGTCGTATCCGTCGAGTTCGATGCGCCCGCGATCGGCCTGGATCAGCCCGGTGATCATGTAGAACACCGTCGTCTTGCCGGCGCCGTTGGGGCCGAGCAGCCCGACCGCTTCGCCGCCGCGCACATAGAGGCTGACGCTCTTCACGACTTTGCGGCCGACGAAACTCTTTTCGACGCCGTGGACCGCGAGCAGCTCTTGCGTACCGGGCCGCGCCACGATCGGCATGCTCAAGCCCGGCGGAGCATCCGGGGTACGATCCGGTGCGCGCGCCGCGCTCGGAACTGGCGGTGCGTCTTTCGTTTTTAGCCTGGCGAACGGCGAAGCATCGCGTGGTTGCGCAGGTCGCGGGACCTCGCGCTTGGGATCACGCTGCGGAAGTTCGCGCGCGACTGGTTCAGGCGCCGGCGCGGGCTTGGCCGGCGCTCGACGCGTTGCGCCAGGTAGCCGCATCGGCTCGGTACGAACACGGCCGATTGTGCCGCCCAGGTCTTGCAGATTGATCGCGAACCGCGCCGGCGCACCTTGCCATCGACGCGTCGGTCCGCTGCGGCGAAACACGCTGAAGATGTCAACCACCGCCGATGTCCCAACTCGTTAGAGGACGCAGGGCTGCTTCTGGGCAGCGGCGGGCTGCTTTTGGTTTTGCTCCGCTGTTTTCTGATTTTGGGATTGCTCGCCCGACTTCTGCTTTTGGGCCCGCTCGGCCGATTTTTTTTCCTCTTCGATGGTCGCAGGGAGGAGCAAGGCGGATACCCCGCCCTTTCCGCCCTCGATTTTCGCTTCGCCGCTGCCGAGGTTGACCGTCAGTTTTTCCCCCTTCAGAACATTCATGCCCTTCGACAGCACCACATTGCCGAGCAGCGTCACGGTGTTGGCCTGCATGTCGAAAACGCCCGTATCACCGGTCGCAACCTGTTCGTCCTGGCAAACCTTGACGCCGCCCTTCGCCTCCAGCCGCTTGATGCGCTGCTGGCCAGATGGTCCTGGCTTGGCCGCTGTAAGCGCATTCGCGGTGCTTCCCTCGCCGTCATAAAAAACCGCGAGCGTCTTGGCGCGCATCGTAGTGTCGCCCTGCACGACCTTAACGCCGCCAGAGAATGTGGCGACCTTGTCCTTGTCGCGCACCTCCAGTTGGCCGGCGTCAATCTTCACCGGCTGATCGCGGTTTTGTGCAAAGCCTTGCAGCGCGTTGGCCGGTCCGCTCGGTTGCTGCGCGGCAGGCGGCTGCGCGTGCGCGAGCGTGGCGAACACCGCCGCAGTCGCGACTGCCAAGCCTATGCTTGCGAGCGGATTTGGGCTCATGGCGATTTCTTCTCACCGTCCGAAGGAGGCAGCACGAGGTTCATGACCACGCCGCCGCTGAACCGAATGACGTCACCGCGATCGTCCACCTCAAGGCGATTGGCGTTGAGCGTGCCATTGAGCATTTTCAGCTCGACCGGGCTTTGCGACAGGATGCTGCCCTTCTTGACGTCGATGACCGCCTCGCGCAGGTGGCCGGAATAGCCTGACGTCGAGGTCAACAGAATGTCGTGGTCAAGCCTCAGCCGATCCAACTTGGACTCATACACGCCGCTGACGGCGGTCATCTCCACCGTCACCTTGTCCTGCATCTGGACCCTCGCCCGGATCTCCTGAAGGTCGACGATATCGGGTTTGGTGATGTCTTGCGATGCGGCCTTCGCGGTAACCTCGTAAGGACGAGCGTCTTTGGTGTAGCCGGCAACCCGCGGCGACTCCATGGTAATGCGCGTGCCGGACAGCACGATCTTGCCGGGGTCGATCGGAAGCCGCGCCAGAACGCGGAATGGATTGAAATAGGCTGCCACGATCAGCAACGCGAACACGAGCGCAATGACGATGGGAATCGCGGTGCGCAGCAGCCGAACAAGACGGCTATGCCGCACCGCCGCGCGAAATCGGGCGGGATCGGCGCGACCGAGATCGCGCACATCATCCATGGTTGCTAGCGTTGTCAGACGCCCTTCCCCGTCGCCTACGGGCCGCCGACATCATACGGCCCCACCCCATCCTACGATCACCCGGCGCTAAAATCGTCCCGGAATGTGGCCGCGGCACGGCGGCCGACCCCTCTTTTGAGGCTCAGGAATGGGCAAAAATGTCCTGATCGGCCCAACCCGCGAGGTCGAGGCGGGCACGATCGGGCAGAAACGCGAAACAGGCCGCCGCCAGCCGCTCCCGGCCTTCCCGCGCCAGCATTGCGTCCAGCTTTTCCTTCAGGGCGTGCAGATGCAGCACATCGGACGCCGCATATGCGACCTGGGGCTCGCTCAGCTCGGCGGCGCCCCAATCCGAGAGCTGCTGTTGTTTCGACAGGTCGACCCCTAGTACTTCGCGCACCAAGTCCTTCAAACCATGCTTGTCCGTATAGGTGCGGGTCAACCGCGAGGCGATCTTAGTGCAATACACCGGCGTCGGCATCACGCCGAAGCGATGGTAAAGCGTCGCGATATCGAAGCGCGCGAAGTGGAAGATCTTCAAGCGCGCCGGATCGGCGATCAGGCGCTTGAGGTTGGGAGCATCGGTCGCATCGGCGGGAATTTGCACGACGTCGGCGCTGCCGTCGCCAGGCGAAAGCTGTACGACGCACAGCCGATCGCGATGCGGATTGAGCCCCATGGTTTCGGTGTCGATCGCGACTGCCCCGCGGTAGCGGTCAAGGTCCGGCAGGTCACCACGATGCAATCGGATGGTCATGGCATGCCGGATTCAGGGTTTCGGGGCACGTTCAGCAAGATGGCAACGACGGCGACCAAGCGGCGTACGGCATTGCGCATCACCCAATTTATTTGGTCCCGTATTTCGTCAATCGCCATCATTCATGGTGCCCAGGAGAGGACTCGAACCTCCACGGCTATTAACCACTGGTACCTGAAACCAGCGCGTCTACCAATTCCGCCACCTGGGCAAGCCGCGCACAGATAAGGGCTGCGGTTTTGGATTGTCAACGAGGCTAGGCCCCGCGCGTCCCCTATACACCTGGGCACCGATCCTGTATTGCGCTCGCTGCCGCCGTTTCCACTCGCGTGCGAGCCGTTCCATGATCATTCAAAACCAAGCCGACACCCTGGTGACCGTGTTTGGCGGCTCGGGTTTTCTTGGCCGCCACGTGGTCCAGGCGCTTGCAAAGAAGTACTACCGAATTCGCGTCGCGGTGCGCCGGCCCGATCTCGCCGGCCACCTGCAGCCGCTCGGTCGCGTCGGACAAATCCACGCGGTGCAGGCCAACCTGCGCGACCCGGCCTCGGTCGCCGCGGCCGCGCGCGGAGCCGGCGTCGTGATCAATCTGGTCGGCATCCTGTTCGAGCGCGGCCGTCAACGGTTCGAGGCCGTGCAGGCAATCGGCGCCGATACCGTGGCGCGCGCGGCTGCGGCCCAGAATGCCCGCATGATCCACGTCTCCGCGATCGGAGCCGATGAGCATTCGACCTCGCTCTACGCGCGCAGCAAAGCCGAGGGCGAACGGCTGGTTCTCGCCGCCACCCCGCAGGCGACGATCTTCCGACCGTCGGTGCTGTTCGGGCCCGACGACGACTTCTTCAACAAGTTTGCTTCGCTGGCGCGTTTCCTGCCGGCGCTGCCGCTCGTCGGCGGCGGCCACACACGGTTTCAGCCGGTGTTCGCCGGTGACGTGGCGGCTGCGATCGCCAAAGCGGCGGAGGGAGAGACAACGCCAGGCACGATCTACGAACTGGGCGGCCCTGAGATCTACACCTTCAAACAATTGATGGAATACGTGCTGACGGCGATTGGCCGGCATCGCCTGCTGTTGCCGCTGCCGTTCTGGGCGGCCAGGCTGCAGGCCAGCGTCCTGCAGTTGCTGCCCAAGCCGCTGCTCACCCCCGATCAGGTCGAGCTGCTGCGCAGCGACAATGTGGTCTCCGAGGCTGCTGCCCGCGAGGGTCGCACACTCGCTGGCCTCGGCCTGCATGAGGAAGCCGTGGAGGTCATCGTCCCGACCTACCTGTGGCGCTTCCGCAAGACCGGTCAATTCGGCGCCCGGATGGCGTGAGGAATGCCGACACCGATCACGAACATCGAAGACCTGCGCGTCCTGGCGCGTCGGCGTATCCCCAAAGCCCTATTCGAATACGTCGATGGCGGCTCCTACGACGAGCTCACGCTGCGCGCCAACCGCACCGACCTCGATGCCATTCGGTTGCGCCAGCGCGTCATGGTGGACACCTCGAAACGCGATCTTACGACCACCCTGCTGGGCGAGAAGGTCGCGATGCCGGTCGCGATCGCGCCGACCGGCTTGACCGGGCTTATCCACGGCGATGGCGAGATCCTGGCGGCGCGCGCCGCGGAAACCGCCGGTTTGAAATTCTGCCTGTCCACGCTCTCGATCTGCACGATCGAGGACGTGGCGTCGGCCGTGAAGCGGCCGATCTGGTACCAGCTCTACGTATTCAAGGATCGCGGCTTTGCGCGCGCGATGATCGATCGCGCGAGCGCGGTCGGATGCACGACGATGTTTCTGACCGTCGATCTGCCCTACCGCGGCCAGCGCCATGCCGACATCAAGAACGGCCTGACCGTGCCGCCACGGCTGACGCTGCGCAATTGCTGGGACATCGCCACCAAGCCGAACTGGGCGATGAGTGTCCTCATGGGCAAGCGCAAGTCGTTCGGCAATCTCGACAGCTACCTGGGCAGCCAGCCCGGCTACGCGCCGAGCGTGCTCAAGACCGGCTCCTGGGCGACCAGCAATTCCGACCAAAGCCTGAACTGGCGCGACCTCGATTGGATCCGCGAACGCTGGAAGGGAAAGCTGGTGCTCAAGGGCATCCTCGACGTGGAGGACGCCAAGAACGCCGCTCAGGAAGGCGTCGACGGGATCGTGGTGTCCAATCACGGCGGGCGCCAGCTCGACGGCGCTTCCGGCTCGATTTCGGTGCTGCCGTACATTGCCGACGCGGTCGGCGACCGGCTCGAAGTGTTGTTCGATGGTGGCGTGCGGTCCGGCCACGACGTGTTCAAGGCGCTGGCGAATGGCGCGCGCGGCTGTTTGATCGGTCGAGCCTATCTCTACGGTCTCGCCGCGATGGGGGAAGCCGGCGTCGCGGCGGCGTTGGAAGTGATCCGCGAGAGCTTCGACAACGCCATGATCCTGACCGGCACCACCGCGGTCAATCAGATCACGCGCGACAAACTCCACCGCGTGCCATTGAAGAACTAGCCTCGTCATGGCCGGGCTTGTCCTGGCCATCCACGTCTTGGTCGTTGCGAGAAGAGCCCGGCACAAGGCCGGGCATGACCAGGGACAGAAGGTGTCGCGTTATTTCCCGAGCGCCAGTCCGATCAGCCCGAGGCCGCCGACGATCACCCGCCACCAGGCAAACAGCGCAAAGCCGTGGCGCGAGACGTAGCCGAGGAATGTTTTCACCACGATCCAGCCGAAAATGAATGACGTTACGAAACCGACCGCGATGAGCATCACGTTGCTCCCGGATAAGGTGCGCTCCGCTCTTGTAGAGATCGTAGGCGAACGCGCCGACCATGGTCGGCATCGCGAGCCAGAACGAGAATTCCGCCGCCGTTCGCCGATCCGCCCCCATCAACATCGCGCCGACGATGGTAGCGCCTGAGCGCGAGACGCCCGGGACCATCGCCGCGCACTGGGCAATGCCGATACCCAGATAAGTCGGCAGCGAGAACGTGGTCACGTCGTGATACTTCGGCTTGAGGTCGAGAGCGTCGATCCACAACAGCACCGCGCCGCCGGCGATCAGCATGAAACAAACAATCCAAGGATTGAACAACACGTTCTTGATGAAGTCGTGGGCGATCGCGCCGATCACGGCCGCAGGCAAAAACGCAACCAGGACCCCGATGACGAACCAGCGCGAGGTTGCGTCGGTGAAGAACCCGAGTGCGAGCTGCCACAGCCGCGTAAAGTAGATCGACAGCAGGGCCAGGATGGCGCCGAGCTGAATCAGCACCGCAAAGGTCTTGCCAAAATCCTCGTCGGCGAAGCCAAAGAAATGCTCGACCAGCAGCAGGTGCCCGGTCGATGACACCGGCAGGTATTCGGTCAGGCCTTCGACGATGCCCAGAATGGCGGCCTTGATGACGTCGAATAACATGGATGGCTCCGGGAGAGGCAGGCGGTGAGAAGACCGGCTCACGCTTTTGACCCAAGCCGGGTGCAAGGGCAATGGGGAACACCACCGGTAAGTCCACACCCCCCTATCGGGCGTTAACGATTTATGTACCTATCGCCGCAATTGTCCCTCCTATGGATGAAGCATGATCTGTTCTGAAAACCGGTATCCACGTTTCGGGACCATGCTCTAAGCTTCGGCATCCCCAACGACATTCACAATGCTCACGTTGTTTCATCACCCGCTCTGTCCGTTCTCGCGCTTCGCGCGTCTCGCGATCACGGAATCCGGATTGACGGCCGACCTGGTCGAAGAGCGCCCGTGGGACCGTCGGGTCGAGTTCCTGACCCTCAACCCGGCCGGTACCACGCCGGTCCTGGTCGAAGACGGCGCCCCGCCGGTTCCGGATGCACGTATCATTGCTGAATATCTTGACGAGACGCGTGGCGCCGACCTCGGCGAGCATCGGCTGCTGCCGCGCGAAATCGGCGCGCGGATCGAGGTGCGGCGGCTGTGCGGGTGGTTTCACGACAAATTCGCCGCCGAAGTGAGCGTTCCACTCACGGTCGAACGGGTTTTCAAACGGCACATGCCGACGAATCAGGGCGGCGGGCCGCCGGATATCTTCTCCATCCGTGCCGCGCTCGCGAACATCCGCTATCATATGGCCTATGTCGGATGGCTGGCGCGCACGCGCGACTGGCTGGCGGGCGAGCGCATGAGTTATGCCGATCTGGCGGCGGCGGCGCATCTGTCGGTGGTGGATTATTTGGGTGACGTGCCGTGGGACGAAGACGAAGCAGCGAAGGCCTGGTACGCGCGGGTGAAGTCGCGCCCCTCGTTCCGGCCGCTGCTGGCCGACATCCACGGCGGCATCCAACCGTCCAAGACCTACGCCGACCTCGACTTCTGACCGATCCACATCAAATCAAGGCCGCGCTCGGGCGCGCCGCGCGCGAACACGGATTCGATACGGTCGGCGTCACGTCGCCGGACGCGGCCCCGCTCGCGCAGGGCCGGCTCGCGCAATTTCTCGCCGACGGCGCGCACGGCGACATGGGCTGGCTCGCCGACGGGCGGCGCGGCAATGCGCGCGCGCTGTGGCCGGCGGCGCGTGCCATCATCATGCTTGGACTCAACTATGGGCCGGATCGTGATCCGCTGGCGATCCTTGCGCAACGCGACCGCGCCGCGATCTCCGTCTACGCGCAGGGCGACGATTATCACGACGTGATCAAGAAGCGCCTCAAGAGCCTCGCCCAGTGGCTGATCGCAACCGCGGGCGGCGACGTTAAAGTGTTCGTTGACACTGCGGCCCTGATGGAAAAACCTTTGGCTGCCGCCGCCGGCATCGGGTGGCAGGGCAAACACACCAATCTGGTGTCGCAGCAGTTTGGTTCCTGGCTGTTTGTCGGCACGATATTCACGACCCTCGACCTCGCGCCCGATCGGCCCGAGGCCGATCATTGCGGAACCTGTCACGCCTGTCTCGACATCTGCCCGACCGCGGCCTTCCCGGCGCCGTATCGGCTCGATGCGCGACGCTGCATCTCCTATCTCACGATCGAGCATAAGGGTCCGATCGCGCGCGAGCTGCGCCCGCTGATGGGCAATCGTATTTACGGATGCGACGATTGCCTCGCGGTCTGTCCGTGGAACAAATTCGCGAGCGCCGGGCGTGACGCAAAACTCGCCGCGCGCAATGCGCTGCGCACGCTGCGTCTCGATGAACTCGCGCGCCTCGACGATGCGGGGTTTCGGGCGCTGTTCGCCAAGACTGCGATCAAGCGCACCGGCCGCGACCGGTTCGTGCGCAACGTTTTGATCGCGATCGGCAACAGCGGCGATGTTGGGCTTGCAGCGGAGGCCGAGCGGCTCCTCGACGACACCTCGGCGCTTGTTCGCGGCGCCGCGGTCTGGGCGCTTGGCCGGCTCGCTCCGCAACGGCTGGCGGTGCGCGCGGCGCAACGTCAACCCGATGTTCCGGAGGTCGAGGAAGAATGGCGCGCGGCCGGTAGGATGGGTTGAGCTGCAGGCGAAACCCATCGCAGCGTAGTGTGAAACTCAAGTCGATGGGTTTCGCTTCGCTCAACCCATCCTACAATTCCCGCACCGCATCGATCAGCCGTTCGATATCTTCCGGCCGCGACAGCCGATGGTCGCCGTCCTTCACCAGCGTCAGCACCACGTCATCCTGCGCAAGCCGCGAGACAAGCTCGACCGCGTGGGTCCACGGCACGTCAGGATCCAGCGCTCCCTGCAGGATGCGAACCGGGCACCCGGTTTCGATCATGCCGCCGAGCAGAAGGTGTGCGCGCGCCTCCTCGATCAACCGTTTCGTAATCGGATAACCCTCGGCGTCGTATTGCGAGGGCCGGATCCAAACGCCTTTGGCTTCGAGTTCGTGCTTCACCGCGGGCGGAAAATTCTTCCACATCAGCACTTCGGTGAAATCCACCGCCGGCGCGATCAGCACCATGCCCGCGAGCTCGGCCTGCGCGCGTCGGTGCCTGAGCTCACGCGCGAGCAACAGCGCGAGCCAGCCGCCCATCGAGGAGCCGACCAGAACCTGCGGCCCGTGACAAAACCGTTCGAAGACGGCGAGACTCTCCTCGAGCCAACGTCCGATCGTTCCGTCGGTGAACCGGCCTTTGGACTGGCCGTGACCCGAATAGTCGAAGCGAATGCAGGCGCGGCCCGCTTTCTTTGCCCAGGCGGCGAGCGCCTCGGCTTTGGTTCCCATCATGTCGGACTTGAATCCGCCAAGCCAGACGATGCCGGGCGTGCTGCCAGGGCTTGCAAGCACCGCGATCGCCCGACCGTCCGGCGGGGCCCCGACCTCGACAAATTCGATATCCGGGCCCGACATGGCAACAACGTCTCCTTCGCGAACCGGGCGCGCCGTGCGTGTGAGGACATACGAAGCGGCGCCTTATACGCCGACGCGATATCGCCTGCTATCGCCATGGACCTGGCGGTTGACTTGGGCCGGGATTAAATCGATTGTCTTGGGCTGGACTTTTTCGGCAGCGCCGGAAAGTCCAGCATTCGTGCAACAGCAGAGGAGCTTCGCCATTCGCCGCCCGATGAGAACCGCGCAGCCCGTCCAGAAAGACGGCCCGCGCATCAACGAGGAGATCAACGCCCGCCTAGTACACCTGATCGATAAGGACGGCTCGAACCGGGGCAACGTATCCGTTGCGGAAGCGTTGGCCGCCGCCCAAGCTGCCAGTCTTGATCTGGTCGAGATCGCGCCCAACGCCAGTCCACCGGTCTGCAAGCTGCTCGACTACGGGAAGTACAAGTACCAGGAGCAGAAGAAGGCGGCCGAGGCGCGCAAGAAGCAAAAGGTCGTCGAGGTCAAGGAAATCAAATTCCGTCCGATGATCGACGATCACGACTACGACGTGAAGATGCGCTCGATGCAGCGGTTCTTCGAGGAAGGCGACAAGGTGAAAGTCACGTTGCGGTTCCGCGGCCGCGAGATGGCTCACCAGGAGCTCGGTGCCAAGCTCCTGGACCGTGTACGCGACGACACTTCCAAATATGCCAAGGTTGAACAGGACGCCCGGTTCGAAGGGCGCCAGATGATCATGGTCTTGGCGCCGCGGTGAGGCTTCCCTGAGCGGGTTTTAAGCCCCTTGCCGGTTCGGCCACCGCCCCAACTCGGGGCGGTTGTCTTTTGCGGCCGTCTCTGCCATAACGCCGCCCTTCCGTGGCCCGGCCGAAGGGCTGCCGTGGCGGCGGAAAAGCTCAAAGCAAGCGCTGATTAGGCGCTCAATCGAGCAGAGCTCAATTGTGAGCACAGCCGGCGGCGCGCCCACTGTGGCGCATCTGCCAGGCGGACAAAGGAGAGCCAAATGCCCAAGCTGAAGACCAAATCGGGCGCTAAAAAGCGCTTCAAGATCACCGGAACCGGCAAGGTCCTGTACCAGCAGTCCGGCAAACGCCACGGCATGATCAAGCGCAGCACCAAGCAGGTTCGCGAGCACCGCGGCACCAAAGTGCTGTTCAAAACCGACGGCGACAAGATCAAGAAGTATTGGCTGCCGAACAGCTGAGCCCTGCCCCGCTGCGGCGGGCGCACAGAGCATTACAGCCGCTTCTTTTCAGGTACAGGAGATCGACCATGGCCCGCGTCAAACGGGGTGTCACCACCCACGCGAAGCACAAGAAAATTCTCAAAGCCGCCAAGGGCTATTACGGCCGGCGCAAGAATACGATCCGGATCGCCAAGCAAGCCGTCGAGAAGGCAGGCCAGTACGCCTTCCGAGATCGCAAGCGGCGCAAGCGAACCTTCCGCGCGCTTTGGATCCAGCGGCTCAATGCGGCCGTGCGCCAGTTCGACCTCACCTACAGCCGTTTCATCGACGGCCTGAACAAGGCTGAGATCACCATCGACCGCAAAGTGCTCTCCGATCTCGCAATCCGCGAGCCGGCGGCGTTTGCAGCCATTGTGGAGAAGGCGAAGGCTGCGCTCGCGGCCTGATCGACCAATGATCGACCCGGCCTACGTCCAGCGCATGGCGCGCTACAATCGTTGGCAGAACGAGAACCTTTATGGCGTCGCGGACCGGCTTTCGGATGCGGAACGCCGGCGTGAGCGCGGCGCGTTTTTCGGCTCCATCCACCAGACGCTGAGCCACCTTTTGTGGGGCGACCGCATCTGGATGAGCAGGTTCGCCGGTTTGCCCGCGCCTCCCGGCGGCATTCCGCAATCCGTCTCGCTGTTCCCGGATTGGGAGGTGTTGCGACGCGAACGCGACGCGACCGACGCGTCGATCATCGGCTGGGCCGACAATCTCGCGCCCGCGGCACTTGAGGGTGATTTGACCTGGCACTCCAACGCCGTCAACCGGGACATCAGCAAACCAAAGTGGCTGCTGGTCACGCATTTGTTTAATCACCAGACGCATCATCGCGGCCAGGTGCATTGCATGCTGACGCAGGCCGGCGGCAAGCCGCACGACACCGATTTGCAGTACATGCCGGAGTAACGCTGTGTCCGATCTGCAAACGCTCGAGCAAGAACTCAATGCGGCGATCGCGGCCGCGTCCGACGAAGCCGCGCTCGAAGCGATCCGGATCGCCGCGCTCGGCCGCAAAGGGTCGGTGTCGGAGCTGCTCAAGACGCTCGGCACGCATGACGCCGGAACAGCGTCGCGAACAGGGCCCGCAGATCAACGGGCTCAAGGATCGCGTCACCGCCGCTTTGGCATCGCGCAAGGCTGCGCTCGCCGAGCAGGCGCTCGATGTTCGGCTCAACACAGAAACCGTCGACGTAACGCTGCCGTTGCCTGAACCGCCGGCCGAAAGCGGGCGTATTCACCCGATCAGCCAGGTCATCGACGAACTCACGGTGATTTTCGCCGACATGGGCTTTTCGATCGCCGAGGGGCCGGACATCGAGACCGACGATCTCAATTTCACCAAGCTGAATTTTCCGGAAGCGCATCCGGCGCGCGACATGCACGACACGTTTTTCCTCAACCCGAAGCCCGACGGCTCGCGGCTCCTGCTGCGCACCCACACGTCACCGGTCCAGATCCGGACCATGCTGAGTCAGAAGCCGCCGATCCGCGTTATCATTCCGGGCCGCACCTATCGCAGCGATTCCGATCAGACCCACACCCCGATGTTTCATCAGGTCGAGGGCCTGGTGATCGACAAGGGCTCGCATCTTGGCCATCTGAAATGGATCCTGGCCGAGTTCTGCAAGGCGTTCTTCGAAGTGGACGACGTGAAAATGCGGTTCCGGCCGTCGTTCTTCCCGTTCACCGAGCCTTCGCTCGAGGTCGATATCCAATGCCGGCGCGACAAGGGCGAGATCCGGTTCGGCGAGGGCGACGACTGGATGGAAATCCTCGGCTGCGGAATGGTGCATCCCAACGTGCTGCGCAATTGCGGCCTCGATCCGGACGAGTACCAAGGCTTTGCCTGGGGCATGGGCATCGATCGCATCGCCATGCTCAAGTATGGAATGTCCGATCTGCGTGCGTTCTTCGAGGCCGACGTGCGCTGGCTCGCGCACTACGGCTTCCGGCCGCTCGACTTCCCGACGCTCGCCGGAGGACTGAGTCCGTGAAACTCACCCTCGCCTGGCTCAAGGAGCATCTCGCGACCTCGGAGCCGCTCGCCGCGATCGTCGACAAGCTCACCATGATCGGGCTCGAGGTCGAGCGGGTCGAGGACAAGGCGACCGCGTTCGCGCCGTTCACCATCGCGCGCGTGATCTCGGCCGAGCAGCATCCCAATGCCGACCGGCTGCGCGTGTGCATGGTCGACACCGGCAGCGGCGACCCGGTGCAGGTCGTTTGCGGCGCCCCCAATGCGCGCGCCGGAATGATCGGCGTGTTTTCGCCACCCGGCTCATTCATTCCGGGCAAGAACCTGACGCTCGGCGTCGGCAAGATCCGCGGCGTCGAAAGCCGCGGCATGCTGGTGTCGGAGTTCGAGCTGCAGATTTCCGACAACCACGAAGGCATCATCGATCTGCCCGCGGACGCGCCGATCGGCGAGCGCTACGCTGCGTGGGCCGGGCTCGACGACCCGGTGATCGAGATCAACCTCACCCCCAATCGGCCCGACTGCACCGGCGTCAGCGGCATCGCGCGCGATCTCGCGGCCGCGCACATGGGGACACTGAAAACCGCGCCGATCAAGCCGATTGCGGGAACGTTCCCGTGCCCGGTCGGCGTCACGCTCGATTTCGGGACGACCCCGTCGCTTTGTCCCGCGTTTGCGCTTCGCCTCGTGCGCGGCGTCAAGAACGGTCCGAGCCCGGAGTGGCTGCAGCGGCGTCTGATTGCGATCGGCCTGCGGCCGATCAATGCCCTGGTCGATATCACCAACTTCATGACCTACGACCGCGGCCGCCCGCTGCACGTGTTCGACGCCGCGAAGGTGAAGGGCAGTCTCGTGGTGCGTCGTGCCCGCGCCGGCGAGACCCTCACCGCGCTCGACGGCAAGACCTACACGCTCGACGACAGCGTGTGCGTGATCGCCGACGAGCAAGGCGTCGAGTCGCTCGCCGGCATTATGGGCGGCGAGGCGAGCGGATGTTCCGCACAAACAACCGACGTTCTGATCGAGTTGGCGCTGTGGGACCCGATCAACATCGCCCACACCGGCCGCAAGCTCGGGATCAATTCCGACGCGCGCTACCGGTTCGAGCGCGGCGTCGACCCGGCTTTCATGGTGCCGGGACTGGAGCTCGCGACCCGCCTGGTACTCGACCTGTGTGGTGGCGAGCCGTCGGCCATCTCGGTTGCAGGCGATCCGACCGCACCGGCGCGCGTCATCGACTTTCCGCTGAGCGAAGTGAAGCGCCTGGCGGGCCTCGACGTGAGCCCGGCCGATATCAAACAGATCCTCGGCGACCTCGGCTTTGGGCTCGCCGGCACGGGCGCATCACTCGCCGTGACTGTGCCGTCGTGGCGACCGGACGTTGAGGGCAAAGCGGACCTTGTTGAGGAAGTCGTGCGCATCGCCGGCGTCGACCGCATCCCGTTCGCTCCGTTCGACCGTGGCGACGCCCCGCGCAAGCCCGTGCTTACCTCGATCCAGCGGCGCACCCGCAAGGCCAAGCGCGCGCTCGCGGCGCGCGGCCTGGTCGAGGCGGTGACCTGGTCGTTCGTCGCCAAGCCCCACGCCGAATTGTTTGGCGGCGGCCAAAGCGAGCTTGCGCTGGCAAATCCTATTGCGGCCGACCTGTCGGACATGCGGCCGAGCCTCATTCCGGGGCTCGCGCTGGCGGCGCAGAAGAACGCCGATCGCGGGTTCAACGACGTGGCGTTGTTCGAGGTCGGGCAGATTTTCCGCGGCGACCGGCCCGAGGATCAGGTCACGGCCGCGAGCGGCGTGCGCCGTCGCCTCGCCAGGCTCGCCGGCGGCCGCAACTGGTCGACGGGCGCCGCCGAGGTCGACACGTTCGACGCCAAGGCGGACGCGCTCGCGGTTCTGGCCGCCGCCGGCGCCCCTCCGCAAGCGCTGCAAATCGTGCCAGGCGGTGCGAGCTGGCTGCATCCCGGACGTTCCGGCACGCTGCAAATCGGCCCGCAGAACGTGCTCGGCTGGTTCGGCGAGTTGCACCCCAAAATCCTGCAGGCACTGGGTGCCGAAGGTCCGCTGGTTGCGTTCGAAGTCGTTCTGGAGCGCATTCCGGAAGCGAAGGCGAAGCCGACCCGGGCAAAGCCGCCGCTCGAGCTCTCGGCGTTCCAACCGGTCGAACGGGATTTCGCGTTCGTGGTCGCGCGCACCACCAAGGCGGGCGACATCGTGCGCGCCGCCCAGGGCGTCGATCGCAAGCTGATCACCGGTATCTCGGTGTTTGACGTCTACGAGGGTCCGGGCATCGACGCGGACAAGAAATCGATCGCGATCGCGGTCACGTTGCAGCCGCGCGAGAAGACCATGACCGACGAAGAGATCGACGCGGTGGCGGCGAAGATCGTCGCCGAAGTCGGCAAGCGCACCGGGGCGGTGTTGCGAAGCTAAAGCACGCCTGCCAAAAAAGCTCGCTCCGCATCTGATCGGCAACGCTCGATCTCGCCGATCGTTGCAACAATCATTCATAGAAAAACATGGCCGCGGTCAGCCGCGTGCCCTGGACCTTCTGTCGCACGCCGGGCGCGCGGAACTGCCCGGGTTTCCGACAGTTATGCTTCTGACACGCCGTTTGATCTGGAGGTTCACGATGGACTGGAATCGCGTTGAAGGAAACTGGAAGCAAGTCAAAGGCAAGGTCAAGGAGAAGTGGGGAAAGCTCACCGACGACGATCTCAATGTCATCAACGGGCGCCGCGACCAACTCGAGGGCAAGCTTCAGGAGCGGTACGGGATCGCGAAGGACCAGATCCGCAAGGACATCAACGATTGGTACGACGCGCAAACATGGTAACTCGATTTCGAGAAGAGTCAGGGCCCGGCGCTTCGCCGGGCCTTTGCGTGCCTAATTAGGCAAGATCCGCAGGCAGCTTTGCTCCAGCCAACCAACCAATCGCCGATTGAACCTGAAGCTCCTGCCTCGGCGCACGAGAGTTTCATAAAGATCGCGGCCCGACTCGCGATCATCGGGATCTTCATCCTGCTGTTCGGCGCATTTCTGCAAACCGCGCGCGTGCTGGTGCTGCCGATTGTGTGCGCCTTCGTGATTGGCATGATGCTGAGCCCGCTGGCGCGACGCGCGGAGACCTATCGCGTGCCGGCGCCGGTATTTGCGGTGCTGGCCGATATTCTGTTCCTGGTTTTAATTCAATTTGCTCTCGCAGCGGTCGTGGCGCCGATCCTGGCGGTCGCCGCGCACGCGGCCGAAGTCGGCGACAATCTCCGGCAGAAATTCGCGGCTCTCTATCCGTTGCTGGATTACGCGCGGGATTTCGAGAACAAGATCATGCCGGGCGCCGATTCGATGTTTGACAGCGCCGCCGCCCTTGCCCCAACGGTTAACCTCACCGACGCGCTGCAGCCGGTAGCAGCGTTCTTGACGCCGGCGGTCGGCGAGATCGTGATTTTTCTGGCTACGCTGCTGTTGTTTCTGATCAGCCGGGACACCCTGCGCCGCAATGCAATCCTGTTGTTCTCAGGTTCCGAAGCACGACTGCGTGCGATCCGAATGTTCAACGAGGTCGAAGATAATCTCTTGCGTTATGTCGGCACGGTCGCGGCCATCAATCTCGTGCTCGGATTGCTGACCGCGCTCGGCACGTTCTTGTTGGGATTCCCCAGCCCGTTCCTGCTCGGCGCTCTGGCCTTCATTTGCGCGTTCGTGCCCTATATCGGCGCCGCATTCATGGCTGTCGTTCTGTTCTGCGTCGGTCTCGTGAGCTTCCCAGGGTGGCATCAAGCCCTGATCGCAACGGCGTTGTACGTCGCCATGGTCACCTGCGAGGGAAATTTCATCACGCCGAATATCGTGGGCATTCGTTTCACCATGAGTCCGCTATCCGTGTTTCTATCGCTCGTCTTCTGGACCTGGTTGTGGGGACCGGTCGGCGGATTCTTGTCAGTCCCGCTTCTGATTGTCGGAGTGGCCGCGGTCAGCCATCTGTTCCCCGATACGGACGCGGAACTTCCAAGCTGACCGCCGCAACTACGTAGGCGCACGTCCGGATTCGCTCCAGACGCGATTCATTAGACCCTTCCCATCAACACAAGGATGACGAGGATGAGCAATATGAGTCCGATGCCGCCGGAGGGATAATAACCCCAACCGGAGCTGTGGGGCCAAGTCGGCAGAGCGCCGATGAGGATCAATATCAAAATGATGATCAGAATGGTTCCGAGCATAACGTCCTCCAAGACAGTCGAACAACCAAGCGCACAAATAAACTCCTGGAATTGCCTAGCGGTTCCACGAGCCGCGATGCGAGCACGCGACCGGAAGGAACAAACGGCGCCCCGGGCGCGTTGTTTGGTTGAGGCTTAGCGAGGAGCGAACCCGTGGGACGCTATTTGTTGCTGTGGTTGATCGGTGTACCGATTCCAATCTTGTTGCTGATCTGGGCTTTCGGCGGCCTGCACTGATCGTGCGCAGGTTAAATCAGCGGACGCTGCCTTTTGGGCTCGCGGTCGTAGACCGCCAATTCGGCCAGCTTGTCCCAATCCAGAATTTCAAACGTGCGCTCTCGCCAGCTTAATAATTTCATGCTGTAGAGCCGTCGCAACGTCTTGTTGGCGTGGACGAGCGACATCCCGAGCGTGTCGGCGATGTGTTGCTGAGTGAACGGAAACACGACTTTTTTGTCTTTGGCGAGACCGACTTCCTCAGCGCGTTGGTAAAGGTGAAGGAGGATAAACGCGACGCGTTCGAGCGCGGAACGGCGCCCGATGCTGAGCAGGTGTTCGTCCAGTAGCTGCTCCTCCCGCGCGGCAAGCCAGGTGATGTCGAAGGCCAAGCCGGGATAGTGCGAATAAAGGTCCCACAACTTGTCGCGTGCGAACACGCACAGCATCGACTGGGTCAGCACCTCGACGGAGTGCTGCATTTCGTTCGCGACAGAGCCCTGCAGACCCAGGAATTCGCCTGGAAACGCGAAATTGAGAATCTGGCGGCGGCCGTCCGGAAGGGTTTTGTAGCGAAACGCCCAGCCCGACAGCAGGGTGTAGAGATGCGGGCTGTTGGCCCCCTGCATCAGCAGCGTTGTTCCGGGCTCGGCGGTTAGCTCGGCGGATTTGAAGGCACTGACGAACGCCAGCTCCTCCGGCGTGAAATTTCGAAAGACCTGCAACGGGCGCAGCGGACAGCGCTCGCAGGGAACCTGACGTCCTGGCGCCGGCACCGGTTTTGACATCGTCCCTTCGCTCTACCGCGCTCCCGTCAAGGGGCCGCAACGAGCGATTTTACACCGCATTTTCAAACTACCGCTGCGTCATTTTTTAATGACGCACGCTTCGCTTCTCAACCACAATTGCGGCGGCCATGGTCTTGAGGATTGATATATGGTCTGCAGGGCGGTTGCCGTCGAGGCCGATCACGTGAACGCCACGCAAAGCGAAGCTGGCCCGCTAAAAGGCGCCCGCATCCTCGTCATTGAGGACGAATTTTTGATCGCGACGGTCGTTGAGGATGTCCTCAAGGACGCGGGTGCGCGCCAGGTCGTGATCGCGCTGAACCTCAAGGAAGGCCATGACGCGCTTGCTGCATCCGAACCGATCGATGCCGCGGTGATCGATATTCAGCTTGCCGATGGAACGGACGCGGGCTTCGCACTCGCCGAAGTCGCGCTCAAGCGCCGGATTCCGATCGTGTTCCTGACCGGCTACGAGAGCGACCTCGCGCTGCCCGAACCGTTTGCAGCCGTCCGCTTGCTCACCAAGCCTTACAGCCCGCCTGCGCTGATTGCAGCCGTGAGCGACGCCATCTCCCGCGCCGGGGCAGCTGAGCCGTAGCTTCGTACCGGCTATTTCGCCTACCGCACGCGCCGTTGTTGTGGCCGTGCGCGCTGCTGCTGGGGCGGCGGCTCCGTGATGGCGCCGATCCGTTTGAGCGCCTCGACCGCCGCCCGCTCGCCCGAATCCCAAGCGCCGCCGACCGTGCCCCAGAGGGTTTCGTGGACGGCCTCCCCGGCGAACCAGAGCCGACCGTTCACGGGCTCCATCAGCGCACGGCGTGACGGCTGGCCGCCGACGCTTGCGCACGAGAACGACCCGAGCACCCACGGGTCGCTGTACCATCGGGTCGCGCTCGCGCGCTGGACGGTTTTCTTGAAGTTGCTGCCGTACAGACCCTCAAGCCATTCGAGCGCGAAATCGACCATTGCCTCTTCGCCGCGCATCGCGAGATCGCGGCCGAATTTTCCGCCGACGTCGACGATGCAGAGCGGCGTCCCTGAGACATTGGCCAGAATTCCGGCGGTGCGTGTGCTGGTCGACTTCTCGAAGATCAGGTCGTCCGCCTGCATGCCGAGCGGATTGCCCGGCAGTTCGAGCGCGATGTGCTCATAGCTGCCGAGCGAAAGCTTGCTGACGGCATCCTGCACGCGTCTGGGCAGCTCGGGCTCGAACCTGATCTTGCCGGCAGCCAGCACGTTGGTCGACACGGTGACGATCGCGGTCTTGGCTCGGATCGTGCCTTTCGGGGTGTCGATTTCCACCCCGGCCCGACCGGTCCATTCGATACGGCGGGCCGGCGTTCCGAGTTGCACCGGGATCCCGCCGGCGAGCTTCCCCAGCAATCCGCCGAAGCCGAGTTTGCAGAAGGCGTCGATATCGCGCTCATCGGATTTGGAGAAGTCGACCGCCGACACCTCGTTGAGGTCCTTGCCGCAACTGTACGGACCCATCACGAACTCGATTGTCGAGCGCCAGTCGCCCAAGTCTTTCGGCAGCGCCTGTGCGCACGATATGTCGATCTTGCGCGCGGCCTCGCTGATCGCGCGTTCGGAGCGCACGAATGCCGACAGGTAATCCTCGATCTCCCCTTCGCGCGCGTAGCGGCGGCCGATTCTGATCCGTTGTCCGCGCGGCGCCGGATAGGTTGCAATCCCGACCTGCTTCGCCAATTTCGCAATTGGATTGATGTCGGGCATGTGGATCCAGTGCGCGCCCAGATCGTAGGGAACGCCAAAGATGCTGGTGTTGGTGCGGCAGCGCCCGCCCACCACATCGCTGGCCTCGATCAGGGCGAAGCGACGGTTGGCCGCAATGACCCGGCGCGCGGCCGCTACACCCGCAGCGCCAGCCCCGATGATGGCAACATCGACGTCGCCCGAGGCCGGGACGGCTCCGAGCGCGGGACGCGCCGCTGCGGCCGCGGTACCGGCGAGAAACAAACGACGGCTGATGCTCATGGGATTGGTTCGCGCATTGTTCCGCCGCAACTTGCCCGAAGGGGACTCATTGCGCAAATCAGGTGGCTAGCTCGGGATTTTCACGACACTGGGGCTATCTCATGATCGATGCCGCGATCAAGGCGCTTGAGCAAATGGTTTCTCCGCCGTTTCGAACGGTGCTGCTCAAGTCCGCCGGCCTTGCAGTGTTGTTCCTGGTGGGGCTCGGGGTCGGGCTCGACTGGCTGCTGATTTGGCTCACCGGCGCCGGCGGGCAGTGGTTCGAGACCACGTTGGGGCCGGCCGCCCATTGGCCGGTCGTCGTGCTCGGTTGGGCACTCGCGATCGCGCTCGGGCTTGGCGTGGTGGTCGGCGTCATTTTTCTGATGCCGGCGGTGACCTCGCTGGTCGCCGGATTCTTCTCTGATGAAATCGCCGATCTGGTGGAGCGCACGTATTACCCGGCTGATCCGCCGGGCGTGGCGTTGCCGGTGGGACTCGCCGCCGTTGAAGCGATCAAGGCGTCCCTGCTCGCGATCCTGATCTATCTCTGCGCCGTGCCGTTCCTGCTGTTTGCCGGGCTTGGCGGCGTGGTGTTTTTTGTGGCCACCGCCTACGTGCTGGGACGGCAATATTTCGAGCTCGCCGCCATGCGGTTTCACCCCGTGCCGGAAGCCAAGGCGCTGCGCCGCGCCAACAGCGGCACGGTGTTCGTCGCCGGCCTGCTGATCGCCGCGTTCGTGTCGATCCCGATCATCAATCTGGCGACCCCGTTGTTCGGCATGGCGTTCATGGTGCACATGCACAAGCGCATGCGCGGCACGAAGGCGCGGGTCACGGCGGCCGGCTGATCTGCGTGCTAGATCGTCTTTTCGGGCCAGCGGCAAAGATCGTTGATCAGACATTTTTCGCACAGCGGCCGCCGCGCCAGGCAGGTGTAGCGGCCGTGCAGGATCAGCCAGTGGTGGGCGTGGCGCTTGTATTGGTCGGGCACCACCCTCTCGAGGTTCATTTCGACCTCGAGCGGCGTCTTGCCGGGCGCCAGCCCGGTCCGGTTGCCGACGCGGAAGATGTGCGTGTCGACCGCGATCGTCGGCTCCCCGAACGCGATATTGAGCACGACGTTTGCGGTTTTGCGCCCGACCCCCGGCAACGCCTCGAGCGCCTCGCGTGACGGTGGAACGACGCCGCCGTGTTCGTCGATGAGCTTTTGCGACAGCGCGATCACATTGCGGGCCTTGGTGCGGAACAACCCGATGGTCTTGATGAATTGGCGCACCTTGTCTTCGCCGAGCGCCACCATCTTGGCTGGCGTGTCGGCCGACGCGAACAGCGCGGGTGTCGCCTTGTTGACACCGGCATCGGTCGCCTGCGCGGAGAGCACAACGGCGATCAGCAGCGTGTAGGGATCGACATGCTCGAGCTCGCCGCGCGGCTCCGGGTTTGCTTTCGCAAAGCGCCGGAACGCTTCCTCGACTTCGGCCGGCGTCCAGGGTTTCGGTTTCGCGCCCTTGCGGGGTGTGCGGGCCGGCGCGCGGGACTTGGATTTGCCGATTTTGGATTTACCTGATTTGGCAGGGTGAGCCGCGCCCTTGCGGGCAGGCCTTTGGGGGGTCGTTTTGCGCGCCATGATGTCCCTATAATGAAGCCCAATGACCTCCGGCAATGACATAGCGGCTGAACCCACACTGTTCTCCGCGATCCTGACACCGCACCGATCGCTCAGCGCAGTGGGCTTCTTGATTTTGATGGCCCTGATTGGATCCATCAGCTTCGCGGCCGGCGTGGCGTTTCTGCTGATGGGCGCGTGGCCGGTGTTCGGCTTCTTCGGCCTCGACGTGCTGCTTGTGTATTTCGCGTTTCGCATCAATTACCGGGCCGCGACCGCTTTCGAGCAGGTGTCGGTCACGCCGTCCGAGCTCAAGGTTCGCAAGGTCACGCATCGCGGCCGGGTCAGCGAGTGGACGCTCAATCCGCTCTGGGTGCAGCTCGATCGCGAGGTGCACGAGGAGTTCGGTATCCAACGCCTGTTCCTGGTGTCGCGTGGACGCCGGCTACCGATCGCTACCTTCCTCGGCCCCGACGAAAAGGCGAGCTTCGCAAGCGCGCTGGCGGCGGCGATCGGCGAAGCCAAGCGCGGGCCAACCCGCACGGTATTTTGAGGCCGCGCCAGAAACGTCCGGAAACCGGGTGGAACCGGCACGCCGTGGGATTTAGCTAACGGGCAAAGATGATGGAGACCGCCATGCTTTCGCCCGACCGCATCCCGGATGCGACCCCGCTCGCGCGCGCCGCCGACGACTATGCGCGTGGTCTGCCGCGCCATTGCGCATATCCGCGGCTATTGGCGCGACCAGCCGTCAATCGACACGATCGCCGAAGCCGCCGGCGTCGCCCCGGACGAGCTGCATCACCTGTTCCGGCGCTGGGCTGGGCTCACACCGAAAGCGTTTCTGCAGGCGCTGACGATCGATCGCGCGCGCGCCCTGTTGCGCAATTCAGCGAGCGTGCTCGACGCCGCCTACGAAGTCGGGCTGTCCGGCCCAGGCCGGCTGCACGATCTCTTCATCACGCACGAGGCCATGTCGCCGGGCGAATGGAAGACCGGGGCCGAAGGTCTTCGCATGTATTACGGCTTTCATCCCTCGCCGTTCGGAACCGCGCTCGTGATCGCGACCGATCGCGGACTGGCGGGGCTCGCGTTCGCTGACCCTGGCCAAGAGGCCGCCGCGCTCGCCGACATGCAACGGCGCTGGCCGGCCGCGATCTATACGGAGAACGCCGGGCAAACCGCGCCGCTGGCGCAGCGGATCTTCGACCCCGTCCTGTGGCGCGCCGACCGGCCGCTCAACGTCGTGTTGATCGGTACCGATTTCGAGGTGCGCGTGTGGCAAACCCTGGTGAGAATTCCGATGGGCAAGGCCACGACCTACTCGGGGATCGCCCAGCACATCGGCAAGCCGACCGCTGCCCGCGCGGTTGGCGCCGCGGTCGGCAAGAACCCGATCTCGTTCGTCGTTCCGTGCCACCGCGTGCTCGGCAAGAGCGGTGATCTCACCGGCTATCACTGGGGGCTCACGCGCAAGCACGCGATGCTCGGCTGGGAGGTCGGGCAGGTCAGCGCAGGCCACAAGCCCGCGTAATGTCCCAAACGCGGTTGCAATAAGTTATATATTAAATGCGCTGAGCGGATGGCGCGTCAGGCAGCCATCACCTTGCGCTCGGCAACCGTCGAATCCGCATTGAGCCGATAGATCAGCGGCACCCCGGTCGCGATCTCCCGCTTGACGATCTCCTGCGGCGACAGATGGTCGAGCACCATGACCAGCGCGCGCAGGCTGTTGCCGTGTGCGCTCACCAGCACGCGCTCGCCGCGCAAGACCCGCGGGAGAATGTCCTGGATGTAATAGGGCAGCACGCGCGCCGCCGTATCCTTGAGGCTCTCGCCGCCGGGCGGCGCAACATCATAGGAACGGCGCCAGACATGCACCTGCTCGTCACCCCAACGCTTGCGCGCGTCGTCCTTGTTGAGGCCGGAGAGATCGCCGTAGTCGCGCTCGTTGAGCGCCTGATCCCGAATCACCTGCAGGCTGCGCTGTCCCAGCTCCTCGAGCATCAGATCCATGGTTCGCTGCGCCCGCACCAGCGCCGAGGTGTAGGCCACGTCGAAACGCAACCCCAACGCCTTGAGCTGGCGGCCGGCCGCGCGCGCCTCGGCAACGCCCTTGTCGGTAAGGTCGACGTCGCGCCAGCCCGTGAACAGGTTCTTCAGGTTCCATTCGCTCTGGCCGTGGCGCACGAGCACGAGAAGACGGTCGGTCATCAAGTCAGTCCCGATTTGTTGCCGATCATAAATCGCCCAAGCCCAGCACGTCGGCCATGGAGTAGAGCCCCGGCTTGCGGCCCTTCCCCCATTGCGCTGCCTTGAGCGCGCCGCGCGCAAAGATCATGCGGTCTTCCGCCTTGTGCACGAGTTCGACGCGTTCAGCCGGGCCGGCGAAGATCACGGTGTGCTCGCCCACCACGGTGCCGCCGCGCAACGCGGCAAATCCGATGTCGCCCGGCCGGCGCGCACCGGTCACGCCGTCGCGCCCGCGCACCGAACGCTGATCGAGATCAACCTGCCGGCCGGCCGCGGCCGCGCGCCCCAACAGCAGCGCGGTGCCGGACGGCGCATCGATTTTCTTGTTGTGATGCATTTCCACGATTTCGATGTCGAACTCCTGATCGAGCGTCATTGCCACGCGCTTCACCAGCGCCGCCAGCAGATTGACCCCGAGGCTCATGTTGCCGGACTTCACGATCACCGCGTGCTTGGCCGCTTGCGCAATACTCGCCTCGTCGGCGGGCGAAAACCCGGTCGTGCCGATGACATGGACAAGCTTGTTCTGGGCGGCAAGTTCCGCATGGAAGAGGCTCGCGGCCGGAATGGTAAAATCGACGATTGCATCCGCCCCGGCGAGCAACGGCTTGAGGTCATCGGTCAGAGACACGCCGAGCGGCGCAAGGCCTGCAAGCACGCCTGCATCCTGGCCGATGAGCGGCGAACCGGAGGCTTCGACTGCGCCGGCGACACGCATGCCGGAGGTCTCGGCAATGGCCTTGATCAGCGTGCGGCCCATGCGGCCGCCCGCCCCTACCACGATCAGCCGCATGTCAGCCATGATGCGTCTCCGGCAACGCCGCCCGTATAGCGAGGGTGGATCGTGTTGGAAAGCGCGTTCGGGACGCGTCGTCAGCCCGGCTGCGGTCCGTCGTAGCCGCCGATGATGACCAGATCGACGTCGCAACCCGCCTTCAGATATTGCATGGCGTCCTGATATTCGGGCGAGCGGTAGCAGGCGATTGCGGCGTCGTGGCTCGGAAACTCGATCACCACGTTGTGCTGGCGTGCATCGCCGACGACCTGATGGAACGACCCGCCGCGCACCAGAAACTTGCCGCCGAAATTCGCAAAAGCGAGCGCATTGCGCTTGCGATATTCGTCGTAGGCGGCCTGATCGTTGATGTCGAGCCGCGCAATCCAATATCCCTTGACCATGATCGCCCTCAACTCTTGTGGGAGCACGCTGTTGCGATCTCCGCGATGATCGCCGTCGCAGCGCCGTGCGGATTGGACGCTTCCAGAATCGGCCGGCCGACCACCAGATAGTCGGCGCCGGCCGCGATCGCGGCAGCCGGCGTCATGATACGTTTCTGATCGCCGCTCGCAGCGCCCATCGGGCGAATGCCGGGCGTGACCAGGGTCATTTGCGCACCGATCGCCGGGCGAAGCGCCGCAGCTTCCTCGGCCGAGCAAACAAGTCCATCAACCCCGGTTTCGCGGGCCTGCATGGCCCGTCGCATCACCAGGTCCGATACCGCCCCGACGTAGCCGGCTTCCGCGAGGTCGGCATTGTCGTAAGACGTCAGCACGGTGACGGCGAGGATGCGCAGGCCTTCCGGGCGGGCCGCGACCGCCGCGCGCATGGTCTGCGGGTAGGCATGCACGGTCAGGAAGCTTGCCCCACTACGAGCGACGCTCTCCACGCCTTTTGCCACCGTGTTGCCGATGTCGTGCAGCTTGAGATCGAGGAACACCTTCTTGCCGGCGCCCACCAGCGTCTCGGCGAGCCGCAACCCGCCCGCGAAGGCAAGTTGATATCCGATCTTGTAGAACGCGACCGCGTCGCCGAGCTGCTGGATCAGAGTCTCAGCACGGTCGACCGAAGCGACATCGAGAGCGACGATCAGGCGATCACGTGGGTCCATATCTCAGGTATCAGATGTCAGGTGTCGCGAGTCAGGCAATTCCTGTTGCCTGACTCCCGATACCTGGTTCCTGCTTCCTGTAGACCCAAACCCGCGCTGGCGGCATGTTGAGCCAGATGCGCTCTGACGCCTCCGACCGTACGCCGGGCAGCCGCTTGGGGAGCGGAGAGACCACCGCATAGGTGAATTGGACGAACGGTGCGCCCGGCGCGAGCAAATTCAGCGCATCCGCGATCAGCCGCAGGCGGATGCGCGCTGGCTTGGTCATCAGCGGCAGACCGGACACGATGGCGGCGGCCGGTTGATAGAGGAAATTGTCGAGCACCCGGCGCAATCCGTACGCATCGCCCTGCACCACGGTCGCTTGCGGATAACGCGCGCGCAGCAGCCGGCAGAACGCCGCGTTGAACTCGACCAGCACGAGACGCGACGGATCGACCCCCTGCTCCACGAGCGCCTGCGTGACCGGCCCGGTGCCGGGCCCAAGCTCGATGACCGGGCCGTCGCTGTCGGGATCGACGTATTGCGCCATGGTGCGCGCCAGTACCTTGCCGGACGGTTTGACGGCGCCGATTGCGAGCGGCTTCTCGAGCCAAGACCGGATGAATCGCAGATCGTCGTCGAGACCGACATTGCGCTTGTGCTCGAACTCGCGCAGCTGCCGCTCGATTTGCTTTTCGAGCGCGCACTTCTTCAATTCGAACAGACGAATCGGTCCTTCGAATTTCCGTTCCAGCAATCTCAGTCCCGGCAATCCCATCGCGGCCCGCTAAATGTCAAATTTGTGACAGGAGTTTGCCACAATTGGATCGGCTCGGCTATGCGGTCAAGGCCTGTCTTAGCCGGCGGGCAGACCCGTCCGCTTAGGCCGGGCTCGCCCGTCCGCCGAAGAATTCCTTGACCTTGCCAAAGAAACCGGCCGCCTCCGGCTGCGTATCGTGTGAGGACAACTGCTCGAACTCCGCCAGCAGTTCACGCTGGCGCTTGGTGAGGTTTTGCGGCGTTTCCACCATGACCTGAACGTACATGTCGCCCATCTGTTTCGAGCGCAGGACCGGCATGCCTTTGCCTGACAGGCGGAAGCGGCGACCGGATTGGGTGCCTGCGGGGATTTTGACCCGGCTGTTGCCGCCATCGATGGTCGGGATCTCGAAGTCGCCCCCCAAGGCGGCCGTCACCATCGACACCGGGACGCGGCAATGCAGGTCGGCACCGTCGCGCTGGAAGAACGCGTGCCCGGCGATGGCGAGGAAAATGTAGAGGTCGCCCGGCGGGCCGCCGCGAAGTCCGGCTTCGCCCTCGCCGGCGAGCCGGATCCGTGTGCCGTCCTCGACGCCGGGCGGAATGTTGATTGCGAGCATGCGCGCGCGGGTCACCCGCCCGGAGCCCGCGCAATTCGGACACGGATGTTCAATGACCTGGCCGCGGCCCTGGCAGGCCACGCAGGTGCGTTCAAGCGTGAAGAAGCCCTGGGCATGGCGCACCTTGCCGGCTCCGCCGCAGCTCGCGCAGGTCTTCGGCTTGGTGCCGCTCTTGGCGCCGGTGCCGGTGCACGCGTCGCAGGTCACCGAGGTCGGGATATTGACCTGCGCGGCCTTGCCCTGGAATGCGTCCTCGAGACTGATCTCCATGTTGTAGCGCAGATCGGAGCCGCGTTCGCGGCCGCTGCGTCCGCCGCGTCGCGCGCCGCCCATGCCGAAGAAGTCGTCGAAAATGTCGGCGAAGGTTGACGCGAAATCAGCCCCGAACCCAGCCGCTCCGCCGCCCATGCCGTGCTCGAAGGCAGCGTGCCCGAACCGATCGTAGGCGGCACGCTTATCGCCGTCCTTGAGGACGTCGTAGGCCTCGTTGAGCTCCTTGAACCGGTGCTCGCATTCGGCGTCACCCGGATTGCGATCCGGATGGTGCTGCATCGCGAGCTTGCGGAACGCCGCCTTGATCTCGGCATCCTTGGCGGTTCGGGAGACCCCAAGAGTTCTCGTAATAGTCGCGCTTTGCCATCCCCTCAGCTCACCCGAAAACGACAAGCTCGCCCCTGCGGCCGCGACCGATAGAGCCGCAGCGCGGGGCGAGACGTTGGTTGATTTGTCGGGACTCTGGCCCTCATGGGTGCGAGGGACCTCTCACGCTCGGCGTCGTCAGGCCGATTTCTTCTTGTCGTCGTCGACCTCGGTGAACTCCGCGTCGACGACGTCGTCCTTCTTGGCACCGGCCGAGCCGTCGCCGCCCGGCGCCGCCTCGGCTTGCTGCGACTTGTACATTGCTTCGCCGAGCTTCATCGACGCTTGCGCCAGCGCGTTGGTCTTGGCGCTGATGGCATCGGCGTCGTTGCCCTTGAGTGCCTCCTTGAGATCGGCCATCGCATTCTCGATCGCCCGCCGCTCGGCATCGCCGACCTTCGAGCCATGCTCGGCGAGCGCCTTCTCGGTGCCGTGCACCAGCGCTTCCGCGTGGTTCTTGGCCTCGACCGCCGCCTTGCGCTTCTTGTCTTCCTCGGCGTGAGCCTCCGCGTCCTTGACCATCTTCTGGATGTCAGCCTCGGACAGACCGCCCGACGCCTGGATGCGGATTTGCTGCTCCTTGCCGGTGCCCTTGTCCTTGGCGTGGACATTGACGATGCCGTTGGCGTCGATGTCGAAGGTGACTTCGATCTGCGGAACGCCGCGCGGCGACGGCGGAATGCCGACGAGATCGAACTGGCCGAGCAGCTTGTTGTCCGCCGCCATTTCACGTTCGCCCTGGAACACCCGGATGGTAACCGCGTTCTGATTGTCTTCGGCAGTCGAGAACACCTGGCTCTTCTTGGTCGGAATGGTGGTGTTGCGATCGATCAGCCGCGTGAACACGCCACCCAGGGTTTCGATACCGAGCGAGAGCGGCGTCACGTCGAGCAGCAGCACGTCCTTGACGTCGCCCTGTAGCACGCCGGCCTGAATCGCAGCGCCCACCGCGACCACTTCGTCGGGGTTGACGCCCTTGTGCGGCTCCCTGCCGAACAGCTGCTTCACGACCTCCTGAACCTTCGGCATGCGCGTCATGCCGCCGACCAGCACTACCTCGTTGATCTCCGCCGCCGACAGGGCCGCGTCCTTGAGCGCGAGCCGGCACGGCTCAATCGTCTTCTGAATGAGATCGTCCACCAGCGCCTCAAATTTTGCGCGCGTCAGCTTCATGGTCAGGTGTTTGGGTCCCGACGCATCGGCGGTGATGAACGGCAGGTTGATTTCGGTCTGCGTGGTGGACGACAGCTCGATCTTCGCCTTCTCGGCCGCTTCCTTCAGGCGCTGGAGCGCGAGCTTGTCGCGGCGCAGGTCGATACCCTGTTCCTTCTGGAATTCGTCGGCCAGATAGTTGACGAGGCGCATATCGAAATCTTCGCCGCCGAGGAACGTATCGCCGTTCGTCGACTTCACCTCGAACACGCCATCGCCGATTTCGAGAATCGAAATGTCGAACGTCCCGCCACCGAGGTCGTAAACCGCAATCGTGCCGGCGGCTTTCTTGTCGAGGCCGTAAGCGAGCGCAGCCGCGGTCGGCTCGTTGATGATGCGCAGCACGTCGAGGCCGGCGATCTTGCCGGCGTCCTTGGTGGCCTGGCGCTGGGCGTCGTTGAAATAGGCCGGAACGGTGATCACCGCTTGCTCGACCTTCTGGCCGAGATGCGCTTCCGCGGTCTCTTTCATCTTCTGCAGGATGAAGGCGGAAATCTGCGACGGCGAATAGGTCTTGCCGTCTGCTTCGACCCAGGCGTCGCCGTTGCTCGCCTTGACGATCTTGTAGGGGACGAGCTTCTTGTCCTTCTCAACCATCGGGTCGTCGTAGCGCCGGCCAATCAGGCGCTTGACCGCGAAGAACGTGCGCTCGGGATTGGTGACTGCCTGCCGCTTGGCGGGCTGGCCGACGAGGCGTTCCCCGTCATCCGTGAAGGCGACGATCGAAGGTGTCGTGCGCATGCCTTCGGAATTTTCAATGACCTTGGGCGTCGAGCCCTCCATCACCGCCACGCAGGAGTTGGTCGTACCGAGATCAATCCCGATGACTTTTGCCATGATCAAGTACCTCTCTTCTCAGCAGGTCGGGCCGGGCCCTTGCAGCGCACCGGCGAAAGCAAGCGGACTAAAACTCCCGCCACGCTTGATCCGACCCCCATTGGATCGCATGTGGATCACGTTGCACCGCAGCCCCTGCGGCGCCCTGGCACATATAGGAGAGCGCCATTGACCCGCAAGGCAGGCATTCACGAAAATGCGAGCATTAACAAGTGGACTGTTGAACGCACACCGCCGATCGTCGGTCACAGCCGCATGTTGCATCCATCCTATCTGGACCGGGTCGGCCAGGAACGGCTTCTCGCCGCCGTTCACGACATTATCCGCCAAGCCCCGCTTTATCCGCCGCGAATGCCCCGCTCGGGCTCGCCGTTTTCGGTGCGAATGACGAATTGCGGCCCACTCGGCTGGGTTTCCGACGTCAACGGCTATCGCTATCAGGCCGCTCACCCGGTCACCGGCAGGCCGTGGCCGGCAATCCCCGATCTGCTGCTCAAGGCATGGTCCGATCTTGCTGACTATCCGCATCCGCCCGAAGCCTGCCTGATCAACTACTATGGGCCCACCGCCAAGATGGGGCTGCACCAGGACCGCGACGAGCAGGAATTTGCCGCGCCGGTGGTTTCCCTGTCGCTCGGCGACACCTGCGTGTTTCGCTACGGCGGCCAGCAGCGCCGCGGACCAACGCGCACGTTCCGGCTTGCGTCGGGCGACGCAATGGTGCTCGCCGAAGAGAACCGCTTCGCTTTTCATGGGGTGGATCGGATCATTCCGGGAACGTCCACCTTGCTGCCCGAAGGTGGCCGCATCAACCTGACCCTGCGGCGCGTCACCCGGCCCGTACCCTGAAGCGCCGTCGTTTTCGCGGTCGATCGCATTTTCCGGTCCACTCTCCGCGAAAATGCGCTAAGGAGGCGTCGTGACCCGAACATTGCTTTTTGCCGCGATCGCGCTCGCCGCCTTGGCGACGGCGGGCGCGCGTGCCGAAGCGGTGTTTCCCCCCGGCTCCAAGGTCGGCCTGTCGCCGCCGGCGGGTTTCAAGCCCAGCGACAACTTCCGCGGATTTGAAGAAAAGGGAAGCGGAGCCGCAATTCTGACGCTTGAATTGCCGGCGCAGGCCTATGGCGACATCGAAAAGGCGATGACCGCACCCGCGCTCAAGAAGCAAGGCGTCATCGTCGAGAAGCGCGAGCCGCTTGCGCTCAAATCCGGCAAGGGTGTGCTGCTGATCGGCCGGCAGGAAGCCGACGGCAAGCTCATGCGCAAGTGGATCTTGCTCGGCGCGACCCCTGCCCTGACCGCGCTGGTGACGGTGCTGGTGCCGGATTCCGCGAAAGGCACCTACTCGGACGCGGCGATTCGCGACGCGCTCGCCAGCGTCGAAGTGCGCGATAGCGTACCAATCGACGAACAGATGGCGCTGTTGCCGTACCGGGTCGATGAACTCGGCGGACTGCGGGCGTCGCGCGTGGTGGCGCCCAACACCGTTATTCTTACCAGCGGTCCAAGGGATACGCTCGACGCCACCGAGCAAGCGCTGCTGGTGATCTCGGCCGCTCCCGGAGGTCCCGACGAGAACCTGCAGCGCGATAATTTTGCGCGCAACCTGTTCGCCGGCTACGCGGGCCTCAAGGACGTGCACATTCTGGGTACCGATCTCATCCGGCTCGCCGGGCAGCAGACCCATCAGCTCATGGCCGAGGCCAAGGACGCGAAGACCGACGCCGACGTCAAGCTCGTGCAATGGGTGCGATTCGGCAATGGCGCCTATCTGCGCTTCCTCGGCGTCGCAAAGGCCGACAGCTGGTCGGATGCATTTCCGCGGTTTCGAGCCGTGCGCGACGGGGTCGGCCCGAGGCAGTAGATGCTTTGGCGCCTGTAGGATGGGTTGAGCGGAGCGAAACCCATCAAGCGACCGCTATGACAACGCCGATTGGTCTCGCTTCGCTCGACCCATCCTAGGTACTTCGGTCGACCCGCGCAGCGGGTCAGTTATCGTTCTGCGGCGCCGGTTCCGGCTTGGGGCCGCCCTTCGCCACCCCGACCATTGCCGGCCGCAGGATGCGATCGCCGATGGTGAAGCCGGGCTGCAGCACTTGGACGACCGTGCCGGCCGGCACGCTGTCATCGGGAACTTCGTACATCGCCTGATGCAGGTTCGGATCGAATTTCTGACCCTGCGGTTCGATCCTGCGCACGCCGTGCTTCTCGAGCGCCTTGAGCAGGTCGCGTTCGATCAGCTCGACGCCCTCGTAGAGCGCCTTGCCGGCCTCGTCGGCGTGCTTCTTCCAGTCTTCGCCGGTCGCCTCGAGGGCGCGCTGAATATTGTCGGCGACACCAAGCACGTCGCGCGCAAATGAGGAAATTCCATAAACGCGCGCATCCGCGACTTCGCGCTCCGTGCGCTTGCGAAGGTTTTCCATCTCCGCCAGCGTCCGCAACAACCGATCCTTGAGGTCGGCGTTGTCCTGCCGAAGCTTGGCTTCGGCCTCGAGCTCGGTCTCTCCGGCCCCATTTTCGGACGCGGCTTCGGCGGCCGACGACGTCGTGTCCGTCATGCGAATTCCTGTTCCTCGTTTTGAGCGGTTGCCCGGCATATCGATACTAGGCGGAAAAAAATCAAGCCGCGCAATAGGCGCCGCTACCGCGGGCGCGGCCGATCCGCCGAAAAATCTGCTCCATCAAATGTTTATACCGCGGCTAGTGCCCCTTTGCTTCCGAAGTTCGCGTCAGAGGATGTCGCGATGTATCACGAACTTCGGAAGCAGGGCACTAGTCAGCCGGTGAGGAGCTTGCTCACGACCTTGGCGGTATAGTCGACCGTCGGGATGATCCGGGCGTAGTTCAGCCGGGTCGGTCCGATCACGCCCAACACCCCGACGACCCGGTTATTGGAATCCTGGAACGGCGAGATGATGGTTGAGGACCCCGAGAGCGAGAACAGCTTGTTCTCCGACCCGATGTAGATCCGCACCCCATCGGCGCGCTCGGCCTGACCGAGCAACCCCACAAGCTCGCGCTTGGTCTCCAAATCATCGAACAGGTGACGCACGCGCTCGAGATCCCCCAACGCGGTCAGATCATCAAGCAGATTGGCATGTCCCCGCACGATCAGCTTGCGCTCGTCGCCGGCGCCACCCGACCAGCTTGCGAGCCCATCGGCGATCAACCGCTGTGTCAGCTCGTCGATCTCGGCGCGCGCGGCTTCGAGCGTGCGCTCAAGGTCAACTTTGGATTCCGTCAGCGTCTTGCCGCGCATATGCGCGTTCAGGAAGTTCGACGCCTCGATCAGAGCGGACGTCGGCAGCCCGCGTGGGAGCGAGAGAATGCGATTCTCGACCTGCCCATCTTCGGCAACCAGCACGACCAGCGCGCGCTCCGGCTCCAGACGCACGAATTCGATATGCTTGAGCCTGGGGTCCGATTTGGTGCTGAGCACAACGCCGGCCGAATGGCTCAGGCCGGAGAGCAGGCCGGACGCCTCGTTGAGCACACCTTCCACCGATTTGCCGGCCGCCGCGACTTGGCCTTCGATCGCTCGGCGGTCGCTCTCGGTTAGATCCCCGATCTGCATCAGGGCATCGACGAAAAAGCGCAGCCCGGTTTCGGTCGGCAGCCGGCCCGCGGAGGTGTGGGGCGCATAGATGAGCCCGAGCTGTTCGAGATCCTGCATGACATTGCGTACCGAGGCCGGCGACAAAGTCATTGGGATGATGCGCGAGAGATTGCGCGAGCCGACCGGTTCGCCGGTTGCCAGATAGCTCTCGACGATGCGACGGAAAATCTCGCGCGAGCGCTCATTGAGCTGCGCGAGAGAGACCTGGGTTGCCCCGATCGGTACGTCCTGAGCCACAGCTGCCTTTCGCTTCGATCGCTAGCGCCCCTTTGCTTCCGAAGTTCGTATCAGTGGGTGCCGCCATGTATGACGAACTTCGGAAGCGGGGCACTAGGAGAAATAATTGTCCGTTCCGCGACCCGACCGCAAGGCGGGGCGCGGCGATTGGTGTCGGCGCGCCGCGCCACGAATTGGGGTAGAGGGGCATGCGGGGCATGCATTTTTCGGAAAATGCTTTAGAAGCTGCCGCTCAGCCCCATCGTGGTCTGACCGCAACATTTGGTCCCAAATGTTGGGACAAGTCAGCCCACTAAAGCATTGATTCAGTGGGGCGACTTTTCCAAACAGATGCAAAGCATCTGTTTGGGTCGCACCACTGGGCCGATCAACGGAGTTCTGCATGCGCCCGAGCAAACGACAGCCCGACGAGCTGCGCGCCGTCACGCTCGAGCGCGGCATCGTGAAATATGCCGAGGGCTCGTGCTTCGTGCGGTTTGGCGACACCCACGTGCTGGTGACGGCGACGCTCGAGGATCGCCTGCCGCCCTGGCTCAAAGGTCAGGGTCGCGGTTGGGTCACCGCCGAATATGGGATGTTGCCGCGCGCGACCGCCGAACGCACCCGGCGCGAAGCATCCGCCGGCAAGCAGGGCGGCCGGACGGTCGAAATTCAACGACTGATCGGGCGCAGCCTGCGCTCGGTGGTCGACCTCGAGGCGCTCGGCGAGCGGCAGATCACCATCGACTGCGACGTCATCCAGGCCGATGGCGGAACCCGCACCGCCTCGATCACCGCGGGCTGGGTCGCGCTCTACGACTGCATTGCCTGGATGCGCAAACGCGACATGATCGCCGCCAACCCGCTACGTGACCACGTCGCGGCCATTTCTTGCGGGGTCTGCGGCGGCACGGCGGTGCTCGATCTCGATTACGCAGAGGACTCCACCGCCGATACCGATGCGAATTTCGTGATGACGGGCGACGGCCGGATCGTCGAGGTGCAGGGAACCGCCGAGAAGGAACCGTTCAGCGAAGAGCAGTTGCTCACCCTGCTGGCGCTCGCCCGCAAAGGCGTCGCCAAGCTCGTCGACCTGCAGAAAATGGCGGTGACGTGAACGAGCGGCATGCCGCGAAGGAGCACCGCCGGATCAGCGGCCGCCTTGTGATCGCGACGCACAATCCCGGCAAGCTCGCCGAAATGCGCGACCTCCTGGCGCCCTTCGGCATCGATGCGGTCTCGGCCGGCGAGCTCGACCTCGCCGAGCCCGAGGAAACCGGAACCACGTTTGCCGACAATGCACGCATCAAGGCGCAGGCGGCGGCGTGTGCGTCCGGACTTTCAGCATTCGCCGACGATTCCGGCCTGGCGGTTGATGCGCTCGACGGCGACCCCGGTATCTACTCGGCGCGCTGGGCCGGCCCGGACAAAAACTTTCGGCACGCGATGGAGACGGTCGACGCCAAGTTGCGGGCGCGCGGCGCATTGGCGCCGGCGCAACGCCGTGCGCATTTTGTGTCCGCGCTGTGCGTCGCATGGCCCGACGGCCACGTCGAGCAATTTGAAGCCAGGGTCGACGGCACGCTCGTCTGGCCACCGCGCGGCGAGCGCGGTTTTGGATATGATCCGATGTTCCTTCCGGACGGTTTTGAGCGCACATTCGGGGAGATGGCGAGCGAGGAGAAGCACGGCTTGCCGCCCAGGGGGCGCGGCCTGTCGCATCGAGCGCGTGCGTTCGTCAAGCTCGCGGAGGCGTGTCTGTGAGCGAGCCTTTCGGCGTCTACATCCATTGGCCGTTCTGTTTGTCGAAGTGCCCGTACTGCGACTTCAACAGCCACGTGCGCGCGGCCGCAATCGATCAACCGCGCTACGCGGCCGCGTTTGAAGCCGAGATTGCGAGCACCGCCGCCCGCATCGGCGCGCGCACGGTGTCAACGATCTTCATCGGCGGCGGCACGCCGTCGCTGATGCAGCCTGCAACGGTTGCGGCCGTGCTCGATGCGATAGCGCGCCATTGGACCGTGGCGGCGAACGCCGAAATCACCCTTGAAGCCAATCCGACCAGCGTTGAGGCAGAGCGGTTCCATGGTTTTCGCGCGGCCGGCGTCAATCGCGTTTCGCTCGGCGTACAGGCGCTCGACGACACCGCGCTCGCCGGGCTCGGACGACGACATACCGCCGCCGAAGCGCTCGCCGCCGTCCGCGTCGCACAGTCGGCGTTCGAACGATCGTCGTTTGATCTGATTTATGCGCGGCCGGGTCAGACGCTGGAGGCCTGGGAAGCGGAGCTGCGCGCCGCGATCGCGGAAGCGGCGGAGCATCTGTCGCTTTATCAGCTCACCATCGAACAGGGCACGCCGTTCGCGGCGTTGCACGCAAGCGGCAAGCTTACGCTGCCCGCCCCGGAGCTCGCGCGGGCATTCTACGATGTGACGCAAGAGGTTTGCGCCGCCGCCGGGCTTCCCGCCTACGAGGTTTCGAACCACGCGCGCGCCGGCGCGCAATGCCGCCACAACCTCATCTACTGGCGCTACCACGAGTATGCGGGCATCGGTCCGGGCGCCCATGGCAGGATCGTGGTTGATGGCACGCGACACGCGACCGCGACCGAGCCGCGCCCGGAGGACTGGCTCGAGCGCGTGGAATCGGCCGGCCACGGCATCATCGTCGATGAGATGTTGAGCCGCGCACAGATGTCCGACGAGTTTTTGCTGATGGGCCTGCGGCTCACGGACGGCATCGATCCTGGTCGCTATCGCGCGCTGTGCGGACGCCCGCTCGACGATGCGCGTGTCGCGGCCCTCGCCCGTGACGGCTTCGTCGATCAAGACCAGGACGGGACGGTGCGTGTCACCCGCGCGGGCTTCCCGGTGCTCGACGCCGTTATCGCACAGCTCGCCGCCTAGGTTGGATCAATCAAGTGCCGGACGCGAACGAACGCGGCGCCGGTGAGATCACCTGCCCGCCCGACTGCGTGACCCGCAATACCGCGAGCCCGCGCTGATTCGATCCGTCGGAGCGGAACCTGAAGACTCCGTCGATGCCGGTGAAGCCGGACGAGTTGGTCAGCACCTCGGGCGCGAAGCGCTTGGTGCCTTGCGTCTTGGTCAGCGCCGCCACCAAGGTCACCGCATCGTAGGAGAGCGTTGCGGTGCGCGCCGGTTCGCTGCCGAACTTCGATCGATAGCGGGTCGCAAATGATTTGAAGTTGTTGGGCGCGGTCGGATCGGGGCCGACGTACCAGGCGCCCTGCAGGGTGGGATCGCCGAATATACGCTGGTCCTCCCACAGCCCGGTTCCCAGCAATTGCAATCGCGAGAGATTGACGCCGCTGAGCTTGAGGGCCTGAACCATCGCCGGCGCGTTTTCGGCATCGCCCGGAATAAACAGCGCATCGGCGCTGCCGGCTGCCTGCGAGACCGCGCGCGCGGCATCTTGTGTCTTGCCGGCCGAGAAGCGCTCGAGCGCGACGATACGACCGCCTTTGGCGGCGACATCCTGGCGGAATTCCGCTTCCACCACGCCGCCGTAAGCATTGTCGGGGATCAACGCCACAAACGACCGTTTGCCCTGCGACACCGCGTAATCGACAATGCGGGTGACGTCCGACTCGGGCAACAGGCTCAACAAATAGACGCCGTGACCGGCAACGCTCGAATCGGTCGAGAACGCAATCACCGGAACGTTGCGCGCGCGGGCGACCTGACCGACGGCCTGAACCGAGGTCGAGAACAGCGGCCCGAGAATGATCTCGGCGCCCTCGTCGACCGCCTGCTGGGACACCTGCTGGGCGGTCGCCGCGTTGCCGGCGTCGTCGCGCGCCAGCACCTGGATATCGCTCTCGAACTGCGCCATGGCGAGTTCGGCGCCGTTGCGCATGGACTGCGCGACCGTGCCGGCATTGCCACTTGCGGTGAGCGGAAGGACCAGCGCGACCTTGACCGGGCCGGTGCCGATGGTGTTGGCGGCCGATGCCGTCCCTTGTGTGGGCGCCGGCGGCTGGGCACTGCCGAATTGATCGGCCGGACCGCCCGGTCCGGTGCAGCCCGCGAGCATCGCGGCGGCGACCAGCGCAAACCAAGGCAGCCCGCCGTGACGGGCGTACGTTGTTCGGAACATTCGTCTCCCTCGGCGCCCCGTATCACCGACCCCTGGGACTTCTGCGACGGCCGAAATCCGCGTCGCGACTCGCATCATGGTCGCAAAATGCACCCCGGAACAGGGTCAATTCGGCAATTTTCAGCCGGCATCTCAATACCGCAATCCGGCATATTGTCGGCGATTGGTTAAGCAATCGGCCAAAAGCCCATCTAGGCCGCGTGATCTTGCCCGAAAACCGGTAACCACTTTTCGGGATCACGCTATTGTTGGCGCATGTCCCCGCCCCGCGATCGGCCAGAGCCAGACAACGTCCGGCGCCGAAGCTACCTCGTTGCCGGCCAGACCGTGGAGGCAAAGCCGCTCGCCGCCGGCCTCCACGTGGTGGCGACCCCGATCGGCAACCTGGGCGATATCACGTTGCGCGCGCTTGAGACGCTTGCCGCGGCCGACCTCATCGCCTGCGAGGACAGTCGCGTGACGCGCAAGCTGTGCGAGCGTTACGGACTAACGACACCCCTGACGCCCTACCACGACCACAACGCCGAGACGGCGCGGCCGCGGATTCTGCAGCGGCTTGCGGCCGGTCAGGCCGTCGCCCTTGTCTCCGACGCCGGGACCCCCTTGGTCTCGGATCCCGGCTACAAGCTGGTGCGCGCCGCCCAGGCGGAGGGCCACCCGGTCATTGCGATCCCGGGCGCATCCGCAGTTTTGGCGGCGCTTACCGTTGCCGGCTTGCCGACCGATCGGTTCTTTTTCGGAGGGTTCCTGCCGAACAAACCGTCGGCGCGGGACGAACGCATCGCGGAATTCGCGATGCTGCCCGCGACCGCGGTGTTGTTCGAGGCGGGTTCGCGTATCGCCGACACGCTGGGGCTCCTGGCGCGACGGCTCGGCCGGCGCGAGGCCGTCGTTTGCCGGGAGCTCACCAAGCTGCATGAGGAGGTGCGGCGCGGCGATCTGGCCGAACTCGCCGAGCATTGGGCTCGTGATGGCGAAACCCGGGGCGAGTTTGTGATCCTGATCGCGCCGGCCGAAGAAGCCGCTCCCCCGGAGCAAGAGGTCGACGACATGTTGCGGCGCGCGCTTGCGGGCGCTTCCGTGAAAGAGGCGGTCGCGGCTGTCGCCGCAGCGACCGGCCAGTCGCGCCGTCACATCTATCAGCGTGCCCTGGCGCTCAAGAACGATGCGCCCTGAGCGGCCACAGCGAAAGCCGCTGCCGGCGCCGCCCGATCCGGCCCGGGTCGCGGCCTTTCGTTACGGCCTTTCGGCGGAGGGCCGCGCCGCGCTGCTGCTGCTTGCCAAAGGGTTTTGGATTTCGGCGCGGCGCTTCAAGACGCCGGTCGGCGAGATCGATATCGTGGCGCGGCGGCGAAAAACCTTGGCCTTCGTCGAGGTCAAAGCGCGGGCGCGGGACGACGATGCGGCCGAGGCCGTCACGGCGCGCCAGCAGCGGCGGATTATCGCCGCCGCGCGCTATTGGCTCACCTCCCATCCGGGCGACAACACCCGCAACATCCGCTTCGACGTCGTTCTCGTTGTACCCGGGCGCATTCCACGCCATATCCCGGCGGCGTTCGACGCGAGTGTTTGAGCCTGCTAAAACCCGCCGCTCCCGTGTTTCTGGTGTACTGCCATGCCCCTGCGAGTCGCCGTGCAAATGGACCCGATCGAGCGGATCAACATCCGCGGCGATTCGACGTTCGCGTTGCTACTCGAGGCGCAACGGCGCGGACACGCGATCGCCTACTATACGCCGGACCGCATCGCGCTACGTGACGGCAAGGTGTCAGCCAGCGTGCAGGCGCTCGCCGTCCGCGACACCGCGGGCGATCATTTCACCTTGGGTGAGGGCAAGCGCGTCGAGCTGGCGGGCTTCGACGTGGTGCTGATGCGGCAGGATCCACCGTTCGATCTTGCCTACATCACGGCGACGCATTTGCTGGAGCGCATTCACCCCAGGACGCTGGTGGTCAACGATCCGGCAAGCGTGCGCAACGCGCCCGAAAAGGTGTTCGTCACCGAATTTCCCGACCTGATGCCACCGACGCTGCTCACGCGCGACCTCGCCGAGATCAAATCGTTCCGTGCCGAGCACGGCGACATCGTGATGAAGCCGCTCTACGGCAAGGGCGGCGAAGCGGTGTTCCGGGTCGCGCCCGAGGACCTCAACTTCGGTTCGCTCTATGACCTCTTCGCCGCAACCTTTCGCGAGCCCTGGGTGGTGCAGAAATTCCTGCCGGCGGTGAAGCAGGGCGATAAGCGCATCATCCTGGTCGACGGCGAGTTCGGTGGCGCGGTCAACCGCGTGCCGGCGCCGGACGATCTGCGCTCCAACATGGTGCGCGGCGGCACCCCGAAGGAAACGGAGCTGACCGCGCGCGAGCGCGAAATCTGCGCGCGGCTCGGGCCGGCGCTGCGCGAGCGCGGGCTTGTGTTCACCGGCATCGACGTGATCGACGGCTACCTCACCGAGATCAACGTCACCTCACCGACCGGTATCCGCGCGATCAAGAACCTGGGCGGACCGGATGTGGCGGCGCTGATCTGGGACAAGATCGAGAGCAAGCGCGGTTAGGACGCGAGTTCACTTTCAGCGGCGCTTGGTCAAGCGCTTGGGCTTTTTTGCGGTCCTGCGTCGACCCGGGCGGGGCGACGGCCCGTTCTTCTGCGATGGGCTCTTCAATAAATCGAGATAGGCGCGATTGAGGAATTGCTGCAATCGTTCCGGCGGAAACTTCTGCAAATAATCGCGCAGAAGGTCCGTCCGTTGCGTCGGGGGCTGGTTCACAAGCGAAAGCGCGTCCAGTCCGTCCAGGAACTTGTTCAAATCGGCGCGTGTAGCAGCCGGCATTTTTGTTGGCGCGCGCAGACGTTTCATCGCAGTCACCCTGAACCCCAGCAGCTTCCAGATCGCGGTTTGCACGGGAGAAGAGTTCATCATCGTCATGTGTTCGTCGTCGCCCTTGAGGCGAACGGTGATGACCTGGTCGTCCGGCAGGCTGACCAGGCGGGCAGACCACGCCGGAATGACGGCGTCGCCCGGGCCGGTGTGAAGATCGAGGACCTCCTCGCCAATCCTCCGACGCCTGCGCAAGAGATCATTGCGCGCGTAGGCTTCCGCGCACTGCTGGTCGTACCTTTGCTCCGGCGCGAGCACGTTGTTGGCGTGCTGGTAGTCAGGCGCAAGCAGCCTGGCCTGTTTCCTCAGAATACGATTGATCTCCTCAAAACATTTGCCGTTCAGTCCGTATTGGCGATCCAGAATGCGCACCTCTTTACCGAGATCGATGACAAGAGCCGACAGCTCGAAATCGCCAGTCAGCACAAGTCGCAATTCCTCGCGAACATGAGCCACGAGCTGCGCACGCCGCTCAACGCCATCCTCGGCTACACCGAACTCATCCTCGATAACATCTATGGTGAGACCCCGGACAAGATGCGGGAGGTGCTGGACCGCCTGCACGCCAACGGCAAGCATCTCCTCGGCCTGATCAATGACGTGCTCGACCTCTCCAAGATCGAGGCCGGTGAGCTAACGCTCGACCTCGCGGATTACTCGCTCAAGGAAGTGGTCCAAACCGTCTTTACGGCGGTCGAGTTGCTCGCAACCGGGAGGAACCTCGCCTTGACGATAGACGTGGCCCCAAATTTGCCCCGCGGCCATGGCGACGAGCGCCGCCTCGTGCAGGTGCTGCTCAACCTGGTCGGCAACGCCATCAAGTTCACCGACAACGGCGAGGTGGCGATCAAAGCCACCGTGTCGGAAGGATCCTTCACGGTCGCGGTGCGTGACACCGGACCGGGCATCGCCCCGTCGGATCAGGGGAAGATTTTCGAGGAATTTCAACAGGCGGACAGTTCCGCGACCAAGCGCAAGGGCGGAACCGGCCTTGGCCTGTCGATCGCCAAGCGCATTATCGGGATGCACGGCGGCCGTATCTGGGTTGAATCCGATGTCGGCAAAGGTTCAACGTTCGCGTTTACCATTCCGGTGAAGGTCGAACGACAGGTCAGCGCGCTATGAGCAAATGCATCCTCGTCGTTGAGGACCAGGAGGACAACCGGCGTATCCTGCGTGATCTCTTTGCCAACGCCGGGTACGAGCTGATCGAAGCCGAAAGCGGCGAGGAGGCGCTTACTGCGCTCACGGTGCGGCTCCCCGACCTGATCTTGATGGACATTCAACTGCCGGTGATGGACGGCTACGAAGCAACGCGGCGTATCCGCCTCAATCCGGAGTTAAAATCGATCCCGATCATTGCAGTGACTTCCTATGCGCTGGCCGGCGACGAGGCCAAGGCTCTAGCAGCGGGCTGCACTGCCTACGTCACCAAACCGTTCAGTCCGCGTGCGTTGCTTGCGAAAGTGCAAGAGCACTTAGCCCTTGTCGAGTGAGTGAAGCCGCCTCCAGGAATTGGAGTAAATCGGACCAGCGGCTGATGTCCGCTTTGCCCCCAACAGCGGCGAGTAAGCGGACATCTCGCGAGGTCTGAGATGTGCCATGTGTGGACGGCTCCGAGTTGGCAAGTGCTTTCTTCACGTTTGCAGGCTTGGTCGGTGCAGCCATGTGTTCGGCCTTTTGCGCGGTTGACATGACCGCTGGCCATAATGCCCTCCGCGGATCAGGTCCCGGTCAAAACCCCGCATTCGACAATGCGATGGCACAAGTGGGTTGTCCTGACCGCCGGATCGACCGGCTCTGCATTACGTGCTGTTCGCCCTACCAACCTTCACATCACGCGGGATATCCAGCGCGATCTCGTTACGCCGCAAGCGCGACGGGTTCCTTGTAGCGCTCACCCTTCGCCATCATGGCCCATACCATCCGTGCGATCTTGTTGGCGAGTGCGATGGCGGCGACCTTTGTTGGCCTCCGCGCCAATAATGCCGTGAGCCAGGGCCGATGCTTGGTGCCATGGATCTTGGCATAGCGGATGACGGCGAGCGCGCCGGCCACGAACAGGCTGCGCAGATAGCGATCGCCTTGTTTGCTGATACTGCCGAGCCTGTCCTTGCCCCCGCTCGAGTGTTGCTTCGGCACGAGCCCGATCCAGGCCGAGAAATTGCGCCCCGATCGGAAGGCTTTCGGATCAGCGACACTAGCGACCAGAGCGGTAGCCAGCGCCGGACCGACGCCGGGACAATCATCGAGCCGCCTACTCGTCTCACTGGATCGGTGCCAAGCCGTGATCATACGGTCGAACCCCAGAATCTGTTCCTTGATCTTGCGCAGTTGCGCCGCGAGCGCCGACAGACACACACGGGCTATCTCAGGAACTCGCTTGTCGTTTGGATCGGCGACGACATTGAGCAACTCCTCGACTCCGTGACGCCCGACCGGTGCAACAATGCCGAACTCTGCAAGGTGGGCTCGGATCGCATTAATCACCGCGGTCTGCTGACGAATGAATAGATGGCGCGTCCGATGGAGCACCAGGCAGCTCTGCTGCTCGGGAGTCTTGGTTGGCACGAACCGCATGTTTGCCCTAGTCACCGCTTCGCAGATGGCCTCTGCGTCGGTGGCGTCATTCTTATGGCGTTTGACGTACGGCTTCACGTAAGCTGGAGGCATCAGCCGCACGGTGTGGCCAAGCACCTGCAGCTCGCGTGACCAATGATGTGATGAAGCGCAGGCCTCAATGCCAACGAGGCACGGTGGAAGCTTCTGGAAGAACGCCAACACGTAGCGCCGCTTCAACTGACGGCGGATGACCCCGTGGCCGGCAGCATCAACACCATGTACTTGGAAGACGGACTGGCGATGTCGAGACCGATTGTCGTGACGGTTTGCATGGGATAGCTCCTCCGAAATTCGGCGGGGCGCCTTAACCGCACCCACATCCATGGCACTCGCGTGCCGGTGGAGGAGCCGTCCACAGCATCAAAACCGGTCATCGGCCGGCGCCATTCAATTGTTTCATCGGCAACGGCGAGCAGCCCGGTTGGATATGGGGGAAGATCGAAGTGGCTGGTTCCGCAAGCACTTTTTACGGGTGAAGAAGACTCGAATCGAAGGGATGCAAATTACTTTTTCACGAACAACCTAATCTCTTCGAGCATGCGCTCCGTCGCGGGGTCTTGCTCCAAAGGGAAGTGGTTTTGTCCCTGCAACGCTACGAACTGCGCGCCGGGAATTCCGGCGGCAAGCTCGCGACCCGCCTCGAACGGCTGCACTTGGTCTTCGCGCTTGTGCATGACAAGCGTCGGCACGGTAACCTTGGGCAACAACCCACTCACATCCAGGTTCCTGGTGGTCTCGAAATAGCGGTAGGCGCATTCGGCCGAGGTCGTCTTGCGTTGTCGCTCGGCGAATTTTTTGAGCTGCTCCTGCGTTCCTCCCGGCATGAACAGCGATGAGAAGAGCTGGCGAAATGTGGGACTCTCGTCTCCCCATCCCGTTCGAATCAAGGTTGCCAGAGCCTTTGCCTTCTGAAGCTCGAGCTCATTCTTCGCCCGACGGTATGCCCCGCGCGCGAAGCCGCCATACAAGATGAGATGCGAAACGCGCTCGGGATGCCGCACCGCAAAGGCGACGGAGATGGCGCAGCCCTGCGACATCCCGAGGAGCGGGAAGCGATCCAGTCCCGCGGCGTCGACCACCGTCTCAAGGTCGCTCACCCACGCATCGAGCGACACGTTTTCGACGTCCCAATCGGACAGCCCATTGCCGCGTGCATCGTAGCGGAGGAGCGTGAAATCCCGCGCAAGCCCGACGAAGAAATGGTGAATAATTGAGCTTTCTTCCCAATCGTATTCGACGTGATTCATCCAATTCGCCGTCTTCACGAGTGGCGGCCCGCTGCCTGCAATCGCATAGGCGAGCCGCACGCCGTCGGGGGCACGGCAATAGTCGACCTTCAGTTCCATCTGCCCCAGGTCGGCGGGTCCGGCAGGTCCGGTTCCTTTGAGATCAATGGTGTAGACCTCAACGGGATTTCGGGATGTTCTTCAATTTCTGTGGGCCAAGCGGTCGACATGTGAGAGGCAGCTTGCCGTTGACTTGGTCGTAGGTTTGCCGGGAAATGCAGATTCCGCCGGTTTCCGCGATACCTTCGAGGCGCGCTGCGATATTCACGCCGTCACCGTAGATGTCGTCGCCGTCGATGATGATGTCGCCGAGATGCACGCCCATCCGCAGCAGCATCCGGCGGTCATCGCGCGCGCCGCTATTGCGTATCTCCATCTCGCGCTGAATCTCCGCCGCGCATTCCACGGCTTCGACCACGCTGCCGAACTCGGCCAGGATGCCGTCGCCCATAAGCTTTACGATTTGCCCGCGATGCCGTTCGATCGCCGGCGCGATCAGTTCGCACCGGTGCGCCTGGAGTGCGGAGAGCGTGCCGGCTTCATCTGCGCTCATAAGCCGGCTGTAGCCGGCAACATCGGCCGCAAGGATGGCCGCAAGCCGCCTTTCGACCCGCGCCTCGGCCATAAAGATCGCCCCTACTCAATGTGGTTTCCAACTGAGCTTATGGACGGAAGTGGAGCGTGTCTATCAAGGCAACGATGACCGAGATGGGTCAAAAGCGGAAAAACTCGGGCTGAGCATTATAAGTCCGCTTTAGCTCTGAAAGCGGACCTGCAATTATCTGCGCTTCAGCGAATCCGCGCCGGCACACGCTGCCCGCACAGGGAGCAGTAGGGAGCACGTAGCCGACTTACCCCTGGGCCTTGCTATGGGCGATGGCGCAGCTTTAGGTCTAACTGCCTCTCGCCCGCTACTCCGGCGAGTTAAAATAGCCATCGGCTGCAGCGCGTTCCCATCGCGCCGCATCAGCGCGGTCTTCCTTGCGATGATCTGTGAGGTCACCGGCCAGGTGACTTAGCAGGCCATCAACCGCCGCGCGGTCAAGAACCTCGTGCAACAGCAACGCCTCGGCTATGCGTTCGATGTTTGACCAGTATCGCTCGACCAATCGCACTGTCTCTTGTTCTTGCTCTTTCAAATAGGCGCGTGCGCCCTTCGACCCGGCAATGTAACGACACGCCCCCAAGGCATAGTCATAATCGTCGCGAGCATCGGCACGGCGAGCGCGGCGGTTAAATCGCCGCTGAGCGGCTAAGCCAGCAAGGCAAACTTGGATCGCGCGATTGAGCTTTGCGCGATCTGAGCCAGAGGCTCTGAATATTCCCTGGTACGCGCAGTAACCATCCCGCTCATTATTCGGGATTATGTTGACCTCACCCACCGTCGCCCCAAAAAGCACCACCAAAACGCAGTGGCCCGCCTCGTGGCGAGCCACCTCTTCGCGTCGCGTGGCCTCGGACATGCAGTCGCCGGTGTGATGTAAAAGTCAGAACGGCACCGTGACTTCAATTCCACTAGGCAACCACCTAAAGGCCCCCCGACGATCCAGTGCGCGGCGGGAGCTCACTAATGACCTTGGCCACAGCCTCTACCGGCGCGGCGTTCACAAACTCGTATCGGCTCCCGAGCTTGCGCAACAACAACACCCAGCCTTCGTCAAGGCGACCTTCGGCCTTAGCGAGAGTCAACATAGTCGAGACCCGCCTTTCCAAGGGCGAAATCACTTTCCGATTGAAACACCACAACCGCACCAACCCTCGGATTTCCATCGATCCATGCGAGCAAATTCGGATAAATCCCCTTTGGTTGGGCCACCTTCAACTTTCCGTTTGCGACCGCTTCTTTCCACTTCATCGCTTCTCTCCCGTCGAACGCGCAGCATTCTTCGCGAGCGCACTTGGCGTGCGCCCGCTATCTTTCAACGATGTTTCAACGACGGGATTTCTGGAGGCTTGGGAAAGCACTAAGTGCTTAGAATTACTGGCGCTCCCTAGGGGAATCGAACCCCTGTTTTCGCCGTGAGAGGGCGGTTTGTTGAGCTCAGCGATTGCTCGTACCATTGAGTTGTTGAGACTCATTGGGAGCCTGAATCGGCGACGGCACGTCTAACGTCACCGATCGCCTCTACCCTGTAACTCCTCCTCTGACATTTGCTCAAGCGGGTCGGCCGCCCTCTAGAACCGTCTCGATTGCTTGCGGCCACTCGGGCGGCTTCCGATTTGCCCCCGGTTGCGATCGACACCAACGTCGCGATCGCCACTGGTGTGTGCTGGCGGAACTGTGTCATCGGGCCGCCCTGGATCGGATCGTTTCCAGTCAACCGACGAACTTGGGCGTGTGTGTTCCTCACCTTTCCCTGCGGCAACCACGGCGGCGAATGGGCTGCGCCGCAGGGCCGTGTGCCTCGAGAACAGCCCCTGCTCTGGAC
>CAWFLX010000022.1:0-287778 GCA_963816775.1 uncultured Alphaproteobacteria bacterium
GGGAAGCATCATCAGCGCGGAGCCTCGACCAGCTACGGCGATCCGCTTCCTCTCCCGTACTTCTCAACACCATCAGCTAACAGATACCACTGTTCAGCTGTTTGCTCCAAAACACGCTTGCTCTGAGGATCCTTGGTCTTTGCGGCCAATTCGGCGCACTCAGACGCTTTAGCGCGGTATTCTTCTGCTTTGGACGCATGGTGTGCCAACACCGCGGTGCTCCCATCGGCGCCGATAACTTGCACCTATGCGGCATGCGGGATGATGGGCGTAGGCTCTTCTTCTTGATTTGCACGAGGTTGCTGCGTCGCAGGTTGGGCGAGAATTCTTATCGCATGGATGTGATCATTTGTACGGAAAGAGATCAGAACGAACTCGGCGATCAGCCGCGCCGAAATGACGCCGAGGCAAGCGATGGCGATACTGAACACGACGACGAAGATCGCGACCAGCGGATAGTCTGATGCTAAAACCACGCCGGCCGTGAACCCGAAGAGCCCGACTACGGCTGCCGCAAAGGTCGCAACCCAGAAGAAGAGTGGCGCGGCAATGGGCGTTATGAACCTACTCCACTGGAACATCTCGCGAAAATCTACCATTTGTCCCTCCCAGTACAGAGGCAGCGCGCTTGCTCCCAACGATCAATAATATTCGGCTTAATATCAATTCAATGAGTGCGCGACAAACGTCGTGTTGGTGCCCAGGAATTGCCGGCGGTGGTTAACAACTTACTGCACTTCTGACTCGGCCACCCACTGAACTACATCAGCACACCAGCCCAGCCACGTATGGCGGCGCTTGTTCTCGCCCAATCACAAGCGAATCAATCGGACTTAAAAGCAACCAGAAGCCCAACCCCAAAGCTGACACCTAGCAACAAGGCGCCGCACGTCTATCATTTTAAACATTGTGGGGACCCATCGATTGGATCGAGGTCAAGAACCCGGCCGACGATCGGGACCTAAGCTCTCTTGGGGCAAAGAGCCGTTGTTCTTTCTTATCATACCGTCGTTGCTGCTATCTATCTTCGGATAGATCTATCGGAAGATAGAGATGACGCTGACTATGCTTGGACGCTACCGATGATCTCGGCGTGGCAATTCCCGGCAGGGGCAAGACCATCCGCCACTGGTCGAGCTCAGGCTCAAAAGGAAATGGTTATGAATTTTGATGCACTGCACGTGCGGGCTAGAGAACGAGGGTGGACACTCTCGAAATCGACGGAGGCTGCGCGCTACGGCACAATGCCGATCCGTTATATCCTAAAGGACCACAAAGGTCTGATGTATTTTCGCAACCTTGACGAGGTAGAACGAAGGCTCAACACGAAGGCAAACAATCGTGAGCCGACGAGCCTCATCACACCGACGAGCTAGCTGATCTTCATCAGTTTCTGAAAGACTGGATTCAAACGAACTGAGGCTCCTGCGCGGGAGTTCGTTCAATATTGACGCTAGAGACTATTGAAAGAACACACGAAGTGGCCTCATTCAATTGGACCCCAGGAATCGGAGATCCAACATTCGTCGGTTGGCTAACAGTGGTGTTGTATCTTGCGACCTCAATCAGTTGCTGGAAATTGAGGCACAAGATTGAACTGGACGGTAGGCGCCGCTCGAATGAGTATCTTGCTTGGCGGTTTATTGCTATTTTATTCTTGGCACTGGGGATCAACAAACAATTGGATCTCCAGACGGCATTAACGGAGGCGGGCCGCGTCGTTGCCCATCTTCAGGGATGGTATGAGCAGCGACGGTCCGTACAATTAGACTTTATTGGTTTAGTGGCAGCGACGTGTGTTGCTGCGGCAATCACGCTGCTGATTTGGATGCGCCGTGCTCCAATCCCAACTTGGCTCGCTCTGATGGGCACGATATTGGTCTTCGGCTATGTGTTGATCCGCGCCGCATCCTTCCACCATATTGATCGTTTCATTGGTGAAAGCATTCTAGGCTTGCGATGGAACTGGGTTATAGAAATAAGCGGAATAAGCTTGGTGCTTATTGCAAGTCAATGGCGCCAAATAGCGCTCTCTAAATCAAGCACGGCGGTTCATGTGCATCGATAGTGCGAGACTAAGTGGGGCAATCTAGCCCGCGTTGCGGTAGGACGACCCGCCCGTGAAGGCAATCGGGAGCGCGCCATGACGTTTTCGGCAGCGATCGGCGATCGCCGGGCGGTGGCGTTGCGTCGATTGGCTTCGAACTGTTGAAAACCGGGTCACGTGGGCCCCTCATCAGCCTCGACGGTCGAGGCATCTAGCGAAACTGGCCACCGCCCTACGATTCCCCGTCGCGTCAGTTTTGATTCAGCTTCTACGGCGGTCGGACATCGTGCGCTGCAAATGTACGCGTACCTGTCACGCCCGCGTTCAGGAGCGGCTTCTCGGGTCGGAATTTGTGACGACCGGCATCGCGGACCGTGGGCATCGTGGATGGCTCGATAGCCCCCTTGGCTGTCTGCCCCCGATAAATGACCCCTGGCCCATTTGTGGCCGTAACGTTGACTGGCAGATCCGGTGCGTCGAGATCGTCTTCGCCGGCGATCCCGACCAACGTGAACAAGGCATATCGCCGGGCATACGTCAGCGCGGCGCCCATCCGATGCGGTGTCGCAGTCTCTCCGACCGGGCAAACCGGCCAGTCGGACGAAACCCATTCCCCCGAGGAATGGGCGAGTGATCGGGGCTCTCGCTACCTCATCCTGCGATCTGTTTCACGAAAGATGATCTACAATTTACCGTTTCAATATCTAATCCTGCGGCGATTGAATAGGATTTCGTTGTTGTTTCCAGTTCCTCGCTCGAAATTACATCTTCGATCCTATGAAACCCATTCGGCGCACGCTCCTCAACCAATTGCATAGCTAGCTCAGGTCCAAAGCGCCGATTGCGTAGAATGATGTCGTTCATCCCGGGGCGTCTCTGCATGTCATAATGCTGCAAGGCGTCTAGGGGGTTCGGAGTTGAAATCAGCAATTGTGTTAATATGCGTGCGTCAAGGATGGCTTGCGTGCCAGCCTGCGATCCGATCGGATGCATCGGGTGGGCGGCATCGCCAATGAGAGTTACGCGACCTGAGGTCCAAGTGCCGACCGGGTCTCGATCGACTAGCGGGAATTCGAAGATTTCGGGCGCTCGCTGGATTAAGGCGGGTACGTTCAACCATGGAAATCGCCAACTCCAAAAAGACTGCAACACCTTTTCTTTCGGCACGGTCCGATTCCAGTCTTCTCGCACCAGAGATGGATCCGGCAAAGTCGTCTGGCAGATCCAGTTGGTCAACAAAAGATTGGGTGAGGCGGCGCGACCAATTGGATAGACAATGACTCGTTGGTGGAAATGACCGGCGATGATCATTGTATGGCCCCCGAGGAAAGCGTCAGTTTCCACGGCAGCTCGCCATAAAACTTGTCCAGCAAACTTGGGCTCACCTTCTGAAGGATGAATACGGCGCCTCACAGCCGAATGAATGCCATCGGCGCCAATTAAAATATCGGCATTGTCTACAAACGCAGTGCGGGTTTCGGTGTCGAGGAACGTAGCGACTACTTTCTCTGCCTTCTGCTCAAACGAGATAAATCGCAAGCCGTTTCGAACGTTTTGATAACCAATACGATCGCGAACCGACTCCAGAAGGAGCGTCTGCAACTTCCCGCGATGGATAGAATATTGGGGCCAATTATATCCTGCTTCGGTGCCCCTTTTTTCTGTATAGATGTGCTGACCAAGCTTGTTGAAGTAACTCAAATTCTGAGTCTCATTACCAACGTTCGCCAGACTCTTCCCGATGCCAAGTTCGGCTAGTTCACGTACCGCTGTAGGTTGGAGATTAATGCCAACGCCAAGGGGAGCCATTTTCCGAACGGCTTCATAGACCCTCACGTTAACGCCTGCTTGGTGCAGACTCAGGGCCATCGTCGATCCTGCGATTCCACCCCCGACAACGATTACATCCATTCGAGCATTTTTCTCCGCTCTAGACGGCACCGATCGCGCCCAAACGACCGGGGCACCTTGCGGGGCGCCCCAATCGCCAGGCCATTGATCGATGGTTATTGAGCCTTGAGTCCTGCGAGGGTGATGGCTTGCCGCAAACGCTCACGCTCGCGCTGAATGAATGCCGCAGTCTCAGCAGGTGTACTTCCAACCGGCGTCACCACAAGCTCCTGTAATCTACTCGCAACCTCAGGCGCTCGAAGGGTCTCAGCAATCGACCGAGAAACTTTTGCGGCCACTGCTTCTGGAGTTTGAGGCGGCGCAACGATTGCGAACCATTCAGCGTGAGTAAAACTGGGGAACTGTTCAGCGACGGTGGGAACACCCGGGAGTTCGGGAAGCCTTTTGTCAGTCGTGATCGCTAAAACCTTCATCTTTCCGTCGTTGATGAAGGGCAAAGCATTGCCCGCAATGTCGATCATTGCGTCGATGTTGCCAGCCATGAGGTCGCGCTCGGCAGGGCCCATGCCTTGGTATGGGACATGTGTGAAATGAACGCCTCCAGCGCGGGTTAAATCCTCCATGGCGAGCTGGGGAGTGCTTCCCGTGCCAGGGGAGCCGTATGTAATCTTATTTGGATTAGCCTTTGCATACGCAATCAACTCCTGGATGTTCGTAACCGGTAGCTTTGGATTAACGACGAGTACGGCCGGGAGTGTCACCATCACCGTAACCGGCACGAATTCGGTAGGGTTGAACGCAAGCTTCGGAAAAAACCATTGGCTAACTGCGAGTGGTCCGGGCGGCGAAACCAGCAATGTGTAGCCGTCGGGCTCTGCCTTAGCCACCGCCTCCGCACCGATGTTCTGGGCCGCCCCAGGTCTGTTTTCAATGATGATGGGCTGGTTCCAGGTCTTCGCCAGTTTGTCCGCGATGATCCGAGGTATGACGTCGATTGAGGTTCCCGGTGGGTTTGGCACCACTATTTTTACGGTTCTGCTGGGATATTCCGACTGCGCCATTGCAGCGGATGTCCCTAAAAACAACGATAACGCCGCACAAAGTATTATCGCCGCGCCGCTCCCGTGATGCCTAGTCATGAGTGCATCTCCCTCGATGTAGCGTGTGGTCTCGGTGTAAAAAAAGAGCATTGGCTTCACGTTACACAAGGCTGCTATATTTAAAACTGCCATTTTCTGATATTGGCATATCAATTCGGAGATATCACATGCGCTTGGCTGACCGGATCGGGCAGCGCCTGAAACTTCACGACCTCCACGTGCTCACTACGGTGACGCAGTCGGGAAGCATGGCTGAGGCCGCCCGCCAGTTGAACACTTCGCAGCCAGCCGTTTCCCGGTCAATCGCAGAACTTGAGAAAACCCTCGGTGTTCGTTTGTTCGATCGCAATCGCCGTGGCATAGAGCCGACGGATTACGGTCGTGCATTGCTTGGGTGCAGCTTGGCCGTGTTCGATGAAATCCGCCAAGGCATGAGGAAAATTGAATTTTTAATCAACCCGACAGCGGGTGAAATAAGAATCGGAGGCAATGAACCTCAGATAGATGGGTTGCTTCCGGCTGTAATTAGCCGTCTTCGCCGCCAGTATCCGGGCTTCTCACATCACGTAACGCCGATCGACAATCTTGCCCAACAGTTCGTCAACCTGCGAGAACGGAAGGTTGATATTATTCTTGCGCGCATTCCCGAATTTGTTGAAGAAGATATCACCGCCGAAGTGCTCTTTCACGATCGCACTTTCGTCGTAGCCGGTTCGCGCAACAAATGGGCACGCCGACGCAAAATCGAACTTGCTGAGTTGAGTGACGAGCCCTGGTGCTTGCCGCCGATCGGAAGCCTTCCAGGCTCCATCTTTGGCCAGATGTTTCTCGCTAACGCGATCGCGTTTCCTCCAAAGGGGGTGACCACGGGATCCCCCAACATGCATCTCGCGCTGCTTGCCAGCGGCCCCTTTCTGGCGATACTTCCCGGCTCGATGTTGCGATTTTTGAGAGCTTCGCGATCCATAAAAATCTTACCGGTGAACCTAACGATCCCTCCCTGGCCGGTTGGGTTTATGACCTTGAAAAGTCGGACGCTCAATCCTGCAGCCAAATTGTTCATTGAATGCACGCGCGAAGTCGTCCGGCCGTTAGCCAAAGAGGTGAATCGAGTTCTGACATGTCGGCTTTTGGCACAACTCGGACCTTCCGCAACAGCGATTCACTTCTAGGCGTGGGAATGGCCGCTTGTGGCGGACTTCCCAGGTGCCTGCTGTTACATCCGTTATCAGGTGAAAAGCGGACGTCAAATGCTCATTCCGAGCCTTTCCGCTTTTGACCCTAACCGGACTTTGCGAAGATGATGAGCTTGCGATTAGCATTTACGAATGATCGCGGGAGACGTCCTCTAGGGAAATGGCGAGGCTTGGGTCCGATGGGTTGGTGTCTTTGCAAAGGCGTTATCTCCGGCCTCGTTGCCGGTCTTACGTTGTTCGTCATTCAACCGTCGGTCTGCCAAGGGCAGGCCGCTAATTTCGTTCCCCCGCCGCGCAACATCGCCGATATTACCTCGATCCTCGATCAGGAAAAGCCAGATCCGGCCAAGCTTGCCAAGATGACAGCCGAAGCGGAAGCGCAGGCCCCGCCGGGTGTGAATGGCAGAGCCTTGTCGGATTTCTACTACAAACGCGCACAGGTGCGCAGTTTGCTCGGCCGCACGCAGGGCGCAATCGAGGACAGCGAGCTAGCGATCAAAAATGCTGAAGGTGCCGACTACGGTGACACTATTAGCCGGATTGAACAGTTTTTATATCGTCAGCTGCGTAACGTGGGCCAGAACAAACGATCGCTCGACACTATTAATTCGCAAATTCGATACTTTTCGAGCGCACCGAAAGGCAAAGGCCGGTTGTTTGGACTCTACCTCGCGGCAGGCAACGGCTACCTCACCATCGGCGATCTCGAAAAGGCCAAGAGTTATTTTCAGCGCAATAACGCGCTCTATGCTGAATTGCGTTCGTGGCCAAACGTAGAGATGTACCGCTCAAGTTGGCTCTCAAACGTCGAAGAGGGCAATGCGCGTATGTTTGATTCGAGCGGCCGGTTTGCGGATGCCGAGAAAGCCTTTCATCACGCTGTCGAGCAGATGAAAGATGCGGTGGTGCAGTCTACGAAATGGCCCAACAAGCCCGCGGGCGGAATTCTAGAGACAATTGTTGATGTCGACCATGCCTTTGAGGGTCGCGCCAAAGCAAGGCAAGGGCGTATGGCGGAGGCAGAGGTGGACATTCGGCAGGCACTGCTCGCGAGCTTAGGCAGGGTCGGTAAATATCATCCCGACACAGCGCTGATTCTCAGCTTGTTGACAGGTCTGCTGATGGAGCAAGGCCGTTACCCAGAGGCGGAGCATCTCGCGCGCGCGACTATCGATATTTACAGGGGCATGGGCTACCCCGAGGATGCGTCTTGGCTGATCAATTCGCAGATTGTTCTTGCGACTTTGATGAACTTTCAGCGGCGGCCGAGTGAGGCTGCCGAGATTTACGCTCAGATCGACAAGAGCACGGCGAACTGGCCGGCGGCGCGCCGCGATGCGATCGTGAACGACGCCACCCGCGTTGTTATGATGATTAGCACGGGTAATGCCGCCGATGCGATCGAAATCGCCAAGAAAGCGGTTGAGCGCGCCAAAGCCAGTTCCGGCGAAAAGAGTTTCAGCACCATGCGCACGCGAGGTTATCTCGCGTTCGCGCTTGCGCGCGCGGGCCGCGACAAGGAAGCCTATGACGAATTTAAAGAAGCCATTCCGGTACTGCTAAATTATTCAAATCTCGCCAGCAGCAATGATGAAAATCAAGACGCTTCATCTGGCGCGCGGGATCGCACGCGTACGCTGGTCGAGGTTTATATCGGCTTGTTGGCACGCAACCCCTCGCTGTCGAAGGATGTCGGCGAGGAAACCTATCGACTGGCCGATGTCATCCGCGGTCAATCGGTGCAGCGCGCCCTCTCGGCTTCGGCCGCGCGCGCGTCGGCGAAAGACCCAGCATTAGCCCTCCTCGCGCGAACCGAACAGGATAGCCAGAAGCAAATCGGCGCCGTCCTCGGCGCGCTCAATAATCAGCTTGCTTTGCCGGCCGGTGAGCGCGACGACAAGACGGTCAAGGATCTGCAAGCTGAAATCGCAAAGCTACAGGCGACAGGCGCAAATGCGCGACGAGAGATCGCCGGGAAGTTTCCTCAATACGCCAATCTGATCGATCCCGCGCCGGCAACGCCCGCAGACGTTCGAGCGTTGCTCAACCCAGAAGAGGCAGTCATTTCGTATTACTTTGGGCGCTTCAACAGCTTCGTGTGGGTCATTTCCAAGAGCGGTAATGTAAAATTCTCGCCACTCGGCATGACGCTGGGCGAGCTGGAATCGAAAGTCTCAAAGCTGCGCAAGGCACTCGAGCCGCAAGCAGAGACGGTCTCCGATATTCCTCAATTCGATCTTGCGCTCGCCTACGAGCTTTACCGAAAGCTGCTCTATCCTGTTGAAAGCGGCTGGAAGGACGCGAAGAGCTTGATAGTCGTTACCAACGGAGCACTGGGGCTGCTTCCGATGAGCTTGTTGCCGACGGCGTTGACGGAGCCGATAACGGATGAGGGCATACCATTCGTGGGCTACCGCAAGGTACCTTGGCTGGCTCGCACGCATGCAGTGACGGTTATGCCATCGACGGCGGCGTTGCGTACTTTGCGGCAATTGCCGCCGAGTGCGACGACCCGCGACAAGCTGATTGCTTTCGGCGATCCGTTGTTTAGCAAGGAGCAAGCTGACGAGGCGACCGGAAGTGCACAGGCGACAGCCCAGCTCGCCGAGGCCGAAACGATGCGCGGCATGCCACTCAAGCGCCGCTCACGTCCACAGCTCGATGACGTGCAGACTGCAAACTTGAGCATGCTGCCTCGGCTTCCGGACACTGCCGACGAACTCAAGTCGATTGCGGCGGCGTTGGAAGCTGATCCCACCAAGGCACTCAATCTTGGCAAGGACGCGAATGAAAGCAAAGTCAAAGCTACAGACCTATCAAAGTTCAAGATCGTTGCCTTTTCTACACATGGCCTTGTGCCGGGCGAACTCGATGGCCTCACGCAGCCTGCCCTGGCGCTAACCGCACCGAGTGTCGCCGACGTGGACGGCGACGGACTGCTGACCATGGAAGAGATCCTAGGTCTGAAACTTGATGCCGACTGGGTTGTACTTTCAGCCTGCAACACAGGTACGGGTGCTGGCGCCGGTGCCGAAGCCGCGTCCGGACTTGGTCGCGCATTCTTTTATGCCGGCACCCGTGCGTTGCTCGTCACCAATTGGTCGGTGAACTCGCAGTCCGCGCGCGAGTTAGTTACCGATCTATTCCGACGGCAGGCAATCGATCCTAAGATCACCCGCGGAGAAGCGCTGCGGCAAGCCATGGTAGCCATGATTGACCGCGGGGGATATAACGATGCCGCCGGCAAAATGCTGTTCTCCTACGCGCATCCGCTGTTCTGGGCGCCGTATAGCATTATAGGCGACGGCGGCGCGCAATGAACTTTTACAAACTCTGCGGACAGACATTGACGCCTATTTTATGCGCAAATTGCTGGATTGTTTCACATGCGGTAGGCCGATCACGATTTTGCGTTCGGATGACGTGGCACGCTCCGCGACGGGCTCCCACGCTGCCAACCTGACTTTCCGCTATGGCACTTGGCGGACTTGCCGAAACCGCACGCGGATGTCCGCTTATCGAGGCAAACCGGACAACATTTGTCCGCACTCGGCCTAGCTCAGCAGCCGAGGCGGCTACTGTTATTTGTCTCAGTCGTCAGGAGCGGCATCTGCGGCGTACGATCGCGGCGCTGCCGTTAGCGCTGCCGCACCGCATCGTATTAGTCGCATCCAGCGCCAGGTCCGTCGCACCCTGTGGCGGTACCGGGCGCGGGCGGGCTCGTTATCGGTACGCATACGTACATTGGATGGACGACGCGACCGCGTGTAGAGTACATTGCTTCTTAGGGGGCCAACCCATGCGTGCCGATGAATACCTCCGCCTGCAAATGGCGTGCGTCGCCATGGCCAGGCAGTCCCAGTTGCCCGATGTGCAAGCCCGATGGGCCAAGTTAGCTGACGCCGCGGCGTTCGTAGCTGACGCCGCGGCGCTAGAATTGAAAATAATCTACCGGACAGACCGCCAGGCGACACAAGCGCGACGGAGTCAGCCTGTCGCCCGCCACCTGGCTTAGCTCAGCCGCCAAGCCTCAGCGCCCGGTGGCCGACGCTGCTTGATTTGGCCCATCATCGCGTCTGGACCGACTGCGCCGGCTCACGCTTGCTGCTGGCGGCCCGCTTAGGCAGCTCTATTTGATCCCGCTGGGCGGGCTCCTGGCGGCGTGATCGGCGGAACGCGTAGCCGAGGCCAGCAAAGCCGAGCAGCATCTGGACCGCCGGGTTGCTCGGCCATGCAGCAAGCGGAAAATAGTTGGCCCCACTAGCAGATCAGCGGGTCACAATAGCCCCTGCAACTCGGTCAGGACCTCAGCCAGCATGCACCACACTATATAGGCGATCATTGAAATTCGGATCACCCACCAGGCCATCACCAGCCGTGATGCGACTTAAAAGGACATCTAAATCATATCCCACGTCACCACCGCGATCACGATCGCGACGACCAAGACCATCAGTACGACACGTGCGCGAAAACTTAGTTCGTCGATCCATCGACGCATTGCTCACCAAAGATTTGGGATTTTTTGCCCCAGAAATCTTGGGGCGACGGTGCCCGGATTGGCCCCAGACACCGTCGCCCAGCAGGGCAAGACCACGCGAGGCGGAACTGTCCCGCCGCATGGCCAACGAACAGGGATTGCCGCAGTTCCTTCAACTCAGATCGGCATAAATGCAACGGTAATTCAATAATGACATATCAACAGAGGGAAACAACAGAGGGAAAATCGGGGTGTGAAGTGGCTCATCAACGAGCCAGTAAATGGCCCCGAATTCCATTGACATATACCTGACGATGGAGGTTTGGGTGCACTGCATCAAGCAGTCACCTATCTTTCGATAGAGTGACCCGTCTTCCGCATTGGCTTAGTTCTGGGAACGGCAGACTATCGGCCCCCACCCCACATTGCCGATAAACCCCAACTGCCATCACGCGGCAGGGATCAGCAAATGGTCCCTGCCGCGACTATTCCGGCGAGTCTAATGATAGAACATCCTGATCCCGCCGATTATTCGATTGCAGTGAGACGCAACAGAAAGCCGCACAACTCTTGGCGTTGGGAGATTTATCGTCCTGGCAAGTCCATCCCAGTTGAGCGATCATCGGACCACTTTCAAACGATGGCTGAGGCGACTAGGGCGGGAAAGGCGGCACTCCAGCGGGTAGTGAAGTTACGCTTGACCCTGACCCTCCCTATCTGAATGGCGTCGCTTAGGTTCGGCGATAAAATTTGGTTGAACTATTTGCGCCAGCCTTCATGCGATAGCTAAGCAATCACTTAGACCCCATAAAGAACCCTCCTGTCGGCGGATCGGGGGAATAAGGATAGGGCGCGACGCCGTAGGGCGGATACCCGTGGTAAGGAGCCGGATAACCATATCCGAATAGGCGCGGATAGGCAGCGGCGCCGTAATACGGAGCGCCGTAGTAGCCGTAGTATGGACGCCGGCGGTGGATTACTCGGGCCTCAGCTGTGTCAATGTATAGCCCCGCTTTCCTCGGCGTACATTGTAGCGACAACGGCGCCGCCGTCAGTAACGCTGCTCCGACGATAATTCCGATGAGTTTCATGGTCGGTCTCCCAGCGATGCTCTATTTGTTGACGATATCCGGCCACGCTATCTTCAGATAGAGTGATCCTCCCTCAACATCGAGACTAGGTTCACCAACGGCAGAACGCAGCAGGGATCAGCAAATGGCCGCGACGACCTTGCTTCCGGCACCATGATCAGGGGTCAGGCCAATATGGGTTGTACCGAAGGCGTAGCAAGGTGGATTCGAAGTGACCACAGAACGAAGTGACTACAGAACAGTGTCGTGCCGGCGATGCTCGCCTAATGCGCCCATTCGCCAAGCTCGAAATGTTGACGGCAGAGCAGCAAAACTAGCTAACACTTGGCCCGCGCGAGGTCGTCAGGACACGCTCAATCGCGCGCCACGTTGCAGCCTGGTCGTCGTCGCCTAGTTCTTCGCATTTGCGAGCCCTTTGGGCCGCTTGGGCAATGGCCTCGGGACCGAATGCCCCTGTGAGCCGACGCGCGTAGTCATGGATTTCGGAAAGCTGCATCTGTGTTCCTCCCTTCCTACACAACACATCAACCGAGTAAGGGTGCCTTCAGTTCCGGGTTGAGATTTGCGTTCGGTTCGACCGGAGGTAAATAATCTACGATGCAATGGCATTCACACTCCTCGGTGGCACGCTCGCCGCCCCGTCGGCTTTATCGAGCCCGCCTGCCGACGCTCGGCCATGCGGTGCCGTTCGGGTCGCAATGGGCATACGAAATCAAACACGATGGCTTCCGCTTCATCTGCCGGCGCGACGGCGATCGCGTGCGCGTGTTCTCGCGGCGTGGTCATGATTGGACTGACCGTGTACCGCTAATCGCACAGGCATTGGCGGCGCTCCGGGTCAAGTTTGTGACACTCGACGGCGAGGGTGTGGTCTGCAACGGTGACGACCTGCGATGTTACGAGTTGCGTCCCTTCGGCGTTCGAGTTGTCCACGGGCGGCCCTGTCCATCAGACAATCGGCGCAACGTTCTTCGAACAAACCGCCGTCACCCACAATGAGATCTACGGCATCCATCACCAGGCCTCGGCGCCAAGTTCTAGACGTCTCTCGCTCATATCTCCGAACGCCAACCGTTGAGATTTTTCTCGGCAGTGTGGCTGTTTTGCACTGGTGGCGGAAACCTCGCTTTGTCAGGATATCCGTAATCCTTGTAACTGAGTTGCCGCTTGCGAATTGCCGTTTCGGCGAGCGCGTCTTCTTTCACCGTGGGGCCAATGGGGAGGCGGATGAGCAAGGAGGGAATCGCGACTTTACAACATGCCAGCATGGGCCTGCTGTGCGACCCTCGCAAACACGAGGAAATACTGAACGACCTTTGGGTTGAGTGGCTGAAACTGGCCCTCGAACTCGAACTAGAGAATATTGTGCGCCGTCGGTTTCCCCGACATTCAGAGGGCGCCTATGGTCGTTTAGAGCGCTGGATCGATGAACTCGGGTTCATAGGCTCGGAAGTTCGGTTCCTTGCTCAAAGACTGTGGAGCGTGATCGTCAGGCGCCGCTCCCGGTCAGGCTCTCGCGCCGCGAATGTTCCTTCCAGTTCGGCTGCACATCGGCATTCGAGGGGAGATCCGCTCACAAACCCTTCTGTTGAAACACAAGGAAATACTGCCTCGGCAAGAACTTATGGGTCTCGACTAACGAATATCCAGCCGCGTCGAGCTCCGAGATGATTCTTTCTGGTGGAAGGCGGTATTCGGGCGGTGGCCCCTCAGGTGCGTCAAGCTTGAAGTCTACTATCGCGACCCGCCCGTTCGGCACCAAAGAATCCCTCAATTTGGCAAAGTAGGAAACGCGGTTCTCGATGTGGTGATAAGTATCCACGACCAGAACGACGTCGACCGCCTCAGGAATGTTAGGACTGTCCGCGGTAGCCCGTACTGTCACAAGCACGCTTAAATGTTCACGGTGCGCCCGCTCGCTAAGATAGCGCAGCATGTCTGGTTCGATGTCGACTGCGAAGACTTTGCCGTCCGGGACACGCTTGGCGATTCGAACACTGAAATAGCCGGTGCCGGCGCCGATGTCGGCAACCTTATCCCTGCCTTGCAAATGCAGCGCATCCAGAACTTCGTCTGGCTTTTGCAAGGCATCGCGTTGCGGATCGTCAAACACCTTGGCCCATTTTTCGGCGTCGTCAAAGGAATGGCCCACATGCTGTTGCTGCAAGGGCGCTATCGTTTGTGCGGCAGCTACGCTCGTTAGAACCAGCGAAATGCCAGTGGTGAGGATCGAAATTATTCGGATCATGGGACAAATCTCCGGTCGGGAAGTCTGCTCATTAGCCTCTATATCGCCGTCCGGTTTCTTCCCGTTATCGCCACTGTTTGCCGGTCGGGCTCTCGCTCTTTCCTGGGCCGCGCAAAAGAATCACTGCTGACTATTTCCGCTTGCGCCTTGTAGGTGTAAGCGGATTCTGCTGCACCGTCTGCTTATTCGCAACGCAGGTCGATTTTGTTGCCGCGATTGGCGCACGTGGGGTGCGCGGTTTCTAAACACCATCGCTCTGCGCGGTATATCAAAAGGCAGGTTGCGCAACGGCTAGTAGCATCTCAATCGGGGATCGGGCTTCGTCGGTCATCATTAAGCCAGCGCGCTGTCGCGCGCGAGGGAAGAACCACCGATGCAGAATGCACAACACAGTTCCGGTCCAATGAGAGGCAGAAGCGTGCGAGCGTTATGTCGGGAGCGTGGTAGGGGGAAAGTCGTGATGCAAAAGATCGCGGACTGGCTCGGACAGCTCGGTTTGTCCGAATATGCCCGACGCTTCGCCGATAACGCTATCGACCTCTCGGTCATCGGCGATCTGACAGAGCAAGATCTCAAAGATCTCGGCGTTCTGCTGGGGCATCACCGCAACTTCTACGCGCAATCGCGCAGCTCGAGGGTCTTTGAGTGTCTCAGCGCAAATGAAAAGCCCCGCCACAATGGGCGGGGCAAAAGTTGTGCATTCTATCCTTCGATAGATTGACCCCCGCCGCTTTGCCTGTTCTGCAAGGGTCGGTGGGGCAGTTTCGTTCGGCCGGCGGTCTTGTCCTGCTGAGCGGCGGGAAGCTGGGGCCTCAGATTTTCCTGCCGCTCGTCCTTCGCACAATTCGCAACGACACGCTGTGTCATTCAACATAGCAGTGTTAGAATTATTCGATATTCCCCAACACATCTGAGCGCGGCCCCTCGGGCATCAGGCCCGATCGCCAAAGTGGGTGGGGCTCCACTAAGGGTGGGGTTTAAACCGCGGGGACGGTCATGGCGATCGGGATGCTGTTGTCCGCTGAATGCGTGACGCTCCGATGACGCTATCAACAGGCAGGCACTCCGGTCCGCGTGTCCCGTGCCGCGAATTCCGGGTCGGCACCTTCGTGCCGATGGTGGAAGTCGATCTGCCCGCCACGATTCACTCCAACGCTCCATTCGCGAAGCTTCGAGAGGAATGGAAAATGTCTATCCACACCGTCCTTGCGACGCTCGACGCGCTTCGCGTCATACCGCCCTGGCGAGACGAGATGCGCGCCTTTGGGCACTCGCGTCGGAGCAGCGCGGGCATAGCCATGCGCTTACGCCTTTGCATCGATACTCTTTCCAGCCGACGGTGACCGCTAGCCAAGCGCTTCCGGAGAGGGAACCACTGTCGAACCACGCCCTCAGGCGGTCGGCCGATGAGGCTCGGCGATATGCGCGAGCTCGATCGAGTTTGATCGATGACTACTCGCCTAAGGTAAGTCAGAATGACGGAGCCATGACCGAGCCGGAATGGAAAGCGGAACTCCGCCGCCAACTGGAGGCAGCCGACGAAGCGCAAGTGCGCGCCGAACTTCGCGAACTCTCAATAGGAGGAGAAGATCGGCGTCAATTTGTGGTCGGGTGGCTTCGAGAGAAAGAAAAGACCCGGAAGAAATGGGAAGATTGGCTTTACTGGGGCACGCTCGCGGTTGCGGGCTTAACGTTGGCCGCAATAGTCGCAGGAATTGTCGCAACGGTTGTTGCCCACTGAGCGCTAAGGGGGGTTGTAGCGCCGGAAAACCGCACCAGCCAGCTCCGCTAAGTCACGGAGGCGCTATTAGCGTAGGTTCAACCCCGGTTGCCCGTCTCTAGTCGGGGCCTTCCTTTTTGGCCCACGACGATCAGTGTGGGAAAAAGGCAACACAGAAAACAATTACGGTTCCGAACGCGATGGACTGGAACCGATTTCACGGTGCGTCAATTGTTGCGGTCAAGCGGTGATGGCGGGGACGGGGGCCATACGGCCGGAAGCTGTTCTTGCTGAGCGGCAGGATGCTGGGGCTCAGATGTTCCTGCCGCTCGCCACCCCCACAAGAATTTCTCAGGTGAGCGCATCCAGCGCGCCCGTGCAGCAACGTACCATACGCGAGATTGACCGAGAGCGCTGGTGGCGTCAGTTTCGGTTATCGGAAATGAGGTATACACAATGGCGGCAGCAACCGGGCTACTGATTTTTGCTGCAGTAATAAGTTCGCAAACCTTTCTTTGGTGGAGTTGCCGGCGGCAACGGCGGGTCTCCTAGACATAGCCAAACTGGCTTCGGCCGGGCTCAGCAAATGTCGGCGTGATTGTCGATGTCTCAAACGACACTCGGCCCTCGCCTACAAGCACCCGAGACTCGACATCCCGCAGACCCTGCCGGCCCGCGCAGACGATGTGATCAAATGAAGCCCCCCAGCTCGAACTTGTTGGGTTGGAGCATCGAGAGGTCACCGGCCGTTGGGCATTTACACTGGCTGGCTTCTTAAAGGCGCGAATCCCCGAGAAATATTAATCTTATATGTGTGCGGCAGGTCACAGCCCTTGCTTCGTAACTGAGCGCATAAACCCTCATACTCTGAAAAGCGCAGTCAACAGTCAGAGTTCGTGGGAGACTAAGATGATGGCGATTTGCGCGGCAGCAACCATCGCATGGCCGCGCTATCGTTCCAGCACTTTCAGCATCTTGCTGGCATGACGCGGGCCCTCCCTTTGGTGGTTTTTTCTGTTGGCCTCGGAGTGTTTGAATCTGAACGTATCAAACGATAGCGCGGCGGTTTGCGCAGGCGAGTTAACAGCACCTCATGCATCGGCCTGGCATTTCTTCATAAAACTGCTCTTTGCCGCGCCGCTCAGGGGCTTACCATCACTACTTACCGCTTTCGGTTCACACGCGTCTTTCTTGCACTTCTTGACGAATGCGGTCTTGGCAGCCCCGGACAGCGGCTTTCCATCCTTGCCGACGGCCTGAGTCTCACAGGCACTTTGGGCCAAAGCCGAGGAGACCAGAAATATTGACGCAATAACTGCTAGAAACATCTTCACGATTGATCCTCCTGGGCGGCAAAGGGATCTGCTTTTCAAGATAGCATTATTGACGGTGACCTACGCTGATCCCCAAACTCATGGCCTTTTGGCGGATAGCACCTGGGGTGCGCTTCATCAATTTCGCAATTCTGACTACGGGCGTCTTCTTTCGCGAATGTGATTTGAGATCGCTGACGTGTTGTTTTGTCCAAGCGGCCCGGTTGGTTCGCGCGTTAGTTTTCTTTCGAGCGGTAGCCATAGATTTGTTTCCTGTTTGGAAAGTTGTCTATAAGCACATGGCGTCCACAAAACAAGCATTTCGTGGACCCGCTCTGGTCACTCCTGGCGTCGACGCCTGATGACGCTCATTGACCTATAGAGGCACAGATTTCTACTAAATTCGAACACGCCCCCAAGCGAAGCCGTCGACTGGCTCATACAGGCCTCTTTTAATCAGGTCCGATAGACAAGAACGGAACGTCCGCTCGCTCATACCGTGGGGTTTGGCCCTATCTAGGAACACATCTCCAAAATCGCCATCGCGAGACTCTACATTGGCTCTCAGGCTTAACAAAACGGTACTGGTTTCCATCGTCGTCCTCACAGAGATGATCGAAGTACAAATAAGCGCTGGATCAAACGCGCTGCACGTACCATGGACGGTCAGCAACGCTTGATACTGTTTACGTGCCTAGCTTTACTTTAACGAGGGAGCCCAAGCAGCAAACACGGTTAGCAGGAACTTGCTCGACGGCTGGTCGCAGACAAGCGACAGGCGCCTGAAAATCCAGGACACATTAGGATCTTTGTCGAGACGCCATCTCCCGGATCATTTCTTCCGCGGTCCGCCGCGTACCCTGCTCCCTCATGGCTGCACTAATAGTCTTTGCAGCGCTATTTCCAGTACCCGGCCATTTCCAGGTTCTGGTTCGCCTCATCAGTTAGCAATGGCGCTAGTCGAACATGCAAAAAGATGAGCTAATCATCCAATTGCTGAAAATCGGATTGGGCCTTGTATTCGCAGCCTATTTCGTATGGTGGAGTTTAGAGGTTCTTTCCAGACTGCCGCCGCATTAATCCAACTAGCCATTTCTTAGCTGCCCGTCACGTACGTCCAGACCAGGACCTGCCGGAATGGGTCATACTGATGTTGGTGGGACGACGGCGCCACCCTCCCCGATGACCGGCATGCAGCAGAGAATTTGGCGACGGCCGGTTCCCGGGTTCTTAGAGGGCTTGCTCGTGACGATCCGGTGCAGCAACCAAGATGCCGAGCAACGGCGCTGGACGGGTATAAAGCTTGCCCGGTGTCGTTGGAGCATGTGGCGTTACTGTCACACGCAGAAAATCTTCGCTGAGGCCCCAATGTTGAGCGAATTGTTTGATTGAATAACCCCGGTAAGAATGGGGAGCGATTCATGACAACCATAGGCACTGACGGTACCTGGCTAAGTCGTGAGTTTCGGTCGAGGGTTTGCACCGGCGACAACATTCGCGCGCTGATCGCCGACCACCTAGACGTTGATATCAAACGTGTTTCTGATCAAGCCGACCTCGCGCGTGATCTCGGAGTTGGCTGGCTCAATCGTCTTGAGTTGGTGATTTTCGTTGAAGATTGGACGGGGCTAGAATTGCATGATGACGATGTCGAACGGATCAACGTAGTCGGCGATTTAATCCGACTTTTCAAGAGCGCTAAAGAGCAACGCGACCGCTTGAACTAGACGCTTTTTACGACGGTATCGGGTATGGCATCCAAGCGAAGGCCGCGCGGTCTACCAATGGACCTAGGCATATGCGTCGTTTGGGCGTGCGCGGGCTCGCTGTAAATTGCCTTAGCGCGGAATGGAGGCACGAGGCCGTGTTCAGTGCAGATGATTACCCCGATGAAGTAGGTTCCGTCATTCCAGTCGCGCACGATGTGCAGCGAGTGCGGCGGCAAAAATGTAGACGTGCGGCCTAATTGGAAGGACAGCCCGCGCAGATGAGTTTTGCCGGAACGGTGCGGCGCTAAGGGCTGGCTGTCTCGGAATTTCGATTGCGCCGTCGCTTTTGCCCAAAAGGCCGCGACCTGAACGCTGCCGTCTTTTTCCTGGGCGCCTCCTACGCTAACGTTGGCGGGGAAGGACTGCGAACTCCACTCCCCCTGGGGCGGCGGCCTTGTACCCAGCCAGGTGAATCCCCGTCCCTCACGAAACTTCAAATTGTGCTCCCAAATGACAAAAACCGCCGGCCATCTCGGCGTGCAGCAGCTTGTCGCGCATTGCCTCAACCCGTCATGCCGTCACGAAGGACTGATCGACGTGTCCAAATTTGCGGACGATATCGAAGTGACCTGGTTTGCCAAGAAGGCCGTGTGCGCGCAATGCGGTACGGCCGCTATGTCGACGTGCGCCCAAACCGAAGGATAACCCGCCCAACCAGCCTTACTTCCCTGAGAACTTCCTCTGACCAGGGGGTGCACTCACAAATGCGCAGACATTGGAAGGTCCGCTTCGGGCAAAGCGGATTTAATATATTGTGCTCATTCCGAGTTTTTCCGCTTTTGAGCCCAACTCGGACATCGGGCGTGATGAAATTTGGGGCCGGTCTTGTGCCATTTCTCGCTCGCGGCACGGTCGCAAAGTGCTACCCTTTAGCATTAGACCAGGAGTGCTTTGAGGGAGCACATGAAACGTCGCGAGTTCATCGCGGGACTCGGCGGCGCGGCGGCGGCATGGCCGCTCACGTCGCGGGCGCAGCAGCCCGCAACACAGCGCCGGATAGCGATTTTCCATCCGGCAATCCCGACGACCCTACTTACCGAAACGGGTGGTGGGAGCGCATGGCGGGCATTTTTCGCTGAGCTACGCCGGTTAGGTTACATCGAAGGAGAAAATCTAATCATCGAGCGCTACTCCGCCGAGGGGCATCATGAGCGCTATGCTGATTTGGCTCGCGAGATAGTGACCCGCACCCCGGATGTGATCGTCACGGGAACTAACCCCGTCGTGGTCGTCTTTAAGGCCATAACCGGCACAATACCGATTGTCGCCTTCATGTTAGATCCTCTGAAAGCGGGGCTGCTCACGAGCCTGGGCCATCCCGGCGGTAACCTTACGGGCATCACCCTGGATGCCGGAATCGAGATCTGGGGTAAGCGCCTTGAGCTACTAAAGGAAGCGATCCCTTCGACAACCAAGGCTGCATTTCTTGGTATGCGCGAGGGATGGGAAGGTTCTCCTGAGCAGGTCTTGAGCGGCGCCGCAGGCCGATTGGGAATTTCGTTAGTTTTTATGCTTCCGCAGAAGGGGACTCCGTCGGAGATCGAGCGCGTCTTCGCTGCGATGGAGCAGCAGCGTCCCGACGCGGTCTTAATCAGCGGAGAAGGGGACCTTTACGCTAACCGCCAGCTGATCGCCGCGCTCGCCAGTAAGAACGGCTTGCCGGTGATGTGCCCTTACCGCGATTACGTTGAGGCCGGTGCGCTGATGGCTTATGCCGTAGATCTCGCGGAGCTGCTCAGGCGCATGGCGGATGACGTGCATCAAATTCTCAAAGGGGCCAAACCGGGCGACATCCCGATTTATCAGCCCGTTAAATTTGAACTCCTGATCAACCTGAAGACAGCAAAAGCGCTAGGCGTCAGTTTCTCGCACCCGCTACTCGCCAGCGCCGCCGAGATCATCGAATGAAGCCGCGCCAATTCGGTCTATCGCTTCTGTATTTTGAAAATCGGCACGATGACGCCGCGATAGCCGGAGCCACGCTCGCGACGACAAAGCCGCAGCTAGCGATAATCATAAAATCCTGCAGTTGCATTTGAGCAAGATCACGCCGCCCGATGCCGGCGCGCGCCGACGTTCAACTTCGAGGGCGTCTCACCAACCAGCAACTCCTGGCACGCTCGAGTAAGCGCAACCCAGCGGGCTTGCTCGAGGGGTAGATCCGATTGTTTAGCCATTGCAAGAAACACCGCCTGAAGGCGGACATATTCTGTTTCGATAAGCACTGCGGTTCCTCCGCAAATGCCCCATAGCCCATCAATATAAATTATACGCAATCAATTGGAGCCAAGATATATAACGTTGGATATAGCCCTAATTGTACCCAAATGGATAAACTGCGTGGGTTTGTCACCGACATAGACCCAAACTCGGAGCTTTGCCGCATCAGAAAGTGGGGTCGGAAAAAGCGTCGCTGCCGCACGAGCCTGACCCGCGGCCTTGCCCTACAATGACGGCGATTGGGACGACAGCATCTGATTAGTGGATAATCTTCCCTGCAGCGTCACAGCGGGCGAGAAAGTCGCGTGCTTCGTTCCCATTCTGGAATTTTCTAATTCGACCGTTCTCGTATACAGCCTGCCCATTCCAAAATACCATGAATTCGCCCGTCGTTGATCGCTCGATCTGATGGCCTTCGCCCTTCTCGGGGACGCTAAGTTTCGATCGGGTCCGGTCCGTTCCCAAATCGTCAAGCTCGTCCGTCATGTCCGCTTCCCCTATACCTACCTTTGCCGATCTACTTGGCCTCGGCTCACCACATTAGTCCAACGGCCGCGACATGCGCTGCGCTCACGTTCTGGGTCGGTCCAGCTCTGATTTTGTCACCATCTGACTTCCAACCGCCGATGCAATGTCTGGCTCGAGCAGGCACACGAAGGGAGGATTCTCAGTTGGAATGGTTAGAACCAATTCAACGCCCTTCTTCGTCCCCCCTCGCCTCCGCGCGGTCTACCACAAAATGCTCCATGTGTGTCCCCGAATGGTTCGGTGAAATCTGGCCGATAATACACGGATAAAGACGCGCAGGTGATCGCAGTCTCGACGGCACATAAACCGGTAGCCGTCGTGTTTGATCTCGTGACGCGTTGCGGCCCGCTCGGCACCGTATGGCCAAGCGTCGGCAGGCACGGTTCGATGAAGCCGCGAGCGGGAGCGGAGGAGCGCCAGAGCATGGGCGGTTTACATAACGGGCGAACAGGGCGAGCGCGAATCGACAATTACGGCCCAGGAAAGCGGCTTCCACACCCGGCTTTTTCCGCGGCCTGGGCGGCGGTCAGGCTCTTATCCACGGCCAGCTTGTCCTGCATTTGGCGACATTCCGGCGTCTTTTGCATTTGTGCATCGGGAGTGAGCCGCGCCACCCCGCATCCGCTCATGTGCGGCCCGGTCGCAATCAGGACGAGCCCGTCGCCAATGCTCGGTGCTCAGCCTCACGACCTAACATCCGTCAGGATTTCGATTACTGGTATAAGGCGCGCCTCAACGTTCGGCGCCCCCACGCGCAGCACGGACCGGCCTCATGAGTTCTGACCGAGCTTTTTTTGATATCGCGTGACTTACCGGTGCGGAGTGCCACCCAGTGTCACCCGTGCATAGCGGAAAGCCGACGTAACCTGCTCGGGAGATAAGCTGAACAGCCCGCTAACCGCGATAACCGTCTCGTCTGTGGCTGTTCAGCAACATGGGCTCCCAGAACTCGTGGCATGGGGGAACAACCCGCCTACTCAGCCGTTTACGCCCGGGATTCCTAATATTGAGCCGTTCGACGCGGCGAGCACGACAAGGGCAGCCCGGGATGCGCTCCGGGAAATCGCCACAGAGCGGCGCGTTACCACGGCGACAATCGTTTCATCCATCGACAGCGATCGCCAACATAATAACCTTTCCTCCGCGATCCGCCTTTTCGTGCTCGCGCACTATCGCGCCCTGGCCGAGCGCCGCAGCCGACCGCCCGGCTGACCGGACGGCCGGTGGCCCGTAAGCGAAACCAGCCGAGCGACGCGGTGAGCAAGAAAAAGCCCCGCTACCGGCGGGGCGTAGTTATCGAGACACTGTCAATCAGGAGCGCGCCTCAATGACCGTTCATCGTGGCCGGTTGAGGCAGCGGCGCTTCCCCCCCGTCGCCGATTGATCTCACTTGAAGCTTTGGCTGATTGCTAGGCTGGGACGGCGGGATTCTGTACCAACACACGGATGGGTGACGATATTAAGCCGCTCATTTCCCGTTGTCGGTCCTTCGGATGGAGTCGCCCCGCTTACTGTTCGTAAACTCGACACCCTCCGCCTCTAATGCGGCTTGAAGGGCAGCCAACCCTTGACCGAAGAATCCAAATGCCGTTCGCCCGGCTTGAAATGTTGACTGCGGAGCGGCCGTGAAGAAAAGACCGCCACGATGCCGGTCTTTCTAACCTCGCGAGGTTCGTCCATTAGGCGGACGAGGCCGCGCCGGTCGCTTGGGCTTATTCCCTACCCAATCAATCCCGCTCGTTGTCGTTGCGCAGTTTCGTTTTCGACTTTGATCTAAACGGGAGATGGTCTGGAGCTATAGAGTCCCTGCGGTCAGTTAACGCGACCGGGGTAAAACTTGCGAGCAGTCGCTTAAACAATTCAACGTTCTGATGAACCTGCTCGTCTAATATAGCGCCCATCGAAGCGTTAGATTGGGCCATCCGATTGCGCAACTCATCGCTGGCCAGCGTTCCAATGGAAAAATCTAGATAACACGATAATAACATCCCGAGTGCGTCGCCATAAAAGCGAATTAACTGCTGCATAAACTCAAAGGGCAGGAGGGGTTGCCCCTCTCCGGCTTCTTGTTCGCGAATTATCCGGATCAACACAGAATGAGTGATGTCCTTGCCGCTCTTGGTATCGTAGACGACAAACTCTTTGCCGCCCTTGAGCATTGCAACAAGATGTTCACGCGTCACATATGTGGCTGTCTGCGTGTTGTACAGCCGCCTAGTCGCGTGCTTATTAATTACGATAGGTCGCTCGGGTTTTGCCATTGGTAATGTCATCAGTGATCGACGACGTAGTCTACCGCATTAGTTTGCGGGCCACGACGCCGCGTTGCCGAGAGCCGCGATGAACTCCCGCCGTCTCATGCCTCCTCCCAAGGGCACACAGGATAGTACGTTTGCTGGAGGCTATTCGCCGGTCGACAATTAAGCGGGCGGAGACTTTCCCGTCGAGATCGAAAGCTATTGCTACCCCCGAGATTGATGACGAAAAATTAACCAGGCAGCAATCTTGCAATACTACGACGGGAACTCATCTGTTGCTCTGAGTATTTGTTGAAGTGTTACTGAGCCGGTTCAACGCTGTTGTTGCGGAGGTTCACATGAACACGCCTTCATATGTTGACATATTGTTCCGCATTCTAACCCGCAAGCGTTGATGCACGTTGCCCCATATGACATGGTTTGGACATTGCATCACCAACGTGACCAACGCACTCAAGGCTCTGCCACCTGCGGGTCAGTTGATGCTAATCAATGACCTACGTGGGTTTCTCGACCGCCAAGAGCAGGAAATCAGACGGAGGGAACGCGGAGCGCAGGCCAAGGCTGATGGGCACTGAGCAGTTGCGAAAGGCACCCCGGCATCTACCGAACGTTGTATTGCTACACTATCTTCAGATAGAGTGACGTGCCGCAATACTCAGCCTAGTTTGGACAACGGCAGACTATCGCCCTCCACCCCACAATTCGCCGATAAACCCTACACTGCCATCACGCGGCAGGGACCGGCAATACTCCCGTCCAAGGGTCCGAACGAGCGAGCGCAGGAACGGTAGCAAGCCGACGCCAGACGCAAAGTACCTCCCGATTCGACGCCAGCTGTTACTCGCGAAATAATTCGGCAGTTTGTGACCCTTGTCACATGGACGGGGGCGGTATGAAGGCACGATGATTGCAGCCGGATGGCCAAGGACTTCGGGGGCCGTGGTGCTGCGCTCAGTTATCAGGCGGTGCATCCGCCGCTTTTTGTTGCTTGTCCCTATCGCCTTGTTCGCGGGTCAGGGGGTAGCACACTCAACGTCGCAATGCTCCAACTCGACTGCTCCTTCGAGCGATCCTGTCTACGCGGCAAAACAAACTCAGTTGGTCAAGGGGGCTAACGAAGTCCAAGTTTGGAAAACGATCAACGTAGGCGGTTCAAAAGGCGTCAATGCTATTCGCGTGGCGATCGAGACCGCGCCTTGTCCCATGTGGATTGGCGACGAGGCTGACGAAATTTTGGGACGTCCCGCATTCCCATTTGTCAAAGCACCAGTTGAACTAGACCTTGTTGTCCTTTCGGTTTCTGAGCTTGGGTTTGGTGACCCGGCTTCTGGTAACGACATTGAACCGGAAGCAACTGTCCAGGCCTCGCTCCGCGACATTTATGTTCGGGCCGTTTCGCTAGGATTTGAACTGTGTCCGGCCGAAGTCGGCCCGGCTTTGCGTCTTAATTATCTCGACCAGCCGCTCGGCGAATTCCTCCAAATCGCGATGAAACCTGTCGCGCGATATACTGGGGAATTAGTTACCTTTACCCTAGTCGGTGGAGATGCTGGCTTCTTACTTGGCGGCGCTAACGGTAACTCCGATGCGATACTGCGTGGAGTGGTTCGCTTTGTGTTTGTCCGGCCCAGATAGATACTTGAAGATGAAACCGATCTTCACCCTCTTTGGTCTTTTTGCCCTCTTTTCGGGCACTACGCCTGCTCGAAGTGAGACGCAGCTGCCGATTAATGAATTATTTCCTTGTGAGGTTGTTCTTCACGAACTGATAGCTGATCTGAGGAAGCTAAGGGTCGCCGCGAAGCACGCCACAGCTAGCGTCCACACCGACGATCAACAAGAACAGGCGGCGTCCTACAACGCTGCTGTGCGGGCCTACGACGAGGCCATTACTGCTGCTACGAAAAAATTCGAACGCTGCCCCTGATGCGCTGGGCGCACGCGGGGATGGAGGCTAAAATAGCCATCCTTTCGGGAGGGATGCATGAGGCGACGCGAGTTCATCGCGGGTCTGGGAGGCGCGGCGGTCTGGCGCGTGGCGGCTCGCGCGCAGCAGCAGGAACGCGTCCGGCGTATCGGCGTGCTCCTGGGCTTGGCCGCGAACGATCCCGAAGGAAAAGCCCGCATCGGGGCGTTCTTGCAAGCGATGCAACAGTTGGGCTGGACCGAAGGCCGTAATATCCAAATCATTCGTCGCTTCACCGACGGCGACCCCGACCGTGCGCGCACCTACGCGGCGGAATTGGTCGCGCTCGGGCCGGACCTTGTTCTGACCAGTGGCGCATCGACTGCCGGGACGATGTTACAGGCAACCCGTAGCGTGCCGGTCGTGTTCGTAGGAGCCGCCGATCCAGTCGGCGCCGACTTCGTAGACAGCCTGTCGCGGCCGGGCGGCAACGCCACGGGTTTCTCCTCGTACGAATACAGCATGAGCGGAAAGTGGCTGGAGCTGCTCATGGAGATCGCGCCGGGCGTGAAGCGGGTTGCGGTCCTTCGAGATCCTGCCATATCCGCTGGGACAGGTCAGTTCGGCTCGATCCAGACCGCAGCGCCGTCATTCGGTGTTGAATTGACCCCGATCAACGTGCGTGACGGGGGTGCGATCGAGCGATCCGTCACAGCCTTCGCGCCCGTCGGGAACGGTGGTCTGATTGTAACAACAAGCGCGTCGGTACTCGCCCATCGCGATCTGATCATCAAGTTGGCCGCCCTGCACAAACTGCCTGCGATCTACTATGCACGCTTTTACGTCACCAGCGGTGGCCTCGCCTCCTACGGGCCTGATTACATTGACCCCTATAGGCGCGCGGCCGGCTACGTCGATCGTATCCTCAAGGGCGAGAAGCCGGCTGATCTACCAGTGCAAGCGCCAACTAAGTACGAACTCGCGATCAACGTTAAAACCGCGAAAGCGCTTGGCCTGACCGTTCCAGCATCACTCCTCGCCCGCGCCGACGAGGTAATCGAGTGACTGCGATCAAGCCCGCATTGGAGGCCGAGGGCGCTGACGTGCCCGGCGTCCGGCTGAATCAAGCGCAGGAGGAAGAGAGCCGGCCCGGCCTATATCTTTTGGGGCAATTGTCCGCTGGCGGGCATCGCCGCTAGCCTTCCACCATGGAGAGAATTTCCCCATCCAACCGCGCGCTTCGCAAATCAGCAATTGTCAGAAGATACGTCAACATTAGCGGACGCAATGTCAGTGTGAGCATTGAAGATCCATTCTGGAATGCGCTCAAGGAAATCGCCGACATTCGAAACACCCGGCGCGCAACTCTCGTTTCGACAATCAAGAGCAGGCGCCGGCATGGGAGCCTATCGTCAGCGCTCCGGCTGTTCGTTCTCCATTACTACCGGAGCCTGAGCCGTAAACGCACTACCCGAACCGCTGCGGCTGAGTCACAATCCAGGACGACCTTCCATTGAGGGTTCTCCTATCGGCCGCGCCGGTGGTTCCCACAAAGACAAACCTGCGGTCCTCTGTGGTTGGAGATTTCATACCTGTACAACGTTGTCTACCAGCACACCCTTCATGGCGGCCTATGCGAACTCCCCGGCTAAATCGGCTCACGGCAGGCGGGCATTCCTTCCACCCGGTTTACGATCTGTGCGCCGTCTGCGGCATAACGCGTCCTCAATATGAGAATAACGGCAAGCCGAGGTGCGCTGGCAGGCAAAGCGGATTCGAGCGCTTCATCGAGCCTGACGACGTACCGGATTCAAAAGGCGATTAGCCAAGAGTTTGGATTATGGCCGGAATGAATATTGATGACCGGGCGGCTCTCCTCGAGCTTCTGCGCAGCCGGTCGCGACAGCTCCGTCGTCCGGGGTCCGGGCCGCACTGATTAGGGGCTGGATAGGGCGGTTGTTGGTGGTTGACCGGATCCCGCCCTGGACCGCGCATGATGAAGACGGGACAGGTGATGTTGCGCGATGCCCCCGAGCGGGACCGAGCGACCTCCTAGGTGCAATCGCTGCGCAGCGCCCAGAATGCACCCCTATTGCTTCGTCCCGACCGTCGACTCGGACCACTCAGCGCGTGCCGATTCAACCCGCTGCAAATCGGCGCCGACGGACGGTGACGGAGTCGGGTTCTGGATGTCTTTTTTCTTCGGGCTAACGCTCGACAATGGGTCCGTCGGATTCTCAACCCGCCGCGACGATCCCTCAAACAGTGAGTTCTCGTCGATCGAAAGCGACTTATGAAAAATGTCACCCTCGACGGCACCACCGTTCTGCAGCTTGACGCGGACGGCGTGGATGGTGCCCTTGACGCGGCCGCAGACTGTGACGTTCTGCGCAATGACGCTACCTTCGATCTGTGCACCATCGCCGATCAGAAGATCCGAGGCGCGCAACTCGCCTTCGATCCGGCCAAACACCTGCGCTGGACCATTGCATTCAATTTTGCCCACGACTGACATGCCGGAGCCGATGCAAGAGTCCGGTCCCGTTTTCGTCGTCCGCTCCGGCTTCGGCGCGACCTGTTCAACGACCGAACGTTGCGCCTGCTCCATGACTTCGGCCGCACTTGCGGCCACGCTCTTATCCTGCTCGGGTGCCTTGCTCTTAAAGCTATTCAACATTTTCCACCTCCCCTGCCACCGGCATGAACGTGCGAACCGAGGCCGATATCCCGATCATCGGGCCGGCTTCGCGTAGCAAGGCTACCATTCCCGGGGGCCGGCCGATAGATTGAGATCGGATTTCCTCGCTGGCGTGCTTAACCGGGCCGTCTATGCGTTGCCATTGGGTTTCATTTTTAACCCGATGTTTGGCACGTCTGGAAAATTGGAAGTGCGAGACCCCCCGCTACCGCTCCTCATGAACGCGATGGATTGATGATCCGGATGTATCCACGATAGTCGGGCTACCATGCCGTCTTTAGCGGACAATTACCGTGCCAAAGCGTCTGAATGCGCTGAACTGGCAGCAAAGACGAAGGATCCCCAAAGTAAACGCGTGCTTGAAAAGACGGCTGAACAGTGGAATGCGCTAGCTGACGGTGTTGAAAATCGTGAACTGACGAGAAAATAGGATTCCCGATAGATTGCCCTTGGACGAAGCCGCAGTGCGCGTAATGGGCCCGGTCGGAACGAGTGATCGGCGGAGACCGTTACACCGGTCGGAGCTGATTGATCAGGCTGACTGTCGCAGTGACGACGCGGCTTTCTATTCGATGCATTCATCACCGAATTGGGGACGGCGGCGCGTTTTATTTACCCTGTTGCTGGGAAACACTAGCCGCCATCGCGGCGTAGGATCATTGTTGTGGAGTTCGCCCCACCATCTCATCGGGAGGACCCCCGCCCAGAGCCCCAGCTGTGGCGGGGCACTTTTCGGCACGGTCGATCGGTCGTGCGTCCAATGGGCTGCGGGTCCCGATTGCTCACCCCCACCATAGCGTGCCCCACGCCAGGCAATCGGGACCCCCACCCAGCAATAGGATTTCTGAAATCTCGGTGCGGCTTTTTATGGCCCGAACTTTGGCGCCATTGCCGTTTTGTCCATTAGACCTTTTTTTGGGGAGAAGGTGTGAAAAACAAGCAACACTGCGCCAGGTAAAGTTTGCGCCGTTCGGAAATAATTGGAACGGATTTAGGATTAGTGGTCTTTAGGGGTTGGTGGGGCAGTTCCGTTCGGCCGGCGGTCTTGTCCTGCTGAGCGGCAGGAAGCTGGGGCCTCAGATTTTCCTGCCGCTCGCGAATTTATTAAATCAATTCTTCCTCGCTGGTTGCATTCAACCACTCTCACGAATGTTGCGGCGAGAAAGCATCTGCTGCGCCTTTTAAGTGCACGGCGTACAGAGGCGGCGTACCGAGGAAACGCGCGGCTGATGGAACGGGCGATCAGGAAGGCAAGCACGATTTCACATGGGTGTTGCCGATTTTCACTACCGGGGGCGCCCGCCTGCGATTTACTGTCGCCGTACCACACGCAATTCCTTGTAGCCCCGCTGGACCCGCAAGGCACCGCGGGGCTCTCCTATTGCCGGTTGCGCTTTGACCGATAGCCTTTGCCAGGGGCCCGAACCGCCGCCCGCAGGAACGCGATCGAGCAGGGGCCGAAGCGAAGCGCGAGGAGGCCGAGCGCAAGGCGATCGCTGAGGCTGAGCGGATCGTCGCTATCTGGGAGGCGCGCCAGGCCGGCGGGCGTGCGCTCTGGTTCTACCCGACGATCGGCGCTGCGATGGCCCCCGGCCGGCGTTCCGTGGCTGAGCTTCTCCTGCCCTGGCTGCGGCCAATTCGGATCCGTCGACCTGCGCACGCTTGATCGGCTCCCGGCGGCGCGATCTCGGGGCTTGTCCCGTCCCTATCCTGCCGGGGGATGGCGCTTTCCTTGCGGACAATCGCAGCGATCGGCAGCGAGGCTCGCGCGGAAAGTGTCAGATACGCGCCGCGCCGCAATCGCCCGGACTAGGTTGCCAAAGGCACCGGAGGTGAAAGCATGACGGCCTGTTGATGCATCTGCGGCAGCGCTGAACGAACACCAAAGCTCATCCGACGGTCAAAGGCATCCCGCAGTGCCCCCTTTGCGCGCTCTTGGAGCATTCACACTTCCGAGCGCCTCGCCGCTGTTTAACCCAGGTCCGAGCGTACGAGGCTAACGACCTTGCCGTCGTCGTCGGCGACGCGTGCGGTTTACCGTCGCCGCCGAACATCTCGGTGTCGTTGAAACCGCACCCATGCCCTATATCTGACGACATATTTCACCGATGGCAGCCAGCGTACATTAATGCGCCATGTCGGTTGCTGAAGAATTTCGAGCTAAGGCCATCAAATGTTTCGAGCGGGCTAAAAGCGCGCCGGATATCGAGTATCATCGGATCTATTACAATCTCGCGGTCCAATGGCTGGCACTTGCCGCCGAAGTTGACGCTACCACTACAGGACCCGTGCCGCCGTACCCCGATTCTAAAGCCGCCAGATCAGGCTGATATCGCCAAATGGGGGGTGGCAAGTGCCTGCTGCGGCCCGTCCATCCATGACCGTAATCAACGCTCGGCCGACGGCAAGGCCAGCTAGTGGTCAATGTAGATTTGCATACTCACATGTTGCGCCTATGAGAGCCGTCAACCGGCGGTAGCGCGGCTTCTATGTCTATCAGACGCTCGTCAGACTCCTAGCCGGCACGTTTTTCGATTTCGCGCTCGTGCGCCCGTCCCGCTTGCGCGAACATTCCGGACAGAGCCACATCCCCTTGGCGTTGCGCCGCTCTGTCCAACCAGTAGTTAGGGCAAGTATAAGATTGCATTCGTGTGACCCGCAATCGAACCAAGCCGCACGCCCCGTATGGCGGTGCGAGGAGTCATCACACGCAAGTTCCAGCGCAGCGCGCGTATCTCCAATTTCAATGATCTTCAGACCCATCGGTGCATCCCTTAGTTGTGAGGAATGCGCCAGATGTCAGAAAAGGGGATCGTGCGCAAGTGACAGTTGTCACAAAACTGTCGTTTCCGGGAAATTCGCCCTCAATGTCGATGCCCAGTTCTGGTGCTGCCGAGGGTTCGAGTGCCCCCACTCCGGTGAGATCGTCGCCAGTGTTCCGATCTGCTTCGACCTGCGAATGCGCCGTCTGAAGGTCGCGCTTTCGGCATCGGTCGAGTGGCAAGGAATGCAAGCTTTGCTGAACTCGATTAAAGATGTGGGCTATATAGGCTCTGAAGACCTTGCAGACCGCTGGCGGGCGCGCGTGCCGGACTCGGTCGAAGGGTGCGCGCACTCCTTGCTCCACGGCGCCAGACCATCGAGCACGCGCAGGCGCAAGCCTTGTCACTCTCAACGTCGACAGGTTCGAACGGGTCGACGCATGATCATAAACGCCGAAGTCCGTCGGAATGCCGGTTTGAGAGAAATCGAACGGCATCGCGACAGCTTTGGTGCTGCGCTGCGACAAGCAAGCGATGACGTCGTCGAAGCCGAGTTTATAGAAACGTCACCCGTCCAGGGCATGCAGCAGGATGCCGCATGACCAGCCAGCGGAAACTGCGCGCTCACCGCGCCAATGCCCGCAGCGGCACGGGCCGAAAACCCCCGCGGGGCGTGCGAAAACGGGGCAAAAATGCGCACCGACATGGCCTGGCAATTCCCGTCATGGCGGACCCAGTCAACGCACGTCGAGGCGAGGTCCAACCTTGCAGCCCTCGACCGCGACGAGCGCCGCGCTCTTTCGCGCCACAAGTCTGCCATTCAACTATTTGATGCGTTCCGAGTCGCGAGCCTCACCGGCGCCCAAACACCGGACGAATGTCCGTAACAAGATTGCATTTTTACGTTGTTCCAAATGAGTTTGTTACCTTGCTGCAGGTACACATCGGCGGCCCACTCGAAGCGAGCATGATGATCGTCAACCACTCTCTTAATAGGAGAGGGAACGATACAGGGTCATAATTTTTGATATCCCAGATAGCCAAAGCCGAGCCAGAGAAATCGGTCAAAGGCATTGAGGCACCGCGCGCAATCGAAAGCAAGGATGCATCGAACCGATGTCAATATAGCTGCAGCAAACCTAATATTGTCCGGGATCGCGTTTCACCTAGATCGGATTCTATGTTCGGGGTCAAAGGGCTCGGCCCATTGCCGTCTATGGCTCACCAATGGGCTCGAACGCCAAGCACAGCACCGAAAGGCTATATCGGACGATTAATGGCGCTGGCGGCGTCGAGCGTCGTAGCGTTGCGTTGCTTCCAATTGCAGAACCAACGATGCTTAGTCTTGCTTGCTTTGTGGGGATCGGCGCGGTGATTGGTTTCCTTCTGCCGCTGCGTGCGTTCGCAATTTTCTCACTTGTAACGCTGGTAGTATACGCAGCGTTTGCGAATCAATTTAGTGGCATGGGACGCGCCTATAATGTGATCTTCGCGGCCGTTGCGTTGCAGCTCGGTTATTTTCTCGCGGTGCTAATGCACTCGATGTTAGCACGATATCTCAAACCCGCCGGGACTGACACGCCCGAGACCAGGAACGATGTCGATAAACGCCGGCGTCACTGATGAACTCGGCAACATGCGCGAGCGGAAGCGACTGATTGTCTCGCATGACACGTCGCGGTCGGTTACGTCCTTAATGAGTCCCGCTAACTTTTGCCGATGGCGTTTTTCATCGCCAAAATAACAAGCCCTTTTGCGGTGGCTCGGCATAAAAGCCAGCCGCCAATGAAATCTTCGCTCGGTCATGTTCGGGTCCTTCGACCGCGCGTCATTCACTTTCGATTACGATCTTCTGCTCATGGCACTTGCTATCGGAGATGATCGTCGCAAGTCTGGTAGGAATTTCCGCGCAAAACGAATTCGATACGGTACGCGAGTAATTTTTGGGGAAAGCCATCGTCGAATGACGGTCACATCTTACTTGGGCGGTATTGATTTAATCCCTCGCACAGTGTTTCCAGCACGGAACAGTTACTTGCCGTCGTGACATAATTATTTTTGAAGGGCTAAATATTGATGCTATCGTGTTGGTCTCTGGACAGGGGACAATTGGGTGCGATGGGGCGGCGGAGCAACTACTCCATTCCCGCGTGCCCCAGTTCCATAAAGGGGATACCGTAGGGCGGACGCACCGGCTGCGGATGCCAACGTCATACGTTAGCTTGGGGAGTCCGGTGGCCGAAGGCTTCGGTGATCGGCAAGGTGAGCGCCCCATTTGACAATCAGGGATCACCACAATGGGTTTCAGGACATTCAAAATCAGCGGCGAGCGCCAAGCCCTGGAGTTTACGTGCGATAGCCCCGCACACGACGATGAAATACGGACTGCTTGGTTCGATTGCGGTTCGCATTCGGGCAATCTCAGTCTTGCAAATGCCGCCGGTTGGACTGAGCTGCATGAGAGCACTGACGCGTGGATCTGCCCTCAATGTGCTCCTCAGAACGTTTGGTCGCGTGAACATGCCGGTATCGACGCGAGGTTGCTAAAGTCAATCGCCTGAAGACGCGGGGAACGTTAAATCGGGCCGGCGGTATCACGGTCAACCTGGTAGCGGTGGGCGATCATGCCGCCCTATCGATGTGCCCGTGATGCGAAAACCACAGCCCGCCAAAACTCGTTCCGTCATCGGCGCTTGAGAGTTATGTTGGCGAACGCCGGGCGGATTTCATTACCAAACTTCCCTGAAAGTATTTCTCCCGAACCGGAAAGAGCTACGCGCCCCCAGCCGAGCTGACCAGCGACGAAACGGAAAATAGTCCCGTCCTCGGGCACCGCGTGCGGCTTTTCTTAACTCTTTTTTCAGCAAACCCGCCGACCTTGGACCTCAATCCAATCAATCAGCAAAACAGATGGTGAACCATGAGTATATCCCAACGAATAAATCATGTTGTGCCCGAGGTGTCCGAGCCTGGTAACAACAAGTCGATTACCGAAATTGAAGGCGCGCTCCGCGAGTTTGTTGGACAGGATGTCCGGCATCCACGACGCGACCCGAAACTCGCCACCACCGACGCCGCAGCCAATATCGAATCCCTAGCCCAACGAGCCACAACGTTAAGCGAGTTGCACAATGTAATTCAAGAACTCCAACACCTGCACGACTTTCTCGAAAGCGAGGGAGATCGAATACAACGGGAAATTTCAGAGTACGCGCAGGTTAGCAGGACCACAGCGAACTCCACGCGGCTGATCGCGGACAACATGCTGAATTGGAAAAAGGCAAAAGAGACCTCTTCCTAAAAAGCTATTTTGAGCGTAGCTGCTATGACGCCAAAACGAGAATATCAATTGCTCTACATCAGCCGTGCCGAATTGGCCGGAAGATTAAGCATCTCCGAGAACTCCGTTGACGAGATGGTGCGACGAGGCGTCCTTCCAGGTCCGATCAAACAGTCCTTGCGGGGACCGCGATGGTCATGGAGCGCGGTGGAAACAACTCTTGCCGTGTTTCTGAAACCAGGGCGGGAATCCTCCCGCGGCATCTGATAGCGCGCTTAAACGGACCCTTGACTGAACGCCAGCTTTTAGAGCGGTTGCAGGTGCAAGCTACGCGGCAAGATTCGTCGGTTTGTCCTCGATTATTATCGCAATGCCTGTAAATCGCGCCTCACTGGGGTCAAGCAAATCACGATCGCCGTTCAGCATCGACTGGCCTAGGGCAACACGCGAAGCGCCAGCCACTCTTATTCAAGAGACACCCCCGCTACATCAGATAGCACGCTCCACGCCGACACATCGATGCACGGCCTATCTGTGCACTTTAATAATCCGAATTTTGCGCCGATACTGCGCAGCATCTAGGCCACTGTTTCGTGCAAGCTTTTCAAGGTCCTCGCCGTTGAGCCGCACGAAGTTCTGGAACACTTCCTCCTCATTGGTGGCAAACCAAGCATGCCCCTGATCGACATCATCTACGCGGACACGAAACCAGGGCACGACCGCTAACCCTCACTCTTGCTGAGCTTTGTCACGGTTATCCAGCTGTAGAGCGCAGGCGGGATATTGAACAGGGCAGATGCTGAATACTCGGACGCTTTCGCAGTCTGTCGTGGCCATGAGTTCTGCCGTCCGGACTTTGCGGGTTGTGGCAATTTTCTGGACCCTCCAGAAGGCCTCTTCGAGGCTCACGCTTGTGCGACGCCCATCGATTTGTTGATCGTTTTAAAATTGGAGAGACTTCTCGTCGCCCAAGCTGGTCCATGAAATACCCATGATTTTCCCGCGCGCTCTGGAGCCGCTCTGGCAACCAGTCGACCGCTGATGGACGATTCGGGAATTGCCCCACCCCGAACATCGAAGTGGCAACGGATTATTTAACTAGCGGTTCCCACAGCAAAAAAATTGCGGTTGTGGCGGAAATATCACATTACCAACCGGATGGGTGCCGCGTCGTCGCGCTCGGCGGTTCCCGAGGCCAAAGGCAGGCCAGCCAACCCTGTGCTTGGTGAAGCAGCGGTGGGTTCGTGTCTGGCAGGGATCGACATCCACTTTTTGTCAAGGCGGAAACGCTCGTGCGAACAAATGGTTTCTGTTCGCACCGCCCCGAGGCGAGGCGCTGCCCATCGCAAGATACCAGCGCCTGTACTCAATCGAGCTTTGTTGGACGCGAGGCGCTCAATGTCCGCTTTGTACCCGATAGCGACCGGAAGGGATCAACCGACCTTCGGTGCAATCGATACACCTAGTTGGCGCGGCCCAGAACGATTCCAGAATGGTCAGACCCATCTCTGTCCTATTTATTTTGGTTAAGGAGTTACCAAATCATCACAGCAAGTCATCACGGCCGTAGTAGATGGCAAGTCGCTCAGCTGTTGCGTACATGCGTCGTGGAACCGATTTGCTGGCAATCCATCCCAGTAAGCCATCCAATACGCGAACGACCGCTTCGAGCGCCCAGGCAAGAGCAGCGAACGGCAGGAATGGAGTCAGCGGCACTAAAATAACGACCGATTGAGCAACAGATTTGATGCGGGAGAGTGGGTTCATGGTCTCAATCCCTTTCGCTAGACTCAGGTGGTGGACATGCAGTCAGTAGTGGTGGTAGGGATTGACGTAATGCCACGGCTCGAAATTGCTGATATTAGATTGTGCAGGGGTCAATCGGTGCGGTCAAACTGAAAAACGTGACATCGATAATCAATAGTAAAGCCATAAAAGAGATGATTTCAGGGGCTCAGGTACGGGCTGCTCGGGCTTTTGTCGGTTGGACAGCACGCGCTTTAGCGACGAAGGCGGCCGTACCCCTTTTCACGATCGAGTGGATTGAGGGCGAAGGGAAAATCACGGGGAAGGACGTCAAGCATCTAGCGGCTATTCGAGATACGTTGGAGGCCGCTGGCATTGAATTTACTTCCGACGATAGTGTCCCGGGCGTGCGCTTTCATCCGCACAGTACGAAGCGAAAGCGCGCACAGGCTCACGAACCCAGCCCTAGGCCCGACCGGAAAGGGAAAACCTAGTGCGAACGCATCGCAGGCTGAATGCCGGGAGACAAAGATCTAGAAGCTCTCCGGCTCGCACGAATAACAGATACATTTGTTTTGATCGACGTCCATCGAACAATATAGGTTTGGATCTATCTTCTGATAGGGTGATCAACACGGGCTTCAATCCTAGCCTGAGCTTGGCAGTCTATCGGGCCCCAAAACTGATAGCTCCACGGGTTCAAGCGATAGCAGCACTCCCTATCGCGACCATCCTCAGGCGTGTCTCCGCTCCAGTCCCTACCGTGCCGACGGCTGATTGCAGAATTCCAGGAAACGAGCGTGTGCGGCGGGCAATTGGGTGACGTCGTATTCAAATGTGTTGTGCGCGTAGGAGATCGTAATCGTCTCCTTAGCGGCTCGTAAGACTTCAATAAAGTCAGTGACCTTTTCGTTGGACCCGCCGCCATATTCGATGGCGACCGCAACAAAGCTCTCGAACACGATGAAGTTCATGACACGCTCAGCCCCGGTGTCCGCGCGTATCGTAAGCGCATGAGAGCGCAGTCGATCTCGCCCATTCCGTTCGGCCAGTGGCACAGCGACCATCATTAAGTGGTTCTGGTCGCAATGTAGCCAGAAATGCCCGGCCCCGTCTCCGGTGCTTTCGCCGATTAGGAGATACGTATTGTCGACGAGGCCTTTGCGGATTTGCCATTTTCCGAATGTATCCAATAACACACCCTCACGAAACGCCTCCCTCGCACTGGCAGGATGTTCGGCATCAGTAGACGCACCGACTTGTGCCCAAACCGGCATGGCAAGGATCGAAGAGAAGGCCGCCAGCACGCCACAACCAAGCGAACGCAATGTCACCCTCTGGAACATTCAAACCGTTGACGCAGTCGCGGCCCTCTTCTTACTTAGCATGCAGTCTTCGCAAGTACATCTGTTCCGTCCCTCGCTGTGTTCCCGCGAAAATGGGCGCGGCACCTGAGCAATGGGTAGATGATAACGATTGGATTGGCAGGGATCATGCCATCACCTAAGGGATTATGATCACAAGATGTTGCTTTCGTCGTGTGCGCCCCCCCAACATTAACGATGAATTGGTATCAAAATAAATAATGATGTGGCGCTCGTTGTTTACGACGACCGCGCGAAGAAGTAGCTGCATAAACTCGCAAATGAATTCACTACGTGGGCCTATGATCCCGAAAGCTTAGGCCGCTCGTTTATATCGATGTCTCACCGGTTTAGACGCAGGCAATGGCCATTAACGAAGCCGGTCTATCAGACCGGTTGAAAACATCTGAGCTTTGATTTTGCGCTGTTCTTTTCTAGGTCAGTCACGTGGTCGATTAGGCGTTTGGTGAGCACTAGTTTTGCGTCAGCGCCGAGTTTGCTTTGAGCGACAACCTTACAGATCAGCGCGTACAATCTGTCGTAATAACTAGGCCAGTCGTCGGTGTCGTGCCCGACCACAGCTGTTGTGATCCGAGCGGACAAAGCACGCGTCAGCTCATCTACCGGATCGCCGGCCGATTTTAGCTGCCATATCGGATGGCCGATTTCGGTGTTTGATTGTACCCTGGAACGCAAAACGCCTCGCGAACGGTCACCCAAAGCCGCCCCCCCAAATCGCGCCCCCACCGACGAGCAAAGTAACAAATTGCTTTCAGCAAAGCGATGGGGCTCAAAATATTTTGGATGTTGTAAAAAAATCACGGTCGTCTGCGTTGCCGCAAATAGCGCCGTTAAGGCGAGCCGGTGCTCATAGATGCCACGGATGGGCGAAAATTGCTGCCCCGAGAATTGGTTGCAGCCCGGCCGTCACGATGTTTCAGCGGCAGTCACGCGCCCAGGGCGTAAATGGATAGCCTGCCGCTCAACATCCGCGAGTTGTCCTAAGAACACCCAAAACAGCCCCCGATCGGCTAGGGGCTACGACCGGGGGCTAGCAGGCATTGGGGCCCTAGATTTCCTGCCAACCATTAGTCGCACAGAGCCTGGCTAGGGTTCACGCCCCAATCGGAAAGAGTCGGGCGGTTTTGCTAGGCATATGACAGCGGTTGCGACAGCCGTCCTACAGGTTCCATTTTCTAAATGCGTCTCACGATATCGAGAGCTCCTGTCATGCTCACCTTCAACGAAGACGACTACTCGATCGTCGGTTAGAACACACCATCGGTGAAAAGCGGGAGAAGGATGCGATTCAACGCGTTCCGTCGTCTCTCATTCGAGAACAGGCGCCGTGTCGGAAAGATCAGTTTCGGTAAGGCCGTTGCCTCCTACAACTGCGACTTCGTCATTCATTTCCATCATCCAACCTGGCGAGACGATCGGAATGATCCCTGACGGCCGTCCAGGTCGACGAACGAAAGGTCCCTAGTTAGCCCAGCTTAGTTTCACTCTCCCTGGCGGCCTGGCGATGATACTCGGCGACCACCGGCGCCGCGGAAGCCTTTCCAACCCGTGTGACCCAGCTGCTGGCGCCATTGGCATCGCTTCGATAATTTGTCTGCGTGACGTTCATTTTATCCGCGGCTCTATAACGACCGGTATATGGGAAGAGTGGCTGCAATTACCGACAATATCCTTGCAACCCGCCAACCTTAGCTGACGCGCCGGAATGGATGCCGCAAGCATTTTAATTGTTCCTGCAGTCATCGCGGCGGTGATTTCCGGACTCGTTGCAATTATTGGCCTTTGGATATCTTCGAGAGTTGTCCGGGATGTTGAAGACGAACGCGGAGCTTTTGAGCGCGAACAGGCAGAACGCCGCACCAACGCGGAAATTATGCTGGTTGATGAAAAAACGTCTTTTGACAGAACCTATGAGATCTGGAAACGCCGAACGAAATTGGCCGAACACGTTTTAGCTGATTTCTACAAGGCACGCGACTTGATCGATGCGTCTCGTTTCCCAGCGGCTTTCAGAGAGGATGGAAAAGCCCGGCAGAAGCAACCGTGGGAAGACGACGAAGATACGCGAACTTTGAATGGCTACTATCGCCCTGCCGAACAGCTGTGGAAACACGCTGAGTTCTTTTCGCAATTGATTGCCCGCCAACATCAATTCATGGCTTTGTTCGGCCACCATACCGCCAAGCCTTTTATCGAACTTCTGCAGATTCGTAGTGAAATCCTATCGGCGGCCCAGATGTTGATCCTGACCTACGAAGACCGCGCTTTCGGAAATATGCCTGAGAGTCGAAAGAAATGGGAAGAGATCATCGGACGGCGATTGACGGATCCGGACCCTATCGCCATTCGCCTCAACCGCGTCGTCGAGGATATCTCAAGTATCTGCCGGCCGATTATCCTTGACGAGCGGACCGAACTTTTTTTCAACGCCACCCGCAATTAGCGGCGAGACTTACCCCGCTTGTCTTTCTTTTGGACTTGTTGCCAGGCCCTATGCCGTGTGTGCGTGGATGGCGTGAATTACGTCGAGCACACTTGCCACCGGCGAGACCTCGGCGGTCACCGGCGTAACCTCATGGACGGGTGGCGCGGCTGCTTCGACGATCTCCTGCAGTGGGGCCTGGTGCAGGTCCAACTCCAACGGGTGGGCGGCTATCGACGCCTGGTGGAAGCCGTCGATGTCCATCGCAGCAAATTGGAAATGATCAGACCCAAAGCCAGAAAGCGCGGGGACCAGACCGCTCGCCCGCGCATTAAGACCGATGAGATCCATATCGCCAAAATGGAACTGATCATGCGTCGCGTCGGCGGTGGCTAGTGTCCCTGAGGACGTCGTTCTCGTGCGCGAGCCCATGCGTTTCTTGCAAGCCCGCATCCGGATTATCAACTTGAAAACGGTCGGCAAGGTCGAATGAGGCCGGCGGATCAATAACCAAAGTGCCGCCGTGGTCATCGCTCGCAAGGACAAAATTGTCTAAGACGTAGTCGCCGTTAAAGTGAAGATTCGCAGTATGAACATCATCGCTAACGGTTAAAGTTCCCCCCGCATAGGCTTCCTTAGCCGTTGCAAAACCGATGTCCTTGAGGTCGATTGAGTCTGAATTGGAGAGTGTTCCATCCCCCGCGAATCCGCTGATCTGCCCGGTAAAGGATGCAGAATGGTCGAGCACAAGCGTGCCTGAGTTGCCTTTGTCGTTTGCAAATGTGATGGCCTCGGCACTCGCCCCCGTGAGTGTGAGCGTTGTTCCGCTAAGAATTGTGGACGAACTCTCGCTAACGACGGCATCGGCGACTGGGGGATCGATGACGGTGATCGTTTGCGTGCTGGCGACGCTACCATTAAGCAACTCGCTGACCGTCAGAGTATCTGTTTGATCTCCGTGATTGGTGAAGGAGAGACCGCTAACGACGTCTGCTTGGCTGAATGTGTAGGTGGTAATGCCGCCGCTGGTGCTGTGGCCATGTGCTCCATCGCCGGCCAAAATTGTCGGACTATTTGCTCCATTATCGGCAAAACTTATCGTCACCGATACCGCGTCGTCGGGAGTAGGTTCTGGTACAAGGCTAATCCCAAGGGAGGTCGTCCCGCCGGGATTGACTGAAAGTGAATTATCGGCAATCGCAAGGAACGGTAATACGCCAACAATGGTCGATCCGCTTTCGATATTCCCGGCAAGATCCGTGAACGAGGCCAGCACCTTTAAAAGGCCACCCTCGTCAGCCTCGGTCGGCGTGTACGTATTGGTGTTGCTGCTGACTGTTGACCAAGTCGACCCACCATTATGGGAAATCTGCCACGTGTAACTGACGCCAGACGCGCCAATGTCGTTGTCCGTATCCGCGACTGTTGCGGTGATTTGTTGATCTTCGAGCGCACCGCCACTGCTAAGCCCGTTCAGACCGACGACGACCTGCTCCGCAACGTCCTGGTCAAGTTGCGCAGTGGCGGTCGCTTGAAACTGGTTTCCCGCGGGGTCACTTGCTGACAACGACGCGGTGATCGGCCCATCCGCCAGCCCGGATAGATTCACGGTGTTGCTAACCGGCACCCCATTGACAATGTTCACAACCACATCGTGCGTATGATTGCCGTCGCTGAAGGTGATCGTGCCATTGTCATCAGATTCAAGCCCGTTGACCGTAAACGCCACAGACCCCGCAATTGCATGGCCGATGTTGGCTTGCGCAAAGGTGATCCTTGGATTCTCGTTGAGGTCCTGATCGAGCTCTACGGAAGTGGTCGTTTGAAATTGGTTGCCTGACGCGTCGCTCAACAACAACGTTGCCGTGATCACACCATCTGAGAAGCCGGAGAAGTCTTCCGAAAAGGTGCGACGAAGTTCGTTGACCCGGGATTACTGATCCCCACGACCAAATCGTGAGCGGGGTTGCCATCGCTGAACGTAATCGTGCCACTCTCGCCGGTCTCAACGCCGCTAATCGTCACCAAAACTGCCGCGGCATGGGCGCTGTCGATGATCGGTTCGACAAAGGTAATTGTGGGAGATGCACCGAGCTGCGTTGACGCGCTTGCCTGAAACTGGTTACCCGCGGGATCAATCGTCGACAGCGTCGCCGTGATGACCCCGCTGGTCATACCGGACAGGTTGACCGTGTGACTGACCGGCACCCCGTTCACGACGTTTACGATAACGTCGTGCGCGTGAGTGCCGTCGCTGAACGTGATCGTGCCATTGTCGTCCGCTTCAAGCCCAAGAACCACAAACGCCACCGCCGCTGCGTTGGCCCTCGCGACGTTCGTCTGAGAAAACGCAACTGTTGGATGCTCGTTGAGATCCTGATCGAGCTGAGCGGAGGCCGTGGCGCGAAATGTATTGCCGGACGGGTCGGTCACCAACAACGTCGCCGTAATCGGACCGTCCGTCATTCCGGATAGGTTCACCGGAGGGGCTGACCGGTAGTCCATTGACGATCTGGACCACAATGTCGTTCGCATGATTGCCGTCGCTGAACGTAATCGTGCCGTTACCGCCGTTATTAAGTCCGCCCACCGCAAACTGCACCGCAGCCGGCATCGGCCCTGCCGATGCTTGTGTCGGTAAACGTGAGCGTTGCATTAAACGTGCTCGATTGCGGAGCGTTGGTTTGGGTAATCGGCGTAAGCAGGATATTGTTGTTAAGGGTCGCTGTCGCGACGTTCGTCACGGGCGCCGTGGTAGGTCCCGCTATCACTAGGTTAAAATGTACCGCGGCGTTGGAATCAGTCTCTTGCGGCGGTTGGGGTTGCTGTTGCGGGGGGCTTAGAGAATTGTTTGGCACCTGTGGTGTGGTTTGATTAAGTTGGACGTTATTTGGGTTCGCCAGAAAGATCGGAAACAGAATCTGAGCAACCGCTAATTCATGCTGAATAATGGCCGGCGACTTCGCGGACTCCTGCATCGATAACTGATTGTTGGCCCCATAGGTGAGCGTGACCTGCGTGGCCGTGCTCCTCACCCTCTGCAACACGGCGCCGGTAACGGGGTCCATCACGTCGTAGGCGCCGCTTCCGCCTCCCGGATCCGAGAGGAGCGTCGCAGTTAGCTGGTAGACGTTTCCGTTAACGTCGGCATCCAAGTAGGTCCCGACCGTCGTCCCGCGGATGCCCATCGTGGCGACCGGGGTACTCACCTTCATGTCGCCGGTATGAGCTACCTGACCGGCAACGAAAACGAAGCTGCCCTTGACGAGGTTGATCAGTGCCGAATTCGACGTGCTGTTCGAATCGTAAGCGAGTTCGGCAAGGACCATCCGGGCGTTGGAGCCCATATTCAAGGCGGTACCGTCGATGAGGCTCAGGGTGCACCCGTCGCCATCGCCGGTCATCACCACGTCGCCCTTCAGAAGCGAGTCGCCGTTCTTGAGATTATCAACAACGCCATTGGCGTGCTGCACGGTGGTGATACCGCTGACAGCCTCAACGCGGCCGATCACCAGCGCGCCGGCCGGTGCGCCGGCTTGCGCGTACTGACCGGGCGCGTCTGGCCCAGCGAGCCGCTCTACCAAATCGGCTGAAATGATCGCGCCGTCTGGTGAGACCAGATCGGGATGCTTTTCGAGATTGAAATAACCGGTAATGACGAGTTTCTTCCCGTCATCGCCCGTTAGGATGAGATCGGGACCTGATTTCTTGAAGTGCGCGGTAAAAAGGAAATGCGTATCGTCGATAACAAGCCGAGCCGGTGCTGGTCCCTCCGGCAGAGGCAACCGCACGACCTTGGTTTCAGCATCGAGGTAAGCGCGTTGCACTCGCGAAAGCCCCTTCGCTTGGCAGAACCGGCCCGTTACAAACGTAAAACCCCCGCGTCCAGGAGGTTATCTTCCCCTATAAACCATTATCCGACATAACGGTATTTTATTCCAACGTAGGATTTCAAGCTGTGATGGCGCTCACACTTGATCCTTTTCTTTCCAGTCCTCGGCGCTTCAGTTTCTAACCGTGCTAATCCCCTGGAATCGCCGAGTTTTCGTCGAAGACTGCTAGTTTTGTCGATGCGGATGCCGTACCAAAACGTTCCATTTGTGCTGGGTAAGCGGCACAAAGGCCAGCTTGCTTGAGCCACTGTTCGGCTGTGGTTTGGCCTGCTGGACAACCTGAGGCTGTTGTAGCTCCTGCTGCTGTACTGGCCAACCGCAAACATCGGCCATCTTGTCGCGCAGGTCAGAGATCGGGCCGAGTTTGAATTGAAACAGTTCACCGCGGCCTACGAAGTCGTGGATGGTCAGGTCCCAGCGTTGCCTCGGACGGCAGCGAACGAATGAATTCAATGGCCAACGTCAGCCGTTGGTACAAACAACGCATTTCCATCCTTCGCGGGAAGCCAACGCGTTGCGATCTCTTGACCGTTATTGATCGTGTAGGTCACGGGCAGCGGTTGAGCCGCTCCAACATAAGCTTGAAGCGTCACATAGGCATCCGTTCGGCCCTGCTGGCAGCGGAGTACAAGCGCGCCTTTACCGCCGAGAGCCTCCAATGCCGCTACCAGCTGGGGGGTGTCATCGCTCGGCGATTTGCCCAAGGAGATGACCCAGCTGCCTTGCGCGAAACGGCTGGGGTCGATGGCATCTGGTGTCGCACGAGATGGGGCGTTGGCGGGAGCTTCATTCAACGCGCGGTCGTAACAACGCAATCGTTCCGCCTCTTCCTTGATCAACTTACAATCGATGACCCGGCTGAGATTGGGAATTTCGTCGGCGTAACTCGGCGCGTCCGCGAACAGTAACGCGGCCATCCACGGGACAGTAGCCCGAACAGCAAACATCAGCCCTCGAACGATCTTGGCGGGTAACACCGACCCAGTAAGTTACTTACGATTGCTTCCTGGAACACTATACCGATCGATATATCTCGCCCACATCGACAGCATATTCCGGAGGTTGCAAAACAGCTTAGCCCGTTCGGCCATGCGCAAGCGCAGCGCCGGCAGTTGCGAATGGCTGTCAAGTGTGAAATGGTGTCGCTATATCGAGAGGTATATTCGGTTTTATCGAAAGGTATATTGAGCGGGAGCAAAACTTACGGATAATTCACCTCCGGAGCCCGTTGAAGGTCGCTGGTAGGTAGAACGGGCGTGCTAGGCAAGTCGTCAGACGTGGCGACTTTAGGAGTTCCGAGATATGAGACATCTTATTTGCCAGCGTTGCCGTTGGGGCAATCTCGTTTAGCGGAGCGGCCTTGGCGTCGACGTCGTTTCCAGCGGTTGGCGCCAATCCGCTGGGCCCGGAATTCATCATCACTTTCGGGCCGGCGGGGCCATCAGCACGGCGCTGAATCCGGTTTACGCTCGTGACCCCGGGCCTTACGACGGCGTTGAAGACACCTACTTTGGCGTCATCAACAACAGCGGCAGTCCGATCAGCTCGTTCACTCTATCCGCCCGGCGGACATCGGCGGCTTCGATGGCGACGGCATCGACACCTATGTCGAGCATTGGGAGCAATGCCCAGGACACGTCCTCCGGGTTATGGCGGTCCGAACGCGTTTTTCACCAACAACTTGGGGACGTCTCTGACGGTAAACTTTATAACTGCCATTCGCAATGGGGGGACAGATATCTTCTCGCTTGAGGAGACAGTCGCCCTGAATAATATAGTCGTCGGTGGCGTACCTGAACCCTCCACTTGGGCAATGATGCTGCTCGGCTTCGCAGGTCTGGGCTTTGCGGCCCTTCGGCGAAACAAGAAGACGGGAAGCGCTTTCGCCGCGGCCTGATCTGTACCTGGCTTACTACTCCTTCCCGCTCTGAAAGACCGCCGCATTCGGCGGTCTTTCTTTTTGTCGCACGGCAACGGATGCCAGGTGCGGCGGCGGAGACCTGAGACGGGAGCGAAACACCGACGTAACACGGAAACACGGCACACCCTGGAACAGGCATGAATCCAGTCGAGACTAACAGTGCCCTGTCTACCGTCGAGCTTGGGACCCCGTTATGCTGTCAAGGAAATCAGGGAACCTCGATGCGCAAGATACTCATCATGGGCCTGCCGGGCGCCGGTAAGACGACCCTCGCGACCGCGCTCGCGCCGCTTTTGAATGCTGTCGTGTTCAATGCGGACGCGGTCAGAGCGAATCTGTCGCGCGATCTCGGGTTCAGCCCCGAAGACCGGATCGAGCATGCCCGCCGAATGGGGTGGATGTGCGATCGCGTGGTCGAGGCCGGCGGTACCGTCATCGCCGATTTCATTTGTCCGACCGATGCAACACGGGCCGCGTTCGGCGAAGCGTTTACGATTTGGGTCGACCGAATCAGCGAGGGTCGCTTCGAGGACACGAACCAACTGTTCACACCGCCAAAGCGATTTGACTTGCGGGTCAGACCGGAAGGCACGCCAGAATATTGGGCTGACCAGGCGTTTTTGCAGTTGCGCCCGGCATTTGATCCGCAGCGGCCAACGGCTTTGTTTGTCGGCCGGTATCAGCCGTTTCACCGCGGCCACCAGGCTTTAATCGAGGAGGGGCTGCGACGGGTCGGGCAGGCCTGTATCGCCGTACGCGACACCCACAATATCGACACCAAAAATCCACTACCATTCTTTGCCGTCAAGCAGCGTATTGAGGCCGCCCTGTCCGCACACGCAGGTCGGTTCGTCGTGGTACCGGTGCCCAACATTACGCATGTTTTTTATGGCCGGGAGGTTGGGTACGTAATCGAGCGGCTAGTTCTCGACGACGCGATCCAGTCAATCTCGGCAACGCACCTTCGCGCCCTTACCGCCCGTCCCTGATCTATTGTCGAGGGTTCAGGCCGGAATTCTGCCTGGTTCGAGAGCAGCAGCTTGAAGCGAATGCCCATGCCGTCGATTGATAGACCCCACTCGCCGGCAGCCCAGGCTCTCGGCCGGGCTGCCGGCCTCCGGCAGCAGCGACGCTTCTGCGAGGCTGTCGAGGCAATGCGGCTCGCGGCGAGTCTGGAGCCGAACAGCGCCGTCATTTTTCATGATTTGGGACTGAGCTGCCTAGACGCGGGGCAGCCTGCCGACGCCGTCGCCGCCTTCAAGCGCTCGGTTCAAATCAAGCCGACTTTCGCCCATGCATGCTGGCGTCTGGGCGTAGCGCTCGAACTTTGTGGCGAGATCGACTCCGCCGTAAACGCATTGCGGAGGGCGACCGAATTGCAGCCGCGCCTGCCTGACGCCCAGTATCGCCTCGCATTTCTGCTCGAACATCAAGGCCATCGGAAGGAGGCCGGCGAGCGCTATCGTCGCGCGCTCGCCGGCGGGCCGAACCCACGATTGCGCCGCCTCGCAGAAGCGCGCGCGTTGCTGATCGAGGGGCAGGACGACGAGGCGGAACGAAAACTGCGCCGCGCGGTCGGAATTGAGCCCAACGACGTCGGGGCGCTCACGCTGCTCGGGACATTGTTGACCGATGCCGGCGCGTTCGAGGAGGCCGCGTCCTGTTTCGAGCGCGCGCTCGCCCAGCCCGGTTGCTCCCCAGAGTGGTATTACGATCTCGTCCGCTGCCGCAAAATCACCTCAGACGACGCCGCCCTCCTCCAGCGCCTGCGCGCGGCTGTCGCTGAACCCCGGCGCGACGACGACACCCGCGTCAAGCTCTTTCTCGCGCTTGGAAAGGCGCTCGACGACCTCGAACACTATGGCGAGGCGATGCCGGCCTTCGACGCCGCCTCGGACATCCGCGCCGCCGCCGCCGCTCTCCAGGCGGCCGCATTCGAACGGCGCGTCGACGCGATCATCAAACGCTTTTCTACAGACTTCATCCAGGGTGCTCGTTCGCACGGAAATCCCGATCCGACGCCGGTGCTTATTTTCGGGATGCCTCGCTCGGGCACCACGCTGTGCGAGCAGATCATCTCATGCCACCCCGACGTGCACGGCGGGGGCGAACTGCATTTCTGGAATCGGCGGGGCGGGCTCATGGAAGCCGCGGCGATGAATGTCGACGGGAAGTTTCTCGCCGAGGCCGCAGCGGACTGCCTGCGCCATCTGGCCGAGCAGGCCGGCGACGCTCGGAGGATCACCGACAAGATGCCTGCAAATTTTCAGTGGGCCGGCCTGATCCACCTGGCGCTTCCACGCGCCGCGCTCATCCACTGCCGGCGAACCCCGATTGACACGGCGCTTTCCATCCACCAGACGTTCTTCTCCAGCCGGATCGGCTTGCCGACCGGGGGCGCGCCGCTTGTCCAATATTACAGAGCGTATGAGCGCTTGATGGATCATTGGCGTCGCGTGCTGCCGCCGGATCGCTTCCTCGAAATCCAGTATGAGGATCTGAGCGCGGCGCCCGAGGAAATCTCAAAACGGATGATCGCGCATCTTGGCCTCGAATGGGACAATCGTTGCCTTCGACCGGAAGTGAACCCGCGGCGCGTCAAGACGGCGAGCCGATGGCAGGCGCGCCAGCCGATTTATCGATCCTCGGTCGAGCGATGGCGCAAGTATGAGGCCTACCTCGGACCGCTCGCGCAACTCGCGCCACGTTGACCGGTTTGGAAAGAGACGACGGGATGGTGATTCTAAACCGTCGAGAATCGAAACGCTGTTGCGAGTCTCATTTCTGAATTATTCCGAAATAGGCGGTGTCCGCATAAGACGTTGATTTCAGAAACATAATGCTGCGGACATAGATAATCTAGGCTTAAATTCCTATATCAGTCGCGTAAATTCCGCGTATTTACGCAAATCGGGAAGTTCAATTGGATGACGGCGCCAAGGTTGGACGCCGTTCGAGGCGCCTCAAAGGCCCCCTACGCGTCCCGCCCGCCCATGCCGCTGTGCAATGTGAGGCCGGTGCCAAGCAAATATTTAACGCAAAACGATCGAATAAATCCCTCCTTCCATCAGCGATTCTGGTTGCGGGATGCCGTCTTGCTGCATGTAGACATGCCCATAATACCGCTCTGATACCTTAGACATTCGGACCAACAACACCCGAAAAACAGATCCAGTTGTGCGTCTCTTTAAAACCTAGGTTAGGATAACTTCAGCTACCCGCTAAACGTGCGCCACCGTATTCACAGGAGAAAGTAAATGACACTGCTAGACCTACCCAGCTTCCGGCGTTCCAACATCACCGAGAAGCTGATCAGCAAACAGCCCCGTTTCGGCTACACCAAAACGCAGCAGCCAGCGGCCTCGCTCGATACTACGTACGACTCGATCGATATCGAGCTCGACGCGTCTGATCCAATTTTCTGGTGCTGGATGCACCCGCTCGGCAAGCCAATCGTCACCAGCGAGCTATTGGGCGATCTCAAGACCATGCATCGCTCGCTGCCTTCGATTCTCGACCAAGCCAAGAAACCTGTCGGATACTACGTCTTCGCATCGCGCACGCGCGGAACCTACAGCCTGGGCGGTGATCTCAGCTTCTTTGCAGACAGTGTCCGCACCGGCAACCGCACGGCGGTCCACGCTTATGCCCATCACTGCATCGATGTGGTCTGGCAGCACGTCATCTCGTTCAACCGGCCACTGATCACCATGGCTCTGGTTCAGGGAGATGCGCTGGGTGGCGGGTTTGAGACAGCACTCTCCTGCGACGTGATCGTCGCAGAAAAGAGCGCCAAAATGGGCCTGCCGGAAGTGTTGTTTAACTTGTTCCCAGGTATGGGTGCATACAGCTTCTTGACCCGACGGATAGGACCTGCCGAAGCGCATCGCATGGTGATGAGCGGCACGATCTACACCGCAGAGCAATTGCACGCCATGGGTATTGTGGACGTGGTGGCAGAAGACGGCGAAGGTGTCTACGCCTTGCGAGACTACGTTAAATCCAACTGCCGCCGTCACAATTCACAGCTAGCCAGTCTCCAAGCCCGCAAACGCGTGCACCCGATCACCGAGGCAGAGCTACGCGACATCGTCGACATTTGGGTCGATGCGGTCTTCCGCCTCGCTGATACCGACCTGCGACGTATGGCACGCCTGATCACAGCTCAGGAGCGACGTCGAGCCGACTCGAGTATCAAACATATCGCTGCGGAATAACGTAACCGTAGATGCTCTCACACTCCCGGCCGGGCTCCGCCGTGCGGCGGAGAGCCCGGGGCGGGTCATCAGTGCGCGAGGCGGCGCCGTATCTCATGTTTTAGGCGGGTTGCTTGCTCGACAAGGTCGCAAATCTCGGTCGCGTCATTCGCGAACCTCTCTGCCGATAAAGTCTCAAGTCGTTCGGCCTGTCGACACAGCGACTCGGCACCAAGATTGGCGGCACAGCTACGGATCGAATGGGCCAGGTCGCGAAACAGGTAAAGGTCATTCTGCCCCTGTGCCCGTTGCAGATCTATCGTTAGCGTCTCCACGTCCGTCATGAGTGAGCTCAGCATTTCGCGCAGGAAACCGGTTCCACCAAGTGATTCGAGTTCGCGTAACCGAGCCTCGTCAAGCGAGTTCTCGTTGGTTTCTACGGTTGGAAGCATAACGACATTAGCTGCGGGTTCGCTCGGTGCTGGCACCGCGTCTGCGCTTCCTTTCCCAACGAATTGCTCCATGACCGACAACAGACGGTGCGCATCGATCGGTTTCGTGATGCAGGCATCCATACCTGCTTCTAGGCATCGCTGCTCCATCCGCGGGGTGGCATCGGCCGTAAGCCCGAGGATGGGTAAGTGGGGTAAGTCGAGCGCGGAGACGCGGTAGTGCTTGGTCGCATCGAGACCGTTCAACACGGGCATGTTGACATCCATCAACACTATATTGACTGTGCCCGAAATCCATGATCTCTAGCGCGTCGTCGCCGTTGCCTGCGAAGACGACTTCGTAGCCACCGGTCTCAAGTACCTTACCAATAACTCGCTGGTTAAGCCTGTTGTCGTCCGCGATCAACGCCCGCATGCCCCGCGGCTTTGACCGGAAAGGAATAACGACCGCGCCGCGACCGGAAGCGGCCTCCAGCGGGAACCGGGCGATTGCCACAGCCGAGGTCCAATCCTCTCTAGTGAAGTCCAATTCCAGTCTCGATACGCAATGCCAACGCAAATCTCCGGCCGGCCGAGTATTCGTAGGAACGGCAGGCATAGTCCCATAATAAATAGTGGGACCATCAGCGGAAGTTTTGGCCAGCGCCGCCTCTTGCGACGACACGACTGCGATCCGAGGAGTGTTATCTTGCGGTTCCGCCGCGAAATCTAGTAAAGCTGCCTCATCAGGCGCGATTCGACGTAGGCGTGCGGCAAGGCTACCGGCGGTATCGTCTACCACTCTCAGTTGCTTGCTCTTCTCAAAATCCTGTTGCCGCGATGCTTCGCTTGTCGGAAGCTCGAACATCGCATCTACGCGGAACGTACTGCCTTGCCCGACCACGCTGCTGACGCTGACCGAGCCCGCTAGCGCAGAAGCAAGCCGGCGACAAATGGCGAGACCAAGCCCCGTACCGCCGAACTCATCTAGGATTCTCTCATTGGCCTGAGTAAAACTGTCAAAGATGTGGTCCAAGGATTCAGCCTCAATACCGATACCGGTGTCGACCACTTCAAATTCAATTCGGCAGCTCTTTTCCGCAATCTCGAGCGGCCTTATCGCGAGTAGCACCCCCCCTTCGTGTGTAAACTTGACCGCGTTCGACATAAGGTTCTGCAGAATGTCGCGCAGATAACGCTGTTCTCCCCGAAGGCGGAGCGGACAGCGCGCATCGACGTGCAATGCAAGTCGCACCGGTTTCTCATGAGCGAGCGTGCGCGCGATCGTCATCACCTCATCAAGAAGCGACAACAACTCAAACGTCACCAGGGTATGCCTGAGGTGGCCAAACTCAACTTGAGAAAAGTCAATTAGTTCTTCGATAGTCGAGAGTAGAATTTCAGTTCCGTCACGGGCAATGCCCATCATCTCGCGTTGTTCATCCGTCAAATTACCTTCAAGAAGTGTATCGTGCGCTCCACATATGGCGTTTAACGGTGTTCGCAGTTGGTGACTAACCGTGGCAAGGAACATCGTCTTGGCCGCGCTGGCACGCTCGGCAATCTGACGAGCCTCATTCAATTTGCGGATCAGAACCGCTGCATAGGCCGGAATAATGATGAGGCCAACGATTAGCCCGCCAGAAAGGAAAGGGTTCGCCCGCCAAAACGGTGAAGCAATGGTGACACTCAAAAACAGGGTAACCGCCACAACTCCCGATATTGCAAGCCAAACAATCCCAAAACGAAAGCCGTTGCCGAGCACCGTCCAGAGTAACAGCGGATAAAAAATCGCCCCAGCACTGTCGCCGAAATACATCATAAGGCTGATCGTGCTGAGATCAGCGCATATCGCGATGCTACGGCGAATGCTGCTTACCCCGGGCCGCCTGACGATATGCGCGAAGATCCCGATCGTCAGCGCCAGCCCACAAGCCAACGTGAATAGCGCCCAGCTCTGCTGCGGGACTGGCCTAGCCCAAAGGTATACCACCATCAGCATCAGGAACACGAAGCGATTGACGCTCATCTCGTGCTCGCTATCTGCACGCCCACTCAGCCGGGCGCGCAGCCAGTGCAGGCCGCCCGCCGTCGGGAGCGCTACCTTTTCGGCTCGGGTCAATTCTAAGTGGGAGTCGGCAACCATATGTCAAACGAGCCAGTCAGCTTTCGCACGCTGAACCAACGGCAACACTTGATCGTGCGTTAGCAGTTCACCAAAATAAAATCCTTGTGCCTGGTTGCAGCCGACACGGCGGATGGCCGAAAGCTCCTGCGCCGTCTCTACGCCTTCTGCCAGCACCGGGATGCGGAGCGCCCGGCCAAGCGCAATGGCCGAAATCGACAATTGCGGCGTCTTCCGCACTGGCAGGGAAGTTGCGAATATAAGATTGATCAATCTTGATCCGACCGATTGATATGCGTTTGAAATAGCTCAACGAGGCGTAGCCCATCCCAAAATCATCGATTGAGAATTGCACTCCGCGTTCCGCGAGCGCGCGCAAAGTTTCCGAAATGCGCGGGCGGTCGTCCAAAAGCGTGCTCTCGGTGAGCTCAAGATCAAGCAAGGCGCTCGGCAAGCCGCTCGAAGCCAGCGTGTCTTCGACGAGAGCATAAACGTCCTGGCGCAAAAACTGCGATGGCGAGACGTTCACCGCCACCCGCAGTCCGCGCCCGCCTTCGCGCCACCAGGCAGCAGCGTGGGCAGCAGCCTGCCGAATCACCCATGATCCGATATCGGCGATCAGGCCAGTTTCCTCCGCGAGGGGCAAAAAGCGACTTGGCGGCAAGAGACCCTCCCCCGGCCGCTCCCATCGCAAAAGCGCTTCAACTCCACAGATGGTGCCAGTCGCCAAGTCGATTTGCGGCTGATATCTGAGGGTGAACTGCTCTAGCTTCAACGCCTCCCGATATTCGACTTCGAGCCGAAGCCAAGAACCCATCTTGGCGGTCAAGGCAGGGTCGAAAAAACGATAGGTGTTTTTACCATCGGCCTTAGCTTGATACATCGCCAGATCGGCATTGCGCTGCAAAGTCTCTGCATCCTCGCCATCTGTGGGGAAAATAGTTACGCCGACGCTCGCGCTCGTGTAGAGCGGATAGCCGTTGTGGCTAACTGGGGCAGTAACCGCCCGAACGACGCGATCGGCTAAGTGGGCGGCACCACCTGATGCGCCAGTATCAAAATGCAGTATGGCGAACTCGTCTCCACCAAGGCGCGCCACCATATCGTCTGCTGGGCAACTCTCGGTTAGCCGAGTTGCAATTTCCTGCAACAACCAGTCGCCCACTGGATGGCCAAAGCCGTCGTTAACTGCTTTAATTCGGTCGAGGTCGAGGAACAGCAATGCAAACTTCTGACCGGTCTCCCTTGGCGGTTTGCATCTCCTTCTGCATTCTGTCGAGAAGGCGCACCCGATTAGGGAGCCCGGTCAAGGCATCGTGATGAGCCATGTAGCTCATCCGCTCCTCGGCGGCCTTGCGCGATGTGATGTCGGTCGAAATAGTCACGACGGCAACAATATTTTGCCGTGCGTCCCGCAGGGGCGTCTTGACGGTGGCAAAAAACCGTCGCGTGCCGTCCGAACTGACAATCTCCTCTTCGATACCAGGCATAGGTTCGCCGGTCCGAAAGATTTCTCGATCCTGTTCGAGGGTGAGCTCGGCGCGATCGCCCAACAAACGTGCGACCGGCTGGCCCACGTATTCGGCAGACGTGCCCCCAGCATGTCGCGCTTGGCTAGCATTCACGAAGATACATCGCCCCAACGGGTCGGCCGCCATGATGAAGGCCGGGACGGTGTCAATGACTTGGGCTAGCACCTCGCGGTCGTTTCGAACGATCTCCTCGCGCGCACGCTCACTTTGTAAAAGTTCGGCCAATGCGGTTGCTCGGCTTTCGAGAACCTTTTGTTGCTTCCGAAGTTGCAAAAGATTGCGCGCGCGGGCTGCAAACTCGGCATGATCGACAGGGCTGAGTAGGAAATCCGTCGCACCGGCCTCCAGGGCCGCCATGCGGAAAGTACGCTCATCGTAGGCAGTTAACACCATGATCGGGATGTCGTGGCATTCCCCCATGGCCCGCAGGCGACAAATAAACTCTGCGCCGCTCATTGGGCCCATCTTGTAGTCAGAGATAATGAGAGATCGGGAGCCCGGTTCCCACATTTCGCGAAGCGCGAAGCGGATCCCGAAATGCCGCAACCTCAACATCGCTCTCAATTGATGAGGCGAGCCTAGACAGTAGAAGTCGGTTGGTGGCCTGGTCGTCAACGATGAATATGGACGTCATACTTCAGACTGCTCACAAGACATTTGGCGCTAGGCTCGTGGTGTGCGGCCGCCTTTTCGCAAGAGCTCGCCACGCCGTGGCTACAGCGATTATCACTACAGATCCCTTCATACGCGTAAGCATACCTTAGTGCTTTTTGGAGAGACAGCCGGGACAAGGGTGGTCCGCCTTAATTCCCGCCATTGTGGTTTACGCCATGCCAGAAATAGCAAACTAGCAGCGGGTGAATAGATCTTCGAACCTCTATCGCACTGTATTTACTAATATTTCAGCCACTCGAGGTGCCATTGAAAGCTCTTGCCCGATTGCGTTTGCTTCACATTCGCCTGCGCTTTCTTAGCAGGCTCGGGGGGCACAGGGTGTGCCCGATCACGTTTTACCCAATGAGGATGAACGCGGAACGCGTCTGAGGGCTATAATCAGAAGCGCTGTGAATTGTAGACAGTGTAGCCTGGACGACTTCAGCGTGATGCACACTTTGAGCCGGGTTTTTGTTGTAGATAACAGATATCGGGCAATGCTCCCCGAAAAACGGAAGTCAGTTCGCGAACTAGGTTATCCAGCGTATGGATGGAAAGCTGGATGGGTAACGGCCTCCCTGACCGCGAATTGCGCCGGAAATTGTCCCCGGCGTGCAGCGGCGGACACCCGCTGGAGCCTGGCGGTGTGCAAATGAGGTCTCGGGAGGGGGAGTAGGCTTTGCCCGATTCTATCGCCCGGTCGGGACCGAAATTGATATCATCCGACGCACTACGTCTTAGCCGTGACGATAAGCGGTCGAGGGGGGACCCTAGCAGTTTGCTCAAAAGGTTGGTCATGGCCTCGTCTTAATTTGCAAAAGGCGTGTGCTACCCCTCCACACCTGCGTAAGTGTGCGATTATACAGCGTAGTTTCGCGCCAGTCACCTGCTATTTCCCCCAGTCGGGACCCCTTCCCCAAGTAACAAAGGCAGGCCGGGCGCCTGCCAAATGCGCCCGCCTATCATGGCACTGGTCCACTAATGAAGGCTGGGAAGGAACTGGCGAGCGGTTTTCGGACGAAAGCCCAGGGGACTGACAAAGAGAATGGTCGTATGGACCGGACCTAGACCGGCATTATCGCGCACCAAAAGCCTCGTCGGCCCCTACTAGCGCGATCGGCATCCGCGCTCCCTCCTACCTACCCGCATTGGTCATCGACCGAGATCGCTGGCTGCAGCGCAAACTTCTAGCCGAAATAGCGCGCCGGGACTGAACAGTCTGCAGTGAACTTGATGAGCAAGTTCGGCTTGTATATAGCGGTAACATGTGCAAGGCCCAACTTGCCCGTTCAGTCTACAATATCTGAGGGGGTGTTAGAAGCGTACCTTGCTATCGCCCGGGCGCCGTCAGAAATGTCGGGAGCCAATTACGACAGTCATGGCGGCCACCTTGTGCACTCGTACCTAGCGGACATGTGGCGCCTTCGTTTATCGGAACGTTTTCCAACAGGAGCTATCTCGAGCGTAAACGCGCTCGACGTTCCGGCTGAACGCATTATCGCCGAAGGTCGAATCGTTCTCGTCGCTCTTTTGTTATTTGCGGTCGTGTTCGATCAGGATCCGCTGGTGCCTCACGGCACCGCCGTATTCAAGGCTTTAGTGGCATATGCCGGAATTGCCATTGTATTGGCCGTTACACGGGTTTGGCGATTTCCGACGCGGCCTACAGGGTTGCTGGTTCACGCTCTCGACATCATTTATTTATTAATACTGAGCGATCTGGCGGAGACGCGGGATAGTCTTTTTTTTTCGCATTGTTCACGTTTTGCATCCTTCTCGCCGCAAGCCTCCGGTGGAACTGGCAGGCTGTCTTGGCCACGGCCGGAATGGTAGCGCTGGCCATTTGGTTCGGCGGCACGATGCAAACCTTTCGAACCGGCCAACCGGGCGAAGGCCCCGTCGTTGTCGGTGCGGTTTATGTTCTGACTGCAGGCGCAATGCTTGCTTACTCCAGCGCCGTGCGGGAACGCCGTCGCGAACAACTGGCGAGGCTGACTCAGTGGCCCGGCCCGGATCCTTCTCAACTCCGTCGCCCCAACCTGGCTAGTCTGCTAGGCCATTGCGCCAGTGCTCTAGAAGCGCCGCGCGTGCTTGTTCTCTGGGAAGAAGCCGAAGAACCATTTATTAGTATCGCGATGTGGCGCAACGGTGAGTACAGTCACGCACGCCAAATGGCTGGCAGCTATGGCAATTTCGTGCGTTCTGAACAATATGCGGAATGCGCTTTCTGGACCGACGATGCTACGTCTACCTTCGCGTCGATGCCAAATGGTCCTGTCCGCTTGGTGAAGCCTATGGTAGACGACACACTAATCCACGCTTTTGCGATAGGGAGCGTTGCGAGCGCCCCCTTCACCGGTGCGTTGTGCAAGGGTCGCGTGTTTGTCCTAGATCGCCAACGTTGGAGCGATTTCCAGTTGCAGTTGGTCGAGATCGTTGCATCGCGCTTGGGTAATGCCCTCGATCGTGAGATCATGCAGGGCCAAGCGAGAGAGGCGATTGCGGAGTTGGAACGAGCGCGACTAATTCGCGATCTTCACGATGGCCTGCTGCAAAGTCTGACGGCGGCCAGCCTCCGAATCAAACTTGTTTCCGATGGCGAAAATCCGGAGACGCAGAGGCGCTTGGAGGTTGTTCGGCAGCTATTAGTTAGCGAGCAGCGCAGAATAAGGGAAGCGATGGGCAAAACGGCGTCGCGAAATGAGCGCGAAAGGGAGGTTCCACTAAAGACATATTTGCAAAATGTGGTCGCTGATGCTGCTAAGCATTGGAACTGTAAGACATCGTTGAAAGTGGACCCGCCTGACGCGGTGGCGAACGCTACGTTGTGCGTTCACCTATCGCTCATGCTCGGGGAAGCTGTCGCCAACGCAGTTCGGCATGGCCATGCTTCCCTAGTACAAATTCTCAATTCAAAAATCGTTGCAGGACGTCACAGTTCACGTTTGTGACAATGGCCGCGGCTTTCAAGGCGCAAGTTTTAGCTATGATACCGAAGGTCCCGCAGGCGCAGGTTCCGCACCGCTCTCGCTTCAAAATCGCATTAGCGAATTGGGCAGCACTAATGGGTGTAAAAAGCTCTTCGGAGGGCGTGGAACTGCTAATTACACTGCCTTTGACATAACCATGCCGAACCAGCCGATCTCTATCGTCGTAGCCGATGATCACCCGGTGGTTCTGCATGGGGTTGCCGGAATTTTACGAGCGCAGCCCGATATGAATATTTTGGCGGCGTGCAGCGATGGTACCGGCGCCGCTCAAGCGATTCAGCAGCTTTCGCCGGATGTCGCCGTACTTGATATCGCGATGCCCCGGTCTCGACGGGCTCGGCGTGCTCGCCGGCGTGATAGCAAGCGGACTGAATACGAAGATTGTGTTTTTGACTGCGCTAGCGACTGATGATCAAATTCTAGCCGCCATAGCCAACGGCGCCAAGGGAGTTATTTTAAAGGATGCGGCATTCGATAGTTTGGTTGACTGCGTTCGAAGTTGCCGGCCGGAAAACAATGGTTCCGAGTAGATCTTGTTGAAGCAGCGCTGCGGCGAGACACTGAACATCGAACAGAAAGTCGCCGTTTTGTTCAGCGATTGACAGAGCGAGAACAGGAAATCGTTTTTCTAGTTGCAGAAGGTCTTTCCAACAAGGAGATCGCCCGTCGCATAAATCTCACCGAAGGTACGATCAAGATTCATCTTCATAACATTTATGAGAAGCTAGAAGTGCCAAACCGTACCGCGCTCACCGCGCTCGCCATTACTTATCAGAACCAATTTCGGTCGTAACTGAACCCGCCCACTTCCAAACACACACGCTACCCAGCAGGGCCCGCACCGAGACGTTCCGCTTTATAGCCTCTATTTAGGATGGGCTGCCACCAATCGCGACGATCCAGATACCATTTTACTGTCTTCTCGAGGCCACTTTCGAAGTTCTCAATTGCTCTCCAACCTAGATCCCGTTCGATTTTGGATGCATCGATAGCGTAGCGTCGGTCGTGGCCGGGGCGATCAGGTACGAACGAGATCAATCGACTACGCGAGCCATGTGGAGAAGGCTCGAATCGATCGAGCAGCTCGCATATGGCCCGCGCAACATGCAAATTCGTGCGTTCGTTTCGTCCCCCGATGTTGTAGGTTTCTCCAATGGTACCTTTTTCAAGCACTGTTACCAACGCTCGAGCGTGGTCTTCAACGTACAGCCAATCGCGGATGTTAAGCCCGTCTCCATAGACGGGAAGGTCTTTATCAGCCAGCCCTCTAATAATCAGGTGGGGGATCAGCTTTTCTGGAAAATGATATGGGCCGTAATTATTTGAACAGTTGGTAATTAGAGTTGGGAGCTCATAGGTTTCACGCCAAGCGCGCACCAGATGATCCGAAGAAGCTTTACTTGCGGCGTAAGGAGAATTTGGCGAATAGGGAGATTCCTCCGTAAACAGACCGTCAGCTCCGAGCGAACCGTAAACTTCGTCCGTGGAAACATGGAGGAACCTGAACGACATCTGGTGTTCACGCTCCAGACGTCGCCAATACCGCAATGCTTCCTGAAGCAAAGTAAATGTGCCGATGATGTTAGTTTGCATGAACTCCGATGGGCCATCGATTGATCGATCAACGTGGCTTTCAGCCGCAAGGTTCATGACCGCATTTGGTTGGTAGCCATCAAACAAGTTCCGTAAACCCACGGAATCACAAATGTCGAATTGCGCAAATTTATAGCGGGGGTTACCTTCCGCTGCGTGAGGAATTGAACTTAAATTTGATGCATAAGTAAGTTTATCTATGTTGAGAATAAAAGCATCCGTATTGTCGAGCAGATACCGGACGACCGCGGATCCTATAAAACCCGCACCTCCGGTTACGAATATAGTGTGCCCGCGCAAACGTACGGTCATACGAACCTGTTCCCAACTCACTTTGCGAACGAGTGGTACACTGCCAATAGGTATTCACCATAACTGCTTTTGGCGACTCTGCGGGCAAGTTCATAGAACTGGGCGAGTGAGATATAGCCAAGACGTAAGGCGATTTCCTCGGGACAGGCTATTCGAACTCCCTGTCGCTGCTCAAGGATTTGCACAAAATGGCTAGCTTCAACTAATGATGCATGAGTGCCCGTATCAAGCCACGCGAAACCACGGCCCATGATTTCAACAGACAGGGCGTCGCGATGCAGATAAGCCCGATTGACATCCGTTATTTCCAACTCGCCCCGCCCTGAGGGCTTTACGGAAGCGGCGATATCCAGGACGTCGTTATCGTAAAAATAAAGGCCGGTGACTGCAAGATTTGATTTCGGTTGATTTGGTTTTTCTTCAATGGAGACTGGACGCCCATTCGTATCGAGTTCGACAACACCGTACTGACTTGGGAGGTTCACGACGTAGCCGAATATCGTTGCACCGCTAGTGCGAGAGGCTGCTTTCATCAGCAGTTCCGGTAGACCGTGCCCATAAAATATATTATCACCTAGAATAAGTGCGACCCGATCGTTTCCCACGAATGTTCGCCCTACAATAAACGCATCTGCCAGCCCGCGCGGCCTATCTTGGGAGGCATAGAAAAAACGTAAACCAAGCTCTGATCCGTCGCCCAATAGACGTTCAAACAACGTGCGGTCTTGAGGTGTTGTAATGATAAGAAATTCTCGGATGCCAGCGAACATTAGGGTCGCAAGTGGATAGTAAATCATCGGCTTGTCAAATACCGGGAGCAACTGCTTAGAAACGACTGTAGTGACCGGATAAAGCCGCGTTCCCGAACCTCCAGCTAAAATTATGCCCTTCATTACGTCTCCACTACATGAAACATTCGCCCTCTCAGGCGCTTTTACCAGGTGTTGTCGTGAAGCTCAAATATGTTATCTTGAATGGTTCCTCACCAAAGAAGTGCCGCGATTGATCCAGCGCCTGCGCAAACCCTGGGAGGCGAGACCGGCTATAGGATCTCGGTAAAATGCAGCGACGATGAAAGTCATTCCAACTGAAATTCAGGAAGTTTTGGTCTTCGAGCCAAAGCTGCTGGGCGATCATCGGGGTTTTTTTTGCGAGACCTACCAGGCCGAGCGCTACGCAAGCTACGGTCTTCACCGACCTTTTGTACAAGACAATTTATCGAGATCTGCGCAAGGCGTATTGAGAGGACTGCACTTGCAGCATCCAAAAGACCAGGGAAAGCTTGTGACGGTGCTACGCGGGCGACTGCTGGATGTCGCGGTCGACGTTCGCGTTGGCAGCCCAACATTCGGGCGTTACGTAATGGTCGAGTTGAGCGAGGAGAATCATCGACAAGTCTGGGTACCGCGCGGCTTCGCGCACGGGTTTGTGGTGCTTTCCGAAACAGCCGATTTCTTCTACAAATGCGACGAATTATACAGTCCTGCCAACGAGATTGTTGTTCGGTGGAGTGATCCTACCATCGGAATCAAGTGGGGTGTAGATAGCCCATTGCTGTCTGCTCGCGATGCCGGTGCCCCGCTTCTCTCAGACATTAGTCATTTGCCCGTGTATGGGCAGGTTTAATGCGCATTCTTATCACCGGAACGACAGGGCAAATTGGCCGCGCCCTCCTCTGGCCGCTTGCTTCGCTTGGGACGGTGCTCCCGGTCGTCCGCCGAGACCTCGATTTGGGGCTCGGCGCATCAATTGAATCTACGCTGGATCGACTCAACCCGGACCTTATCATCAATCCCGCTGCTTACACGGCGGTAGACCGGGCCGAAGATGAACCAGAGCTAGCTCATGCGGTCAATGCGGTCGCGCCGGGAATCATCGCGCGCTGGACGGCGTTGCGGAAAGTACCTTTTATCCACTTTTCGACTGACTACGTTTTTGATGGTTCGCGAGATAGCCCCTGGCGCGAACAAGATCCGAACTCGACCACTCTCAGTGTACGGCGTGAGCAAACTCGAAGGTGAGAAACTTATACGTTCCGCGAATGGACCTCATCTTATCGTGCGCACTTCGTGGGTATACGCTGCGCGAGGCCAAAACTTCCTACGTACAATCGCACGTTTGGCCGCAGAACGCGACGAATTGCGAATTGTCAATGACCAAGTAGGAGCGCCCACGTCGGCGCGATCGATCGCCGAGGCAATTACCCGCCTGCTCGCGGTTGGCCAGTCTGATCTTGCGCGCTACTTTGCAACGGCGGGCGGGCTTGTGCACGTCGCAGCGGCAGGCGAAACGACCTGGCATGGGTTCGCCAGCGAGATAGTGAAAGGCTTGCGAGCACGAGGCATTACGTTAAAGGCGAGCGCTCTTCTACCGATCGCAACAAAGGACTATCCAACTAGAGCCGTGCGGCCGCGAAACTCGCGGCTTGCGCTAGATCATTTAGCCCATTCGTTTGGAATTATCATGTCTGACTGGAAGGAGGGTCTCAAGCGAGAGCTAGACGAACTTGCGCGCCAGAAACTAGATGATGCTTCTTAGGACCGTAGGGCGTCGGGCACGCTAGCATTCAGAGTATTGCCGAAAGAGATTCGACGCTTCCCTTTCGTCGCGTTTTCTGCTTTTGCGCACTGCCCTGCACGCATTTTGGACAAAGCCAAGCGTCGGGACCTCCATATCCTTCGGTCCAGCCAGCTGCTTTCGCTAGGCTAACGTTTCCGGACTGCGAACCGCAATCAAACCAGGCGGTTCGCGCCCCATCTACGTGCGTGGAGCAGTCACATACGAGAGCGAGGGCCTCGCGTTTCGCACCGATCTTCAGAATTTTGACGCCCATTGTTACCGCCCCACGTTACGGCCGCCTGCAAACAGCGGCAGAGGTGCATTCCCTGCTTGATGTCCATAAGTTCTGAGCGGAAAGTAACCCCAGACCTCTCGGAAGTCCCAGCTGCCATCCACAACTAGCGTTACGAAGCCTGAAGACTAGCAGCAAAATCTCGATTGATAACTCTAACGAAAGATATAGGGAAATTTCAGAGCGGTGCGAATTCGCTACGATCCCGCGTGAGGACGCCCCCCGAAGCGCTGCCGTAATGCCGCTTTGATTTTTGTGGATTTTTGGGGTTCCGTAGGCGATCAATCGCAAGCAACCCCCGAATCCCAAAAATCGACGGGAGAATTTTCAGCCGCGGTATGTCAGAGGCATCACTTAGTCTCGTATCGTTCCCGTTCCGAAGGAAGCGAGGAAGTCCGATAGGAAAGTCGGCGCCGGGAATATCGGCTTAAACTATCTTGTAGGCACCTTCGACAAAGCGACCTCCACAAGTCGCCGCAAGGCCTCGGACCGAGGTGGTCTGTCTGGTTGAACCGCGGCCCAGGAATTTATTCGGTCCCTTAACTCGATTGGGACCCGGAACGTCATTGCGGGGTCGTTGCCGGCAGATGGACGACGTCGCGGCTTGCCGAACGCCAGTTTAGATGGTTTCGTCATACGTCTTTATGTAACGTCAATTTCGGGGGCTTCTGCCCAGAACAAGGCCGCCGGCCGGACGAACCGCTCTGCAGATTTCATAGCGGTAAAAACATATTCGGTCGATCTATCGAACGATAGTATTCAAGACTTTAATCCTACATCATGGTTTCGGGTTTGCGATCCCGTCCCTCATATAGTTCTGGGTGAGCTTCGGCGATCTTTTGCCGGATGAATGCAATTCCAACCTGTTTTAAAAGGTTTTTCGCATCCGGATCCTTTGCTGACATACAAAGGGCAATAATGTGACGAAGCGCGGTTGCGCGGTAGAAGTTGTCAGTTAATCAGCGAGTTCTAGTGCGATTTTTTTTCTTTCCTTGTATTGCTCCGGCGTGAGATGGCTGAGTGATGGCGCGCGCCCCTCTGTTGAGCGACATACGAATTGAATCTGAACAACAGTTTCCGCTTCCCGGGCAGAGACCGGACATAGAGGAAACAGGTCATTTTCGAGGGCCAATTCCGCCTCGCCTTAGCACTACCGTTTCTTTAAGGCCAATGAAAGAAAGGACGGCACGTCCTCGATCAACCAATGAAACGTTAACACCAAAGAACCTCGGCGCTCACTCTACCAAAAGATATATCGCGGCGGCTCCCGTCTGGATGCCAGGTGTGTCCGCACCGCCACACGTGAAAAAAATGCTCGTAAATGCCCCTGAACTGGAAAAGTCGATGTTGTATATGAAGCACGTCATTCATTGGGGGGCGCGATGACCAAGCTTTTTACAGTCTGCATTTTTTTCTTGGCGCTCATCAGTGGCGCGGGAGCAGACCCTCTGGTTGTGCCGTGGACCCAGGAGGCACAGCAACCTATCGCATTCGACAATTGGGAAGTCAGGCAGGGCCTCCTTGATCATTCTTATATGCTGATAGGTCGATCACGAGAAGGCGATGGCCATTTTTGGCTGAATTGCGATTCGAATGGGTTTGTTAACATCGCCGTACCACTCGTCGAAAGAAACGGACGTGATCGTCTGCGGTCGTTCCCAGTGACTGTCTGGTCGGACGAGCAAAAACGACATGAGCTAAGCCTTGTCGTGTTTGAAAATTTCGTCGCCCTTGCTATCGCATACCAGGACGGCCGAAACGACAAGCTCGAAATATTTCTGGATGTGCTGCAAACAGCGAGGCGAACATTCGCCATCGCCTATGATAATCGCGTTTTCCAGTTTGACGTGAGCAAATTGCCAGAGGCGCGTGCGCGGTTCATGCAGCTTTGCAGGGGACGACAAATGCAGGCGTCACTAAAAACTGCTAACTAACGCCGCCGCATTTGAGCGCGATTGCGTGTAGTCGAACGACCTCGCCTGTGACACGAGCAAGCTTCCGCAGCTGATCTTGATCGCCAAGAAACCGCGAGCTCGAGCGGCCCCAAGATCGACCGCAGCGGCAACGGACGGAAAACGGCTAACAGAGAGCCCTCCACCCGATCGTGTCGATGGCAGCGCAACGATCCCGGTCCCGTTATCGGCTGCGCTCTTTTCTTGGGCGTGCTAAGCACCAGCCCTGGCGAAGCAAAGACGGCCGCCGGATGAACCCATGACCTTGGGCAACTTCCGTCAATGTGGCGGGCAGTGTCCGGCCGCGAAATTGAGGCAAGCGCCTGTGCACATGGAGTGCACGCGGAGGAAGGCTATGAATAGCGGACCAATGTTGTCTATCGGTTCGACAGGCCCGGATGTCCGGCGACTTCAGATTCTTTTCGTGATGATCAAGGAAATGGACTGTTTAGATATCGACGGCGACTTTGGCCCCAAGACGCAAGAAGCGGTCAAATCAATTCAACAGGGAAGCAATCTTACAGCTGACGGGGTCGTTGGACCTTTGACGTGGAAGGCGCTCCCGGCGGCGCCCCAATACGCCGACGCTAGCGCGCGGTGTAACTGGTAGCGGCTTCTCTAAGCAGGCTTCGTCACTATCAGTCGGCTAACAGATCGACAGTTCACGCGGCCGAGTGCCTCGAGCGGTCAATGAGGCCGTCCGATCCCGAAAATCAGCGCCGGTATTGCGAACTTGCGGCACAAGGCTGATCCTCGCTTATGAAGCGGGTCTCAAAGAGGCTCGATTAGGCTTTATGGCGTCCGCTTACGCTGCTGTCTGGTTCGGAACTTATTCACATCTAGGCGAAAAGTGAGGTTCAGGTCGAAAAAACGACTTTTTGTGATGCCCGACACATCAAACGATCTGGAATTCACGTTCAACGTAAGCGTCCAAGATTAAGGGCGCAGCAATGGATTCCGACGAATACCGGCGCCTACATGCGGCCTTTGCCGCGCTGGCGGAACAATCCAACATCCCTGACGTCCGGGCCCGCTGGATAGCGCTGGCGCGCGCATCGTCAGACCTCGCGAAAGACCCTCTAAAGCTCCCGGTTTGGAGCGGCGCGGACGAAGAGAATGCGCACGCGGCCTCGGCCCTGAAACTGCTCGCGCATTTGGAGAGCTGCTGAACGACGCGGCAGCTATTTCCAGCCCGATCCCGTCCTTGTCGCGCCGGCGGTACATTGCCGGCGCGTGGTTCGGCTGCCTTGAAATGCTGACGGCCGAACGGCCGTGAAAACTCGTCCCCCTCCAAAGGCCAAACCAGACTGCTAGCAGAGCGGATTCGTATTGGGCGCTACGGGATCGGAAGCGAGGAGAACCCCTCGGACGGGTACCGAGCCCCGACAGAGGCCGCATCGAGGGCAAGGTAACGAGCAGGGTTATTTTCCTCCCAGCGCGGTCTGCTTTCCAGTGATAATCGCCACAAGAAATTTGGCGCTTGCGGCAATTTTGAAGTTTGAGCCTCCCGAGAGCAATCACAGGAGGCGCGACGACGCGAATGCCGCAGCGTCGCTCCGGCGGTGTGAGCCACCTGTGGGCTTCCGGTTTTGGAGCACCATAACGCACTACATCCGAACATAGATTTCCAACTCTCCGTTGTGCTGATCTACGGCGGCACGGAGCCACGGGATGGCTCGTAGGCGGGGGAAGCAAATTTGCTGGCGATGATCAGGGAGCGGGGATTAGTTCTCATCTTGTCAATACAGGAAATAACTGTGCATTCGTAACGTCGGTCATGCAATTTTTGACATGCATGGCATTTCACCGCGCTGAACCCCCTTGGCGCCTCCGCGCCAAGGTACAACTGATCGGACGAAAATAGCGGATGTTAATCGGGCCTATGTTGATCGCAACATCATGGCATCGGCGTCTAAGTATCCAGAACGTTTCATGGTCACGCTCGAGGGCGGGACACTCAATCGCATCACTGACGTGCTCGAGAAATTTGATGATCGAATGCATCGAGTGAGAGAAGCGATCGAACGCGAGATTAAGCGGCGCCAACGCCAACAACGCCTTAGATGATTTCAGGACCTGGATCAACACCACCGCCCCTCGTGCACCCACATGTGGGCGCGGCCAAGTCGTCGGTCGTCACTCTGCATGTGAGCCGACAGCTGGCGATGTCTACCCGCTGGCAGGGGCGGCCGTCTGCGGGATCAGACTTCGTGGATGATTTTTCCGGCAGTATCACACCGAGTCAAGAACGCGCGTGCAGCTTCCGCCGTTGGAAACTTGCGCATGTGGCCTTTTTCGTAAATCGCCTTGTTTTGCCAGAAGGCAATAAAGCCACCACTCGCGGATCGTTCTACTTTGTGTCCCGAGTTTGCTTCGGGCTGCGCCTGTTGCTGCTGGGTAACGCCACGCCTTTGCAGCTCTCGCTGGGCAATTGCCGCATAATCGCGGGCGATCTCAAATAGCGACTGGCGGACGTGTTCGTCTTTTACCCTATAAGCGAGCGCACTGATTTCCTCAGCTCGGTCTCGCCAATACTGCGGGCCGTCCAAGTGTGAGCGGGTACTCATAGGAACAGCTTAGCACGGCCCGAAAAAAAGCGGAGCCATTGCGACTGCGTTCATTTGTTCGCTGCGTGCGGTCGTGACCGGGGCTAGGGGAATAAAGATGACCGGACGCAAAGTTAATCGCGCTGGCGTGGATTCGTTCCTTCAATCAAGACAGCTTCGCCGGCCCCTCCCAATCCAGGCATCGGGACCAACAACGACTAGATGGCGGACCAACCAGATCGCCCGGTGAACAGATTCGTACTGAGTGCTTTGTGTCGCTCGAAAGAGACGCGCAATCGGTGGACGGCTGCGCGCTCTGAGTTGGTCCAAGCATGGGGAGGCCTGATGGGTGTGCGCACGGCCGGACCGGGGACTCAACCACCCGCCTTTGAAAGCCGCCAGATCAATTTGGACGCAACTAATATTCCACTGCGACGTCCGCCGGCGATATTACTCAGACTTTAAGCCTCCCCGAGCCGCCAACTAGTCGATAAAACGGCGCATGAAAGCGTTCCTAGGAGGCGAAGGACAAAACGGATCTCCACCTTGTCGCACTCCGGAAGTCCGGAGATCTCGATTAACGCAATGGCAAAGGCGCGTGCCACGCCTCGCCTGCACCCGACTTACCGTGGGCGAAGTGAGATACGCTCAAGGTGTTCTGACCGCTTTGCGTTTATCTTTTATCGGGCGATAGATTAGCTGGCAGGTCCTAATTCGGCAATATTTTGGGGCGCTAGGACCTCTAAAACTCCAAACGCGGCGGAGTTCGAGCGTGTGTCTCTGCTGCGACCCTCCCTGGGTGGTCACCCATGACCACGCGCGAGTTCACAGTCGGCCACACGTCTTTTATCATTCTACCAATCGCTGGAGGGCAAATGGACGGTACGTGTCATAGCAGTGTTTCGGCAGTCCGACGGTCGCGTTCGATACTTAATTCGAAGCGAAGACGAGCTGTCGATTGTTAAATGAGGGAGCTGCGCAGAGCGGGGGCCCGCGTGAGGGCGAATCAGTGTAGGCGCAGCCCGTCGACACGTTTCCTCCACGGAATAGGAGCGCTCGCGCAGATCGGTCGCGACTTTCAGCCAAGCATCCGCCATTACAAGCCAGCACGCTCGGACATCTGGCAGGCTAGCAGGCGGCAATACTCGCCATAGCTCATGGGCGGCCCTCCCACGGCCCTATCCCATCCATCGCGCTGGCATCTGCCCAGCCCAGCTGTACGCTTTTAAGGCAAGGTGCACATATACCGCAGGATATAGGCGGCACAACAGCGCACATGTGGCACAAACATTATCTATTCGTACGCGATGGGCCTTTGGGGATGCGGCACAACGGGTGAGCGCGGAATCCAACATCCAATTCGCGTTTTCAATTCGCCCCGCCGACGAATATTTACTCGCCTTTCGGCTTCCCCTAATTCGAAGGAGGACAACCTCGCCCAGCCACATCTCGCCGCCCCAATCGAAAAATCCTTCCGTCCCCATCCAGTATTCATATTGAGACTTTTTGAGACCGCACCGCCAAACGCTATGCGTTTCTCTGGCGGACCTAGTTGGGAGCGAAGGACTTTATCTCGGAATCTGTTACGGCGAGCCTCTTTTTGAAGTCGGCTTCGGCTGCCATAGCGAGCCATTCGATTGCAAGCTCATAAAAAATCCGCCGGTACATAGGATCATGTAGACCCTTGGACCGCTCAAAACAGACGGCTGCCTTGGCCCGAAACTGCTCAGCTTGCAACGCAAACTCTAACATCGCGCTGCCACCTTCGCGGAGACCGAAGAACGCACAACGTTAACACGTCGCCTACAGTGAGCCCTTCGAGAAGCATTCCAACAAAGCAAAAAAGCGAAGGTTCTGCGTAGGACGACAAGCAGATCCCGAACTGATTATATGCGCAAGCGCGGGTGCGCGTCAGTCGAGTCATACCGGTCACAAAAAATCTCAACTCCCGCGAAAGAATTCATGATCGAACCTGCGCGACGCTATTGCCAGAAAGGAGGATGGCGCTTTCTCCAAGCCACGTTTCAGGTAGCCGAGATCGGGTCTCAACGGTGATGCGTCCGGGCGATAACACATGGCTTTGCTGTTTTAGATAGACGCGAAGCCAAGTCCGCTCGTCAGGCTTCAATCTGACTGCTCCGCAAACCGCTCTCGAGCGAAGAGAGGCCAAGTTACAACGGTTTATCGGCTGGTCATTCTGAGGAAGGAAAGCCCGCCTTCGGCGGTGGGCGACTGAAAACGGCGTCGGCCCCGGCGCTTGCGGTCAGGCTGGCGCGCAAGCCATTGAAACGGGGGGGGCCGACGCCGAACTTCCTGGTTACCTTCTCCGCGCGTTTGTGGGGGAGGCGGCGCGCTTATGCCGGATCTCTTCGGACCGAACTGCGGGTCATCCGAGTGCGTGCCTGCTTAGCCCGCCCGAAAAAGCGCAGCCGTCGTGGGACACCGAAGGCTCCGTGCGGCTCGGGTGCACGCCCAGCTTGGATGAAAGCTACGCTGGCCAGACAAGGAATGTGCGACAGTTGATCCCAAGCGGTGCCCGAACCGTCAATTTGGGCTACGATGCTTCTTGGTTTCGCAGGTCACGGTTTCGCCGTCCGCCGATCACGACGCAAGGTGTCGTTCGCCTAAACTTTTTGATCGAGCTTTCGCCAGAACCGCATTGCTGCGACTGAGAGCGGATGCGAGCTGCTGTCGGCCGCGAGGCTCGCGCGACGTGTTCCTATACGCGTTCGATCTCCTTGAGCTTCACGGCATCGATCTGCGCCGCGAGCGCGAGTTGGTGGCTTGCGAAGCTGCTGCGTAATGCGCCCGATGGCCGGCTGGCGACCCAGGCGACTTAGTCCCTTGCGGCCGCCGGTTGTCCTCGTTTTTCTCGCGCACACGGTGTTCTGGATGGCGGCACGGGGCGCCACCGTGGCAGACGAGTTGGGCGAGCCGACCCCAGAGCCTTTTCGGTGCAGACTGATCAGGCATTGCCGGACGTTGCTCGAAAAGGGTCAGAAGCGGAAGAATCGCCACGTGACCTCGCGCGGCTGCGTTGCTTTTAACTCCGACGGTAGCTCGGATGCCCGCCGCTAACTACGCGCGCGTGTTGGTGGCTCCGCGACCGACAAGCGCGGCATAGCGCTCGATCGGTTGAGGTTCACCCAAGAGAAAACCCTGCATTTGATCGCACGATCTGCGAGCCAGGAATGCGAGTTGCTCTTCGGTTTCAACGCCCTCCGCCAGGATAGGCAACCCGAGTCCGTGTCCTAGCGCTATAATCGCTCGCGCAATCGATGCGGATTGAGTATTGAAAGGCAGATTTGCGATGAAGGATCGATCGATTTTAATTTTGTCGAATGGGAACGATTGTAGATTCGACAGAGATGAATAACCGGTTCCGAAGTCATCCAGCGCGATCCGAACGCCAAGCGATTTCAGCTCCGTGAGAATTGAAAGTGCGCGCGCATGGTCTGCGATCAAAACACCTTCGGTGATCTCTAACTCGAGCCTGCTCGCGGCAAGCCCCGTCTCCGTCAAGGTTGAACGCACTAGTTCCGTGAGGTCTCCTTGGCGGAATTGCATTGGCGACAGGTTGACCGCGATGTGTAGCGAGGTAGGCCACGACGCCGCTTCCCGACATGCCTCACGGAGGATCCAGAGACTGATCGAAAATATGAGACCGCTCTCCTCTGCGAGCGGAATGAACGTGGCCGGCGGCACGAGGCCTCGCGTCGGATGCTGCCAGCGAGCGAGCGCCTCGAAGCCGATGATTGAGCGGTCAAGACGCGCCTGCGGCTGGTAGTAAACACGCAACTCATCTCGCGAAATGGCTGAGCGCAAGTCATGCTGCAAAGCCCTGCGGTCGTGCAGGCGCTGATCCATATCGCGGTCAAAAAAGCGTACGATCCCACCGCCGTCCGTCTTGGCTCGATGCAGTGCCGCGTCGGCGTTGCTGACAAGGGTTGTGGCGTCGTTTCCGTCGCTCGGGAAGATGGCAACACCAATACTCGCGCCGATGCTGAGCTTATGCCCTTCGATTTGGATATCGCTCGCGAGGGCGATCTGTAATCTCTCGGTCAATGTTTCGGCAGTCGATGGTTGCGGACCGCTAACCGTGACGGTGAATTCGTCACCCCCTACGCGGGCCAGGAACGCCCCGGACGCAGCGTCTCCCAGCCGTCGAGCAACTTCGCGCAACACCGCGTCGCCGACTGACAGGCCAAACACGTCATTCGTCTCTTTGAAGCGATCGAGGCTAAGGCATAGAAGGGCGACTTGGTCTCTGCTTGTGCTTGCTCGCTCGAGCGTCGTTTCCAAGTGCTGACGGAAAGCCGCGCGGTTTGGAAGCTCGGTCAGTGGGTCATGCTCGGCCAAATAGGCTATGCGCGCTTCCGCCTCCCTGCGTTCCGTCACGTCTTGGATGACCACAACGACGTGCTTGGGCTTGCCATCGGTTCGCACAACCACTCTCCGGCTGGTCGAAACGCGTCTGCCGTGCCCAGGCGTATCGAACGCAGCTTCCGCCGCGACAATCGGTTCGGAGGCCGCGAGGGCTTCTTTGTCATAGGAAGTGATTAGATCGGCGGTGGCTCTGGGATGAAGTTCATGCGTGGTTTTCCCCACGACTTTGTTCCGCGGGAGACCCAGGAACTGCTCGCCCGAACGGTTGATCATCACATAGCGCAGATCGTCTGCGTTCTTAACGAAGATGGGGGTGGGCACGTTTTCGATGATTGTGTCCAAGAACTCTTGCGTCTCCCGGAGCTTCGCCTCGGCGCGATTTCGTTCCGTGATATCGACCGCTGCTGCGAGGACGGCAGAACGCCCCTCATAGGTCAGGTTTTGTGCAAAGATGGCGACATCGATCAGCGTCCCATCGGCTTTGACGTGGCGCCAAAAGCGTCCGCTATAAAGAGTCTCTCTACTCGCCCCTAGGCCGGTTCCAACGACCCTGCGAAAACGATCGCGCTCTTCCAGCGGGCGAATGTCCAATGCGCTCATGGCTAGGAACTGCTCGCGGCTATAGCCATACAGGCTAACAGCGGCGTCGTTTACCGCGATGAAGCGCAGGTCCTCGTGCCCGAATACCCACATCGCTACCGGATTGTGCTCGAACAGGAGGCGAAACGACGCTTCTCGATTCTTCAGGTCCGAGATGTCGACCCGGACACCGATGATGCCGCCGTCCGCGGTGCGTTGCTCTTCGGCCCGCACCCATCGACCATCGGCGAGCTGGAGTTCAACGCTGCTGCGCGCGCGTTTGTGCAAGCGCAACCGCTCCGCTAGAAACTCTTGCTCCCGGCCTTGCGCTGCAACGTACTGGCCATGAGCGATTCCGTCACGCATGAGGTCTTCGAACCGGGTGCCCGCCACAAAGTTGCTGGTCGCCGGATACATCTCGGCATAGCGGCGGTTCCACAGAACGAGCCGGTCTTCCGCGTCGAACAGAACCAAACCCTCAGGGACAACGTCGAACGCATCGAGCAGACGCTGCTGAGCGGCACGAGCGGCCGCCTCGGCTTGAGCGACCGCCAACTCGGCCTTGTGTCGTTCGGTGATATCTTCGTGGGTCGCCACCCAGCCGCCGCCGCGCAGGGGACGGCTGTCAGCACGAGCAACCCTGCCATCCCGCGTTTCGATCAGCCTGGTGATGGCCTGCCCCTTGGCCATACTATCAAGAATTGCGCGATGGACTTCGTCAGGATCCGCCACCAGCTGTGCGATCTGGTTGCGGTGTCTCAGAAGCTCTTGGAGTGAGCAGCCCGGCTTCACCACATCGGGGGATAAATTGTACATGTCGACGTAGCGCTTATTGCATAGAACTAGTCTCGCTGCGGCGTTGAACAGGGCCACACCTGGGGAGATGTTGTTGATCGCAATTTCGAGCTGTCGCTCTCGTCGCGTCGCTCTCCTTCGGACCGGCGCGCCACGCCTTTTCTTTCGATTGCGTTTGTTGCCGTCGAGAGCGGTCATTCGCATCCCCCGAGGGGCCGAAAGCGACAATTTTCGAGACAGGTCAGTTTCTTCTAGGGTAGAGCCCAAAACAAGGATTCTTTTCCGCAACTTGGGGGAGTCAAATGGAGGGCATGTAACGCCTGTCAGGTCATGTTCCTGCCGGGCTCCGACCGAGCTCGTTACGAATTCCAAGGAAATTCCGCCAACGCAGCTTGCGCGCCACCAGGCGAACGGCCGCGCTCTTCCGGCGGGCGAATGTCCGATGCGCTCGTGGCTAGGAACTGCTCGCGGCTATAGCCATACAGGTTAATGGCGGCCCGGCGGGCACTCTCCCCTGCAATGCGCTCAGGCTCACAGTTTGCGACATCTCCTTTGTTGCATGCATTCCGTTGCAATTCGCCCAGGCCCGGACGACATGCCGCGCCAACGACCACACTAAAATCTGGTCTTGGGCTCGAAGCCCGGCCTTGGCCGGCATTGCCCAAGCAGATGACGATGAACGGAGCGAGTGCTAAATTCGCGTAAAATGATCGAAAGTGAGTCCGTCATTCCATTATCTGCCGAACGGAACGATTACGCAGAGGCCCTTCCAAATGGCAATCGAGCTCCAACGGCCGCGACATGCGCTGCGCTCACGTTCTGGGTCGGACGTTTCTAGCTCTGATTTTGCGACAATCTTTTGTGCCGGCAGCTATCACCATCTGACTTCCAACCGCCGATGCAATGTCTGGCCCCAGCAGGCACACGAAGGGAGAATTCTCCTTTGGAATGTTTAGAACCAATTCAACGCCGTTCTTCGTCCGCCTCGCCTCCGCGCGGTCTACTTCAAGATGCTCCATATGTGTCCCCGAATGGTTCGGTGAAATCTGACCGATAATACACGGATAAAGACGCGCAGGTGATCGCGATCTCGACGGCGCATAAGCCAGAAGATCGCATCGCGGAGGCAGCAGGACCCGTCCTTGATCGTCTATGCCGAAAGATTGCGTGGCCTTCCGACGTCTTGGTGCCAGCGGAAATCCGCGAGACGAGCCGCACTCACAGTCCATTTGGGTCCAAGTACCGTTAGTCGGACAACCGGTCGGATGGCTTTTGACGGGCGTGGGGCGCGCTTACTTGGCGTTTTGTTCGGCCAAGGAACGAGAACGGGTTTTGCAGCGTCTCAGAAAATCAAAGAAGGCAGACGACCACCTTTCTCACGATCCCAAACGGTTGGATAAGATCCTCTTGGAAACTCGGCAGCGAGGCTACGGAACTCGGGATCCAACATTTTTCGGCGGCGGCTATGGCGCGCCCCCCTTACATGACGGCCTCGCCGCGATCGCCGTCCCGATAACCGATGGGCATAGAGTTCTACGGGTCGATGAATATTCTTTGGATCAAGACAGCCTTCACGACTGAAGCATTCGCAGACCGACACCTCGGCGAGTTGCAAGCCGCTGCGCGGAAACGTTCATCTCTGATTACCCGCTTGGAAATGCAATATTTCATTACACAATTGCGGAAGCGTAAAAAGCTGGTTTCCGCCGCGCATGGAAGTGGCGGTCGGATCAGCCGACGGGTTAGATTGTGGCCGTGCACGGTGCCGCTCTGGCGTGTCGATATCATTCGCAAGCGTGCTATGCGGCCTCCCCGACCGTTGGCACTGCGTTCGTCGGCACGTTCTTACTTCCACCGCGCTTCTTAACATTCCTCTGAACACATTGCGGGCACCGCCACGCCCCCATTAGGTTGCGCCGTTCCATCCATCCGGCGGCAATTGCTAGCGCGAGATTGCCAGAGCCCGAACCAGAATCAAACCAAGCCATTCGCGCCTCGCCGACGTGCGAGGGACTATCGCATGTGAGTTCTACCGCTTCGCGCCCGTCTCCGATTCCAAAAATCTTGACGCCCATTACTTGCCATCCCTTGCCAGTGAAGGGCGCCTTAGATACCAACCCGGCCTGGTTTCATAGTGACAATCGTCACAAAATGTCGCTTCTTGGGCTGTGCCACAAAAAGTTGCGCGCTTGTCCATAGTTATAACGTTGCGGGCCGAAATCACGGGATCCTACTCGGCACCTGGGGATGGAATCCGTAGTGTTCGAACACCAATGTCCGCAATGGGTCGATGGTGTTGAAAAAGGGCTCGCGATAAACGGCGAACAGTGATTCCGTCGGCTGGAAGTTACCAGCGGCGGAGGTTTGCATGATGGGTCGGCAGACGGGCGTTCAAAGCCAACTGTTTTACCTATTCAACCTCGAAGAACGCATTCCGGAGAGCCATCTCCTACGCCGGCTCAATCCAGTCGTGCTGCAGGTGTTGGCTGACCTGCGCGAGAAATTGGCTCCCTTCTATAGCGAGATCGGTCGGCCTTCGATTGATCCCGAGCTCATGACGTTGGGCGAGCATCGCCGGCATGAGGTTCCGGCCCGACCTTGGCACTACGCATAGTACTTGTCTAAGAACTGCTTGAGAGCGTCTTTCCCCGCCCTCGTGGCCGCAGCCATGGTGTCAAAACTGGCAGATGACTGCTCCACCGAGCTTGATCTCCCGGCGCGGCTGATTTCCCATCTCCAAAAGCTCTGAGATTTGGGTTTGCGCTTCACCGCTACTGAATAGTCGGCTCGATTGAAGCACAGGGACATTGCAGATGTATGCGCCAGCAAACCCGCAAATGCTACCGTTAAGACTGCAGCACGCCCCGCCGTCTAGGGAGGCCGGTAGTCAAATTCGCGATCAGTGGCTCGATCTGGGGTACCCGGCACCGGGTGGGGTCTTTTGGGGGCGCGATCCACGGGGAGGGTGTGGTCGCAAGATAACCCGACCGGTTTCCCTTACGGGTGATGGGCCGCTCAGTCAGCCCGCCCGCCTTTTCCATTTGCCGTGTTTATCTGGCGCGGGACGAATGACGCTGGATTGTGTGATGACTAGTGTTTGGTGGCCATACTATCGATTTTTGACCGATAGTGGTCCAGCACGAACACACGGATTGCCGAGGACTGATTGCGAGGCCGGCCCTCGCCCTCGATTGTCGAAACGATTGTTGCGCGCGTAGTGCCTCGAATGTCCGCGATTTCCTTGAGCGCATCCCAAAAGGCACTTTCAAGGCTCACGCTGGAATTGCGCCCGCTGATCGTGACGTATCTTCTGACAATCGCAGATTTGCGGCGCGCACCCCCGGACGGCGAACTTCTCTCCATAGCGGGAGGCTAATGGCGGCGTCCGCTGGCCGACAATTGACCAAAAGATATAGGCCCGCTCATTTGCCCTTGGGCTTCTTTGGACGCAGCCGCACGCCGGGCACCCCGCCGCTGAGTTCCTCGAACTCAGGTCCTAGGCTCGCCAACGACCCGCTGTTGAGGAACCCGACCACCGGCATCGCCGGTTGCTGCGCGCGCACTACCGCTGGCCACGCAGCCGCGCCGCCGAGCGCCGCTATAAACTCGCGCCGCCTCATTCGAGGACCTCGTCGGCGCGGGCGAGGAGTTGGGGTGGAATGTCGAGGCCAAGGGCCTTGGCGGCCTTGAGATTGATGACGAGCTCGAACTTGGTCGGTTGCTCGACCGGTATATCTGCGGGCTTCGCGCCTTTGAGAACTAGGTCCACCATCTCCGCGCCCCGCCGCCATTGGCCGCCGTGATCTGTCCCGTAGGACATAAGACCTCCTGCCTCGGCGAACTCGCGGTAACCGTAGACGGCGGGTAACCGCAACTCAGCGGCGAGGGCCGCTATCTCACTCCGTTGACTGAGTGTAAGGGGGTCCTCGAGGATCGCGAGGGCGCCGGCCCCCGCTACGATGGCGGCCCGCATTTGCGGCTCGATCTCCTGGGGCGAGCGCACCTCAAAGGCGCGGAGCTCAACCTGCGCGGCTTTCGCCGTTGCCTCGAGTTCTTTGTACGCCAGGGCGGTGTACGGCGTGCCCGGATTTAAGACCACCGCAACGACAGCAGCGGCAGGAGCGATCTCGCGCAAGAGCTGAAATCGGTGCCCCTGTATGTTAGCGGCAAGGTCCGATAATCCCGTGACGTTTCTACCGGGCCGGGAAAGGCTTTCGACAATGCCGGCGCCGACGGGATCGCCGACGGCCATAAAAACCACCGGAATGCCGGCGGTGGCCGCCTTGCCCGCCCTTGCGGCAACCGTGCCAAATCCTGTGACCAATACATCAGGCTTCATCGCGACAAGCTCGGACGCGCGGCTGGGCAAGAGTTCCGGTTGCCCATCCGCCGAGCGATAGATCAGGTGCAAGTTCTGGCCATCGCGATAACCAAGCTCATTGAGGCGGCGCACAAACCTCGCCATAAAACTCATGCGATCCTCGCCTGGGAGCAACGCGAGATATGCTATCGTGAATGATTTTGCTGCGGTTGCTCCCGTCAGCGCCACCATCGGCCACGCCGCCGCGCTGCCTAGAGCCGCGATGAACGCGCGCCGCCTCATCCATCCCTCCCGAAAGGAGCGCTAGGCTAACACATTCGGAGGCAGAACGCGTCGGGCTCGCGCATGTTGCCGAGCGGGGGACCGGCGGGTTGCTTGGGCTTCACTCGATTACTTCGTTGGCTTGGGCCGCTGAACGTTGCCGGAAATTCAATGCTGAGCGCCCGTCGGAGGGTTGTGTGCTCTTTTCGGCCTCGGCTGCCGTCACATGCTTTTGATCTTGCTTATCTCAAGGCGTGCGGGTTCAACAAAGCTGAGGCCATGCTTCTGCGCCTCGAGCAAGCTTGTGTCTGGCTGAAGTACGAGTTGTTTCGCGGAAGACTATCCGAGGATCAATATCGGGCAAGCGAGGCAGATTTGAGTGAGTATGTAAGGGCGCACAGCAACACGAAGCCGTATCTTCCTCGGGACTAGGGCGCCGTCGGAAAGACGTAATCCTTGAAGCGCTCGCGCAGCGCGGTCTTCTGGATCTTGCCGGTAGAAGTGTGGGGGATTTCGTCCACGAACGCGACGTCGTCGGGCATCCACCAATTCGCGATCTTACCCTCCAGGAAGGCGAGCAACTCCTCGCGGGTGGCGGTCTCGTCCTTCTTGGGCACGACGACCAGTAGCGGGCGCTCGTCCCATTTCGGATGCCGCAGCCCAATCACCGCCGCTTCAGCGACCTTGGGATGGCCGAGCGCGAGGTTTTCGATTTCGATCGAGGAAATCCACTCGCCGCCCGATTTGATCACGTCCTTAGCGCGATCGGTGATCTGCATGTAACCGTGCGGATCGATTGTTGAAACATCGCCGGTGTCAAAATAGCCCTCGTCGTCAAGCACCTCGTGGTCTTCCTTGAAGTAGGCCCTGGCCACCGCCGGACCACGTACCTTGAGCCGTCCGAAGGTCTTGCCGTCCCACGGCAGCCTGCCGCCGCCATCGTCGGTGATCTTCATCTCGACGCCGAACGGCGCGTGCCCTTGCTTCTGCTGAACGTCGATGAGCGCCGCGCCGCTCAGGTCGGCATAGACCGGCTTTATGCTGCACACGGTTCCAAGCGGGCTCATCTCGGTCATGCCCCACGCATGCATAACCTTGACTCCGTACACGTCCTGGAATGTTTCCGTCACCACGCGCGGGCAGGCGGAGCCGCCGATAATCACTCGCCGCAGATACGGCAGCTTCGCCCCAACCGTCTCCAGATATTGCAGCAGGCCGAGCCACACGGTCGGCACCGCCGCCGTGCAGGTCACCTTGTAATCGTTGAGCAGCTGGTAAACCGAGGCGCCGTCGAGCTTCATACCCGGCATGATCAGGGAGGCGCCGGCCATCGGGGCCGCGAATGCGAGCGCCCAGCCGTTGGCATGGAACAGGGGCACCACCGGCATCACCACGTCGCCGGCCGAGATTCCCAGCATGTCGCCGGCGTTGGCGATCAAGGCATGCAGAACGTTGGATCGGTGCGAATAGAGCACGCCCTTGGGATTGCCAGTGGTCCCGGACGTGTAACACATGCCGGCCGCGGTGTTCTCGTCAAACGTCTTCCAGGCAAAATCACCATCAACCTCGCTCAGCCAATCGTCGTACGGCACGGCGTTCTTCAGCGAAGTGGTGGGCATGTGGGCGCTGTCGGTCAACACAACGTAACGCTCGACCGCGGGCAGCTTGTCGGCGAGTTTCTCTAGCAACGAGACGAAGGTCAGATCGATCATCGCGATGCGATCTTCGGCATGATTCATGATCCAGGCGATCTGATCAGGGAACAGTCGCGGATTAACCGTGTGGTAGATGGCGCCAATACCGACGATGCCGTACCAAGCCTCGAGGTGCCGCGCGCTGTTCCAGGCGAGCGTAGCCACCCGATCGCCGAGCTTGATGCCGTCGCGCTCCAGCCGTTTCGCAAGTCGGAGCGCGCGCCCGTGGATCGCCGCGTAGGTGGTGGTCTCAATCGGTCCTTCGATCGAGCGTGTTACCACCGGACGTTCGCCGTGATTGGCGTTGGCGTGGTCAATGATGCGGTGAAGCAGCAGCGGCCAATCCTGCATCAGTCCCAGCATGGAATCCCCTCTCGAGTCTCATTGGCTTATTTCCTCGCCGGCGCCTGCGGAACCGAACTGAGGGAGCTCGCGGACGTTACCGTCGCGCAACTATCGCAAGCATCACGTTTAATCTCAAGCCAGGGATCTTCACCAGAAGGGGTTTGGGTGATCGCCGACGACATGACATCCCTGTCGAAGTGCGCGCAGACGCTCCGTGTACCCGTCTGGCGATGTGGTGTTGAGGAACCCGATCACCGGCATCGCGGGCTGCTGCGCCCGCCCCACCAGCGGCCGCGCCGCCGAGCGCCGCGATGAACGCGCGCCGTTTCACTCGATCACCTCGTCGGCGCGGACGAGCAGCGACCTCGGGATGGTGAGGCCGAGCGCCTTTAAGCAGACATTGATTGGCATCCCATCGACGTCCGCTTAGCGCCAATAGATGGGGTAATCGGCCGGCGAGCTTGTGGATAGCTGAAGATTTTGGGTGCTGCGCTTCAGGCTGATGGTGAAACGAGGTCTCGCATTTGCGGCCTCAAGCATCAGAAGGAGAAGCGCAGCATGGACCATTTTGCTGGACTGGACGTATCGGTCAAGGAGACCAGCGTCTGCATTGTGGATGACGTGGGCAAGATCGTTCGGGAAGTGAAGGTGGCGAGCGAACCGGAAGCGTTGTTGGCGGTGCTGAAGAACCCTGCCTACCACTTCAAGCGAATTGGATTGGAAGCCGGGCCGCTGTCGCAATGGCTTTACAGTGCACTCGCTGGAGCGGAGTTACCGGTGATCTGTGTTGAGACGCGGCATATGAGGGCGGTGCTGAAGGCGCAGATCAACAAGACGGACCGCAACGATGCGCGCGGCATAGCGCAGATGATGCGGGCGGGGCTTTATCGCCCGGTTCATGTGAAGACGTTACGCAGTCAGAAACTACGCATGCTGCTGACCCATCGCAAGCTGCTGCAGGCGAAGGCCATCGCCGTTGAGAATGACCTCCGTGCCACCTTACGCAACTTTGGTCTCAAGGTGGGCGTCGTAGGAACGGTGAAGTTCGAGGCGAGGATCAAGGAGCTTGTCGAGGACGTTCCCGATCTGGCCGTGCTAGTCGAACCGCTGCTCGTTGTCCGGCGGGTGCTTCGCGAGCAGATCAGCGTCCTGCATCGCCGTTTGCTGGCCATCGTGCGGGATGATGACGTGTGCCGGCGCCTGATGACGGTGCCTGGTGTCGGCCCGGTGGTGGCGTTGACCTATCGCGTCACCGTCGATGTGCCAGTCCGCTTTCGGAAGTCGAAGTCTGTCGGGGCGGTCTTTGGATTGACACCTTCCCGGCATCAATCCGGCGAGAGTGATCGCCCCGGCGCCATATCGCGATGCGGAGACGAGATGATGCGTTCGATGCTCTATGAAGCAGCCCAAATCCTATTGGTGCGCTCGACGAAATGGTCCTGGCTCAAGGCCTGGGCGATGAAGATCGCCAGGCACCGTGGGATGAAAAAGGCAATCGTCGCCCTGGCGCGACGGTTGGCCGTGATTATGCACCGCATCTGGGTCAACGGCACCGCGTTCCGCTGGACACAGGAGCAAGCCGCGGCCGCAACATGAAAACCCTGCAGCATCAGTTCCAATAGAAGGAAACCCGAGCTCCACCGAGCGGTGGAATGATGTCCCTCGCGGGACGATGGACGAGGTGAGTTCGCATGTCCGCTTGGACCTCCCGTCACTTTGACGGCAAGGCCGCCCATTAGATTGTTCCACCTCGTCCTCGGATCCCATGATGGAAGGGCCTTGGTGCCGATTCCCAAGAGAAGCGCGAGCCCGTGAGCGACATCGACACTGCAGTGGTGGATAGTCTGAAAGCGCTTGACCCCAAACGGCCGATTAGAGAAGCGGACATCCCGCTTATTCGATCACCTCGTCAGCGGCGACGAGCAATTGAGCCGGGCAGATTTTTATTCACGAGCAGACACATTCTTGACGGGTAGCAGTCGGTGAGCGAGCCGAAGCGACGCTCAAGACGGCCGGCGAGTGTTTGCCCCGTTTGCGTCGCCGCCGTCGTATGCTACTGGTTATCACTCATTATCCGAACGAAGAGATTGGTGGTCGGCCAGGGAGGCAGATCGACTGCTGCTTCAGCGCCGATGGCAAGCGCCAAGGGAGCGAACTATGAACGAAGCCGCGACGGACGGCCATCCACTCCGCTGCACTCAAGATGGCGCCATGCCGATCGTGCTGGCCGAGGAGTTGGAAGCCGACCCACACACAGTGTGCGCGCGCTATCGCACCCTGAGCCCGGTGGTTGCACGGAGTACCGGCGGTTTCGTGGTGCTCGGGGCGGCGGAGATCGATGCCCTTCTGAAGGATGATCGGTTGTGCTCCACCAAGACGGCAGCCATTCGCGCGAAGGGCATTACCGACGGCCCCTTGTGGGAGTTTTACAAGCTCTCCATGCAGGTTTGGGATGATCCGGAGCACCGGAAGCGACGCGCGCCCTTTACGCGAACATTTGCCTTGCGATTGATCGAGCAAACACGGCCGATGATCCGCGCACTGGCGCATCGGTTGATTGATAATTGGATTCAGGGCAGACCGGTCGACTTCGTTGAAGGCTTCGCAAAACAGATCCCGGCGTTGACGATCGCTCACATCCTCGGAATGCCGGAGGAAGATGTCCCCCATTTCACGACGCTCTCCTACGAGGCGGCGAGAGTCACTGGGTTCAACTGGGGTCCGGAAGATCTTCCGCTGATGCAAGAATCCTGCCGGCAGATGGTTTCCTCGGTGCAACAGATGCTTATGGATAGGCGGAACCGCCCGCGGGAGGATTTTCTCAGCAGGTATCTTGCCGAAATCGAGATCAAGGCTGATGGGTTAAGTGCAGAAGAGGCAGTCACGCAGATCGTGTTGCTCATTGTCGCCGGGACAGAAACGACACGCTTCGCGGAAGCTGTCCTCGTATCTCTGCTGATGCAGCACCGGACCCAATGGGATGCGATATGCCGAAATCCCGAGCTCGCTCCGCGTGCCGTTCGGGAGGCGTTGCGTTTTGAGCCAAGCGCCGGAACGATTGGGCGCGTGAGTGCGGAGCCTGTCGCGATCGGCGGGCACGTCGTGCCCGCGGGCCAATTGATACTTCTTTCGCTGCTTTCAGCCGCGCGGGACGAACGCGTCTATCAGCGACCGGGCGAGTTCGATATCATGCGCGAAGATCTTCCGCGAACCAACATCAGTTTTGGCGGCGGGATGCATCGATGCCTGGGCGAGTCGTTGGCCCTGGCGGAGCTGGAGGAGAGCTTGATTGCTCTAACGCAGCGGATTCCGCAACTTCGGCTGGCAGGAGCCCAGCCCCAAATTCGGGGACATTCGGGGGTGCGCCGCATCGAGGGAATGCAAGTGGTCTGGTGAGCGCCAGCCTGCGAATATCACATATTAGAGTGTACCATTCCGCAAGGGTGCACCGGAAGCGCGTGCGCGAGGCAAAGGATCGGAGCCCGGCTGGCCTGCGCGCGAAGGTGCGCGAATACTTGGCGTAGTCGGGGCAGGGTCGATTGCGTGAAGTCGCACGCCCATGTCCGTTATGGGTCAAAAGCGGAAATGCTCATAACGAGCCAATGATGTCCGCTTTCCACACCATAGCGACCGAACAGCAGACGCAGTTTTACGTCGGCTTCGTGCCAACAGCGAAAGTCGCCGCTGTCATTCGATCACCTCATCGGCGCGGGCCAAAAAGGTCGCTGGCAAGTCAATGCCCATGGCGTGAGCCGTTTTCAAATTGGCGACGAGTGTGAACACCGTGGACTGCTCGACCGGTATATCTGCCGGCTTCACACCATGCATCAATTTGACGAGCTGACGGGCCATCTGTCGATACATTTGAGTGATGCGCGGGCCATAGGCCAGAAGCCCGTCGTCTTCCGCGATTTCTGGCCATTGATAGATTGCGGGCAGTCGTTTCGTCATCGTGCGTTCGACGATCCTACGGCTATTGAAGCTAAACAGCGGTGTGGCGAGCACATTCAGCGCTTCAGCGCCGGCAGCTGAGGCGGCATCAATTGCAGGCACGATCTCTTCCGGCGTGGCGGCTTCATAGACTGTGAGACCAACGCCATTCGAATGCGCCGCATCTCGTAGAATATTGAGGTGCTTGGACGTTGTAATGCGTGGATCGGAGAGGACGCCTATCTGATGAGCGTCCTTAAACGCCTCCATAAGAAGCTCTAGGCGTTTGCCATTGAGCTCGGTCGCGAGAATGCTGACCCCAGTTATGTTGCCCCGGGGGCTTGCGAGGGAACGAACCAGCCCAGCCCCCACCATATCATCAGAAATACCCAGGATAGGAATAGTGCGTGAAGCAATCAGCGTCGCCTTTATCGCAGCGTCACCTGCGCCCAGGATGCAATCAACCCCAGACGCGACAAGTTCGATCGCTAACGCGGGAAACCGATCTTCCCGGCTATTAAGTCCACGCGGATCGACGGTCAGGTGTTGGCCTTCGAGTACACCGAACTGCCGCAGTTCGTCAAAGAACGCCACAAAATTTGGCTCTTGCCGCGTGCGGCCGCTTAAAATCCCGAGCCGATAGTTCTGCTGTGCGCGCGCCGCAAGCGACCACGCCACCGCACTGCCGAGAGCCGCTATGAACGCGCGTCGTTTCATTCGATCACGTCGTCGGCGCGGGCGATTAACGTCGGCGCAATTGTGAGGCCGAGCACTTTGGCGGTCTTGAGATTGATTACAATTTGAAATTTCGTTGGATGTTGTACAGGCAGATCGGCTGGTTTGGCGCCCCTGAGTATTTTATCGGCGTAGATTGCCCCTTGCCTGAACTGATCGGCCGCGTCGAAGCCGTAAGAGATTAGTCCGCCCTCCTCGGCATAAAAAGCAAATGGGTAGATTGCGGGCAACTGATAGCGCGCAGCTAGAGAAACGATGAGGCCACTATTGGCGAAGGCAACAACGTTAGGAGCGACGATCAAGCCGTTAAGATGATCGCCCCCTCTGCCGAAAGTTGCCAAGTGTGTGAAGCTACCATAGTTCACGGAGCCATACGCCCCTGCAAGGCTCGCGTGAATACAGGCTGAACCGCCTCCTTCGCTACTGCAACATGAAATGTTGGCCAATGTCTGCTATGGGTCATTAGCAGACACGGCGCCATGAATTTGTGATGTCCGCTTTACCCCCGAAAACGGACATTGATCGGCAGCCCCATCGACGTCCGCTAAGTGCCAACAGCGGACTCATGCAGCGCAGCAAAATGAAATCGTTATTCGATCACCTCATCGGCGCGCTGTTTGTGCCCAACCTCACTTACGCGTACCGGCAGCTCAAGCTATTCTGAAGACCCTTGGGTGGAGATTTTGCAGCATGGCGAAGCTCGTCTTCGGATTGAACCAGTCCCTGGACGGCTACGTCGACCACGACCACCCGGAATTTGCGCCTGGTCCCGCGCTCCTTCGTCACTTCATTGAGCAGGTGCGCGGCCTGACCGGCAGTTTGTACGGCCGCCGCATGTACGAGGTCATGCGCTATTGGGACGAAGAGCGTCCTGAGTGGGGCGCGGAGGAACTCGACTTCGCGACGGCGTGGCGCAGCCAACCGAAGTGGGTCGTGTCGCGCTCGTTGAAGTCAGTCGGCCCCAACGCCACGCTTGTCGAGGATGACATCGAGGTGGTGATACGCGGGCTGAAGGCTCAGCTCGTTGGTGAGATTCAAGTTGGCGGACCAGACCTAGCACGAAGCTTAACCGACCTTGGTCTTATTGATGAGTATCGACTCTACTTCCGCCCCGTCGTGCTTGGTCGCGGCAAGCCATTCTTCGCTGGCCCCCGGCCGCCGCTCCGCCTTGTGGCCAGCGATTTAATCGGCGAGGACGCGATCAGGTTGACGTACGTTCCTGCCTAATCACGCGCAACTCGCCCGACGGATCGCGCCGACGCGTCAGGTCCGCTTTGGGTCAAAGCGGAAATGCTCACAATGAGCCGACGATGTCCGCTTTCCACCCCATAACGACCAAATAGCGGTCTAAGGACCGCAGGAGAGCATTCTCCCACGCTGTTTTATGTCGGCTTCGTGCCAAAAGCGGACATCGCCGCCGCACTTCCGAAATGTCCGCTTTCTCGGAAAGCGGACATTTACTGAGAAACTGTCGCCATGTGTCCGATACGTCAATTCGGATCGCATTCTCCGCCCATGGGCCGCATATCCGCTTCGCATTGCGCTATGGTTTGGTACACGCACGAGCGAGTGCTGGAGTAAGGAACTCCGCACCAGGGGAGGTTGGTCCCCTCTCGACCCGCTGTGCTAGTGCCACCGCCCTTGGAGCTTACAGCTTGCAACGAGAAGAAGTGCGGGTGGGATCGACGCCAATCATCATGTCGAGTGCGATTCTCGTTGAACATCATTCCGAAACGAATGCAGGCACCTTTATCGCCGCCGTTACAAAGTTGGTGCAGCCGCTGGCCCTCACTGGTCACTCGGTCCTGCGCCTGAACAGGTAAGCTGCCAACGCTGGAAATAATTGCTGCCACAGCGATGAGTGTCGATTTGACGTACATGACTGCCTCCCTTGCTGGCCCACCTTGAATAACTTGGGCCTTCCGTTTTCCCTGTGCACCCCGACGGCCACAGAAGAAGCATCTTATCGGCTCAAACGCGCGCTTTGGTAGTACCGAACGCCTTCATTTAGGAAGCTGTGCGCAAGGCCGCTCCGGGTCATTCGCGCCGATTTTTGCCGGTCCAGGCAAAGTCTGCTTTTCGCCCGATAACGACCAGAAAGCGGACGTTCTCGGGTGTCCGCAAAGTGCCAGTAACAGACTAAGTGCATCGCAGTAAAACAGAGATTACTCGATCACCTCGTCGGCGAGCGCCAGCAAAGCCGCCGGGACCTCGATACCAAGAGAACGTGCAGTTTGCATATTGAGGATGAATTCGAATTTGGTCGGTTGCAAAACGGGGAGGTCGGCTGGCTTGGCGCCTTTGAGAATGCTGCCGCTATAGATGGCGACTTGGCGGAAAACGTCGGGAACGCTGGTTCCGTAACTCATCAGCACGCCAGCTACAGCGGCGTCTCTCACAAAATCGCTGCTTGGCATGCGGTCGCGTGCGGCGAGCGCGGCCAATTGTGAGCCTCGGCTAGCGAAATAGCCATCCGGCGCTATAAACAGGGCGTCTGCTTTCGCGTTGACGGCTGCAGCAAACGCAGCATCAATTTCGGCGGCGGTGCTCGCCTTGAAGTAGAGCAATTCCAGACCAAGGCCGGGCGCCGCGTCTCCGAGCGCTTTCACGGTTGCATCTGCAGTGTTGGCATTGGCGGGATTAAGCAGCACGGCCAGACGCTTCGCCTTGGGCAGGAGCTGGTGCATAAGACCAAGCCGCTTGGTTACGATCTCGCTGGCGAAAAAATTGATGCCAGTCACGTTGTCGCCGGGCCGCGCCAGGTTCGCGACTAGCCCGAGCGCCACCGGATCGTCGCTGACACCGAACACAACCGGGATGGTCGACGTGGCGGCTTTGGCGGCGAGCGAGCCGGGAGTATTGGCGGGGGTGGCGATCACCGCGACATGGCGCCCGACCGCATCATTGAGAATCGCGGCGAGGTCCTCGTAGCGACCGTTCAGCCAATGATATTCGACGACGACATCCTTGCCTTCCGTAAACCCGGTCTGACTCAAGCCTTTGCGAAACTCGGCGGCGAGCGCCGTGGCCGCGTCAGCCTTTCTGGCATTGATAAGCGTGATCACCGGCACGTTCGCGGCCGGTTGCGCCTGCGAAGCGAGCGGCCAAGCGGTCGCAAAACCAGCTATGACTTTGATGAAATCGCGTCGTCGCATTGCATCAACTAAAGGCCCAGGATTATGCCAACAATGGCTTGCAATAGTGCCATTACAGCAGGGAATTGCGGATGGTGGAATGGGGGTTCAAACGCGAATTCGCGTTGCAAAAATTCCGGTCCGCCGATGTCGCATATGGGTCATTAGATGGGGTAATCGGCCGGCGAGCTTGTGGATAGCTGAAGATTTTGGGTGCTGCGCTTCAGGCTGATGGTGAAACGAGGTCTCGCATTTGCGGCCTCAAGCATCAGAGGGAGAAGCGCAGCATGGACCATTTTGCTGGACTGGACGTTTCGGTCAAGGACACGAGCGTCTGCATTGTGGATGACACGGGCAAGATCGTTCGAGAAGCGAAGGTGGCAAGCGAACCTAAAGCGCTGTTGGCGGTGCTGTCGAACCCCGCCTACCACTTCGGTTGAAAAAGATCGAGTACTGGATCAGTGGCACGGGCTGCAATATCAATCGTTCGATCGAGGTGGGCCATAGTTCATGGAAAGGTGATCGGAAATGTCCTTGCCCGACGTCAAAGACATGTTGTGCGGTCATGCGGCATCGGCCGCGTCATCGTCATCAGACAGTTCGTACTGACAAAGCCCTATGAAGTTGGCGATCGCTTGGCGGAGAATTTGATCGGTTCCGAGTTTCACAAAAGGTCGCTCGTCCGATAACTCGTAACGCGCGCGCATCTCGGACAACTCGCCTTGGGCAAGACGCGCGTTCCATTGAGCGCATATGCGATGATGTGCTCGTCACCGAGGCCGCCCGCTCCATCATCAGGGCAATAGATACACTTGCCAACCGGCGGATATGTCACCGGCGGGTCGGACGCGACTCGAAATGTCTCGGAGCCTTCTGCGCCGAATGCGGATTTGATGGTCATCGGCTTGGCTTCATTCGTTGCGCAGTGCTACTCATGTAGGACAGAGGGCGAACTCACGTTGCATCCGCGTTGCATGGAATTTTTGGCAACGGATTGCAACCGTTGAAAACACTAGGTTTTTCTTGGCAACAGATGCAACACGATTTTGCACCCTGTGTTCCCTGGGTGTTCAACTCATGTTGTTGATGTAGCTGCGGAATTTTTGGTAGCGGAGGAGGGATTTGAACCCCCGACACACGGATTATGATTCCGCTGCTCTAACCAACTGAGCTACTCCGCCGCCGCGAAATCCCGGGGTCGGGCCGGCACAAACGACCCGCCGTCAGCCCGGGGTTCGTATTGACGCCTGTGGAAATAGCGAACAGCTTGCCCCCCGACAAGGGCCCTTGGGATCCGGCCCGGCAGACGGGGTTGGCGACATGGCAATGGCAGAACGGCAACTCGGAGTGGTTGCGGCTCCGAGCGCGGCAGCGGCAAAAACCACGACGACGGCGCGCGCGTCCCGACGGCTCAAGCCGATATTATGCCTCGAGGACTTCGAGCCGGCGGCGCGCCGCTTTCTGCCCCGGAGCATCTTCGGCTACATCGCGGGCGGCGTTGAGACCGACTGGTCACTGCGCGCCAATCGAACAGCATTCGAGCGCTACGCGTTCACGCCGCGGATGTTGGTCGATGTGTCGCAGCGCACAATCGTGCATCCGCTGTTCGGTCATACCTATGATGCGCCATTCGGCATCGCCCCGATGGGCGCATCCGGCCTCGCCGGGTTTCACGCCGACCTCGCCTATGCGCACGCGACCGCCGCTGCCAACATCCCGTTGTTGCTGAGCGGAGCGTCGATGGTGCGGCTCGAACGCGTGGCGAATGCCAATCCGGCAACCTGGTTTCAGGCCTATCTGCCGCCCGACCGCAACGAGATCGACGAGTTGATGGATCGCGTGGGCGACGCCGGTTACGAAAACCTGGTAGTGACCGTCGACGTGCCGGTGTCCGGCAATCGCGAGAACAACGTCCGCAATGGTTATTCGTCGCCGCTTCGCCCGACCCTGAAGCTCGCGATCGACGCGCTGACCCACCCGCGCTGGCTGATCGAGACCGCGGGCCGCACGCTCCTGGCCGAGGGAATGCCGCACTTTGAGAACGGGCCGAAGTCGCGCCGCGTGCCGGTGTTCTCAGCCAATGCCGAGCGATCGCTCACGCGCGATTCGCTCAACTGGGCCGACATCGAATGGATGCGCCCGCGCTGGAAGGGGCGGATGCTGATCAAGGGCATTCTCTCCCCAGCGGACGCCCGCAAGGCGCGTGAGATCGGAATGGACGGAATTTTTGTGTCCAATCACGGCGGCCGCCAGCTCGACGGCGCGGTGTCGCCACTGCAGGTGCTCGCCGAGATCGCGCGCGACGCCCGACCGATGGCGGTGATTTACGACGGCGGCATTCGCCGCGGCACCGATGTGATCAAAGCGCTCGCGCTCGGGGCCCATTTCGTGTTCGTCGGACGGCCGTTCCTCTATGCGGCGACGATTGCCGAAGAGGCCGGAATTGCGCACGCGATCGCGTTGCTGAAGGAAGAGATCCGGCGCGATCTCGCGCTTCTGGGCTGCACCGATTTGTCCGACCTGGCGTCGCGGGTCGTGCCGGCGATCTGAGGGTCCGCTAGCCGCCCTTGCCCATGCGGATCAGCGAGAAGTGACCGAGCGGCGGCATCGGGCGGCGCTCGATCAGATGAACGCCGCGGGCGCGCTCGATCCAGTTCGCGATGCGTGCGAACGGAAATTCCGGCCGCCAGCCCAGCCCGCGAGCGATTGGCGCAAAACCTTGCTCGAACAAACGGCGCAAACCGCTGTCGGCGCCGATGTGGTTGACCAGAACGATCTCGCCGCCGGGCCTCGTCACGCGCGCGAACTCGCTGAGCGTCGCGTCCGGATTAGGGACGGCGGTGATAACGTATTGCGCCACCACCACGTCGAAGAAATTATCCGGAAAGCCGAGCCGCTCTGCGTCCATCACGGCCAGACATTCGACATTATCGAGGTCGGCTTCGATCACGCGCCGGCGCGCTCGCCGCAGCATCGGTTCGGAGATATCGACCCCGACGATCCGGTTGCCGCGGGAAAAATCCATCAGCGAGATGCCAGTGCCGATGCCGACATCAAGAATGCGACCGCCAACCTGCTCGGCGGCCTCGATCGAGGCCTTGCGGCCGGAATCGAACACCGCGCCGAACACGACGTCATAGATCGGCGCCCAGCGCGCGTACGCGCGGTTAAGCGTCTGCTGATCGAGCGTGTCCTTGTCGCGCGCGCGCGGACTTGCGTTCACGTCCGCGCCGGAGTTCAGCCGCGAACCGCGGCGCGCGCGTCGGCATGATGCGATCGCTCGGCGAGGCCGGCGTGCGCGGTTGCGCTCTTGATGAAGCCACCGCCCAGCACATGCGCCTGCCCGGTGGGCGCGTCATAGAATACGCAAGCCTGACCGGGGGCCACGCCTTCTTCGCCGTCGACGAGCTCGACGTCGTATTGGTCGTCCGCGCGTATGAGCCAAGCCGGCTGCGGCGGGCGCGTCGAGCGCACCTTGACGAACACGTCGAGCGGGCTCGCCGCCAGGGCCGCCACGTCGCCGAGCCAATTCACGTCGCGCAGCCGCATGCGCATCATGCGCAGCGCAGCGCGCGGGCCGACAACGACGCGGCGATTGGAGGCGTCGAGCCGGACCACATACAGCGGCTCACCGGCCGCGACGCCAAGCCCGCGACGCTGTCCGACGGTGAAGTGAATGATGCCGGCGTGGCGGCCGAGCACGCGGCCGTCGTTATCGACGATGTCGCCTGGATCGGCGGCGCCCGGCATCAGGCGTTCGATCACCTCGGTGTAGCGGCCGGTCGGGACGAAGCAGATATCCTGGCTGTCGTGCTTGTCGGCCACCGGCAGCGAGAACCGGCGGGCGAGCTCGCGCGTTTCAGCCTTGGTCTTGTCGCCGAGCGGAAACCGCAGCATGGCAAGCTGCTCGCGCGTGGTGGCGAACAGGAAATAGCTCTGATCGCGCTCTTCCTCGCGGGCTCGATAGAGCGCACGGGTACCGTCCGGCTGGCGGCGCGAGGCCACATAGTGGCCGGTTGCCAGGACGGCGGCGCCGAGCTCGCGCGCGGTGCCGAGCAGGTCGGAGAACTTAATGGTTTGGTTACAGTCGACGCAGGGCACCGGGGTCTCACCGGCCACGTAGCTCTTAGCGAACCGATCGATCACCGCCTCCCTGAACCGGCTCTCGTAGTCTAGGACGTAATGCGGGATGCCGATCCGTGCCGCAACGGCGCGAGCGTCATAGATATCCTGGCCGGCGCAACAGGCCCCCTTGCGGTGGGTCGCTGCCCCGTGGTCGTAGAGCTGCAGGGTGACCCCGACGACATCGTAGCCTTCGGCCTTGAGCAGGGCGGCCGTGACCGACGAATTGACCCCCCCGGACATGGCGACCACGACCCGGGTTTCCTCCGGCCGGCCCTCGATATCGAGCGAATTAAGCATCGCCTTACTATAGGTGCCGACCGGGGCCGCGGAAAGGACCCAAGACCATATTGGCGGTAGCCACTTAGGCAAATTTTAAGCCGCAAACCTTAGAGTGCGTCCGTTGTACTTCATTATCTGTGCGTGAGTGCTGTTATGACCGAACCCCACCGCCCGAGGGTCAAATACGTCATCGGGCCCGACGGCAGCCCGTTGACCATCGCCGACTTGCCGGCGCCGGGCACCAAGCGCTGGGTCATCCGGCGCAAGGCGGAGGTTGTGGCCGCCGTGCGCGGCGGCTTGCTGTCGCTCGAAGAGGCCTGCAGCCGCTATACGCTGACGGTCGAGGAATTCTTGGCCTGGCAGTTTTCAATCGATCAGCACGGCCTCGCCGGGCTGCGCACGACGCGCATCCAGCAATACCGGCAGTAACTTTCGGACCGAACGAACCGCAATCGGCCCAAAACAGGCCAGGGTCCGGCGACCCGCGTCGCAGTAGGGGCCAAGGCGTGACGCGTGGGGGTGGCGCCCCTACAGTGCCCGAAAACACCGGGCGGGCATGATGCGGGTTCAAACCAAGCTCCTGATCGCAATCCTCCTTGGAGCCCTCGCCGGCCCTGACGACGGGCATCCCCAGGCGGCCAACGACCCCGGGCAAACCGTCAGCCGCCATGTGCAGGAACTGCTGCCCGACAACAACCTGGGCGGGGTCGCTGTCGCGCTGCGGGTGAACGGCAAAACGTCGTTCTACAACTACGGCATGGCTGACGCGGCACGGCAGCAACCAATCACGTCCGATTCGATCTTCAATCTGGCCTCGGTCGGCAAGGTGTTTGCGACCACGCTCCTGGCCGATGCGGTCAAGCGCGGCGAGTTGCGGCTTGACGACCCGGTCGCCAAATACGTGACCGAGCTGCAGAAGGGCGGCAACATCCAGGAGGTCACGCTCGGGCAAATCGCAAGCCACACCTCCGGTCTGCCGCGCGACCCCGGGCAATACGAGACCTGGCATCGCGGCAAATACACGCTCCACGACGTCATCCGATTCCTGAACGATTGGCAGGCCGATCCCCAGCACGAACCGGGCAAACAGGACATCTACTCGAACCTCGCCATGATCCTGCTGCGGCTCGCGCTCGAGCGGCGGTTTCATGAGCCGTTCGCAACCTTGATGAAGGAGCGGATCACGGGACCGCTCGGCATGGACTCGACCGCGCTGCAGCTGTCGCCGGCGCTGCGCGCTCGCGCGGTGCAGGGCTATGGCCCGCTGGGCCGGGCGATCGGGCAGCCCGGCATCGGAATCTCAAGCAATATGGATTTCGCGGTTGCCGGCCAGATCTTTTCTTCACCGCGCGACATGGCGGCGTTTCTGACCGCCAACATGGGAGAACTGCCGGGTCACCGCGAGCTGCAGGACGCGATGGCGTTCGCCCAGCAGGGAGTGTTCACGGTCAACCCGCGTTTCACTCAAGCGTTGGCCTGGCAGATTGTGCAGCGGGATGACCTGACCGTGATCGACAAGAACGGCGGGTTGCCGGTGACGTCGACCTACATCGGGTTCGCGCCTGCGGCGAAAGTCGGGATCGTGATTCTGGAGAACCGCGGCCGTCAGAAAGCCACCCGGGTGGGACGGCAGATTTTGCGTGAACTCGCGCGCGCCATGACGTTGGACCCTCCGGACGAGGGCGCCGATCCGGATTGAAGCGCCGCGTCATCCCTCCCCGCTTCCGCGTGGGAGGGACGGCGCCGCTGTGCGCTATGGTTTACCCCACGTCGGTCGAATGGATGCGCCGTTCGGTTTCGGCCTTGCCGCGCTGGCTGCGGGCGGTGAGCTTGTTGAGCGCGCCCAGATAAGCCTTAGCGGATGCAACGAGCGTATCGGGATCGGCGCCGCGGGCGGTGACCGACCGGCCGCCTTCGGAGAGCCGCACCGAAACCTCGGCCTGCGCATCGGTGCCCTCGGTCACGGCGTGCACCTGATAGAGCTCGAGCACCGCATCGTGCGGCACTATCGCCTTGATGCAGTTGAACGTGGCATCCACCGGACCGTTGCCCTCGCATTCCTCGATCATGATGTGGCCGTCGACGTCGAGCTTCATGGTGGCGCGCTGCGGCCCGCGCGTTCCGGCGATCACCGAGAGCGACACCAGCTTGATGCGGTCCTGGGCGTGCGCAATTTCCTCGTCGACCAGCGCCTCGATGTCCTCGTCGTAGACGTGCTTCTTGCGATCGGCCAACGCCTTGAAGCGCACGAACGCGTCGTCGAGCTGGTTGCCAGCGAGCGCATAGCCCAGTTCCACCAGCTTGTGCTGGAAGGCGTGGCGGCCGGAGTGCTTGCCCATCACCAGCGAGGTCTGCTTCACGCCGACGCTCTCCGGCGTCATGATCTCATAGGTCTGGGTGTGCTTGAGCATGCCGTCCTGATGAATGCCGCTCTCGTGCGCAAATGCGTTGCGCCCGACGATCGCCTTGTTGAACTGGACCGGAAACGAGGTCGCGGCCGACACGAGCTTGGAGGCGCGCGTCAGCATGGTCGAATTGATGCCGGTCCAGTACGGCAGCACGTCGTTGCGCACCCGCATCGCCATCACGACCTCTTCGAGCGAGGCGTTGCCGGCACGTTCGCCGATGCCGTTGACGGTGCACTCGATCTGGCGCGCGCCCGCGCGCACGCCGGCGAGCGAGTTCGCCACCGCCATGCCGAGGTCGTCGTGGCAATGCACGGAGAAACGCGCCTTGCTGGAATTGGGCACGCGCTCGCGCACCATCTTGATGAGTGCGAAATACTCCTCCGGCGTCGCATAGCCGACGGTGTCGGGAATGTTGACGGTGGTGGCGCCGGCGTTGATCGCGGCCTCGACGCACCGGCAGAGGAAATCGTGCTCGGTGCGGGTGCCGTCCTCGCTCGACCACTCGACGTCGTCGGTGTGGTTGCGAGCGCGCGTCACTTGCGCGATCACCATCTCGTAGACTTCGTGCGGCTCCTTCTGGAGCTTCCACTTCATGTGCACCGGCGAGGTGGACAGGAACGTGTGGATACGCCCGCGCCGCGCTGGTTTGATCGCCTCGGCGCAGCGGTCGATGTCCTTGAAGCCGGCGCGCGAGAGGCCGCACACGACGGCGTTCTTGGTGCGTCGCGCGATCTCCTGCACGGCGGCAAAATCGCCTTCCGATGCGATCGGGAAACCGGCCTCGATGATGTCGACCCCCATGTTGTCGAGGAGCTCGGCGACCTCGAGCTTCTCGTCGTGGGTCATGGTCGCGCCTGGGCATTGCTCGCCGTCGCGCAAGGTAGTGTCGAAGATGACGACGCGATCCTCTTCGGATTTGGCTGTCGTGGTCATGAATGAGGTCCTTTTACGAATGCGCCCTCTCGGCGCTGTCTTGGGGTTTGATCTGCCGTCCCCCTGAGCGCCCAGACGCAATCGTCCAGCCGGCCCTCAGGGGCGAATAAGAAGCAGGAGACCGCCAAGAATGAGGGCAGGCGCCGGCCGAGCCATGCTGGCTCCCGGTTCGATCGCGCAGATTGCGTCGCGCAATGCCATTTTTGCCCTCGTCGGCCCGGGATGACCCCGCAGCCTTGGTCCTTGTAGCTGAATCCGGCGGGTGCCTGCAAGGCCCCGCCAAAGTCACGCAGATCGGTTAATCTAATCGTATACCCGCGGAGGACCACGCAATGATCGTCGAATATGTGCTGTTCAAGAGCCCGCCCGGCAAGACCCGCGACGAGATCCTGGCCGACGCCAGGAAGACCGTCCCCAAGTGGCGCGCCAACCAGGAACTGGTTCGCAAGCACTACATCGAGAGCGAGGACGGCTACGGCGGGGCGTTCTACATCTGGCCCTCGCGCGCTGCCGCCGAGCGTGGCCACGACGCGCAGTGGCGCGCCGGCGTCAAGCAGCGCACCGGCAGCGATCCGGTGATCCGCTATTTCGACTTGCTGATGATCGTCGACAACGAGGCCGGCAAGGTCACGGAATATCCGGCGAATGCCGAGGCGCTCGCCCCCGCCAAGTAGCGTCGTAGGATGGGTAGAGCGCTCGCGAAATCGATCACGACATAAGTCCGCGAGCGTGATGGGTTTCGCTTCGCTCAACCCATCCTACAAATCGGCGCCGCTGGCTCAGGTGGGCAGTAGATAACTCAAATAAGCCGTGATGAATGGCGGCATCATCGGATCAAAGTCGGCACGGCCGCGAATGACGCGAACGTCGGCCAGTTCGGGCTTTGTTTCCCGCGCAATATGATCAAGGACGCGCGCCCGCAGGTCCGCGGCCGACGCGCGCGCCTGCAATACCTGCATCAGCGCGATGCGCGGTCCGGCAAACACCGCGCACCAACCGGGCCGCGCGCTGAAGTCGGCTTCGGCCAACCCGGTCTCTTCCGCAACCTCGCGCGCGACGTTGGCTGCGAGATCCACTGTGCCGCCGGTGACATCGCTCGGGTCAGGTAATCCGGCCGGGAAGTAGATCTTGCCGGCGTTGGCGGTGTGCGCGCCCATGACGCCCAGCAGGTAGGCGCCATCAGTCGAACGGATCACCCCCATGGAGAAGCAGTTGGTCACGCTCGCGTCGGGGAAACCCCAGTCCCGCCACGCCATGTAGTTCGCGAAATCGGTCTCGAAGAAGGTTCCGCGCATGCCGCCCGAGGCAACAGACCATTCATGCAGCAGCAACATGCGCCCGTTCCAGAGCGCTGGGGTCTCGGCGCGCCGGGCTGCGAAGTGTGCCGCAATCTCAGCGCCGCGCACGCGCGCGAACGGCCACTCGTGCGAAGCGATCGAGAATGCGACGCGCTCGAGCGCGACGATGGAGATATCACTCACGTCACGCCCGGCGTGTTCGAACCTCAGCGGTTCAACATCCCGGTCTTGGCATTCGCCTGATCTACAAACTGATTGGTATAGGTCTTGGAGAGATCGATGTTGGCTTTGGCGATCTCCGGGACCGACTGGCTGAACACCGCGAGCACGGCCTGCGCGCCCTTCGGGTCCATCCGGCCGGTCGTCGAGTACATCGGCATGGTGTTTTTGAGCGCCGCCAGATAGAGCGCCTTGTCGGGACCTACGAGATCGTCCGGCATCTTGGCCATGACTTCCTCGGCGCTGTGGGACGCGAGCCACTTGAGCGCCGCCACGACCGCATTGGTCAGGCCCTGGGTTTCCTTCTCGTGTTTGGCGATCCAGTCGGCGCGGGTATAAAGCGCACCGCCCGGATACTCCCCGCCAAAGACGTTGAGTGTGTCCTTTTGCGTGCGGGTGTCGCTCAGGATCTTGAGGTCTTTGTTCTTGCCCTGCAACAGCGTGATCGCCGGATCGAGCATGATCGCCGCGTCGACCGTCCCCTGCTCCATCGCCGCCACAGCGGTCGCCTCGAGCCCAATGCCGATGACGCCGATCGAGTTGGGATCAACGCCGTTCTTGCTCAAGATGTATTTGAGGAAGAAATCGGTCGAGGATCCGGGTGCACTGACGCCGATTTTCTTGCCGGCCAGATCCTTGATGCTGTTAATGGCCGGCTGCTTGGGCGACACCACCAGCGCAAACCCCGGATAGCGGTCATAGACCACGAACGCCACCAACGATTGGTTCTTGGCCGCGAGATTGACGCAGTGGTCGAAATATCCCGACACGACATCGGCACTCCCGCCAAGCACCGCGGTCAGCGCCTGCGATCCGCCCTTGAAGTTGATCAATTCAATGTCGAGCCCGGCCTTTTTGTATTCGCCTAGTTGCTGCGCCAGCATCGTGGGCAGGTAACAGAGACAGCCGGCGCCACCGACCGCGATGGTGACCTTGGTCTGCGCGAGCGCCGGGCCCGATAGGAGCGCCAGCGCGCCAAGCGCAACAACCAATCGGCGGAAACCCTTCATTGTCTGCTCCTCCCTTGGGGTGACGGATTTAGCACAACCATAGTTCAAATGCCGCCACGTGTCGTGGCTTACCCATGCGTTTCAGCGGCCGGGCGCCACGCCAGCAGGCGCCGTTCGACGAGCGTCACCACACCGTCGATGACGAGCACGAACACGGCGAGCACGAACATACCGGCAAACACGCCGGCGACGTCGAACACGCCTTCCGCCTGCTGGATCAGGTAGCCGAGACCGGCGGCGGAACCGAGATACTCACCGACCACGGCGCCCACAACCGCAAAGCCGACTGAGGTGTGGAGCGACGAGAACATCCACGACAGCGCGGACGGCCAATAGACGTGCCGCATCAGCGCGCGATCGCTCATGCCGAGCATGCGGGCGTTGGCCAGGATGGCCGGGCTGACTTCGCGCACGCCCTGGTAGACGTTGAAGAACACGATGAAGAACACCAGCGTGATGCCGAGCGCGATTTTCGAGGCCGGACCAAGCCCGAACCAAAGCGCGAAGATCGGGGCCAACACCACGCGCGGCAATGCGTTGATCATCTTGACGTAGGGGTCGAGCACCGCCGCGACCATCGGCTGTCGAGCGAACCAGAACCCGATCACGACGCCCGCTCCCGAGCCGATCAGGAACGCCATCATGGCTTCGTAGAGGGTGATCCAGAGATGGCGCCAAACCGTTCCTTCGACGAACCATTTGACGACGCGGGCCGCAACATCGGCCGGGTTCGAGAAGAAGAACGGCGGGAGCAGATAGGAGCCGCCGACCGGCACGGTGGTGCCAATCTGCCAGAGCGCGATCGCCAGTACGCCGACGATGACTTGTAGAGCGATGAGCCTCACGCGCGCCACGTCTCACCCGCCCCCGGTTTGCGCATAGCCCCGCAGCACCTCGCCCTTGAGCACGTGCCAGATGTCGCGGTGGAGCGCCTGAAATGCCGCCTCGGCTTTGACCTCGGCAATGTCGCGCGGACGCGCCAGCGCGACCTTCCAGTCGCCGATAATGCGGGCGTCCGGCCCTGCCGACATGATCACAACTCGGTCGGACAGCGCGATCGCTTCGTCGAGATCGTGAGTGACGAACAGCACCGCCTTGCGGTCGGCGCTCCATAGATCGAGCAGCAGGTTGCCCATGATCTGGCGGGTCTGCGCGTCGAGCGGCCCGAACGGTTCGTCCATCAACAATATCTTCGGATCACGGATCAGCACCTGGGCAAGGCCGACGCGCTTGCGCTGACCGCCCGAGAGCATGTGCGGATAGCGGGTGCTGAACCCGCCCAGCCCGACGCGTTCGAGCCAGGCCTGCGCGCGCTCACGCGCGTGCGAACGCGCCACGCCGGCGGTCTCAAGCCCGATCGCGACATTGTCGAGTGCGGTTTTCCAAGGAAACAACGCGTCGGCCTGGAACAGATAACCGGCGTCGCGATTGAGCCCACCAAGCGGCGCCCCCAGCTTGCGCACGGTGCCCGACGCCGGGGCCTGCAGACCGGCCGCAACGTTGAGCAGCGTCGACTTCCCGCAGCCGGTCGGGCCCACGATTGCGACGAACTCGCCGTCCGCCACACTCAGTGTCGCGCCGCTGACCGCCGTATAGGTCCCGCCGTCGGCCAGACGGAACGCCACCGTCACGCCCGATAGATCGACCGCCGCGCCCATGCGTCTCCTCCCTAGTGCCCCGCTTCCGAAGTTCGTGATACACTGCGGCAATCCCAGACACGAACTTCGGAAGCAAAGGGGCACTAGCAAATATATGATTCTAGTGCCGCTTTTCGATTTGAAGTTCCTGCACGAGTTCGCGGCAACTGCTGTAGGAACTTCAAATCGGCGGCACTAGCCGCAAACTAATGGGCTTACAGCCCGTTGCAATGGGCTCGCTCGCCCCGCATCGTGGCGGGATGGACGCCGCAATCTCCCTCACCGGGGTCAGCAAACACTATGGCGACGGGAAGCCGGCGCTCAGTGACGTGTCGCTCACGGTCGCCGCCCGCGAGTTTCTGGCGGTCGTCGGCGGCTCCGGCTCCGGCAAGACCACCCTGCTGCGCCTGATCAACCGCCTCTCCGATCCCAGCGACGGCGCGATCCGGGTGCGCGGCGCCGATGTGCAGACACTCGACCCGATCACGCTGCGGCGTGGCATCGGATACGTGTTTCAAGGCATCGGCCTATTTCCGCATCTCACTGTGGCCGAGAACATCGCAATCACCCCGAGACTGCTCGGATGGGACAGCGCGCGGCAACAAGCGCGCGCGACCGAACTGCTCCGCCTGGTGCGTCTTGAGGCGAATTACGCGACGCGCTTCCCGCACGAGCTCTCCGGCGGCGAGCGCCAACGCGTTGGCGTCGCGCGGGCGTTAGCTGCACGGCCCGATATCGTGCTGATGGACGAGCCGTTCGGCGCGCTCGATCCACTCACACGCGATGCCCTTGGACAAGACTATCGGCGCATGCACGAGGAGCTTGGCCTCACCAGCGTGATGATCACCCATGACGTGCTCGAAGCCTTGCTGTTCGCCGACCGCATCGTCGTGTTGCAACAAGGTCAACTGATCGCCGACGGAACGCCGGCGGCTCTGATCACACATCAGCACCCTTACGTGCGCGAACTGATGGCGACTCCGCGCCGCCAGGCGGAACGGCTCGGCGCGTTCCTGAGCGGCCCGTCGCACTGATGGACCCGCGCATCCAAACTGCGCTCGCGTATTTGCCGGACTATTTTGGCAACCACGTGCTCGTCAGCATGACGGCGCTCGGCCTTGGTCTTGCTGTAAGCCTCCCGCTGGCGTTCGTTTGCCTGCGCCGCCCGGCGCTGCGCGCTACGATGTTGACCGCGACCAGCATCGTGCAGACGGTGCCTGGTCTCGCGTTGCTCGCCTTGTTCTATCCGCTCTTGCTGGGCGCAGCGTCACTCTCGGCCGACTGGTTCGGGATAAGCTTCTCCGCGTTGGGATTCCTGCCGGCGGTGCTCGCGCTCGCGCTCTACAGCATGCTGCCGGTGCTGCGCAACACGATCACCGGTCTCACCACCATCGACCCCGCCGTTACCGAAGCCGCGCAAGGCGTCGGCATGACGCGACTGCAGTCGTTGCGGATCGTGGAGGTGCCGCTCGCCATGCCGGTGATCATGGCGGGCATTCGTACCGCGGCGGTGTGGGTGATCGGGACCGCGACGCTGTCGACCCCGATCGGGCAAACCAGCCTCGGCAACTACATCTTCTCCGGCCTGCAGACCCAGAACTGGATCTTCGTCCTGTTCGGCTGCGTCGCGGCCGCAGTGTTAGCGCTCGCCACCGACCAATTGCTGGCGCTGATCGAGGCCGGCGTCGCGGTGCGCAAACGCAATCGCGTTGTTGCCGGCATTGCCGGTCTGATCGCAATCGTCGCGCTCGCGCTAGTTCCGGCGCTCGCCAGCGGGCACGCGCGCTACCTGGTCGGCGCCAAGCCGTTCTCCGAGCAATACATCCTGGCGGCGTTGATCAAACAACAACTCGACGCGAATGGGCTTGCGGCCGGGCAGCGCGACGGTCTCGGGTCGGCGGTCATTCTCGACGCGCTCGCCGCGAATGAGATCGACGTTTACGTCGACTACACTGGGACGATCTGGGCGAATCAGATGCACCGCACCGACATCGCGCCGCGCGCCGATGTTCTGGAGCAGGTCGCGGACTGGCTCAAGCGCGAACGCAACATCTCCCTCCTCGGCGGGCTGGGCTTTGAGAACGCCTACGCGCTGGCGATGACAAAAAAGCGCGCCGCGGCGCTCGGCATCCGCTCGCTCGCCGATCTTGCCGCGCAGGCGCCGCGGCTTTCAATTGCCGGCGACTACGAATTCTTCCAGCGGCCCGAGTGGGCCGCGCTGCGCGAGGCCTATGGGCTGTCATTTCGCACGCAGCGCCAGATGCAGGCGGAGTTCATGTACCCGGCGGTCGCCGCCGGCGAGGTCGATGTGATCTCGGCCTACACCAGCGACGGCCGCATCGCGCAAAACGACCTGGTGGTGCTCAGCGACCCCAAGCACGCCATTCCGCCGTACGACGCGGTCTTGCTGATCGCGCCCAAGCGCGCCGACGACACTGCATTCATCACCGCACTTCGGCCCCTCGTTGATACGATCAACGTCGCAACCATGCGCGACGCCAACGCGCGCGCCAGCGCCGACGGCGCGACCCCCGATCAGGTCGCGCGCTGGTTGTGGGAGAAGATCGGGAAGTAATGAGGCTCCGCACCATACTAAAGGCACCGGCCCCCCTCACCCGCTCGCTTCGCTCGCGACCTCTCCCCAACGGGGAGAGGTGGAGTTTGGTGCACGGCTGTGCCGCAGTCTCACCTCTCCCCGTTGGGGAGAGGTCCGCGCCGCAGGCGCCGGGTGAGGGGGATCCGCCCTCACATGGTTGAGAGCCTAATTCTCAGTTTCTGCTTCGATCAACGAGCGCGCGCTGTTTGATCCACGGCATCATGGCGCGCAGCTTGGCGCCGATATCCTCAATCGGGTGCGCCGCCATCTTGGCACGCATGGCCTTGAACGAGGTCTGATTGACGCGGTTCTCGAGCATCCAATCCTTCACGAACTTGCCGGACTGGATGTCGTCGAGGATACGCTTCATCTCGGCGCGGGTCTCGTCGTTGACGACGCGCGGGCCTGACACGTACTCGCCGTACTCGGCGGTGTTGGAGACCGAGTAGTTCATGGTGGCGATGCCGCCTTCGTAGATCAGGTCCACGATCAGCTTCACCTCGTGCACGCACTCGAAATAGGCCATCTCGGGCGCGTAACCGGCGTTGACCAGTGTCTCGTAGCCCGCCTTCATCAGCTCGACCAGGCCGCCGCACAGCACCGACTGCTCGCCGAACAGGTCGGTCTCGCATTCCTCGCGGAACGTCGTCTCGATGATGCCGGCGCGCCCGCCGCCGATCGCCGCGCCATAGGAGAGCCCGAGGTCGTGCGCGTTGCCCGACACGTCGCGATGGATTGCGAGCAGGCACGGCACGCCGGCCCCGCGCTCGTACTCTGAGCGCACCGTGTGGCCCGGCCCTTTGGGGGCGATCATCATCACGTCGAGATCGGGGCGCGGCTCGATCAGGTTGAAATGCACGTTGAGGCCGTGGGCAAACATCAGCGCGGCGCCATCTTTCATGTTGCCGGCGAGGTGGTCGCGATAGATCTCCGCCTGCAATTCGTCGGGCGTGAGCATCATCATGACGTCGGCCCATTTGGCGGCCTCGGCGACCTCCTTGACGGGAAGCTTCTCGCCCTCGGCTTTCTTGACGCCCTGCGATCCCTTGCGCAGCGCCACCGCCACCTCCTTGACCCCTAAGTCGCGCAGGTTGAGCGCATGCGCATGGCCCTGGCTGCCATAGCCGATGATGGCGACTTTCTTGCCCTTAATCAGGTTCAGGTCGGCATCACGGTCGTAGTAAACACGCATCTCGTCACAAGCCCCTTTCCGGCTGGTTTGTGAGGGGGGAGAAACGTCACCCACTCGCAAAAATCAAGTGTCGTACTAGTGTCCCGATTCCGAAGTTCGCCACACCGTGCCGCACATTCTGACGCGAACTTCGGAATCGAAAGGACACTAGCTAACTTATGATTCTAGTGTGGTTCCGGATTTGAAGTTCCTATACGGAGATTGCCGCAACAATGCTAGGAACTTCAAATCCACCACACTAGCCTTGAGTCACATCCCCTCCGGGCCGCGGCCGATCGCCACCACCCCGGTGCGCGCGACCTCGACCAGGCCAACCGGGAGCATCAGGTTGATGAAGCTGTCGATCTTGTCGGTCGCGCCGGTGATTTCGAACACGAAGCTTTCGGTGGTGGCGTCGATGACGCGGGCGCGGAACGCGTCGGCAAGGCGGAGCGCTTCCATGCGCGCGTCGCCTTTGCCGCGCACCTTGACCATGGCGAGCTCGCGCTGCAGCGCCGGTCCGGCGACCGTCATGTCGATCACGCGGTGGATCGGCACGATGCGCTCAAGCTGGTTCTTGATCTGCTCGATCACCATCGGCGTGCCGCGGGTGACGATGGTGATGCGCGAAAGATGTTTCTCGTGCTCGGTCTCCGACACGGTGAGCGAGTCGATATTGTAGCCGCGGCCCGAGAACAGCCCGATGACGCGCGCCAGCACGCCGGGCTCGTTGTCGACCAGCACGCACAGGGTGTGCTGCTCGACCCGCTGGGACACGGGAGCGGTAGGGTAATGCGACGCGCTTGCGTTGGACATGGTGTTCTATCCGGTCGTTCTCACACCATCACCTTGCCTTCCTCGGTGATGGCGTCCTCGATACTTTCAGCGGCATCGTTCAGCAGCATTTCGTTATGAGCGCGTCCCGACGGAATCATCGGGAAACAATTTTCCGCAGGGTCGACCACGCAATCGAAGATCACCGGCTTGGGGACTTCGATCATATGCTTGATCGCGGCGTCGAGCTCGCCCGGCTTGTCGCAGCGAATGCCGACCGCGTGATAGGCCTCGGCGAGCTTGACGAAGTCGGGCAGCGCTTCGGTATAGCTTTCCGAATAACGCCCGCCGTGCAGCAATTCCTGCCATTGCCGCACCATGCCCATGTATTGATTGTTGATAATGAAGATCTTGACCGGCAGCCGATGCTGCACGGCAGTCGACATTTCCTGCATGTTCATCAGGATCGATGCCTCACCGGCGATGTCGATGACAAGCGCATTCGGATGCGCGCGCTGCACGCCGATCGCTGCCGGCAGGCCGTAACCCATGGTGCCCAGCCCGCCCGACGTCATCCAGTGATTCGGTTCTTCGAACTTGAAGAATTGCGCCGCCCACATCTGATGCTGCCCAACCTCGGTTGTGATGTAGACGTCGCGGCCGCGCGTCGCCGCATAGAGTCGCTCGATCGCGTATTGCGGCTTGATGATATCGGACGAGTTCTTGTAGGCGAGCGACTTGCGCGCGCGCCACTTGTCGATCTGGGCCCACCATCCCTTCAGCGCCACCGGATCGGCCGCCACACCGCTCGACCGCCACAGCCGGACCATATCGTCGAGCACGTGCGCGCAGTCACCCACGATCGGGACGTCGACCTTGACATTCTTGTTGATGGAGGATGGATCGATGTCGATGTGAACCTTCTTCGAATGCGGCGCGAAGGCGTCGAGCCGGCCGGTGATGCGGTCGTCGAAGCGCGCGCCGACGCAGATCATCAGGTCGCAATCGTGCATCGACATGTTGGCTTCGAATGTTCCGTGCATGCCGAGCATGCCGAGCCATTGCGGATCGGACGCCGCGTAGGCGCCGAGCCCGAGCAACGTCGAGGTGATCGGAAAGCCGGTGAGCCGGACCAGCTCGCGCAGCAGGTGACACGCCTCGCTGCCGGAATTAATCACGCCGCCGCCGGTGTAGAACACCGGACGCCGCGCCTGCCGCATCATCTCGATCGCGACCTTGATCTTGTCGAGGTCGCCCTTGAGCTTGGGCTGGTAACCCTTGTGGGGAAACTCGTTGGGCTTGAAGTAGACACCCTTGGCGAACTGCACGTCCTTCGGGATGTCGACCACCACCGGGCCCGGCCGCCCGCTGCCGGCGACGTAGAACGCCTCGTGCAGCACGCCCGGCAGGTCGGCAACGTCCTTGACCAGATAGTTGTGTTTGGTGCACGGCCGCGTGATCCCGACGGTGTCACATTCCTGAAAGGCGTCGTTGCCGATCAGATGGGTCGGCACCTGCCCGGTGATGCACACGAGCGGAACCGAATCCATCAGCGCGTCGGTCAACCCGGTGACCGCGTTGGTCGCCCCGGGGCCGGACGTCACCAGGACCGCACCGACCTTGCCGGTGGAGCGGGCGTAGCCCTCGGCTGCGTGAACCGCGCCCTGCTCGTGGCGCACCAGAACGTGGCGGACCTTGTCCTGATGAAACAGCGCGTCATAGATCGGCAGCACGGCCCCGCCCGGGTAACCGAAAATGTCCTCAACGCCTTGATCGGCAAGCGCCGCGATCACCATTTCGGCGCCGGTCATTTCTTGTGCCATCGTTCACTCCACACGTTCTGTCGGTCGTCCTGGACAATAAAAAAGGGGCCCAAGAGCCCCTGTGCGCATCGCCGATCATCGCGGGCGGCCTAGCCACCCTCGGCGACGCGCCTTCCTACGATTACGAGCAGCTGAGTAATAAAGTTGCGCATTCCGGCCGTCTGTGGTCCTAAAGTTGCGCGGGACCCTATAGGGCCCGGCTACGCCCGTCAAGCAAAAAGCCCGCTCAACGGCGTGACGCGAGCGATAGCCGGTTTTCACAAAAACTACCAGAAGCCCGCAACATCAAGCGGATATATTGGCAAACTGCTCTATCTGCACCGATAGACACTAAAGGGCTTTCTGGCGAGGTGGCTAACTGCCCAAAGCTCCAAGAACAGAAGAAAGCCCCCGCCATTTCGGTGGCGAGGGCCTGACTTTGTCGAACTTGGTGGTTGATCAGTATCCGACGTTCCAGTTGCTCTGGAAGCTCTCGGCAGCCGCAGTGCCGGATCCGGCGACATAATGGTGCCTGGTAGCGCGTGGGTCCCTTCCTCGTCGGCACCCATAAGCCGACTATACCCTGCGACATCTGCCGCCAAGATTGCAGCCAAACGCCTTTCAACTCGATCTTCGGCCAAGCCCGTTGCTCCCAGAAAGGCAAGCATCGTAGCGGCTCAAACCTGGACAAAGGAAGGGGTCCGAAACGCGATGTCTGCTTTGGGTCATGTGTGGACGGCACCCACGGGTCAAGGGATTTTTGGCTTTCTGCTCGCGGTCGGGTGCAAGTCATGTGTCCGGCCTGTTTGCGCGGTGCTCATGACCGCTGGCCCTGATGTGATCCGCAGATCGGGTCCCTATCAAAACCTCGCGCTCGACAGCGCGTGACCCAATAACGGGTTTTCCCGATCCCCGGTCCAACCGGTTCGCATCAAGCCATCATCATTTGCTTTACGTCCTCGACGTAACCTTGCAATGCAATGTTAGCGGTTCAGGCCGCCGCTGGGACGACGGCGTTGCTTGAGCATGTTGGCGCCCGATACGGCTCGCCCTTGGCCAGCACGGCCCAGGCGATCCGCGCCATCTTGTTGGCCAGCGCCACCGCAACCACCTTGGTCGGCCGCCGACCCAGCAGTTCGATCACCCAGGGATACTTGTAGGGCCGCGCTCGGGCGGAATTAATGACGGATGTTGCAGCGACGACGAGCAGTCGGCGCAGATAACGATCGCCCTGCTTGGAAATCGAGCCGAGGCGATCCTTCCCGCCCGTGGAGTTCTGCCGCGGCACCAATCCGATCCAGGCTGCGAACTCACGTCCTGTCTTGAACGCCTTTGGATCGGTCATCGTCGCCACGACGGCCGTGGATAGGATCACGCCGAAGCCCGGAATGGTATCGAGCCGTTTGCTGTCCGCGTTGACGCGATGGGTTTGCGTGATGCGCTTATCGAGCCCGCTTATTTCGATCTGCACTGCGTGCAGTTGCGTAACAATCGCCTGGCAGGCAAAGCGCGCGTTGCTCGGCAGCCGCTCACCGCCGCATTCCGTCACGACTGTAACCAGCTGATGCACTCCTTCACGCCCCTTCGCTGCCACCAGCCCAAGCTCGGCAAGGTGAGCACGAAGTGCGTTGATCAGCTGAGTCCGCTGGCGGATCAGGAGATCCCGCGTCCGGTGCAGCATCAGCACGCTCTGCTGCTCGACGTTCTTGATCGGTACAAAACGCATCGATGGCCGCGTCACGGCCTCGCAGATCGCCGCCGCGTCGGCCGCGTCGTTCTTGCCGCGCTTCACATAGGCTTTGACATAAGTCGGCGGCATCAGCCTCGTGTCATGCCCCAACTTCTTGAGCTCGCGGGCCCACTGATGCGCCGTTGCACACGCTTCCATACCAACGAGGCAAGGCGGCAGATCGGCAAAGAACTCAAGAACTCTCGCTCGACCAACACGCCTGCGGATCACCACCGTGCCACCGGCATCGACGCCGTGAATCTGAAACACCGATTTCGCGATATCGACGCCGATCGTGCTAACCTCGCCCATGGACGGCTCCCCTCAATGTGGTTGCGTTTCGACGCTACCACCCTATGGCACTTCGATGCCGCAGAGTGGGTGCCGTCCACCACATCAAAAGCGGAAAAGCTCACACCGAGCAAATGTCGTCCGCTTTTACCCCGACTGCGACCGAATAGCGGACATTGCGGAAGGTCCGAGTTGTGCCAAATTCGGAAGTGACACGTTTCTGGCGAAACAGTTCTTAGATGGTGTAACGTCGCACTGCCCATGCGCTTGCAACGGTTTCCCCGAATTTTGAGGGGTTAACCGATCAAAATAGCGATCCGGGATCGCGCAGGACAGGGACGGTAGGGGCCGCGTGCGTGCGCCGGAGAAGCGAGGGAAGATTGAAATGGAAGATCGCGAGATTCGAGCGGCTCTCGATCGCCACTGGGCCGCCTCCGACGCGAACGACTTCGAAGCGGAGCATCGGATTTACCGAGACGACGCGTTGCTCGAGTATCCGCAGTCAGGGGAGCGCATCCGCGGCCGGCACGACATTCAGGCATCTCGTTTCGCGCAGCCGAACAAGAAACGCTTCACCGTGCGGCGGATACTCGGCGCTGCCGACCTCTGGATCACTGAACTCGTCCTAACCTACGACGAGCAGCCGTCTTACACGGTGAGCATTATGGAGTTCAGGGACGGGAAGGTGGCCCGCGAAACCCAATACTTCAGTGATCCGTTCGAACCGGGCCCTTCGCGGGTTCAATGGGTTGAGCGGATGGGTTGAAACGTAATCATTGCCGCCTAGCCGGTCGAATTTGCTACGGCGATCGAAGGATAGCCCGCCAAGGTTGCCGCGATTGCCAGTTGAACTCGGCATCGATCCAAAAACGATCAGTCCGCTAGCGAAACTGCGACAGCCGAATGCCTCCTGTGGGTCACAAGCGGAAAGGCTCGACTTGAGCATTTAAGGTCCGCTTTGCCCCCGATAGCCGACCTAATAGCAGACATCGTGTGAGGTCCGCTAAGTGCCAGAAGCGGACATGCGTGAGCGCGGAAGGCGGTACTTGCGCTCTAAATTGCGAAGATCTTCCCGACTGCTATCGGAGCCACGGCACCGTCGCCGTATGCATTCACCAAGGCGTTAACTGCACGCCAGCCGGTGCAGTGGCCTGGAGCGATCAGTGCAAGTCCAAATGTACCGATATCCCGCACAGATTCGGCGATGATCTTCTCGTTGCCGCCCGCCAAGTGGAAACCGCCAGCGACGGCATGAAGAGGAATTGACGGGAAGCAGGATTGAGCATGCTTGAGCACATTCACCACGCCAGCGTGTGAGCACGCCGTGAAGACGACAACGCCTTTGCCCCGCACGTAGGCAGCTAGGAACCGCTCATCCATGATGAATGGGTCGTCTTCCCAGGATTGACAATCCTCACTCAATCGTTTGTGTCCGGGAAATCCCTTCTCATAACTCGTGACCCGAGGAATCTCGCCGCTGACAAAAAACATCTCGTCTAGCAAGATTTGCGGCTCAGTCGTTATGATAGGGGCAGCGCCCTTGGCTGCGAGATCATTTGGCGACGGGATTTCTTGGATAGGCAGTAATCCCCCTCCAGGAAGCGGCAATGCGCGCTGGCGGAACATGCCAGGATGCAAATAGCAGGGAATCGAACGGCCGCCATTTGCCGCTGCGATGAGTTCAACCGCCATTGGGAGCCCGCCGGCATGATCCCAGTGGCCGTGTGACAGGACCACGGCGTCGATGCTACCGAAGTTAACGCCCAAGCGAGTCCCATTGTATTCGACTGCGAATTCCACGGGCCCGGCATCGAAAAGAATTGTATGGCTTAGCGTGCCGCGCGTCGCCGTAACAACGAGCGCCAATCCGTGATTCGCGCAACATTGGCATTTGCCGGACAATTGTCGCATCCCTGCTCGCATGAGTGCTGGCCATTCGAGCGTGATGTTGGCGGGTGCAGACGACAGACTGTCGGTAACATTGTCGATCAGGACCTGAAATTCCAACCGATCTACAGGCTCCACTGTGGGCATGGCTAGCTCCTATGGGCGAGCCCGATGAATTCGTCTGCCTAGTAATGTTCCTAATGACCGCTTGGAGTCATTCTCGACCGATTAACAAGGTCCACGGTACGTCTGCTTAACCCCTGACTGCGGAAATCGGAGCGACCGCTCGAATTCGACGCTCAGTGCCACTTCCGAACTCATGCACCGGGGCGAACAGCATCCTATTCAATAATCTCGGCGGCGTGGGCGAGCAGCGCGTGGCGGTAGGGTGAGGCCGAGCGTTTTTGCCGTCTTCAGGTTGATCAGCAGCTCGAACTTGATGGGCTGATAAATCGGGATGTCGCCCGGTTTAGCCCCTTTGAGAATTTGATGCACGTCGTCGGCCATCCGCCTGAGCAGCTCCGCGAGATCGACGGCGTAAGCCATCAGCGCACCAGCTTCCACGTAATCGCGGTACGGACACATCACCGGCAAGTGGTGCTTCTCGGCCAGCTCCGCGATAAGCTGGCGGTTAGCGTAAAGGTCCCCTTCTCCGCTGACCAACACTGCATCCGGCCGCTGCTGCTCCATCGCAGCGAACACACGCTCAAGCTCTGAGGGAGTCCCCTTCTGCGGAAGCACAAAAACTAGCGAAATTCCCAATCGGTCGGCCGCGTCCCGCAAGACTTGCTCGGAAGAGCCCTCCCACCCCTCGCGCATACCCAGGAATGCCGCCTTGGCTGTCGAAGGGATGGCCTCTTTTAGCATCTCAAGGCGCTTACCCCATATCTCGATCCCGGCATCGAGGGTGATGCCGGTGAGGTTGCCGCCTGGTCGGCTGAGGCTGGTGACCAGCCCCGCTTTCAGCGGATCTAACATGAAGGCGACAATCGGAATTGTGCTGGTTGTCGCCGTGAAGGCCATCACGACGGGGTTAGTTCCGGTTACGATCACATCCGGGTTGCGGGTCACGATCTCCCGGGCGAAATCAGCATAGCGCTCGTGATGCCCCTCGGCGGAATAGCGTTCGATAATCAGATTTTCTCCTTCGACGTAACCCAAGCGGCGTAGCTCGCTGAAAAATGCGCGCCATGCGCTCCCCCCACCCGTTTCGGTAAGAAGCGCAGTCGGGATTGCCGGATGGAAAATCGCTATGTGGCGCTGCGTTGCGGGCTGCTGCGCCCGCGCCGTGAGCGGCCATGCCGCCGCGCCGCCTAGAGCCGCGATGAAGGTGCGCCGTCTCATCAGTCATCCCCCCCGGACAAGGGTCGTACTTTAACACATCGTTAGCCTAGAATTGTGCGACGCATCACGTGCATCGGCACGATGTCCGAGATGGGTCAAAAGCGGAAATTCTCACCGCGAGCACATGTTGTCCGCTTTACCCCCGAATGCAGACATTCACGCGCGATCTAGGCAAGTCCGCTTTGTGCCAACAACAGACATCCGGCCGCTTACTCGACCACCTGCCAGCGCGTGCGAGCCGTGCGGGCGGAATGGTGATGCCGAGTGCCTTGACGGTTTCGCAGGTTGCCGATGAACTTACCGAGTTTGCTCTGGGGCGCCGCGCTGCTGCGACGCCGATCCGGCAGGCCCGGCAAAATAAAAATCGCCGTCGATTGGTGAAGATGACACCCAAGGCTGCTTCGCGCCACCGGTCGAGCGCTGCACCGCGAGTCCGACTTCGTTGAACGTCTGAAAAATATTGAGTCCCGGCCGGCGCATCGTCTGTGCAAGCGCTCTGGTGAACGGACTGTTGCCCTCGCTGCCGTCCTGAGCGACAGCACCGGGCTGGGTGGCGTAGGAAATCATGGTCCCCGACGGCGCCCGCATCTGCGCGAGCCCGCCTTCGGTCGCGCGCAAGCCCCGCCCACCGAAAGGGTTGTTGCGGCAGGCGTCGAGAATCACGAGATTGAGCTTGGCGCCCGATCCCTCCATCTGGCGCAACACGAGCGCGATATCGACCATCTGGAAATCAACATCAGCCTCCCGCGTGGGATTGGCGCCGACGGGCACAAGATAGTTGGCGCCGCGTACCTGGACGCCATGGCCCGCGTAGTAGAATAAGCTGACGTCGGCGCCCTGGATCTGCGTGCTGAATCGCTGCACAGCGCTATCCAAGCCGGCTTTGTCGAGATTGATCTGCGCGCCCCCACCGACCAGCGTAAAGCCAAGGCCGCGCAACGTATCGGCCATGAGTTTGGCGTCATTAACGGGATTATCGAGCCGCGCAACGTTCTGGTAGGCGCCGTTGCCAACGATCAGCGCCACGCGGCGACCCCCCATCGCAGGCAAGGAGGGGACGACTGGCGGCGAAATCAGTGGCGTGGGAGCGGCTATTGCGACGAGTTTCTGTTCGATGCGCTGTATTCCCTCCGCCGCTTCCCGTCCTGCGACAAATTTTTTGTCAGGATCGAAGCTGAGCGCAACCCGAAAATCGGCCAACGCCCTCGCAAGGTCACCTTTTTTTTCATAGCTCACGCTGCGGTTTCGGTACGCAAAGAAAAATTGCGGCCAAAGTCGGATTGCCTCGTTCAGTTCAGTGATAGCGCGATCATAGTCACCCTTTTCATTGTAATAGACACCGAAACCGTTGCTGACGAAGGCGTCTTGCGGCTTGATCCGACGCGCTTCATTCAGGTCCATCAGCGCCCGATCATAGCTGCCCTTCTTTGCGAAAATGGCGCCGCGCGAGATGTAAGGAACTTGGTCTCTAGGATCGAGATTGATCGCCTCGTTGAGGTCTGCCAGTGCGCCGTCAAGGTCGTTTTTGATGGTGAGAAGATTGTTGGCGCGCCGAACGTATGCGTGTGCAAGTTCAGAGCCACTGAGCACCCGCGATGAAATCAGGCGCGTACAAGCGGCGATGCTGTCGTCACCGGTAGACGGTCCAAAGCAGACTGTCTTGTCGTCAGCAGCGACTAGCGCCCCGCCAACGCCGAAGAACACCAGGAGGATAAACAAGTATGTAAGCAACTGACGCACGTGCAGCTCCCGATGCGCATAGTATTGTTCATCGTCAGCCCGGTAGCCACCAAAAATTGGCGCAAAGTAACACAGTCAACGAACCGCTATTGGTCCGCAGGCTGGGCGAGACAAGCTCGAGGTTTCGCATGACCGGGATGTCCACTGTGGGTCAAAAGCGGAAATGCTCATAACGAGCCGATGATGTCCGCTTTCCAACCCATAGCGACCGAACAGCGGACGCAGTTTTATGTCGGCTCCGTGCCAAAAGGCGACATTGCCGCCCTGCGAGCTGCAGCATTATTCCGGCAGTCCGGCGGCGCCTAGCATTTCGCCCAGAGCCGCGGAGAGCTCCGGCGCGCAATCAACTCCAGAAAATTGCCGGCTGTATCGGAACGCTGGGTGTAATTCCAAAACACGTCCTGCGGCCGCCTTGGCTTCTTCCAGCCGCCCGATTTTCGCAAGCATTGCCGCCAGCAGCACATAGTTGATGCTGTGGCCAGGATTGGATTGCACGGCCTTGTAGGCGGCATGAACGGCCTCCTCATAACGGCCGCGCAGGAAATGTCCGAGCGCGAAGGAGCCGAAAGCGGCAAAAGCCCAGGGATCGAACGGACTCAGGCGCATCCCCCGTTCCGCCCAGTCGATCGCGCGTTCGGCCTGTCCGGTCCAACTGAAGATGACGCTGCCGAGAATGTAGGCGAGAGCCGATGACGGGCTAATAGCCAATGCGGCCTCGAAGGCCGTGAAGGCGGCGGCGCGATCGTGTGCGTCCATGCCGATGGAAAATCCGGCCAACGTCAAAGCGAGCGCATCATCCTGTCCGGTTGCGATCGCCGCCTGAGCATGACGGATCGAGGCTGCTCTATCTTCTTCACGCAGTCCGGCGCGAAGAAAACGGTTATGATATCCCATCGCCGCAAATCCGTGCGCCAGCGCGTACGTGGGGTCCAGAGCAAGCGCGCGTTCCAGGAGTGGTAGCGCCTGTGTCGAGCGCTCCGGCATGCCGGTGTAAATGTCGGGCTGGGCTCGTAACACGAGATCGTATGCGTCGAGGCTGTCGGGCCGCTTACGCTTGACGCGCTCCACTTCCGCTTGGCGCAGGCTGGGTTCGATCGCGCCGACCACCGACAGTGAGATTTCGTCCTGAAGCGCAAAAATGTCCTCGAACTTGCGATCGTAGCGTTCAGCCCCGACGTGCACTCCGGTCACCGCATCGACCAGTTGCGCGCTGATGCGCACGCGATCAGATACCTTGCGCACGCTACCCTCGAGTACGTAGCGCACGCCGAGTTCGCGCCCGACCTGCTTCACGTCGATCGTGCGGCCGCGATAAGTGAAGCTCGAATTGCGTGCGATTACGAACAGCCACTTGATGCGGGAGAGCCCGGTGATGATGTCGTCGACCATGCCATCGGCGAAATACCCCTGCTCGGGGTCGCCGCTTAAATTCGAAAACGGCAGCACCGCGACTGAAGGAGCATCCGGCAGGGCCAGCGTCGGCGATGTTTGTGGGACCGCCTCGGCGTCAGGACCACCGGTCGCAACCGCCGGCCCGACATAGCGATAGCCGCGGCGCGGCAAGGTCTCGATCCAACGGTCCCCTCCGGCCTCCGCCGCCAAGACACGGCGCAACGCCGCAATCTGGACCGTCAGGTTGCTTTCCTCGACCACGAGCCCCGACCAGGCAGCGTCAATCAGCTCGTCTTTGGAAACGGGCGTTCCTGGTTGCGCGAGCAGCACCCGAAGCAGGGCAACGGCGCGCTGGCCCAGCATCGTCGGTTCAGCGCCGCGAAACAGTATTCCAGCGTTCGGATCGAGGCGAAACGGGCCAAATTGGTAGATGGTCGCCATCGATCGAGTCGGCATCATTCGGAACTATTTTGCAATATTTTCCCGACCGATTCAGGACCTCCGCCACCGCCAGCGCCATGGTTGCGGCGCTTGCCGAGGATGGCAGCGCGCCCAAACCATGGAGAAGTCTATGAACGCGAAAGCAGTCATTCGCATGCCGGGCGAGGCCAAGGAGGTAGTGCTTTCCGGGCACCCGATGGCCTTTCTCGTGACCGGCGAGGACACGAAGCACACGTCCATGTTCGATTGGACGATGCCGCCGCGGTTCTCGACCGGCCTGCACGTGCATCGCACCCAGGAGGAAACCTTCTACGTGCTGCACGGCGAGTGCGACTGGCAGGTCGGCGATCGTCGGATCCGCGCCACGCCGGGCACGTTCCTGTTCATTCCGCCTGGCGTGCCCCACAACATCGCCAATGCGACCGATAAGCCAGCACGCGTGCTCATGACCGTGTCGCCGCCCGGTCACGAAAACTACTTCGAGGAGCTTGCGGAGGCAGTTTCGCGCGACAGCGCGCCAGATGCCGAGGCCATCGGAAAATTGCGGCGGCGTTACGACACTGATCAGCTATCGGCACTGAAAAACTAGCAACCAACTGGCGGTCGCCATCCTCGGCACGATGGCGGCCACCCAGTTTCCGACGTCTGCTCCGGGTCAAACGCATCGCTTCCGCCTTGTCCGTGGGATGTCCGCTTATCCTCCGAAACTCACCGTCAAAGCGGACGTTTCAGATCGGCAGTTCCGTGCCAATAAGCGACTTCGCGTCGCTTGTTCGATCACCTCGTCGGCGCGCAGCTGAAGCTGCGGCGGCGCGTCGAGGCCCAGCGCCTTCGCCGTCTTGAGGTTGATCACTAGCTCGTACTTGCGCTAGATAGCGCTACGCTCCTTAAACGACCGCCGCCCCTCGCCTACAAGCACCCCGGGGGCTCGCCTAATAGGGAGCCTGCGCTCCTAGATATTTGCGCCTGGAGCCTCCTTTATTTACACGGCAGCTTGCCGAGCCTCATCGGCGGGCCGTGCGGTTCACTCGATCACTTCGTCGGCGCGTTGCTGGAGCTGCGGCGACAGGTCAAGGCCCAGCGCATTCGCCGTTTTGAGGTTGATCACCAGCTCGTACTTGGTCGGAGCCTGCACTGGCAGATTGGCGGGCCTCTCGCCTTGCAAAATGCGATGAACGTACACTGCGGCTCCTCTCAGCTCTTCGACTTGGTCAAACCCGTAGGAGACCAAACCTCCATTCTGAGCGAAGTAGCGATACGGATAGATTGCTGGCAACTGTAAGCGGGCTGCTAACGCAATGATCTCTGCGCGATTATCTGCGTTGAAAGGGTTTGGCCCTACGATGACGCCGCTACCCGGCTCCCGAGAAAATTTGGTAAAGGTCGGTTCAATATCGGCAGTCCTCTGCAGATCGATTGCGGTCACCGTCTTGCCCAAGGAGCGAGAAGCAACCTCAGCCGCGTGCATCAGCTCAACATTGGCGGCGATGTTTTGATTGTATATAAACCCGACCCGACGAACCACGGGCGCGAACTCCGCAAGCAGCTGTAACCACTTTCCGCCCATTTCGGTTTCGAAGTTTTGGAATCCGGTTATATTTCTGCCAGGACGAGCGAGGTTATTTACGAAGCCGCTGCCAACTGGGTCGGATACCAGTACGAACACGACGGGAATCGTTTGTGTCGCCTGCAGCACGGCTGGCACTTCCAGATTTGTAAACGGGACAATCACATCCGGCGCGGCTGCGACCAGTTCCTTAACTGCAATACGGATGCTCTCGGCATTTTCGCCTGTTAAGTGGTATTCGAATCGGATATTGCGACCTTCGATCCAACCAAGCTCCTGAAGGCGCTGTTTAAACGGCTGCCAAATGGCCTGAGCGCGAGAATCACGTTCATTGCCGTATGGGATTAGCACGCCGACGCTCGGCAGACGCGCCGACTGTGCGCGTGCCGTGAGTGGCCACGCTGCCGCACCACCAAGCCCCGCGATGAACTCGCGCCTTTTCACTCGATCACCTCGTCGGCGCGGGCGAGAAGCGAGGGCGGGATGGTGATGCCCAGCGCCTTGGCGGTCTTGAGGTTGATCACCAGTTCGATTTTGGTTGGTTGAAGCACCGGCAAGTTAGTAGGCTTGGCTCCTTTGATGATATTGCCCGCGTAAGCTCCGGATTGATGCAACGCATTGGCAAAATTCGAGCCATAGCTCATGAGCCCGCCAGCCTCGACGAATTCGCGCAGCGGGTAGATCGTTGGTATGCCGTATCGCGCAGCCAGTGCCGCGAACAACTCGCGGTGGCTGAAAAAGAACGTGTCGATGTTAACGAACAAGGCGCCTACGCTCTGTTGGGCGGCGGCGTGGAACGCTTCCTCGATCTCGGCGTCGCTGCTCGCCGTCAGCGCAATGACTCGCCTGCCAAGAACATCTGCTGCCACCCGCAGGTCTGAAGTATCAGCTTCCGCATTGGGATTGCTGCGGTTGACGAGCAATCCAATCGCCTCTGTCTTGGGCACTACTTCACCTGCCAATTCCAGCCGCTTCGCGCCCAACACATTCATGAAGTCGGTCACACCCGTTACGTTGGCGGTTGGCCGGTTGAGGCTTGTCACGAGACCCACTTTTATCGGGTCCTCACCAATCACAAAGACCACCGGAATTGTGTTGGTTGCCTTCTTCGCCGCCAGCGCTGCAGGCAACGTGTTGGTAACGATCACCACAGGTCCGCGACCGACGAGGTCGATGGCAAGGCCGGGCAGCCGCTCGAAATGACCTTCCGCCCACTGGTACTCGAACGCCAAATTCTTGCCCTCGACAAAACCGGCTTCGGCCAACCCCTCCCGCAATGGGACTTGAAATGTTGCGAACGTTTCGGGCGATCCCCCGCTAAGAATCCCGATCACCGGCATCGCCGACTGCTGCGCGCGCGCCACCACCGGCCAAACCGCCGCGCCACCAGAGCCGCGATGAACTCGCGCCTTTGCATCCATCCCTCCCGAAAGGGCGCGCTAGGCTAGCACAGGGACAGCGGGGGTCATCCCTCGATCATCCTCGTCGCCGCCGGACCTACCCCTCTTAGTAAATTGGGCGGATCGTTAGCTACCTGAGCCGTAGCACGCATCGAGCGCGCCTCAGCTCGATCTGCCGCTGCTTTGATTTCGGCCCTGCTTAACTGCCGTGCCACTGGCCGCGGCTTGTATTTTACTGACGGGCGCAGGTCTTTCGGGTCGTTAACTGGCATGGTTGTTATCCTCCCTTCGCGCGAACAGCGGCGCGCCGGTCTCCCCCCGCCATCAGGGCGAGCGTTTGCGCCTCATTCGATCACCTCGGCGGCGCGGGCGAGAAGCGCGTGCGGTAGGGTGAGGCCAAGCGCTTTTGCTGTCTTCAGGTTGACCAGGAGCTCGAATTTGATCGGCTGATAAATTGGGATGTCGCCCGGTTTGGCCCCTGTGAGGATTTGGTGCACGTCATCGGCCATGCGCCTGAGGAGCTCGGCGAGATCGACCGCATAAGCCATTAGCCCACCAGCTTCAACGTAATCGCGGTACGGACACATCACCGGCAAGCGGTGCTTCTCGGCGAGCTCCGCAATGAGCTGGCGGTTGGCGTAAAGGTCCCCTTCTCCACTGATCAACACTGCGTCCGGCCGCTGCTGCTCCATCGCAGCGAACACGCGCTCAATCTCCGACGGGGTCCCATTTTGCGGAAGCATAAAGACCAGCGAAATTCCCAATCCCTCGGCGGCGTCCCGCAAAACTTGCTCAGAAGAACCTTCCCACCCCTCGCGCATACCCAGAAATGCAGCCTTGGCTGTCGAAGGGATTGCCTCTTTTAGGATCTCGAGGCGCTTACCCCATATCTCGATTCCGGGATCGAGGGTGATGCCGGTGAGGTTGCCGCCTGGTCGGCTGAGGCTGGTGACCAGCCCCGCTTTCAGCGGATCTAACATGAAGGCGACAATCGGAATTGTGCTGGTTGTCGCCGTGAAGGCCATCACGACGGGGTTAGTTCCGGTTACGATCACATCCGGGTTGCGGGTCACGATCTCCCGGGCGAAATCAGCATAGCGCTCGTGATGCCCCTCGGCGGAATAGCGTTCGATGATCAGATTTTGCCCTTCGACGTAACCCAAGCGCTAACGTCCCTAAACGACACCCGGCCTTCGCCCACAAGCACCCGGGGGCTCGCCTAATAGGCTTGACCTGGTGCCTAGGCATTATCGCTTGGAGCCTCCTTACCGCGCTGCTTCGCTCGTCGCGCGCGCCGCGATTTGACTACACCGCCGCGCTCTTCTTCGTCCTGCGATAGGCCATGAAGCCAAGACCGGCAAAGCCGATCAGCATCATCGCCCATGTGGAGGGTTCGGGTACACCGCCAGCAAGGTCATCGCCTGCGTGCTTGGAACCGCGCGCGGCCGCTTAATTCCGGCTCTATGCCGGAAACTCAAATATCGCTAGGATTTGGATCAGCTCAATTCTGGGACCCTCCAGTTTTCGGGTAAGGCCCGCAGGCGTCGTCAGCAACACCGCTTGCGGGCCGACTTATTCATCTCCCTTAGATACCTTTTCAACTACGATTCGATTCTGCCGCTCTGGCGGGATTTCGAACTCTTTGGCCGCTTTCTCGATGGCCTGCCGTTCATTGGCGGCCTCGACGGTGCCGAGATGTTCGGCGCGCTTGCGAATAATATCGACGCGCCAGCGGGGCATTTAACGGTCGGCAAGTTGAAGCAAGCGCAATGCTTCCTCGTATGCGACCGACATCGCCGCGATTGCCTCCGGTTCGAAAGCCATAGTTTTGAAAATGCGGTAGATGGCCATGGGCGCTCCGATTTGCAGGCGGGAGCACAACGCGGTCTCTCAGCCTTTGGGGTGGTCATCAAGGCAGGCTGCCACGCTACTGGAATTTTATCAGAACGCTTTCGGAGTGCTCACACGTTGGGCATTCGAAAGAGCGCCGGTGCTCGCCGGGCGCTTCGGACTCAATGCGAGCGAGCATCATCTGGGTGCCGCACTCTGGGCATTCCGGACATACGATTCGCGTTGTTGGACGGGGCGGTGTATCCACGGGAAACCCCCTTATTTCCGCCGCCCTGGAGAAAATATCGCACCGCACTGGAAAGGAAACTGTTCAATATTGCTCACACGCTGCCCCGAGGGATACACGCCAGTGGCAACGCCACGCCCAGTGCCGAGCTAATTCTTATCCTTGCCCATCTTCTGCACGGCAATTCGATTGCGGCGCTCGGTCGGAGGCGGCATCGCGCCACAGGGGGTAAAACGCCAATTTGTGTTGGATGTCACACGGCGGTCAAAGGGGCCGTGCTCATATGTCGAGGGAGCGGCAGGAAATCTGAGGCCCCAGCTCCTGCCGCCCAGCAGGGCAAGACCGCCGGCCGTGCGGAACTGTCCCACCAAAAGTCAGTCTAAAATCTAGAGAAGACTTAGTCCAACATATCGGGACGATTGGCCCCGCCACCAATAGGCGGGCATTTTTTATTTTGATCATGGACGGGCCCCAAGCGCTCGAGCGCGCCCCACCAACGGAAAACCTTGCCGACCAGCCTCGGTTGTGCTGGCTGCTCTTTTCAGTTCGGCCTGACAGTCAATATGTTGGCCCCTAGCGCCGGCACTTAGCGCAGACGACCCTTTTGCTGAAATACGTGATTTCAGTTTTCGGCGGATAGCTGAACACCTCGATCAGCGCTTCGTGACGGCTGGGGTTGAGGCACGAGCGATCAGCCGCTTGACGAGCGTCATCTGCGGGTTATGTGCGTTTTGTAGACTTACGGTGTCGCGTGGCGCGCTTCACGTCAGAGCAACGCGGACATAGCCATCTGGTGGCCCCGTTGTGCTCAGCCTCGCTCCACCCAATGGTCGCGCTAAGCAAAGAGCTTCCGGAACGTGAGCCGCCGTCGATCCAAGCCATCGGCGCGGTGTCGTCGTGCAAATCGCCGTCGCAAATTATCTCGAAGGCTTCGCGCGCATCGCCAATCGTAAAGGTCTTGAGGCCCATGTGTCATCCGTAAAGTGCTGGCGGTCATCGGTCGATGCCCTTCGCCCAATATTGCGTCGCACTCGAAATGAATCTGATCAATATAGCTCACTCGCGCCAAACCTCGCGCATGTTGCCGAGCGTCATCGGATCGCCGGGGGGCTTTGGGTTTCACTCGATCACCTCGTCGGCGCGGCTGAGTAACGTCTGGCGAAAAGACTATCCCAAGCGATTTCGCAGTTTTTAGGTTGATCGCTAGTTTAAATTTGACCGGTTGTTCTACAGGCAGGTCGCTTGGTTTGGCGCCACGCAAAATCTTAGCAACGTAACCAGCAGATTGCCGATACATGTCGGAAAAACTGGTCCGTATGAGAGCATTCCGCCGTCTCTTACATACCCGGACGCTTCCCAGATCGACGGGAGGCGATATTGATTCGCTAAATCAACCAGTCGTTTGTGATGGAAATTCAGGAAGGGCGAGGCCATTCCCGCCAGCCCGTTAACTTTGCGGTTGGCGGCCTCGGCAAAGATGCTTTCAAACCGTCCGGGATCGCTGGCATCAAATATCAACGTCTCGAGCGCAAGCTCTCGTGCCCCGGATTGCACATCTGCTGAAGATACAGCACGTAGAGAGCAAGCGCGTGGACGAGTTTGCGAACATGAGCGACGAAGAGCTAAGGCAATATGTGTATGGAAACAAGGAGTTAGACGCCTAATCTAGCCGTTCGTACAATGTACGTTCTACGAACAGTCTGCCGCTGCTAGCCGAAATAGCTGAATGATTTTAATGGATACTATTGGGCTGCCAACCAACGAAATACGAACAGTATGGATAGAACAGGGCTTTTCGCGCTAACGACCAGGGTTCGCCGCGCTACGCGCCTTCCGGACGTGATCGCCTTGTGCGATGAAGTTGAGCGCCTGGCATGTAGCGCTACACCGTCAACGCCAGTACGCACCGGTAGCGTTACGCAAGCCCGGCTGTATTGAATGCGAGCGCAGGCGCAAGCAGACGCGCGACCGCGTTGCTCGGTCTCGGCCGCAAATAGGAGTCTCTTTCGGCTAATGGGTAGGGACACAGCCTATTGGTATAGGCGGCCGGGGGGACCCGGGGCCAACTATCTAGCAGTATTTTGATCTTGCTCCCCCCATGCCTCTTCGCATTCAGCAAGCTTGGTGTACCGTTCGGCCAATAACCGATAGCGAACCTCCGCAGGTTGATCGAACGAAGCATTAGCTAACTTGATGCATTCAGCCGCGCGTTCGTGACATCGCGCAGCCCTAAGCAAGGTATCAGGCATCGTATGTGTCCCCCGTTTGTCGCTTTTGATGCGTCGTTGGCACGAGCGGCGACCCCAACCGAGGGGTGGGGTGGGGATGCAGCCGGGGCCGCCACGCGCATGCCCGTAGGGGCGTGCAAAGCTGGAACGCCTCCGACGGATGCCGGTTCGATGGACACGAAAAGATCGAAATCGTGACTGTCGCCATCCGTTTGACTCTAGAAAGTCGCGAAGCTCGTGGCGCTGACGGCGGAGTAGTCGCAGTGCTAAGCTACCGCTCTCTTTCGGGAGGGATGCATGAGGCGGCGCGAGTTCATCGCGGCTCTCGTCAGCGCGGCGGCGTGGCCGGTGGTGACGCGCGGGCAGCAGCCCTCGGCGGTCCGCCGCGTTGGCGTTCTCTTTCCGGGTGTGCTGGGCGGGGAACGAGAACGATTGATCACTGAAGGGTTAATCAGCGAGCTCGGCGGTGAAAGAGCTGTCCTGCTCGTGCGATCCGCCGAAGGCAATAGTCAACTGCTTGGCAAGTATGCGAGCGAATTAGTGGCTGACCGCGTAGACATCATTCTTGCCATCGCATCGGGAAGTCTTGAGGCTGCGCGGCAGGCGTCGCAAACCATTCCGATCGTCGCGATTGACCTCGAATCCGACCCCATCGCGACCGGAGCGGTGCAAAGCCTTAACCGGCCCGGCAGCAATGTGACTGGCATTTTTTTCGATGCACCGGAAATTGCAGGCAAATGGGTTCAGATTATGAGGGAGATGCTACCCCAGATTGCCAAGGTCGCGCTGCTTTACGATTTGCACCTGGACCAAACGCAGCTCAAAGCCGGCGAAAACATTGCCCGCAATATCGGAATAGCAACGCTGCGACTTGGTATCGATCAACCGAGCGACTTTCGCGATGCATTCCAGCGCGCGGTCGACGCAAAAGTTGACGCAATGCTCGTTCACTCATCGCCGATATTCGTCGATCAAGCATCGGTCATCGCCGAACTCGCACTCGAGTTCCGCCTACCGTCGATTGGATTGTTTCCGATCTATGCGAAGGCTGGCGGCCTCGTTTCATATGGGCCGGACAATTTCGAATTGCTGAAGCAAGTTGGCGCCATCGTTGGCAAGATCCTTCGTGGCGCAAAGCCAGCCGAGTTTCCCATTCAGCGACCAGTATACATACCGTTCCTTATTAATATGCATACCGCCAAATTGCTGCAGCTAACCATTCCTCCCTCGTTGTCGGCCTTGGCCGACGAGGTGATCGAATAGCGACGCCGTTTATTGCAGTGCATGAGTCCGGTTGGCACGGAGCTGCCGATCTAGGCTCTATGGTCGCCTTTTGCAAGAAGAGCGGACATCAGAGAGAGGCCAAACAATCACGATTTATGAGTACACGCTGGACTGTCTTTCGGCTTGCCACTGTGTGACCAGCAGTAGGTCCAGTCGGTGCAGTAGGTGATCCGCCATTATCACTACACGTACACTCAATCACCCCTGTCACCTCCCTCTTTCCTCAATCGCAAAAAGGCGCGCGCGCGAGAGGGTTATGGTGATAATAGGTTTTCACCTACTGCTCCTACCTGACCGACCTCATTGCCCTTGCAGCCGTGTTAACCGGTAGCCCACCTCATTGGGTGCTGACATTGGCTGACATGGGGAAATACGGATCGGGCCCCAGCCTCCTCCGAGGCCGTCGAGCTCAGAACCGCTGACGATGCACTGACGCGGCATGCGGCTGTGTTGAAATGTGCCGCAGTAAAAGGCATCTGCGGGGTGACGTAAGCGGTTTGGGCAACCGCGCGGGTCGCAGGATGGCGTTCGCGAGCCCTGCGAAACCTATGATCTACGCGATCCCTGGCGTTGGCCCCTCCAAGGCCGGGGGTGGGTGGGGGTAGGGGGAGATCGGATTGTGCACGATAAAATTCGCAGTCTCCGCTCTGGCACGCGCCGCTGTTCTGGGCTCAGAGTATTTAAACACCATAATGTTCATGCATTGAACGATGGCACGGCTATCGCTGGTAGCCTCGCGAAAGGTCGTGGCCCTAGGGCTGGGCGCTGAGCGACAAAGCGCTGTTTTGTGTCGGCTAACACATTAACCCAAGCATTAGTTGTGTAGCTTGCAGTTCTCAATTCCACCGGGAGCCAATTCAATGAGCGAGCGTAGGCGCGCCTTACGACAACGAAGGTTTGCCGCCGGGAGGATCGAGTTCGGTCATATCGGCGGGGTTGGGTGCATGATCCGCAATCTCTCTTCGACGGGAGCACTCCTTGAAATTGGAGCCCCCACTGACCTTCCCAATAAATTTGCTATGATTGTTCTAAGCAATCACAAGCGACAAAATTGTGAGGTGGTGTGGCGGCAAGGACACCGTTATGGAGTTGTCTTCACCGATGCTGAATCCCTCGGTTCCACCACAACAGATCCCGCCCGACGAGCTTTGGTTCGGGCCGTCGCCAGGTGAGTTTGATAAAACCCCCCTTACGATGGAAGGGCGGACAGTCGGTCGCTCCCCCGTTAGAAGGCCCGGCGGCGGAGGTTGCCGTAGGAGACTCGCCTGTGCGTCGGCGGGCGTGGGGGCCACTCCGATCGAGGGTCGGCTTTGCCCTTGTCGGACGCTCGACGCTTGGGGCGGGCGGGCGTTTGGGCGGCAGGGCATTGTCCCGCTGCGATTGGGCGGGCTCCGACTTGGTACGCATACGCAACGCTCAACAACGACACTACTACGGCTGAGATAGTGGCTTTGTCGGGCGATGGGAGTCCAGATAGCCTGCTGCCATGGGACCGAACCGCCGGGCGGAGGGATGGCCATGAGGACCACTCAGATCGCAGTAATTTCCAGCCTTGCTCTATCGGGTTTAAGTGGAACGGCTTTTGCTCAAGTTGGTCCGCCCACCGAACCGCCTCTGGCAAACTCTGGCTGGACAGTGAAATATAACGAATTGCTAATCGCCTGCTACCAAGGGAATTGGGACGCTTGCGATCGCGTCGTGTCCGATCGGGGTATGATTTCTGATACGCCTATCTATGATTGGGCAATCACTTGCGGCGGTCGCTTGGATCGCGTGTATGCGCGACGTGTGAGCGCGCAAATGTTTCGGAACGGCAATCTGGAAGGGTTGTGCTCCTACGTCTCTAGGCAGTAGTGAGTGTCCGTCGTCAGACTTAGTCCACCGGAGCCCCCCTTTTTATCTTCATCTAAAGGTTGCCCAGCGCGAACCCGGGCGACTTTTTCCAGTGCCACCAGCGCAGGCCCATTGTTGCCGGCGAAACTCAAGTGCGCCGCCAGAACGACCGCGCCCGGGATGCAACAGCTATCGATGCGGCGAGGCTTTTGCGTTCGGCCCTGGCCCGCCACTCATCCCTTTGCGCCCGCATTTCGGCGAGTTCGGCGCGCAGGAGGGCAGCAACCTGTTTCAAGTTCTCAATTTGCGCCTCGTAGGCCGTTGTGTGGCCTTGCGCGGCGTCAGCGCGCGCAACAACCGTGCTGTGGAGCCCGACGCGTTCGACGCGCCTCTCGCCCTGCTCCACTTTTAGCTTGCCATTTTTGGAGGCGAGCACGCCGCCCCTAGACTTGCTGGGGCTGGTTACCGCCGAAGTGGAGGACATGCGTGTCGCTGAAATCACGGTCCGCTCAGGATTGCGCCCCTGAGTTAATGAATCGCTAGACTGAAAGTCGATCTATCAATGGGTATATTCGACCAGTTCGGCATAACTCCCAACCAGCTAATCGCCACCTGAATCGGCTTCATCGTCTGGCTCGATAAAAAAAATCACGTGGGCTTCTCGCTTGCCATTGCCGCACCGTGGCTTCCCATTGCCCTCCCACTGGGCGCGCTTCATTTTACACTTAGCGCAGACGCCTGAGCTCCAATCGAATGCGTGACCCCACGCGGTGAGCCATTCCGCCTGATTCGTTTGCATGTCTCATTCTGACTAGGGGGCGGCGATTCGGATAGCGCCAGCGCGCGCGGTGTTGATAAATGCGGCCGTCCTTTATTTTCTGAGCCCGATGAGCAGTTGAGGAAGTACTACACCGGGCGATGTCCCGAGTGGGAAAAGCTGGGCGTGACGCTCGGCAACATGCGCCAGCTTGGCGCCGGTCCCTAACGTGATAGCCTAGCCCTCCCTTTCGGGAGGGATGGCCATGAAGCGGCGCGCGTTCATCGCGGCCCTCGGCGGTGCGGCGGCGTGGCCGCTCGGTGCGCGCGCGCAGCAACCGACGATGCCAGTGATCGGGTTGCTCGGCAGCGAATCGCCTGACCTGTGGGCCAATCGTATGCGCGCGTACGGCCAGGGACTGAAAGAGGCAGGATATGACGAGGGCCGGAACGTGGCGATCGAGTACCGCTGGGCTGAGGGCCACAATGATCGATTGCCGGCAATGGCTGCCGATCTGGTTCGTCGTCAGGTGACCGTGATTGCCGCGCCCGGCAGTACTCCTGCGGCAGTTGCGGCAAAAGTGGCGACATCGACGATTCCGATCGTCTTCTGGATAGGGGGCGACGCGGTCCTGCTTGGCCTCGTCGCTAGCCTGAACCGGCCGGAACGCAATCTCACGGGCTTGACCACATTGAACGTGGGGCTAGCGCCGAAACGACTGGAATTGCTTCACGAGTTGATCCCGACAATGAGCACCATTGCGGTCCTCGTTAATCCGACTGATCCAACTAATACCGAGACAACGACAAGAGACGCGCAAGCCGCGGCCCGTACCCTTGGGCTAAAACTCCATGTCCTGAATGCGAGCACCGAACGTGATCTCGATATGGCTTTCGCAAACCTGAACCAATTGCGAGCGGGCGGGCTCGTTATTGGGACAGATGCATTCTTCAGTAGTCGGCTCGAACAACTCTCCGCGCTGGCGATCCGACACGCGGTACCCACGGTCTACCAATTTCGCGAATTCGCTGCGGCTGGCGGCTTGATGAGCTACGGAGGCAGCATTACGGATGCGTTCCGTGGGACTGGTGTCTACACCGGCCGTATCCTCAAAGGCGAAAAGCCCGCTGACCTGCCAGTCCAGCAGGTAACTAAAGTCGAGCTGTTCATTAACCTGAAGACCGCAATGACGCTCGGCATTGAGGTACCCCCCCAACTGTCCGCCCGCGCCGACGAAGTCATCGAATGAACCCCAAGCACCCGCCCGGCCCGCCGGTGAACGCTCGGCAGTGGGGGAGAAAATGATTTGAGTATGAGCCGGCACGAAACACACGACTGGAGGACGTTGGACGCAAAGGCGCCCGTTTTCACCTGCACGCGCTGCTGGATTAATGGCGACGACCCAATGGCCAGCCGGCCTTGTCCCGGCGTCCGCATGCGTCCGTTCGATAAGTCTGCTCTCGCACAAGACGACCGGTTAAAGCCAATGAAGAACAGATGATTAGTTGGCGCCTGGGCGACCGCGCCCGACGAGGGTGATCGAGTGAAGCCCAAGCACCCGGCTGGCCCGTCGATGACGCTCGGCAACATGCGCCATCTCGGCGTGCAGCGGTTGGTCGCTTGTCCTCAATCCGTCGTGCCGTCACGACGGAGCGCGGCGGTGTAGTCAATCGCGGCGCGCGCGACGAGCGAAGCAGCGCAATAAGGAGGCTCCAAGCGATAATACCTAGGCACCAGGCCACGCCTATTAGGCGAGCCCCCGGGTGCTTGTGGGCGAAGGCCGGGTGTCGTTACGCGGCTCTCATGCTATTTCAGCTGCGCACGAGCATCTTCAATGGGCGACTGATGCTGCTCGGTCGTAGCGTTGAGATTAGCTGCCTAAGTGGAGCGACGTTCGAATCTCGGTGCAATGTTCTTGAGGAGCCATTGCGCCGGTGTGGATTCGAAGCTTACTTCGTGCCTGAGTTTAACCATCGCCTGGTCACCGGAAGCTGAGATGCTCCGCGCCGATTCGCGTCGCGTCGCTATGAAGCTTCAGCGGCCTTCGCCGCCATCGTCGCGTGGGACCACCAGACGAGCTCATCCAAAGCCGACTTCGTGGCGGCAAGCACGTTTGCCTCGATGTCTTCGATGGGCTTGTTTGCGCCCATCGGCGAGGTCGACATGAAATCGGCGCCGCCATGTGGACGGAGGCTGCGGTCGAAACCATTCCCAGCGCAATCGCGATTTGGCGTAGATGCTCAACCGCCCGCGACGCTCCGGTCCCGCCGTAACCAATGGCAGTGAACGGCTTCCGTCCCCACTCCTTATAGGCTTGGTCGAGCGCATTCTTCAGCACACCCGTGATCGAGTGATTGTATTCGGCGACCACAACGACGAAACCGTCATACCGTGCGAGCGTCTTCTGCCAGCGCAACGCTTCGGCGTTCTCGCTGGGCGTCGAGATAAGCGGCCCCTTCTCATCGAAGAACGGCAGCGGATGGTCGAGGAGATCAAGAAGCTCCGCCTCGAAGTCGTAACGGGCCTTCGCTTGTTTTAGCATCCAGCCAGCGGCCTTGTCGGCGTACCGACCAGGCCGGGTTGAGCCAACCACGATGGCAATGCGGGGTTTCGTCGTCATGATAACCTCATATTCTGATTTCGGATGCCGCTGTTCAATCTATTCACTGACTTGGAGAATCACTTCGTGCAGTATCGGTCTCGACGGGGCTAGGGCTTGGGGCTCGAGTCCATCTCGGATGCGCGCGCTAGAGCTTGCGTGTCGACATACTCTCGGATTTTCGTCAGTTTCCCGCTTCGAACGGTAATGGCGAAGACCCAATCGTCATCCCACGCCTTCTTCGTGGCTTTGATCTTCCCACTAGCGAAGCCGACGACCAGAACCCGGTCACCCTGCGCTACGTATTCGCGGTGCTCCATGACTGACGTTTCCACCTTGTCGGAAGCCTTCTGGAGCAAATCCTGCAATCCCGCGTGCCCGCGGTACGTGCCGGCCAGCGGCCAGTCCTCGCCCGGAATGATCCACTCAATATCTTCAGCAGTCAGCGCCAGCAGACCCTGCCTATCGCCGCGGCCCATTGCCGCGAAAAAGTCCTTAACAATCTGGACATTATTTTCGATGCTCATCAAATCTCTCCATTTCTCTCACATCGGAAAGCTTCGGGACGGCTATTCAGCCGGCGCCCACGCCAAGTTGTTGCTGCATTACAGAAGCCTCATTGTAGCAATGAAAGGATTTGATCTTTCCATTCTCGAGGTGGAAAACATCGCAAGAGGGGACATCTATCGCCTTGCCCGTTGGAGCTAGAGTTCCAGAAGCAAGGGGCAGCTCACCTTTGTGCGTTCCTCGAGTTGCGAGTTCGACAACGACGACGTTTTCCACGACGTAGATGCTAAGTAACTCACGGTGGACGTCGGGGAATGCACTTGCGAGGCCGGCAATGGAGTCACCAATGGCCTTCCCGCGTAACTTCATGCCGGTAGCCATATCCCACATGTATCCTTCGTCAGAGAACATGGAGACAAACTTCTGAGTATCCATTCCTTGCCCCTCTCCGGCGGCGTAGAGCTCTCTGATGATCTCTTCATTACTGGGCATTTTGAATCCTTCCTGTAGTCGGTTACTGTCTGTTCGGTGCTTCGGAGCTATAATCAAGCCATGTGCTTGTTGGCGGGGGCGGCGACCGGGGAGACCGATTGCCCGGCATTCACTCGGCCTTGTCTGGTGGGAGAACCGCAGCGTGCTAGGTCCTAGCTCTTCTGCGCGATTTCAGATGGCCGAAAAGCCGCCGTCGACAGACAACTCCACTGGAGTTGGTTGATGAGAACGAAGTGAGACATGACTCGGTCCCAGTGATGTTGTGGACCTGCCGGTGAGGACGTCGGTGATTCAGCCGATGTCACGTTCAAGGCGATGTCCCAGGTGCCGGCGCCGTTCTTGGCCAGGCCAATCATCATCAGACCGAGCGCCTCGAGCGTCGCGGCCATGTGCAGGCCGCCGACATCCAACGGACGCAGCCCGAGACTCTCGATGAAGGTTGAGACGCGCGCCTTGGCCTCCGGATCGTCGGCGGCGATGAACGCGTCGAGGCGTCCACCCTTAGCAAGTACGTGGCCGAAGAGGGCAATCGACTGGGACGTCGAAAGGGGGACGGCTACCACACCTGGACAGAACAAGAGATTGCACAGTTCGAAGCACATCATCCAATCGGCAGCAAACCTCGCTTAGCGCTGGCACTCGGGATCTACAGCGGGCAGCGTCGTACCGATGTCGTTGCCATGGGCCGCCAGCACATCCGCGACGGCGTGCTGTACCTCACGCAAAGCAAGACCGGCACAAGCCTAGCTATCCCGGTGCATCCCGACCTGGCAGCCATTATCGACGCAACGCCGATCCCGATCACAAACACCTTCCTGATGACCAGCTATGGCCGTCCATTCACTAGCCATGGATTTGGCTTGGTTTCGCGTCCGCTGCGATGAGGCTGGCCTACCGCCGAAGTGTGCTTTCCACGGGCTTAGGAAGGCCGCCTGTAGGCGTCTCGCAGAGGCTGGGGCAAGCGCTAACGTCATCGCGGCGATCAGCGGACATAAGTCACTATCGCAGGTAGAGCACTACACAAAGCAGGCCGACCAAGCCCGCCTAGCGCGAACAGCCGTGAACCTCCTAAAGGGCGAATCACGAACATCCGTTGGCAAACCTGACTAATGGGTTGCCAATTCCGCCGTATTCCCAAGCAAAATCAACGGCAAGTTCTGGGGGTGGCAAGCTTCACAAAAGCTTGCAAGCAAATTGCGTTTGCGCAGACGGGCACTGCGCCTAAGAAGACGCGGGTGGAGCAATCAACCAATGGCATTTCTGCGCGAGCGATCCGGAGCCTGGTGCCCCGAAAAGGTGGTGGCCTTCGTTGGCGCGCTGCTGCCCGCGCTCTGGCTGTTCGGGCGGGTCTGGATGCACGACCTCGGCCCGCGGCCATTCACCGAAGCGATCCATTTCATCGGCGACTGGACGGTGCGGTTTCTCTATCTCACGCTGGCCGTGAGCCCGGCGCGCCGGATTTTCACGGCGCCCCGGCTGATCCTGATGCGCCGCACCCTCGGCGTCGCAACCTGCGCCTACGCGCTGTTCCACCTGACGCTCTACGTGCTCGACCAACAACTCGACCTCTCCAAGGTCGCATGGGAGATCGTGCTCCGTTTCTATCTGACGATCGGGTTCGTCGCGCTGCTCGGGCTGATCGCGCTCGCCGTAACGTCGTTTGACCGCGCCGTTCGCTATCTCGGCAGCCAGCGCTGGAACCAACTGCACATGTTGGTCTACGCCATCGCGGTGCTGGCGCAGATCCATTTCCTGCTGCAGTCCAAGAACGATGTCTGGGAGCCGATGCTGATGCTGGGCTTTTTGGTCTGGCTGTTTGGCTATCGCCTGTTCTTCGCGCTCGCGGGTGAGGTCACCTTCCTGCGTCTGGTCGCCCTGGCGGTGCTGTCGGCGTGCCTCACCGCACTGACTGAGACCGGCTGGTACGCCTTCAAGACCGGCGTGAACGTCTGGATGATCTTCCTCGCCAATTTCGACTTCAGCTACGACATCCGGCCCGCCTGGTGGGTGCTTGCCGCGGGTCTCGCGGTGGCGGCCGCGAGCTTGATTTGGCGTCAGCGCACGACGGTTCGCAGGATCTGGTCGCGCGCGTTCGCGGGCGAAACCGGGGTCCAGTCCGCCAGTTGATGGCGAAACCAAGTGTGTTGCCGTTTTGCATAGTGGCGAACGTCGAGCTTCGCGCGCTCGGCTGCTTGCGCAAGCGTCAGTCGGCCCGCCAGATGGCGGACGAGCCACGGCACGCCGTGCGCTTTCATGATCGGAAGCAGTGGGTCCAAGCGGCGCTCGGCCAATCGGCTCACTTCGCCCAGCGCACCCGCCTCCAGCATCGCATCGAAGCGCGCATCGATCCGGCGATAGAGTTCTGCGCGTTCGGACGCGATAAACAGTTTCACCGCCTGCTCCGGCTCGATCAGCGGCGGGACTTGTTCATGGTGCCAATCGCTGAGCGCGCGCCCGGTCGCGAGCACGACCTCGAGCGCACGCGCTACCCGTTGCCTGTCGCCCGGTTTCAGTCGCTCCGCCGTCGCGGCATCGCGGCGCGCGAGTTCGGCGTGCAGCGCCCGCGAGCCTTCGGCGGCCAGCCGTTCGCGCACGGTTTTGCGTACCTCGACGGGGATCGGCGGGACCGCCGCCAGTCCGCGCGTCAGCGCCTTGAAATAGAGCCCAGTGCCGCCGACGAAGACCGGCAGCTTGCTGTAACGCTCGGCGCGCAGGAGTGCGTCACGGGCGTCCCCAAGGTAGCGCCCGACCGAGTAGTTCATGGCGGCGTCGACATGACCGTAGAGACGATGCGGCAGACGCGCCTCTTCGGCGGCGCTCGGGCGCGCCGTGAGAATGCGAAGGTCGCTGTAGATCTGCATCGAGTCGGCGTTGATGATGACGCCGTCGAACTCCTCGGCGATGGCCAGCGCCAGCGCGGACTTGCCGCTCGCCGTTGGCCCTGCGATAAGCACCGCCCGCGTGGTATCCCGCATGACCTCTGTTGCGACCCTGATTTCACGTGACCGCGCGCTCGACAATACCGCGCTCAAGCACGCGCGCGCTGTCCTGCCGGCGCCCGGCGAACCCGAATGGCTCGACCCGGGCGTTGCAGCGGACATTGTCTTTAACGCCGGCAGCGAAAACGACAACCGCTCCCTCGTCGATCGGGTGCGCGACGCGCTGGCGGGGCGCCCTGTCGACGTCGTGGTCCAGAAAGCGGCCGGTCGGCGAAAACGGCTGTTCGTCGCCGACATGGACTCGACCATGATCGGCCAGGAATGCATCGACGAGCTGGCCGACCTGGTCGGTCAAAAGGCGCGCGTCGCCGCCATCACCGAGCGCGCCATGCGCGGGGAGCTTGCGTTCGCGCCCGCGTTGCGCGAACGCGTCGCGTTGCTGGCCGGCTTGCCCGCAACCGTGACCGAGGAGGTGATCGCGAGCCGCATCACCCTCACGCCCGGCGGCAAAACCCTGGTCGCGACCATGCGGGCGAGCGGCGCCTACACCTGCCTCGTCTCCGGCGGATTCACGGCCTTTGCCGACAAGATCGCTGCGGCAATCGGGTTTGATGAGGCAAGCGCCAATCGGCTTCTCCTCGATCCCGCAGGCCGCCTCTCGGGCACGGTCGCCGAGCCGATCCTCGGGCGCGAGGCGAAGCTCGCAACCCTGATGGCGCTGCGCGCCCGCCTTGGATTGACCGCCGACGAGACGCTGGCGGTCGGCGATGGCGCAAACGACCTCGACATGATCATGGCGGCTGGACTTGGTGTTGCGTTTCACGCCAAGCCCGCTGTGGCCGCGGCCGCGGCCGCGCGTATCGACCACGGCGACCTCACCGCGCTCCTGTTTGCGCAGGGCTACCGAAGAGGCGAGTTTGTCGAATAGCCCGGATTACACGCGTTGCGCGACGGGGACGAGCCGTTTGCGCAGAAAATAGCGCTGCGATCCGCGTGGGTAATCGTCGAGCGACCCAAACACCTCGTAACCGAGCTTCTGGTAGAACCCCAGCGCTTGAAAACTGAACGTGTTGAGCCAAACGCCGACGCAACCGGCCTCCGTCGCATAGGTTTCAGCCCGCCGTATCAGCTCGGTTCCGAAGCCATGGTCGCGATGGGACTCCGGGACGATCAACAACTCGATGGAAAGCCAATCATAGAGAACATAGGCGTAAAGCCCGCCCACGATCTCGGCTTGGCCCGGCTCCCGCAGCAACAATGCGAATTGCCGAAACGGCATCTCGCCCGTTTGGCGCGCGTTGTACTCGACCAAGAGGCCAAGCACCGCCTGCCGGTCCTCATCTGTCGGGCGATCGGTGGTGACAATTTCGAGCTGCATCGGCGGGGGGCGATACCAGCGGGTCGGATGCGACAGCAATGTACGCTGGCCGAAGCCACGCGTTTTTGCAAATCGATTGGCAAACGAAATCAGCGCGCGTGCGCCGTCGCGCTCAGCGCCGTAGATGCCGTCCTTCGTGGTGATGGCATCTATGGACAAAGATGGCATCTATGGGGGCGCCACCGTAACAACGGTCCCTCGCCGCGGTGGCATCTACGCACAAAAATGGCATCTACGATGGATGCCGTCGTAGATGCCATCCCCCTTGGCGATGGCATCTATGGGCAAAAATGGCATCTATGGCGCCGGTCTATTGCAATCCGAGCGCCACAAACCGAAGCTCACCGTCCGCATTGGCAACGAGGAACAGCGCTGACTTGCGGCCATCTTTCTTGAGCTGGTCGAGCTTCTTTTGCAGATCGGCGGGGGTGGCGATCGGTTCCTGGGCGACCTCGACGATCACGTCACCGGCGCTGAGCCGTTTTTCCGCGGCCGCCGAATTGGCGTCGACCCCGGTGATCACCACGCCTTTGATCTGATCCTTGATCTTGTAGCGCTGGCGGAGGCTGTCGGTCAGGTTCGACAGTTGCAGTCCGAGCGTCTTTTGAACGACCGATTTCTCTTCCGGCTGGTCGTCCTTCTTGGTGGTGAGCGTGGCCTGCTTTTCGCCATCCTCGAGCCGGCCGAGCTTGACCGTCTTCTTTGCTTCCTGACCCTTGCGGATGATCACCACCTCGACATCCTTGCCGACCGGCGTGTCAGCGACGATGCGCGGCAGATCCTTCATTTCCTTGACGTCCTTGCCGTCGAACTTGACGATGACGTCGCCCGGCTCAATGCCAGCGGGCTTTGCTGGGCCCTTATCCTCGACGCCTGCGACCAGTGCGCCCTTGGCGGGCTTGATATTCAGGCTGTCAGCAATGTCATCGGTGACTTGCTGGATCCGCACCCCGAGCCAGCCTCGGCGCGTCTCGCCGAATTGCCGCAGTTGATCGATCACCGCCACCGCGGTCTTCGAGGGAACCGCAAAGCCAATGCCGATCGAGCCGCCCGACGGCGAAATGATCGCGGTGTTGACCCCGACGACCTCGCCATTGAGGTTGAACAAGGGACCGCCCGAGTTGCCGCGATTGATGGCGGCATCGGTCTGAATGTAGTTGTCGTAAGGCCCGGAGTTAATGTCACGGTTGCGCGCCGACACGATGCCGGCCGTGACGGTTCCGCCGAGGCTGAACGGATTGCCGATCGCCACCACCCATTCGCCCAGCCGCAGCTTGTCGGAGTCGCCGAACTGCACGGCCTTGAGCGGCTTGTCGGGCTTCACCCGCACCAGGGCGATGTCGGTCTTCTGGTCGTGACCGATCACTTCAGCCTTGAGCCGCGTGCCGTCGTTGAGGATGACGTTGACCTCGTCGGCATCGGCGATGACATGATTGTTGGTCACCACGATGCCGGACGGATCGATGATAAAGCCCGAACCAAGCGAGGAAACGCGGCGTGGCGCCCGATTTTGGTTGTCGCCGCCGCGCTTGTTCTTGAAGAATTCCTCGAAAAACTCTTCAAACTGCTGAGATCCCGGCGGCATCTGCGGCATGTTTCCGCGCGCTTCGACCATTTGCGATGTCGAAATATTCACGACGGCGTCGATCACCTTTTCAGCCACGTCCGCGATGCCTTCAGGTCCGTGCGTCTGGGCGACGGCGGCAAGGGGCGACAGAGTGATCGTCGCAGCGAGCGCGATCGCGGCGACAGAGCGGCGAGCGCGCCGCGGAACTACGTGACAGCCGGCCATAGGCTTGGAATCTCCTGAAAAATCAGTTGGCGCCGAGACTGCGCCGGACGATCGCGGGAAGCAAGGCGTCATTTGCGCCGCAATTACGCATGGAATTGGGCGGAATGGCGGCCTCGGGCCCGACGCGGACGGCCGTCACCCGCGCATGAACCAGATCACCGCAAGGCCGAAGATGGCACTCAACAGCCCGATCAGACGCAGCGTCTGATCGGGTGTTTCCAGCACGGCGGCCACGGCACGTCGGGTCTGTGCCGGGAAGGCCGCGAAAACGAGCCCTTCGATCACGAAAACAAGCCCGAGCGCCTCCAGGAATCGCGACATTGTTTGTTACCGGGCCGGCGCGAACCGCGCGGATTAATTTTTGTTTGCGTCGCCGGTTTTGTTGGTGTCGGTATTGTCCCGGAGTTTGCCAGACGGGTCGCCGAAATAGCGGAAGAAGTCGGAATCCGGCTTGATCACGAGCCGCGTGTCGTTCGCCCGCAAGCTCGCCTCGTAGGCCTGCATCGAGCGGTAGAAGCTGAAAAAGCCCGGGTCCTTGCCGTAAGCGTCGGCAAAGATCCGGTTGCGTTCGGCGTCGCCCTCGCCGCGCATCTGCTCGGACTTGGAGGTCGCCTCCGCCACCAACACCGTCACGTCGCGGTCGGCGCGTGCCTTGATTTCCTGCGCCCGCTGATTGCCTTGCGCACGAAATTCGGCGGCCTCGCGCTGGCGCTCGGTCTGCATACGCTGATAGACCGCCTGGCTGTTCTGCTCCGGCAAATCGGCGCGGCGGATACGCACGTCGATGACATTGATGCCGAACTGGCGCGCCTCGTGATCGAGCTGCTCGCGCACCTTGGACATCAGCTGCGGCCGTTCGTCGCGCACCACGTGGGTGAGGGTCGCCTCGCCGAGGACGCGACGCAGTGCCGAGTTAAGCAGAGTTGACAATTGCGTGTTGGCGACCGCGATCGAGCCGACCGTCTGATAGAATTTCAGCGGCTCCTGAATCCGATAGCGCGCGAAGGCGTCCACCACCAGCCGCTTCTGGTCGGATGCGATGACTTCCTGCGCGGGATTTTCCAGATCCAGGATGCGGGCGCTGATGTAGACGACGTTTTCGATCCACAACGGCCACTTGGTGTAGAGCCCCGCGCAATGCGACTGCGCCGGCGATGCGCCCGGAGGATCTCCGGCGCAAGGCTCGGTGATGACTTTGATGGGCTGACCAAAGCGGATGACCAGCGCCTGCATCCCCTGTTGCACCTCAAACAAGGATTGATAGCCAAGAATCAGGATGATGAGCACAACAACCGCGGCGGCGCCGCCCGTGATGGAGTATCTCATCGGGTGCCCCCACTGGTCATACTTTGCGATCCCGACGTGGGCGGACGTGGCTGCTGTCGCGTTATCTCGTTGAGCGGCAGCACCGGAACGACCCCGGTCGAGCCGGAACCGCTCGGTGAAGCGTCGAGGATGATCTTGTCGGCCCCGCCCAGCACCTTTTCCATGGTCTCGAGGTAGAGCCGCTGGCGCGTGATGTCGGGCGCCTTCTTGTATTGTTCATAGACTTGCGAGAAGCGCGAAGCCTGCCCGGTCGCCTCCGCCACGGTCTGCTCGCGATACGCTTCGGCTGCCTGCAGGATTTGCGCAGAGCGGCCGCGCGCGTCCGGCACGACCTTATTGGCGTAGGTCTGGGCCTCGTTCTGGGCCCGCTCCGCGTCGGCGCGCGCCGCCTGCACGTCGCGGAAGGCATCGATCACCTGCTGGGGTGGGTCGACCTTCTGCATCTGCACCTGGGTGATTTGAATGCCGGACTGGTAATTGTCGAGCACCCTTTGCATCAGGTCCTGCACCGCGGTCTCAACGTTCTGCCGGGCGCCGGTCAGGATCGGCTGGATTTCAGACCGGCCGATCACCTCGCGCATGGCACTTTCCGCCACGGCCTTCACGGTGCCCTCCGGGCTCTGGATGTTGAACAGATAGTCGGCCGCGCCATTCGGCTTGATGCGCCAGAGCACGGTGAAATCCACGTCGACGATGTTCTCGTCGCCCGTGAGCATCAGGCTTTCTTCCGGAACATCGCGCCAACTTGTGCCGCGTCGCAGGCCGTCCTCAACCCGCATGCCGATGTCGATGCGGTTGATGTTGAGCACCTTCGGCGTCAGCACGGTCTCGATCGGGTATGGAAACTTGATGTTGAGGCCGGGTTGCGCGTCGCGGACGTATTCTCCGAACCGCAGCACGATGCCGAGTTCGTCGGGCGCAACCTGATAGATTCCGGAAAAGCCCCACAGCAGGACGGCAAGCAGGGCGATGATGATGGCACCTTTACCGCCGAGGCTTCCGCCCGGCAGCACGCTGCGCAGCTTGTCCTGGCTGCGCCGCAGGATCTCTTCCAGATCGGGCGGATTGGGGCCCGACGATTGCGGACCCGATCCCCAAGGCCCTTTCGGCCCCGACCCCCAGGGACCGCCGCCTTGATTGCTCCAGGGCATGAAACCTCCAACCGCGCCCGGCCGGCGCGTCCTGTGTCACGAGGTTATAGGCGGTGCCCTCCCGGCTTTCAACGCGCGCAGGCGCCGCATCATTTTCGAGCAACGCGCTCGTAGCTCAAAATGGTGAATGCCGCCTCGTCTTGCGGCCCGGGCGATACATCGCGGCGAGCGACCTCGCGCCATTCCACCGCGCTGAAATCCGGTAAGGTTACGTCGCCCTGCGGACGCAAGTGCACGCGGGTGAGCTCGAGGCGTTGTGCGAGCGGAATTGCCTGCGCGAAAATCTCGGCGCCGCCGATCACCATGATATCGCTTGCTCGCCGCAACGCGTCGCCGCGGGCGACGTCGAGTGCGGCGGTGAAACTGGGCGCAACGATAAGGCCGGGCGCGGCGAACGTCGGATCGCGGCTCACCACCACATTGGTGCGCCCGGGCAGCGGTCTGCCAATCGAGCGATAGGTCTTGCGTCCCATGACCACCGGCTTGCCCATGGTGAGGGACCGAAAGTGCTGCAAGTCGGATTTGAGCCGCCACGGCAAGCCGCCATCGCGCCCAATGACGTTGTTATCGGCGGCGGCGATAATCAGAACGATGGTCGGCCGGTCGCGCTTCGAACGATCCTCGCTCACACCGCGACTTCCGCCTTGATGTGCGGATGCGCTTCGTAACCCTCGAGCATGAAGTCTTCGAAGCGGAACGCGTCGAGGTCATGCACATGCGGGTTGAGCCGCATGGTCGGGAGCCGCAATGGCAGGCGCGTCAGCTGCAGCCGTGCCTGCTCGATATGATTGAGATAGAGGTGCGCATCACCGAACGTGTGCACAAACTCGCCCGGCTTGTAGCCGGTGACCTGCGCGACCATGAGGGTAAGCAGGCTGTAGGAGGCAATGTTGAACGGCACCCCGAGAAAAATGTCGGCCGAGCGCTGGTAAAGCTGGCAGGACAACCGGCCGTTGGCGACGTAGAACTGGAACAGGCAATGGCACGGCGGCAGCGCCATCTTGTCGACGTCAGCCGGATTCCACGCGGTGACGATCAGGCGCCGTGAATCAGGATTGCGCCGGATCGCTGCGACCACGTTGGCGATCTGATCGATGGTCTGGCCATCGCGCGCGGGCCACGAGCGCCATTGCCGGCCATAGACCGGGCCGAGATCGCCGTGTTCGTCAGCCCACTCGTCCCAGATGCGAACCCCGTGATCGTTGAGATACTTGACGTTGGTGTCGCCGGCCATGAACCAGAGCAATTCGTAGATGATGGATTTGACGTGCAGCTTCTTGGTGGTGAGCAGTGGGAAGCCCTGCGTCAGGTCGAACCGCATTTGATGACCGAACACCGACAGCGTGCCGGTGCCGGTGCGGTCATGCTTCTCCACGCCATCGGCGAGGACGTGCTCCATCAGGTCGAGGTATTGACGCACGGTATCCCTCTGAGTCGGGAACCGAGTTTACCGCGTGCCTCGCCTTCAGGAAATGCGGCCGTCGAGATCGCTCCCCTGATCAGTTGGCGACGATTCCGGACGCTTGAAGGATCGGCGTCCAGCGCGCGACTTCGTTCTTGACGAGTTCGGCGAGCGCCTGGGGCGTGCGCCCCTCTCCTTCGGGGATATCGCTCCCTAGCTCCAGCAGCCGGCTGCGCGTCTTCGGATCATCGAGCGCCTTGCCGAGCGCCGCATTGAGCTTGTCGATGATGGGCTTGGGCGTGCCCTTGGGGGCGAACAGCGCGTTCCAGGCCGAAACCTGAAATTCGGGCAGGCCTGCCTCCCTGGTGGTGGGCACGTCGGGCAATGCGGGATTACGCTTGGGTGTGGCGATCGCGTAGGCTTTGATGGTCCCGCCCTTGATCTGCGGCACCGCGTTGACGATCTGGTCGCACATGTAGTCGACTTGCCCGCCAACCAGGGCATTCATGGCCGGTCCGGTGCCGTTGAACGGAACCGCCGTTGGTTTGACGTCAAGGATCGAATTCAACAGCAGGCAAGTCGTGAACGACACCGAGCCGACGCCGGCGTGTGCCATGTTGAGCTTGTCAGTGTTCGCCTTCACATAGGTCAGGAACTCCTTGAGGTCGGCTGCCGGGAAGTCCTTCTTCGCCAGGATGAGGATCGGGGTACCGGCCGCCACGCCGATCGGTTCGAAGTCCGTGCGTGGGTCGTAGGCAAGCTTGGGGTAAAGCCCAACCGCCGCCGCATGGGTACCCATGTGGCCCATGATGAGCGTGTAGCCGTCAGGGTCGGCTCGCATCGCACGGGTTGCGGCAGTCGTGCCCCCGGCGCCGACGACATTCTCGATGACGATCTGCTGACCAAGCGTTTTTGACATGGGATCGCTTACGAGCCGCGCGATCACATCGGTCGGGCCACCGGCCGCGAAGGGTACGATGATTGTGATGCCGCGATTAGGATAATCCTGCGCTGCGGCCGGCAGCGTCGCCACAACAACAGCGAACGCCGCGACCAGGATCCTGGTCACTCTAGGCGAAGTCATCTTTCCATCCTCCCAGAAGGTTTTATTTTTGCAGCCGCATTCGCTGCGGCTGGACGTTTGAACCCGGTCACGTTTCTCCTTCGACGAACACCTCATCGCGCCGCGAGCGGATCATTGGCAATACCGCGAGAACGAGAAGCAGGACCGCAATCGCCAGCAGCGTCGCCGAGATCGGCCGATACACGAAGGTCATCGGATCGCCCCGCGCGATCAGCATGGCGCGGCGCAGGTTTTCCTCCATCAACGGACCCAGCACATAGCCGAGCAGCATCGGCGCCGGCTCGAAGTCGAGCTTGATCAGCCAATAGCCGACCAGCGCAAAGACCGCCGTCATGGCAACGTCGAACGGCGCGTTGTTGATTGAATAGTTGCCGATATTGCAGAAGATCAGGATTGCCGGGAACATCATGCGATAGGGGACGCGCAACAGTCGCACCCAGAGCCCAACCAGCGGCAGGTTGATGACGACCAGCATCAGGTTGCCGAGCCACATCGACGCGATCATGCCCCAGAACAAGTCGGGCTGCTTGGTCATGACTTGCGGGCCGGGCACGATGCCGTGAATGGTCATCGCGCCGACCATCAGCGCCATCACCGCATTGGGCGGGATGCCGAGCGTCAGCAGCGGAATGAACGAGGTCTGCGCCGCCGCGTTGTTGGCGCTTTCGGGCGCGGCCACGCCCTCGATCGCGCCGCGGCCAAAGCGCGACGGGTCCTTGGCCACCTTCTTTTCGAACGTGTAGGCCGCGAACGCCGCGATCACCGCGCCGCCGCCTGGCAGAATCCCGAGGATCGAACCGAGAATGGTGCCGCGGGCAATCGCTCCAGCCGAAGCCTTGAGGTCGGGCCATGTCGGCATCAATCCGGTGACCTTGGCGGTCACGATCGAACGCGTTTCCTCGGTCTGGGTCTCGAGGTTGCGGATGATTTCGGCGAAGCCGAACACACCCATCGCGACCACGACGAACCCGATGCCATCGGAGAGCTCCGGCACGTCGAACGCCATGCGCGACTGGCCGGTCTCGATGTCGGATCCGACGCTCGAGAGCAGAAGGCCCAACATGATCATGGCGATCGCCTTGAGCACAGAGCCCTTGGCGAGCACGACCGCGAACACCAATCCGAGCACCATCAGGGAGAAGTACTCGGCGGGCCCAAACAGCAGTGCGAGCGAGGTCAACGGCGCACCGAGGGCGGCCACCAGCACGGTCGACACGCAACCAGCAATGAACGATCCAATAGCGGCGATCGCAAGCGCGGGGCCGGCCCGCCCCTGACGTGCCATCTGGTGGCCGTCGAGTGTCGTCACCACCGAGGACGCTTCGCCCGGGATGTTGACCAGGATCGACGTGGTCGAACCGCCGTACTGGGCGCCGTAGTAGATGCCGGCAAGCATGATCAAGGCGCCGACCGGCGGCAGACCGAAAGTGATCGGCAGCAGCATCGCGATCGTGGCGACCGGACCGACGCCCGGCAACACGCCGATCAGGGTTCCGACCAGCGCGCCGATCAGGCAAAACATCACGTTCATCGGCGAGAGCGCAACCGCAAAGCCGTGCGCGAGATTGACGAAGAGATCCATGGCGGCGCCCCTCAGAACCGCGGCCAGAACGCGAACGGCAAGTTGAGGCCGTACACGAACAGGAGAGCGCAGAACAGCGTCAGCGCGGCGGCCCAGACGATCGTTTCGCGCCAGCGCACCTCTGTAGTCGCGGCGGCGCAAACGACCAATGAGATGAAGCTTGCGAAGACGAGCCCGAGTGGGCGAATGGTGCCGGCGAAGATCAAGGTGCCCGCGATGACGTAGAGCGGGCCGCGATCGAGGCCGCGCGCCAGTGCGATCGTCACCAGCAGCACGACCAGCGCCGCGAGCACGGTTTCGTATTGGCGCAGGCCCAACGCGGTCGTAAGCGGCGTCGCGTAGATCGAGACAACGGCGAACAGTGCGATCAGCAACGCGCCCAGCAGCGTCCCGCGTACCGTCACCCTCTCCACTTTCGGGCCGTCGGTCACCAAGCCGACGGCGGCGACGCAGAGACCGAGCGCTCCCAGGATCATGGCGAACATGCGCGGCGCGGTGCCGGGCCCGAAGGCAAAGCCGCGCATGCCGGGAAGATCCCGCGATGCCCACAGCGCAAACGCAGCAACCGCGACCAGCACCAAGCCGCCGTAGAAGTCTTGTGGATTGCGAATTCTCAAGCGACCCGGTGGGCGCGATGGGGCTTGGACGCCCTCAGACATCAAAACTCCTCCCAGTAATTCCGATATGTCGCTGTTCCCCAAACCTTCCTAGCACACCGAACCGCTCAACCGGAAGCAACCGTTGGGCCGTATCCCAGTGCTTAAGGCGGACTCGACGACCGATCCCCACAGACCCACGGGGCCGGAAGCAGAGAGGTCGTCACGCAGCGAGATAGACGGCGATTCACACCAACCCCACCAAGCCGATGACGGACGCGACACCAAGCGCCCACAACGGAGAGATGCGCGTCCAATGGGTGATCGCAAACGTTGTTGCCGTGATGAGCAGCGTGCCCCAGCCTTGGTCAGCCGAGCGCGCCACGATCAACGCGGTCGCGCCCACGAGACCGACCGACACTGGAATGAGGCCGGCCTGCAACGCTATCGCCCAACGCGATTGCTTGAACTGGTGGAACGCGCGCACGATCTGGAACGCGACCGCGCAGGCCGGGCCGCACATACAGACCGTCGCCACCAGCGCGCCTGGAATGCCGGCGACTTGCTGGCCGATCAGGGTCACGATCAACACGTTCGGCCCGGGCGCGGCCTGTGCAATCGCGACAAGCTGGGTGAATTGGGTGCTGGTCATCCAATGATAGACGTCGACGGCCTGTCGATGCATTTCGGGAAGCGCGGTAATCGCGCCTCCGATGGCGAGGAACGACAGCAACGAGAACTGCAGTGCGAGCGTGAGCAGCGTGCCGGCACCATCCTTCATGACGTTCTCCACGCGCGCGCAATCGAAACAGGCACGAGCACGGCCAGCACCGCGAGGAGCGGCCACTGCAGGACACCCACGGCGATGAACGCCACGGCAGCGACCAGCACGTTGCCGATTCCCTTGCGCGGGAGCGGCTCGGCCATCGACACTGCGGTCGAGATCAGAAGGCCCGCCGCCGCCGCCGCGAGCCCCGTCAATGCGCCGCGTGACGCCGGCAGCGCGCCATACCGGGAATAGAGCGATCCCAGCACGATCATCAGGACGGTCGGCGGGCCCATGAGACCGAGCACGGCCGCCGCCGCTCCCGCCGCCCCGCGCATCCGCGAGCCGTAGATGAGGGAAAAGTTCACAATATTCGGACCAGGCAGGAACTGGCACAGCGCGAACAGTTCGTTGAACTCTTCCGCGGTCATCCAATGCCGTTCCTGCACGATGATGCGCCTCGCCCAGGCGAGCACACCGCCGAAGCCTGAGATCGCAATTTTGAAAAAGCCTAGAAAGAGATCGGTCGTGGTTGGAACGACAATCGCCGGCGGCGGCGCGAGAATGTGCTCGGTCATGCGCGAGTGTTAGCGGCGGATATTTTGCGGCGCCAGCCAAAATCGTCGCTCGCACATGTTGCTCGTGCATACGAGCTGAGAGCGCGCCGACTCCACGCGGTTCTCGCAGTATCTCGCCGCGCGCTGCCGGTGCGTACGCACATTGACCGGGAGCTCTGACTGATGCTGTGGCGATTGGAGCCGCGCGGCGCAGCGCTCGACGGTGCGTGACGCGCTGAGAACCACCACGCGCCCGACTTTCAGCGCGTCCTTGTACTAGGAATTTGTTCGTAACAACTGGCGCGACCTTTCCTCGTTAAGGCAGCCCGCCTATATTCAGCGGGCCGGCTTGCCGGCTATGGCGATAAATGGCCGTCGTAATAAACCTATCGGACCCGGGGGCAGTACCCGGCGCCTCCACCAAACGGGGGCGAAACAGGATCGACGAGGGCGTAAAGGGCGCGCTTTTGCTCGGCATGGTTCCGCCGTTATCGGGCCAATCTCATAGTTGCCAATGACAACTATGCTCCGGTGGCTCAGGCCGCGTAATGCGGTTTGAAATACCGAACTAAAGTCCCGACGTCTTAGCAGCGTCTGGCGGGGTTCGGAGGCACCTGGCAACAGAAGCCTCCACTTTCACCGCGATACCTATTGCGGCACCAGGCCCGACCATCGTTTGAACGTTTTAACTGCCGGTCACGAAAGGCGACGCCCCTGATCGGCCACAACGCAATCGCATAGAACGCTCAAAACACCGGCTGACGTGCACTGCCGGGCGCGTTAGCATACCTTTGATTCTTGGTAGGGACCTCGGGACCCATGGCTGTCGATCACATCCGCTACGACCTGCTGACGCAGGACGCCATGCGTGGCGTGGTGCGCCGGGTTCTGCGGGATGCGGCGGCGAAGGGACTAGCGGGCGAGCATCATTTCTTCATTTCGTTTGCAACGCGCGCCCCGGGCGTGAAGCTCTCGCCGCGTCTGCGCGCTCAATATGCGGAAGAGATGACCATCGTCCTTCAGCATCAGTTCTGGGATCTGACCGTGGCGGATGAGTCGTTCGAGGTGGGATTATCTTTCAATGGGATTCCCGAACGCTTGAACGTGCCATTTGCGGCGATCAAGGGATTCTTCGACCCGTCGGTCAATTTTGGTTTGCAGTTTGCCGAGAGCGCGGCTGGGAGTGCAGAGCAAAGCGCTGCGCAACCAGCTCCTTCGGGTGTGGAAGCTGCGGCCACTGTCGACAATGAAAAGTCGCAAGCTGCGAGCGAGGGCGCCCGCAAGACCGTACCTGCTCCGGCGGAGACGGTAGCGCCCGTTACCGAGACGCCCGGCAAGCCGGCGGGCGGTGCTGAGGTCGTGCGGCTGGATCGCTTCCGCAAGAAATAACGGCCGCCGTGCCGCTGCGGTCAGCAGCTGGGCTGCGGGCCGAATCGCGGCGGGCACTGCTCTACAAACTCAACCCGCGTGACTTGGCATGGCGACGCTAGCGCCGCTAAATCTGTTTCCAACTCGCTAGCCGCGAAAAGGTTCCACTAATTTTCAAAAAGATTTTCGATGCATTAATTTCGCCTATCAAACATTCGCACAGGTAATGGGAAATCATTTTTCTCCCGATAATTTGATTATACACCGCGGCAATTCGGAAATTGCACTAGCAATGCATGGTAATGCGTGGCAACCATTTCTGTAGACTGAAAGACTATTCCAGTAGGTGGGTCGAATAGCCTTGCTATCGGCGCATTTCACGGGAACAAAGCGTAAGCTTGAGCGACCGCAAAGTTTGGTGGGGCATGGGCGAGATCGTCAACCTTCGGACGGTTCGCAAGCGGGCACGGCGGCAGCAAGAGACCAATGCGGCTGTAGTGCAGCGCCTGCAGCATGGCATGCCGAAGGCTGAGCGATCGCTCCGCCGGGCGCAGGAGCACCAAGGGCGCCGCAAGCTCGACCAGCACCGAATCGAATCGGGAGAGGCCACATGAAGTCGCAGGTTGTAAAAAGGTCAATCGTCATCGCGGGGCACAAGACCAGCGTGAGTTTGGAAGACGCCTTCTGGAAGGGGCTCAAGGAGATCGCAGCGACGCGGAACATCCCGCTGTCGGACCTCGTGTCCACGATCGATAACGAGCGCCAGCACGGCAATCTGTCGTCGGCGATCCGGCTTTTTGTCCTCGATTATTATCGTGCTCAGGCCGGCGCCAGCGACATGCCGAGCCGCGAGCTCTCCCCCGTTCGGACGGTGTCGTCGGACCTTCGCGCCGACTGACCGATCTCTCTATTGAGGCGTCAAGAGTGGCGACGTCGGCAACGCCGGCATCGCGCGCGGCCCCGTGGAGATCCCGGGCAGCCGGTTGATCACGACGGGTGGCGGTAGAGCAGGCGCCACACGGGGTTGCGGGGGGGATACCCCTGGGTTTGCACCAACTTTGGTTCCCGCCTGCGCACCCCCCTGCCCGGCACCCGTCGGCGCGGGTGCTGGCGGAACGACTGCACTATCGGGCTGCTTGGAAGCGCGCTCCACCGCGTCGAGGCGCCTCGTCTCGCGATCCACCGATTGCAGCGTCAGCCAGCTGGTCAGCGCGGACACGTCGATCGTGCGTCGTGGCGTTGCGATCGGTCCTTTCAGCAAGACCGAAGCCTGCGGCCGTTGGCCCGTCTCGGCGGCACCAAACAGTGTGAAGCGGGCATCGATCGTCGAGTCGAGGAGATCAAGCGTGCCGTTCGCCGCCAAGTCATTGCTCTGCGGCGGCACGACCAATTTGCCCAGGCGCACCCTGCCGGCTGAAATCGCGAGCGGCGCGCTGACCCAGGGCATGCTCAGCGAGCCTGCGTCCATCACTCGCGCCACCATGTCTCCGATGCGCGCTGGCGCAACCGACGCGCCGCGGTCGATGGCGCGGATCGCGACGTCAATCGCCTTCGGATCAAGGCCGGCGATCTGAGCGCCTTCAAGCGTGACGGAACCGGTGCCGTTGAGCGAGCCGATAAGGGCTGCTGGATTGGTTCCTGACCCTTCCAGTTCAAGCTTGGATGACAGGCGCCCGATCACCGGCGGTTGCCCGCTGCCGTGAATTACGGCGGTCGCGTCGGCGTTCGTCAGTGCCATTCGCGTGCGGACAGTGAGGCCGCCGGTGCCACTACGAAAGCCCGCGTCAGCCGATAGTGTGCCGCCGCCGATCGAAGCGGTCACGGTTTCGAACGCGACATCCTGCGGCGTCAGCGCGAGCGCGCCGCGCAGCTTGTTGGCGATCACCGCCGGCGCAAGCGTCGCCTGCTCGGCCTCCAACGCGACACGCGCGCTGATCTGGGCGAGGGAACGGAAGGGTTGCGCCGACCAGGTAGCATCGTTCGCGCCCGGCGTCGGCATGCCGATGGTGGCCGCGACAAGGGCTGGAATGTCGATCCGGTCAGTAGCGAGGCTTGCTTCAAGGCGGACCGGCTGCCCGAGCACCACATGACCCTGCGCGCGCACTGCCGCGCCACCCGCGTCACCGATGAGATCACGAAACCCGATCTCGTTGCCGTTGATCGCGACACGCGTCTTGAGCGCCACCGGAAACGGCGTTGCGCGCCGCAGCCAACGCAGATCGCGGGCGGAAAGCGAGACGTCCGCGTTGCCACGCACGCCGAAATCGGCGAGCCGCAGCGTTCCAGCTGCGGCCGCATCGACTCCATCGCCGGTAAGCGTGGCATCGACCTTGAAATCGCCGCCGACCGAACCGCTTGCGGTCCAGGCGAGTTTCGCGCCCCGCTTTTCGCCGGCGATCCAATCGAGCCCAAGGGCGGCCAGCAGCGCGCCATCGTCCGACGCGATCCGGCTGTCGATGCGCAGGTCGGCCTGTTCCACTGCGCCAACATTGCCCAGGCCCTGCGCAGCGAGATTGACCTCGACCCCGCCCATCGTGCCGTCGAGCTTGAGCTGAGCAAGCGATTGCGTCACGCCGGCCGGAGCGGGTTCGACTTTGAACGCGGCCTCGAGTTTGGCTGGGACCATGCGAGACGCGTTGGCGCGCAGAAGATCCGCGGCCTTTGGCGATACGATGGCTGCCAACGCGGCAAGACCGTCGACCTTGCGCGCATCGAGGCCGAGCGTAACCGTCCCGCGTGGTGATCCTGACGGCGCCTCGATCCCTCCACTCGCAGTGATGGCGGCGCCACCGAAATCCGCGATTGAGAGAGCCGCGATACGCAGGCCCGTCCCGTCGAACGTGACGTTTGCTTTGGCGTTCTTCGCATCGACGCCGGCGAACGTGACGCGGCCGAGATCGACGGCGAGCGCAATCTCGCCCGGGCGTTCAAACGCCGTGCCGCTCGCGTTCGCGCCAGCGAGCGCCGCGCTCGCGAGCGAAATGGCGTTGTCGAGATTGAATGCTGCGGCGGTGAGCCCGACGTCGAGCCGCGCCGGCTCTTTGGAGTTCGCGAACCAATACCCGAGGCTCCCCTCGAACGCGCCATGGTCGTATTCCGCCTTCACGCGGTCGAAGGCGATGTGCTTGCGACCGAGCGCCACGTCGCCACGCATTCGAAACGCCGCAAGCGTCCGATTTGCAAGATCAACTCCGTCAAGCCAGGCAATCAGCGTCGTCGGATCGGGCACGTTTAGAGTGACGGGCCCGGCGAATTCCCAAGACGCGGCATCGAGCCGCCCGCTCAACCCTACCTGGGTGAATCCGGGCGCGCGGAACTCGAGGGAGTCGATGGTCAAGCCATCGCGCTCAGCGCGCAAATCCGCGCGCACCGACTGCAGCGTTGCACCCCCGAGGGTAACGGCGTCGATGCCGATCCCGATGGTCAATGGCATCGGTGGATGCAGAATATCGTCGAGTGTCTGACTCCAATGCCGCAAGGCGGCGAGCGGATGCCGGCTCGCGGTGTCGGTTGCGGCCAAAGCTCGATCGAGGTCGATCTGGCGTGCCGACAACACGCTGTTCAGCCGCGCGCCGGCGCCGAACTTGAGCTCCGCCGTCCCCGTCAAGCGGACGGCGCGCTCGTCAGGCCCATACTGAAAATCGACCTGTTCGAACAATGCCAACGCTGTATCGATCTTCAGCTTGCTCTCGATGCGCCACGGATCGCTGGTGATGGTCTTGCCGCTGGAGAGCGCAAGCCCGGCGGGGCGCGTCAGCACGAGGCTGCCGTCGTAATGCGGCATGTCGTCCGCAAATGTCAGGACCCCCTCGGTTTCGATCGTCAGAGGTCGGTCAGATGGGTCGATCGCGAGGCTCAGCTTGGCGCCGTCGGTCGCGCCGCGGCTGGTCGCAATACGATAGTTGAACGACTGGCCCTCAATCACGAACGCGCCGGCGCCGCGGATCGGTCCCACCGGCGCGCGGATCTCGCCTTTGAACGAGACGTTGTCCAACACCGCCTTGGCGCCGCTGCTCGTATCGGCAAGCGACACGCGCCCGTCGCTCACGGCGATGCGGTCGATCGTCACCTCGCCGCCGGCGACGACGGCCGGACCCGATACGCGCCCGTCGCGATCGCGCTCAACGGATACATAGGGAGCATCGATGCGCACGACGGTGGCGCGCAGTTCCCCGCGCATCAGCGACGCGAGCGACAGCTCCGCATCAATCTCGCGGGCGCCGAGCGCCGGGGTGGCGTCGGCCGGGCCGACGTTAATGCCCTGCAGGCGGACGGTCGGAATTGGCAGCAGGCGGACGTCGATAGCTCCGGTGATTTGCACCGGTTGCCCCGCAATCCGGCTTGCCCGCGCCTCAAAATCGGTTCGAAAGCGGGCCCAATCGACAAACAGCGGCCCCACCAGCGCGGTCACCAGCGCCAGGATCAGCGCAATTCCAATCGTCAGCAGTGTTGTCTGCAAACGCGCTGTGCTCCGGGTGTTCCGCCTCCCGCGCGAGCAATTCTACGAGAGTATTATGAACGAATTCGCCCGCCCCCCGCCTGTCCGTATGACAGGCCAGGGCGGCGAATATGTGTCATTCCAACAACCTAGGGCAGCTCGGGCCGCTATTTTGGCCCTCACCCGCGAATGCGTTCGGCCAAAGCGGTTGCTAAGACCCGATCTTGCCCGGGTTCATGATGCCCTGCGGATCGAGCGCGCCCTTGATGGCGCGCATCACGTCGAGCGTCGCATTGCCATGCTCGGCCGCGAGGTACTTTAGCTTGCCTTGGCCAACTCCGTGCTCGCCCGTACAGGTGCCGTCCATGGCAAGTGCGCGCGCCACCAAGCGCTCCATGAACTTTTCCGCGCGCGTCACCTCATCGGAGTCGTCCATGTCGATCAGCAGCGAAAGATGGAAGTTGCCGTCCCCGACATGCCCGGCGATCGGGGCCAACAGCCGATTTTCCGCAATGTCGCGCTGACTTTCGGTCACGCATTCAGCAAGCTTCGAAATCGGCACGCACACGTCGGTTGCGACCGGCTGCGTACCCGGACGCAGCCCGCGGGCGGCAAAATAGGCGTCGTGGCGCGCTTGCCATAGCCGCGTGCGATCCTCTGCCCGCGTCGCCCATTCGAACGGCCCGCCGCCCAATTCGCGAGCGATCTCGCCGAACCGCTCCGACTGCTCGGCCACGCCCGCCGCGCTGCCATGGAACTCGAGAAACAGCATCGGTTGTTCAGGCAGCGTCAGCTTCGAGTAGGCATTGCAAGCTTTGACCTGTAGCGCGTCGAGCAGTTCGATGCGCGCCACCGGGATACCGGATTGGATGGTGGCGATTGTCGCGTTGCAGGCTGCCTCGACCGATGCGAACGGGCAGATGCCGGCCGCGATCGCTTCAGGAATTCCCGCGAGCCTGAGTGTAATTTCGGTAATGACCCCCAACGTGCCCTCGGACCCGACAAAAAGACGCGTGAGGTCGTAGCCGGCGGATGATTTCTTGGCGCGGCTGGCAGTTTTGATCAGCTCGCCGTTGGCCAGCACCGCTTTGAGCGAGAGGACGTTGTCCTTCATTGTGCCGTAGCGCACCGCATTGGTGCCGGAGGCGCGCGTCGCCGTCATGCCGCCAAGCGACGCGTCGGCGCCTGGGTCGATCGGAAAGAACAGACCTTGATCGCGCAGATGCTCGTTGAGCGTTTTGCGCGTGATGCCGGGCTCGATCACGCAGTCGAGATCCTCGGCATGAACGGCGAGCACCCTGTTCATATCCCGCACGTCGACCGAGATGCCCCCGAACGGCGCATTGACGTGGCCCTCGAGCGACGTGCCGGTGCCGAACGCAATCACCGGCACCGCGTGCCTGGCGCAGATGCGCACGATCTGCTGCACGTCCTGTGTCGATTGCGGAAATACAACAGCATCAGGCGGCTCGTTGTGGTGCCAAGTGGTGGTGTGGCCATGCTGTTGGCGCACCGCCTGTGAAGTGACGAGGCGATTGCCGAACGCCGCCGCAAGATCGGCGATGGCGCGCGCTAGGGATTTCTCATCGGGTCTTTGACGCATCGCGCTTCACGCAAGAACCATACGACACTAGCGGGTTCGCTAATCCGCCACGAACCCCGACGCCTTGACGATCGGCGCCCATTTGTCGGCGTCGGCCCGTTGGATCGCCGCGAGTTCCGCCGGCGAGGTCCCGGTCGGCTTGAGACCGAACCCGATCAGGCGCTCCTTGACGTCCGGCAACGCCAGGGCTGACACGATCGCCTTGTTCAAGCGCATCACCATGTCGGGCGGCATCCGTGCCGGCCCAAACATGCCGTACCAGCCGGTCCCGACGATATCGATGCCGCTTTCCTTGAAGGTCGGCACCTCCGGAAGCTGCACCATGCGCTCCGTGTCCGACGTTGCGATCACGCGAATTTTGCCGGCACGGTGCAACTCGACAAACTCGCTGGTGGTCGACGTCACCAGTGGAATCTGGCCACCGAGGAGATCGGCGATCGACGGCGGCGTGCCCTTGTAGGCGATGTGCGTCATCTCGACGTTCGCCGCGCGCCCGACCAGCAGGCCGAAGAAATGCGGCAGGGCGCCGGCACCGGGCGAACCGAACTGTGCCTTCGCCGGGTTGGCCTGTAACCAGGCCACCAATTCCTGCGGTGTCTTGACGGGGGAATCCGGCCCCACCGCGATCGCGAAATCGTAGGTGCAGATTTGGCTGATCGGCGTCAGGTCGGTGAATGGATCATAGTCGAGCGAACGGTAGGCATAAGGATAGATCGTCACTGCGGCGAACGGCGTGAACAACAAAGTCGTTCCGTCGGGGGCCGCGTTCTTGACCGCGTTGACCCCGATGCGTCCGCCCCCGCCGGTCCGGTTCTCGACCACGACCGTCTGGCCGAGGCTCTTCTGCAGATTGTCAGCCAGAATACGGACGGTTGCATCGCCGCTGCCCCCCGGCGCAAATGGAAAGATGATGCGAATGCTGTTCGACTGGGCATGCGCCGGCGCCGCCAGAAACGCCGCGACTATCACCAGCGATGCAATGCGGATCACGCGATTGATCATTTCGCTCCTCCCAAATACCCGCTCCAAAGTTCGGCGGGAATATCATTTTCGTCCCATACCCCGATCAGAATGCCCCGACGCTCGGCCTTACCACGCATCGCCACGATCTGCTGCTCGGAGCGGGTCTGGCGCTGCGAGAGCCGCAACCCCCACTGCGCCAGCGCGGCGGATAGGCGCGCGCGTTCGGGCTCGCAGGCCGGATCTGTGCCGAGGTCGCGCAGCTCGCGCGGATCGTTGACAAGATCAAACAACATCGGCCGAAACCCCACTGCGTGGATCAATTTCCAACGCTTGTCGGCGATCATGAACAAACGCGCATCGCGCGGCGCCACCCCAAGGTCCGCGGCCGCCGGTTGAATTGAATAGTCGTATTCGCTGATCGTGTATGGCCGCCACGCCGGCGCAGCCCGCCCGCGCAGCAACGGCATGAGCGAGCGACCCTCCAGTCGATGCGACTGATCGGCCGGATCGGCGCCAAGCGCATCCAGGAAGGTTGGCGCAAGATCGATCGCCTCTACCAGCTCGTCGCAGACCGAACCGCGCGTCGCATCGGCGTCCGGATCGTAGATGATAAGCGGGATTTTCACCGACGGCTCGTGGAAGAACTCCTTCTCACCCAGCCAATGGTCGCCGAGATAGTCGCCGTGGTCAGAGGTGAACACGACCAGCGTATTGTCGAACAAACCGCGCTGCTCAAGGAAACGAAACAGCACCCCCATCTGATCGTCGATTTGTTTGATCAAGCCCATATAGACAGGGACGACTTCGTGGCGCACCTCGTCGCGAGCGAATGCGTGGCTCACGCGATGTGCCATGAACTCGCGGAACACCGGGTGCGGATCGACGCGCTCGCTTTCCGAGCGCACTGGCGCGATCACCTCCGCAGCGCTGTACATGTCGTTGTATGGCGCGGGAGCAATGTAGGGCCAGTGCGGCTTGATGTAGGAAAGGTGCAGGCACCACGGCTTCTGGCCCAACTCGTCAATGAACTCCATGGCGCGGCGGGTCATGTAGGGCGTCTCTGAATCTTCCTCTTCCACCCGCGCCGGCTTACGGGCGTTGCGCATCGCCCAGCCGGATGCGAGTGCGTTGCCCTCACCTTGCGCTGCGTTGGCGAAATCATGCCACGGGTTGTCGCCGGGATAGCCCTTGGCGTTGAGATATTGGTTGTAGCGCGGCTGATGGCCGTCGTAGCCACCGTCCGGGCCGCGCGCGTGCAGGCCGTCGTCGCGCTCGTACGGGTCGAAGCCGCACTCGGACACGCGCACACCGATGATCGAGGTCGGGTCGATGCCGAGCCGCGACATGCCCTCGCGATCGGCCGCCATATGGGTCTTGCCGACCAGCACGGTGGCGACGCCGAGCGGCCGCAGGTAATCGCCCATAGTGAGCTCGCCAACCTTGAGCGGAATCCCGTTCCAGTTCGAGCCGTGCGACTGCATGTAGCGGCCAGTGTAGAAGCTCATGCGCGAGGGCCCGCAGATCGGCGACTGCACGTAGGCGCGGTTGAAACGCACGCCACGCGCCGCCAGGCCGTCGATATGCGGGGTAGCGAGCGTGGGATGGCCGTAGCACGACAGATAATCCCAGCGCAGCTGGTCGCACATGATGAACAGGATGTTCTTGACGCGTCCCGGCACGGCGATTGTGTTCCTCACTTGCAAGGTTCGCCTCACTCAATCACACTATGAAGGCGTTGTCCTATAGCGTCCCGTGGCGTTCCGGATTGTGCATGCTTGAGCGTAGCGACCTCGAACCGCTGTTCTTCGCCCCGTTCGTCTCGTCAATCATGCGGGTCGAGCCGGCGTGGATCGACTACAACGGCCATCTCAACATGGCCTACTACAACGTATTGTTTGATCGCGCGGTGGACGAGGCCTATGAGCTGCTCGGGATCGGCCTCGACTATGTCAAGCAGCGCAGTCATTCCGTCTACACCGCCGAGGTGCACGTACGCTTTTTGCGCGAGCTGCACGCGGGCGATGCCGTGCGGGCGACCTTCCAACTCATCGGCTACGACAGCAAGCGGCTGCACTATTTCGAGCAGCTGGTGCACGCGACCGACGGCTTCCTGGCGGCGACCTCTGAAAACCTCGCCATCCACGTCGATATGGACAGCAGCAAGAGCGCGCCGATGCCGCCGCGCGTGCTCGGCCGGCTGGAAAAGATGGCGGCCTCGCATGCACGCCTGCCCCGCCCACAGGCGGCCGGGCGCAGCGTAGGGATGAAGAAGGACTGACGGCTTCTTTACCTCTCCTCGCAAGCGGGGAGATGCGAGACTCCCCGGCGTCGAGGAATTCCAACAGCCCGCGCCCCTCGCAAATTGGGCCCACCGGTGCCATCTTTACATCGAGAGAATCAGGATTTTGCGATTTGAACGACCCGCACCAGCGTGCCTCGGCGCCTGCGCATGTGCCCGCCCCTGGCGGCATCGCCGCGCGCGCGCGCGCCGGCGCTGGTGCACCCTACCTCGCCGGACTCAATCCGGAGCAGCGCGAGGCGGTTGAAACCCTCGACGGGCCGGTGCTGGTGCTTGCCGGGGCGGGCACCGGCAAGACGCGCGTACTTACGACCCGCATCGCGCATATTCTCAGCCTGGGCCGTGCCAGGCCGTCGGAAATCCTCGCGGTCACGTTCACCAACAAGGCAGCGCGCGAGATGAAAGGACGGGTCGGCCACATGGTCGGCCAGATCGTCGAAGGCATGCCGTGGCTCGGCACCTTCCACTCGATCGGCGCCCGCATCCTGCGCCGACACGCCGAGCTCGTGGGGCTCAAACCGGATTTCACCATCCTGGACACCGACGACCAGGTTCGGTTGCTCAAGCAGCTGATCGAAGCCGACAATATCGATGAGAAACGCTGGCCGGCGCGCATCTTCGCCGCCATGCTCGACGGCTGGAAGAACCGCGGGCTCACGCCCGAGCAGGTCCCGCCCGGCGAAGCCGCGAGCTTCGCCAATGGCCGCGGGCTTTATCTCTACAAAGCCTACCAGGCGCGGCTGAAGGTGCTTAATGCCGCCGACTTTGGCGACTTGCTGATCGAAGATATCCGGCTGTTTCGCGAGCATCCGGAGATGCTGCGCGGCTACCAGGCGCGCTTCAAGTTCGTTCTCGTCGATGAATATCAAGACACCAACGTGGCGCAGTATCTCTGGTTACGGCTACTGGCGCAGCGGGGTGCAAACCGTGAACCCGCGGGCCTCATCCTTCGAGACGCCGCGCTGAGCGCGGCTCCCAGGTGAGGAGGAAGGGCCGGATGCGGGAGATGACGTGGAAACCGTCGATCGCGACCTCACCCTGAGGAGCGCGGCGGCACGCCGCGCGACTGGAGGGCGAGGTCGAGGCGCAACCTAGCGCCCCCAAGAACATCTGCTGTGTCGGCGACGATGACCAATCGATCTACGGCTGGCGCGGCGCCGAGGTCGACAACATCCTGCGCTTCGAGCACGACTTCCCGGGCGCGAAGATCATCAGGCTCGAGCGCAACTATCGCTCGACCGGCCACATCCTGGCGGCCGCTTCGCACCTGATCTCTCACAACGAAGGCCGGCTCGGCAAGACGCTGCGTACCGAAGACGAGGACGGTGAGAAGGTCACCGTTACCTCGGCCTGGGACTCCGAGGAGGAGGCGCGCGCCGTCGGCGAGGAGATCGAGCAGCTGCAACGCCAGCAGCATGCGCTCAACGAGATCGCGATCCTGGTGCGCGCCTCGTTCCAAATGCGCGAGTTCGAAGATCGGTTCGTGACGTTGGGCCTGCCCTATCGGGTGATCGGGGGCCCGCGCTTTTACGAGCGAGCGGAAATTCGTGATGCGCTCGCCTACCTCCGCCTCGTCAATCAGCCGGCTGACGATCTTGCGTTCGAGCGCATCGTCAACGTGCCCAAGCGCGGGCTGGGCGACGCCACCGTCAAACTCCTGCATGATCGCGCACGGGCGGCCGGCGTCCCGCTGCTCGAGGCAGCACGCGCAGTCACCGCGACCGAGCAGCTCAAGCCCAAGCCGCGCGCGGCGCTGCGCGACCTCGTCGCCGCGCTCGACCGCTGGCGGGGACAGCGCGAGGTCACCCCACACAACGAGCTTGCCGAGATCGTCCTCGATGAGTTCGGCTACACCGAGATGTGGCAGAAGGAACATTCCGCCGACGCGGCCGGCCGGCTCGAAAACCTCAAGGAGCTGGTACGCTCCATGGAAGAGTTCGAGAACCTGCAGGGTTTCCTCGAGCACGTCGCGCTGGTGATGGATGCGGACGGCGGCGCTGATGCCGACGCGGTCTCGATCATGACCTTGCACTCCGCCAAGGGGCTCGAGTTCGACACCGTGTTCCTGCCCGGCTGGGAGGAAGGGCTCCTGCCGCACCAGCGCTCGCTCGACGAGCAGGGCCGCGCCGGGCTCGAAGAGGAGCGGCGTCTCGCCCACGTCGGCCTCACACGCGCGCGCCGGCGCGCCAAAATTTCGTTTGTCGCCAACCGCCGCATCCACGGCTCGTGGTCCTCCTCGCTGCCGTCGCGCTTCATCGATGAGCTGCCGGAAGGCAACGTCCAGGTGACGGAGTTGCAGGGCGGCTTTTCAGCCTACGGGAACTACGGTTCCCGCTTCGACACCATGGGAACATTCGGCTCGAGCTATCGCACGCCGGGTTGGCAGCGCGCGCAGCGGCGCGGGCGCCGTGAGTTCGACGAGGAAAACCAGGATGTCGACTACGGCGAGCATTCCTCGCCATTCGCAGCCCCGCGTTACGAGGACTTTGACGATGTCGAAGCTTCCGCAGTTCGCGCGCGCCATCTCGCCGACGCTGCGCGCACGCGCGAGCGAACCGAACGCCCGGCCGAGCGCGGCGCAGGCGGCGCGACCCGTCGCGCCGCCCCGCTGACGATCGAGGGTGAGCTCGTTGCAAAATCCACCGGAACGGTGTCGCCCTACGCGATCGGCGACCGGGTGTTTCACCTCAAGTTCGGCAACGGCAACGTTACCCACGTGGAAGGCAACAAGCTCGTGATTCAATTCGACAAGGCAGGTGAGAAGCGGGTGCTGGACAGTTTCGTCGAGCGCGTGTGAGAGGTAGAGACCGACCGGCACTCACACGCAGCGTGCGTTGGATTTTTTTGCGCGCCTGGCAAATCTGGGAACCTTGCGGACGCCGAGCAGCTGGCATCCATGGTTTTTCGGCATTCGGAGCGCTGATGGCTAACGTCCCGCTGGCCGAGCGTGCTAGGCTCGCGGTTGCATGCTCAAGCGCGAGACGTTTTCGATCGACAATATCTACGTGCCGACCAAGCGCCGCACGACGCTCAAGCCTGAGCACGTGCGCGAGATCGCCGAGAGCATGCTCGCCAACGGCCAAGAAACGCCGATTCTGGTCCGGCAGGACGGCGCCCGCTACGTTCTGGTTGAGGGATTGCACCGGCTCGAGGCCGCCAAGGCACTCGGGGAGACGACGATTTTCGGATATCTGGTGCAAGCAGCGAAGCATTAGTCGGATGAGCACCCGGCGATCTACCGGAGCCGCTTTTCTTTTTCTATGCGGCCTCGGGCGCTATCTGCGCTTAGCAACCTGAGCCGGCGCCAAGCGGGCGTCCGTGGAGTTCGCGACGAGCACAAAGCTTTCCCGCGCGGCGAGCACCTTGCCTGTCATCTCTTGGTCGAAGCGAGTCAGACACACCTTGCTGCAGAACGCCTGGCGCCAGTGGTAGTAACGCACGAGGCCGAATTTTCCTCCGCAGTACCTGCACTGATTTTTCATGCGCAAGATCTCATTTAACACTCGGGACTCACGCCTTTGAAACAAACGCCTGAGCTTGCGTCACTCCCTTCATCGCAAACGTCTTAACTTGCCTGGTAGCCGGTCGGTTCCGCAGATCTCCATTCGAAATGTCGCAGCGAGGTACTCGGAACCACCCACCCAACGGGAGTGCAATGCAGCGCCAACTATTTCATGCGCTGCAACGCACGGAACAGCTTTCGCAACGGCGCGTTGATTCAACGACCTTTGAGGAGGCCTGACGAAGCGAGCCGGTGTACCGCGACTTGCTGCGGCTGAAGTCGCTGCGACCCCGAGCAGCGAGCGTCCTGAATCCTCCCGGGCGGAGGGGTCAATGGCGAAGCGAATTTTCTCGACCAACGTCGCTGGCGCGCTCGGGAGTGGCGCAGTGTGTGGCCTCGCACTCGCGGGCGCGGTATGGGCGGTCGCAACCTTTGCGGCGAGCCCGCCGCTGTCGCTTACGTCATCGGCTCGCGCAGGCCTGCACAAAATTGCTTCCCGCAATTTGGCGAGTTTCGCAGACATTGTCGACGCGGTGAAGCCGACGGTGTTTGCCGTGGAAGCGAGGCTCGCCCGCGATGCGGCGCAAGATGCGCAAGAACAAGATAGCGACGACGCCGATTCCGACGTGCCGCCGTCGACCGATACTCCACCGCGACTTCCAATCCCAAACGATACGCCCGACACACCGTCGCCCAAGCGCCGGCTGCTGACGTCGCAAGGATCCGGATTTTTCATCTCGCCCGACGGCTACGCGGTGACTAACAGCCATGTGGTCGAAAATGCGGAGTCCGCGCAAATTCTGGCCGACGATCAGAAGATCTACGCGGCCAAGGTTGTCGGGACTGACCCGGTCAGCGATCTGGCCTTGCTCAAGGTCGACGGTCGCAACGACTTCCCGTCGGTGACGCTCGCGGACGAAACGCCCCGCATCGGCAGCTGGGTTCTGGCGTTCGGCAATCCGTTCGGACTTGGTGGCACCGTGACAGCCGGGATCGTCTCGGCGCGCGAGCGCAATCTCGGTATCGGTGGGTATCAGGATCTCATTCAAATCGATGCGCCCATCAACAAAGGGGATTCAGGCGGCCCGAGCTTCGACCTCGACGGCAGGGTTATCGGCGTCAACACCATGATCTTCTCGCCCTCGGGCGGATCGATCGGCATCGCATTCGCGATCCCGGCGGAAACGGTCAAGACCGTCATCCCTCAACTCAAGGACAAGGGCACAGTTGCGCACGGCTGGCTTGGCGTACAGATGGCGCCGATGCCCCCAAACCTCGCCGACGCCCTCGGGCTGAAGGACGTGCGAGGAGCGTTGGTCGTGAAGCTCGAGGCGGCAGGCCCGGCGGCGAAGGCCGGGATCATGTCGGGCGACGTCATAACGTCGGTCAACGGTGACCCGATCAAGCAGGCTGGCGACTTGGCTAAGAGGGTCAGCAACTCGGCTCCGGGAACCTCGCTCAAGCTCGATGTCGTGCGCGCACGCGAGCAGAAGGTCGTGATGGTCACGCTAGCGCAAATGCCGATTCCACGATCGGCATCCGGAGCTAGCCGCTAGGGCGGTGAAACCGACAGCCACCGAACGCGCCCCCATCGCGAACGTGAGGCGCAAACGGGTTGGGGCGCAGGGGCCCGCTCTCAGGTTAGATAGCTGATCCACACAAGCGCGAACGCAATCACGACGCCGGCGATCCCGAACAACAACATGTAGCGGACATTGTGTCCGGTGACGCCCTGTCGCTCCGGCTCGTTCGCCACGACCGCCGGCGGTTTGCCCGGCTGCTTCTCAAGATGGTCCCCAGGCCTTGTGTCATCGAACTGCATCTTGCACGCCCCTTTACGCTGTTGGACGGACAAGGGGTGAACCGGCAGCGGGCCGATATGGTTCCGATATTCGGCGGACCAAGGCGAGCGCGTGCGGCAAATCAGCAACACTCGGCGGCTCAGCAGGCTCCCAAATCTCGCCATTGTGATTGCGCCGCGCCCTGGCCAATTCCCCCGATATCCCTGTAAGATAGCTTCGGGTGGGGTGTTCTCTGCGGTTCTCGCGGCAACACAGGCGTTTGTGCGCAATGCGTCCCTCCCTCGCGACCTCCCTCCTTGCTTTCGCCTTCTCGCTCGCGGCTCCGGCGCTTGCCGCCGCATCGATCCTTATCACCGTCGACAGGGCGACCCAGCGCATGACCGTCAACGTCGACGGCGCGCCGCGTTGGGTGTGGCCGGTGTCGACTGGCCGCAGCGGCTATGCGACGCCATCGGGCAACTACACAGCGTTCCGCATGGAGGAGGATCATTACTCGAAGGAATTCGACGACGCCCCGATGCCGCATTCGATCTTCTTCACCAAGCTGGGGCATGCGATCCACGGCACGCTCGATGCGCGCCACCTGGGCTCGGCCGCCTCACACGGCTGCGTGCGCCTCTCGACCGCAAACGCCGCCAAGCTCTACGCGCTCGTGCAGGAGCAGGGTCTGCCGAACACCAAGGTGGTGATCACCGGGACGACTCCGGGAAGCGCGCCGGCGGTAGCGCGGCGCCGGGCGCCGGTCGAGACCGGCGATGACGCGCCGATGGCCTACGCACCGGCGCCGCAATATGCGCCGCGCGGCGCGATCTATCAGCAACCGGCGCCGGCCGGCTATCCGCAATATCCACAGTATCCGCCGCTTATGCGCGGCTTCCCGCTGTTCGGAGGAAACTGAGCGTCCGCGAGCTCAACCGGGAACAATCGGCCTTTCCCGGGTTTCATCCGAGCAAGCTCTTTGCGCCGTCTTCCGGCGGCGAAACCAACATCAAGGAGAGGCTTCATGCTCGGCAAGATTGTTCCAGCCGTGGCGTTGGCGTGCGCACTGACACCTGCGAACGCTGAACTGCTGACTCACAAGGATCTGCCGCTCGCCGTTGCCAAAATCATCGCCGAGACTGCGATAGCCGACTGCAAGGCCAAGGGCTATGCGGTATCGGTCGTCGTGGTCGATCGCGCCGGCGACACGCTGATCGCGATGCGCGGCGACGAGTCAAGCCCGCACACCATGGAGAATGCGCGCCGCAAGGCTTACACGGCGCGCAGCTTCCGCCAGCCGACGGCGGCTTATGCCAAGAAATTCGCCGACAATGATCCAGTCGTGCGCCAGCAAGTGACGCTGCCAAACGTGATTGCCATCGACGGCGGGCTCCCGATCAAGGTCGGCAACGATATCATCGGTGGCGCCGGTGCGTCCGGCTCACCGGGCGTCGACGAGCCATGCGTGCAGGCCGGGCTCGACAAAGTGGCGGATCAGTTGAAATGAAATGAACGGCTGCAGAGGCGATGCGCGGCAACTGCGCGATTGAAATTCAGGCTCACCGCTTACGCAATGCACGAACGATAACATCGGAGCAAATAGCCGCCCCGCACCTTCCGACCGCCACGCCCCCGATCACAGGGAGGCGTGGCGCCGGCACGATTGCGAGCTACAAATCGTCAGCACATGCTTTCGATCGTAGCAGCGTCAGGCGACGACCTCGACGCGGGTCTGCTCTTGCGCTTCCGCCTCGCTGCGCGGCTGCGCCGGCAGCTGCAGCACGGTCGCGCGCTGGCCCGGGACCAGCCGCGTCAACAACACGATGCGGCCATCCGGAAATTCCAGCGCGTCATGGTGCATGTGCTGCTGGTCCTTGTTGACTTGCCGAAAGCGAGCGACACGCGAGCCGTGCGTCGTCACCTCGTCGGTCGGGAAATTATCGGTTCGAACGTCTTCGTCGAACGCGATTTCCGTGCCCGGAAGCACGCACACAGCCACATTTGCCTCGCCGACCGCGGCGAAGCCGCGGCTGATCGAATTGTGGAACCTCGTCGACACAAGCTTGTCACCAACCTGTGCCGGTCGCGATGCGATGTGCATCAGACTGTAGTCGCACATGGAGTGTCTCCTTTGCTGCGGCCAAACGCGGCCGCCCGGGTTCTCAACGAAATTAACGGAGTGGCAGTTCCCAGCGATCGACCCGGTCAAGCCCAGCGAGAACCGCCGGCGACACGTAATCTTCGCACCATCTTACTTTTGCGCCGGCATTGAAGGCCGGTCGTATGCGGAGTGCCACACCCGCTAACCCACATCATGCACCTGATTCGGGCTTTCGTGTGAGCGATTTTCCAGCTCACTGCGCCGTGATGTTCGATTTCGCAATGCAGCTATTTTGGCTGTTAACCTGCGCTAATTGACGCGCTTGCCCGCCTCCAAAACGATGCGCAGATCGGCATGGCTCTTGATGTCGATCCGGCCCTTGAGAAAGCTGAGTTCGCTTTGGATGTCGATTGCGCGCTGCAGACCGTCTAGGTTGGTCACCATGTTGGGTCGCGATGCAATCCTTCTTGGTGAACAGGTAACTGTCGAGCAGCGCCGGCGGCAGTTTGCTGACACGTGCGGCGATGTCGATCACCTCCGGGCGCACACGATCAGCCCTGTCGGCCGCCGAACGCGTCACTGAGGTGAGAAAAGGGGGGCGTGGCAGCCTTTACCGGTTCGGTGGCGCCGGCGGCCGCATCACCCTTGCCGAACGCCACAATCCCGGCCAATCAGACCACGGAGCGGGCTTGCCGGGAGACGTTAGCGCCCGCCCCTCGCGTGACGTGCGGATGACGCCCTAAGGCCCTCATGCGGGCTGTGAATCGCCTGTGATTACGGCTCGGATGGCCCTGTGGACAAATGCGTCACCAAAGTTTCAATCCGGCCTGTGACAATGGTGGAAAACTGCCCCGGGGTGAGGCCAAAGGACATGTCAACGCACTGATGTAGAATAACTTTTATCTACACACAGACTGTGACACGGGGCGTCAAACTGAACCCTGCGGCATGTGGACGGGCTGTGGAAAACTCATCGCAGGGGACGTAAGCCCCGGGAGCGGCAAAAGAACGGGAATTGGGGGGATCATGACAGCCTTCGACGCCGTCATTGTAGGCGCCGGTCACAACAGCCTCACGCTCGCAGCCTATATGGCGCGCAGCGGGTTCAAAGTTGGCGTATTCGAACGCAACGCCTGGATTGGCGGCGGGTGCACGACCGAAGAGCCGATCCTGCCCGGGTTCCGCTGCAACCTGCATTCGAACTTCTATATCGGGTTCTCGCAGAACCCCATGATGCGCGATCTCGAGCTCGCGCGTTTCGGCTTCTCCACCATCGCGCCCCCGGTTCAGCATGGCGTGACGCTGCGCGACGGCACCGCGCTGACCATTCACACGGACATCGCAAAAACCTGCGCGTCGATCGCCCGCTTCTCCCGCCGCGACGCCGAGGCGTTTCATGACCTGCACATGACCTACGCGGTGAAGATGCGGCCGCTGTTCACCTCCATGCTGTTTAACGCCCCGCTCCCGCCAGACGACATGCGACAGCGCGTGACCGGGCCGCAGGCCAAGGATCTGTTCGCCCACGCGAGCCTCGATCTCTTCGAAGCGGTGGACCGGCACTTTGAGGACCATCGCATCCGCACCCTGTTCAAGCTGCTGATGCACGTCACCACCGGCGAGAACGCACCCAACAACGGCATGATGATGCCGGTGATCATGTCGGCGTTGAGCGACAACGCGCTCCCGGTCGGCGGCTCCGCGAGCTTCACCAATGCGCTCACCCGCGTGGTCGAGGATTGCGGCGGAAAGGTCATTACCGGTGCAGACGTGCGCGAGATCATCGTCGCAGGTGGCCGCGCGACCGGCGTACGACTCGCCGACAACAGCCGGATCGATGCCAAGGTTTTCGTCGCGAGCGGGATCGACGCGCCGGCGACCATGCGGATGACCGGAGAAGAACATTTCCCCGCTGGCGTGCGCGAAAAGCTTAACGGCTGGCACTGGGGCAATCACAGCCTCGTAACGCTGCATCTCGCACTCAACGCGCCGCCGATCTATTCATCGCAGGACTTCGATCCGGACATGAGCCGCGCGTTCAACGTCATTTTCGGGTTCGACGATACCGACCAGGTGATGCGCTGCTTCGAGCAATGCCGGCGCGGGGAATTCCCCGATCATCTGATGGGAAATGGCGCCTGCAACTCGCAGTTCGATCCGACCTATGCGCCCACCGGTAAGCACGTGGCATTCTGGTGGCCGTTCGCGCCCTATGGGCTGGCGGACGGGCCGGAAGAATGGGAGCGGCGGCGCAAGGAATATGCGGCGCGCGTACTCGATGCGTGGCGTGGCTTCGCGGTCAACCTTGACGAGCGCAACATTCTCGGGAGCTTTCTCTACACGCCGCGCGACATTCCGCTGCACAACGCCAACATGGTGAACGGCGCGGTGCGGATGGGCGCCTACATTCCGGCTCAACTCGGGATCAATCGGCCGCACCCGCTGCTCGCCGGCTACCGCACCCCGATCGAGGGATTGTATCTGTGCGGCTCCTCCAATCATGGTGGCGGCGCCAACGGCGCGCCCGGCTACAACGCGGCGAACGCAATAGCCGACGATCTCAAGCTCGATCAATTCTGGACGCCGATCCCCAAACCCGAATGGCACGGATGAGCGAGAGCCATCTCGCCCGTATCGCGACCGATGCCGCCACCGCCGGAAGGCTGGCCGATGCGTTCGCCGACTGGCTCGATGCCGCGGTCGCGGCCTTCGAGCAAGACGGCGGCGGCTGGACGGTCGAAATCCATTTCGAGAGCGCGCCTGATGAGAACAAGATTCGAGATCTGGTGCAGGCGATCGCTGGTGAGACCGCCGTCACCGGATTAAGCTTCGAAACCGTCGCGGCGCGCGACTGGGTGGCGGCGAGCCTCGCGGGGCTGAAGCCGGTCGCCGCTGGCCGTTTCGTGGTGCATGGCGCGCATGACCGCGCAGCCATTCCATCGCATTGCGTAGGCATTGAGATCGAAGCTGCACTGGCCTTCGGTACCGGCCATCACGGCACCACCCGCGGCTGCCTGCTTGCGTTGGATCAGATTTTGCGCGCCCACCGCCCGCGCCGCATTCTCGATGTCGGCACCGGCACCGGCGTGCTCGCGATCGCGGCCGCCAAGGCGCTGCGACACCACGTGCTCGCGAGCGACATCGACGCGCGCGCTGTTGCGGTCGCGACCGAGAATGCACGCATCAACCACGTGGCGCCCTTGATCGCGGTGCTGCACACGCCCGGTCTCGCCGCACGGCGGGTGCGCGAGCACGCGCCCTACGACCTGGTGTTTGCCAACATTCTGTTGGCGCCGCTGCGGTTGCTCGCGTCCCCGATGGCACGGCTCATGGCCCCGCAGGCCCGCGTCATTCTGTCAGGACTGCTGGCGACACAGGCAAATGCGGCGCTTGCGGCCTATAGAAGCAACGATTTTGCGCTCGAGCGGCGGATCGTGCTGGACGGCTGGGCAACGTTGGTGTTGCGACGCGCCGGCGTTTGATGGCCCGCATGGCAAAGATGCAAGCCACCGCCGTTGCCGCTGTCCCGATGCCCCCATAGATTGGCCAGATGCCGGGAGCCCGTTTCCAGACATTCGATGATGACGCCGATCCCACTGCGGTCGCGCCGCGGCTGATCGCACTGCGCGCCGAGCTCGCGCGCCAAAATCTGACGGGTTTCATCCTCCCGCGCGCGGACCGGCATCAGAACGAATACGTGCCGCCGTCGGAAGGGCACCTCGCCTGGCTGACGGGATTCACCGGATCTGCGGGCGTCGCGATCGTGCTGGCGGATCGGGCCGTTCTACTTGTAGACGGGCGCTACACGCTGCAAGCCCGCGATCAGGTCGACCAGGATTTGTTCGCGATCGAGAACATCACAGAAAAAACGCCGGAAGCGTGGATCGAGGCCAATCTCTCCGCCGGCGCGACGCTTGCCTACGATCCTTGGCTGCACACGGTCAGCGCGGCCGAAAAGCTCGCGAAGGCGTGCGAGGCCGCCGGCGGCAAGCTCGTGCCGGCGGCGCCGCTCGATGCGATCTGGCGCGATCGCCCGCCGGCCCCGCTCGGTCAGGTGAGCCTGCACGACCTGCGTTTTGCGGGCGAACCCGTGGACGCAAAGCTCAACCGCGTGCGCGCCGAGATCGAGCGGCTCAAGGCGGATGCGCTCGTCGTGTCCGACCCCTGCGCCCTCGCCTGGACCTTCAATATCCGTGGCACCGACGTAGCGCACACGCCCCTGGTGCTGGGGTTTGCCACCATTCCCAAGGACGGTCGGCCCGCGATTTACGTCGACGGCCGCAAGCTCAGCAATCACGTGCGCGCCGCGCTCGAGGCGCTCGCCGAGGTGCGGGCGCCGGAGCAATTCACGCACAACCTCGCTGCGCTCGGCGGCGCGCACAAAACCGTCCGCCTCGATCAGGCGACGGGCGCCGACGCCATTAATCGGATCGTGCGCGACGCCGGCGGGAACATTTCCTCCGGGCCTGATCCGATCGTCCAGATGAAGGCGGTGAAGAACGCGAGCGAGATCGCGGGCGCGCGCGCGGCGCATGTGCGCGATGGCGTCGCGGTGAGCGGCTTTCTGGCCTGGTTCGAACGCGAAGCGCCGCACGGCAAGCTCACCGAAATCGACGCGGTCGAAGCGCTCGAGGACTTTCGCCGGAAGACCGGCGTGCTCAAGGACATCTCGTTCCCGACCATCGCGGGCAGCGGACCGCATGGCGCGATCGTGCACTACCGCGTCACGCAGAAGAGCAACCGGCACATCTCACCCGGCGAGATCTTTCTGATTGATTCCGGCGCGCAATATGAGGACGGCACCACCGACATCACGCGAACGGTCATCGTCGGCGAACCGACGGCCGAGATGCGCGACCGCTTTACCCGCGTTCTCAAGGGCCACATCGCGATTGCGACCGCGGTTTTTCCCGAGGGCACGACCGGCGCCCAGCTCGACAGCCTCGCGCGCACGCCGCTGTGGGCGGCCGGGCTCGATTTCGACCACGGCACCGGTCACGGGGTCGGCAGCTATCTGTCGGTGCATGAGGGGCCGGCGCGTATTTCCAAGATCGGCGCCGCGGCGCTCAAGCGCGGCATGATCCTCTCGAACGAGCCCGGTTACTACAAGACCGACGCGTACGGCATCCGTATCGAGAATTTGGTGCTGGTCGACGAAGCGCCGCGGGTCGAGGGTGCCGAAAAAACGCTCAGCGCGTTCGAGACGCTCACGCTCGCTCCGATTGATCGACGGTTGATCGAGCCTTCGCTGCTCACGCGCGACGAAATCACCTGGCTCGACCGCTATCACGCGCGCGTGCGCGAGACGCTGACGCCCGCGAGCGACAGCAGGACATCCACGTGGCTCGCGGACGCGACCCGTCCGCTCGAGCGCGCCTGATGTCGGGATCAGGACATTAGCGTGGACGCCCCCGTTCCAAAACAAACCGTGCACGCAGCGCTGCACCGGGACGGCCGCACGCCGTGGCGGCTGCTCGGCCTGTTGATGACCATGACGGCCATCGGGTCGATGTCGCTGAATATCCTGGTGCCGGCGGTGCCGCGGCTTGCGGATCTTTTTTCTGCCGACGTCGAAATCATTCAGCTGACGATTTCGCTCTACATCGTCGGTCTCGCGCTGGCGCAGCTGATGTGCGGGCCGCTGTCGGATCGCTTCGGCCGGCGGCCGGTCATTTTCGCCGGCTTCGCGCTAGCGACCTGCGCTAGCCTGGGCGCGATCGTCGCGACCAGCGCAAACATGTTGATTCTGATGCGCGTGCTGCAGGCGATCGGCGGCGCCACCGGGGTCGCGATTGGGCGCGCCATCATTCGCGATCTGTTTGGCCGCGATCGCTCCGCCCAGATGCTGAGCCTCGTCGCCAGCGCGATGGCAGTGGCGCCGATGGTGGCCCCGCTGGTTGGCGGCGTTCTCGACCGCTGGTTCGGCTGGCAGGCGATCTTCCTGTTCGCGGCCGGCGCATCGCTGCTGGTGTTTGGTTGGACCGCAACCACGCTGCCGGAGACGCGGCCGGACCGCACTGAAAGTCAGGGAGGCTTCATCACCGACCTGCGCTCGCTCGCGTGCAATGGTCGCTACATCGGCTACGTGCTGGTCGCCGCGTTGGGCTGCGGGGCGTTCTTCGTGTTCGTGGGCGGCGGAACCCATGTGGTCATCACCATGATGCGCCGCTCGCCGACCGAGTACGGCGCATGGTTTCTGGCGGTATCCGGCGGATATATCCTCGGCAACGTCATCACGTCGCGGCTGTCGCTGCGCTATGGCGTCGACAGGATGCTGTGGCTCGGGATCGTCGGCGAGCTCGTTGGGGCCGCGATCGGCATTGCGTTGATGTTCGACGTCGAAACGCTAGGATTGATCGCGGTCGTGGCCGCGCCAACCCTGATCTCGATTGGCAACGGCATGCTGCTGCCGAATGCGATCGCAGGCGCGGTAAGCGTGCGGCCGCTCGCGGCCGGCGCCGCCTCCGGCCTCCTCGGCTGTACCCAGATGCTGTTCGGTGCCGTGATGGCGCAGATCGCAGGCCATCTGGCGACCGGCGCGACTACCGCCTGGCCGATCATCATTCAGATGAGTCTCACCACGGTCGGTTGCTGGCTCGCCTACGTGCTGTTGCTGCGCAAGCGGTGAGGGTAATCCGCCTCGGCGTCTGGCCGCTAGGCCGCGCTCATCGTGCCTTGTTCGGTGATTAAGGGATAAAAAGTCCAGTGCAATAAGCGTACTATGCTGCCCTCCGAGCCGGAGGGCTGCGCAATGATAACGAAATCCGATTTGTCCGCGGAAGCGCTGGGAGACTTCCTCGCCAAAGAGATGAACCGGAGGTGCGGGGCGTCGCACCCGCGCTTGACCGAACTGGTCCCTTTCGCCGCCCAGCTTGCTCTCGAATGCATCGCCAACAGTGACGCGCTTTACCACGACGTCGAGCACACGATGTTGGTCACCCTTGCGGGGCACGATATTTTTGTGGGCCGCGCGTTACTGACGCCATCAACCCCCGATGACTACGCACACCTGATCGTCGCGTGCCTGATGCACGATATTGGATACGTCAGAGGCATTCTTAAGGGCGATGGGATCGACGGCTACGTGATCGATCCAGCCGGTCGCAAAGTTTCGCTGCCTCGCGGGTCGTCGGATGCCGCACTGATGCCCTATCACGTCGACCGATCCAAAATGTTCGTGCTCAGCCGAATTCAGGAGCTCGACGCCGAACGAATTGCCCAGACGATCGAACATACGCGATTCCCTTTCGCCGCCACGGCGACTCACAACGAGATTGGCGAAGAGGGCTTGTTGCTGCGAGCAGCCGATTTCATTGGCCAGCTCGGAGACCCGCATTATTTGCGAAAGTCGAATGCTCTATTTCATGAGTTTGAGGAAGTCGGGTTGAACAAGAAATTTGGTTACCAATCGCCGGCAGACGTCGTTGATAAATACCCGCAGTTTTATTGGAACATGGTGTCGCCGCACATTCAGGCAGCGATCGGTTACCTGAATGTGACTGCCAGGGGACGGCAATGGATTGCAAATCTTTACAGCAATGTCTTTCGCGCTGAACGCGAGGTGAGATTGTCCGGGCCGCAGCCTTAATCTGTGCGGCCGCACCCTCCATTACCTGTGCTCCTCAAAATTTGAACAAATGTCTGCATTGCGCCGATTCCTTTTGAGCTCACAGCGTTGTGTTCGCATGTGCGAGAGCGCGGCCTTTTTCTAACGCAATCACTCGCCATTTGAGCCGCACCAGGGTGGCGGCAGTTCTGATGGAGAGTGACCATGAACGCGATCAAACTGACACTGTTGGCCGCCGCAGGCGTTGCATTGCTGGCAGCGGCTCCGGCGTCCGCGCAAACGACGCCGCGGCACGCAACGCATCTGAGCGCGAAACATGAGCGTGCTCACGCTTACCCGGCGGGGTCTACCTGCTTGAAAACCGCGGAGCCGGGTACGGTGCCGCCGGCAACACCAACGCGGCCGAGGACTTCCAGAGCCAGTTCAATGTCGACTACTGAGTGACGCCGATATTTCGAACTGCAGCATTCGCGTGAAGCATCGTCAGGTTGGTCAAGGCCCGCACCTCCGGTGCGGGTCGGGCCGCCGCTGCGATTCCGCGAACGCATGCGGGCGCTGTGGTAACAGTGCGTCCAGCGCGCCGCCAGCCTGAGCGACTCGCCTTCGCTCAGCATGTCGACGCGGTGGGCTGCCCGCTAGCCTACGTGTTGTTGATGCGGAAGCGACAAGAGCTTCGACCGTTTTCTTGAAGTCAGCAAGTCTTTCTGAACCGATCCTGCGTTCGTATCCGCGGGGCCTACTGAGCCTTCCGCGCGCCCGTCCGACGTTAATCGCCGGCCGCCAAGCGTAGGCAGCTGAGACGTCGCCATCCGGCCGGCTCGCCGTCGGCGCCGTCGATGTGCGCCAGCCGACCACGTGACAATACACGAGCCCCCACGCCAACTCATTGGCCGCCAACGGGCGATCTAGCATCCGGTTGATCGATGCTCATCCTCGTCGAATCAGCGACTGCATGGTAGAGATCCGCGCGGCTCTTGGCGCGGAAAATGCATGTCATTGGCACTAGCATCCTTGTGGAACCGCAATGCCGATTCTCACCATCAGACACCTCACGACGTATCACTATAAGCAACCGGTCGCATTCGGCGAGCACCGCATGATGCTGCGCCCACGCGACGATGACGATCAGAAGGTGCTCGAATCCGAGCTCGAAATAACGCCCGAGCCGAGCCAACTTGCCTGGACGCAGGATATCTTCGGCAATCATGTCGCGATCGCTCGTTTCGCAGGCCGAGCCTCGCAGCTTCGCTTCGAAAGCACCATTCGGGTCGACCACACGCCGGCGGGCTTCGGCGCAGCCGATATCGAAGATTTTGCGCGAACCCATCCGTTTGCCTACGCCGTGGAAGACGAGCCCTATCTGGCGCGCTTCATCGCGCCTCTGTCCCGGTCACCAGGGCTCGATCGCTGGGCTGCCAGGTTCCTCCGGGAAGACGGGTCGGCCGACACTCGCGAGCTTCTTGTCGACATGACACAGACCATCAGGCGGACCTTCAAGCATATGGCGCGACACGAGAAGGGAACACAGAGTCCAACTCAGACCCTGCAGCTGCGGAGCGGAAGTTGTCGCGACCTTGCCATGCTCATGATTGCGGCGTTGCGCTCGCTTGGAATCGCCGCGCGGTTCGTTTCCGGATATCTGCATCTTGGCGATGACGACGACGACAATATCACCGGCGGCAACACACATGCTTGGGTGCAAGTCTACGTTCCAGGCCCCGGCTGGGTCGACTTCGATCCGTCGAGCGGCATGGTCGGGAATCAGAACCTCGTGCGCGTTGCGGTCGTGCGCGAGCCGCGCGAGGCGATCCCGCTGCGAGGTACGTGGCTCGGTACCGCGTCGGACCATCTCGCAATGAAGGTCGCGGTCAAGGTCAGCGCGGCGGCGGACGCCGACGCCGGGCGCGGCCTGCGCGTTGAGATGGGACGATGACGTTAGTGCGGTGGATTTGACACTCCTGCGAAAGACCCGCGGCGATGCCGGTAGCAACGTCGAATCCGCCACACTAGCTTGAGGCGATTGCAGCGGCTCCATTTGTTGATGGCTGCGGGGCCGCGGAGCGGAACCTCTTTGGTCTTTCGTTCTTACTAGACCAGCCGCAGGCTCCGCTCGCCCGGGCCAAAGGAGGGCTCATGAAGATTTATGCGGGATATGTGATTTCCTATGAGTGCCCGCAGCCGACGCCGATGATCCTGACGTTGAGCGTTCATCCATCCCGTTTTCCTGATCTACTGACCTCCGATCGGATGCAACTCGACCCGCCCATCCCCGCTAACACTTATCACGACGGCTTCGGCAATTTCTGCCACGTGATCCGCGCCCCCGCGGGCCGGCTGACAATGTCCACGGATTTCCTGATACAGGACCAGGGCCAGCCGGATACAGTCGCCCCGCAGGCGGAGCAACATGCGTTAGAAGTCCTGCCGGTAGAGGTCCTGATCTATCTCCTCGGCAGCCGCTACTGCGAGACCGATCGCCTATCGAATATGGCCTGGTCCCTGTTCGGGCAAGTTCCGAAGGGGTGGTCGCTGGTGAAGGCAATCTGCGACTACGTCCACAATCGCATCACGTTCGGATACGAGCACGCGAGCCCAACCAAAACGGCATGGGATGCCTACACCGAGCGCCGTGGCGTCTGTCGCGATTTCGCCCACCTCGCGATCACGCTTTGCCGTTGCATGAATGTTCCAGCGCGCTATTGCACCGGCTATCTCGGCGACATCGGGGTGCCGCCCGACGATGCTCAGATGGATTTCAGCGCCTGGTTCGAAGTCTATCTCGGCGGGCGCTGGTATACATTCGACGCCCGTCACAACAAGCCGCGTATCGGCCGGATCCTGATGGCGCGCGGGCGCGATGCCACCGACGTCGCGATCGTGACCTCGTTCGGACCGTGCACGCTCGCGAGCTTCAAGGTGATCTCCGACGAGGTCACGTCGGCCGCCCGCGTAGGTAGGTGACGATTCCCCTCTGCTCTCGCCGCGCGGAACCGACAACGAAAATGCCTAAGCACTCGCACCCGGGGCACGCCGAACAAGCGGATAGTCGACGCTCTCGTACAAGCGACGTATGTCGTTACCCTGGTATCTGGCTTCGTCGACTTCGAGAAAGGTGCCGATCAGCGACGGCAGCTCCTCGATTGCGAAGCGGATCGCATCCGCGGCGTGCGCAAATCGCTTGTATGCAAGCGGCGACCGCCGAAATTTCTGTTTCACGGCGGAAAATAACTCCGCTTCGGTGTCGTAATCAAACGGCCCCGCGTTGGTAGCGCAATCAGACATGTTGATGTTTTATGGTTCTTGAGCGGGCGACGTCCGCGCCGGCAACCGGATTGATGGCATGCACGAAAGTGTACCGAGGCAGCCTCCGCGGGCAGCCGCGGTGTACTATTCAGGCCAGTGTCAAATGTGACGGCCTTTCATCAAACTGTCGACATCGCGTTGAACCTGCTGCTTGTCGTAGCCGTACTTGGCCACGATCTGCACCACGACGTCATCTTTGTTCTTCAACGCCGACAGATCTTGCTCCGAGAACTTGCCCCACTTGGCGCTGATTTCCTTGAGTACGATTTCTCTCGTCTGCGCTGCATTTGCAGGCTTCGCGACAGTTGAATTTGGCACTGGATTGGTCATGTAAGTTTCCCAAATAATCCGTGCAGTATCATTTGAATGGTCATCATTCAAACTACAATGTGTACGTGTTATCAGATCGCAGAAAAGCTAGCCCCTCGATCAGATATATTTCGCGATAACCGACAACTAGCTCGACCTCCGACAAACAACCGGGTGGCTCAAAACCAGCGAACAGATTGGCGTGTCCAGGGCATTGCGCTGGAATCAACGTCGATCGCGTACCATTGCTCTGGTCGCGATTTCGCAACTCTCGTCTCGTGTTCCAAAGAAATAGCTTGTATTTGCGTCCCGCGATGACCATTTGGATTTTATGATAATTAATTCAACGGCATTTCATCCACACGGCCCCAATGACAGCCGAATCCACGCGCCAAGCCCTGTGGAGAGCGTCCCAGCGAAGCGGATACGGTGTCCAAACTGCAATCTGCCGGCGATAGCCCCCAGGGTGTCGACCTATCTTCGCGAATGCGTCGTTGAAAACGACTGGGTCTGCAGCGCTTGCGGCTTCGAATGGAGTAGCCGCTTTAATTGGCTGTTAGTTTGAACCATCAGTCTTCAGAGGGAGCAATCAAGTGGCAGCACGCGAAGGAACTAAGTCGCTAACCGTTGGGCCCGCCGTCGCAGAGCCCGCGCCTGAGTTTTTTACTCAGCGCAAGCGGCCGGAATCCGGTCGATTTCGCCTTCTGGTGGATAGGCAATTAAAGGGGTCCTACACGACATCGGAAGCCGCGGAAGTGGCGGGGCTGGCTATAAAAGAAGGGTATCCAATTGTTCAGGTGGCGGTATATGACGCCGTAGACGGGATCAACAAAGCCATCGAACTGTCGAAGATTTAGTGCGCAATCTTGAGTCTTGGCGTGCCGTCGGCAGGCACCTGAGCGCAAGGCGCGAAACAGTATCCGCGGCGCGTTCGCCCGGCAAACTGAGGTGCATTTCGGCGCTAGACTTTGTTGAATTGTCAATCCCGCTTGATGTTGATTTTCTTGGTGAGGCCGCAACTCGTGCACGCGAGCGAGAGCTCCTCCAGTGACCCCCCGAATAGAATTGGCTTGATACGAACAATGACCATCTCTGTTCCGCACTCCGGACATGTCGACGAAGCTACTTCGGGTGGCAATTGTTTGTCGGCCACGTGACCCCCTTTCACCCGAAATCGCACAAGTGCAGCCTCCGCCCGACCAAGAAACAAGCTTTCGCTGCGCCCGCTCAAGATTCCGTGCATGCGCGGACGATGCTTATGACCACGTCAAATCGAAGCACAGTGCCGACGCACCTCGCGGAAAGAGACCAGACGTCGCTGGCTCTCGTCCCACAACACGAGCCGCACGCACTTGAGACTCTCCAACAGGGTAAGCCTGCCAATGCCCGCGAGGTCCGGGTTGTCGCGCAGCACGAGCGGCAGTCGGTAACAGGGGATTCGACTACACAAATGATGAATGTGGTGAACACCAATGTTGGCGGTGAACCAGCGCAATAGGCCTGGCAGGGCATAATGCGAGCTGCCATGAAGCGCCGCCTCCTGCAGATTCCAAGTTCCGTCGTGAGCCCAAGCGGTATTCTCAAACTGGTGCTGAACATAGAACAGCCAGACACCGGCCGAAGCCGCGAGCACCATGATCGGTAGATGCACGAGCAGGAATGGACCGATGCCCACCAGCCAGGTCATCGTGGCAACGAGAGCCGCGATCGCAGCATTGGTCGCCATGGCGCTGAACCAGGGCCGCCAGCCACTGCGCATGAGGCCGACCGGGAGCCGATGCTGTAGGATAAACAAATAGGCGGGGCCGAGACCGAACATTGTGACCGGGTGCCGGTAGACGCGGTAGCGCAGCCGAGCCCATCGAGACCGCGCCAAGTACTCTTGCACGGTCAGCGTGTCGATGTCGCCGATCCCACGGCGGTCCAGATTCCCTGATGTGGAGTGATGAACGGCGTGAGTGTGTCGCCAAAAATCGTATGGCGTGAGCGTTAACACCCCGATCGCGCGTCCGACCCAGTCGTTGGTAGAACGCAAATGGAAGAAGGCACCATGCCCACAATCGTGCTGGATCATGAACAGCCGCACGAGAAAGCCCGCTGCCGGCACCGCAAACAACAGCGATAGCCAGTAGCCAAGATCAAGAGTTGCCCACATCAGGAACCACAGCAGGGCCAGGGGTCCTGCCGTGATGGTAAGCTCGGTTATGCTGCGTGCCAGGTTCGGCACCCGATATTGGATGAGGACCCGGGTCAACTCGCGGGCCTCGGTCGTAGCTGCGGGCGAAATGGGATTATCCTTTAGCGTCAGATTTCCACAAAAGCGCGACCAGACGGAGCCCGCGCATCAATCCATCCGTTGAAGAACAAGGTCTGTATAATTTTGACCACCATGTGGAGATAAGCCTGGATTGACACGCGCGATGAAACATTTTGCTGCAAAGCAAGATCTCGATGTGAGTAACTTGATAAATGCGAGCTCCCGCAACCGGTTGGGTTGCTACCTGCCGACGTCGCTAGAACGGCGGCTTGGTCAACCGAGGATCCATCGGGAGTGAGCTATTTTGCTCAGACTCCGAACGGACGGCGGCATAGACATATTCTGATCGATACGCGGTAGTCAAAGCGTTCGGTCTTCAATTCAACGTGCCAAACCGGAACCGGTCCGAGTGTAGCCCACTCCGGGGCGAAAGGAATATACCATGCAAATTCCGTCAATCCTGCAAGGAGAGTCACTGACGCGTCTGCTGCAAGGGGCCGCGGCCGGTGCCGTCGCAACCATCGTTGTTGGCTTTTACTGGGGCGGCTGGTCGCTTGCGAGCAGCGCTGACAAGATGGCAAAGCAGCGGTCAGAGCTTGCGGTCGTAGCGGCTCTGGCGCCCGTGTGCGCCGACAAGTTCCGCGCACTGCCCGACGCAGAAGCCAAGAAGGTCGTGCTCTCGAAAGTTGATTCGTGGAAGCGCCGGGACGAATTCCCCAAGGAGTTCGTGACCCTTCCGGGTGATTCGTATCCCAGTTCCGCCCTCGTCGACGCGTGTTACACGTTGTTGTTTGCGCCAAAATCTGCCGCGCTCCAATAAGATAACCGTTACTGAACGGAAATTCTGCTCCGGCGGATTCCCGCGCCAGCGGCAACCTTGGCCGAACAGGTGCCGAAAAGTCCAAAATCGCCTGCGAAGCGCGATCTCAAAGCAGGCTGCGTATCTGATGTGTCCGTCCAGACCTTGAACCTGACAAGGGTTTGTTGGTGGTGATGGCACAGCTTGAGCACATGCCGCGCAAAAGACGCGCAAAAGAATTGACAGTCGCCCTATGTAAGTTGGCCTACTGAACCCCCATCTTTGTAGGAGAGACTTCACCAGGAGGCAGAGGAGCTAGCCGTGTCTTCGACACACGCTCTTTTTGGTGTGGCAACCAAGGTGGTCTGCTTTTCGCTCGTGGCGGCCGTATTCATCTTTGTTTCGATGTTGTTGTCGACGGGTTTACATCCCTGAGGCTGTCAGCATCGCAAAAATAGTCAGCCGAGGCCGCTGCCGAATTTGATAGAACTCTCGCGATGGTCGGCTGCTGCCGGAGTGCGCAAACCAAAGCGATAGTCACACCAGGAGATACCGATGAAATTCCGACCTCTTCACGACCGCGTCGTCATCGAGCGAATCGACGCCGAGGCCAAGACCGCAGGTGGCATCATCATTCCCGATACCGCGCAGGAAAAACCGCAGCAAGGCAAGGTCATCGCTGTCGGCCCCGGCGGGCGCGACGAGAACGGCAAGCTCGTCCCGATCGACATCAAGGTCGGCGAGCGCATTCTGTTTGGCAAATGGTCAGGCACCGAGGTCAAGATCGATGGACGCGAGTACCTCATCATGAAAGAGAGCGACATTATGGGAGTGCTGGTTGAGGCTGAGGCCAAGAAAAAGGCCGCCTGAGGCGCTCGAAGTTCTCATCGTGAGGGACCGTGAAGAGGACCGCCTCGAAGAATGAGAAAACATCGGATCAATGAACTTCATCGCTGAGGCTCGTCCGCGAGATCAGGTCGAACAAAAAGGAATGTTGAGATGTCTGCCAAGGAAGTGAAATTCTCGGTCGACGCGCGCGACAGAATGCTGCGCGGGATAGATACACTTGCGCACGCGGTACGCGTTACGCTCGGCCCGAAGGGCCGCAACGTCATACTCGACAAGTCGTATGGCGCACCGCGCATCACCAAGGACGGCGTGACCGTCGCCAAGGAAATCGAGCTCGAGGACAAGTTCGAGAACATGGGCGCCCAGATGGTGCGCGAGGTCGCCTCAAAGACGTCGGATCAGGCCGGCGATGGCACAACCACCGCCACCGTGCTCGCTCATGCGATTGTCCGGGAAGGTGCCAAGGCTGTCGCAGCCGGCATGAACCCGATGGATCTCAAGCGTGGCGTCGACCTTGCGGTCGAGACCATTGTGGCTGACCTCCAGAAGAACTCCAAGAATGTCACCTCGAACGAGGAGATCGCACAGGTCGGCACCATCTCGGCCAATGGCGATGCGGAGATCGGTCGTTTCATCGCCGATGCAATGAAACGGGTCGGCAACGAAGGCGTGATCACGGTCGAAGAAGCAAAGTCGCTCGAGACCGAACTTGAAGTGGTCGAAGGCATGCAGTTCGACCGCGGCTACATCTCGCCTTACTTCGTAACCAATGCCGACAAAATGCGGGTGGAGATGGAAGACCCGTACATCCTGATCTACGAGAAGAAGCTTTCCGGCTTGCAAGAGCTACTCCCGTTGCTGGAAGCGGTGGTGCAAGCGGGCAAGCCGTTGTTGATCATTGCCGAGGACATCGAGGGTGAGGCGCTGGCCACGCTCGTGGTCAACAAGCTGCGCGGCGGCCTCAAGGTCGCAGGGGTCAAAGCGCCCGGCTTCGGCGATCGTCGCAAGGCAATGCTCGAGGACATTGCGATCCTCACGGGCGGCACCATGGTCTCCGCCGACCTCGGGATCAAGCTTGAGACCGTCACAATTAACATGCTTGGCCGCGCCAAGAAGGTGATGATCGAGAAGGAGAACACCACAATCGTCGGAGGTGCGGGCAAGAAGGCCGACATCCAGGCGCGCATTGCCCAGATCAAGGCGCAGATCGAGGAAACAACCTCTGACTATGACCGGGAGAAGCTGCAGGAGCGGCTGGCCAAGCTCGCCGGCGGCGTCGCAGTGCTCCGCGTCGGCGGCGCGACCGAGATCGAGGTGAAGGAGCGCAAGGACCGCGTCGACGACGCCATGCACGCAACCCGCGCCGCGGTTGAGGAAGGTGTCCTGCCTGGCGGCGGCGTTGCACTGCTGCGCGCCATCAAGGCGCTGGATAAGCTCAAAGTCCACAACGACGACCAGCGCACCGGCATTGAGATTGTTAAGAAGGCGCTATCCTGGCCGGCGCGCCAGATTGTGATCAACGCCGGCGAGGATGGCTCAATCGTCGTTGGCAAGATCCTGGAAAAGGAAACCTACGCCTACGGCTACGACGCACAGACCGGCGAGTACGGCAACCTGGTGTCGAAGGGCATCATCGACCCGACCAAAGTCGTGCGGACCGCGCTGCAGGGCGCGGCCTCCATCGCAGGTCTGCTGATTACCACCGAGGCGATGGTTGCCGAACTTCCGAAGCCGCAGAGTCATGGAATGCCGGGAGGCCCGGGTGGAGGAATGGGCGGCGGCATGGACTTCTGAGGTGCGCGGCCTTCTTACAAACCTGATACCCGCCCTGCGGCTCAGCTAGCAACGGCAAGTGTGCTGAGGCGTAGCGGCCCGATAGGCGGGCCAGGCGTCCGCTTGCTGTCTCAAAAGCCAGCTCTCAGTCACAGGAGCCTCTAATGCTCACGCATCGTTTCGGACGAAAAATCAAACTTCCTGCGACAATCGCCATCAAGCATCAAATCCGAAAATTGATGCTTGAAGAGGCGATCGATAGGGCGGAGGCCGCAGCAAGAGCTGAAGAAGTTCGCGAACCGCTACGCCAAGAAACGCGGCCCCTCGTGCACTCGGGTTGAAGCGTCGAGGTAGCGCCACACCTCGGGCAGGACGGCCTTGGTTGTGTGACCGATCGAGCTCCCGTTAGAAAGAGCGAGAGGTGAAGCGAGAGGTGATGTCGATACTCAAGCTTCTTGGAAAACATACATTCGATGCCGATACCACGATAATTCTGGCATCGGCGTTTGACGCTGCGTGGCTATCGCTGCAGGTCTCGGACAGCCCGTTGGCCGCCGACAGTCGCGCTATCGAAACGCGCGACTTGCTCGCGCAACGCATTATTGAGGCTGCTCAGCGCGGCGAGAGAGACAAGCGGCGCCTCGTGGCTGAGGCATTGGGTCAATTTGTAAATTCAACCTAAGGAAATGCTGCGTGCTTATAGTGTCGGCGTCGCTCCTTGCGGCGACTGGGCAGCGGGACGCGCAAACGGGCCTTTATGAAATATTCGCCCGCGCGGGCTGCGATCAGTTCGTCTTGGCGCTCGAGAACTTGTCGTTCTTGTGTTTGTGCAGGAAACGGGCGATCTTCCCCCTCAGGACGCTGGTTTGCGGCTGGTCTTTCATGGAGCTGGCGTTGTCAAAGAGTTCCTTTCGCAACTTTTTAGGCAGAGTATTCCACTGCATGATGATCGCGGCGCCCAAGCGGCGAAGAATATGCTTCTCCTGCTCGGCGAGATCGGTATCGCGTTCTTCAGCAAGGCTCGCACCACGCAATGTGGCAAGGCCGGCATAGTAGCCGACGTCGTTTTCCCCCGCGTGTAGCGTTTTGTCCGAATTATCCGCCAACCAGGCTGCATTGTCGGCAAGCTCGGTAAAACTACGTTCCAGCTCCTCAAATTCGCGGATTGCGCTGGGTTCCGTTGCTTGCCCAATCTGCTGCCTGTATTCGGCCGCTTTGGCACGAAATTGCTTCGCCATAGGCATGTTGGACCTCCAGCAGGACTCGACTCACTATCGTCACCGAACCTGGTTTGGAACGGATAACCAAACTCATATGGGAACCCTGCGGTCGAATAGCGAGGTCAACGCCTGCCGAAGGTTTACGGAATTTGAGTCCGGGTGCTTTTCCTGATTTGCCTGCTGCTGGTTCCCGCAAACACTCTCACGACCTGCATCAAGCGACGGCGCGGTGTGCACGCTAAGGCGCGTCTCTTGGCACCGCTGGACGTACATTCAAGCTAACCAGTTCCTGCAACTCCGCCCTTGTCAAACTCCAGCTCTCACACTGGTTGGCCAGATCCACGAAAATGCGATGCAGCGCGTTTCGCGCCGCCCTGACCATTTCGGTGTCGTCAAAATCGCTATGCTTCAAAAATATCGGGACTTGAAAATCAATCGGGGGCCGTTCGAATTTGAACGTGATGCAAACTTCCTGATCGCCGCCGGCGGGCGCGATCGTCTCGATGCGAGAAACACTGATGTTGAATTCTTCCATTGAGCCTCCAGCGCAAGCGCAAATAGGTATCGGCGGTAACTAGCACGATTCCGACCGGATACGCTTTGGTCCACTATTCCTGTGCCGTCGACACCTCTACGGTCATGCCGAGACCGTCATCCGATCCGCCGACAAGCTCCCAGCTACGAGAACGGCTTGGCTGATGTCTTGGATTACGGCAATGCGCATCAAGTTGCGGTCATCGATCGTTGAGAATGGGCGCCGAACAAGGCGATCCGCGGCGTTCGCAACGCCGACGGCCGAACCGCCACCTTCGAGCCCTTAACGCGCCACCAGCTTGAGCCACTCGTCTTCGCTCAGCACGTCGACGCCAAACTCCTTCGCCTTGGCGAGCTTTGATCCCGCGCCCGGCCCCGCCACCACAATGTCGGTCTTGTTAGACACCGAACCCGAAACTTTGGCGCCCAGCCGCTCCGCCATCGCCTTGGCCTCATCGCGCGTCATCTTTTCGAGCGTGCCGGTGAACACCACGGTCTTGCCGGCAATGGCGGAGTTGGTGCGCGGCCGTTCCGCCGCGCCGATGCGAACGTGCTCCGTCAGACGCTCGACCATCTTCACGTTGTGGGACTCGCCGAAATAGCTGGCGATCGCGTCGATCACCGTGTCGCCAATCTGGTCGAGCGCATCCATATCCTCGCGCGCCTCAGCGTCGCCCTTGGCGACCGCGCGCGCCGCATCGTGAAATGCCTTCCAGGTGCCGTAGCCGCGCGCCAGCGCCTGCGCGGTGGTTTCGCCGATATGACGGATGCCGAGCGCGTAGATGAAACGCTCGAGCGCGATCTCGCGGCGGGTGTTGATCGCACCGAACAGATTGCGCACCGAGGTTTCCCCGAAGCCTTCGTAATCCTCTAGCTTGATCTTCTTGTTGCGCGCCTCGAGCGTGAAGATGTCGGCCGGCTCTTTGACCCAACCTTCGTCGTAGAACAATGCGATCTGTTTCTCGCCGAGCCCCTCGATATCGAACGCGCGGCGCGACACAAAGTGGCGGAGGTGTTCCATGCGCTGGTAGGGGCAAGCAAACTCGCCGGTGCAGCGCGTGACCGCGCCTTCTTCTCCGGTTGCAGTTGTCTCGCGAATGACCGGCGTGTGCAGCGGGCACGGACATTTGGTCGGGAAACGATACGGCTTCGCGTCCGAGGGCCGCTTCTCCAACACGACACCCAAGACCTGAGGGATGACATCACCGGCCCGCTGGACCTCGACGGTGTCGCCGATGCGCACGTCGAGGCGCGCGATCTCGTCGGCATTGTGCAAGGTCGCGTTCTGCACCACCACGCCGCCGACCGTCACCGGCTCGAGCTTTGCAACCGGCGTGAGTGCACCGGTGCGGCCGACTTGAATGTCGATGCCGCGGACAATCGTGGTGGCGCGCTGGGCCGGAAATTTGTGCGCGATTGCCCAGCGCGGCGTGCGCGACACAAATCCCAATCGTTCCTGCCAGTCGAGCCGGTCGACCTTGTAGACGACGCCGTCGATATCGTAGTCGAGCGTGCCGCGCGCGAGCTCGATCTCGCGGTGAAACTCGAGCAACTCCTCGACCGAGTTGCAGCGCTTCATCAACGGATTGGTGGTAAAACCGCAGCGCGCGAACCAATCAAGCATGCCGTGCTGGGTCTTTTCCGGCAGCTCGCTCATCTCCCCCCACGCGTACGCGAAGAACCCGAGCGGACGCGACGCGGTGATCGACGCGTCGAGCTGGCGCAGCGAGCCCGCCGCCGAATTGCGCGGATTGGCGAACACCTGCTTGCCCGCCTCCTGCTGGCGTTCATTCAACGCGAGAAACGCCGACTTGGTCATATAGACTTCGCCGCGAATGTCGCAGCGTGCCGGAACACGCCGGCCGCGGAGTTCGTGCGGGATATTTTCCAGCGTTTTCACATTGGCGGTGACGTCTTCACCCTCGATGCCATCGCCTCGGGTCGCCCCGTTCACCAGCCGACCGCCTTCGTAACGCAATGACAGCGAGAGGCCGTCGATCTTCGGCTCGGCCGTAAACGCCAGCGGCTCATCCGCGGGAAGGCGCAAGAAGCGGCGAATGCGATCGACGAAATCGGTCACATCTTCGTCGCTGAAGGCGTTGTCGAGCGAAAGCATGGGCACCGCGTGGCGCAGCTTGGCAAAGCCCCGCGCCGGCCTGGCGCCTACGCGGCGCGAAGGCGAATCGGCAAGCACCAGCGCCGGAAAGCGGGCCTCGATTGCCGCGTTGCGGCGGCGCAGCGCGTCATAATCCGCATCCGAAATGGTCGGGGCGTCGTTTTGATAGTAGCGCTCGTCGTGCGCTGCGATCTCTTGCGCGAGACGCTTGAGCTCGGTCTTGGCCTGCGCCTGGGTGAGTTCATCGGGCGGGGTATTTTGTGGATTTTTTTTTGCCTTCATGAACGAACTCATCACATGGTGGTTTCACCGCTCGCGCGCGAGGTCGGCTGGCTATCCGGCGCGCATCAGACGCTCGGCAGCGGCGCGCGCTTCGGCCGTGATCTCAGCGCCGGCGAGCATGCGGGCGATCTCCTCGCGGCGGCGGTCCGCGGCAAGTTCGCTCACGCGCGTGGCGACCCGCTTACCTTTGTCGAGCGCATCCTTGGTGATCAGATAATGATGCTGCGCGCGGGCTGCGACCTGCGGCGCGTGGGTCACCGCTAGGGCCTGCACGCGCTGGCCGAGGCGGGCGAGCCGCACGCCGATCGCATCGGCGACCGCACCGCCGACGCCGGTGTCGATTTCATCGAACACCAGGGTCGGCGCCGAGCCGCGCCCGGCGAGCACGACCTTGAGCGCCAGCAGAAAGCGGGCGAGCTCGCCGCCGGAGGCGATTTTCATCAGCGGGCCCGGACGGGTGCCGGGATTGGTCTGCACCCAGAACTCGATGCGGTCGGTGCCGGTCGGACCGGGTTCGACGCTTTCGCTATTGGTGGAGAAGCGCGCGCGTTCGAGCCGCAGCGGCACGAGTTCGGCGTTCACCGCCTTATCGAGCCGCGTGGCGACCCGGCGGCGCGCTTGCGCCAGCGCAGCCGCAGCCGCGGCAAAGCGCGCGTCCGCCTCGCGCGCGGCCTCGGTCAGTTGTGCGAGGCGCTGCGCGCCGGCATCGATCAGGTCGAGATCAGCGGCGCAGCGTGCACCGAGCGCCGCCAGGTCATCGACCGCCACGTTGTATTTGCGACCGGCCGCCCGCAATGCAAACAGCCGTTCCTCGATGCGTTCGAGCTCGGCGGGATCGTGGTCCGCGGCCGCGAGCGCGCGCTCAAGATCGCTGCGCGCTTCGTCCAAGGCGGTGAGCGCCACGTCGAAGGCTTTCACCGCCGGCGCAATCAGCGCGGGCGCCTGCCCCTGCCGGCGTTCCAGCCTGCGCACGGCCGCCGCCAGACCCGGGACTGGCGAGGCCGAGCCCGTAACCGCATCCAATGCGTCGCGCAGATCGGCCGCGACCTTTTCGCCCTGCATCATCACGGTCCGCCGCTCGGCGAGCGCCGTCTCCTCGCCCGCCTCCGGAGCAAGCTTGCCAAGCTCCGCCACCGCGTGGCGCAGGAATTCCGCCTCGCGTTGCGCGCGCTCGACCTCGCCCTGGTGCTCGATGACGGCGGTTTCCGCCTGTCGCCGTTCGTGCCAAAGGCGGCCGATCTCGGTGACCTGCGCGTCGAGGCCACCGAAGGCATCGAGCAATGCGCGGTGGGTAGCGGCATCAACCAACGCGCGTTCGTCATGCTGGCCGTGAATTTCGACGAGCGCGCCGCCGAGGCCGCGCAGCATCTGCACACCGACTGGCTGGTCGTTGACGAATGCGCGGGTGCGGCCGTCAGCGAGCTGCACGCGCCGCATGATGAGCTCGTCCTCGACCGGAATATCGTTCGCCGTCAGCAGGGCGCGGGCCGGATGGTCGGCCGGAACGTCAAACGCGGCGGTGACCTGGCCCTGCTCGGCGCCGGCGCGCACGAGGCCGGCGTCGCCGCGCGCACCAAGGGCCAGCGCGAAGGCGTCAAGCAGGATCGACTTGCCTGCGCCAGTCTCGCCGGTGAGCACCGACAGGCCGGAGGCAAAATCGATATCGAGGCGATCGATCAGGACGATGTCGCGGATCGAGAGCCGGGTCAGCATCAGGCGCCCTCGCACTTGTCGCCACCACGAAGCCAGCCCGTTTTAGAGCAGTTCCCGATTCGTACAACTGCCGGCCGCAGCATCCGGCGACTAGTGCGCTAGGTGGGGGAAACGTCAGCTGCGGGTCAGACCGCCAAGCCCGACTTTCTTGAACGCCTGGCTAATCCAGGAGTCTTCCTTCTGCTTCGGCTCGGCTCCGCCGGCTTTCACCAGGTCGTATGCCTGCTGGTACCACTTGCTGTCGGGGAAATTGTGCCCGAGCACGGCCGCCGCGGTCTGCGCCTCCTGCACAATGCCGAGCGTCATGTAGCACTCGGTAAGCCGCAGCAGCGCTTCCTCGACGTGGCGCGTGGTCTGATATTGCGTGACGACGACCTTGAAGCGGTTGATGGCGCCGATGAAGTTCTTCTTCTGCATGTTGTAGCGCCCGATCTCCATCTCCTTGGCGGCGAGCTGATCCCGCGCCATCTCGATCTTGCGCCGGGCCGAATTGGCGTATTCGCTGGTCGGGTACTTGCGGTTGACTTCGTCGAGCGCCGCGATGGCCTTTTCGGTGGTTCCCTGGTCGCGGCTGACGTCGGGAATCCGATCGTAATAGGACGAGCCGATCAGGTACTGGGCGTAGGGCGCCTCCGGCGTGCCGGGGTGCAGGCTGATGTAGCGCTTGGCCGTCGCGATGCAGTCGTCGTACGCCCGCGCCTCATAATAGGCGTAGGCCGACATGATGAGCGACTTGCGCGCCCAATCTGAATACGGATGTTGGCGGTCGACCTCTTCGAACTTCTTGGCGGCTTCCTTGAAGTCCTTCTTCTCGTTCAGAAGAAAGACGCCCTGGTTATAGAGCTGGTCGGCCGCCTCATCGGGCGGTGTTTCCTCCTTGGCGAACAGGCTGAAATCGCTGCATGCGCCGAGGAACGCCAGCGCCAGCACCAAAAAGAGCCCGCGCGCAAGCGCGCGCACGCCTAGCAAGGCTTCACTCCGTGACAACCCGGACCCCATCCAGCCCCTTGCCCCCGCGGCTGCGACCTACCCACCAAGAGCTTGAGAAATAGGCGCACATTCGGCCCGGAATGTGGCGGGCACGGACGCTCGACCCTGTTCCTAGGTGCTCAGGAAACGTCCGGACCGTAGGCCGGGGCCAGCGAGGTTACGCCCGCATGGCCGCGCACGCGCCGCGGAGGGGCCGTGGGAGCGGCTTCGACCATAGTCCAAGCCGTCGGGTCGGCCATCAGCGCCGAGACGATGGCGTGATTGAGGGTATGCCCGCCGCACACGGATCGGTAGGTCGCGAGCAGCGGCATGCCGGCCAGCGCCAGGTCACCGAGCGCGTCGAGGGTCTTGTGACGGACGAACTCGTCCGGGTAGCGCAGCCCGTCGGCGTTGAGCACGCGGGTTTCGCTCACCACGAGCGTGTTGTCGAAGCTGGCGCCGAGCGCATAACCCTGGTTCCACAACTTGGCGACGTCGCGCATGAACCCAAAGGTGCGCGCGCGCGCAAGCTCGCGCCGAAAACCGTCGGGCGTCACATCGATGACGCAGCGCTGGTGGCCGATCGAGGGATGGTCGAACGAAATCTCCACGTCGAGCCGTAGCCCGTTGCTATTGGGAACAAGCTCGCCACGGGCGTGATCGCGCGTGACCTGGATCGGCTTGAGGACTTTGAGATAACGGCGCCGCGCATCAAGCGTGCGCACGCCCGCGTGGTCAATGGCGGCAACGAACGCCTCGGCGCTGCCATCCATGATCGGGACCTCGGGTCCGTCGACCTCGACAACGGCATTGTCGACACCAAGGCCGGCGAGCGCAGCCAAGACGTGCTCGGCGGTCGCGCACAGCGGGCCATCATCATCACCCAACACGGTGGCAAATTCGGTCGCGGTCACGGCGCGCACATCGGCGCGGATCTCGCAATCGGAGCGGCCCGGCAAACCGGTGCGCAGGAAAACAATTCCCGTGCCGGCGTCGGCAGGATGAAGTGTGAGAGTGACAGGAGATCCGGAATGGACACCGATTCCGGAAACGGACGCTTCGTTGCAAAGCGTGGTCTGCTTGCCCGCCTTCATGCCCCTACCCCCTTGAAACCTCGCGCCCGCAGCAACCAAATCAGATGTGGCAGCAGTCGTGAGGTTTGCCCCAATATCTCGCCCTAAGGCACCCGTCGCCATTTCGCCACTTTCCCGGGTGCCACCCAGACACCCGGCGAAGCTCATCCCAAGCGAAAAGCCCGTTAGCGATGCGAACCTTAACCGTACTGTCGCACTGCACCAACTCACGCTTTTTTACCGACTGTTACCTTGAAGAAGTCCTATTTCAAACGGGATGTCGCCTTGCGACCGGCACATCGATGAAACCGAATCGACGCGCGGTCACATTGGGACCACCGCGTCGCCCAATGGGCGTCGTCTATACCATTGTAATCACTAGACTTATGGCTTGGTGCGCAGACACCGTCGCACTGCTCCACGGTCCCTCATCCGGGTCGCCGACGCGCGCCAAAAGGGGATCGCGGATCGCCCCGCAGGACATGCGAGCGCATCAAACAATGTATCATTTGCGCAATAAAGAAGCGCCGCAGCGGGGTTTTGACCCGCGCTGCGGCGCAATAGAAAGCCTTTGATTCGTTTTGCTAATTCGCCTGCCGGCGGAGAAATGCCGGGATGTCGAGCTGGTCGTCGACGCCTCCGCCGTGCGACGGCGCGGGCCGATCGAGATCAAGCCCGAGCGAGGGCGGCGGCGAGCGCTTGGCGAACTCCGACACCGGCTCCTGCGGGTGCGCTTCAGGCAAGCGCGCAACCGGACGCGGACGCTCGGGCATCTGCACGGAGCGCGGCGGCGGCGCCGGCTGCGGATGATATTGCTCCTCCTCGCTCTCCTTGCGGCCGAGGCCGACGGACGCCAGCCGCTGCAACAGCGACATGCGCGGCTTATCCATCGGATCTTCGACCGGCTCGATACGCTCGCGGGCGCGCAACTGGTTCTGCGCCGGCACCGGCAGTTCGTCGATCCTCGGCATGCGCGGGCGCGCCTGCGGGCGTTCCGGCTGCGGGGGAATGAAGGTCTTGGGCGGCGGCGGTTCCGGCGCCGGCTCTTGCGTCCCGGTTTCCACGAACAGGGACGGCTTCGGCGGGATCGGCCGGATGGTGAGATCGTCAGCGCCCCCGCGCGGGAGTAAGGCGGCGGCAACCGCGGCCGCAGCCTGTGCCTGGATCGAGGCTGGCGTCGCTCGTGGCTGTTGCGGCGGTAACGCCGCCGGAGCAGGCGGCGCGGCGCGCACTTCGTTGCGTTCGTGCGTCCGCGGCGGCGCTTCGGCGCGCATGCGCTGCGTCACCTCGGCGACCCGCGTTTCCTGCGGCGTCGCCGAGCGCGGCGCAACCGCCTGATCGACCCCGGTCGCGACCACTGACACGCGAATGATGCCTTCCAGGCTCTGATCGAACGTGGCGCCGACGATGATGTTGGCTTCCTGATCGACCTCCTCGCGGATGCGCGTCGCGGCCTCGTCCACCTCGTAGAGCGTAAGGTCGTTGCCGCCGGTGATCGAGATCAACAGACCCTTGGCGCCGCGCATCGACACATCGTCGATCAGCGGGTTTGAGATCGCCGCCTCGGCGGCACGCAGCGAGCGCTTCTCGCCGGATGCCTCGCCGGTGCCCATCATGGCCTTGCCCATCTCGCGCATGACCGCGCGCACGTCGGCAAAGTCGAGATTGATCAGGCCCTCCTTCACCATCAGGTCGGTGATGCAGGCAACGCCCGAGTAGAGCACCTGGTCGGCCATCGCGAAGGCGTCGGCGAAGGTGGTCTTTTCATTCGCGACCCGGAACAGGTTCTGGTTCGGAATGATGATCAGGGTATCTACGCCCTTCTGCAGCTCCGTGATGCCCGTCTCCGCGACGCGCATGCGGCGCTGGCCTTCAAAGTGGAACGGCTTGGTGACGACCCCGACCGTGAGGATGCCGAGATCGCGGGCGGCCTTGGCGACAACCGGCGCTGCGCCGGTGCCGGTGCCGCCGCCCATGCCGGCGGTGACAAACACCATGTGGGCGCCGGTCAGGTGATCGCGGATTTCGTCGATGACTTCCTCGGCGGCGGAGCGGCCGACCTCGGGTTGCGAACCGGCGCCGAGGCCTTCGGTGGCGGTCACGCCCATCTGGATGATGCGCTCCGCCTTCGACAACGTCAGCGCCTGGGCGTCGGTATTGGCGACGACGAAATCGACGCCCTGGAGCCCCGCGGTGATCATGTTGTTGACGGCGTTGCCGCCGGCACCGCCGACTCCGAACACGGTGATCCGCGGCTTCAACTCCCTGATGTCGGGAATTTTTAGATTGATGCTCATGGGTGCCTCTTGTTGGGGCGGAGCGAGCCGCCGGTTGCCGCCGGTCCGCCACCGGCGCTGTTAATTTCCTGATAGGTGATCGGTCGCGTGCCGCACACGCGACCGGCCTGCGTCTGTATCCGTGTGCGAGTTGCGCCCCGCATCAGAAGCTTTCCCGCAGCCATCGTCCGACGCGGGCGACGTAGCCGCCCGTCTCGGCTCGGTATTGCCGCGTGTGACGCGGCTCGAAATGCTCGAGATGCGCGGCCTGGGGGTAGACCAGGAGCCCGGCCAGGGCGGCAAACGCCGGTCCCTTGGCGCCATCGGGCAAGCCCGCGATTCCGAGCGGACGACCGAGCGCAACCGGCCGGCCCAGAATGCGGCCGGCGAGGTCGGCCAAACCGGTGAGCAGGCTGCCCCCGCCGGTGAGAATGACGCGCCCGCGCGGCTCCGCCGCGAGCGGCGAGGTCATCAAGCGGTCGCGCACCATTTCGAGAATTTCCTCGATCCGCGGCCCGATGATTTGGGTCAGCGTGCCGCGCGAGACGGACGCGGGGGCGTCCTCGCCGCGCACCTCTGGAAGCGCGATCAGATCGCGATCGTTCGAGCCGCCGGGAAGCACATTGCCGTAAAGCGTCTTGAGCCGTTCGGCGCTCTGCAGACCGATCGAAAGTCCGCGCGCCAAGTCCATCGTGACGTGATTGCCGCCGAGCGCAAAACCGTCGGCATGCACGAATCGGCCGTTGCCGAAAACGGAGAGCGTCGTGGTGCCGGCGCCGAAATCGACCACCGCGGCGCCAACATCCGCCTCATCATCGGCGAGCGTTGACAGCCCGGACGCGTATGCGCCTGCGACCATGGCCTCGACGTCGAGATGGCAGCGTTCGATCACCAGCATCAGGTTGCGGCAGGCACCGAGATCGGCGGTCGCAAGGTGCATGTCGAGACCGAAGCGGCGGGCCAGCATCCCGCGCGGTTCGCGCACCCCGTGGGTCCCGTCGAGCGAGAAGCCGATCGGCAGCGCGTGCAGCAGGACGCGCCCCTGCCGAGCCGAGCTGCGGTGACCGGCGGCGAGCGCGCGGGCGATGTCGTTGTCGGAGACGCTTCCTTGGATATCGACTTCGGCGGCGAGGCGCTCGCTGCCGATTCGCCCGGCCGAGATCGACGCCACGATGGCATCGACCTGGACCTTGGCCGAGCGCTCGGCGAGATCAACGGCGTTGCGCACCGCTGCCTCGGCAGCGACCAGATCGACCACCGCCCCACCCTTGATCCCGTGCGAGATCGTGTGGCTGAAGCCGAGCACCTCGATCGAATGACTGCGTCGGCGCAACGCTTCACCCTGCGCGTTGGGACGCAGCTTCGCGATCAGGCAGGCGATCTTGCTGGTGCCGATGTCGAGCGCCACGACCAGCGCGGAGCGCCGCGGCGAGACCGGTTTCATCTTCGGGGTGAGGCCGTAATTGAGCGTGCTCATGCGGCGCCTCCCTTGCGGGCCTTTGCCCGCTCCTTGATGGCGCTCTCGCGCGCCTGCGCCGCAGCCTCGGAAAGCCGCACGGTGACCCGGTCAGGCAGCCGCAGGTCGATCGCCGCGACGTCGCGGGTCATGAGTTTCTTGTCGTGATCGAGTGCGACGAGCTCGGCCAACGCGCCCTCGGTGTCCTGCTCGGGCAGGCGGACGTCGATGCCGTTCTTGAGCCGCAGGTTCCAGCGCCGCTCGGCGATCAGAATTGAGGCCAGCACGTTGTCGTGAACCTCGGGATAGCGGGCGAGCAAGGCGAGAAATTCCTTGGCGCGCGCTTCGGCGCCGCGTCCGACCACGAGCGGGAGCGGGATGTAGGGCCGCGACACGAACGGCTCGAGCACGGTGCCGTCGGCACCGATCACGCTGACGCGGCCGTCCTTCTGCCAGAGCGCGAACGCCTCGCGCTCGGTCAGCGTGATCTGCAGCCGATCGGGATAGAGCTTCTGGATCGTCGCATCGGAGATCCAGGGATCCGCCAGCAAGCGTGCGCGCGCATTGGCGACATCGAAGAATAACAGCGCGGTGTTGCCGGTCACGCCGGCGCGCGCGAGGATTTCCTCGCGATTGAGATGTTTGTTCCCGGTCAGCGCGACACCCTTGATGCGAAAGCCGGCGGTGTTGCCGGCGGCGTCGCGCAGGTCATGCAAAGCGGATGCGACCGTGTCGACATGGTCGCCTTTGACGACTCCATAGGTTGCCGCCGCCGCAATCAGGATTATGGAGGCAGCGATCCCCCCGCCGCGCGTCAGCCGCAGGCGCTCGAGCACCGGCGCGTAACGTGCGACCAAGCGCTCAAGGCGACCGACCGGCCGCGGCCGCACGGGCACCAGCGCGCGGCTGCCAGGCCGGCGCGATGCACGTCGGCGCTCGACCGGACCAGCGGCCGGCTCTGCGCGGTTCAGCGGTTGAGCGAGGCGTCCTCGACCATCCATCGCACCAGCTCTTCAAACGTGATGCCCGCATATGCTGCGAGCTCGGGCACCAGTGACGTTTCGGTCATGCCTGGTTGCGTGTTGACTTCGAGGCAGTAGAGCCCCGCCGTCCCCGCACGTTCGTCATAGCGGAAATCCGCTCGACTAACGCCCCTACATCCGAGCGCCTCATGCGCCTGAAGAGCCAAACTTCTAACTTCTTGGTAAACATTTGGTTTAAGCGGTGCCGGAAGAAGGTGTTTGGAGCCTCCCGGAGCATACTTGGCTTCAAAATCGTAGAACCTTACCGTCGGCACGATCTCGATCACATCGAGCGCGCGGTCGCCCATGACGGCACAAGTCAGCTCAAGCCCGGGGATGTAGGTCTCGCACAACACATTGTCGCCGAACGCCCAATCCTCGCGGGTCAACTCCTGGGGCGGGTGCGCGTGTTCCTTGGTGACGATGAAGACCCCGACGCTCGACCCCTCGGCAATCGGCTTGATCACGTAAGGGCGCTCGAGCGGATGGGCCTTGGCAGCCGCGAATCGCGACACCACGCACCCGGGAGGAACCGGAACCCCGCCCGCGCTCAGGGCCGTCTTGGCGTGGTCCTTTTCCATCGCGAGCGCGGAGGCGAGCACGCCGGAGTGGCTGTAAGGAATTTGCATGATTTCCAGGATGCCCTGGATCGTCCCGTCCTCGCCGGGCCGGCCGTGCAGCACGTTGAGCACGACATCCGGCGCCGTGGCAGCAAGAACGGACGCAATATCGCGCGCGACGTCGATGCGCGACACCCGAAAGCCCTGGCGTTCGAGTGCATCGGCGCAGGCCTTGCCCGACCGCAGACTGATCTCGCGTTCCGCCGACCAGCCGCCCATCAGCACGGCGACGTGTTTCACGCGCCTACTCCTTCCCGTCCGATTCGCTTGATCTCCCATTCAAGGGTGACACCGGAATGATCGAGCACGCGCCGACGCACGGTCTCACCCAGCGTCTCGATGTCGCCCGCGGTTGCGCCGCCCAGGTTGATCAGAAAGTTGCAGTGCATCGGCGACACCTGCGCGCCGCCGATCACAAGACCACGACAACCGGCCGCGTCGATCAATTGCCAAGCCTTCTGGCCTGGCGGATTCTTGAAGGTCGATCCACCGGTGCGGCTCTTGATCGGCTGCGTTGCCTCGCGTGACTCCGTGATCTTGTCCATCTCCTGCGCGATCGCCGCCGGATCGCCGGACGTGCCTTGGAACAGCGCTTGGGTGAAAATCACGTCCTCGGGGGCGCCGCAGTGCCGGTAGCTGTAGTGCAGGTCCGCATTCGACCACACCCGGACACGTCCTGCGCGATCGACGCCGCGCGCTTCGATCAGCACGTCCTTGGTCTCGCGGCCGTAGGCCCCGCCGTTCATGCGCAAGGCCCCACCAACGGCGCCCGGGATCCCCCGATAGAACGCGAGCCCGGCGATGCCGGCCTCCTGGGCGGCGCGGGCGACCCGCACGTCCGGCACGGCCGCGCCCGCGCGAACACGCGTATCGGACTCAACCGTCACGGCACCAAAACCGCGTCCAAGCCTGATCACCGCGCCCGGAATGCCGCCGTCCCGCACGATGAGATTGGAACCGAGACCGACGGTGGTGACATCGATGTCGGCGGGCAGCTGCGCCAAAAAATGCGCGAGATCGCTCTCATCTTCGGGCATGAACAGGAGCTGTGCCGGTCCGCCGACCCGGAACCAGGTCAGCTCCGCCAGCGGCTGATTTGCCAGGAGACGCCCACGCAGGCTTGGCATCACTGCCTTCAGTTGTGGGATGAGATCGAGGAACATCGGAGCGGCCGGCGCAAACGATCGCTCAAGCGGCCGCGCCGGCCAATTCGCCGGGTAGCGCGTAGGCCCACTGGGTAATTGACCCTGCGCCGAGGCAGACGACGTAGTCGCCCGGCCGCGCGAGTCCCCTTACCACCCCTGCGAGTTGATCCGGGCCGTCGAGCGCAATGACCTGGCGATGCCCGTGCGCGCGCAGCCCGGCGACGAAATGATCGCGGTCGACGCCATCGATCGGCGCTTCGCCGGCCGGATAAACGTGCGCGACGATGACGGCGTCGGCGTCGTTGAAGCAAGTGCAGAACTGCTCGAACAGCGATTGCAGGCGCGTGTAGCGATGCGGCTGCACGACGGCGATCACCTGTCCGTTGGTCGATTCGCGCGCGGCCTTGAGCACGGCTGCGATCTCGACCGGGTGATGGCCGTAGTCGTCGATCACCGCGACCCCGTTCCAGGTGCCGGTGCGGGTGAAGCGGCGCTTGACGCCGCCAAAATTCTCGAGCGCCGCGCGGATGCGCGCATCCGGAATACCGAGCTCGCGCGCCACCGCGACCGCGGCGGTCGCGTTTAGTGCGTTGTGGCGGCCCGGCATCGGCAAACTCAAACCACTCACCCGATGCGTCTCGCTGCCGGCGCGGTCGCGAAACAGCACGCTGAAGCGCGAACGGCCGTCGGCATGATCAAGATCAACCAAGCGCACATCGGCCTGCGGGTTCTCTCCGTAGGTGATGACGCGGCGGTCTTCCAGGCGTCCGACCATCGTCTGCACCACCGGGTGATCGCTGCACATCACCGCAAATCCGTAGAACGGCACATTTTCGACGAACGCCTTGAAGGCGTCCTGCACCGCGTCGAAGGTCTTGAAGTGATCGAGGTGCTCGGGATCGATGTTGGTCACGATCGCAACGTCTGCCGGAAGTTTGAGGAATGTGCCGTCCGACTCGTCGGCCTCGACCACCATCCATTCCCCGGTTCCGAGCCGTGCGTTGGTTCCGTACGCGTTGATGATGCCGCCGTTGATCACGGTCGGATCGAACTGCCCGGCTTCCAGCAAACCGGCGACAAGCGATGTCGTGGTGGTCTTGCCGTGCGTTCCGGCGATGGCGACGCAGCGCTTGAGCCGCATCAATTCAGCAAGCATTTCGGCGCGGCGCACGACCGGCCGGCGGCTCGCACGCGCGGCGACCAACTCGGGATTGTCGCGCCGGATCGCCGAGGATACGACCACCACCTCAGCGGCGTTGAGATTCTCCGCCTTGTGGCCGATCGCGATCGCAATGCCTTTGTCGCGCAGCCGTTTCACATTGGCGCTGTCGGCAACGTCGGATCCCTGGACGGTGTAGCCCAGGTTCGCCAAAACCTCGGCGATCCCGCTCATGCCGATGCCGCCGATACCGACGAAATGGATCGGACCGATATGCTGCGGCAGTTTCATGGGTTCGGACCCCCCGTGTTGGCGCGGGTAAGCCCTGCCACCCTTTGCACCAGGTCCGCAAGCCGGTCGGCGGCGTCCAGGGCACCGCAGCCCCGCGCGGCCGCAGCGATGGCGACGAGCCGTTGCGGGTTGCTGGCAAGCGCGGCGATCTCCGCCGCGAGCCGCTCAGGCGTAAATCCGTCCTGCTCGATGCGGATCGCGCCGCCTGCCGCTTCCAGCACCTTGGCATTGGCGCGTTGGTCCTGATCGAGGGCATGCGGCAATGGCACCAAGATGGCGGGACGGCCGATGGCAGCGAGCTCGGCGACCGTCGAGGCTCCGGAACGAGATACCACCAGGTGGCTGGCCGCCATGCGGGCCGGGAGGCCCGGGAAGAACGGCGCAACAGTTGCCTGCACACCAAGCCGCCCGTAGGCGCCCTCGACGCGCGCAACGTCCTCATCGCGCGCCTGCTGTACGATCATCAGACGGCCGCGCACATCGTCGGGGACGAGCGCGATCGCCGCCGGCACGATGTCGGCCATGATGCGAGCGCCTTGGCTGCCGCCGAACACCAGCAGGCGCAGCGTGTCGGCAGGCGCCGTGTAGGAGACATCCGCGGCCGCGATCACGGCCTCACGCACCGGATTGCCGGTGTGGGTTGCCTTGGCGAGGAGCTGGCGCTCGCGGTCCAGCGCCCCGGGGAAACTCGTGGCGATCGCGCGCACGAACGGCGCCAGCAGACGATTGGCGCGGCCCATGACGCCGTTCTGCTCGTGAATGACGGTCGGAATGCCGCGCAGCGCCGCGGCGGTCAGCGGTGGAATCGTCGGGTAGCCGCCGAACCCGACAACGGCTGCGGGCCGCAGACGGCCAAAGAGACGAAACGCCACCGCGGTCCCGCGACCGAGCGCCGCAAAGGTCTGGGCAAGAGCAACCGGGTTGCCGCCATGCACGGTTGCGCTCGGGATGATGTGGGTTGCCCGTGCTGGAAAGTCGCCGCCATACCGGGTCGCGCGAGCGTCGGTCGCAAGATCAACCACGACGCCGCGCCGCGCGAGCGCCGCACTGAGCGCCTGCGCCGGAAACAGATGGCCGCCTGTGCCGCCGGCGGCGACGACGACCAGCGCATCGCTCAAGCGGGACTCCCAGCCGGAACCAGACCCTTGGCCGCAACGAACGGCTCAGTGTTGGGGCGCTCACGCATCAGGGCGAGCATCATGCCGGTGCCGTAGGCGAGCGAGATGATCGACGAACCGCCATAGGAAATGAACGGGAGCGTCATGCCCTTGGCGGGGATCAACGCAAGGTTCACCGCCATGTTGATCGCGGACTGGGTGCCGAACAGGATCGCGAGCCCGGCGGTCGCAAAGCGCGAGAATGGATCGGTATTGCGCATGGCGTTAGTGAGCGCACGCAGCACAATGAAAGCAAACAATGCGACGAGCGCAAGACACAGCACGATGCCAAACTCCTCGGCCGCGACCGCGAACACGAAGTCGGCGTGGCTGTCCGGCAGTACGCGTTTGATCGTGCCTTCGCCAGGGCCACGGCCGAACCATCCGCCGCGCATGAATGATTCCACCGCGGTGTCGACTTGAAACGTGTCGCCCGAAGCGGGATCGAGGAAGCGTTTGATACGCGCGGCAACGTGCGGGATCATGATGGTGGCGCCTATGAGCCCGCCGGCGGCCACGCCGGTGAGCCCGATCACCCAGATGAACCGCATCCCGGCCATGAAGAACAGCGCGCCCCACACCAGTGCGATGAGGGTGGTCTGGCCAAAATCGGGCTGCGCCACCAGAACCACAATGGTTGCCAACAGCAGCACGATCGCGAACGCATTGGCGGGGACGTCCGGCTTGCTGGCTGACTCGGCGAACAGCCAGGCGGTGAGGATGACGAACGCCGGCTTGAGGAATTCCGAGGGCTGGATGTTGACGCCGAGAATGATCAGCCAGCGCCGCGCGCCTTTAATCTCCGCGCCGAAGAACAGCGTCCCGATCACCATCGCGAAACTGACCGCAAAGACGATCAGTGCGACGCGCCGGATCTGGCGCGGCGAGAGCAGCGATGTACCGAGCATCACCGCGACCGCCGGAATCAGATAAAGAACGTGCCGATTGACGAAATAAAACGGATCAAGCCCGAGCCGCGCCGCCACCGGTGGGCTCGCGGCGAGCGAGAGCACGATACCGGCGAGCATCACCACCAGCAAGGCGGCGAGCATCAGCTTGTCCACGGTTCGCCACCAGGCGGTGAAGGCGAAACGGCGGCTGCGCGCAATCATGGTGGTCCTCAGTGTGTGGCAGGCACAAGCCGGCAACCCACCATGTCATGGTGCGCTGCGCCCCGAACGCCGTGCATCCACTATGGTTCACAAACGCTTAACAAGAAATTTCAATCAGGAACTAGTTCGCGGGCGGCACTATCCCCGGGATCGCCTTGACCAGCGTCCGAAACGCATCTCCGCGGATCTCGAAATTTGGATATTGATCAAACGACGCACAGGCCGGCGAGAGCAGTACGACCGCATCCGTCAGGCCGGAGGCTTCCGCATCCTTTGCCGCCTGCGTGACGGCACGATCGAGCTTCTCGACGACCTCGCTCGCAACTTCGTCGGCGAGTGTCGCCGCGAAATCGGGCGCCGCTTCGCCGATCAGGTAGGCCTTGCGGATGCGCGGGAAAAATCGCGCGAGCGATGCGATACCCCCGGTCTTCGCTTTGCCGCCGGCAATCCAGAACACGTCCTTGAAGCAGGCCAGGGCCTGTGCCGCCGAGTCGGCGTTGGTCGCCTTGGAGTCGTTGACAAACAGAACATTGCCCTTGTGACCGATCTCTTCCATGCGATGGGCGAGACCCGGGAACGACCATAGTCCGCGCTGGATCGCGCGCTCGTCGAGACCAGACGCGAGCGCGGCTGCGGAGGCGCAGGCTGCGTTCTGAGCATTGTGGACGCCGCGCAGTGAGCGAATGCCGCCCAGAAGCGCAATGGCGTGCGCGGTCCCGCCGGCCGCCTGCACGATCTGCTCGCCGTCGATGTAGAGCCCGTCCGTCAGCGGGTGTCGCACCGAGATCCGCACCACCCGCTTGCCGGCGCGCTCGACACGGTCGGCCGCCGCCGTGCACCAATCATCATCGACGCCGATCACCGCCGTCCCGCCCGGCTGCACGGCCGCCACCAGGCGTTCCTTCACGGCGGCGTAGTTGCGCATGCTGCCATGGCGGTCGAGATGGTCCTCGCTCAGGTTGATCAGCACGCCGATCGAAGGGGCGAGCGACGGCGCCAGATCGATCTGATAGGACGAGCACTCGATCACGTAGGTACGGCCGGCGCGCGGTGGCTCGAGCGACAGGATCGCGGTGCCGATATTGCCGCCGAGCTGTACGTCCTTGCCGGCGGTTTTGAGCAGGTGGGCGATCAGCGCTGTGGTAGTGGATTTTCCGTTGGTCCCGGTAATGGCGATGAACGGGGCGTCGGGCGCATGCAGCCGCCGTTCGCGGCAAAACAGCTCGATGTCGCCGATCACCTCAACGCCGGCCGCTTGGGCAAGGCTTGCGGCCCAGTGCGGGGCCGGGTGGGTCAGCGGGACGCCCGGACTGAGGATCAGCGCGGCGATCTTTCCCCAGTCGATCTCGCGCAGGTCAGCGGTCGGAATGCCGGCATGGTTGGCTGCTTCGACGCGCTCGGGGCTATCGTCGAACGCCACCACGTCGGCGCCGCCGGCCAGGAGCGCGCTGGCGCTCGCGGTACCCGAGCCGGCGAATCCGAACAGCGCGACTTTCCGACCTGCGAATGACGTGACCGGGATCATGGAGCCTTCAACCCAATTCAACGTTTCGGTGACGCGCGCATTAGCGCAACTTCACGGTCGCGAGGCCTGCCATCGCAAGCACGATTGAAATGATCCAGAACCGGATCACGATCTGCGGCTCAGTCCAGCCTTTCTGCTCGAAATGATGATGCAGCGGCGCCATCCGAAACACCCGCTTGCCGGTGAGCTTGAACGAAACCACCTGCACGATAACCGATACCGCCTCGAGTACGAACAGACCGCCCACCATCGCGAGGACAATTTCGTGCTTGATCGCAACCGCGGTCGCGCCAAGCAGGCCGCCGAGCGCGAGTGAACCGGTATCCCCCATGAAGATCGACGCCGGCGGAGCGTTGAACCAGAGGAAGCCGATGCCGGCTCCAATGACAGCACCGCACAGCACGGTGAGTTCGCCGGTGCCGGCGACGTAGTGAAGCTGCAGATAGTCCGAGTAGACCGAATTTCCCACGATGTAGGAGAACGCCGCAAACGCGCCGCTCGCAATGATCACGGGACCGATGGCGAGCCCGTCGAGGCCGTCGGTGAGGTTGACCGCGTTGGCCGCGCCGATAATGACGAAGGCGCCGAAGACCAGAAAGAACCAGCCAAGGTCAAACATCAATTCCTTGAAGAACGGCAAGGCGAGTGAGGTGCTGAAGGGCGTTCGGCCCAAACTGGCGATGACGTAGCATGCGGCAAGCGCGATCACAGCCTCGCAAGCGAGCCGGCCACGACCCGAAAAGCCGCCGTGGGTCTGCTTCGTCACCTTCAAATAATCGTCGTAGAACCCGATCGCACCGTAGCCGAGCGTCACGCCCAGCACGACCCACACATAGGCGTTGGTGAGATTCGCCCACAGCAGGACCGAGACCAACACCCCGAACAAAATCATCAGCCCGCCCATGGTCGGCGTGCCGATCTTGGTGATCAGGTGGGATTTGGGGCCATCGCTCCGAATCGGCTGTCCCTTGCCCTGACGCACGCGCAGCAGGTGGATGATCATGGGGCCCAACACCAGCACAAACACGAGTGCGGTGATGGTCGCGCCACCAGAGCGCACCGTGATGTAGCGGAAGAGGTTGAGCACCGAGACTTTGTCGGAGAGACTAGCCAGCCAGTAGAGCATGATTACCCTTGCGTCCGCTCAGGCGCAGCCTGGCGAGATGAGTGACGGACCAACGCCTTGACGATCGGCGCCATTTTCGAGCCGGCCGACCCTTTGACCATGATCGCATCGCCGGCATGGATCGCCGCTACGACGTCCGGCTCCAGCGCCGCCGCGCTTTCCGCATAACCGCCCCGCCGCTCGGAGGGAAGGGCCTGCCACAAGGCGTGCATCAGCGGACCGGCACAAAACACGAGATCAATGCCGATGTCGTTGATCACATTCGCAAGATCGCGATGCAGATCCTGCGCCCTGGAGCCGAGCTCAAGCATGTCGCCGAGAACCGCGACCCGCCGGCCGTGCCCGCTCAGCGGGGCTTGCGCCAGCAGGGCGAGCGCCGCGCGCATCGAGGTCGGGTTCGCATTGTAGCTTTCGTCGATCACGAGCGCTTCGCCGCCGTGCAGTGCGAGTTTGAGACGGGTGCCGCGTCCAGCGGCGGGACGCAGGTCGGCGAGCGCGAGGGCGGCGAGCGCGAGGTCCGCGCCGACGATGCTGGCCGCCGCCAGCACGGCCAGCGAGTTGACCACGAGATGCCGCCCGGGCGCGCCGAGTTTGTAGGCGACCCGGGATCCCATGATATCGGCTTCGACGGTTGAGGATTCCGGCTGCGTTGCGCATCTGATGAGGCGCGCGTCGGCCGTATCGCTCTCGCCAAACGACACGATACGCTCAACACCGGCGCGCTTGGCGCGGCGACGCAGGCGCTCGAAGTGCGGATTGTCGCGATTGAGAACGGCCGCGCCGCCAGGCGCGACGCCGGCAAAGATTTCCGCCTTGGCGTCGGCGATTGCCTCGACCGACGTGAAGAACTCGAGATGGACCGGCTCGACCGTGGTGATCACCGCCACATGCGGACGCACCAGCTTGGCGAGCGGCGCGATCTCGCCGGCATGGTTCATGCCGATCTCGAAAATCGCATAGCGGGCGCTCGCGGGCAGGCGCGCCAGCGAGAGGGGAACGCCCCAATGGTTGTTGAACGATGCGACCGAGGCATGGGTCTCCCCATCGCGCGAGAGCGCGAGGCTCAAAGCCTCCTTGGTCGAGGTCTTTCCCACCGAGCCGGTAACCGCGATGACTCGCGCTGCGGCGCGGGCACGCGCCGCACGCGCGAGCTTGCGCAGCGCGACCAGGACGTCGCGCACGATCAGCAGCGGCGCATCGTCCTCGACGGCCGCGCGCTTCTTGTTGGACACGACTGCGAGGCCCGCGCCGGCCCGCAGCGCTGTCGCAACGAAATCGTGGCCATCAAGGGCGTCGCCCTTGATCGCGAAAAAGGCTTCTCCCGGCACGACGGTACGGCTGTCGATCGACAATCCGCCCACGGCTTCGGGCAGGTCGCCCGCCCGTCGCGCGCCCATGGCCGCAGCCATTTCGTCGATCGTCCACAGGACGCTCATCAAGCCCTCACTCGGAGCGCGCACGCTGTATGTCAGCGCGGACGCTCCGAAATCCCCGCAATTGCCTCGCGCGCCGCTTCTTGATCCGAAAACGGCAGCACTTTGTCACCAACGATCTGGCCAGTTTCGTGACCCTTGCCGGCGATGAGAAGCACATCGTCCGGCGCGAGTTCATCGATTGCATGGCCGATGGCGGCGCGCCGATCGCCGATTTCAAGCGCTCCCGGGGCCGCGGCGCGGATCGCGGCGCGAATGGAGGCTGGATTTTCGCTGCGCGGGTTGTCGTCGGTAACGATCACGCGGTCGGCTTTCTCGGCCGCGATGGCACCCATCATCGGGCGCTTGCCCTGGTCGCGGTCGCCGCCAGCCCCCAGCACAACCACAAGCCGGCGCTTGGCATAGGGCCGCAGTGCATCGAGCGCCTTGGCGAGCGCATCGGGCTTGTGCGCGTAGTCGACAAATACCGGCGCGCCGTTCTTGTCCCCGACGAGTTCGAGCCGGCCTTTGGCGCCCTCGAGATTCGCAAGCGCCTCGAATACCGCGGCCGGGTCACCGCCGGTCGCGACCACAATTCCAGCGGCGACCAGCGCGTTTTCAACCTGGAACCCCCCCACCAACGGCAGGCGCACCCGGTATTCGCGGCTTGCGTGCGCGATCCGCATGATCTGAGCGAAGCCCTCGATCTGGGTGTCGATCAGCCTGATGGCGCTTCCCCGCCGACCGACCGTTACGAGATCGAGGCCGCGCGCGCGCGCGGCTGCGAGGACCGCGTCTGCGTAATCGTGATCGGCATCGATCACCGCAACGCCGCCCTGGCGCACCAACCGCTCAAACAGGATCAGCTTGGCGCGCAGGTAGGCGTCGAATGTTTGATGATAGTCGAGATGGTCGCGCGTGATGTTGGTGAAGGCACCGACCCCGATGCGCAGGCCATCGAGCCGATGCTGATCAAGTCCGTGCGATGATGCTTCGATGGCGAGGTGGGTTACGCCTGCGCCGGCGAGCCGATCAAGCGTCTTGTGGAGTTCGATCGGGTCGGGCGTCGTGAGCGAACCGTAGACCGCGCCGGCAGGCGAGACGACCCCAATAGTGCCGATGCTGGCCGCCGCGTGGCCGAGCGACGACCAGATTTGGCGGGTGAACGCGGCGACCGACGTCTTGCCGCTGGTTCCGGTGATGGCCGCGATCGTAGAGGGCTGGCGCGGATAGAAGCGGGCAGCAAGCAAGGCCAGCGCGCGGCGTACGTTGGAGACGAGCGCAAGCGCCACCGTCTCCGGCAGTGCCGGCGCGCGCTCGGCCAGGATCGCACTGGCACCCGCCGCAAGCGCCTGCGGCACGAACGCGAGACCGTCCGCCTTCGTGCCCGGGACCGCAACAAACAAAAAGCCCGGTTTGACCGCTCGGCTGTCGGACACGATGCCTCCGATCTCCAGCGCGTCGTAACGCGCGGCGCAGCTGGCCTCCGGCGGCAGAAGATCGCGCAGCTTCATGGCAGCGGATTAAGATACCTGATCACGCCGCTCATTTAGCGCGTCCGCCCGGCGGAAGCGAGAATTTGTTGGTCGGCCGGGGGCAGATCGAAGCGTGGTTCGACGCCGAGCATCGGCATGATGCGCGCGATAATACGCGCGGTGGCCGGTCCCGCGTTCCAGGCCGCGGTGGTGAAGCCATGGGTCTCCGGCAATGGCTGGGGCTCATCAAGCATGACCAGCACCAGATAACGCGGATCGTCCGCCGGTACGACCGCCATGAAGTCGGTCAGGACCTTGGTCTTCGAGTAGCGGCCATTGACAACCTTGTCAGCCGTTCCCGTCTTGCCGCCGACATAATAGCCCTTGACGTCGACTTTCGTAGCGCTGCCCTTCTCGGCGTTGAGCCGCATCAGGTAGCGCATCATCGTACTGGTTTCCGGCTTGATCACTTGCTTGGACGTCGCCAGCGCCTCCTGTTCGCTGCGCTTGAGCAGCGTCGGCGGGATCAGGTGGCCGCCGTTGACCAGCGCCGCAACGCCCATCACCGCCTGCAGCGGCGCAACCGACAGACCGTGACCGAACGCAATGGTGATGGTGTTGAGCTCGCCCCAACGCTTAGGAATGATCGGCTCGGCGCTCTCCGGCAGTTCGGTGCGCAAGCGGTCGAGTTGTCCGAGTTTGCGCAAGAACGCCTTGTGGCCTTCGACGCCGACCGCGAGCGCGACGCGCGCCGCCCCGATATTCGACGAATAGGTGAAGATCTCCGGCACGTTCAGCACGCGGTTCTGCGCGTGGAAGTCGTGAATGTCGAACTTGCCGAAACGCAGCGGCATGCGCGCATCGAATGTGGAGCTGAGCCTGACCTTGCCGGAATCGAGCCCCATGGCAATGGTCAGGGCCTTGAATGTCGACCCCATCTCGTAAACGCCGGTGGTAAGCCGGTTGATGCGACTCGGGTCGAGCGCCTCCCGCGGATTGCTTGGATCGTAGTCCGGCACCGACACCATCGACACGATCTCGCCGGTGCGCACGTTGATGACAATGCCGGCGGCGGCGAGCGCCTTGAATTTTTCCCGTGCAGCGACGAGTTCGTCCCGCACCACGTGCTGGACGCGAAGATCGAGCGCGAGCTCAATCGGCGCCTGATTGCGGTCGGAAGCGAATCCGGCGCGGTGCAGATCGGCGAGCCCGTTTCCGTCGAGCCATTTCTCGAGGCCGGCGATGCCCTGGTTATCTACGTTGACATGACCAATGACGTGCGACGCCTCGGCGCCCTTGGGGTAGACACGCTTGGTCTCGTTCAGAAATCCGAGGCCGGGGACGCCGAGTTTATGCACCTCGAGTTGCTGCTTTGCAGAAATTTCGCGCTTGAGCCAAACAAAGCCACGCTTAGAGGCGAGGCGCTCGCGCAGATCGGTGCTGGCGAGGTCGGGCATCACCGCGATCAGCAACTCGCTCGCTTCGTCCGCATCGATGATCCGGCGTGGCGCGGCAAACAGCGACGGCGTCACGACGTCGGTCGCCAGCACCTCGCCGTTACGATCCAGAATGTCGGGACGCGCGGTGGCGACAGCGTCGGTGTTGATGGCGCGCCGCGCGACGTGGCTTTCGGGCGCCACCGCATAGAGCACGAGCCGCGCGCCGATGATCAGATAGACCAGGGAGAACACCAGCACCGCAAGACCGAGCCGCGCTCTCGCCTTTTTGGCGCGATCTACGTTGCGGCCATAGAGCAACTTCTGCACCAGCCGCCGATGCCACGGCTGCGCGCCGTCGCGCGGCGCCTTGGCGCCGGTCTTCTCGGCCGCCGACGGCTGTTCGGGCGTCGTCATTGGGCTGCTGCCGGACCGCTGTCGGCGGTCGGAAACGCGTTGTCGCCTTCGATGATCGCCGCGATCGGGTCGGGCGTCTCGAGCGACGCCGGCGGCTGCGGATGCTCCGGCAAATGATCAAGGTTGTCGATCTGGTTCGCGTCGAGCGGCTTGAGCGCCAGATGCCGCTCCGCCAATGCTTGAATGCGCGCCGGGTTGTCCAACAATTCCCATTGGGCACGCAGCGCCGCGGTCGTGTCGCGCTCACGCTTGATCTCGCTGCGCAAACGCGCGACACGCTCGGCCCGCAGGGTCGAATCGAACTTGATCTTGTAGACGTAGGCGGCGGACGCAACGAGCGCGCCGATCACGATGAGATGCAGCAGCCGCATCATCATGGCTGCTCCCCCAGGACGTCGGCGAGCGTCGGGAACCGTGCGGTTGGCACCGGATCCGTGCGCGCGGGCGCGCTGGTTCGTTCGCCCGCGCGGAGCTTGGCCGAACGGGCGCGCGGGTTCGCGACGACCTCCGCCGCGTCCGGCGTGACCGGTCGCCTGGTCAGGGTCCGGAAAGTCGCGGGGACCGATGCAACGGGTGGACCGTGACGGGAGCCCGGTCGCGCGGCGCCGCGCGAAACCAGGAACGTCTTCACGATGCGATCTTCCAGCGAATGAAACGCGACCACGACAAGCCGGCCGCCTGGCCGCAGCACGTGCTCGGCGGCGAGGAGACCGCGCTCCAGCTCGCCGAGCTCGTCGTTGACCAGCAGACGCAGCGCCTGGAATGTGCGGGTGGCGGGATGAATATCGCCGGGTTTCGTGCGCACCACCTGCGCCACAATATCGGCGAGCTGTGTCGTGGTTGTGATCGGCAGCCGTGTCCGGGCGGTCACAATGGCACGCGCGACGGCGCGCGCGTGACGCTCCTCGCCGAGCGAGGCGATCACGAAGGCCAGGTCGCGCTCCGAGGCGTGCGCCACGACGTCGGCGGCGCTCGGACCGGCAGTTTCCATGCGCATGTCGAGCAATCCGTCCAGCCGGAACGAGAAGCCCCGCTCCGGGGTGTCGAGCTGCATCGACGACACGCCGAGATCGAATACGACGCCATCGACCTCGCCGGCCGCGACAATTGTCGCGAGCGCTGAAAACCTGTCCTCCACCAACGTAAGTCGTCCGCCCGCGGTCTCGACCAGATCGGCGCCGCGCGCGATCGCGGTTTGGTCGCGGTCAATGCCAACGACCCGACAATCCGCCGCCGCCAGAATGGCGCGCGCGTAACCGCCGGCGCCGAACGTGCTGTCGACGATCAGGCCGCCGTCGCGTGGGTTGAGGAATTCAACAACTTGAGGAACGAGCACGGGAATGTGACGAGCCGGTCCGCCAGCGGCGCCCGGTTGCCCGGCGCCGCGGCCCGCCATCATTCCCGTGCCCCTTGGGGATTCGGCCCCACCTCCTGAGACCGCCGTGCCGCGCGTAAGGTCGCCGTGGCCTGTGCGAGATGCGCGCGAAAGCGCTGCGGTTCCCAGATCTGAAATTTGTGCCCTAGCCCGACAAAGGTCACCGCATCGGTGATGTTGGCGTGGCGCTTCAATTCGTCGGTGAGACCAACCCGTCCCTCGCCGTCGAGCTTCAGGGTCTCGCTGGTGCCGTAGAGCGCAACCAGGAATTCTTCGCGCTCGTTCGCGTAGGGCGGATAGCGCGCAATCAGGCTTTCGATGTCGGCTAGCAGCGCATTGCCGCCGGCGTCGATCGCCGGCTGGTCGAGCGTTGGATAGCAGTAGAGCCCCTCGAACCCGTCGCGCACGAGCACCCCCCGGAAGGGTGCCGGAATCGACACCCGACCCTTGGCATCGAGCCGCAACGTGTAGTTCGACACGAAGCGGTCCATACGCACTCCACGCTCGGCTACGCGCCCGCAAGAACACCCTCGTCGCCAACAAACGGGCGATCGTAACGCTGGTTACATTTAATGGGCAAATATGGGATAGCATGGGATAATATGGGCGTCAATGGGCGGCCGTCTTCGACCGACTCAGTCGAAGTTGCGGCTGATCAATGAATTAGCCGCAACCGGCCTTAAGGAAGCGTTGAAACGCGACGCTGTTCGCGGAATGTGGGCCCATGCGAATCGCGCTCTTGTCCGACATCCACGCCAACCGGGAGGCGCTGACGGCCTGTCTCGAGCATGCGCGCGCGAATGGTGTCGAGCGCTACGTCTTCCTGGGCGATTACGTCGGCTATGGCGCCGACCCCGGTTTCGTCGTGGATACGGTGCAGTCGCACGTGTTGCGGGGTGCGATCGCGGTGCGCGGCAACCACGACGATGCGATTGAAACCGGCACCGACCAAATGACTGAGTCGGCCGCGCTCGCGATTGCTTGGACGCGCGCCCAACTCACCGCCGCGCAACGCGCCTTCCTGCGCGAGCTACCGCTGAGCGCGAGCGAAGCCGACCGGCTCTATGTCCATGCCAACGTCGATGCGCCCGCGGATTGGGACTACATCACCGATCTATATACGGCTTCGCGCAGCCTGATCGCGATGCGTACGCACATCGCGCTGTGCGGCCATATTCACGTGCCCGCGCTCTACCACATGTCGCAGACCGGCAAGGTTGCGAGCTTCGAGCCGGTCGGCGGGATAGAAATTCCGCTGTCGCGGCATCGACGATGGCTCGCGGTGCTAGGCGCCGTTGGGCAGCCACGCGACGGCAATTCGGCGGCTTGCTACGCAATCCTCGATGACGTGCGCGAAACGCTCAGCTACATGCGCGTCCCCTACGATATCGACGGCGCGGCGCAAAAAATCCGCGCCGCCGGGCTCCCGGCACGGCTCGCCGATCGACTGTACGCAGGACGCTGAAGGCACGGACCGCGCCATGGCGACATTCGTCGGAGACCAGGCGCCGGCATCGACCACGGTTCGCGACGTTCGGCATCTGCGGGCGGGCGAGACCGTGGACGGCTTTCGTCTCGAGACGCCGCTCCCACCCGGCGGCATGGCAAGCTTCTGGCGCGTTACGCATCCGGATTTTGCGCTTCCGCTGATCATGAAGATTCCGCTGCTGCGGCCGGGCGAGGATCCGATCACCATCGTGGGTTACGAGATGGAACGGATGATCCTGCCGCGCCTGCACGGCCCACACGCGCCGCGCTTCGTCGCGGCGGGGCCGTTTGAGCAGCCCTATATCGTGATGGAGCTTATTTCCGGCACATCGGTCAAAGAACTGATCGCAGAGACGCCGCTGGCGCCTGAACGCGTGGCTGCGATCGGCGTTCAGATTGCGTTCGCGCTGCACGATATCCATCGCCAGCACGTGATCCATCTCGACCTCAAGCCCAGCAACATCTTCCTGCGCTCGGCCGATGACGCGGTGCTGATCGATTACGGCTTGGCGCACCATGAGCTGCTTCCCGATCTGATCGCGGAGGAAATGGACGAGCCGGTCGGTACCGGGCCCTATGTGGCGCCCGAGCAGGTCTTGCGGGACCGAACCGATCCGCGCAGCGACATTTTTGCGCTTGGCGTGATTCTATATTTCCTTGCCACCGGCGAGCGCCCGTTCGGCGAACCGCAACGCGCGGCCGAATGGCGGCGGCGGCTTTGGCGCGACCCGTTCCCGCCCCGCGCCTGGAACCCGGGTATTCCTCCGTGGTTGCAGGAGATCATTCTGCATTGCCTCGAGGTCGATCCCGAACGTCGCTATGCCACGGCGGCGCAAGTCGCGTTCGATCTTCAGCATCCCGCAGAGGTGGCTTTGACGCCGCGGGCGGAACGGATGCACCGCGACGGGATCGTCACCGTCGCGCTGCGCCGTTTTCGCACCAGTCGAAGGCCGCTACCGCGCCGTCGCAACAGCGTGTCAGGCGTGCTGGCGCGCGCACCGATTGTCGTGGCTGCCGTCGATCTCGCCGGCGACCCCGCGTTGGCTGACGCGCTACGGGCCACGGCTCAGCGCATCCTCGCCACCGACCCGTCTGCGCGGCTCGCCTGCGTGCACGTGCTCAAGATTGCCCGCCTTGCGATTGACCCTTGGGAGGACGCGCAGGGACGTAATCGGCATCTGCAGCGGATGATCGAGCTCAAGCATTGGGCCCGCTCTCTGACGATCGATCCCGCCCGGGTGACCTACCACGTGCTCGAAGCGACCGATCCGGGTGCGGCGCTGGTCGATTATGCGCGCAACAACCATGTCGACCATCTGGTGTTGGGCGCGCGTGGAACATCGGCCGTTCGGCGCCATCTCGGCAGCACGTCATCGCACGTCGTTGCGCAAGCGCCGTGCACGGTCACGGTCGTGCGCCCGAGCGGCGCGCCCAGTTCGGCGCAAACAGGCGATTAAGTAACCGCGCTACCGCCCGGGAGCCAGTTGATCGATCCGCAACTGGGGCCGCTCATCCTGCGCCAATGCGCGCGCAAGTTCCGGGAGCAACACCGTCAGTTCCTGCTCGAGCCGCCATGGCGGATTGACGACCAGCAACCCGGCGCCGACCAGCCTCGTGCGATCGCCGCCGAGATCAAGTTCCACACGTAGCAACTTGGCGATGCCGCTACGCTTGATGCGCGTCGCCAGCACCTGCGCGCTGCGCGAATCTTTGCGCGGATACCAGGCGAGAAAGATGCCGGTTGCCCATTTGCGATGCGCGTCTTCGAGGCTCTTGCCAAGCCGGGAGAACTCATCGCCGTCTTCGAACGGCGGATCGATCAGAACAAGGCCGCGCCGCTCCTTCGGCGGCACGTAGGCATTGACCGCCACGAACCCATCGATCGCAATTGCCTTGGCGCGCTTGTCGGCGCGCAGGTTGTTGGCGAGCGCGGCGGCGGCCTGCGGCTCGAGCTCGCAGGCGATCAAGCGATCCTGCGGCCGCATCAGGCTCAATGCCAGGAGCGGCGAACCTGGATAACGCCGCAGCGGTCCGTCGTTGTTAAGTTTCGCTATTGTCTCGAGATAAGGAGCAAGCAGGGCACGTACGGCCGGCGCGAGCGCCAAGCCGTGCAAGCGGCCGATACCGGCTCGCCACTCGCCTGAGCAACTCGCCTCAGGCCCAGCAAGATCATAGAGACCAGCGCCCGCGTGCGTATCGATGACACGAAACGGCTGCGGCTTATCACGCAAGTGCATGAGGATGCGTGCGAGCACCGCGTGCTTGATCACGTCCGCGAAATTGCCGGCGTGGAACGCGTGGCGGTAATTCATCGCTTGTCATCGCACAAACCGCCCCGAATCCCCAATCGCTGTGCTGGTCGCGCGTCAACAAATCCTTGAAACGATGATGGCCGGGACTGACCCGGCCATCGAACCAATCACATCGGCAGCGTCGCTTGTGCGGAACTACCGCGTCAACGCGCGCTTGCGTCGGCGGCTTTGCGCACCGGCGGCATCACCAGCTTCTCGCGCTTGCAGCTGCGCTGAGCAACATCCGGACAATCCTGGAACTTGAAGTCCTTGCTCATGCAAATTCGGATCTCGTTCAGGCGTTTGGCGTCGCACGCAACCGATATGCTGTCACGCGTCATCCCGGTATTGGCCTTGACGAACGCGTCCTCAACCTCGCCCGGAGTCACGGTCAACGGGTCCTGCAGCGCGAGATACTGCTCGGGGATCTTCACACTCGCCCGCGCCCGGCGCACGTTGTCGAAATAGGCGCGTGCCGGCAGCCCCGAACACGTCCCGTGCCGGTCCCATTCGCGGAAGATCAGCTGCGGGCTTGGCATCAGGTCGAGCATGGACGACACGATGTTGCGATTGAGGCGCGGCGCCGGGGTCTGGCAGAACTCGGGAAAGCCGCGCTCATATTGCGGCCACAGGCCGTGCACGACGAACGAATAGGGGCGATCGCCGCACTGCTCGTTGCGGCTGCGGCGGCTGCTGCGGCGGGACTGGTCGCCGGCGTCGCCACTCTGCGGCTGGGCGTCCTGGTCTTGGGTGCGGGCGCGCGCCTGCGAAGCCGCGCCTTGATCATTTCTACTTGCCTGGCCTGCGCGCTCGGCTGACGCCTCGCAAAACGACGGCGACCAGGACAACGTCAACAGGTAGAAATCAAACCGGCCGGGTTCGTTCTGACGGCTGTCCTGGGCCGAAACCGGCCAACTCGGGAGCACGCACAGGGCGAACGCGGCCGAGACGACGGTGGAACGCAAACACAAACGCGACATGACGCCTCCCTGGGAACAACAACTTGAACGGGAGAAAGCGTATCGCAACTACCGGAACATATCAAGAACAAAATTCGGGATGTCGCGAAATTTGCACGCCGTCGTGCCGAACCCTAGGGACCAGCCTCCTTGCAGGAAGGCCGTTTTTGCCCTGGAGGCATGGTCGGGGACGCATAGGCCCAGTTACGGTCGTAGCCGTCCACGCACCAGTTGACGCCCCAAGTGGCCCCGATGATTCCGGTGTCTTCAGCGATCGAATAGTGGATCCGGTGCACCGTGCCGTCGTTGATATGAACCTTGCCGGTGCAGAAGCGGCGCGGGATTGCCGCGTAATGCCAAGGCATGAAGGCTTGCTCGCGGATATACTCCCAGCCGACAATTCTGAGTTCTGAATTCCAATATTCGCTCTCTTTCTGGGCAAACCGCGATTGAATGCGGGCCAGAACGCCGTCGTCCTCACATAACGGTACTTCGGCGGTGTATTCGGGACCCGACAGCCAGAAATTCTTTTCGAGCCAATTGGCCGCGGACGCCGGCTTGGCGGACACAAACATCGCAAATGCAAGTGCTAAGACCGCGAGCCGCGCACGCATAGCCGTCCCCACCCCCGTGGTGCTGGTGGCGACGGTGCCGCGCCCCAGTGAGCCGGTCAAGGGTGCTGCAACAATTCACGGCCGGCCGTGGCCCAAACGCAACGCTCCCGGCGGGGCATCCGGCCGCCGCGCTTCACCCCCAATCACCCAGGGTCGCCTGAACAAGGGCCAAGGCCGCGACCGCCGCGGTATCCGCCCGCAGGATGCGCGGACCCAGAGCGAGCCGGATCGTGCCGGCGCGATCGAGCAGCACCGCCCGCTCCTCGGCCGCAAAGCCGCCTTCCGGCCCGATCAGCAGGGCAACCGGCCCTTTGGGACGGCCTCCGACCGCGCCGGACAAGGTCGCGAGCGGATCTGAGACCGGAGCGGCCTCGTCACAGAAAACCAGGGTGCAATCCGGAGCCAGCGCCGCGAGGCCATGTGCGAGCGACAGCGGCTCGCCGACCGTCGGCAAGCTGAGAATGCCGCACTGTTCCGCCGCTTCAATAACATTGGCGCGCATGCGCGCCGTATTGATGCGCTCAGCCTGAGTATGACGCGTCATGACCGGCTGCAGGTGCCCTGCTCCCAACTCGACGGCCTTTTGCACCATGTAGTCGAGCCGCGCGCGTTTGAGTGGCGCAAACAGGTAGTGCAGATCGCTCGCGCGATCCTGGGTTCGCGTCTGCTCCCGCAGGGTGAGTACGACGCCGCGCTTTCCCGATTGGTCGAGTTCGGCCTCCCATTCCCCGTCGCGGCCATTGAACACCAGCAATCTGTCGCCAGGCTTGCGGCGCAGGACGTCAGCCAGATAGTGCGTTTGTGCCTGATCGAGAGCAACCGGGCGGCCGATTGCAAGGGGTTGGTCGACGTAAAGGCGCGGGCTGCGGAAATCGTGTGTGGGCATGGCGCTAGAGTAACGGCCGCGCCGGCCGACCTCCAGGCGCGCGTCGCGCTCTGCGAAATGGTGTAAGGTCTGAGCAACCAGCACGAAGCGGCTCTCAAATGCCGTGGCTGATTGTTCGGGGAGGAGCGCGCCATGCCGCGTCTTACGCGACGTTCGCTGTTGCTCGCAGCCGGTGCGGCGCCGGTCGTTGCCAGCGCTCAGACCAAATCGGCAAGCTGGCCCTCCGGCACCGTCCGCATTGTCGTGCCCTATCCCCCCGGCGGCTCGACCGACGTGATCGCGCGCATGGTCCAGCCCGGCCTGCAGCAGCGGTTAGGAACGACAGTCGTAGTCGAAAACAAACCGGGCGCGTCCGGCAGCGTGGGCACCGATCTGATCGCGAAGTCGCCTCCGGACGGGAGCAATTTTCTGTTCGCCTTCGACAATCACGCGGTCAATCCGTTCATCTTGCCGAAGCTGCCGTTTGACACCGAAAGGGATCTCGCTCCGGTTTTCTGGGTTGGCACCGCGCCGTACGTCCTGTGCACGCAAGCTCAGAAACCTTATCGCTCGCTGACCGACGTGTTCGCAGCCGCCAAGGATCGTCCCAATCAGATCAACTACGCGTCGGTCGGGACCGGTAGCATCGGTCATCTGGCCGCTGTGCTGTTGGCCAAACGCGCCGGCGTGCAGCTCACACACGTGCCCTACCGGGGCGGCGGGCCGGCCATGAATGATCTCGTGGCTGGTCATGTCGAATTGTTGATCGGCAGCATTGCGCTCGCGATGCCGCAAATCGAACCGGGCGCTGTCAGGGCGGTTGTGCAGATGGGGCACGAACGCGCGGCGGCGCTTCCGAGCACCCCGACGCTGATTGAAAGCGGCTTTCCCGGATTGGAGGCCAACGCCTGGTGGGGCTTTTTTGCACCCGCCGGCACGCCGCGGCCGATCGTCGACCGTTTCGGCGCCGAGGTTGCAGCGGCGCTGCGCGAAGAGCGCATCGCCAAGCAGTTGACCGAGTCCCAGCAGGTGCGCTTCGTACTTGGCGGGCCGGAGCAATTGGGCAAGTTCGTGAGCGAGCAGATGCAGATCTGGGGCGCGGTGGTGCGGGAGAACGGTATCACCGCCGATTAAGGCAGCTTCGCTGCGAACAGACCATAAGCGGTTCCGCCGAACGACCGCCAAAGAGCCTCGTTGTCGCCGAAATTGGGCGGGTAGATCACCGGTGGCGAAATGGCGTGCGGCGAGATCCAGCGCACGAGGCGGGTCATGGGGTGGCGCAGGGTTGTTGTGGTCTTTGTGGGCCTGTCGGGCGCGTGCGCCAGCGCGCAGACTTTGCCTTGGCCGGTTGATCAGGCGCCACAGACCGGCGCGCAGCCTTCAGGTCCGTCAGGTACCCAACAAACACTCTGCACGCTCGAGATCACACGGCTCAATCAAAACGTGGAAGCCCTGCGCACCGCCGCCAGGACTGCGAGCGAGCGCAAGGCCAAGCGCATGGAAATGTGCCAGTACCTAAACGAATTGGCCGTGGCGGCGACGCAACTGACGCGGTATGCGCTCGAAAACAGGTCCACCTGCAACCTTTCGGGCGATGCCATCCAACAGATCAAGAACGTCGGCCAACAGGCGGTCGGCGCCTGTCGGCAGGTCTGCGTACTCGAGCCGGCGGCCGGGCGTCTCGACGATGTCCCCCCGCTGTTCGCGACCCCGATCCGTCTTGCCCAATCCGGCTGCGGCGATCGGTAGCCTCGCTATCGCCGAAATTGGTGGATATGCGTAAGTCCATGGTGAATCGCCGGATTGCCGGCGTTGGGGGATCGGAGTTCAGCGCCATGGGATGGGGCCGCATCCTGACGGTCATGGTGGTGTCGTTCGCGGGCGGTGCCGCGGCTCAAACGCCGTGGCCCACGCAACAGCAGCCGCAGCAGCAGCAGGCGCCCTGGCCGGCGCAACAGCAGTCGAAGCCGCAGGGGCAAGCTGCCTGGCCGGCGCAACAGCCGCAACAATCACAGGGGCAGTCCGCCTGGCCACAGCAGCATCAGGCGGCGGCGCCTGGCGCCCCGATGACTCCGATGGGTGCTCCGGGGATGTCGCCGGGTCCAGGCATGATGTCGCCTATGGGCCCGCCCGGCGGTCAGCAGGTGCCGCCCTGCGCAGCCGTTCTGAATAAACTGCATTCCGAGGCGGAAAAGCGCGGGGCGGAAGCGAAAGCCGCCCAGGCACGGCACGCCACGCGCGAAGAACTCTGCAAACTCGTGACCAACCTCGTCGCGGCCGAAGGCAAATTCACCAAGACCGCGGAACAGGAAGCGACCAATTGCCGAATCCCGCCCGACGCCGTCAAAAACATGAAGGCTGGGCACGAGAATTTGGTCAAAGTGCGCGAGTCCCTGTGCACTGCCGCGCCCGGTGCGGGACCGCCTTCGCTGGCCGAGGCGCTCGGCACCGACAAGATGCCGCTCGATGAGAACGAGAAGACCAACGTCAAGCGAGGTGGCGTCCTGGATTCGTTGACCGGCGTCCCAATTCGATGAATGGGCGGGTTGCCAATTCAACCGGCAACTGGGTTGACAACTTCGCACCCGGCTGGACGCGTCCTTACCTGCGGCTGGCTCGCCTCGACCGCCCGATCGGCTCCTGGCTCCTGCTGATGCCGTGCTGGTGGTCGACCGCGCTTGCAAGCATTGCCGCGCGCGATAGTTTTCCTAACATTCCCCACATCGTCCTATTTTTCATCGGCGCCTTTGCGATGCGCGGCGCCGGCTGCACCTGGAACGACATCGTAGATCGCGATCTCGACGCGCGCGTCGAACGCACACGCTCGCGGCCGATTCCGGCCGGGCAGGTGAGCGTTCAACAAGCCGCGGCCTTTCTGATCGCGCAAGCGCTGATCGGCCTCGCCGTTCTTGTCCAGTTCAACACGTTTACGATCGCGACCGGGATCGCCTCGCTCGCAATCGTTGTCGTCTATCCGTTCATGAAGCGCATCACGTATTGGCCGCAGATCGTGCTCGGCCTCGCGTTCTCTTGGGGTGCGCTGATGGGCTGGACGGCGGCGTTCGGTCGGCTCGATCCGCCGGCGTTGATCCTCTACGCCGGATCAATCGCATGGGTCATTGGCTACGACACGATCTACGCTCACCAAGACCGCGAGGATGACGCGCTGATCGGGATCAAATCGACGGCGCTGCTGTTTGGAGAGCGCACCAAGCCGATACTGAGCGTCTTTTTCGCCGCGGCGGTCTTGTTGATTGGCTGGTCCGCCTACCTGGTCGGCGCCGGCCCGGTGTTCTGGCTTGCTCTCGCGGCGTTCGCGGCCCACCTCGCCTGGCAGGTCCGCCGGTTCGAGATCGGCAACCCCGATCTCTGCCTCGCGTTATTCAAATCGAACCGCGACGCCGGGCTGATCCTGTTCGCCGGCCTGATCTTGGCCGGGCTCAGTTTGTAGGATGGGTTGAGGCGCATCGCGCCGAAACCCATCAAACAATCGCCCCGTGGCACGATCGATGGGTTTCGCTGACGCTCAACCCATCCTACGACAAATTCAATTCATAACCCGGCGGACGCCAACGTCCGGCCGCGGATCATGTCGGCGGCCTTCTCGGCGATCATGATGGTCGGCGCGTTGATATGACCTCCCGGAATTGTCGGCATGACCGACGCGTCGGCCACACGCAGGCCTTCGACCCCGCGCACGCGCAGCGCGCCATCCACCACCGACGCATCGTCGGTGCCCATGCGGCAGGTGCCGCACGGATGCTGGGTGGTCGCGGCGGTGCGCCGCACGTGCTCGGTTAATGCCGCCTCGCTCGTCGCCGCCGGCCCGGGCAGGACTTCGCGCTTGATCAGATCACGCAGCGGCGCGCGTGCGTAGATGTCGCGCGCCATGCGGATGCCGCGGATTGCGGTGTCGATGTCGCTCTGGGCGCCGAACAGGTTGAGCAGAATGCGCGGCGGGTCGGCTGGATCGGACGAGCGCAGTGTCAGGTGACCAAGCGCCTCGGGATGCTGGATTGAGATCGAGCATTGCAGCGCGAATGTCTGCTTGTGCGCCTGGCCCGGCCACCACAGGCTGGAGTCGCGCGCGAGCGCACCGAAGATCAACTGCACGTCCGGACGCTCCAGCTCAGGACGCGTGCGCGCGAACAAACCGGCGGCGTTGCCGTTGACAATGAACGGACCGCCGCCCGTGACGAACCATTGCAGTGCGCGCAGCGCTGCGCGATCCATGCGCAGGTGCCGCACAAAGCTTGTCGCCTCACGCGTTTCCACCACCAGCGGCACGAGCGGATGTTCGGCGAGGTTTTGCCCGACCGCCGGCAGATCGACGAGCGGCTTGATACCGTGGGAGCGCAGTGCATCGGCGGGACCGATGCCGGAGAGCATCAGCAGTTGCGGCGAGTTGTAGGCACCGCCCGCGAGGATCACCTCGCGCTCGGCGGTGGCACCGACCTTGCGGCTATCGCGCACGAAGTCGACCCCGGTCGCCTGGCCGCGCTCGATGCGTATCCGCGTGGTGAGCGCGCGGGACACGACGGTGAGGTTCTTGCGCTGCATCGCCGGCTTCAGGAAGGCCCGATAGGTTGAATGACGCCGGCCGAAGTTGCCGACCGTCAGCTCGGCGCGGGTAATGCCTTCGGTGACATCGCCGTGAATATCGTCGCTCTCGGCAAAACCGGCCGCCGCCGCCGCAGCGCGCAGCGGCTCATAGAAAAGCGACGGGGACGTCCCGAGCCGGACATTCAGTTCGCCGCCGCCGCCGTGATATTTGTTGTCGCCGCGCCAATTCCTTTCCGAACGCCGGAAATAGGGCAGCACGTCCGCGAAGCCCCATCCCTCGAGACCGAGCTGGCGCCACTGGTCGTAATCGCGCGGATGGCCGCGCGAGTAACGCATGGCGTTCACGGTCGACGAACCGCCGATAACCTTTCCGCGCGGCAGCGGCACCTTTCGCCCACCCAGCGCCGGCTCCGGCTCCGTCGTGTAGCCCCATGAAAAGCGCGGATCAGCGCACGCGAGCGTCCACGCGATCGGGATATGCAGCAACGGGTGCCAATCGCGCCCGCCGGCCTCGATCAGGAGGACCTTGGTGTCGGGGTCCTCGCTGAGCCTGTTGGCAAGCACGCATCCCGCGGAGCCGGCACCGACGATGATGTAGTCATAGGATGAAGTCATGGGCTTTGCTCGTGCTGTCACTGCGCGTCGATCTTGGCGAGCTTCACGAAGTAAGCCCAGTGCGCGATGGTTTCCTGCTGCAGAGCGGCCAGTTGTTCAGGCGAGCCCGGATACGGCTCCCCGGCAAACGTCTTGAGGAACGTGCGCGTCTCCTCGCGTTGCGCAATCTCGGTGACCGCGGAGCCGATAGTCCGAACCGCCACGTCGGGCACCCCGACCGGCATGAAAATCCCGAACCAGGAATACAGCGGCAGAAAGTTCGCAACCCCAGCCTCCGGCATGGTCGGCAGGTCGGGCAGCAGCCGGGAGCGCTTCTCGGAAGCGATTGCCAGCGCGCGAAACCGCGGCGATGGCTTGAGGGCGTATTCGGCGCTGGTAAAGCTGAAATCGTAGTCGCCGGCCTCGAGCTCGTTCATCATCTGCGCGGGATTGCGATAGGCGGCCGGCGACGCCTCGATGCCGATCATGTGTTTGTATTGTTCGGCCAGCGCCTGCATGCTGGCGGAGAAATATCCGAAGCTGACGCGGCCCTTCTTGGCTTTCAGAAACGCGGTCAGTTCGGCGACGGAGTTCACCGGTGTTTTCTCCGGATTGACGGCGAGTACAAAGTCTAGCCGGAACATGCGCGCCACCGGCACGAAATCCTTCACCGGATCGTACGGCAGGTCCTTGAACAGGAACTTGTCGGCGGCTTGCGAGCCGCTCGAACCGACGATCATCGTGTAGCCGTCCGGCCGTGACGTGGCGGCGGCCTTGGCGGCAATCGCTCCGCCCGCGCCTGGCTTATTCTCGACCACCCATGGCTGACCGGTCGCGGCCTTGATGCGCTCGCCGAAAAAACGCGTGGTGAGATCGACGCTGGTGCCGGCCGGGGTGGTACCGAACACCGTCATCGGACGCAGCGGGTAATCTTCCGCGATCGCGAGCTGGCCCATGATCGCCATGGAGGCAAGCAGAAACGGGATCGTCGCGCTTATTCCTTTGGACACCGAATCTCCTCCCGCACACGGCTACGCCGCTTTTGACGAGCGCCCATACCGTAGCGAAGATAGCGCGCGAAACAAAATCGCTCATGTCGTTAGCGATCGAAACCGCGGCGGAGAGCCGACCAACGCGCGTCGACGCTTTCGCGACCACGCTGTGACCTGCCGGGCTTCGGCCGCTGCCGGGAGAACACCGATGTCAGATTTTATCCGGTTGGTTCTGAGCAACTTCACCGTCACGTTCCTGGTAATCGGGTTGATCGCCTCGGCGATCGCACTCGCCCGCGCGCCGAAGCCGTTGACCGCGCCTGTCATCGTCGAAGCGTTGTTCGCCTATTTCGTGCTGTTCTCGATCGGCTGCAGCTTTTTCTACAACTTCATCATGCACACATTCTTTGGTGCGATGACGGCGCGCTTCATCGGCTGGGCGGATAGCCCGTTCCAAACCGAGCTCGGGCTCGCGAGCCTCGGCTTCGCGGTCGTCGGTTTTCTGGCGTTCCGTGGCGGCTTCGATCTGCGGCTCGCAGCGGTCACCGGGCCGGCCCTGTTCACGCTCGGCGCGGCCGGAGTCCATATTCACGACATGATCGCCGCCGGGAATTTCGCCCCGGGCAACGCCGGCACGGTGTTCTACACGGATATTCTGGTCCCGATCGTCGGCTTCGTACTGCTGTGGTTCCAGCACGGATATCCGCAAGCGACTAAATAGCGACCCCACGTGCTTGTTGCGCGGCAGCGGCAAGGTTCTGCCATGCCGCGGGTGAACGGCATTTTTCGGCTGCCTCCGCCGCGGGCAGGCGCACGTTCCAATCGCGTGCGATGAAGCGGCAGGCCGTCACGCCGTCGGACTGCGGCGAAGCGAGCCAGGCCACCGGCACGGCCATTACGTCAGGTTCGAGCATCCGCGGCGGACGCGCCGCCCCCGGCGGGAAGAACCCGGGGGTGTCCACTGGTCCGCCCGGCACCAGCACGTTGACGGTGACGCCGGTGTCAGCGAGGTCCTTTGCCCAGCTCACGGTCGCGGCTTCGAGCGCGGCCTTCGAGGCGCCGTAGGCCGACAGCCCCTCGGCCAGCATGGTGTCGTAACTGGTGGTGACGTTGATGATACGCCCCCAGCCATTGGCCACCATCGGCGGCGCCGCGAACCGCGCCATCAAAAATGCGCCGAGTGCGTTGATCGTGACGACGCGCTGCCAGCCGTCCGGATCGGCTTCGAAGAACTTGATGCGGCCATGCTTGTTTTGGGCCGCCGGCCCCATGCTGACGCCCGCGCAATTGATCAATATGTCGAGCGTGCCGAAGGCGCCGGCCGCCTGATCGACCGCGCGAGCGCAGTCCTGCGAACGCGACACGTCGGCAACGGCACTAACGATGTTGCCGGCGAAAGACGTGCTCCGACGCCAGCTCGGCAAGCCCGGGCCTGCTGATATCGACGGCGGCGATGCGCGCGCCGGCCGCCGCCAAGCTGCGCGCCATGACGCGACCCATGCCGCTTGCTGCCCCGGTCACTATTGCAACGCGGTTCGTGAGCTCTGCTTGATTGTCATTCAGGCATGGTCGGATCCCTTCGTTGCAGTGGTGAGGTTGCTCAGGCACGACATCAACCCCGCGTTGCGTGATGGTGTGATTATTGTCACACGCAAGCGAAATTAGCGGGCTATCATGAACCATCCTGCCGCAGCCGGTCACCCATAGTCGAACACGGTGACCAGGGAGGCCATCATGACAGGGAACCGCTCATGGAGCGGCACGCGCACGCGCGGGCTGCGATTATCGCGATTCTGACTCTCGGACTGTCCGCAATCGCGCATCGCTGGGCGCGCCAGAAGCCGTCGCACAAACTCAGCGCAGCCGCAATCCCCACAAGGCCCAACCAGCGACGTGCGCGCCGTGCTCTCCCAGTATGGCAATTTCGTTCAGCATCAGAGGTACGGCGAGGTCTGGGTTCCGTCGGCAACGCCTCCGGGCTGGCATCCCTACCCGCCCTGTCACTGGGTCTACACCAAACATCTGGGCTGGTATTTCGACGATAAGACCCCGTGGGGCCAGATCGTTCATCACTACGGACGCTGGTCGAACGACCCCCAGATGGGTTGGATCTGGGTGCCGGATACCGAGTTCAGCCCCGGCTGGGTGGTGTGGCGAACAAGTCCGCAATGGATCGGCTGGGCGCCCACACCGCCCGATTCCGACATTCAGCTCGTGTCGAGCGACCAGTTCAACAGCGGCAGTCAGTGGACCTTCATCGACGTCGCCAAAATGCGCTCGGGTTGTTCCGACACCGCCGTCGTGGCCGCTGGGCAGTTCCCGGTGGTGATCGGCCAGACCAAGTACGTGACCGAGATCGAATACGTCGACGGGATCGCGGTGTTCGTGTTGCCGCTCTATGTCATTGGACCGATTGTCGACATCGGCTTCTTCTTCGACCCGTGGCCGGCGTGGTTCTTTGTCCAGACCATTATCGACTGGAACTGGATCTGGACCAACACCAACATCGTCATCAACATCAACAATCTGTGCGGCCCCGGCGGCGGCCCGCCGATCGTATCGGACATTCGCCTCAAGCGGGATATCGCGCTGCTCGAACGCCTGCCCAGCGGCATCGGTCTCTACCGCTACCGCTATGTGTGGAGCGACCAGGTCTACGTCGGCGTCATGGCGCAGGAAGTTGCTGCGATCGAGCCTGATGCGGTCGTAAGCGGGCCCGACGGGTTCCTGCGGGTCGACTACGCCCGTCTCGGAATGCGCCTGCGCACCTGGGACGAATGGGCGGCGAAGTCCAGCCGGCAAGCCGCTTGGACAGCCGCGGGCGGCACGTCGCCGACGTTGTCTTCGATCTCTCCAGATCAACCCTCAGCGGAGTGAACCATCATGTCGCGTCAACACCAGATCGGCATCGGGTTGCGCAAGTTCGCAGCCGCTGCCTTGGTGGCGGGCCTGAGCCTCACCGCCGCCCCCGTAATCCTGCCGCCGACACCGGCGCTCGCCCAGCACGAACTGGCGGGCGCACCGGTTGCCGACAACGTACGCGCCGTGCTGTCGCAATACGGCAATTTCATCCAGCACCAGACCTATGGCGAGATTTGGGTTCCGTCGGTGACGCCGCAAGGCTGGCATCCTTATCCGGCGTGCCATTGGGTGAATTCCAAACAGTACGGCTGGTACTACGACGACAAGACCCCGTGGGGTGCGATCGTGCACCATTACGGGCGCTGGACCAACGACCCGCAGGTCGGCTGGTTCTGGGTGCCGGGATCAGAGTTCAGCCCCGGATGGGTGCTCTGGCGAACGAACTTGCAGTGGGTCGGCTGGGCCCCGATGCCCCCGGATGAGCAGATCCAGCATGCCAATCCGGACCAGTTCAACAGCGCTGACTTCTGGACTTTCATGGAGACGGCGAAGTTTGACAACAATTGCACCGAAACAGCTGTCGTTGCCGGCCAGCCCGGGCTCGCGCTCATCCAGCAGACGACGTTCGTACGTGACGTCAACATCGTCCGCGGAATCCTGGTGTATGTGCTGCCGACTTACGTGATCGGCCCCTTCGTCGACATCGAGATCGACTTCTTCCCGTGGCCGTCGTGGTTCTTCGGCCAGGTCCTGATCGATTGGAACTGGATGTGGAACAACGTCAACGTCGTCATCAACGTCAATAACGTGAACTGTCCTCCCGACGTGGCGCCAAAGAAACTAGTCAAGCCGATCAACAACCCGACGCCCATCAACAACCCGACGCCGCCCGGCAATCCCGGTGGCGGCGGTGGCGGACCGCAGCGCTGCCCGGACGGGACGTTGGCCAATGCCTATGGCCAGTGCCCCGGCCCGGTGACCAACAACTGCGGACCGAACATGACTGCGCTCGGCAATTTCTGTCTGCCGATTTCGACGCCCACGTGCGCACGCGGTACCACGCCGACGCGCGTCGCCGGTGGTGGATTCCAATGTCTGCCGGTCGGCGTCGTGACTTGCCTCAACGGCCATCTCGCCGACGGCAAGTGCGTGCAGGACCCGCCGCCTTGCGGTGCCGGCATGATGCGGATCGCCGGTGGCGGTTGCGGCCCGATCGTCGTCACTCAACCCAACTGCGGCCCGTTCGCGACCAACGTCGGCGGCCGTTGCACACCGATCCATACCGGCGGTGAGCCTGGCGGCGCTGGCGGGGTCGTGGTGGGCAATACCGGCGGCACCAACAACCCGCCGAGCGGGCCGACCGGCGGCAACCTTCCGCCGCGCGGCACGGGTGACGGGCCCAAGGGCAGTGGCGGGACCACCGGCAGCGGTGACACAACCGGCAGCGGCGGCACCAAGGGCACGGGCGGCACCACCGTGGGCGGAAACAATCCGCCGAGCGGACCGGACAACAGCCTGTGCCGGAGGTGCGTCGATTGCTGCATCCTCCGACATCCGCCATCACGCGTTGGCGGCACCAATACCGGCACAGGCGGCGTCGCCAACACCGGCGGCACGTCCTCCTCCGGAGGAAGCGGAGGTACGATCCATCGTATTCCGACCGGCGTGTTCAAGCCCTCGCAACCGCCCAGCAATTCCAAACCGTCCTATGTGCTCGGACGCGGCGGCGGCGGCTTGAATGTATTCAAATCCGGCGGGCCAACCGGTTCCCCGGGGAAGACCGCCAGCGTGGGCAATGTTTCGTCGTTCCGCAGTTCGCCGGCGCCGATCCTTCATACGATGCCGTCCATGGGATCAACGGGCGGAGGCTCCAAAGGTCCGACGATCAGATAGATACCCTTCCTCACGGCGCGATGGCCGGGCTTGCCCCGGCCATTTCGTTTTCCGCAGTGCCCAGTCGTCTCTTCCTCGTCTTCGCGTTCGCCGCTTGCCTTGTCGACCTCGCGCCCATAAATCCATCGGCGCATGGACGCGCTTTTCGATCAAACCGCACTCACCGATCTTGCCGAACGGCTGGTTGCCGCGGCCCGCCGCGCCGGCGCCGATGCGGCAGACGCGATAGCGACCCGCGGCGTCTCGCAGTCGGTCGAGGTACGCGACGGCACGATCGAGGAATTGGAGCGCTCCGAAGGGGATGACCTCGGTTTGCGGGTGTTTGTCGGGCGCAAACAGGCGGTCGTTTCGACCAATGACTTGTCCGGCGCGAGCGCCGACGCGCTGGCCGAACGGGCGGTGGCAATGGCCCGCGCCACACCCGAGGACCGTTTCGCCGGCTTGGCCGAACCGGACATGCTCGCCAGGGTCATTCCCGACCTCGACATGCTGGATCCCAAAATGCCGTCAGTGAACGCGCTCGAAGACATGGCGCGGACCGCGGAAGCGGCAGGACTTGCGGTCAAGGGCGTGAGCAAGTCCGGAGGCGCCTCCGCATCTGCCGGCATCGGCGGCATGGTCCTGGTGACAAGCAGCGGCTTTGCCCACGCCTACCTGGGCTCCCGTCACGGCATCTCGATGCAGGCTATTGCTGGCGAAGGTACCGGCATGGAGCGCGACTATGATTACGCGTCAGCAATCCACGCCGCCGATCTCGAGCAACCCGATGCGATCGGCCGCGCGGCCGGCGAACGTGCGGCCCGCCGGCTCAACCCGCGAAAGGTCGCGACCCGAAAAGTACCGGTGGTGTTCGAGCCGAGAGTCGCTGGTTCGCTCGTCGGACATCTCGCATCCGCGATCAACGGGGCAGCGATCGCGCGCGGTACCAGCTTTCTGAAGGACAAGCTCGGGCAGCAGATCTTCGGCCCGGGTATCGACATTATCGATGATCCGCTGCGCAAGCGCGGCCTTGGTTCGCATCCGTTCGATGCCGAAGGCGTCGCCGGCCAGCGCCGTGCATTGGTCGAGAACGGCGTCCTGAAAACCTGGATCCTCGATTGCGCGACCGCGCGCGAGCTTGGTCTCAAGACCACTGGGCATGCTCATCGCGGGGTCTCGTCGACGCCCTCACCCGCACCATCGAATCTACATCTTGCGCCCGGCGCGGTGACCGCCAAGGAGCTGATTGAAGACATCGCGGACGGGTTCTATGTCACCGACCTTATTGGGATGGGCGTCAATATGGTCACCGGCGACTACAGCCGCGGGGCTTCGGGTTTCTGGATCGAGCGCGGCGAGCTGACCTACGCGGTGAGCGAGATCACGATCGCGGGCCATCTCAATGAGATCTTTCAGTCGCTCGCGCCCGCCAACGATCTGAAATTCCGCTACGGCACCAACGCGCCGACGATCCGGATCGAGGGGCTTACCGTTGCCGGCATCTGAGCGCGCCGAAATCGCCGCTGCGCTTGCTCAGGCCGTGCGCGATGCCGGCGACCTCGCGCTGACCACGTTCAACAGCGCGCTCAAGCACTGGACCAAGGGCAAGGATTCCCCGGTCTCGGAAGCCGACATTGCGATCGACCACTTGCTGCGGGAGCGCCTGCTCAAGATCGCGCCGGACGCGGGTTGGCTCTCGGAGGAAAGCGACGACGACCGATCTCGGCTCGACAAGCCTCGCGTTTGGGTGGTTGATCCCATCGATGGCACGCGTGCCTACATCGCAGGGCTTGTGGACTGGACCATATCGGCAGCACTGGTCGAGAGCGGCCGTCCGGTGATCGCCGCTTTGTTTGCTCCTGCCGAAAACGAATTCTTCAGTGCCGTCGTTGAGGAGGGCGCGACCTGCAACGGGCAACGGCTGCAAGCCAGCGACGGCGACAGCCTCGACGGCGCGCGCATTAGCGGGCCGCGGCGGATCACCGAACAGCTCACGGCGATTGTGCCGAGCGTGATGGCGCTACCGCGCGTGCATTCCCTTGCGTTGCGGTTCGCCCGGGTGGCGCAGGGGCGACTCGATGCCGCCCTGTCGGGGGCCAACAGCCACGACTGGGACCTTGCGGCAGCCGATCTTTTGGTGCACGAAGCTGCCGGGGTGTTAACCACATTTGCAGGTGAACGCATTCTCTACAATCGCGTGGAGCCAATTCATGGACCGTTGCTGGCAGCCGGGCGGTCACGGCACCGGGTGCTGCGCGACCTGTTAAGCAAATAGCCGGGCTTTGGGAGGATTGCGCGACCGGACGCGGCCGGTTACGGCCGCCGATGCGTTACATTGCTAGGGGACTCCAATGCCTGCCGAACCCGCGAAGCCGCTTCTGCATCTCGTTTTTGGCGGCGAGTTGTTGAACCTCGACGAGGTCGAATTCAAGGATCTGTCCAAACTCGACATCGTCGGCATCTATCCGAACTATGCCACCGCACATGCGGCCTGGAAGGCGAAGGCCCAGCAGACCGTCGACAACGCACTCATGCGCTATTTCATCGTCCACATGCACCGGCTACTCGATCCGGACGAGAACAGGCAAGCCGGAGCGCGATGAGGCGGAAGATCGTCAGGCGCATCACGCACTCGCGCGCCTTTCAGAATGCGTTGGGCACCGGCGGGGCTCATTACCTGCGACTGGTGTGGGCGACGTCGCGCGTGATCCTGGAGCCGCCGGACGTCTACGAGCTCATCGAGCCTGATCTGCCGATCATCCTCGCGATGTGGCACGGCCAACACTTCATGGTGCCATTTCTCCAGCAAGATCATCCCAAACACCGCGCCAAGGTCTTGATCTCGCGTCACCGCGACGCTGAAATCAACGCGATCGCCGCAGAAAAGCTCGGCATCGGCACCATCCGGGGGTCCGGCGACCAGGGCGTGCGGTTTGACCGCAAGGGCGGGGTCGGCGCCTTCGTCGCGATGCTCGATGCCCTCAGGGAGGGATATACGGTTGCGATGACAGCGGACGTCCCAAAGATTGCGCGGGTTGCCGGCGAGGGAATTGTCCGGCTCGCTGCCCTGTCGGGGCGCCCGCTCGTTTCGATCGCGTTCGCGACCAGCCGGCGGGTCGAACTCAAGACCTGGGATCGCGCAGCATTGAACCTGCCGTTCGGTCGTCTCGCCATCGTCGGCGGGCCGGTCATCAGAGTACCGTCAAACGCTGACGCGGCAACTCTCGAGCAATGCCGCGCCAGGCTCGAGGCGGACCTCAATGCGGTCACCAAACGCGCCTATGCGATCGTCGACGGAGACGGACGAGGCTCATGAGCAACGGGCTGCCGGCATCGCTTGCGCTCTATCGGCTTGCCACGCAGGCGGCGACACCGTTCGCCGGCCAGTTGTTGCGGCATCGATTGAGGCGCGGCAAGGAGCATTCGGTGCGCCTACCCGAGCGGCGCGGCGAAAGCGAAATACCGCGCCCGGACGGCGCGCTGGTGTGGGTGCATGGTGCAAGCGTCGGCGAACTCATCGCGGCGGTTCCTTTGATCGAGCGCATCAGAGAACGCGGACTTCCGCTGCTCGTCACCTCCGGTACCGTGACCTCGGCTGGAATCGCCCGTCAGCGGCTTCCCCCGGAGGTGATCCACCAGTTCATTCCGCTCGACGTGCCGGGCTACGTGACGCGCTTTCTCGACCATTGGCGTCCAAGCCTCGCGCTGTTCATCGAATCCGATCTCTGGCCGAACCTGATCATGGCGAGCTGGCAGCGCGGAATTCCGCTGATCCTGATCAACGGTCGGCTGTCGGAGCGCTCTTATAAGCGCTGGCGCCTCATGCCCGGTCTGATCGGCGCACTGCTGCAGAGCTTCGATCTGTGTCTGGTACGCTCGCGCGACGACGCCAGGCGTTACGGCGACCTCGGTGCGTCGCATGTGACGATCGTCGGCAATCTCAAGCTCGACGTGCCTCCGCTTCCTGTCGACGACCACAAGCGCAACGAGCTCGCGACCGCGCTCGCGGGGCGCCCGGTTCTGGCCGCCGCCTCGACCCACCCGGGCGAAGAAAAGGTGATGATCGAGGTTCATCAGCGGCTGCGTGCGAACTTTCCGCGGCTGTTGACGCTGATCGTGCCCCGCCATCCGGAGCGCGGCGCCGAGATCGCAACAATCGTCGCCGGTGCTGGACTCACGGCCGCGGTACGCTCGGCCGGTATGCTGCCGGACGCCGCGACAGATATCTATGTGTGCGACACGGTCGGCGAGCTCGGCGCGATCTACCGCCTTGCACCGATCGTGTTCATGGGCGGGTCGTTGGTTGCGCACGGCGGGCAGAATCCAATCGAGGCGATCAAGCTCGGCGCCGCTGTTCTGCATGGGCCGTTCATTTCCAATTTCGCCGAGATCTATGCGGCACTCGACGGTGCGCGCGGTGCCGATCTCGTCGGCGATGCCGATCGCCTCACGACCCAGGCTGGCACCTGGCTCACCGACGAGACAGCACGCCGACGCGTTGCCGCCGCCGGGCAGAAGACCGTCGAAGCCCTGGGCGGCGCGCTCGAGCGCACGCTCGCGGCGCTCGACCCTTATCTTTTGCAACTGCGCATCGAACACCATGCGTGAGCCGCGCTTCTGGCGCCAGCCCGGTGCGCCGGCGCGATTGCTTGCTCCGCTCGGCGCGATCTATGGCGCGATTACCGGCGCCCGCATGGCCCGCACTGGTGCACGCGCTGGCGTCCCGGTGATTTGCGTCGGCAATCTCACGGTCGGCGGCGCTGGCAAAACGCCGACCGCCATCGCAATTGCAAAACTGCTGATCGCGCAGGGTGCCAAGCCGTTCTTCCTTTCGCGCGGCTACGGCGGCGCGCTTGCCGGCCCGGTGCGCGTTGGGCCGCCGCATCGCGCCGCCGACGTCGGTGACGAACCGTTGTTGCTCGCCGCAATCGCGCCGACCATCGTGGCGCGCGACCGCGTGCGCGGCGCCGCCGCCGCGGTCGCAGCCGGTGCTGGTGTGATCATCATGGATGACGGGTTTCAGAACCCGTCGCTCGCCAAGGATTTTTCGCTGGTCGTACTCGATGGCGAGTATGGCACCGGGAATGGCATGATCTTTCCGGCGGGACCGTTGCGTGCGCCACTCAACACTCAGCTCGAACACGCCAACGCGCTGCTCGTGCTCGGGGACGAGCAGGCCTCGGCGAGCCGCGTGATTGCAAACGCGCACGTGCGGGGACTTCCGGTCCAGCGCGGCCAGCTGGTGCCCGATCCGGCCGCAGTGGCCGCCCTTGCGGGCCGCAAGGCGCTCGCCTTCGCGGGCATCGCCCGCCCGGAAAAATTCTTCGCAACGCTCGCCGCTGCCGGCATCGCGACGCCGGTGACACGCAGCTTCGCGGACCATCACGCCTTTACACCGGGCGATGCCGCGGAACTGCTGCAGCGCGCGGAGCGCGGCGGGCTCACGCTGCTGACGACCGAAAAAGATCTGGCGCGCATGCAAAATGACCCCGCATTGGTCACCCTGGCGCGTACAGCGACGGCGCTGCCGGTGACCATTGTGTTTAACGACGGGACATTGCGCGCGCTGGTCACCGACGCTGCATTCGCACCATCTCGGCCGGCAACATCGAGGCCATCGGCGATTGCCGAGTAGTATTTGCGATCCGGTGATGTAACGTCTGCAATCGTTCCAGATCGAAGTGTGCGCATGCAAATCCTGGTTCTTCCTGGTGATGGCATCGGCCCAGAGATCACCGCCGCGACGCTGGCGGTTTTGCGCGCGGCGTCGGAGCGTTTTGGCCTCGGGCTAGCGCTCGAGCAGGACGTCGTCGGTCATGAGAGCCTGCGCCGGTACGGCACCACGGTGAGACCGGAGGTCCTGACAGCGGCTCGCAAAGTCGACGGGCTGATCCTTGGCCCAACCGCGACGGCCGATTTCAAGGACGCGGAGCACGGGGAAATTAATCCCTCCATGTTCTTTCGCAAGAACCTGGACCTGTTCGCCAATATTCGTCCGGCCCGCACTTATCCGGGTGTGCGAAGTCCAGTCGGCGCGTTCGACCTCGTCGTGGTGCGCGAGAACACGGAGGGGTTCTACGCCGACCGCAACATGGAACAGGGCAACGGCGAGATCCTGGTCACCCGCGATGTCGCAATTTCACTGCGGCGGATTACGCGCGCTTGCTGCAACCGCATCGCGCGCGCAGCATTCGAGCTCGCCGCCCGCCGCCGCCAGCATGTGAGCATCGTTCACAAGGCCAACGTTCTCAAACTGGGCGACGGCTTGTTTCTCGAGGAATGCCGCGCGGTCGCGGCCGAGTTCCCGGGCATCACGCTCGATGATTTCATCGTCGACGCCATGATGGCGCATGTCGTGCGGGCTCCGCAGCGCTTCGACGTGATCGTCACCACCAACATGTTCGGCGACATCCTCTCCGACCTCACGGCCGAACTCTCCGGCAGCCTCGGGCTCGGCGGGTCACTCAACGCCGGAGCTAACTACGCGATGGCGCAGGCCGCACACGGATCGGCTCCCGATATTGCGGGACGCGACGTTGCGAACCCGCTCTCGCTGATCTTGTCGGCGGCGCTGCTGCTCGCCTGGCACGGCCGCCGGGCGCAGGTGAAGACGTTCGAGGCGGCCGCGGCGGCAATCGAGCACGCGGTAGAGGCGGCGGTGGCCGCGGGTGAAACGACGGCCGATCTCGGTGGCAAGCGCGGAACGCAGGCGGCCGGGAACGCGGTCGCCGCGCGCGTAAGCAGCGCGTGAGCCATGCGCTGCGACACTCACGTCCACATCGTCGGTCTGAGCGACCGCTACAAGCAAATCCCGACCCGGACCTATTTGGCGTCGCCCGCTTCGCTCGAGGGGCTGCAGGCGTGCGCGGCGACGCGGATGATCTCGCGCTTCGTGCTGGTACAGCCGAGCTTCTACGGCACCGACAACACGCTGTTGCTGGAAAGCCTGGATCAACTCGGGGCTCAGGGGCGCGGCGTGGCCGTGCTCGATCCAACCGCTGCGACGCCGCAAATCCTGGCCGAGTTTTCGGCGCGCGGGGTCCGCGGGCTGCGCATCAATCTCTACAGCCCGCTCGGCGATGTCGCGCCGCTGGCGCGGCGTCTTGGGCCGACCGCGGACTGCGCGCGCACCGCTAATTGGCATGTCGAGGTGATCGCTTCGATCCAAATCCTGAGCGACAACCTCGCGCTTTTGTCGCAAGCGGGGGTGCCGATCGTGATCGATCACTACGGTCTTTACGGAAAAACCTCGCCCGACAGCTCGCACGGGCGAAAGCTGCTGGAACTCCTCGGTCAGCCGCACGTGTGGATCAAACTTTCGGCGCCTTATCGCAATTCCAACGATCCGCTCGATATGCAGCCAAACATGCCTTGGTTGAACGCGATCCTCGCGGTCGCGGAGGATCGCTGTGTGTGGGGCAGCGACTGGCCGCATACTCCGCCGCACAGTTCCCACCACGGCGCGGATGTCGCACTCGCCAATCGCGCCCTGTCCTATCCGGCGCTGGTCGACGATTTTCTGTGCGCGCTTGGATCGGAGCAACGCGCGGATCGAATTATGCGGGACAATCCGGGGCGCCTCTATGATTTTCCAAATCCGGCGTGAGGCAGGAGACCTGTTCGAGCCGCGCGTTTGCAGGAATCAAAGCTCGCTGAGGCTTTAAAGGCGCTAAGATAGCGCAGCACCGGGAGGCAATCATGAGGGCTTGGAACATCCGCGCAATGATCTTGGCGCCTGCGATAGTCCTTGCGGCGCTTCCAGCCTTCGGACAAGCGCCACAAAGCCAAACCACCCGTCTGATCGTCGCGTACGCGGCGGGCGGCACCGGCGACGTCGTGGCACGGATCCTCTCCGATCGGCTCGCCGCTGCGCTCGGGCACAACGTCGTGGTCGAGAACCGCGCCGGCGCCAGCGGTGCGATCGCGTCGCGCAGTGTTGTCGCCGCGCCGCCCGACGGCCACACCCTGCTGGTCGGTCAAACCGGGGAAGTCGCGATCAATCAACATTTCATGAAGGACCCGGGCTACAATCCCGACAAGGATCTGCAGCCGGTTGCGCTGGCTGGTGTGGTGCCGCTCGCACTCGTCGTGCCGGCGAGCGCGCCCTACGCCACAATGGCCGAGTTTGTGAAAGCGTTGCCGACCGCCAAGCTCACGTTTGCGTCGGCGGGAGCCGGGACGCCGGGGTATTTCGCCGGTGAATTCCTCAAGGCCAAGATCCCCGCCAACCTGACGCACGTCCCCTACAAGGGCGCAGCACCGGCACTCAACGACCTGATCGGTGGTCACGTCGATCTTTATTTCCCCGGGATGCCGGCCGTGGTCCCGCACCTCAAGTCGGGCCTGCTGAAAGTATTGGCTGTCTCCTCGGCCAAGCGCTCCGCGATCGCTCCGGAGGTTCCGACCGTCGCCGAGGCAAGCCCGCTCAAGGATTTCGACTTCACGCTATGGGTCGGCTTCTTCGCGCCGGCACGCACCCCAAGCGACGTTGTGGCGCGGCTCAACAGCGTGATCAACGCGCTGCTTGTTGAGCCCGGCGTCAAGGAGAAACTTGTTGAAGCCGGCGTGGACGTCACCCCGATGTCGGTTGATCAATTCACCGGCTTCGTTCGCGCCGAAAGCAGCAAGTACTTGCAGATCATCAAGGAGATCGGCGCGACCGGCGAGTAGGCGCGGTCAATCACACACTCGGGATCTAATACGCCGGGATCATCTCGTCCGAGACGCCGACCACACCCGGCACGCCTTCGGCCAGCGCGGTCAGCGCCTTGCGCTCCTCGTCGGAACCGACGAGCCCCCAGAGGTGGACGACGCCGTCGGTCACGATGATGTTGCGCGAACCGAAATCGGTCCAATCCTGCTCGCCTATTCGCGACAGCAGGACCGAGCGTATGTCGCGATCGGATTCCGCACCGTGATGCGCCTGGCCGTGCGACGAGGCGAGCGCTTGAATGAGATTGGAACGGCTCACCATCCCGACAAGCTTGCCGTTGCGCAGGATCGGCACGCGCTTGATGCGATGCTTTTCCAGGAGGGTGGCGATTTCGCCGAGGGACGTGTCCTCGGTAGCCGATATCAGGTGTGTGGACATGACTTCACCCACGCGCCGGCCGTGCGATTTGGCAAATTCCTCGGCCAGCGTGCTGGCCGGGGTCATGGCCTCCATCCACCACGGATGGTGTTTTTCGGTGCCGATCTCCGGCCGTCGCATCAGATCGAGGTCGCCGATCATTCCGACCACGTTGCCCTCGGCGTCAACCACCGGCAACGTACTGGCATCATGCTTGGCCAGAAGCTCGATGACCTGGTCGACGTCTTCGTTCGGGCTGGCGGTGACCACGTCCCGCACCATCACATCCATCGCTCGCATGGCTTGTTCTCCGCGCGGTCGGTTCAAAATATGTTGACGAACAGCACATAAAGGGTGGCAGACAGCATGATCGCGGCGGGCAGCGTCAGCACCCAGGCCGTCAGTAGGTTGCGCACCGTCGACCATTGTAATCCCGAGCCGTTGGCCGCCATCGTCCCGGCGACGCCGGACGACAACACATGGGTGGTGGACACCGGCAGGCCGTACATGTCGGCGAGCCCGATGGTCCCCATGGCCACGAGTTCGGCTGACGCGCCCTGGGCGTACGTGAGGTGCGCCTTGCCGATCTTCTCGCCGACCGTAATGACGATGCGTTTCCAGCCGACCATGGTGCCGAGCCCGAGCGCGATCGCGACCGCGACCTTGACCCAGAGCGGAATGAACTTGGTCGCCTCGTCGAGCGATCGCTTGTACGCGGTGAGGGTGGCAACTTCGTCCTTGGTGAGTTCGTTTTCCTTATCCTTCATGAGAAAACGCAACGCCTCCGAGGCGAGGTAGATGTCGTTGCGGGTGTTGCCGACGGCGGCGGCGGGAACCTTGGCGAGTGAACCGTACTCATTGACTTGCTTGGAAATGTCCTCGATCAGCACCGCAAGCGACGGAAAGGTCCCTTCGTTGAGCTTGTGACGCGACACGAACTGCGTGACCGCCGGACGCGGATCACCCAGCACGTTGTAGCCTTCCGCCTTCCGCTTGACGATCGCCGAGGCGGCGGCCGAGGTGGTCCGGAACATTTCCATCTGGGAGGCCGGCATGGCGCGGTTGAGCGCATAGGCGGTGGGTACCGTGCCGATCAGGATCAGCATGATCAGCCCCATGCCTTTCTGTCCGTCGTTCGAGCCATGGGCGAACGAGACACCGGTGCAGGTGAGGACCAGGACTCCGCGGATCCACCAGGGCGGCGGCTGATCGCCCTTGGGAGCCTGATAGAGGGCCGGATTGTGGACGACGAACTTCAAAGCGAGGAATAGAATGGCGGCCGCGGCAAAGCCGATGATCGGCGACAGCAACAGCGCGTAGCCGATCTCGGTGGCCTTGCTCCAATCCACTCCGGACGTGCCGTCCTGACCGTGCATCATCGCGTTGGCGATGCCGACACCGATGATCGATCCGATCAATGTATGCGAACTCGAGGCTGGCAAGCCCAGGTACCAGGTCCCGAGATTCCAGATGATCGCCGCGATCAGCAATGCGAACACCATGGCGAAGCCGGCGGCACTACCGACCTGGAGAATAAGCTCGACCGGGAGCAGCGACACGATGCTGAAGGCGACCGCGCCCGACGACAGCACCACACCCAGGAAATTGAAACAGCCCGACCAGACCACCGCGAAATGCGCCGGCATCGTGTGCGTGTAGATCACGGTCGCAACTGCGTTCGCCGTGTCGTGAAAGCCGTTGACGAACTCGAAACCGAGCGCGATCAGCAGCGCAATAAACAACAGCAAGTAAGGCAGGAACGTCGTGGTCTTGGTGCCGCTGTCGTCGACGTCGGCGTAAAGGCTGTAGGCAATGAACAGGAGCGCGGCCCCGACGATTCCGAAGAATGCGATGATGCTGACAATATTGTTGGGCCCATCCAATTTGGGTCGGCTGGCGGCGGCGGGGGTGCCAACCGGCATGTGCGCGGCAAGATCGGTCATAACTACCTCCCCAACATCGACAATCGCTCCCTCTGCAAAGAACCCCGTTATGTTGCAGGCGTGTGACCGTCGGGGGCTTAATCGCTGGCGGCGGTGCCGAAGGCGTGGGCGCAAGATTGGCCGCGTCGAAAGCAGCGGGCCCATGCCGGTGTCGCCCTAGCCGCCAAACTTGCTATCTTGCGGCCATGCCGAGTTTTCAGCCCGACTCCGCCCTCGTCGATCGCGTGCTCGTGTCCCCCAACCACGACACGCGCGGACGCAGCATCGATATGATCGTGCTGCACTACACCGGCATGCGGTCCACGGACGCGGCGCTCCAACGGCTGTGTGATCCGGCCGCGCGGGTTTCATCCCACTACGTGGTGCTCGAAGACGGCGAGATCTGCCAGCTGGTCCCGGAAGCCGAACGCGCCTGGCACGCGGGTGTTTCATCTTGGGAGGGCGAGACCGACATCAACGCGCGATCGATCGGCATCGAAATCGCGAACCCCGGCCACGACCTCGGCTACCCTGACTTTCCGGACGCGCAGATCGCCGCGGTCATCGCGCTCTGCCGCGACCTGATGCTGCGCCGGGGCATCGCCGCGGCGCGGGTTCTGGCGCATTCCGACGTGGCGCCCGCACGCAAGCCCGACCCGGGTGAAAAATTTCCATGGCGGCGGCTCGCCGATGCCGGCATCGGCATCTGGGTCGAGCCGACCGACATCATGCCAGGCCCGGAGCTCGACCCCGGCGACCACAGTGAGATCGTCAGCCGGCTGCAAAGCGAGTTCCGCGAGTTCGGCTATGATCTCGCCGCGACCGGAACCTATGACCAAGCCACCAAGGAGGTCGTGATCGCGTTCCAGCGCCACTTCCGGCCCGCGCGGGTCGACGGCATCGTGGACTATTCGACGTACGAAACCCTCAAGCGGCTGCTGTCGGCGCGCGCGCTCGTCGCGTGACGCCTGCCGAGGCTTGACCGGGCCTATCCCGAAGGCCATGTCTTAAGTGTCAGTCGGCCGGACGGCCGCCCGCATCAATGCCGAAAGGCGGTGTGGGAGGAAAGTCCGGGCTCCATGGACATACGGTGCCGGATAACGTCCGGCGGGTGCAAGCCTAGGGACAGTGCCACAGAGAATGAGACCGCCGCGGTGCGTTGCGTTTGGCCGCGGCAAGGGTGAAAAGGTGCGGTAAGAGCGCACCGCGTCGCCGGCAACGGCGGCGGCACGGTAAACCCCACCGGGAGCAAGACCGAATAGGGGCGGCGCGGGGTCTGCGCGCAAGCGTAGGAACCGGGATCGATGTCCTGATCCGGCCGTCCGGGTAGGTTGCTGGAGGCGACGGGCAACCGGCGTCCCAGAGGAATGGTCGTCACGCGCGGGCAACCGCGCCCTACAGAACCCGGCTTACAGGCCGGCTGATGCCTAAGGGGGCTCGGCGGAGAACTCCGCCGGGCCCCCGCCAATTTTTTGTGTTTGTCGCCCGGGTGCTGGGAGCGTGTGGCCATCCTTCGAGACGCCCGAGCTGCGCGCGGGCTCCTCAGGATGAGGACGAAGTGTGTTGCACGGGCGGCGGGCCACAAACACAGACCTCATCCTGAGGAGCGAGGCCGAAGGCCGAGCGTCTCGAAGGATGGCCACACAGTTGGATCACATCTTCTTATACGCGTCGATCACCGCCTGCCCGTCTGGACCGGCGCGCTTGAGCCAGTCGGCCGTAAGCTGATCGCCAATGGTCGCGAGCCCGGCCTTAAGCGCGTCGCCGGGCGGCGCGACTTTCATGCCGTGCGATTTGAGTTGGTCGACGTACCAGGCGTTCTTGTCTTGCGACATCTTCCAGCCGCGCTCCTCGGCCTGCGCGGCGGCTTTGAGCACCGCGTCCTGGGTCGCCTTGTCGAGCTTGTCGAACGCCGCCTTGTTGGCAATGACGACGTTTTTGGGGAGCCAGGCCTGCGTGTCGTAGTAGTGCGACATGCTCTCCCACGCCTTGCTGTCGTAACCGGTCGCTGACGATGTCATGAAGGCGTTGACCACGCCGGTGGCAAGCGCCTGCGGCAGTTCCGCCGCCTGGATGGTGACCGGTTGAGCTCCGACCAGTTCGGCGATGCGAGCCGTTCCCGGGTTGTAGGCGCGCCACTTCGCGCCCTTGAGATCGTCGATCGAGTTGAGGTCCTTCTTCACGTAGATGCCCTGCGGCGGCCAGGGCACCGCGTAGAGCACGATCAAGCCCTGATCGGCGAGTTTCTTCTCGATCGCCGGCCGCGAGACTTTCCAAAGCTTGCGCGCGTCATCGAAGCTCGTCGCCAGGAACGGCACCACGTCGATGCCGAACAGCGGATCGTCGTTCTCGTGCAACGAGATCAGAATCTCGCCGGCCTGCGCCTGCCCGGTCTGCACTGCGCGCTTGATCTCCGGCGCCTTGAACAAAGAAGCGCCCGTGTACGCGGTGATCTGCAGCTTGCCGCCGGTCGCCGCCGCGACATCATTGCCGAACGCGATCAGGTTCTCGCTGTGGAAATTGTCGCTCGGATAGGCTGAGGGCAGGTTCCAGCGGGCCTGCTGAGCTTGAGCGGACCCAAAGGTAATGAGGGCCGCGGCAGCCGCCACGATGCAACGCGTGAACATGGTCCCCTCCGTATTGGTTTGCGGCAAGCTTAGAGCATTTCCAAGCGATTGAAATCCGCTTCCCGGCGCCTAGACCATGATCTGATCAGATTGAATGCCGATCATGGTCTGGCTTTTTGTTTGAGCATGATCTTTTCCAAAAACCGGTGGCCACTTTTCGGGATCATGCTCTATCCGGGAAACACCATGCGGGGCAGCACCATCACGATGTCCGGGAACACCGTGATGATCGCTACGGCCAGCACCAGCAAAAAGAAGAACGGCAGCGACGCGCGCGCGACCGTGTTTGAATCCTTGCCGCTCATCGTCTGCAGCACGAACAGGTTGAAGCCGACCGGCGGCGAGACCTCGGCCATCTCGACCACCAGCACGACGAAAATGCCGAACCAGACGAGATCGAAGCCCGCCGCCTTGATCATCGGGATCACCACGGCGGTCGTCAGCACGATCATGGAGATCCCGTCGAGCGCAGTGCCGAGCACGATGTACATGACGGTGAGGGCCGCGATCAGCGCGTACGGGCTGAGGTTGAAGCTGCCGACCCAGGCGGCCAGCGCCTGCGGAATGCCCGTATAGGCCATCGAGGTCGACATGTAGGATGCACCGGCGAGGATCAGCATGATCATGCAGGTGACCCGGGTCGCGCCCATGACGCTCTGCCAGAACAACTCCCAGCTCAGCATGCGGTGCCACCAGGCGATCGCAAGCGACCCGAGCACCCCCCAGGCGGCGCACTCGGTTGCGGTCGCCCATCCGACCAGCAGTGACACGAATACGAGCGTGATCAGCAAAAACGTCGGAATCAGCTTCGCCGATTCGGCGAGCTTCTGGCGCAACGACATCGGCGGGTCCGGTGGCGGCGTCCTGTCCGGATGAGCGAGCGACCACAGCGCGATGTAGCCGGAGTAAAGCACCATCACCAAGGCCCCGGGCAGGAACCCGGCCAAGAACACCTGGATGATCGAGACGTTTGCTGCCACCGCGTAGATCACCATCATGATCGACGGCGGAATCAAAATCCCAAGGGTGCCGGCGCCGGCGAGCGAGCCGAGCGACACCATCTCGTCATAGCCGCGCTTCTTGAGCTCCGGCAGGGCGATCTTGGCGACGGTTGCGCAGGTCGCGGCCGAGGAGCCCGACACCGAGCCGAAGATCCCGCACGCAAGCACGTTGACGTGCATGAGCCGGCCTGGAATGCGATTGAGCCAGGGTGCGAGCCCGCGGAACATCTCATCCGACAGCTTCGTGCGAAACAAAATCTCGCCCATCCAGACGAACAGCGGCAGCGCCGCCAATGTCCAGGACGCGCTGTTGCCCCAGATCGTGGTTGCGAGCACCGGGCCGGCCGGAATGTTGCCGCCGACAAATTGCATGCCGACATAGCCGCAGGCCATCAGCGCAATGGCGATCCACACGCCGCCGGCAAGCAGCACGGTGAGCAGCGCGAGCAGGACGAGCGAGATCTGCACCAGCTCGATCATGCGGCGATGCTCGTGGTGCGCAATTACACACCGCTCTGAATGGCTTGCTCGATAACCTCCTCGGCGGTCCGCGGTTTCGGCTTCTCGTAACGCGGCTCGCCGCCGCCGAGCACATGGAAGAATTCGTCCACGAACGCGATTGCGAGGATCACGAGACCCCCGGCGTAACCAAGCTGAGGAATCCACAACGGGACCGGCAGTACGCCTTGCGCCCGATCGTGGAACTGCCAGCTGTCGTACGTCATCAGCACCGCGTACCAGGCAAAGAACGCGATGAAGCCGCATCCGATCAACAACGCGCCGATTTCGAATATGCGGCGCGTGCGCGCGTTCAGAAGATCGATCAGCAATCCCACCCGGATCATCTCGCCGGATCGAAATGTGTGGGCGAGGCCGAGAAACGACATCGCCACCATCGACCAGGCCACCAGATCATCACCGGCCGGAACGTTGACGCCGAGCGGGCGCCCGGCCGAGAGCACCATCATCAGGACAAAGATGAGAATCATGAATCCGCCGGCAGCAAAGCCGGCGAACAAGTAGAGACGGTCGAGCACCCCGCGGATCATGGGTTCAGCGCCGTGTCCATTTTTCCTTGCCCAATTCCGTGCCGCCCGCGTAGGTCCACACGCCCACCCAATCATCGCCCTCGGGGGAGTAAAGGGCGAGGCCGGTGTTGCCGCCGGTCCGGTAGCTCACACCGAGAAACCGCGAATCGCCGAGGGCGGTGCCCTCGAAGTGCGTACCCGCCACGTCCCAGGTCACTTTGTAGGTGGCGCCGGTTTTCTCGACCGTAGCGGTTCCGCTATAGGCCCCGCCACCGCCGGGATTGCTGCCGCTGACCGAATAGGTTCCAACCGGGTCGCCGGCCCAGGCCGCACTACCCAACAGAGTGATGGCCAGGACTGTGATCAGAACGATGCGCATAAGGTCCCTCCGTGTTCCCGCCGGTGCATTGTCGCTGACCGAGCCTTGCATGCAATAGGCGGGCCGCGCGACATGCTTTAAACGTGGCGTCGAGGAGAACGCATGGCCGCTGGCACCTGGGACTTCTGGATCGATCGCGGCGGCACGTTCACCGACGTGATTGGCCGGGCGCCCGACGGCTCTCTGGTCGCGCACAAGCTCCTGTCGGAATTCCCGGAAGCCTACAGCGACGCCGCGGTGCAGGGGATCCGCAACCTGCTCGGGCTCGCACCCGGCGCCGCGATCCCGCGCGAGCGCATCGGGTCGATCAAGATGGGCACCACGGTCGCGACCAACGCGCTGCTCGAGCGCGCCGGCGCGCGCACGGTGCTGGTGACCACGCACGGCTTTCGCGACGCGCTCAAGATCGGTTATCAGGCGCGGCCAAAGATCTTTGCCCGGCATATCATCAAGCCGCAGGTGCTGTTCGAGCGGGTGGTGGAAGTATCCGAGCGCGTGCGCGCCGACGGCACGATCGAGCAAGCTCCCGATTTGGACGCGATCCGGCCCGCGCTCGAACGCGCCCGCGCCGACGGTATCGAGGCGGTCGCGATCGTATTCATGCACGCCTACCGGTTCCCTGCGCATGAACAACGCGTGGCCGCGCTGGCGCGCGAGATCGGATTCGCACAGGTTTCGGTAAGCCATGAAGTCTCGCCGTTGATCAAGCTGGTCGGGCGCGGCGACACCACCGTGGTCGATGCCTATCTCTCCCCGATCCTGCGCCGCTACGTCGCGCAAGTCGCGCGGGACTTGGGCGGTTCGGCCAGACGCAAGAGCATCGTCGAACAACAACATCCTCGCCTCATGTTCATGATGTCGTCGGGCGGACTCACGTCCGCGGGTCTGTTCCAGGGCAAGGACGCAATCCTGTCGGGGCCCGCCGGCGGCGTCGTCGGAATGGCCGAGACCGGCCGCGTCGCCGGCTTCTCACACCTGATCGGCTTCGACATGGGCGGCACCTCGACCGACGTGTCGCATTTCGACGGCGAGTACGAGCGCGCGTTCGAAACCGAGGTGGCGGGCGTGCGCATGCGCGCGCCGATGATGCTGATCCACACGGTCGCAGCCGGCGGCGGTTCGATCCTGCATTTCGACGGCGCGCGCTTCCGGGTCGGGCCGGACAGCGCCGGCGCCAACCCGGGACCGAAATGCTATCGGCGCGGAGGGCCGCTGGCGGTGACCGACGCCAATGTCATGGTTGGAAAATTGCTGCCGGATTTCTTTCCAAAGATTTTCGGCCCGGCGCAGAACCTGCCGATCGATGCCGACGCGGTGAAATCCGCGTTCGCGTCGCTTGCGCGCGATGTCGGCGGTGGCCGCACCCCGGAAGAGGTGGCCGACGGTTTCATCCGGATTGCGGTCGAGAACATGGCGAACGCGATCAAGAAGATCTCGGTGCAGCGCGGCTACGATGTCACCCGCTACGTGCTCAACTGCTTCGGCGGTGCCGGCGGCCAGCACGCGTGTCTCGTCGCCGATGCGCTCGGCATGACCAAAGTGCTGATGCACCCGTTCTCGTCGCTGCTTTCGGCTTATGGAATGGGGCTCGCGAATATTCGCGCGACGCGCGAGCAGGCGCTCGAGGAGGATTTCGGAGATGCCGCACTGCGGCCGCTCGAAGCGCTCGGGGGCAGGCTGGGCGAGGATGTTAAGCGTGAACTGATCCAACAGGGGGTGCCCGAGAGACAGATCACGGTACGGCTGCGGGCGCATATCCGCTACGCCGGCACGGATACGCCGCTTGTCGTCGAGGCCGGCCCGCTCGCCGCTATGAAGGCCGCGTTCGAGGCGGCGCATCGGGCACGATTTGGTTTTATCGACGATACCAAAGCGCTGGTGATCGAGGCCGCCTCGGCAGAGGCGATCGGCGGAGGCGCAACCTTTGCGGAGCCGTCGCATGCGATGACGACGGCTCCTCTGCCTGCGCCCATACGACACACACGATTCTACTCAAGCGGCCGCTGGCACGATGCGAACGTATTTGTGCGCGATCAGGTTGCGCCCGGCCATCACATCGATGGACCCGCAATCATCATCGAGCCGCATCAGACCATCGTCGTCGAGGCCGGTTGGCGTGCCGCGATCACCAACAAGAACCATCTGCTGCTCGAACGGGTCGTACCGATCCAGCGGGCCCATGCGATCGGCACGCACGCCGATCCGGTAATGCTCGAAGTGTTCAACAACCTGTTCATGTCGATTGCCGAGCAGATGGGAGTGTCGCTGCAAAACACCGCCTACTCGGTGAATATCAAGGAGCGGCTCGACTTCTCCTGCGCGGTGTTCGCCGCCGACGGAACGCTGGTCGCCAACGCGCCGCATATGCCGGTGCACCTCGGCTCCATGGACCGCGCGGTCGAGACCATTATTCGTGAGAACGCCGGCGCGATCGCACCGGGAGATGTCTACGCGATCAACGCGCCCTATAACGGCGGAACACATTTGCCGGATATCACGGTGTGTACGCCGGTGTTCGACGACGGCGGGCGCGAGATCCTGTTCTGGGTTGCAAGCCGTGGACACCACGCCGACGTCGGCGGTATTTCACCCGGCTCGATGTCGCCGAACGCGACGACGATCGCGGAGGAAGGCGTCTACATCGACAATTTCAAGCTGGTCGACGGCGGTCGCTTTTGCGAGCAGGAGCTGCATGATCTGCTCACCGGCGTCAAATATCCGGCACGCAACCCGGTTCAGAATATCAACGACCTGAAAGCGCAGATCGCCGCCAACGAGAAGGGCGTGCGGGAGCTGCGCAAGATGGTGACGCAATTCACGCTACCGGTGGTGCGGGCCTACATGGCGCACGTGCAGGACAACGCGGCCGAAAGCGTGCGCCGCGTGATCGACGCGTTGCGCGACTTTGAATTTTCCTACGAGATGGACCAGGGCACCGTGATCAAGGTGAAGATCACGGTTGACCGGGATAAGCGCGAAGCCACCGTCGACTTCACCGGCACGTCGCCGCAGCAGCCGACCAATTTCAACGCACCGGAACCAGTGACGCGCGCAGCGGTGCTTTACGTGTTCCGGGTGATGGTCAACGACGACATTCCGATGAATGCCGGCTGCCTGCGGCCGATCAACATCATCATTCCAAAGCGCTCGATGCTGTCGCCCGAATATCCGGCCGCTGTGGTGGCAGGCAATGTCGAGACCTCGCAGGCCGTGACCAATTGTCTGTTCGGCGCGCTGGGAGCGCTGGCGGCCGCGCAGGGCACCATGAACAACCTCAACTTCGGCAACGACACCTATCAGTATTACGAGACGATTTGCTCAGGCTCGCCGGCCGGTCCGGGATTTCCCGGCACCGACGCCGTGCACACCCACATGACCAACACGCGGCTCACCGATCCGGAGATTCTGGAATTCCGCTACCCGGTCGTGCTGGAGGATTTCCACGTTCGCGCGGCCTCGGGCGGACGCGGGCGCTGGAACGCGGGCGATGGCGTACGCCGCACCATCCGGTTCCTGGAGCGGATGGATTGCACAATCCTGTCAGGCCACCGCCGGGTCCGGCCGTTCGGATTGGACGGAGGCGAAGCAGGCCAGGCCGGGGAAAATTCCGTGCGGCGGAACGATGGGCGGATCGAGACGCTCGCCGGCTGCGACGCGACCGTGATCGAGGCTGGTGAGGCGATCATCATCCAGACGCCGACCGCGGGCGGGTATGGACATCCCGAATCAGCAAACAGGCGTCAAGAGGAATAACCCTACCTGACGCCTGATATTTCTGATGTCCTGAAACCTGTTACGCCTGCTGAATCGCAGACAGCAGCCAGTTGCCGCCGCGCTCGCGCCGGAAGGTCCAAACCTCGGTCACGATCTGCGGATGATCGTCGCCTTCGACCACACGGCCGGTCGACCGGTCCACCATCTTGTCGACGAGCGAGAACTTCATCGCCACCGTCGCGTAGTCGGTGGAACCTTCGCGCCAAGCTTCGGCAAGATCGCCCTGCACGAGCTTCACGTCGGACACCTGGTTTACGATCCCGCGGCTCGCATTGCGCGCCAAGTCCTCCGCGAAGTAGGACACCATTTCAGGCGTTGCCAGCGCGCGCACCGCGTTGAGATCTTCCTTGCTGTACGCCGCCTGGATCCCGTCCAGGAGATGCTCGAACGTATCGTAATCGGCGGGCACGATGCCGATCTGATCCGATGGGCCGGACGGTTGGGGCGCGCCGGCCCCCCCGCCGCCTAAATTTGTCGTCGCGTCGCGCAACATCGGTTGCCGACCGTAGCCTGGCGCGGCAAATGCCGGCTGCTGGCGCCGCTGCCACCAGTTCCAAATCAGCCGCGCCACGATGACGACCAGCACGATCTGGATGATGAGGCCAAGGATCGAGGCAAAACCTCCGAGTCCGCCAAACAACCCACTCCCGAACAGGAGGCCAAACAGACCTGCACCAAGGAAGCCCGCGGCGAGACCGCCCAGCAGACCGCCGCCGAACAGGCCACCTGGACGATTGAAGAGGCCTCCGGGACGGGCGAGGCCCGGCGCGGACGGCTGGGTCGCGGAGCGTTGCATTGGAGAAATCGACGGCGCGGTTGCGGTCGGCGCCGGCGTCGAAAATGTGCGCATGCCGCGGCTACCGAAACTGGAGCCGCCGCCACTACGCGCATCGGCAGTGCCGGCAACCAGCGCAAACGCGATGGCCGCAGCGCCAAACGTCGCTAGAACGCGACTAATCCGGATCATGGCTACCTCCCAGCAAGCCCGTTAAGGGCCAAATTCGTTGCCGGACATATTGGGTATCTGGAGCGCGTTGGGAAGGGGGCGCGGTGTCGCGCTACAACGCATTCAGAAGAACGCGAAAAACGTACGTGCGCTCAATGGGCTGCGGGCGCGCCCTGCGCCGCCGCCGGGACCGGGCGGCGCATCAGAACCGCCGTTACGCCGAACACGGCGAACAGCAATGCCAACATCAGAAATACGTCGGCGAACGCCATCACGGTGCCCTGCACGCGCGCGAGCAGCATCATCTGTTTGATGGCCATGGGCTGCGCGTCGGCGCCGAACGCGGAGAACCGCTGGGTCAGGGTGGAAAACATGGCGTCAGCCGGCTGACGGCCCCACGCTACGCTCTCGTGCAGCCGCGCAAAATGCAGGTCCATGCGATCGTCGAGCACGGTGTTGAGCGCGGCCAATCCGAAGGCGCCACCGAGATTGCGGGTGAGATTGAACAGGCCGGACGCGTTCTTGAGCCGCTCCGGCGGCAGCGTGCCCAGCGCCAGGTTGGTGATCGGCACCATGGCAAACATCAGTCCGACGCCGCGCAGCACCTGCGGCATGAAGATCTGCCAAAAGTCGAAGTCCTTGGTCAGGTAGGTCATCTGCCAGGACCCGGCTGCGAAGGTCATGAACCCGAACACCAGCATGATGCGCGGGTCGACCTTGTCCATCATGCGGCCGACGATCGGAGCACACACGAACATCGCGATCCCGGACACGAACATGGTTTCGCCGATCATCAGCGCGTCGTAGCCGCGCACGCGCGCCAGGTAGAGCGGGTAAAGATACGTCAGCCCGTAAAGCCCGATACCGAGCACGAACGAGAACATGCTGCCGAGCGCGAAATTCCGATTGGTGAAGGCCTTGAGATCGACGATCGGCTGCGACGCCGCGAACACGCGGACGAAGAACGCAACCGCGGCCAGCGCGGACAGCACCGCGAACAACGTGATGGTCTCGTCGTCGAACCAGTTGTAGCGCTGGCCTTCCTCGAGCACGTATTCGAGCGAGCCGAGAAACGCCGCCATGAAGATGAGGCCCCACCAGTCGAACTGTTCGAACAGCTTCAGGTTCGGCTTATCGAAATCGATCAGCGCGGCGGTCGCGCCGACCACGCCGATGCCGGGCAGGATGTTGATAAAAAACAGCCAATGCCAGGACAGCGCATCGGTGAGATAGCCGCCGACGGTCGGGCCGATGGTCGGCGCCAGGGTCGCAATCAACCCGATCATGGGCACGATGATCGGCATGCGCGAGCGCGGAAACACCGTATAGGCGGACGCAAAGACGGTCGGGATCATGCCGCCGCCGATGAAACCCTGGATCGCGCGCCAGACGATCATCTAACTCATGGACGTGGACAGCCCGCACATCAGGCTGGCGAACGTGAAGCCGGCGGCGGATCCCGCGAACATCCAGCGGGTGCCGAGCGCGCGCGACAGAAAGCCGGACAGTGGGATCGCGACGACCTCCGCGATCAGGTAGGACGTCTGCACCCACGAGATTTCGTCCGCCGAGGCGGCGAGCCCGGCTTGAATCTCGGTCAACGATGCCGACACGACCTGGATGTCGAGGAACGCCATGAACATCCCGAAACACATCGCGAGGAACGCGATCAGCCGGCGCGGATTGATGCGGTCGGAGGCGAGTGTGTCGATAGTCATGGAAGCACCAGGATGCGGTGTCCGGTGGTCGCTACGCGTTTAGTTGCCTCCGATGCCGACGCGCGGCATCGCCATGCGGGTCGGTGTCGGCGCGCCCTCATCGGCGACAGTTGTTGGCTTGGTGTTGATGCTCACGACCACCGACATGCCGGGCCGCAGCAGCCCTTGCGTCGCAACCTCGGCCGGAACGCGTACGCGCACCGGGACGCGCTGCACGATCTTGGTGAAATTGCCGGTCGCGTTGTCGGGCGGGAGCAACGAGAACACCGCGCCGGACGCGGGCGCAAAGCTGTCCACGGTCCCCTCGATGGCATGCTCCGGCAGTGCGTCGACGCTGATCGCAACCTTCTGCCCCGGGCGAAGGCGAGCGAGCTGGGTTTCCTTGAAGTTGGCGTCGATATAAACGGCATCGAGCGGGACCAGGCTGGCGAGCCGCTGACCGGTCTGCATATAGTCGCCGGTCTGCACCGCGCGATTACCGATCACGCCGTCGATCGGTGCACGAATTTCCGTGAACGCAAGATCCCGGTCCGCCTTGGCCGCGGCCGTGCGCAGTTCGGCGAGTGCGCGCTGTGCCTCGAGTTCCTGCGCTTGCGTCACTTCAACGTTGGCTTGCGAGGCGGCCAGTGCGGCCTGTGCACCGGCAACCGCGGCGCGCGCCTGGTCGCGGTTGGCCTGCGCGGTCTCGAGCGCCTGATGGCTCGCGAAGTCCTTCGATGCCAGTGCTTGCTGACGGGTTAGTTCGGCGTCGGCGCGAACCCTGCCCGCCTCGGCGGAAGCGAGCTGGGCTTGGGCCTGTTCGACGCCGGCCTTGCTCGCGACAATCTGACGATCGATTCGCGCGACGGTCGCTTCCTGGCTCGCCACTTTTCCGTGGGCCAATTCCGCGGCCAACCGGTAGTCGCCATCGTCGATGGTCGCGATGACTTCGCCGGCGCGCACGCGCTGGTTATCGGTGATCTGAATCGTCGCCAGATAGCCAGGCACCTTGGCGGCAAGCGTCGTGTTGTGGGCGTAGACGTAAGCGTCGTCCGTCGAAACCGTGAAGCGGCCAACCGTCCACCAGTATTCGCCGTACCAAGCGGCAGTTCCCAGGACGACTACCAGCGCGGCACCCAAGATCAGGCGGCGGCGCCCGGACCGGCGCTTGCGACCACCGGTCTGCGGCGGCGTCACCTCGACGGCGGGTTGCGGCGCCGGGGCCGGACCCCGCGCGGCCGGAAGAGCGATCTCATCGGGCGGAGACCCATCCGCTACCAGGTTAAGATGGCTATGCTGTTCTGATCGCTCGGGTTTTGCGCTCATGGACAAGTCCCAATCGGTAACTCTAAGTGCCGTTGACCGAACGGTTCGGTCACTTGGATAGACCTCATCGGGGCACCTGTCAATACTGACCGAACCGTTCGGTCATTGCGTCGCGGACGATTCGCGCCTATGTTTTCGGTAACCGAACCCGCCTGCGGAAACGCCATCATGACCCTTCAAGCCGAACTCGCCCGCCCGGCCCGAGCCTCCGAAGACGACGGCGCCAAGCGGCGCCAAATCCTCGACGGCGCGATGGCGGTGTTTCTTGAAAAGGGCTTCGACGCGGCCAGCATGGGCGAGATCGCTCGCGCGGCCGGTGTGTCGAAGGGTACGCTCTACGTTTACTTCGACGACAAGCAGGCACTGTTTGACGCGATCGTGCAGGAGGCCTGCCACGTCCACGCCGAGCGCGTGTTCGAATTCGATAACGCGGACCACGACGTCGCCGAAGTGCTGACGCGGCTTGGCGTTGCCTTTGCCATGGTGATGTGCCGGCCCGAACAGATGTCGGCGGTTCGAACCGTCATCGCGATTGCCGAGCGCATGCCCGAACTCGGCCGCAAGTTCTACGCGACCGGCCCCGCCCGCGGCATCGCCAAGCTCGCCGCATATCTTGATGCGCAAGTCGCAGCCGGCGTGATCGCCGTCGACGATACCGAAGTCGCCGCCGCACAGTTCATCGACGGCGGGCTGTCCATGCTGTTCAAACCGGTGTTGTTCAACTACGACATCCCGAGCGCGGAGCGGATCGAATACGTCGTGCGTATCGCTGTGCGCACGTTCATGGCGGCGTACGGCCGACGATAGCTTTATTCCTGGAGCATGATCTTTTCCGAAAACCGGTATCCACTTTTCGGGATCATGCTCTAGTAACGCGCGCCCTGCCGCGAGAACTCCTCGCTCTCGTAATACTCATCGCCGGCCGGCTCACGCCGGCGGTTCGCCGCGGATGACATTCGCTGTGGCGGCGCCAGCATGCCGCGCTGTGCCAGGCGGGATTGCGCGCGCGCCGCGACCTCCTCGCCCGAGACCGCTTCCGGATTGCAGATGCGCGTTCCGCTCGAGCGCCGCATCAGATCGACGTGGATGTGATCGTAGTGGAACGAATTCGAGCCCGGCGCCAGCACCGTCATGAACTGCTCGCAGGCGGCCGCCTCGACGTCACGCAGGAACCCCTGTTCCTCCGGCATACCGCGCCAGCCGTCGCGCACCGTAACGGTGCGCCCGTTGGCGAGCGTGAACGCGGCGATATCGAGCGCGTTGCCAAAGGCATGTTCGGAAACATGCGCGCCCGGTTGGCCATTCATGCCGCGGCAGGAATAGGCCGAAATCTGTTTGATCTCGACGACCGGGCTTCCGAACCAACGCTGCGCCGCGGGTTGGATCGCATCCGTTACCCAACGATCGAGCGCCGAAACGATCGGACAGGCGAGCGTCGCGGGCGGTGCCACGGCCGCGACGGTTGCGGCAGCCACGGGAGCGCGGGCTGGTCCGAGCGGCATCGGCGAGCCCGCTGCGGCGGGCGCGCCCTGCGGCCCGCGATAGCGATACGGATCATCGAGCGGTGCGATTGCGGCTGCCGGGCGGCGCGTGTCGATGGGCTCATTGGGCGGCGCGTAGGCCGGCGTCGCGCGAGCAGGCGAATAGGCCGGCGTTGGTTGATAGGTTGGCGTGCGCTGATAGTTTGGCGCGGCCTGGTAGCTCGGGGACTGCGGCACCAAGCCCGGCGGACGGACCTCATCGGCGTAGCCAAGCGGAGACCCCTCACCGAGCACTGCGACCTTGAGCGGAAAGTCCGCCCCGCAGATTCCGGGTCCCTGAATCGGGCTCAGCAACGCGACGCCCGGCCCCTCTCTGACCGCGCCCGATTTGAGGCATGCCTCTTCGGCTTCGCGCCGCCATGGCTCGCGCTCCGCAAACCACGAGCCGCCACAGCCCGCGAGTACAAGCAGCAGGACGGAGCCGCCGAGATAGCGATAAACCGCGCGCATGGACCGACCATGCGAGGCGCGTTGTTAACGGCTCTTCAATACTGATGGGCGGATTTGCGGCAGTTCGGAATATGGTTAAGCAGAACATGGACTTCGCGGTCCGGGACCACCGCCAGGGAGACCTTCATGCTGTCTGCGCTTGATCTTGCCCGACGGATCGAACATGGCGAGCTGCCGCTGGCCGCGGTGGTCGGCGCGTGCGCGGACGCGATCGCGGCGCAGGAAGCCGAGATCGGCGCGTTCGCGGCGCTCGACCTGGCTGGGACCGAACGGCAGGCCAAGAGCGCCGGCGAACGGCTGACGACGTTGCCGCTGCGCGGGTTGCCGATCGGCGTCAAGGACATCATCGACACGGTGGATTTTCCGACGAGCTACGGGTCGCCGATCTATGCGGGCCGTCGCCCGACGAGCGATGCGCCGATCGTCTCGATGATCCGCCGCGCCGGCGGCATTGTGATCGGGAAAACCGTCACCACCCCGTTCGCGTATCTCGACCCGGGCAAGACCCGCAATCCGCGCAACCCGGCGCATACGCCCGGAGGTTCATCGTCGGGGTCGGCCGCAGCGGTTGCGGCCGGCATGGTGCCGATCGCGCTCGGAACCCAAACCGGCGGTTCGATCATTCGGCCGGCCGCGTTTTGCGGCGTCGCCGGCTTCAAGCCGTCGTTTCGCCTGCTGCCGACGGCCGGGATCAAATGCTTCTCCTGGTCGCTCGACACCGCCGGCGTTTTCGCCGCCGGCGTCGCGGATGCGGCGTTCGCGACCGCGGCGATCACCGGGCGCGATCTGCGCGTTGACCAGCAGGTGCCCGCCCCACCACGCCTTGCGCTCGTGCGCACGCATGCGTGGGCCGAGGCAAGCGACGCCATGCGGGCCGCGATCGAGGGCACCGCGCGCGCGGCCGAGGCCAAGGGCGCTCAATTGAGCGAACTCGTGCTGCCCGCAATCTTCGAAGACGCCGCGAACGCGTTCGCGGCGATACAAGGCTATGAGGCGTGGCGCGCGTATGCCTTCGAATACGATCATCATCGCGACGAGCTGCCGCCGCGCCTCGCCGACCTGCTCGACAAGGCCGCCGCCATCACGCCCGAGGATTACGATGCCGGGCGCCGCGTCGCCAAGCGGGCGCGGCGAATTTTGGCGGAGCAGATGGCCGAGGTCGACGTGCTGCTCACGCCGTCCTCACCAGGCGCGGCACCTAAGGGATTGGACTTCCTCGGCACGCCGTCGTTCAACCGGCTGTGGACCCTGATGGGCACGCCGTGCATCAACGTGCCGGGCCTGGTGGATGCCGACGGAATGCCACTCGGCGTCCAGATCGTCGGCCGGTTTGCGCGCGACCGTTCGATGCTCGCGGCGGCATTGTTTGTCGAGCAGGTGATTGCGTAGGATGGGTTGAGCCAAGCGAAACCCATCGTTTTCCCAACGTTCGAGGGTGATCGGTTCCACCGCATCAAATGCGGGGTCAACCCAACCTACCGCGCGCCGCGCAACACGTGGTAGCTGAGTTCGCCCGGATCGCTGAGGTCGGGCACTTTCCAACCGCCGAGATCGTACTCGGCCATGCACTCCTCGGCGAAGCCCTTGAACTTGTCGGCGTTGCCGGAGGCCTGCGCGCCGAATAGACAATAGCGGCGGATCTCTTCGGTCGAGCCGCCGTAGTTGATCTCGTAGAGTTCGTGCCGGCCGCCGAACTCGGTGGCCAGGCAATCCCACAGCAGCTTGAGGAGCTTCACGCGCTCTTCCGCCTTGTAGCCGTTGGATCCGCGCAGATACTGATCGAGGTACGGCCGGATCTCCGGATTCTTGAAGTCGCGGGCGTGGCTGTTGAGATAAATCAGCCCCGAGGCCACCGTCTGCTCGATCAGATACTTCACGCGCGTATACGCCATGGTGGCGATGATCTGATAGGCGTTGCCCGGATCCATGTTGGGCAGCACATAGTCGCCGATCCACGGCTTGGGGTCGCGCACCATCGCATCCGACAAGCCCCAGAACAGGTTGCGCCAGGCGATCACCTCGCCGACGTTGGCCTGCACGCCGCGATAGTCCTTGGTACCGGCCGCTTCCGTCGCCTTGAGCAGCAGGCCGGAAATGAAATCGAGCTTGACGGCGAGCCTGGTGCAGCCGTGCACTACGAAGCGCGGCAGAAACCCGGTGCGCGGGAAGAAGTTGTTGGCCTTGTCGATGTCGCCGTAGACGAACACGTTCTCCCAAGGCACCAACACCTTGTCCATGATGAAGACCGCGTCGTTCTCGTCGAGCCGGCTCGAGAGCGGGTAGTCGAACGGCGAACCCATGGCGGTCGAGGTCATTTCGTAGGACGTGCGGCAGATGAACTTCACTCCCGGCGCGTTGGTTGGGACCATGAACACGACCGCGAATTTCTTGTCCTGAACCGGGATCAACCCGTGGTGGGCGACGAACGTGTAGTTGGTCAGCACCGAGCCGGTGGCCACCACCTTGGCGCCTGATACGACGATGCCGGCGTCGGTTTCCTTGTCGACGTGCGCGCACACGTCGCCGACCTCGTTGGGCGGACGGTCGCGATCGATCGGCGGATGAATGATGGCGTGGTTGATGAACGGCACCCGTTCCTGGCTGAACTTGTACCAGCGCCGCGCATTGTCCTGATAGGGATCGTAGAAATCCGCGTTGGCGCCGAGCGTCGCCAGGAACGCGGCCTTGTAGTCCGGCGCGCGTCCCATCCAGCCATACGTGAGCTTCGCCCATTCGGCGATCGCGTCGCGCCCGGCGACCAGCTCCTTGAGGTTCTTCGGTGCCTTGAAGAACGCGTGGGTCATGCCGCCGTTGCCGGTGTCGGTCGGCAGCAAAAGTTTCGCCTTGCGCTTGTCGTCGTGCAGCGCGTCGAACAACCGCGCCACCATGCGGGCAGTGTTGCGAAACGCCGGATGGGTCGTGACGTCCTTGACGCGTTCGCCGTAGATGAAGACCTCGCGGCCGTCGCGCAGCGACTCGATATATTCCTTGCCGGTCTGCGGTCGGGTCACTTTCACGCGGCCGACGGTTTCGGGCTTCTTGGCAAATGCGACCTGGTCGTTGGCGCGTGCGGCCTTCGCTGCTTTGGCCATGTGATCCTCCCGATGTCCGCCGCGCGCGCGTTGTTCGAAATGCGAACGGCTGTGCGTAATCCGAACGAAACGTTACGGACTTGCGGTGATGAAGACAAGGGAGGGTGTCGATCTCACCGGCGCGGCCGGCCGATCATCCTTGAATGATCGGTTATTGCGACACGTGCGCTGCGATCTTCCGCAACTCGGGTAGAAACACGTCGCGCATTTCGTTGCGGGTGGTGCGGGTCGAGTGTGACGACAGGTTGATGGCGCCAACCGCCTGTCCGTCGCGGTCGAGCACCGGCACTGCAATCGAGCGCAGGCCGCGCTCGAGCTCCTCATCCACGATTGCAAAGCCCTGTTCGTGGTCGAGCCGCACGCGTTCGAACAGCGCCTGCAGATCGGTGATGGTGTAGGGCGTGTAGGGCTCGATGCGCACCGAATGCAGGCGCCGCCAGATTTCCATGTCGTCTAGAAAACCCAGTTGGGCGCGGCCCATGGCGGTGTGAAACGCCGGCAGCCGGCTTCCGACCGCAAGCGCCGTCGACATGATGCGACGCGCCGGAATGCGGGCGACGTAGACGACCTCGGTTCCCTGCAGAATCGAGCCCGAGCAGGACTCGCCCAGGCGCTCGCTCAGATCCTTCATCAACGGCAGCGCCCGATCGATCCAGTTTTGCCCCGACAGATAGGCAAAGCCGAGTTCGAGAACACGCGACGTGAGCGTGAACGCACGCCCGTCCTGCGCCACGTAACCGAGCTGTGCCAAGGTGCGCAGCACGCGCCGGGCCGTTGCACGCGAGAGGCCAGCGACGTCGGCCGCTTCCGACAACGTCATCGCCGGCCGCTGCCGGCCGAACGCCGCCAGCACCGTGAGACCCTTGGCCAGCGTCGTCATGAATTCCTTGTCCTGACGATCGTGCGACTGAAATTGACTGCGCATGCGGAACCGATGATTGACTCCAATAACTCGCTATTCGAGACTAACCGAAAAGCGAACGCTCGTTCGATTATCGAACAGATATTTTGAAAGCGGGTCAAGATCCCGCGCGAGCAGGGAGGAGCATAATGACGCGAACCAGCATCGATCGCCGCACGCTGCTTCAAGGTTCCGCCGTCACCGGGGCGGCACTGGCCGCCGGCGTCGCCATGCCGGCGATCGCGCAGGCAAAGCCGATCAAGCTCGGCTATGTGAGCCCGCAGACCGGTCCGCTCGCGGCTTTCGCCGAAGCCGACAACTTCATCATCGCGAGCTTCAAGGACGCGACCAAAGGCGGCATCAAGGTCGGCAGCGCGTCGGCACCGGTCGAAGTCGTGGTCAAGGACAGCCAGTCCAACCCGAACCGGGCCGCGCAGGTCGCCAAGGACCTGATCGTGCAGGACAAGGTCGACCTCATGCTGGTGGCGTCGACGCCTGAGACGACAAACCCGGTCTCAACCCAGTGCGAGATCGAGGAAGTGCCGTGCATCTCGACGGTCGCGCCATGGCAGCCGTGGTTCATCGGCCGTCAAGCCAACCCGGGCGGCGGCCCGCCGGCCTGGAAGGATTTCAACTACACGTATCATTTCTTCTGGGGGCTGGAGGACGTCATCGCGGTCTTCACCAACATGTGGAGCCAGCTTCCAACCAACAAATCGGTCGGCGGGCTGTTTCCCAACGACGGCGACGGCAATGCCTGGGGCGACAAGCAGGTCGGCTTCCCGCCGGTGCTCGAGAAGCTGGGCTACAAGCTCACCGATCCGGGGCGCTATCAGAATCTCACCGACAACTTCTCGGCCCAGATCAACGCATTCAAGGGTGCAAACTGCGAGATCGTCACCGGCGTGGTGCTGCCGCCCGACTTCACGACGTTCTGGAAGCAGGCGTTGCAGCAAGGCTACAAGCCGAAGATCGCATCGATCGGCAAGGCGATCCTGTTCCCGGTCGCGGTCGAAGCACTGGGACGCGACGGCAACAATCTCTCATCCGAGGTCTGGTGGTCGCCGAATCACCCGTTCAAATCTTCGCTCACCGGCCAGAGCGCGAAGGATCTCGCGGCCGCCTACGAGACCGCGACCAAGAAACAATGGACGCAGCCGATCGGCTTCGTGCATGCACTGTTCGAGGTTGCGGTCGACGTGCTCAAGCGCACGCCGCAGCGCGGCGATGCCAAGGCGACCGTGAAGGCGATCGCCGACACCAACCTCGACACGGTGGTCGGCCATCTGGCATGGAATGGCGCCAACCTGCCGCCGTTCGCCAAGAAGAACGTCGCCAAAACCCCGCTGGTGGGCGGCCAATGGCGGCTCAAGGACGGCAACAAGTACGACATCGTGATCACCGACAATCGCACCGCGCCGATCATTCCGGCCGCCGGCAAGATGGAGCCGATTGTTTAGGTGATCAGCTTCACCACTCGGTCATGGCCGGGCTTGACCCGGCCATCCACGTCTTCACTGTGGCCAAGACGTGGATGCCCGCGACAAGCGCGGGCATGACGCCTGAGTCTGTGTCGCGCAGAAACAATTCATGCTCCTCGACATCAAAGGCCTGTGCAAATCGTTCGGTTCGGTGGTCGCTGCGGACAAGCTCGATCTGGCCGTCGCTCCTGGTGAAGCGCTCGGCATCATCGGTCCCAATGGCGCCGGCAAGACGACGCTATTCAATCTGATTGCCGGCAGTCTCGCTCCCGATCGCGGCGAAATCCGTTTCAACAATCGCGACGTCACCGCGATCAGTCCACATCAACGCTGCAAGTTGGGAATTGGACGCTCCTATCAAATCCCGCAGCCGTTCGAGAGCCTCACGGTGTTCGAAAACCTGCTGGTCGGAGCCGTGCACGGGCGCGGGCTTACCGAGCGCGCCGCCGCGGCGCCGTGCGCGGACATTCTGGCGCGCACGGGCTTGATCGCGCGCGCCGATATCCCTGTGCGGTCGCTGACTTTACTCGAGCGCAAGCGGCTCGAGATGGCGCGCGCACTCGCCACCGGCCCGCAGCTGCTGCTGCTTGACGAAATCGCCGGCGGCCTGACGGAAGTCGAATGCCGCGCGCTGATCGAAACCATCAAGGATGTGCATGCGGCCGGCACCGCGATCGTGTGGATCGAACACATCGTGCACGCTTTGCTCGCGGTGGTCGGCCGGTTGATCGTGCTCGATTTCGGCCGCAAGGTCGCGGAGGGCGAGCCGCGCCATGTGATGGCGTCCGCGGAGGTTCGCCAGATCTACATCGGCATCGAAGCGTGACATGACCGGTCTCGCCGACACCCTTATCCAAGGCGTTCTGCTTGGTGGTCTCTACGCCCTGTTCGCGGCCGGCCTGTCTTTGACCTTCGGCATCATGCGGCTGGTCAACCTGGCGCACGGCGATCTCATCGTGCTCGCCGCATTCGCGATCCTGGCGTTGGCATCCTGGCTCGCGCTCGATCCGTTCCTCGCCGTGCTGGTGGCTCTGCCGTTGATGTTCGCGGCCGGCCTCGGGCTCCAGCACATCCTTCTCAACCGCACGCTCGGCCACGGCTTGCTGCCGCCATTGCTGGTAACGTTTGGGCTTTCGATCATCATCCAGAACGGCCTGATGCAGGGCTTCACCGCTGACAGCCAGCGCCTGCAGGCCGGCGCGATCGAAACCGCGTCCGTGCAGCTTGGTGGTGGCGTCACGGTCGGTTTGATGCCGCTCGCGACCTTTGTGTCCGCAATCGCGGTGATCCTCGGATTGAATTTCCTGTTCTACCGAACCGCACTCGGCCGCGCCTTTCGGGCGACCTCCGACGACCTCGAGATCGCCGAGCTCATGGGCATCGATCATCGACGGATCTTTTCGCTCGCCATGGGGGTCGCGATGATCGTCGCCACCATCGCGGCGCTCTACCTCGGCATGCGCGCCAATTTCGATCCGACGATCGGGCCGGCCCGCCTGCTCTATGCGTTCGAAGCGGTGATCATCGGCGGTCTGGGCAGCTTTTGGGGCACGCTCGCGGGTGGCGTCATCATCGGGCTCGCTCAAACAATCGGAGCCGAGCTTAATCCCGAATGGCAGATCTTGGCCGGGCACCTCGCGTTTCTATTTGTTCTGGTGCTGCGGCCGCGCGGCCTGTTCCCGCGCGCAACGGATTGAACCGCCATGGCGGGTACCGTTTCGCCGGATACTGGGTCCTATCGGCTTGCGGTCACCAGCCGGCTGTCGATCGGACTCGCGGCCGGCAGCCTCGTGCTCATCGGCGTGCTTGCCGTGCTACCGGCATTTGCCACCCGCGACCTTATCCAAGATTTGATCTTCGTGTTCTATATGCTGGCGCTCGCGCAGTGCTGGAATCTGCTCGCCGGCTATGCGGGTCTCGTGTCAGTCGGGCAGCAGGCGTTCGTTGGGCTCGGCGGCTACTTGTTATTTGCACTCACGATCTTCGGCGGGCTCGACCCATTGCTGGCGATCCCGCTCGCCGGCGTGACTGCGGCGCTGTTCGCGATCCCGACCGGCCTCGTGGTGTTTCGTTTCCGCGGCGCCTATTTCGCGATCGGCAGCTGGGTGGTGGCCGAGGTCTATCGGCTGGTGTTCGCGCAGTTCAAGCAACTCGGCGGCGGCACCGGGACCTCGCTGCCGCCCTTTGTCACCAACGAGATCGCCGGCGTCGAATGGGTGAAGGCACTGTTCGACGTGCGAACGCCCGCCGCCCGCGACATCATCAGCTATTGGATTGCGCTCGCGTTGGCCGCCGGCACCATCGCGGCCGTGTACTTGGTGCTGCGCTCGCGCCGCGGGCTCGCGCTATTCGCCATTCGCGACCAGGAGACAACCGCCGAGAGCGTCGGCGTTGACAATGTCCGCACCAAGCTCGGCGTCTACGTGTTGACAGCGGCGGCCACCGGCATGATCGGCGCGCTGATCTATCTGCAGAAGGCGCGTATCTCGCCCAACTCGGCTTTCGCCGTGCTCGACTGGACCGCCTACGTGATCCTGATCGTGGTGATCGGCGGCATCGGCACGCTCGAAGGGCCGGTGATCGGGGTCGTCGTGTTCTATCTGCTGCAGCGTTATCTCGCCGACTTCGGCACCTGGTACCTGATCCTGCTCGGCGTCATCGCCATTACGATCATGCTGTTCGCCCCCAATGGCATCTGGGGCTATGTCAACCAGCGCTTCGGGTTGGTGCTGTTTCCGACGCGACGTCGGCTGGTTCGATCGTAACTCTACGCCACGTCGCGTGCGCCGGCGATCGCAAGGCGCGGATCGCGCGCGAGCCATAGCGAGACCGCGATCTCGCCATCGGAGCCGGCTTCCGGCGGTACGCTGCGGTGACTGATCACGTCGAGCCCGGCCTGCTGCAACCATTGGGAGACTGTCTCTTCCGCAAACCCGAGCCGGCGATGCGCGTGCTCGTCGCGCAGAAATTCGAGCTCGTGCGGCGCGAAATCGATCACCAGCAGCCGACCTTGCGGCCGCAGCACGCGCGCAGCCTCGCGGAGAGCGCGTGCGCCATCGTCGAGGTAATGCAAAACCTGGTGCACGATCACGACGTCGAAAGAGTCGCGCGGCAGCGCGAGATCATAGATATCGCCGTGGCGCACGCTGCAATGACGCAAGCCAGCACGATCCAGGCGCGCCCGTGCCAGCGCCAGCATGTCGAGCGAAAGATCGATGCCGAGTCCGCGCTCCAGCCCGGGTCCGAGCAGCTCGAGCATGCGCCCAGTGCCGGTGCCGAGATCGAGCAGCGAGCGGAACGGCCGATCGGCGAGAGCCTGCTGGATTTCGGCTTCCACCGCTGCGTCCGCGGCGTGCAATCGCCGGATGCGGTCCCACTCGGCCGCATGCTCCCGGAAATAGGCCTGTGCCGCGGTCGCGCGGGCGGCACGTACCGCCGCGAGGCGCTCACGGTCGCGCGCCATCACGCGATCATCGGGATCGAGCAGCGCCGCGAGCGTGCGGGCGAGCTCGGCCTTGTCGCCGTGCTCCGGTAGGCGAAAAAACGCCCACGATCCTTCGCGAAACCGCACGACCAGCCCCGACTCGGCCAACAGCCGCAAATGCCGCGAGATGCGCGGCTGCGACTGCCGCAAGATTTCAGTCAACTCGGTGACGGTAAGCTCGGCCTCGGCCAGCAACGCGAGCAAGCGCAGCCGCGTCTCCTCGCCGGCGGCCTTGAGCATGGTCGACAGTTCGTCGAACGTGAAGCGATTCTGCGCCACGCTTCAGATATAAGCATATCGTTATGTCGAGGCAAGCTGCTCGGCATTGCGTAGCCCAGGCGCAGCGAAGCGGGGTACAGGTAGGTCCAGACTTGGAGCTACGTGAAATGTCCAACGATCCATACGGCATCCGACCTGGCGAGGTGGCGGTCGAGCTGCCCAAAGAGTTCGACGCCGGGCTCTATTTCATCGGTCGCATCCACACGCCGTGGGCGACGCGCGACGAGTGCCCGAAGAATGCCCGCGAGTCGGATGCGGTCTGCACGATCGAGGTCGATGCGCGCTACGCCGCCGCCCTCAAGGAGGTCGAGACCTGCTCGCATTTGTTGGTGCTGTATTGGATGGACAAGGCGCGCCGCGACCTCGTCGTGCAGGCGCCGCGCCACTATGACACGCAGCGCGGTACCTTCGCCCTGCGATCGCCGGTGCGCCCGAACCCAATCGCCGCGAGTGTGGTCCAGCTTAAGCGGGTCGACGGTACGCGGCTCTCCGTGGTCGGCCTCGATTGTCTGGATGGCACGCCATTGATCGACATCAAGCCGTACTTCGCTTCGACCGACGCAGCGCCGGCAGCGACCGTCGGCTGGCACACGGCCCGCAAGGCGACTTGACGTTCCCGTGATGACCCGGAAAGCCGATTGACTCGGCTGAACATGCGCGTTAATTAACGAATAGGTTAATTAATAGGGAGCAGTGTCATGGCCAACCTCGAGATCATCGGCTTTCCGCAATCGACTTACGTCCGCGTTGCGCGCATGGCCTGCGAGGAGAAGGGCGTAGCGTACGACCTGCGGCCGGCTCCGCCGCATTCCCCCGAGGTGCTCGCGATTCATCCGTTCGGGAAAATCCCGGCGATGCGTCACGGTGACTTCGAGCTGTTCGAATCGAAGGCGATTGGCACCTACCTCGACCGCATGTTTCCCGGCCCGCGCCTGATCCCCGAGGACGCACGCAACGCCGCGCTCGCCGAGCAATGGGTGTCCGCGGTCAACACCGTGATCGACCGCACCATGGTGCGCACTTATTTGTTCAGCTACATCTTTCCAAAAACCGCCGACGGCAAGCCCGACCGCAAGGCGATCGACGAGGTGACGCCTGAGGTCCGCGAGCAGATCAATCTGCTCGACAAGGCGGTGGCGAAGACCGGTTATCTTGCCGGTGATCAATTCAGCTTCGCCGACATCAACGTCATGGCGATCCTGTTCTATGTACGCAAGTTTCCGGAAGGCAGCGAAGCCATCGCGGCCGCCAAGAATCTGGCCGCTTATTACGATCGCAATGCCGAGCGGCCAAGCTTCAAGAACACGATTCCACCGCCGCCGCCGGCCCAGCAGGCCAAACCTGACCAACGCAAGGCCGGGTGAGCATCATGACCGCACATCAAGTCGTTTCGGGCGAGCAGTGGCTGGCGAAACGCAAAGCGCTGCTCGACAAGGAAAAGGCCTTCACCAAACTGCGCGACGAGCTCAGCGCCGAGCGGCGCGCGTTGCCCTGGGTCAAGGTCGACAAGAACTACGTGTTCGACTCGGACAAGGGCAAAGTTTCGCTAGCCGATCTGTTCGACGGAAAGAGCCAGCTGATCGTCTATCATTTCATGTTTCATCCCGACTGGGACGCGGGGTGCAAAAGCTGCTCATTCTGGGCCGACACCTACGATCCGACGGTCGTGCACCTGAACCACCGCGACGTGAACCTCGTGGCGATCTCGCGCGCGCCCCTGGAGCGACTCGGCGCATACAAACGACGCATGGGTTGGACGTTCCGATGGGTCTCTTCCGCGAATAACGACTTCAACTACGATTTTGGCGTTTCGTTTACGCCCGACGACTTGAAAAGGAACGGCAATAACTACAACTTCGGAACTCGTCGCTTCACTATGGAAGAAGCACCCGGATTAAGTGTCTTCTACAAGGATGTGGACGGCGCCGTTTATCGTACTTATGCGTGCTACGCGCGTGGGCTCGACATGCTCAATTCTGCTTACCAATATCTCGATCTGGTGCCCAAAGGACGGGACGAGCAGGCGCCCAACAGCCGGATGGCCTGGCTCCGCCGGCACGACGAATACGGCGCGTAGCGCATTTTCAAGACGCAATGCGAGGCGCTCAGCCAAGATGACGACCGCGCTTCCTGATCGGCTCGATGCCGTATTCTCTGCACTTGCCGATCCGACCCGGCGCGCCATCATGGAGCGCCTCGCCGCGCGGGGCGAATTGTCGGTCGGCGACATTGCGGAGCCATTCCGAATCAGCGCTCCCGCCATTTCGCGCCATCTGCAGGTGTTGGAGCGTGCCGGTCTGATCGAGCGGCGCACCGAGCGCCAGTGGCGTCTCGTGCGCTTGCGACGCGAGGCGCTCAGGCCGGTTGAATCCTGGTTGATGCGCCAGCAACGCCATTGGTCCGACGCGCTCGACCGGCTCGAGGCGCTGGCTGCAGCAGAGACGCCGAAACGGAGGAAGTCATGAACGATCGTGTGCTCGAGATCGAGCGCCTGATCCCGGCCCCGCCCGAGCGTGTGTTCGAATACTGGACTGAGCCCGAGCTGCTGGCGCGCTGGTTCGGACCGGAAGGCTTCGACATTCCTGCCAACACCCACGATGTGCGCCCCGGCGGCAAGTGGCGGACCACCATGCGATCGCCCGACGGCAAGCTGCGGACCGTGAGCGGCATCTACAATCTGATCGATCGCCCACGCCGGCTGGTATTCACCTGGGGTTGGGATGACGACGAGGGCCTGCGCGGACATGAAACGGAAGTCACCGTGACGCTCGAGCCCACGCCCGGCGGCACCCGACTCAAGCTCGTGCAACAGCTTTTCCAGACCAGCGAAGTGCGCAACCTGCACAACGGTGGCTGGGCGTCTTCGTTCAACAAATTGCAGAAGATAGCGGCATAAGTTTCGGGAGCATTCTATGACAACCGATCTCAAGTACCTGGCGTGGACGGCAATGCTTACGGCAGCGTTGTGGATTCCCTACGTGGTCTGTCAGGTGATGACCAACGGATTCCTGGCGCCGCCCAACTATGTCGATCCCGCGCCGCGCCCGGTGCCGCTTTGGGGCAAGCGTGCGGACCGCACCTATCTCAACGCGGTCGAGGTGTTTGCTCCTTTTGCGGTGTTGGTGATCGTCGCGCATCTCACCGGCAAGGCCAACGCGATGACGGCGTTCTGGGCGGCGTGCTTCTTCTGGCTGCGGCTTGCGCATGCGGTCGTCTACCTGCTCGCCGTTCCCTACGTGAGAACATTGATCTTCACGCTTGGCTTCGTGGCGATTGTCGGCGTGTTCTGGGAAGTCATCACATAGTCGTACCCAACGATGAGCTACGACGAAAAGGCGGCCGAACGTGTGCGCCGGGTCCTCGCGGGCGGACAGGACTTGGCCGAAAAGAAGATGATGGGCGCGATCTGCTTCATGGTGAGCGGCAGCATGTGCTGCGGCGTCACCGGCTCAGCCCTCATGGTCCGGGTTGGACGGGAAGCCTATCAGCGGACATTGGCCGAGCCGCACGTGCGCCCGATGGAAATCGGTGGTGGCCGGCGACCGTCTGGCTTCGTGTTGGTCGACCGGAAGGGCTACGGCACCGACGCGGCGCTTGCCAAATGGGTCAAGCGCGGCACGGATTTCGTATCGACGCTTCCGGCGAAAAAACCTGCGGCACGGAAGCCAGCCAGGAAGCTTCGGGCAGCGTCGCCAAAGCAAAGCACGCGGCGAACGCGCGGTTCAGTAAACTGATTCCCTACTGAACCAATTTCAGCGCGCGCGGATTCATCGTCCCAAAATTGACACATCGATCGCAAAAGTGCTCTGCATCATGGGGACGGTGGGGGTCATCATGCTGCGTCTGGTCGTTTGCGCGGGCCTTGCCGTTCTCGGTTTCGTATCGGTGAGCTACGCGCAATCCTCGCGTTCCTACGACGCGCTGATCGCAACTCACGCGGCTGTCAACCGAGTGCCCGAGTCGCTGGTCCGGCGCGTGATTCTGCGCGAGAGCCGGTACAATGCCGATCTCGTTGGGCACGGCGGCACCATCGGCCTGATGCAGATCAAGCTCGCGACGGCACGCAGTCTTGGGTACACCGGATCCGCCGCTGGACTGCTCGATCCGGACACCAACCTGAATTATGCAGTCAAATATCTCGCCGGCGCCTATCGCACCGCCGGCGGTAATGCCGATCGGGCTGTCGGCTATTATGCGAGCGGCTATTACTACGCCGCGAAGCGGCAGCGCTTGGCGGCGCGGCCCGAGCCCAAATAGGCGCCGGTTTCGGCAGCGATCTGGGACTGTGAATTGCGCTCGCCTGCCAAGCGGCGGCTGCGTTGACACCCCGCCCCATCGGCATACATTAACCGGAGTCCTAGGGGAGCCTCGTCAGGAGGCTGAGATACCGACGGCCGTTTGGTGGGACCAAAAGGCGGCGCGGTGACCCTTCGAACCTGATCCGGGTCATGCCGGCGAAGGGACGGGAACTTCCCCTTCAAAGGCATGCCGAACGCTGGAGCGTGCCGATGAACAAACACATTTCCAAAACCGACCTCGTCTCGCCGAAGGTCACCACCGGCCCGATCTCCGGTTCGCACAAAACTTACACCACGCCGGACACGGCGCCCGACCTGCGCGTGCCACTGCGCGAAGTTCCACTCACCGAAACCGCTGGTGAGCCGCCGGTTCCGCTCTACGACACGTCGGGCCCGTACACGGACCCGAATGCGACGATCGACGTCGAGCAAGGGTTGCCGCGCACGCGCCAGGAGTGGGTCCGGGCGCGCGGAGGCGTTGCGGCCTATCAGGGCCGCAATATCAAAGCCGAAGACAACGGCAATGTCGCCGGCAAGCATCTCGCGCGCGAATTTCCGGCGCGGCAGCAGCCGTTGTGCGCGCTCGACGGCGCGCCGGTAACCCAACTCGAGTTCGCGCGCGCCGGCGTCATCACCAAGGAGATGATCTACATCGCCGAGCGCGAGAACCTCGGTCGCAAAGTGGTGCTCGATCGCGCGCAGGCGGCGCTTGGCGACGGGGAGAATTTCGGGGCGGCGTTGCCGGATTTTGTCACCCCCGAGTTCGTCCGCTCAGAAGTGGCGCGCGGACGCGCGATCATTCCATCCAATATCAATCACGCCGAACTCGAGCCGATGATCATCGGCCGCAACTTCCTGACCAAGATCAACGCCAATATCGGCAATTCGGCCGTCACCTCGTCGGTCGAGGAAGAGATCGAAAAAATGGTGTGGGCGATCCGCTGGGGCGCCGACACCGTGATGGACCTCTCGACCGGCCGCAACATCCACAACACGCGCGAATGGATCATCCGCAACGCGCCGATCCCGATCGGCACGGTGCCGATCTATCAGGCGCTTGAGAAGGTCAATGGCGATCCGGTCAAGCTCGACTGGGAGGTTTACCGCGATACGCTGATCGAGCAATGCGAGCAGGGCGTTGACTATTTCACCATCCATGCCGGGGTGAGGCTCGGCTACATCCATCTCACGGCCAACCGTGTCACCGGCATCGTGTCGCGCGGTGGCTCAATCATGGCCAAGTGGTGCCTGTCGCGCCACAAGGAGAGTTTCCTCTACGAGCGGTTCGACGAGATTTGCGACATCATGCGCAAATACGACGTGTCGTTCTCGCTCGGCGACGGCCTGCGGCCGGGATCGATCGCGGACGCCAACGATCGCGCGCAGTTCGCCGAGCTGGAGACGCTCGGCGAGCTCACCAAGATCGCGTGGGCCAAGGGCTGCCAAGTGATGATCGAGGGCCCCGGCCACGTGCCGATGCATAAGATCAAGATCAACGTCGAGAAGCAGCTCAAGGAATGCAGCGAGGCGCCGTTCTACACACTCGGACCGCTGACGACCGACATCGCGCCCGGGTACGATCACATCACCTCGGCGATCGGCGCCGCCATGATCGGCTGGTTCGGCACGGCAATGCTCTGCTACGTGACGCCCAAGGAGCACCTCGGGCTGCCGGATCGCGACGACGTCAAGGAAGGCGTGATCGCCTACAAGATCGCGGCTCACGCCGCAGACCTCGCCAAAGGCCATCCCGCCGCGCAGATCCGCGACGATGCGCTCAGCCGGGCACGCTTCGAGTTCCGCTGGATCGATCAGTTCAACCTGTCGCTCGATCCCGACACGGCGCGCGAGTATCACGACGAGACGTTGCCGAAGGAAGCCCACAAGGTCGCGCATTTCTGCTCGATGTGCGGGCCGAAGTTCTGCTCGATGAAGATCACGCAGGACGTGCGCGATTATGCGGCCACGCTCAACGACAAGGAGCAAGGCATGGCGCAGATGTCGGAGAAATTCCGACAGATGGGTAACGAGGTCTATGTGGAGGCGGAAGCGGTGAAGGCCAGCAATCAGGCGCTGTGAGCGCGGATCTGTCCGCTATTGTACAAACGCTGGGTCAATGGTCGGGCTAGTCCCGGCCATTTGCGTCGAGAGATTAGCGTCTCGTAATGCGCGTGTGGCGTTTCGAGCACGCGAAGCGGCAATCAAACAGTTCCATCAACTCCGCTGCTGGCGCTTCGCGCAGCGCCAACACAATGTATCAGCGTTCGCTGAGAGGCATGCGGTCTCGCAGCAAGGCCTCGGACGAAACCCTGTGTCCGGGGCTTTCTGTTTTTGTGGCAGACCTCGACGGTACGCGAGTATTTCGATTGTGCGCAGGCCCCAAAAAGCGGATCTACCGCCCGAGCGGGCCCGCAAATATAAAATAGGCGCCGAGCGCAATGAACGCGAAGCCGATCGCGTAGTTCCAGGTCAGCGGCTCACGCAGATACGCGACTGAGAAGCCGGCAAAAACGACGAGCGTAATGACCTCCTGGATGGTCTTGAGCTGTGCCGTCGAATAAATCGCGCTGCCAAAGCGGTTGGCCGGAACCGCAAGGCAGTATTCCACAAACGCGATCAGCCAGCTCGCGACGATCACGCCGAACAGCGGAACTTCCTTGAAACGCAAATGGCCATACCACGCGGTGGTCATGAACACGTTAGAACCGATCAACATGACGATGGGACGGAGCGGGAACCAGATCGACGAAAGTGGCATTGGTAATCATCCGGATTTGCGTTGGCGGTGGTTTATCAGGGCTTGCTGTGCCATATTTTTGGGCCTTCATATGGCCGCCGCGAACCGATATGAAGTTCGATGGTACCGGTAATCCAAATTCGGGAGATAGGCTGATGCGTTCTTTTGCAACGGCGCTGGCATCGTGCGCCCTGGCGTTCCTGCTCTTTGGCCCGGCCGCCGCGCAAGGCCAGAGACCTCCGCCGCCGGCGCCGCCGAAGCCCTACAAGGCGGTCGCAGTGACACCGGCACGTCCGGTCGCCGATCCAAGTTTTGAGGCATTCCGAAAAGAGCTTGCCGATATCGTGAAGCGCAAGGACCGCGCAGCGCTGGGCAAGCTGGTCGTATCTCAGGGCTATTTCTGGGAAACCGAGGACGGCGACAAGGCCGACAAGAAGAAATCGAGCTTCGATAATTTCGCGGCCTCGATCGGGCTTAACGCCAAGGACGGCTCGGGCTGGGACGCGCTGGAAGCCGCTGCTCAGGACCCCACGCTTGAAGAGGTCCCGGACCACAAGGACGTGATGTGCTCTCCCGCTGTGCCGGCCTTCGATGAGAAGGCATTCGAGGAACTCACCAAGGAAACCAAGACTGAGATCGACGAGTGGGGCTATCCGGCGACAGCGGATGTGGAAGTCCACCAAGGCCCGCGGCCGAACTCGCCGGTGATCGACAAGCTTGGCATGAATCTCGTGCGTGTCATGGACAGCGAGGAGGCTCAGGGCAACCCCAACGGCCCGCCGCCGCCGATGAAAGTGGTGACTCCGTCCGGGAAGGTCGGGTACGTGGCATCCGACGCGATCATGCCGATTGCGTTCGATCAGCTCTGCTACATGAAGGACGGCGGCAGCTGGAAGATCACGGGATACGCCGGCGGCGGCGACTGAGCTTCGCTCCGCCGTACAGAACGCTCGCGGAGTTCTCAAAGCCGTGGAGCCTAATACCCTCCCCTTTGTGGGGAGGGTAACCGTCATCAAACCGTTGTGAATATCTCATCGTTCTGCAACGCGAATCGCCGATGAGGCTGCCGGCGGGATGCACGCTGCCCGTGCTGGTGTAGCGGCTGGTCCCGGCCTGCTGCGGAGCCGATGTCGCCAACGGCGAGCGAACTCGTTTGGGAGCCTCCTGCTCTCGGAGAGCTTTTGCGCTGGGCGTTGCCAGCGCAGCACAAGACGCTTGACGCCTGGGTGGTCCGCGGCTTGGCGCTTTTGGCGCGCCAACAGGTGCTCAGGGTCGGCGGTCTCGACCACGTGCGCGCGGCGCATGATCCGTTCATTCTGGCGATCAATCATTCGACCCGCACCGAGTCGTTGCTGGTGCCCGCGTTGCTGATCCTCAATCGGGGCGGGCGACTGATTCATTTTTTTGCGGATTGGAATTTTCGTCTGATTCCCGGCATTGGCCTGATCTATCGCCGCGCCCAGACCATCACGGTGACGCGCAAATCGGCCAAGCCGGCATTCCTCAACGTACTCAAGCCGCTCTATATGGCGCCACCAGGTGCGCTCGAGCGCGCGCGCCGGCAACTGGTGAACGGTCATTCGGTCGGCATCTTTCCGGAGGGCACCGTCAACCGAGATCCCGACCGGCTGCTGCCGGGCCACCGCGGCGCCGCTTACCTGTCGCTTGCGACTCGCACGCCCGTGATCCCGGTTGGCATCCGATTTCCTGGAGCCGCAGGCCGCATCGACGACCACGCGCGCATGGAGGTTTCGATCGGCGCGCCCCTCGTCCCGCCGCACAGCAGCGGCCGCAGGCTTGCGCGAGCCGAACTGCGCGGTTGGCACGCCCTGGTCATGAGCGAGATCGGCCGCCTGTCGGGCAAGACTTGGACTCACGTTGGAGACGAGCGATGAGCAGGGGCAGCCGTGTGCAGGCGTCGCGCGTGATCGACGAGGCGGGGCGCCGCCAGGTGGTAGAGGTGCTGCGCGCGACCTATCAGCGTGAAAAACGCTGGGTGACCGATCCGGAGCTGCAGGCGCCGCCGTCGGATCTTGAGCGCGATGAGATTGCGTGGTTCATCGCCGACATTCGCGGGCGCCCCGCTGGCGTGCTGCGGGTGCACTACGCGCCGCCGCTCGCGCAATATGCGGCTTACGGCTTCAAGCTCATTGATCCGTCCGTGAACGTCGATGATTTCATCCGACGGCATCGGGTCGCTGAGATCGGACGGTTCGCAGTGCTGCCGCGCTACCGTCGCCAGTTCCTGTTGGCGGCTGCGCTGATGCGCGCCGCGACGGCCGAAACCGTGGCGCGCGGCTTCACGCATTTCGTGACCGACGTGTTCGAAGACGATCCGCACAGCCCTTATGGATTCCATACGCGCGTGATCGGGTTTCATCCGGTCGCCACCCACGACATCGGCGAACTACAGAGCCGCAGCCGCCGCATTACCTTGGTGCTCGACCTGCGCGCCGCCTACAAACGGCTCAAGGCCAGTGGCAATTGGGTGTTTCGCTACCTGACCGGCGAGTGGCCTGACGCACTGCATCGCCGGCTCGCGGTGTGAGCTGGGTACCCCGGCCATTTTACCCGGCCCTTCCCTCGCCCGAATGCTTCCCCCATATTCGGGCGATGGCGAAAAACCCCGACACGCCGAAGAGGCCACGCGACCCGGCGCGGCCGACACGTTCCAAGGCCAACCGCGAGCAGCTGCCGCCGATCGCGCCGGCACTTGCTGACTTGCTCAATCCGGCGATCAAGCGCGGCGACGCCGGCGTTGGATCGCAGACCGGGCTGCAGCAGCCACCAGACAATTCCCGCGACCGACGCGCCGACGCGGCGGCGGCCCACCGCGCGCGCGCCTCAACCCCGCAGGGCTTTGGTGAAGCGTCGCAAGCTGGTTACGTCGGCAAAACGCCGAACGTGCAGCCAGTCATCTTCGATGCGGAACTTGCGCGCGCCTTCGGCATGCCGGGTGACGAGACGCAGAGCGACACGTCGACGCCCGTTCCCGACACGCCCCCGCCCGGCGGGCGACGTCGCGCCACGCCTGCGGAAACAGATGCGCTCGGCGGCGTAGCGGCGACCACAGACGCGCTCGAGCAATTGCTGCGACAGGGCCGGCGCGAGTTCCTGCGCGACGACGGCACGCCGCAGATCTGGACGCCGCATCGCCCACAACGGCCGGACAAGACCGAAGGCGGCGTGCGCTTCGTCATCAAATCGGACTTCGAGCCCAAGGGCGACCAGCCGGCAGCGATCCGTGAGCTGGTCGAGGGGGTCAGGCGCAACGACCGCATGCAGGTGCTGCTCGGCGTCACCGGCTCCGGCAAGACCTTCACCATGGCCAAGGTGATCGAGCAGACGCAGCGGCCGGCACTAATCCTCGCTCCCAACAAGACCCTGGCCGCTCAGCTCTACGGCGAGTTTCGATCGTTCTTTCCCGACAACGCGGTCGAGTATTTTGTTTCTTACTACGACTACTACCAGCCGGAAGCCTACGTTCCGCGCACCGATACCTATATCGAGAAGGAAAGCTCGATCAACGAGCAGATCGATCGCATGCGTCACTCGGCGACGCGCGCGCTGCTCGAGCGCGACGACGTGATCATCGTCGCGTCGGTGTCGTGCATCTACGGCATCGGCTCGGTCGAGACCTACACGGCGATGACGTTCATGCTCAAGCGCGGCGAGCGCATCAATCAGCGCCAGCTGATCGCCGATCTGGTTGCTTTGCAGTACAAGCGAATCGGCGGCGATTTTGCGCGCGGCACATTCCGGGTGCGCGGCGACACCATCGACATCTTTCCGGCCCACTATGAGGATCGCGCCTGGCGGGTACGCCTGTTCGGTGACGAGATCGAGGGGATCGACGAATTCGACCCGCTCACCGGCCAGAAGACCGACGAACTGTCGTTCGTTAAGGTCTACGCCAACTCGCACTATGTGACGCCGCGCCCGACCTTGCTGCAGGCGATCGCGGGCATCAAGTTCGAGCTGCGGCAGCGTCTCGAAGAGCTCAACCGCGCCGGCCGCCTGCTGGAGGCGCAGCGGCTCGAGCAGCGCACCCTGTTCGATCTCGAGATGATGGAAGCGACTGGCAGCTGTGCCGGCATCGAGAACTATTCTCGCTATCTCACCGGCAGAAAGCCGGCCGAACCGCCCCCGACCCTGTTCGAATACGTACCCGACAACGCGCTGGTGTTCGCCGACGAAAGCCATGTCACCATTCCGCAGCTCGGCGGCATGTATCGCGGGGACTTTCGCCGCAAGGCGACGCTCGCCGAGTACGGCTTCCGCCTGCCCTCGTGCATGGACAACCGGCCGCTGCGATTCGAAGAATGGGACCTGATGCGGCCGATGACCGTTTCGGTGTCGGCAACGCCGTCGGCCTGGGAGCTCGACCAGTCGGGTGGCGTGTTCGTCGAGCAGGTGATCCGCCCGACCGGATTGATCGACCCGCCGGTCGAGGTGCGGCCGGCGCGCACCCAGGTCGATGACCTCGTCGGCGAAGTGCGCCAGGTGGCGGCGGCCGGCTACCGGGCGCTGGTCACGGTGCTGACCAAGCGCATGGCCGAAGACCTCACCGAATATCTGCACGAGCAGGGCCTGCGGGTGCGCTACATGCATTCCGACATCGACACGATCGAACGCATCGAAATCATTCGCGACCTGCGGCTTGGTGCGTTCGACGTGCTGGTCGGCATCAACCTGCTGCGCGAGGGCCTCGACATTCCGGAATGTGCGCTGGTTGCGATTCTCGACGCCGACAAGGAGGGCTTCCTGCGCAGCGAGACGAGCCTGATCCAGACCATTGGCCGCGCGGCGCGCAACGTCGACGGCAAGGTGATCCTCTATGCCGATCACGTGACCGGCTCGATGGAGCGCGCGATGGCGGAGACCAATCGCCGGCGCGACAAGCAGCGGGAATTCAACCAGGCGAACGGCATCACGCCCGAAAGCGTGCGCAAGGGCATCGCCGACATTCTCGACAGCGTGTACGAGCGTGACCATGTGCTGGTCGCGACCGGTGACGGACGCGGCGGCGAGTTCGAAGATGCGGCCACCATCGGCCACAATTTCGAGGCGGTGATCAGCGACCTCGAAACGCGCATGCGCGAAGCCGCCGGCGACCTGAACTTCGAAGAAGCCGCGCGGCTGCGCGACGAGATCAAGCGACTGCGCGCGACCGAGCTTGCCGTGCTCGACGATCCGACCGCCAAGCAGCCGGGCGTGTCACTCGTGCGGGGTCCGCGCAAACCCAGCCTCGATGAGATGGGTCCCGGCAAAGAATCCTCGCCCTACCGCGGTCCGCGATCGAGCCTCGGCCGTCCGGGCATGCGCGGCGGATTTCGGCGCAAGGGACGCTGACGGAGCACACCAAGATAGATGCCAGGGGGCGCCATAGATGCCATGGGCCTCCTTAGATGCCATGGACCTGCATAGATGCCCTCGCTCGCGAGGATGGCACGTGGCATGCCAACTTCATTCCGGGGCACGCGGGGCGGGTTTCGCCCTTAAGAACGTTAACTTTTTGAACTTGCGCCAGATTTTTGACCCGATTTGGAGACATTTTCACGGCCTGAAGGACTAGACTAGGCCCGCCGATTCCCGTAGACCGCGCTTGACGAGGGTCGCGATCGCGTCCTCAAGCCAAGTGCGAACCGTGGTGAAACCATGCGTAAGGACATCACCGCCGGCTGCCGTTGGGTATTGATTGTGGGTGCCACCACGATCCTGTCCGCCTGCTATCAGACGACCGGCGACCTTGGCTCGCCGCTGTCGACCGCATCGCTCGAATCGCAGGGCTCGGCGTCGCGGCTTGCGCCGCAGGCCGGTCGCGGTACGCGTGCGCCGACCATCCCCGAGGCGGCACCGCCGCCCGAATATATGACGCTGGAGAAGGCCAAGGGCGATTGCTGGATGCAGGCCGAGAGCGACAAGAAAGTGCCGAAAGCGGTCGAGGCGCGCGGCAAATGGGTCGAGAAATGCGCCGCCGCCAAGATGCGGGAACAGGCCACGCAGTGGGCGAGTCCAAGTCCGCAACCGTCGAGCCCGGCACCGCAAGCGACGAGCTTTCCGAGCATGCCGTCGTTCCTGTCTCAGCCTACGCCCGCTGCAGCGCCGCCCTCCGGGCCTGGCGACGTAACGCAAAACGGCTTGTAACCGTCCGTCCTTTCACGCGAGCAACGGAGCTGGCCGCAACCATGATGGTGCGCGCGCAAACGACGGCGTGGTGCCGTGTTATTTTCATCGCCACCGGGTCGCTCGGGCTCGCCGGCTGTTTCGAAGCAAGCGGCACCGGCCAGCCCGCGGCGCCACCGGCGACCATGGGCGCCCCGCCGCCCGGCGGCCCCAACGCCGCCGACGTGGTCGCCCCGCAATCCGCCAGCGCTCAAGTATCAGGGCCGATGACCGCCACCAGGGCGCGCGAGATTTGCTGGATGAGCGTCGAGAACGATAAGAAGACGCCGAGCGATCTCGATAAGCGCGCCAAGCTGGTCGATCAGTGCGTCAGTGCGAAGATGAGCGGACGGTAAGGTAACCCGGCCGCGCTTTTAAGTTGCCTGGTAGTATCGGTAGCTCTTTCTTTGTTGATCGGGAGGAGTTCATGTTTGGCGCTCGCCCGCTATCTTTCACGCTCATCCTTGTTGCCTTCAGCTCAGCCCTCGCCCTCGAGTCCGGAACGCGCCAGCTGCCCGCGCGCGACATCCCGGTGCCTACCACCGCCAGTCCGGCCGCGCAGGTGCTGATCGGCGCGCCGCTGTCGCCGATCTGGAACGCGCACCCGAAATCGGCCGAGGAGTGGAAGGCGCTGATAGCCGAGCGCGCGAGCGTGGCCAACAAGATCATTCCTGTGCTGCGCCAGCGCTTCGGGGTGACATCAGAGCCGACGGTGATCGGCGGCGTGAAGGCATTCGTTCTCACACCCGACAGCATTCCGGAGGCCAACCGCAATCGTGTGCTGGTTCACGTGCATGGCGGTGGTTACGTATTGAGTCCCGGCGAGGCCGGCACCGGCGAAGGCGTCATGATGGCCGGCACGGCGCGCATGAAGGTGATCTCGATCGACTACCGTATGCCACCGGATTTTCCCTACCCGGCGGCGATGGACGATGCGATGGCGGTCTGGAAAGAGGTGGTGAAGGCCAACGATCCGAAGAAGACCGCGATCTTCGGGACCTCGACCGGCGGCGGCATGACCTTGGCCATGGTGCTGCGCGCTATCAAAGAGGGCCTGCCGTTGCCGGCCGCGATCGCACCCGGCACGCCATGGTCCGACATAACCGAGACCGGGGACACCTATTTTGCAAACGAAATGCTGGACAACGTGTTGGTCAGCTACCGCGGCTGGCTCGGCGACGCCGCGAAGCTCTATGCCAACGGCACCGATCTGAAGGATCCAATGCTGTCGCCGATCTACGGCGATTTCCACGGCTTCCCGCCCGCGATCCTGACCACCGGAACGCGCGACCTGTTCTTGAGCAACACCGTGCGCACCCATCGCAAGCTGCGAGACGCCGGAATCGAGGCGCAGCTCATTGTGTTCGAAGGCCTGTCGCATGCACAGTACCTGTTCGATCCCGCCATGCCCGAGAGCAAGGACCACTTCACGGAACTCACCGCATTCTTCGACCGGCATCTTGAGAAATAGTTAGGCGTTACAATCTCATTCGCCGCGCGCCGAATACCACGACGCCGGTTTGCGGCACCGAAGGGCTGGCATTAACCCGTTGGTATGGCGTAGATTTCGTCGGCAACCCACGTTCAGGTTTAGGCTAGGATGCGAACATGACCCGTTTCGCGCTCCCGCTCTTCGCAGCGTTGTTTGGTTGCGCTCTCGTTCCGAGCGCGCTCGCGCAGACCCTGCAGGATCGTTTCCCGGGGGCGGACGAAATGAAGCCGGGTCCGCCGCCGGTTTCAGACCAGGCGCCGGCCAAGCCCGCCAAACCCGCGCGGCCCGCGAAAGCCGCCGCCAAGCCGGCAGCAGCGGCGGGCGATCAGGACAAGCCCGTGCGCGCGGCGGCCACCGCGCCGACGGGCCAGACCGTCGCGTGCAGCGGCAGCTTCGCAAAGGATTCGAGCCACGAGAAGCTGGCAACGGCGTTCGGGGCCAAGAACGTTGCGTGGGATGACGTGGAGGGGCCGGGAGGCGCCAAGCTCAAAGCCAGCGTGCTGTTCCCGAGCGATCCCAGGCGCCGTCTCGAGGTCGTGTGGACAAAGCCCGAGACGCGTACCGACATGCAGGTCATCGCGATCAACGGCCAATCCACCTGGGCCGCGCCCAAGGGACTCAAACTCGGGATGACGCTCGCCGCGGTCGAAAAGCTCAACGGCAAGCCGTTTCGGCTGACCGGTTTTGAGAAGGACACCGGCGGCACGGTGCAGAGCTGGGACGCCGGCGCACTGGCCGAATTGCCGGGGGGCTGCAAAGTGTCGTTGCGCTTCGAGCCCGATCCGAAAATTTCACCGGAGGTTCGCAAGGACGTCGCGGTGTCGAGGGAGTTCGAATCAAACGATACCGCCATGAAGAAGACGGTGCCCAAGGTGGTCGAGATCCTGATCGGGTATTAGCGTTGCCTACCCCTGCGGTTCGATCTTGGCGATCCGCACGTACTCGGCCCAGTTCTTGATGTCCTCGAGCAACCGCGCCTGCGCATCTTGCGGAGTCGCGATCCAGGGATCGCTGCCGTAGGTGTTGTGGAACTTCTTGGTCTCTGGCAACGCCTGCACCTGATTGAACGATGTGTTGATCGCGTCGACGATCGCGCGCGGCGTCGCCGCCGGCACAAACGCGCCCCACCAGCCGAGCAGATCCATTGACACGCCCTGCTCCGCAAAGGTCGGAAGGTCCGGAAAACCTTCCATGCGACGGCCGGCACTGATCGCGAGGATACGCAGGCGCCCTTCGCGCTGCTGCGCGAGCGCGTAGACCGGGTCGAGCACCGCGTAGTCGACAGCGCCGCTCTGCACGTCGTTGGCGCTGTCGAAGCCTGTCTTGTAGCTGACCTGGACCGCGGTGACGCCGGTTGCCTGCTTGTAGAGTTCTCCTACAGCCTGCGCGACCGGATTGGTCGACGCATACGTCGCCTTGTCGCCTTTGGGTTTGAGATAGGCGGTCAGTTCTCCGAGCGACTGCCAGGGTGCACTGGCGCGTACTGCCAGCATGGTGGCGAGCCGATTAATCGCAGCCACCGCCTGCAGCTCCTTGGCGACGTCGACCGGTGGTTTCTTGAACAGGTACATGTTGGCGGCGAGCACACCGCCGCCGGTGAGGTAAAGCGTGTGGCCGTCGGGCTTGGCACGCGCCTCGTATTCGGTCGCGATGTTGCCGGCTGCGCCGACCTTGTTGTCAACGATGACGGTCCTTCCCAGGATCGGGCGCAGCTTTTCGGCGTAATACCGCACGATGATGTCGGCGCCGCTGCCGGCCGGATAACCGCAGATCAGGCGGACATCCTGGGTGGGGTAATTCTGCGCGGACGCCGGGGTCAGCGCCAAGAGTGCGATGACGTGCGCAATCCCGCCCATGATGGCGTTGAGGTAACTGCGCGCTCCCAACATGACACGCCTCAGCCTTGCGGTTCGATCTTGGCGATCCGCACGTAGTCGCCCCAGGCCGCCTCTTCCTTGATGAACAGCGCCTGGGCCGCGTCGGGTGTCGAGACAAACGGATCGCCGCCGAACTTGTTGAGAAACTCGCGGGTGTCCTCCATCGCGAGGATCTGGCTGAACCACGCGTTGATCCGATCGATGGCCGACCGCGGCGTGGCGCTCGGCAACATCACCGCCCACCACGAGGTCAGATCCATGCCGGGCACACCGGATTCCGCCATGGTCGGGATGTCGGGAATGGCGGACAGTCGCTGGCCGGAGCTGTGCGCCAGGATGCGCAATCGGCCTTCGCGTTGCTGCGCGAGCGAAAACACCGGATCATGCATGCCGTAGTCCACGCGGCCGCTCGCCATATCGTTGAGCGCGCCCGAGGAGTCCTTGTAGCGCACCTCGACCGCCTCGACCCCGGTGATGGATTTGTACATCTCGCCCATGATGATGCCCGAGGTGGCTGCGGTCGCGTAGGTCGCGGCCTTGCCCTTCTGCTTCATGGCGGCCGTGAGCGCGGGCACGTTCGTGTAGGGCGTTTTCGCATCGACCGTGAGCATAAACGCCTGTCGGTTGATAGTGGCGGCGAGCTGAAATGCCTTGAGCACGTTGACGGGAGGGACCTTGAACAGGTGCATTTGCGCGGCGGTAGCGCTGCCCGCGCTCAGGTACATGGTGTAGCCGTCTGGCTTCGCCTGTGCGGTGTATTGCACCGCGATGGCGCCGCTTGCGCCCGACTTGTTTTCGACAATGACGGTGCGGCCGGTGAGCGCACGCACCTTTTCGGCAAAGAAGCGCGTCAGCACGTCGGCGCCGCTGCCGGGCGGAAAACTGGTGATGAAATGCAGGTCCTGGCTCGGATAGTCATCGGCGCGAGAAGGCGCTGATATCAATGCAGCCGTCGCAAACAGGACAGCGAACGCGATGCGGCGCAGGCGCCGATCCGTTTCCATGGCTTCCTCCGGGTTGGCGTATTTTCTGCGATTGTCGGTCGGGCATGTTCAGAATGCAACGGCCGGCCGAACAAAACCGGCGGCAGCGTCGTTACATTGCGTTTCTTCTCCGGCCGGCCGGGAGAGATGAGCGCCGTCACCCCTGCGGCTCGATATGGGCGGTGCGCACATATTCGCCCCAGGCTTCGATGTCGCGCAGAAGCCGCGCCTGGCCCTCATCCGGCGTCGTGATCCACGGATCGCCGCCGATGCTATTGAGAAACGTCTTGGCCTCGTCGGTGGCGTCGAGGTTGTTGAACCACACATTGAGCTGATCGACGACCTGGCGCGGCGTTCCCATCGGCACCATCGCGGCGAACCAGCCGAGCAGATCCATCGGAACGCCGGATTCGGCCATCGTCGGCAGCTCCGGATTGGCCTTGGTGCGCTCGCCGGTGCTCACCGCCAGAATCCGCATGCGCCCTTCCCGCGCCTGCGTGGTGGCAAATACCGGATCGAACAGCGCGTAATCGAGAGCGCCGCTCTGCATGTCGTTGACGGTGTCGAACGCGGTACGATACGGCACCTCGACCGCCTGCAGGCCGGCGCGCGTCTTGTAGATCGCACCCATCACCTTGGCGGGCGGGTTGGTGGTGGCATAGTTCGCCTTGTCCTTCTTGCCCTTGAGATAGGCGGTGAGCTCGGCGACGCTTTTCCACGGCCGACTGGCGTCTACGACCAGCATATAGGGCTGCTTGTTGAGCGGAGCCGCGATCTGGATCGCCTTACCGACGTCGACCGGTGGATTTTTGAACAAGTGCATATTGGCGGCGATCGAGCTCGCGCCCTGGATGTAGACCGTATGGCCGTCGGGCTTTGCCCGTGCGACGTATTCGGTCGCAATGTTGCTGACCGCGCCCGGCTTGTTCTCCACAATGATGGTACGGCCGACAATCGGCCGCAGCTTCTCGGCATAGAAGCGTACAAAAATGTCGGCACCGCTTCCGGCAGGATAAGCGCAGACGAAACGGAGATCCTGCGAAGGGTAGGTTTGTGCACACGCACAGGAGGCTGAAAGTACGAAGGCCGCCGCAACACTCGCGATTGTGCGCGTTCGTTTCACGTCGTCCTCCCAGCGGTCGTTATTCAATCACGCGTGCAGTGAGAGGTAGCTACCCCTGCGGCTCGAGCTTGCCGATGCGCATGTATTCGGCCCAGGCTTTTTCGTCCGCGCGCAGTTTCTCTTGCGCTGCTTCAGGCGTCGCAATGAATGGATCGCTGGCGAAGCCATTAAGGAATTTTTTTGTCTCTTCGGTCCCGGTTACCTGATCGAACCATTTGTTGAGTTGCGCAATGATCGGCTTCGGGGTTTCGGCCGGCACCATCGCGGCCCACCAGAGGCTCATGCTGGCGCCGGGAATGCCTGCCTCGACCATGGTCGGGAGATCGGGCGCGGCGCCAAGCCGTTGTGCGCTTGACACCGCCAGTATCCGCAGCTTGCCTTGCCGATGCTGCGCGGTGGCAAACACCGGCTCCATCACCGCATAGTCGACGGTTCCCCCCAGCATATCGTTCATCACGTCGGCGGACTGCTTGTAGTTGACTTCGACAGAAGCGAGCCCGGCGGCGGCCTTGTAGATTGCTCCCAAGACGACGCTGGCGGGGGCGCCGCTTCCATAGGTCGCGCGGTCCCCCTTTTGTTTCATCGCTGCGGTCAGCTCGGCAACCGTTTTCCAGGGTTTGGCGGCGTCCACCACCAGCATGAAAGCCTGCTGGTTGATGGTCGCGAAGATCTGGAACGCGTCAACGGTTGGAACAGGCGGCTTTTTGTAGACGTGCATGTTGGAAGCGAGCCCGGATCCGCCGTGCACCAAGATGGTGTAGCCGTCCGGCTTTGATTTCGCGACGTATTCGATGGCGATGTTGGCGCCGGCACCAGGCCGGTTCTCCACCAGGATAGTGCGGCCGACGATTGGACGCAGCTTTTCCGCGTAATAACGCACGATCGTATCGGCACCGGTGCCGGCCGGGAACCCACAGATGAAATGCAGTTCCTTGTTCGGATAGTCCTGGGCATTTGCTGCGCCCGACAGCAGCGTCACGGCTGGCAACGCCAGCCGGGCAAGCCGTGCTAATGTCGCAAAAGTCATCGATCTTCCCTCACCCCTGTGGTTCGACGCGCGCCGCCCGCACGTAGCCTTCCCAGTCGTTGATGTCCTGCACCAGCGCAGCCTGTGCTTCATCCGGCGTGGTCAGATAGGGATCGCCGCCGTACTGGTTGAGGAACTGCTTCGCCTCCTCCGTCCCCACCGCCTCGATAAACCATTTGTTGATACGGTCGATAATCGGGCGCGGCGTCGCCGTCGGCACCATGGCGGCGAACCAACCGGTGATGTGGATCGACGGAAAGCCGAGCTCCACCATGGTCGGAAGATGCGGAACGGCCTGCATGCGCTGCGCCGTGCTCACGGCAAGGTTTCGGATGCGACCTTCGCGCTCCTGGACCAGTGCGAACACCGGATCGACCATGCCGAAATCAAGGGCGCCGCTGGCGAAATCGTTCAGGCTTTCGTTGGCGGTACGATAAGGAACGTCGACCGCCTTGATCCCGGTCGCGAGCTTGTAGAGCTCACCCATGACCTTGCCGGTGACGTTTGATTGCATGTAGCTCGCCTTATCGCCCTTCCGTTTCATGCCCTCGGTTAATTCGGCAAGCGCTCGATAGGGTGACTGCGCCGGCACCGCCACCATGAACGGTTGCCGGTTGATGGTCGCAGCCACGAATAAATCGCGCGCAGCGTCGATCGGCGGCTTCTTGAGCAACCACATATTGCCCGCGACCGTGCTCGCGGCGTGGACATAGATCGTGTAGCCGTCGGGCTTGGAGCGCGCGGTATATTCGGCCGCGATCATGCCGGCGTTGCCGACCTTGTTTTCCACCAGGATCGGGCGGCCGGCGAGCAGGCGAACCTTCTCTGCAAAATAGCGCACCAGCACGTCCGCGCCGCTGCCGGCCGGGAACGCGCAGATGAAATGGATATCCTGGCTGGGATATTGCTGGGCAGAGGCCGTGACCCCGGTCGCGATCAATATGGTGGCGACAAATAAGAGCCGTTTGCCTGCATACTGCATGTCGACCCTCCGTTGAGCCGCGTTGCGCCTGACGCCTACACCCTCGCTCACCCCTGCGGCTCGATGTTCGCGAGCCGCACGTAGTCGCCCCACTCCTTGATCTGCCGCAGGAACAGCGCCTGCGCGGCGTCGGGCGTGCTGATGAACGGATCCGATGCGATTCGATTCAAGAACGCTTTAGTCTCGTCGGTCGCGACGATCTGGTTGAACCAGGTATTGAGCTGATCGACGATCGGACGCGGCGTCGCCGACGGCACCATGGCGGCGAACCAGCCCATCAGATTCATCGGATAGCCGAGCTCGGTCATGGTCGGGAAATCCGGATTGGCGGCAAGACGATCAGCCGTGCTGACGGCGAGAATGCGCAGCCTGCCTTCGCGCGCCTGCGCGGTCGCAAACACGTTGTCGAACAGCGCATAGTCGATGGTCCCGCTCTGGATGTCGTTGAGCGCGTCCGCGGCGGTGCGATAGTTGACCTCCACCGCCTGCAGGCCGGCCTGCTGCTTGTAGATAGCCCCCATCGTCTTGCCGACCGGGTTCGACGTCGCGTAGGTGGTCTTTTCTTTTCGATCTTTGGCGTAGGCGGTGACCTCCGCGACCGACACCCAGGGCTTGCTCACATGCACGACGAACATGGTCGGCTGTTTGTTGATGGTGGCGGCGACCTGGATCGCCGTGCCGGCATCGACCGACGGGTGCTTGAACATGTGCATGTTGGCGGCAAGCGCGCTGGCGCCGTGGATATAGATGGTGTGGCCGTCCGGCTTGGCGCGCGCCACGTATTCGGTGGCGATGTTGCCGATGGCGCCGGGCTTGTTCTCGACGATCACGGTACGATTGAGCAGCGGCCGCATTTTTTCGGCGAAGTAGCGCACGATCACGTCGGCGCCGCTGCCGGCCGGAAACGCGCAGATGAAATGCACGTCCTGGGTTGGATATTGCTGCGCGTGAACCGCGGCGGGACATAGCCCGAACGCCAGTACGGCCAGGGCGGCCAATCGGTTGGCGATGTGCCTCATCGCGTTTCGCCTCCAGCCAAAATCACCCTTGCGGCTTGAGCTTTGCAATCCGCACGTATTCTTCCCAATCCTGGATATCCTTGAGGAGCCGCGCCTGGCCTTCGTCGGGCGTGCTGCTCCAAGGGTCGCCGCCGTAACTTGTCAGAAACGATCGGGTTTCATCGGTCGCCAGGATCTGGTTGAACCACCGGTTGATCTGATCGACGACCGGGCGCGGCGTAGCGGCCGGAACCATCGCGGCAAACCATCCCATCAGGTCCATCGGGTAGCCGAGTTCAGTCATGCTCGACAGATCGGGCGCGGCCGCGAGTCGTCGCGCGGAGGCAACCGCGAGGATGCGCAGGCGTCCCTCGCGCGCCTGCGACAGCGCGAATACGGGATCGTGGCAACCGAAGTCGACGGTGCCGCTCGCCATGTCGTTGAGCGAATCCTGCGCCATCTTGTAGTTGACTTCGACGGCGGGCAATCGGGCGGTCTCCTTATAGATCGCGCACATGATGACGCCGGAATTGGCCGCGGTCGCATAGGTCGCCTTGTCGCCACGCTGGCGGGCGTGCTCGGTCAGCTCGGCCAACGTCTTCCAGGGCCGCCGGGCGTCGACCACCAGCATGAAGGCCTGCCGGTTGATTGTTGCAGCAATCTGGATCTGCGTGCGCGCGTCAACCGGGTTGTTCTTGATGAGATGGTAGTTGGAGGCAAGCGTATTGCCCGCGTGGACGAAGATCGTGTAGCCGTCCGGCTTGGCGCGTGCCACGTATTCGGTCGCGATGTTGCCGCCGGCGCCGGCCTTGTTCTCGACCAGCACGGTATGGCCGGCGAGCGGTCGCAGCTTCTCGGCAAAATAGCGCACCAGCACGTCGGCGCCGCTGCCTGGCGGAAACGCGCTGATGAGATGAATGTCCTGGCTCGGATAGGTCTGCGCGGACGCGGGCAACGCGGCCACACTCGCCGATAAAGCCAACGCGAGCCGGACCCAGCTTGCCGGTTTCATGCACCCTCCCTCGGCGCAGCCGCAGCCCGGTCAAATCCTCGGTTTGCTTCCGGAGTTCGCTCCCACTTCATCCGGGCGGCTAAACCGCGTTATCCCTGCGGCTCGATCTTTGCGGCCTTAATGTAGCTTTCCCAGTCCTTCTGGTCCTTGGCGAGTTGCGCCTGCCCCTCCTCGGGGGTCGTGATCCAGGGGTCACCGCCAAAGCTATTGAGGAACTTCCTGGTCTCGTCGGTCGCTTCGATCTCATTGAACCATTTGTTGAGCTGATCGACGATCGGCCGCGGGGTCGCGGCCGGCACCATGGCGGCGAACCATCCGAACAACTCGACGCCCGGCACGCCGAGTTCCGTCATGGTCGGCAAATCGGGCACCGCCTGCATGCGTTTGCCCGTGCTGACCGCCAACATCCGCCAGCGCCCAGCACTGCTCTGGCTGATGGCGCCGACCGGATCCATCATGCCGTAGTCAATGACACCGCTGGTGAAGTCGTTGAGCGAATCGTTCGCGGTACGATAGGGCACGTCGAGCGCCTTGACCCCGGTCGCGATCTTGTAGAGCTCGCCCATCACCTTGCCGGTGGTGTTCGATTCGGCGTAGCTCGCCTTCTCGCCCTTCTGCTTCATCGCCGCCGTCAACTCGCCGAGCGTCTTGTAAGGACTGTTGGCGGCCACCACGACCATGAACGGCTGCTGGTTGAGCGTCGCCACCACCTGCAAATCCTTGGCCGGATTGATGGGCGGATGTTTGAACAACCAGAAATTCGCCGCCGTCGACGAGCCGGCGTGGATGTGGATGGTATAGCCGTCGGGCTTGGCGCGCGCCGTGTATTCGGCGGCGATATTGCCGGCAGCGCCGACCTTGTTCTCGACGATCACCGGCTTGCCGGCGAGAACACGCAGCTTCTCCGCGAAGTAGCGCACCAGCACGTCGGCGCCGCTGCCGGCCGGAAAGGCGCAAATGACGTGTATCTCGCGCGCCGGGTAATCCTCGGCGCGCGCGCTGGCCGACACCGCCAGGACCGCTGCCGTGAGAACGCAGGCAAGTTTGAACCCTGACGCCACTGACGCTCGCGTTTTCATTTCGCTTTCACCTCGGGATTCACATCACATGCGATCATTGCGGCTCGATCTTGGCGATCCGCACGTAGTCGGCCCAGTTCTTCTCATCTTTGATGAACAGGGCCTGGCCGACATCCGGCGTGCTGATGAACGGATCGCCGCCGAACTGGTTGAGAAATTTCTTGGTGTCCTCCATCTCGAGGACCTGTTTCATGAAGCCGTTGAGCGCGTCGATCACCGGCGCTGGGGTGCCGGTCGGCACGTGCAATGCCCACCATGAGGTCAGATCCATTCCGGAGACACCTGATTCCGCCATCGTCGGTATGTCGGGGATCGCGAGCAGCCGCTGGCCGGAGCTGTGCGCGAGAATTCGCAGCCGTCCTTCGCGCTGCTGGGCGAGCGAGAACACCGGGTCGTGCATGCCGTAGTCGAGCTTGCCGTCCATCAGTTCGTTGAGCGAGCCGGCCGCGTCCTTGTAGCGAACCTCCACGGCCTTGACGCCGGTGATCGCCTTATACATCTCGCCCATGACGATGCCGGAGGGAGCGGCGGTCGCGTAGGTCGCCTTCTCGCCTTTGGCTTTCATTGCGGCGGTTACGTCGGCGACGCTCCGATAGGGGCCCTTGGCGTCGACCACCATCATGAACGCCTGCCGATTGATGGTCGCAGCGATCTGGAATGATTTGAGGACGTCGACCGGCGGATTCTTCAACAGATGCATGCTGGCCGCGGTCGCACTGCCGGCATTGAACAGGATCGTGTAGCCGTCGGGTTTCGACTTGGCGACATACTCGATCGAGATCGCCCCGGCCGCACCAACCTTATTCTCGACAATGATGGTACGACCGATGACCGGGCGCAGCTTCTCGGCAAAGAAACGCGTGATGACGTCGGCGCCGCTGCCGGGCGGAAAGCCGGTGACGAAGTGGATATCCTGATTGGGGTATTGCTGCGCCATTGCCGGCGGCGCGAACGCCAAGCCGACGGCTGCGAGCGCCATCGCGACCGCATACGACGCGGAATGCGCAAACCGCGGTCGCCATGAGCGATCGCAGCCTGATGCGGACCTGAGGCGCTCGAGCTTGTGTTTCATTCAAAGTCCTTTCGTTGCCGGCGGCAATCTCAGCCCTGCGGTACGATCTTCGCAAGCCGTACGTACTCAGCCCAATCCTTGACGTCCTTGACGAGGCGCGCCTGTGCCTGCTCGGGTGTTTCGATCAGCGGATCACCGCCGAATTGACCCAGGAACGCTTTCGTTTCATCCGATCCGACCACTTGCACGAACCATTTGTTGATCTGATCGAGGGCCTCTTTCGGAGCACCAGCCGGAACCATGGCGGCCCACCATCCGGTAACGTCCATGGGCACGCCCTGCTCGGCCATGGTCGGCAAGTCGCCGGTGGCTTGCAGGCGCTGCCCGCTGCTGATGCCCAGGATCCGCCAGTCGCCCTTGCGCTGCATGCTCAGCGCCTGCACCGGATCGGCGGATGCAAAATCCAGCTGGCCGCTGGCGAGGTCGTTGACCATGTCGGCGCCGGTCTTGTAGTCGACCTGGACGGCTTTAACGCCGGTCGTGTTGCGGTAGATTTCCGCCAGAATGGTCGAACTCGGGTTGGACGTTCCGTAGGTCGCCTTGTCGCCCTTCTCCTTCATGGCGGCGGTCAATTCGGCGAGCGTCTTGTACGGTTTGCTCTGGTGGACGACGATCATGTAGGGCTGGCGGTTGATCGTCCCGGCCACTTGAATCTGCCTTGGTACGTCGACCGACGGCGCCTTGAGCAGGCTCATGCTGGCGGCCGCGCCGCTACCTGCGTGCACAAACACCGTGTAACCGTCTGGCTTGGCGCGCGCCACGTACTCCAGCGCGATGTAGCCGCCGGCGCCGACCTTGTTTTCGACGATGATGCTCTTCCCGGTGAGCGGTCGAACCTTCTCGGCGAAATAGCGCACCAACACGTCGGCGCCGCTGCCCGGCGGGAACGCGCAGATAAAGTGGATGTCCTGGTTCGGATATTGCTGGGCCCACGCCGTCAGTGGCGCCATCCCGAGGGTCGCAACCAGCGTCGCTGCCGGCGCGATGGAACGTAACCATGTCGATGAACGCTGCATGTTACTTTCCTCCCGTTGAACGAAACAGGCGCGGCGTCGTTATCGTCGCCGCGCCATGTTGACACGTCCGGGCGCGAGCGCGACGCCCGCCAGGCGTCACCAAGCGCGCCCGATCGTCGCAGCAGAAATCAGCCTTGCGGCTCGATCTTCGCGACTTCGATGTATCGCTTCCACTTCTCTACATCACTTAGCATCCGCGCCTGCCCCTGCTCCGGCGTCTCGATCAGGGGATCGCCGCCGAACTTGTTGAGAAACGCCTTGGTTTCCGGAGAACCGACGGCCGTGACGAACCATTTGTTGATCTGCTCGACGACGTCCTTCGGGGTTCCTTGCGGGACCATCGCGGCCCACCAGCCGGTGAGGTCCATCGGGACGCCCTGCTCCGTCATGGTTGGCAGATCGGGCGTTGCCTCGAGGCGTTGACCGGTACTCACTCCGAGGATGCGCAGGCGCCCCTCACGTTGCTGCGCCAGCGAATAGACCGGATCGTGCATGCCGTAGTCGATGGCGCCGCTGAGCTGATCGTTGAGCGAATCGACGGCGTTCTTGTAGTTCACCTCGACTGCCTTCACGCCGGTCGCGACCTTGTAAAGCTCGCCCATTACCGTACCGGTGGGCGCCGCCGACGCGTACGTCGCCTTGTCGCCCTTCTTCTTCATCGCTTCGGTCAATTCGGCCGTCGTCTTGTAGGGCGACTTGGCGTCGACCACCAGCATGAACGGCTGCCGGTTGATGGTGCCGGCGATCTGGATCGCCTTGCCGGCGTCCGCGAACGGCGGCCTTTTATAAAGCCACATCGCGGCCGCGATCGCACTGCCCGCATGGACAAAGACCGTGTATCCGTCCGGCTTTTGCTTGGCCACATATTCCATCGCAATGTTGCCGCCGGCACCCGACTTGTTCTCGACGATGATGCTCTTGCCGGTGAGCGGGCGCACCTGTTCGGCAAAATAGCGCACCAGCACGTCGGCGCCGCTTCCGGGCGGGAACGCGCAGATGAAGTGGATATCCTGATTGGGATATTGCTGCGCCTGCGCGGACAGCGGCAGTGCGGCAGCCAGCAGCATCGCCGGCATCGCCGCACAGGCAACGCGTTTCACACCGTTGATCATCTCGATTTTCGCTCCGTTGAAGTTGCTACGTGCGGCACCATTGCCACCGGGCCGCCAGCATCCGCCTGCTTTACCCGGCAGGCACGATTCTGGCGATCCTCACGAATTCGGCCCAGTTGTTGATCTCTTTCAGGAACAACTCCTGTGCCTTGTCGGGCGGCATCGTCAGCTGATCGCCGCCGAAGCTCGCCAGAAACTTGCCGGTCTCCTCCGACCCGACCACCTGATCGAACCATTTGTTGATCTGATCGGTCGCCGCCTTGGGCGTCCCCTGCGGCACCATCGCGGCCCACCATCCCATCATGTTGAGATCGGAGACCCCGAGTTCCTTCAAGGTCGGCAAGTCGGGGTTGGCCTTGAGCCGCTCGGCGGTGCTCACCGCCAGGATGCGCAGGTCGCCCTTGCGCTGTTCGGCGAGCGCATAGACCGGGTCGTGAACCGCGTAGTCGATCGCGCCGCTGAGCTGATCGTTGAGCGAATCGATCGCGTTCTTGTACGGAACTTCGACCGCCTGCACGCCGGTGCCGAGCTTGTAGACTTCCCCGACGACCGTTCCGAACGGCGCCGCCGTCGCATAGCTTGCCTTGTTGCCCTTGGGCTTCATGGCCGCCGTGAGGTCGGCGAGGGTGCGGTGCGGTGACTTGGCGTCGACCAGCACCATGAACGGCTGGCGATTGATCGTCGCGACGACCTGAATCGTCTTCGCCACGTCGACCGGCGGGCTCTTGAACAGGCTCATGCTTGCGGCCGTGCCGCTCGCACCATGCACGAATACGGTGTAGCCGTCGGGCTTCGCCCGCGACACGTATTCGATGGCGATATTGCCGCCGGCCCCAGAACGGTTTTCGACAATGACGTTGCGACCGGTGAGTGGCCGCACCTTGTCGGCGAAATACCGCACCAGAACGTCGGCGCCGCTCCCGGGCGGGAACGCGCAGATGAAGCGAATGTCTTGCGCCGGATATTGCTGGGCTTGCGCGAGCGTAGCAGGACCAAACCCCGCAGCGAGCAGCAGCATCGTGCTGCCAAATGCCCATTTGCGCGTCCGCATGTGTTTCTCCTCCCGTTATGAACGCGTGCTTCGGATCCGCGCAGCGCGCGGAACCCCGTGATCACACCGCCCGACAAACTGGCGATATTGAAAATCGCTCTATTCTTGGAACGCTTCTTCGCGGGTCTTGCGTAGTGCCGGCAAAACGATCAACGCGACGACGCAGGCCGACAGCACGAGCAGGATAGCCGAGATCGGGCGCTGCACAAAGATCATCGGATCACCGCGCGACAACACCAGCGAGCGCCGGAGGTTTTCTTCCATCAACGGGCCGAGGATAAAACCGAGAATCATCGGCGCGGGCTCGCAGCCAAGCCGCACCAGGATATAGCCGAACAGCGCGAAGCCGGCGGTGAACACCATCAGCACCGAGTTATTGTTGGTGGAATACACTCCGATCACGCAGAATAGGAGGATCGCCGGATATAGGAACCGATAGGGCAGCGACAGCAGCTTCACCCAGATGCCGATCATCGGGAGATTGATGATCACGAGCATCAGATTGCCGATCCACATACTGGCGACCAGACCCCAGAACAGGTCGGGCCGGCTGGTCATCACCGCTGAGCCGGGCTGAATACCCTGGATCATCATCGCGCCCATCATCAACGCCATGATGGCGTTGGACGGCAGGCCGAGGGTGAGCAGCGGAATGAATGAGGTCTGCGCCGCCGAGTTGTTCGCGGATTCCGGGCCGGCGACGCCTTCGATCGCGCCCTTGCCGAAGCGCGAGGGATCTTTCGCGATCTTCTTCTCCAGCGTATAGGCGGCAAACGACGCCAGCACTACGCCGCCCCCGGGCAGGATGCCGAGAATGGCGCCGAGAAATGTTCCGCGGATCACCGCCCGCCAGGATTCGTGAAAATCCTTCATGCTCGGCCACAGATCGCGAAAGCGCGCCGAGATCGCCGAGCGCCCGACATCGGGCTGTTCGAGATTGCGGATGATCTCGACCACGCCGAACATGCCGATGACCATGGGGAGGAAATCGAGGCCGTCCCAAAGCACCGAAACGCCGAATGTGTATCGGGTTGCGCCGCTGTTGACGTCGGTTCCAACGAGGCCGAACAAGAGCCCGATCACGATCATGGCGATCGCCTTGATCACCGATCCGTGCGCCAGCACGACCGCGGTAAGGAGACCGAGCACCATCAGCGAGAAATAGTCCGGCGAGTTGAACTGCTGGGCGAGCGCCGCCAGCGGGGGCGCGAAGGCGCAGATGAAGATGGTGCCAACACAGCCGGCGAAGAACGAGCCCAGCGCCGCGACCGCGAGCGCGGCCCCGGCGCGCCCCTGCTTGGCCATCTGGTGGCCGTCGATACAGGTTACGATCGATGACGCCTCGCCCGGCATGTTGACGAGGATCGAGGTGGTGGAACCGCCGTACTGAGCGCCGTAATAAATCCCCGCCAGCATGACAAGCGACGACAGCGGGTTGAGCCCGTAGGTGACCGGCAGCAGGATCGCGATGGTGGGAATCGGGCCGATGCCCGGCAATACGCCGATCAGCGTCCCGAGCGTGCACCCGATCAGCGCGAACCACAGGTTCTGCAGGGTTCCGGCCGCGGCGAACCCGGTCGCCAAATTGGCGAAGACGTCCATGGCCTATTCTCCCCACCACGCCGGCAACGGCTGTCCCAGCGCATAGACGAAGATGAGGACGCACCCGATCGACAATCCGATTCCGAGCAAAAGCGACTCAAACAAGTTGACTTGGCGGCGGGCGTAGGCGGCGATCAACGTCATCACGACGCCGGTGATCGCGAGCCCGACGTAGCTCATCAGGTAGCCGAACACGATGACCGACAGCAGCACGAAGAAGGCCGGGCGGAACTGCGGCGGCTCGATCGGCGGCCCTTCGATCGACAGCGACATCAGGCCGACGAAGACGCCGATGCCGATGATCAACCAGCTCAGCAGGTACGGAAAGTAGCCGGGCCCCATGCGGCCGGCGGTGCCGTAGGTGAGATCCTTGCCGAAATACAGACCGGCCAATCCGATCAGCAAGAAAACGATAGCCGAACCAAAGTCTTGAGGACTCTTTACCCGAAACATTCTGCTCCCGCTCATTGTGCCCGGGCGCAATGGCCAACAACCCCGCTCGCATGGCCAATTGCGCGGCTTTTTGCAGAATCTATATCGTTCGACCACGCCCGGGGCAACAACGATGCGGCGCCGCGAACACGCGTTCAATCACGTGTTCATTCAGCGCGGGCATTTGCCCAAGTGCGTGGGCGGTTT
>CAWFLX010000023.1:0-111072 GCA_963816775.1 uncultured Alphaproteobacteria bacterium
TTATTTCACTATCCGCTTGAACTCAATGACCTTGCCCTTGGTCTCTTTCGCGACCTGCTTCTTGGCCAGGTCCTCGATAACGAACTCTGCGAAGTCCTCCACTATCTCTAGGCAGGCGGAATGGCGGATCAGGTTGCGGTCGCAGAAAGCTTTATTCGACCTCAGCGCGGCAATGCAGAGATTGCACATGCCCGCCAGTTTGAAGGCACGAAGGCAGTCCTCCATGCCCTTCTCCTTTTGCTTCTTGGTCACCATGGTCACGCACTAAATGTGCGTTGCCGCCCAAAACAATTCTTGTTATTTTCCGCCAAAGAGTTGTTCGCGAATGATGCAGAAAAGCTCGACGGTACAGTCAATCAAGCAACTCGCCAACTTGCCGACAGCGCAGGGCGGAATAACACGGCTTGCTGCCAATCGCGTGCGCAAGGCGGGTATCAAATTGGAACCACTTTTGTCGGGCGCTGGATTGACCATCGATCAGATTAACGATCCCGAACAACGGATTAACGCTCGAAACCAGATCGCTTTTCTAAAGAGCGCTGCCGAAGCGCTTGACGATGACGTTCTTGGCCTAAGCCTTGCTGAGGAGTTCGATTGCCGTGAGCTTGGATTGCTGTATTACGTGATGGAATTCTTCCGGAACGCTTGGAGATGCGTTTAAGCGTGCCTCTCGATACAGCCGTATCACCAACGAAGCCATAGTGCTTGAGTACCAGGAGACGTCCGAACCCACACTGCGCCTGACATATTCGGGGATTCCACGCCACACCGATCAGCAGCAGATGGAATTCTGCGTCGTTGCGATGGTCCGTGTATCCTCTGTGCTGACCGGGAGGCGTTCCTTTCCCAAGCGCGCATCCATGATGCACGTCCGTTCTAAGGGCGTCTCGAAATTTGCTCGACTTCTCGGGAAAGACGTTGAATTTGGGGGCACGGCAGACGAGATAGTTTTCCCGGCAGGCTCAGCGGAATGGGCACTAATCGACGCCGATCCTCATTTGAACAACATCATTCTCAAAGTCTGCGAAGAAAGCCTGAAGGCCCGCAAGAGTAATCGCGGTGCATTCCGTACGACCGTCGAGAATACTATCTCGACTTTGCTTCCTCACGGCCAAGCACACGCGGACGTCGTCGCAAAAAAGCTTGGAATGAGCGAGCGAACGCTGGCACGAAGGCTTGCTGAAGAAGGCGTGACATTTAACGAGGTTGTGCAGCAGCTCAAGGCTAGTTTGGCCACCCGCTATCTCGAGGAAGATGGCATGCCGATTTCGAGGATCGCGTGGCTTCTCGGCTTCGAGGAGGCCAGCTCCTTCACTCACGCTTGCCGACGGTGGACCGGCAAGTCACCGCGAGAGCTTCGGCGTTCATCGTAACGCGACGGCGGATAAGCGGGCTTGGCAGCCTTGTGCGTCGATCGGGCCGGCCCCCATTTCGTGATGCGATTATTGCTAAGCCCACAAGCTGCTTGATCGATTGTTGCGCCGAGACTCAGCAGTCAGCAACTCATCCTGGCAGGCCTGAACTAGTGCTAACCAGCGGGCTCGGTCGTGTGGCTTCACTCCTGGTCTTGGACCGTGAACATGGTTGGCTCTGAGTAGGAAAAGGAGGCAAGGCCGATCAGACCGAAGATGGCCACCACCCCGATGATGAGGGCCGCAGTGATCGAGAGCTTTCGGCTCAGAACGCGCTCCTTCAGCTTGTGGAGCAATCGCTTCTTTGGGCGTCTCATGACCGGCTTCTTCATAGCATCACCATCACAAGCTGGTGGATGAGAACCACAAAAGCACCGATCGCCATTGCGTAGGGAAGAGCCCTGATCATGACGTAGGCCCTCCGTTGCGTGCAGTGGCGGTCACGGCCGTGTTGGCGTCCAGATAGAACTTGCTGGCAGCATCTATGAGCTGCTTTGTTTGCTCCACTTCGATGTAGGACAACGGCATCGTCTTGACGGCCTTGGCCGCTTTGGCGCCCACAGGCACTTTAGCAAGGCCAAGCAGCAGCACACCGCCAACGGTGATGATTCCAAGACCGGCGATCAGTTCAGACTTCGTGCTCATCGTTTTAAGCCCCTGGGTCCGTCTCGTTCGTTTCGTCGGCTCCAACCGATGGCCACCTGCCAGACTTGATTGCTCAATCAAATCAGTGTGGCCGGTATCGAACGTACGTTGTGGTCCAAACAGCTTCTTGTTTTTTTTCGCCAAATAATTGGTTGCGAAACTACGCTCCCGACCAGCGCTATTATTTGCCCTTCCTGCCTTTTTCAAATCGGCGACGGCGATGTGCTGGGCGAAATCAAAGGGCCTCCAAATTTGATGCCCGCTTTACGCAGGCAAATTGTTGCTGAGGCACAAGCTGCTTGACCGATTGTTCCGCTGTGTTTTTCAGCATCATTAGCAAGCAAGTATTTGGCTGCAAAATAACAAGAAGCTATTTGGACCACAACGTACATTCAATACGGAACCAATTTACGCGATTACATCAGCGCCCTGAGCGAAGGGAGGGCTCACACATGAAACGTGTACTGCTGACTACCGCTGCAGCGATTGGCTTGTTCGCGACCAGCGCACATGCGTTCCAAGCCGCCCCGCTCACTGCCCGGCTGGCCCATGGGCCAGCCAAAGGGCATTACAAATAGGAGTAACGAACATGAGAGACTACATCATTGGCGGCGCGCTAATCGTTGCTGGGCTAGTCGCATTCGCCTCGACTGCATTTGTAGCCCCAATACCCGAGGTCAAGCTGGACCATGTGACGTTTGGCTCCGGCGTGCTCACCCCGAAACACGTAATTGACTGGCGCTTCCCTGAGGGCGCCCAGGATCTGGCGGTGACCTGTGAAGAAGTTGCTTGTTACCACTGTTGCTGCGCTCGCGCTTATGGGCGCAGTGGCTTCGGATGCTAATGCATTTGGCATCGGGATGAGTTTTGGCGGCTTTCACCGCGTTGGCCGCCATCACCACTATGGCTCCACCCGGCATCACCGGTCGGAGACCCGAACAGCATCGCGCCGAGGGTCTAAGCCAACTCGTGAAGCCAAGGCGGAAGCATTTAAGGTGGTCCCTGGCACTCATCTGTCCGCTAAGGACGACGTTCCGGCTAAGGTTCAAGCCGTTACTGGTGAACAAAAGGCGGCCGATGCCGCGTGGCAAACCTACCTAAACCTGCCACAAGCATTCCGCAATTCGGTCGGTCCGGTCGGCATCTTCACGTTTGCCAACATTGCCGACTTTCGCCGCGTCACTAAGGTGTATGAGGCGCGGGACGGTGCGGTGGGTTATTCGATTTCTGTCGATTTCAAGGACGGCAACGGCTTTTATTGCCGGGTCGCTCTAATAGGACAGGACGACCTGGCGTCCACTCTCGCTCATGAACTCGGACACTGCGTTGACTTCCGTCACAAAATCGGTCATTCGATGCCGTTGATGGAAGCGTTCTTTCTGGACAGCACCAAGGACACCAGAGCCAAGCTGATCGAAGACGGTTTCGGGTACTACACCACCGAACCTCAGGAGGCGTTTGCGCAGGCAATTTCTCACTACCTGACGCCCAGCGTGCGTGAAAATTACGCGAAGTGGGAAGCCGATTGGCCGCACCTCAACGCTCACGTCAGAAAGCTGCTGGACGACGCCAAGATCGCCTACCTCGACCCGGAGGTGAAGATGGCGACGGCTCAAACAGTCGGTGGCACGATTAATGCGAGCGCCAACAAGGAACAAGCGCCGGTGCCAGTCGCGCCGCTGGATTACTGACGCGCCAACAGGAGTAACGAAAATGAAACTGCTCGCGGTCTTACGACAGTTAGGCAAGGTCGTCATGTACATCTTTATGTTCTTGCTTGTGGTTACATGCGGCTACTTGTTTGGAACAACGGACTATGACTCCAAACTAACTTGCCTGTTTGGAGAAAAACGAAGACCTGACGACGGCAAACCTGGGCCGCTGAGCAACTGACTGATGCAGACGGCCCCGCGCACTGGGGCATCTGGTGCCTCGCCGCGCTGGCGGCCTGGCACACCCTTCCTCGCATAACGGCGTAGTACCGGATGGCTTCGCGGCCATCCCATAGTGCGCCAGCACTCGGCGGTCCCGGATGGGCCGCTGCAACAAGAGAGGTACGAAAATGAAGTACGTAATCGTGGCCGCCCTCGTTCTCGCAACGTGCGCGTCCGCATCGGCCCAACAGCGCCCGCTACTACGACTTCGCGTGGTAACAGCGTTGGCACGTCGAGCACCGACAGCCAGGGCACGACGACGACCCGCGATAACCGTGGCAACACGGTGGGCCGCTCCTACCGCAACTAACGGCGTGTACCGGGGAGGCCTTCGCGACCTCCCCATAGCCCCCGAGGACCTAACTCCGATCAGCAAGATCCGGTGGAATGACGACATCGACTTGGCGTTGAGGGTGCTTGGACAAGCAAAACTGAACGACCTTTACGTTGTGGTCGGTACGATCCGCGCCGCCGCTGGACGTTCGTTGCCTCGCACTTTCTGCGCCGTAATCCGCGAACGCTTGCAACGCAATAGCCACCGCTTCAAACCCGTCGGCAGCGGTTGTTGGGATTTACGTAGAAGAAACCCATGAGCAAGATCACGATCAGCGCGTTCGTTTTACTCGCGTTAGGAACCGCCGCCTCGGCGCAGCAGCGGACGTTCTACGATGCCAATGGCCGGTTCGCTGGCGCGGCCTCGACGTATAATTCTGGCCGCAACACCAGTTTCAGAGCGGTTTGATAGGCGCTGAGTTCAAGCCCGCTACCAGAGTAGGTTCGGCAAGCATCGGCAAATCCGGCAGCCCGACGGCACTATGGGCTGGCCCGCAAGCCAGCCTGGCGGCCAATCCGGTCCCATGCCGCTTTGCATGGCGGTCGACCTGCCCGGGCTTCGGCTCGTCAATCCTACCAGCATGGGTGCTAAGTTTACCTAATGAAACAGCCCCCGGCGACCCGATGACGCTCGGCAATATGCCGCAAGCTCGGGGGCACCGACCCGTCAATAATCAAACGCGGGGGTGACCGCGCATGAGACAGATATTTCTGGCTACTATCATTTTGGCGGGCGGCGCTATTCTGCAAACGCGCGCCACCGATTTGACAGGCGAAGCCTTGGCTCTCGCGTGCGCGGAAAACGTGCCCGGCTTGGCGAGCAAAGACAAAGCGAAATCGGAGAAGTACGCCGGGTTCTGCAACACGTATATCAACGGCTGGGACGATGCGAGGTACTACTTCCGCAAGGGCACGAGGACCTATTGTCCGCCACGCATCACAGCCAAGGAGCTGAGCGTAGTTTTCTTTGATTACCTAGGCAGCCATAAAGAGGTGCGTCAAATCCCAGCTGCAGAAGCGCTGTACATTGCTTTTTCGGAGAGCTTCCCTTGTCCACCATAAGACGGCTGTTCCTTACCCTTGTTGTTTGCGCGTGCTTCGCATCCCCAACACATGCCAGCCAAATGACCGGAGAGGATTTGGCCAACCTTTGTATGGGTGGCGACGAAGATAAACGGTTTTGCATCGGGTACGTCACCGGTTGGGAGGACGCGAGGTATCTTTTCCTCAAAGAAGAAATCAGCTCTTATTGCCTTCCCCGCGGAATTACCATCGAGGAGATGAGCGTTGCTTTCGTTGATTTCTTGGCTTCTCACAAGGTGGCGCGACGGCTTCAAGCTGCTACCGCGCTTCAGGTCGCGTTCCATGAAACATGGCCTTGCCCGCGCTAAAGTCCGTCACCCCGCGGCGGCGCCAGTGGCACAACGAGAACCGTCTCGTCGCCCGCTCCCTGATTTCAAGCAAAACGATCCGCTCGCAAGCCAACCCCATGGGTGGTCGAGCAGCGGTTCGTACTGCGTGAAAATTTGAAACCGGATCGGACCAACAATCAGGAACTCGCCGTCCGCACCGCTCAATGCCTTGGGTCGACAAGGTCCGGGACACCCTCCTCCCTTGTCGGCAGGCGGCCCCCGGTCGCCACCCCCTGGTTGGCGCTGGGGCCGTCATTTCGTTTCGCATCCTCGTTGGAGGATCGAACGCTTACAAACAAGCGGGGCCACTACCGGGGGGTAATGGCCCTAACACGCGCGCCGTCAGGTCCGATTGGGGATCGGGTGGGGGACAGCGGGGGTGCTGACTTAAATATAGCTCGCGGGATGCCTTACTGGTAGGCTAGTTCCTACTAATCCGAGGAAGCGCCGATGGACGACAGGTTGTCTTCAGCGCAGCAGCCGTGGTGGCTCGGCAAGGCACACCGTCAGCATAATTTACTCAAGGTCATCATCATTCGCGTTGTCGTCGCGCTGTTGTTCGTCGGCACGATTGCCCTATTGCTCCGCATCGACAACAATCACGTCGCGCATTACTACCCGCCGCTGCAAGCCAAGCAAACGCCGATGACGGAATTTTGTGCGCAAGACGGAGACAATGGCAGAGTTTGCGCGCGTCCTATCCCGCCAGTCACAACTAACGATGAAAACGTTGTGGATTATTAGGAGCGAATTAATGGCGACCTATTTGTTCATAACGACTGCCGGTGTTTGACTAAATCTCGCTGCCAGGGTCGGGCGCGATTTTTCTCGATGGCCGTGAAGTCAAAAAAGATGGAACGACATCAACCATGCCAACTGGCAAAACTCCGCGCGCTGCGTTTGTAGCCGCAGCGGGTTCGCTCTGGAACACTAACCGCAGCGGTGAACGGCAACCCCAGGGGCCGAGAACCCCAGGGTGTCGCCTATTTGTCAAACCGCCTCGTGCCGGTCACTGTCTGGCCTCGTTGAAGTAGTGGCTGTACCAGCCGCTGCCGATGCGCGTAGCCATGCCATTGCAGAATTCACCGCCAAATCGGACCTGCCCTCACGTTCCCAAGCCTCCGCCTGCATCTGCTCCCTTAGGGCAGCATTGCTCCCCATTTTTGTTTCAGCCGCCGTAAGTTGATCGGGATTGAACATAGCGGCCATTTCTGTTTCAACCGCCAAAATAATGTGCATGGCCTGATCATAAGATAATGAAGATAAACGGGGGCAGTCTTTAAAGAATAACTTTAGGTCGATCAGCTCACCGACCTTAATCGTCCTCTGATAGCGGCGCAGTTCAGAGCGTGAAAGCACGCTCGCCTTGATGCCGTGAAATTCGCCGACGTTTAGCCCGCTGCCCTTGTACACCCCAGCGGGGAAGTTGGCTGCGAACACCTCCTCGGCGGTGTAAGTGTGGACGTCCGGTTCGGAGCAGGCGCACAGCGCCAGCAGCATTGCTGTAGTGACGATTAATCTCTTCATGCTGGTCTCCGTCAGGCTCGATCCGCGCCCACCGTTCCGGACGTCCGGAATGGTCACCGCCACTGCTTGCCGGTCAGGCTTTCGCTTGGCGTTTCCAGTTTGGTCGCACGTCGATGTGTCGGCCACGCGCCCCGCACTTGGGGTACTGCGCGCAGTGGATCATTTAATGCGCTTTTTGCCTGTCTGACACGGCCACGCTTCACTGAATGCTTGCGCGACTAATATAGTAGCTGCCAAATGACGGTCTTTGGGGTGCGAACGTAGGTACTCTATCGCAACATCTCGCAGTTGCGTGTCATCCACTTCCAGCGGAATACAGTCCTGCAACTTTGGAACGATGGCTTTTAAACTCTTTCCATTGTCAAAAGCGAGCCGCATCCAAGCGAGGCAATATTCTTGATCACTATCCGACTGTTTCGTGCAACGATCCAGTATGGCGTTGCCAGTCACGCCCATGAGCGAGACGCCTCCCCTCGCCCCACCGGGATTTCCAACATTTGCGATAGCTCTTGGGCGTGCCCCTGCGCTACCCGGCGCACCGACAGCACCTCGTCGATGGAGTGCATGTTCCCATTGCCGCTTTCGCCACTCGCCCGCACAATGCACCTATCGCCTTCCTGGCAGACGGCCAAGATTTGCTTGCTGCCCGGCTTACTGACGTCATCGAGGAGGCAGGTCATCGGCATATCGTTATCGTTAGGGCTGCGATCTGCAATGATTTGGTAGTAGCCAGGATTGAGACCCTTGCTGGTGAGTGTGCCAACGCAAGTGAACGTGTCACTCACAGTAGCAGCATGTGCTTGCACTGCCATATCCAGCAGCAACGCGGCAAAAAGGAGTTTTTTCATCATTTTTTCCTCCTTGTGAAGTATTGTTGTGCCAGCAGGCAATCAGGTGATGCACACCAAGCGCGCGCATGTTGCCGAGCGTCATCGGCGGGCCAGGCGGGCTGCTTCGGTGCCCAGGCTGGACTGACAGCCGCTCTTGAAGCTATCACGCGGCCATGAAGTTCAGCGGACGCTATTGCGTGCAATCGTGAGCAAGCTACCCTCGGGGAAGATCGCTGGTACGCCTGCGCCCGCAACTAGCGTAATGATGTCTTGCCTCGGGACGGCATCATAGAACATGCCGCTCGGCCATAAGTTCGTGAGAGACGCTTACACGTGTTACTCTCCTTCGTATAGGAAAGTTTCAATGCTATCGCCACCATTCGAAACGATGGTCAGGATTATTTTTCCGTCAATTGTTGTTGTATACCATTTTTCTTTTTGAACAATGTATTGAGGTCTAACATTTGGATACGGATGACCTTGACAGCGGAAGGTCATATCAGAAACGAAGTTTTTGTTTGGGTTTCCTTTTTTGATAAGTTCACAAAGAAGCGCACGATCGAATTGGTAGCTGCCATCAGCGTCCAAGTGAAGAGTGTGTTCATCTTGATCACGATAATTTCCGGGAAGCGGCGCGTTTGGCTCAACTGCGTGTGCCGGACCCCACAATGCCACTAAGCAGGCAGCAGTTAATAAGATCTTCTTCATCTCAACGCTCCCAATCGTTTTTGATCTTCGTCGCACTGGGAACAAATGGGACATATCCATATGGGATGATCCCCCGACTAGCCGAGACCTTCCCTCTTAAGGGAATTCATCCAGACGGTAAGCTCATGCCCACGTCATTCGCTGACCGCTGCGGCAAGCGCAAATAGCAGCATCTACGACGCAATCACTCTCGGCAACACCTTTTCGGCGGCCGCGAGGGCTTGGCGCTCGATCAACAACACTTCGGCGCGCAGGCGAAGATCGCGGGCAAGCTGGTCGGCGGCGGCGCAGGTGGTTGTTGAGCGTAGTATGCGGCGGGCATCATGGTTCACACCCCTACCGTGCTGTTTGATCGTCCCCATACAAAATTAGCCAGTCGCCGTCTCCGGGTGACCCCGGAAACCCATCGCTTGCCAATAACTTGTGGCGCACTGTCATCCAGCGACAGCCCTGCGTGGACCCGACAGACCCAACCGGGCACATATACTGCTTCCTTTTTTCCCAGGAGCAGTCGCCTACGAGTTTGCGAAGCTGCATGAGTGTTCCGTCATTGTATTTGAACACGTCGCCAATGAGGGGCGGCGCGCATGCGAGGCTTGGACCGCACATTGCGGCGGAAGCCAAGAGGGCGAGCAGGATGCGTTTCATCGCTTCACTCCTTCATCCTTCATTATTTTCAGCATGGCCGTTCCAATATCAGCTACTGCATCAGGCAATGACCAAGCTATCCAAGGCGCACCGGCGTTGGTTGAAAAGATTGGCGACCGGAAAAATCCCGGACCATCTTTGGCCGATAGGCGTCGATGCGCGCGGCAGGCTCCGTATCGTTGAGCCGGGGCAAACGCCGTCCATCAGGGTCATCTCCGAGGCCGAGGCCGGTGAGCGCGCCCGCCGTCCGTTGCCGTTGCCCTAAGTACAACTCGTCGGCGGTTCTAACGAAGACCAGCAGCTTGTTCGGGAAAATCCCGATTGTCGCAACGCGCCGTAGCCCGCCCTAAAGCCGAACGGCGGCCAAGGCGTCCCGGACCAAGGCTCCGGGGCGGCCTCCATTCCGCGCAATGCCCATCGACTGCGGACACGGTGCGGACACACCAAATAAGGCGAAAAGGTATCGATCCGATACCATCTATAATTCATTGAAATCTTGAGCTGTTTTGGCGCGCTCGGAGAGATTCGAACTCCCGACCCTCAGATTCGAAGTCTGATGCTCTATCCAGCTGAGCTACGAGCGCGCAGGGCCGCTTCTTAGCGCGAAATGCCGTGAACCCAAAGCTCAATCGGCTATAACCCGCGCGGGCGTTCGCCATTGTTGGGCGCCGTTGGGATCAAACAGTCACGAACGATGTGGAGGATGGTCGATGGATGTGAAAGCCGCGGTTGCCGTTGCAGCCGGCAAGCCGCTCGAGGTGACGAGCGTCAAGCTCGACGGACCAAAGGCCGGCGAGGTGCTGGTCGAGATCAAGGCAACCGGCATCTGCCACACCGATGAATTCACATTGTCGGGTGCCGATCCCGAGGGCCTGTTTCCGGCGATCCTCGGCCATGAAGGCGCCGGCGTCGTGGTCGAGGTCGGGCAAGGCGTCACGTCGGTCAAGCCCGGCGATCACGTGATCCCGCTCTACACACCTGAATGCCGCCAATGTCCGTCATGCCTGTCGCGCAAGACCAACCTCTGCACCGCGATCCGCGGAACGCAGGGCCAGGGCGTGATGCCGGACGGGACCTCGCGCTTCTCGCTCGAAGGCCGCAAGCTCCACCACTACATGGGCTGCTCGACGTTCGCGAATTTCACGGTCCTGCCCGAAATCGCGGTCGCGAAGATCCGCCCGGACGCGCCGTTCGACAAGGTTTGTTACATCGGCTGTGGGGTCACGACCGGCGTCGGCGCAGTGATCAACACCGCGAAGGTCGAGCCTGGCGCAAAGGCGATCGTGTTCGGCCTCGGCGGCATTGGACTCAACGTGATCCAGGGCCTGCGGCTCGCGGGCGCCGACATGATCATCGGGGTCGACACCAATCGGGGAAAGCAGGCCTGGGGCGAGCGTTTCGGGATGACGCACTTCGTCAACCCGAAGGAGGTCGGCGGCGAACTTGTGCCTTATCTCGTGAACCTGACCAAGAGCGGCGCCGACCAGATCGGCGGCGCCGACTATACGTTCGACTGCACCGGCAACGTCACAGTGATGCGCCAGGCGCTCGAAGCCTGCCACCGCGGCTGGGGTCAGAGCATCATCATTGGCGTCGCGCCGGCCGGCGCGGAAATTTCAACGCGGCCGTTTCAGCTCGTGACTGGGCGCGTATGGAAAGGCACCGCCTTCGGCGGCGCGCGCGGACGCACCGACGTCCCGCGCATCGTCGATTGGTACATGGAGGGCAAGATCGAGATCGACCCGATGATCACGCACACGCTTGCGCTCGCCGAGATCAACAAGGGTTTTGACCTGATGCACGCCGGCGAGTCGATCCGCAGCGTGGTCGTGTATTAGTAGGATGGGTTGACCCCGCACTTGATGCGGGGGAAACCCATCGTCCGGAGCAGAAGCACGATGCGTTTCGGCCGGCTCACGCCGGCCCTCAACCCATCCCCGCTATTCCGCCATGGCGGCGAGAATGCGCGCCCAGCTGCGCATGCCCTTGTGAAACGACGTGAGGTCGAATTTCTCGTTGGGCGAATGCACGCGGTCATCGTCGAGCGCGAAGCCGACCATGATGGTGTCCATGCCGAGCACGTGCTTGAAATCGGCGACAATCGGAATTGAACCGCCCTCCCCGACCGCGATTGCCTTGCGCCCCCATTCGGCGGCCAGCGCTGCCCGCGCCTTGGCGAGCGCCGGGCTGCCGAACGGCAACTCGAAGGCCGGCGCGGTGCCGAAATTCGCGAACTCAACCGTGCAGTCGACCGGCAGGCGCGATCGTACGAAGGCGCGAAACGTCTCGCGGATCTTGTCGGGGTCCTGCGCGCCGACCAGCCGGAACGAGACCTTCGCCATCGCCTGCGATGGAATCACGGTCTTGGCGCCCTCGCCCGTATAGCCGCCGATGATGCCGTTGATCTCGGCGGTGGGACGCGTGGCGATCTGCTCGATCAGCATGTGATCCTTTTCGCCGGCCGGCGCTTTCAACCCGACCGGCCCCAGGAACTCCTCCGCCGTCAGCTTCAAGCCCGCGAGGTCCTGCCTAATGTCGTCAGGCAACTCCTTCACACCGTCATAGAAGCCAGCGAGCGTGACCCGGCCGTTGTCGTCGTGCAGGGCGGCGAGAATCTTGGCCAACACGCGGATCGGATTTTGCGCAGCACCGCCGAACAGCCCGGAATGCAGATCGCGATCGGCGCAGGTCAGCCGCACTTCGTCGTAGACAAGCCCCCGCAGCGACGTGGTCACCATCGGGGTTGCCGGATCCCACATGCTGGTGTCGCAGACCAAGGCCAGGTCCTGGCGCAGCTCGGCCGCGTTGTCCTTCACAAAGCCGAACAGGTGCTTTGAGCCGCATTCCTCTTCGCCCTCGATCATCATGGTGATCGGCAAGGGCAGCTTCCCTGTCACCGCCTTGAAGGCGCGGCAAGCTTCAACGAAGGTCATCACCTGACCTTTGTCGTCGCAGGCTCCGCGCGCGACGATGATCTTGCGGCCGTCCGGCAAGGTCGCGATGCGCGGCTCGAACGGCGGCGTCTCCCACAGGTCCAACGGATCGACCGGCTGCACGTCGTAGTGACCATAGAACAGCACGCGAGGCCCCGAACCGTTTGGAGCCTTGCCGACAACGATCGGATGCCCCTTGGTCGGACGCACACTCGCCTCGAAGCCGAGACTCGTCAGGTCGCGCGCCACAAACTCCGCCGCTGTGCGGCAGTGCGTTGCGTAAGCCGGGTCGGTCGAAACCGATTGGATGCGCAGGAAGGCGAACAGCCGTTCGAGGCTCTGGTCGAGATTGGCATCGATGCGGTCGAGCACTGCCGGAAGGGCTTGCGAAGGAGTCATCGTGGATACTTTGCCTCATGGTGTTTGCGTCGCAGCGCAAATGCGCGCTGCTGCGCGGCCTGACAATATATTCAGCGATATTTAGCGCCGCAGAATTCCCCCCAGTGCACCGCGCACGATGGCGCGGCCGACGGAACTTCCGGTCGACCCGGCAAGCGACTTGCCAATGTCGGCCGCAATCTGGCCGGCGACCCGATTGCTGACGGTGCGAGTGACGTCGCGGGCCATCCGCTGACCGGTCGAGAGCCGTTGGCCGCGCTTAACGTTGGTGCCAAAAATGGTCGCCACAATGGCACCGACCTTGTCGAGCCATCCGGCCGAAGCCTGGCCCGGCTCACTACTCTGACCTTGATCGCCCGGGGCTGCATACGATTGCGCGCGCTTTTGCAGGATTTCAAACGCGGAAACTCGGTCGAGAGCGGTATCGTATTTGCCCTTGACCGGCGACTTGTCCATCACCGCCTTGCGCTCCTCGGGGGTAAGCGGTCCGATGCGCCCCGCAGGCGGGCGGACCATGGCGCGCTCGACCTCACTCGGCGTGCCGTTGCCCTCCAGGAACGACACCAGTGCTTCGCCCTTGCCGAGCTCCATGATCACCTGCGCGGTGTTGAGTTTGGGGTTAGGGCGAAACGTTTCGGCGGCGGCCTTCACCGCCTTCTGGTCGCGCGGCGTGAACGCGCGCAGTGCGTGCTGCACCCGGTTGCCAAGCTGCGCCAGCACCTTGTCGGGCACGTCGAGCGGGTTCTGGGTGACGAAATAGACGCCGACGCCTTTGGACCGGATCAGGCGAACGACCTGTTCGATTTTGTCCAGCAACGCTTTGGGGGCGTCGGTGAACAACAGGTGGGCCTCGTCGAAAAAGAACACCAGCTTGGGCTTGTCTGAATCACCCACTTCGGGGAGGTGCTGAAACAGCTCCGACAGGAGCCACAGGAGGAAGGTCGCGTAGAGCCGCGGGTTCTGCATGAGTTTGTCGGCGGCCAGAATACTAATTTGGCCGCGTCCATCTTTGTCCTTACGAATGAAGTCGTTCAGGTCGAGAGGCGGTAGACTGAAAAAATTTGTGCCACCTTGATTCTCAAGAACGAGGATTTGGCGCTGGATTGTGCCCACGGTTTGTTTCGAAATGTTACCATACTGTGTGGTCAACGCTGCCGCTTGTGCAGCGAGATCATTCAAAAACGCCCTCAGATCCTTCAGGTCATCCAACCGGCCACGCTCTTCATCAGTTGCCCGAATATCGTCGGCAACGCGAAAAGCGATATTGAGGACCCCTTCCTGCACGTCATTGAGACTCCATAATCCGCGCCAATAGCAGCGGCCCCATCTCCGAAATGGTCGCGCGTATCGGATGACCCTGCTCGCCGAACAAGTCCCAGAACACGACCGGGAACTGATCCGGCTCATAGTCGAAGCCCATGTCCTTGGCGCGTTTGACCAGGGCCTCCTTGGCTTCGCCGGCCGCGGCGACACCGGACAGATCGCCTTTGACGTCGGCGGCAAACACCGAAACGCCGGCGCGCGAAAAGCCCTCTGCAAGCACCTGCAATGTAACGGTCTTGCCGGTCCCGGTGGCGCCGGCCACGAGCCCATGCCGATTGGCCAATGCGAGCGTGAGATATTCCGGTTTGGTCCCCTTGCCGACGAAGATCCTGCCCTTCTCGTCGATGTCCATGGCGACACCTCGGTATTCGTGCTCAGACGCCCGGCCAGCGGACGTCGTTCATCGTCCGGCTTGTTATAAAGGCTGAGCGCCGCGGCCGCCACCGTCGCTCCGGCAACGGCGCAACCCATCCTCCGTTCGGCGGATGCTTGGCGTCGGTACAAACCAGCACGCGCAATTCTGTTGACGTGTTGCCGCCACACACTTGTCTGTCAACGCGAGGCGGATAATGATGGAGGCCATCTCACGCGGGCGCGGGTGAGGAGCAGATGAGCGAACTGGTCGATCGGATCGCGGCTAACGTGGGTCTCGATCGGGCGGTCGCAGAAAAAGCCATCGGAATCATTCTCGACTTTCTCTCCAAGGAAGGGCCAGCCGACAAGGTCAGCGTATTGATCGCGCGTCTGCCGGGAAGCGAAGCGCTACTGGCGGCAGCTCGCGAGGGTGACAATGGCGGCCTGTTCGGCAGCATGGGTGGCATCATGGGCGTCGGCACTCGATTGATGGGAGCCGGCCTCGACATGGGTCAGATCCAGGCGGTCACGCGCGAACTGATGGCCTTCAGCCGCGAACACAATGCGGGAGACGTGCTCGGCGAGATCGCCGAAGCGATCCCGGGACTTGGTCAATTCATTTAGGCGAACGTCCGCCTGCCAACGGAGTGCGGAGTATTTGATGTCCTATCCGGTCTCCGTGGTTGACGGCATCAGTCCGGGAATCGCGAAAAGGCTGCTCGCAGCCAAGATCCGCACCACCGGCAAGCTGCTGCAGGTGGCCTGCAGCCCGCACGGCCGCAAGGTGCTGGCCGAGCGGACCGGCCTCGATGCCGCGACGATCCTGCGCTGCGCCAACATGGCGGACCGCATGCGCATCAAGGGCGTCGGCCGCGAGAGCGCGGAGCTGCTGGAGGTCGCGGGCGTCGACACGGTGCGCGAGCTGCGCTACCGCAACCCCGCCAACCTCGCGAGCCGCATGAAAAGCGCCGCGGTCAACGCCAAGCTGGCGCGGCCGCTGCCATCCGAGAAGGTGCTGGCGCGCTGGATCGACGACGCCAAACGGCTGCGGCTTGAAATCCGTTACAAATAGCGGTCCCGGCGGTCGCTCGTGGCTGTTTGGCTCGCTTGACAGCGATCCTGGGACCGCGCAAAGCGGGCCATGACCGGTTCCGACCTATCGGCCGTCACCGAAATACCGCCGCTGGCCAAGCTGCTCGGACCAGGACGCCCGTTGGTGATGGGCATCCTGAACGTCACGCCGGATTCCTTTTCCGATGGCGGAGCGTTTCTCGACCCGGACGTCGCCATTCGCCACGCCCGCCGCATGGTGGATGACGGTGCCGACCTGATCGACGTCGGCGCCGAATCCACCAGGCCCTACGGCGACGCAATCGCGGTGCCGGTCGAAGAAGAACTCCGACGGCTCGACCGGGTCCTGCCCGCGATCGTCCGGCTGGGCGTGCCGGTTTCGATCGACACCATGAAGACGCCGGTGGCGCGCTGGGCGCTCGACGCCGGCGCGTCAATCGCCAATGATGTGTGGGGCCTGCAACGCGATCCCGCGCTCGCTGGCCTCATCGCCGAACGCGGCGTGCCGGTGATCGTGATGCACAACCGCGAGCGCGCCGATCCGACGCTCGACATCATGGCGGACATCAAGGCGTTCTTCGCGCGCTCGCTCGACATCGCGGACCGCGCCGGAATCCGGCGCGACGCGATCGTGCTCGACCCCGGCATCGGTTTTGGCAAAACGCCGGAACAGAGCATGACCGCAATTGCGCGACTAGGCGAGTTGAAGTCTTTCGGACAACCGTTGCTGGTCGGCGCCTCACGCAAGCGCTTCATCAACGAGGCCTCGCCCGCGCCCCCCGATCGCCGCCTCGGCGGTTCTATCGCGGCTCACGTTCTCGCGGTTCTCAATGGCGCCGCAATCATCCGGGCGCACGACGTCGCCGAGACCGTGCAGGCGCTGCGCGTGCTCACGGCGATCCGGCCATGAGCGATACGATCTTTGTTTCAGGGCTGCTGATCCATGCGCACCACGGGGTGATGGCGCACGAGGGCAAGGTCGGCCAGCGCTTCGTCATCGATCTTGAGCTTTCGATCGACCTCGCCACCGCGTCGCGCTCGGATAAACTCTCCGACACGGTCGACTACGGTGCCATCGTCGACACCGCCACCCAGGTCTTTACCCAACAGAACTATCGCCTGGTCGAGGCGGCCGGCGGCGCGGTTGCAGACGCGATCCTGGCTAAGTTCCCCAGGGTCGACGCCGTGCGCATCACGGTCCGCAAACCGCACGCACCGATCGCAGCCATCTTCGGAGACGCGGGCGCGACCGTGACCCGCCGACGCCATGGCTGAGGCGCTGCTCGCGCTCGGCGCCAATGTCGGCGATGTCCGCGCCACCCTCGAACGCGCTGTCGAAATGCTCTGCGACGGCGACCTGGTGCGCCTGCGTGCGCGGTCGTCGGACTACCGGACGCCGCCCTGGGGCGTCGAACAGCAACCTGAATTCGTCAACTTATGTATCGCGGTTGAAACGAATCTCTCGCCGGGCGGCCTGCTGGAGCGTGCACAGCAAATCGAAAGCGCGCTCGGGCGCGACCGTTCCGGCGAAGCGCACTGGGGGCCGCGGCCAATCGACATCGATCTCCTCGCCTACGATGATATCGCGGTCAGCGAGCCCGGGCTCGAGCTTCCGCATCCGCACCTGTTCGAACGCGCCTTCGTGCTCGTGCCGCTCGCCGAGATTGCACCCAACCGGATCATTGCCGGCCGACGCGTACGCGACGCACTCGCCGGCATCGACACGACCGGCATCAAGAGGTTGCCGCCGCGGCTCAACGAATTGGTTTGAACCCCGATCCGGGTTGGTCGCAGGCGCGACCCGTGGCATTTTCGTTGCATGACCGACCCCATGACCAACGTGCCGCTCGCCTCCGAATTCGCGCCGGCGTCGCTCGAGCAGTGGCGCAAGCTCGTCGAAGGCGTGCTCAAGGGCACGCCCTTCGACCGCAAGCTGGTCGCCAAAACCTATGACGGCCTGCGGATCGAGCCGCTCTACCCGAGGAGCACGGACGCGCAGCCGGTTGCTGGCCGTGCGCCCGGATCGCCCTGGCAGGTTCTGCAACGCCTGGACCATCCTGACCCCATCACCGCCAATCAGCAGGGGCGCCAGGACCTCGAGAACGGCGCCACCGGGCTCGTCCTGGTGTTTGCCGGTTCGCTCGGCGCCCATGGGTTCGGGCTCGAACTATCGGAGGCTACGCTGCGGCGCGCCCTCGACGGTATCCATCTCGATGCCGGCATAACGCTCGAGCTTGACGGCTGCGCACCTGCCACCGCGCTCGCACTCCGGCAGGTCATCGCCGAACACAGGACTAAACCCTCCGCGACCCGGATCCGGTTCGGGTTCGACCCGCTCGGCCTGATCGCGCGCAGCGGCGCGGGCAGAACCTCATCGGATGACGTTGCGGCAAGTCATGCCAGCATAATCCGCGATCTCACGGAGCAAGGGTTTGCTGGGCCGTTCGTCGTCGCTGACGGTCGCGTCGTTCATGCGGCAGGCGGCACCGAAGCGCAGGAACTCGGCTACGTTCTGGCCAGCGCGATTGCCTATCTGCGGATGCTGGAGAGCGCCGGGTTTGCGCTCGATCAAGCACGCCAACTGATCTTCTTTCGCCTCGCCGCCGATGCCGACCAATTCCTGACCATTGCCAAGTTTCGGGCGCTGCGAAAACTGTTTGCGCGTGTCGAGGCAGCGTGCGGCCTCGCAGCCCAGCCGATCTTTGTTTCGGCTGAGACCGCCTGGCGGATGATGACCCGGCGCGATCCGTGGGTGAACATCTTGCGCACCACCATCGCGACGTTCGCTGCCGGACTGGGCGGAGCCGACAGCGTCACCGTCCTGCCGTTCACGGCGGCACTCGGGTTGCCCGACGCGTTTGCCCGCCGATTGGCACGCAACACCCAACTGATCCTGTTGGAGGAATCCAATCTTGCGCGGGTCGCCGATCCGGCCGCGGGCTCGGGCGGGATCGAGGCATTGACCCAACACCTCTGCGGCGCGGCGTGGGCATTCTTTCAGGAAATCGAGGCCGCCGGCGGAGCGCATACGGCGCTCACCAGCGGACTTGTTGCGCGCAAGGTCGCGGCCATCCGACACGAGCGCGAAGCGGCCGTGGCGCGCGGCCGCGAGCCCATCACCGGGACCAGCGAATTTCCCGATATCCACGAGTTGCCGGTCGCGGTGCTCGCGCCCGCACCGGCGCACAGCGCGGCCACCGGAGGCGACCTCCTGCCGGAGATCCGACTGGCCGAGCCGTTCGAGCAATTGCGCGATGCCGCCGACGACTACGCCGCCAAGACCGGCTCGCGGCCGAAGGTTTTCCTCGCCAATCTCGGCACGCCCTCAGTCTTCACCGCGCGCGCGACTTTCGCCAAGAATTTCTTCGAAGCCGGTGGAATTGAAGCGGTCACCAACGACGGTTTCTCAAGCACTGAGGCGCTGGTGACTGCGTTCAAGACCTCGGGCGCGCGCTTCGCCTGCCTGTGCTCATCGAATGACGTTTACGCGAAGGACGCCGTCGCGGCCGCCACCGCGCTCGCGAAGGCAGGGGCCGTACATCTTTATCTCGCCGGGCGCGGCGGCGAATTGGAGAGCGCGCTGAAGGCCGCGGGTGTTGCGACCTTCATTTATTCCGGCTGCGACATGCTTAAGACGCTTCGCGGCGCCCATGATATGATTTCGCAGTCATGACCCAGATCCCGGATTTTGCCGCTGTACCATTTCGCGAAGCCGGCATCGCGAGCGCTGGCCGCGCGTCGGGCGCTCCATGGCTCACGCCGGAAGGCATTCCGGTCAAGCCGGTGTACGGCCCAAATGACCTCGCCGGTCTCGACTTTCTCGACACCTATCCCGGCATTGCGCCGTATCTGCGCGGCCCCTACCCGGCCATGTACGTCACCCAGCCTTGGACCGTGCGCCAATACGCCGGCTTTTCCACCGCGGAGGACTCCAACGCGTTCTACCGGCGCAACCTCGCGGCCGGCCAGAAAGGCCTTTCGGTCGCGTTCGACCTCGCCACCCATCGCGGTTACGACTCCGACCATCCGCGCGTTGCGGGCGACGTCGGCATGGCGGGCGTCGCGATCGACTCGATCTACGACATGCGCACGCTGTTCTCCGGCATCCCGCTCGATCAGATGTCGGTGTCAATGACCATGAACGGCGCCGTGCTGCCGGTGATGGCGCTCTATATTGTCGCCGCCGAGGAGCAAGGCGTGCCACCGGAGAAACTCTCAGGCACGATCCAGAACGACATCCTCAAGGAGTTCATGGTCCGCAATACCTACATCTATCCGCCCGGCCCCTCGATGCGGATCATCTCCGATATCTTCGCCTATACGTCCGCGCATATGCCGAAGTTCAATTCGATCTCGATCTCCGGCTATCACATGCAGGAAGCGGGCGCGACCCAGGACCTTGAGCTCGCCTACACGCTCGCCGACGGCGTCGAGTACGTGCGCGCCGGCATCAAGGCCGGGCTTGACGTCGACCGCTTTGCACCGCGTCTGTCGTTCTTCTGGGCGATCGGCATGAACTTCTTCATGGAGGTCGCCAAGATGCGCGCGGCGCGCGCAATCTGGGCAAAGCTGATGAAGCCGTTCGACCCAGAAGATCCGCGCTCGCTGTCGCTGCGCACCCACTGTCAGACGTCGGGCTGGTCGCTCGCCGCCCAGGATGTGTTCAACAACGTGGTGCGCACCTGCGTCGAAGCGATGGCGGCGACCCAGGGACATACCCAGTCGCTGCACACCAACGCGCTCGACGAGGCGCTCGCACTGCCGACGGACTTTTCGGCGCGCATCGCGCGCAACACCCAGCTCTTTCTGCAGCAGGAGAGCGGCACCACCCGCATCGCCGATCCGTGGGGCGGCTCCTATTACATGGAGCGGCTCACCCAGGAGCTGGCCAACAAAGCCTGGGGACATATTCAAGAAGTCGAAGAGCTCGGCGGCATGGCCAAGGCGATCGAGGCCGGCATCCCGAAGCTGCGCATCGAGGAGGCCGCGGCGCGCACCCAGGCGCGCATCGATGCGGGCGAGCAAGCGGTGATCGGGGTCAACAAGTATCGGCCGGAGCAGGACCGGCAGATCGAAGTCCTAAAGGTCGACAACTCGGCGGTGCGCCAGCTCCAGATCGACAAACTCACACGGCTCAAGCGCGAACGCGATCCCAAGGCGCTCGAGGAAGCGCTGCGTGCACTGACCCGCGCGGCCGACCGCGGCAATGGCAATCTGCTGGAGCTCGCAATCGATGCGGCGCGCGCCAAGGCGACTGTCGGAGAGATCTCGCTCGCACTGGAGCAGGTCTTCGGGCGCCACCGCGCCGAGATCAAAGCCATTTCGGGGGTCTACAAGCGAGAGGTCGGCCAGATGTCCGACGCGGTCGAACGCGTGCAGAAGCTCGTCAGCGAGTTCGAGGATAACGAAGGCCGCCGCCCCCGCATTCTGGTCGCCAAGATCGGTCAGGACGGGCACGACCGCGGCCAGAAGGTGATCGCCTCCGCGTTCGCCGATCTCGGCTTCGACGTCGATATTGGGCCGCTGTTTGCAACGCCCGAGGAAGCGGCGCGCCAGGCGGTCGAGAACGACGTGCATATCGTCGGGGTCTCCACCTTGGCGGCAAGCCACCTCACCTTGGTGCCGGCCCTCAAGGCGGCGCTCGCCAAGGAAGGCCGCGACGACATCATGGTCGTGGTCGGCGGCGTTGTTCCGCCCCAGGACTACGACGCTCTTAAGAAAGCCGGCGCTGAAGCGATCTTCCCGCCCGGAACTGTGATCGCCAAGGCGGCCGAAGAGCTCATCGCAAAGCTCAATGCTCGCTTGGGACATGGCCAGCGCGCGGCGGAATAGCGCTTCCACGAGTGCCACGCGCTCGACGACATCAACCCAGCGCCACCAGTGCCCCGTTTCCGAAGTTCGTGATACATCGCAGCATCCTCCAACGCGAACTTCGGAAACAAAGGGGCACTGGCAAGTATTTGATAGCGCATGATCCGGCGAAGTGGCCGCCGGTTCGCCGAAAAGATCATGCGCCACCTATAGTTAGCGCGCGACCGGACGCAAAACCGGTGACCACTTTTGCTGGTCGCGCGCGTGCCGCTTGTCGATTTGAAGTTCCTGGACGAGCTTGCTGCAGGTGATGCAGGAACTTCAAATCGGCGGCACCAGTCCGTCGCGGAATCGCGGGAGGATTCGATGACTTGCCAGAAAATTGTCGCGTCTTCAAAAGCGATTGCCATCGCCGCACTTTGCACGATGGTCATCGCGGCATCGCCGGCGCGCGCGCAGAGCGACCTCGCCCGTGCCTACCGCATCATCGCGAGCAAACAACTTGTCGATCTGACCCACAGCTTCTCGCCGACGACGCCGGTCTGGTCCGGCTTCGGTCAGGCGAAATTCTCACCGGCGGCCGATCCGCAGTCCAAGGAGCCGTACACCATCCCCAAGGACGGTTTCCGCGCGACCTATTATGAGATGGTCGGGCAATACGGCACGCACGTCGATCCGCCGGCGCATTTCGCCGAGAACGGGATCACCATGGACCTGATCCCGCTCAAGCAGATGATCCTGCCGCTGATCGTGCTCGACAACACGCCCTATCAGGCCAAGGACCCCAACCACGCGTTCTCGGTCGATGATTTGCGCGCCTGGGAAAAGCGCCATGGCCGCGTTCCCAAGGGCTCGTTCGTCGCGCTGCGCACCGACATGTCCAAGGACTGGGACAACCCGGAGCGCTTCAAGCGCACGCCGTTCCCGGCCTGGGCATTCGAGACCATCAAGTTCGTCTACGAGCAACGCGGCGTGACCGCGACCGGACACGAATCGCTCGACACCGACATCACCGACAAGATGGACTCCGAGACCTACATCCTCCAGAAGGGCCACTACCAGATCGAGGTCATGGCCAATCTCGACAAGGTGCCGGCGACCGGCGCACTGATCGTGGTGACTTGGCCGAAGGTCAAGGACGGGCTTGGCTTCCCGGCGCGGGCATTTGCGATTTTGCCGTGAACGTCTAAGACACGATCATGACCGCCAGTCGCCTGCTGGTTCGCTCGCCGGACGTCAGCGAGCTTGCCCGCGCCATCCGCGCCGGCGAGCGCGCTACGCTCGCCCGCGCCATCACGCTGATCGAGAGCAAGCGCGCCGACCATCAACAAACCGCGCGGGCGCTGGTGCAGGAGCTGTTGCCGCGCACCGGCAAAGCGACCCGCGTCGGCATCACCGGAGCGCCCGGCGTCGGCAAGTCGACCTCCATCGATGCCCTCGGTACCTTTCTGACTACGGCCGGCCACAAGGTCGCGGTGTTGGCGGTCGATCCCTCCTCGGCGCGCAGCGGCGGGTCAATCCTCGGCGATAAGACTCGCATGGCCCGGCTCTCGGCCGACCCGAACGCCTTCATCCGGCCGTCGCCCGCCGCCGGGACGCTCGGCGGCGTTGCGGCGAAGACCCGCGAAACCATGCTGCTCTGCGAAGCCGCCGGTTACGACGTGATCCTGGTCGAGACCGTCGGCATCGGGCAGTCGGAAACCGCCGTCGCGGATATGACGGACTTCTTTCTGGCGCTGATGCTGCCGGGCGCCGGCGACGAGCTTCAGGGCATCAAGAAGGGATTGGTCGAACTCGCCGACATGATCGCGGTCAACAAGGCCGACGGTGACAACATCGCGCGTGCCAAGGCTGCCGCCGCCGAATATCGCGCGGCGCTTCATATTTTGACCCCGCGCTCACCCAATTGGATTCCGCCGGTCGTCACCTATTCGGCGCTGACTGGGGATGGAATCACCGTTCTGTGGGACAAGGTGCTGGAACACAAAGCCAAGCTGACCGAGACCGGAGAGATCGCCGCATGGCGGCGCGGGCAACAGGTCAAGTGGATGTGGTCGATCTTCGACGATCGCCTGCGCAACCAATTGCGCTCCGACCGCGCCCTGAAGGCGCGGTTGCCGCAACTCGAGGCCGAGGTTTCCGCCGGGCGCCTGTCGCCCGCGGTCGCGGCTGAAGAAATCGCCCGGGCGCTCGGGGTCGCAAAGGCGTGAGCGCTCGGTCTGTTCGCAACCGCGCGATGCGGGTTCTGATCACCGGCTTTGGTCCGTTCCCGGGCGCTCCGTTCAATCCGACCCAGCTCTTGGTTAGGCGGCTTGCGAAACGACGCCGGCCGGCGCTCGCCGCAATCGATGCCGTCGTCCACGTGTTTCCGACGAGCTACACGGCCGTGGACACCCAATTGAAAGCCTTGATCGCGCAGCATCAGCCGGACGTGATCGTGATGTTCGGGCTCGCCGGCCGCACCAAGGGACTCCGAATCGAAACGCTGGCCCGCAATCGAACCACGCGGGTTTTTCCCGACATCGAGGGCGCGACGTCAAAGCGGGGAAGCATCAAGCACAAAGCCGAGGCAATGCGCGGTCGCGCGCCGTTCGCGCAGCTCGCGGCTGCCGCGCGCACGGCCGGTTTGCCCGCGCGCCTGTCGTGCGATGCCGGGCGTTACGTCTGCAACTACAGCTATTGGCGCGCGCTTGAAACCGCGACACACCCCGGAGGACCGACCGTGGTCGCATTCGTCCACGTTCCCAGCGTGCGCAAGCGGCAACGGCGAGGCGCGCGCTCCACGTCACCCACGATCGATCAGCTGGTGCGTGGCGCCCAGGCAATCGTGATCGCGGCAGCGGCAACCGCAAAGTCCTATCGCTGAGCCAGCAGTTCCTCCGCCGGTCGTATCTCGCCCACCACCGTCCCGCGCCAATTGCGCACCGGTGGACGAGCATATTTGGCCAGTAGCCCATGCTCGCCGATCAGCCGCGTGAGAACGTTCGCCATGATCGCCTCGGCGGCGCGGCCTGCCCCATCGTCGCATTTGATGGCGATCCCGAGTCCCTGGTCCGGCAGCGCACCGCCATAAACACCCTCGGCGCCGCCCTTGACGAAGACGCGCGGCCCGAAGTGACTCATGATTTCGGTCGCGAACGAGCCGCTGCCGGCGACGTACCAGGGCTTGGCGGCGCACGCCGCGCGCAGACGGCGACACGCCGCCGCGCGTTCAGGCTCCAAGCCTTTTTCGCTTCCGAGGACTGCGAATGCGCGCGCAAGCCCAGCAAGCGAAAGCGCGAACGTGGGAACCGAACAGCCGTCGATGGCGACACTCTTGTCGTCAATCTTGCTGCCGGCCAGGTTTTCAAGGATGGCGTGAACCTCGCGTTGAACCGCGTGGTTCGAGGCCGTGTAGGTCCGCGGATCCGATCCCGTCGCGCAGGCCGCGCACAGAAAACCCGCGTGCTTGCCCGAGCAGTTGTGGTGCAACGGCGACGCCGGCAAGCCGGCGCGGATCAGCGCGTCGGCGGATGGACGATGAGTCGGCCAATGCGTCCCGCACTGCAGGGCGTCAACGTCGAGCCCCGCGCGCGCCAGCATCCGCTCAACGCCGGCGACGTGATCCGGCTCGCCGGAGTGGGACGCGCACGCGAGCGCCAGCTCGGCGTCGCCAAACCGGTATCGATCAGCGGCGCCCGACTCGACCAGCACGAGCGCCTGCATCACCTTGACGGCCGAGCGCGGAAAGATCGGCGTCGCAACGTCGCCGATCGCGATCACGGCTTTTCCGGCAGAATCAGCCACGCAAACGGCCCCCTGGTGGCGACTTTCGGTCAGCACGCCGCGGGTTACTTCGACCAATACGGGATTGCCCATCGAGCTTCGCTACTTGCTTTCACGGCGAATTGTTGAGCCGCGATTCCGGCGCCGGATGACGCCGTGGGCTATTTGTGCAAGTTTCGGCGCGACCACAAGGCCAATGCGGCGATGAGCTGAGAGACGCGTGAATGAGAGATACCTGGCCGCTGCTCGAGGGAATCCCGTTTCCGGCGATCAAGCGCCGGCACCTCGCCACCCTGCAGGTCAACGTCGGCTACCGCTGCAACCAGTCGTGCGTCCATTGCCACGTCAATGCCGGCCCTCATCGGACCGAGCAAATGGGCGGCGAAGTGATCGAGCATGTGCTGGACGTGCTCGAACGCCGCGGCATTCCGACGCTCGACATCACCGGCGGCGCGCCCGAGCTCAACCCGCACTTTCGCACGCTGGTAAGGCGCGCACGAGCGCTTGGTGTCCACGTCATCGACCGCTGCAATCTGACCATCCTCGACGTCCCCGGTCAGGAGGATCTCGCGGAATTTCTCGCTGGTGAGCAGGTCGAGATCACCGCGTCGATGCCCTGCTATCTCGAAGACAATGTCGACCGGCAACGCGGCAAAGGCGTCTTCGACGCCTCGATCCGCGCACTCCAACGCCTCAACGCCCTCGGCTATGGCATCACGGGATCGGATCTGATCCTCAATCTGGTCTACAACCCGCAGGGACCTGCGCTGCCGCCCGGACAGGCCGAGCTCGAAACCGACTACAAGCGCATTCTGGGCGGCCAATACGGAATCTCGTTCAATCGCCTGTTCACGCTCGCCAACATGCCGATCCAACGCTTCGGATCGATTTTGATGTCGAAGGGCGAGTTCAACCGCTATCTGGCGCTGCTGCACAGCGCACATCGCGCGGAAAATCTCGACGGCGTCATGTGCCGCGACCTGATCTCGGTCGACTGGCGCGGCCTGCTGTACGATTGCGACTTCAACCAGATGCTCGATCTGCCGGCGATCGGGGCCGAGCGACGACGGTTGCACATCTCCGATCTGTTGACGCGCGACATTGCCGACAACCCGATCCAGGTGGCCGGCCATTGCTTCGGCTGCACCGCCGGACAGGGATCGAGCTGCGGCGGTGCATTGCGCGAAGCGGCCGAATAGCGGCTACCTCCAATGACGGCCTTGTCGATCGTCATTCCGACCCTGAACGAGGAAACCGGAGTCGTACTGGCGCTTGACGCGCTCGCCACGTTGCGCGCGGCCGGTTGCGACGTGATCGTTGCGGATGGTGGCAGCAGCGATCGCACCGTTGCGCTTGCGCATCCCCGCTGCGATCAGGTCGTGGCCGCGCCGCGCGGGCGCGGTTCACAGATGAACGCCGGCGCTGCGGCCGCGCGCGGCGCTGTGTTGCTATTCCTGCACGCCGACACGCGCTTGCCCGATGGTGCCGATCGATTGATCCTCGGCGAGCTTGCGCGCAGCAAGCGCGCATGGGGACGCTTTAACGTGCGCATCGCCGGGCGCCACCCCTTGCTCGGAATGGTCGCCTACCTGATGAACTGGCGCTCGCGCCTCACCGGGATAGCCACCGGCGACCAAGCCATCTTTGTTGAACGCAGCGCATTTGTCGCGGCCGGCCGTTTTCCCGATATTCCGCTGATGGAGGATATCGCGCTGTCGGCTCGTTTGCGGCGCGTCACCCGGCCCTTATGTTTGTCGCCATGCGTCACGACCTCGGGCCGCCGGTGGGACGACCACGGCTTCGTGCGCACAATCCTGCTGATGTGGCGGCTGCGCGCGGCCTTTTTCCGCGGCGCCGATCCCGTATCGCTGGCCCGAGCTTATGGCTATGCCCCACGCGAACCGTGACGTGGCCATCGCCGTCATGGCGAAGGCGCCGATCCCGGGTCTCGCCAAAACGCGGCTCATTCCGGCCTTGGGCGCGGACGGAGCCGCGCGACTGCAGGCGCGGCTCATCTCGGTGACGATCGAGACCGCGCTCGCCGCCGGCCCCGTCACGTTATGGGCTGCACCGGACGATACGCACGCGATCTTTAGGCAGTGCGCGCCCCGTGTCCAGCTTGCCCGTCAAGCAGCCGGCGATCTCGGCGCGCGCATGCTTGCCGCCGTCGCAGCCAACGCCGGTCCGATTGTGGTCATCGGAACCGACTGCCCGGCGCTGACCGTGGATCACTTACGCACGGCCGCCGCCCTGCTGCGTGACGGCATCGACGTGGTGATCAACCCGACCGATGACGGCGGTTACGCGCTGATCGGGCTGAACAGCCCGCAGCCGGGTCTTTTCGCCGACATGGCCTGGAGCACGCCCACCGTGATGGCGGAAACGCGCCGCCGGCTTGCGCAACTCAACCTGAGCTGGCGCGAGCCGGCGCGGTTGTGGGACGTCGATACGCCCGCCGACCTTGATCGGATGCGGGCTGAGAATTTGTCCCACCTGCTGGCCGCCTGACGCCGTTTTAGGCGCCGGATAGCGGCGCAACCATCCCTTGGCAACCGGCCCGCGAGGCGGATAATCCCTATCAAGGGGAAAAAACGGGACGGGCCGATGCTGACGACGCCACGCCTGATTGCCATCGCGCTCTGCGCCGCGCTCAACTTTGCGGTCGGGTCGATCGTTTATCTGATCAAGCTCCCGCTCTATCTCGACTCGATCGGGACAATTCTGTGCGCCTTGCTGATCTATCCCGACCGGCGCGCCGCATTCGTATGCTCGTTTCTGGCCGCGATGATCAGCACCGTCATCACGACCTTGTTCATCAATCCCTTCCTGATCTGGTTTTCGGCAACCGAGCTCGCGCTCGCACTGGTTGCCGCCTACTTCATCGCGGATGCAGAGGCGATCTTCCGAGCACGGCCGTTGCCCATGCTTCGGTTCGGGACGCGGGTCGTGCTCTACGGCATCCTCACCGGCGTGGTTTCGGCGGTGGTGTCGGCGCCGGTTGTCGCCTACGTATTCGGCGGCGTGACTGGAAGCGGATCGGCTTTTCTGGTGGCGTTCTTCCTCAAGGCCGGACAACACCTGATGGCAGCCGTGCTGCACTCCGGCTTCACCGCCGAACCGATCGACAAGACCCTGCAAGTCCTGTTCGCAGCATTACTGTTTCGAGCGACGCCGAAAGATTTCATCGAGATGGTTCGCGCGCGGCCGCAGCCGGCCCCGACATGACGCCAAACGGAGCGATCGCCCTCGTCATTGTCGTGGTTCTCGCTGCCATGATGGCGCGCATATCCGGCCTTGTTGCGCTGTACCTCTTCACCGCGCTGTTCGCTGTCATCGAAGTCGGCCCGCACGCCGCCGTAGCGTTGCGGCGCGCCGTGATCCTGATGCTGCCGCTTGCGGCGTTCATGATCCTGGTCTGGGTCGGCGTGGTCGGGCGCGCGCCGGCCGACATCGCAGCGAGCCAACCGGGATCGCGGATGAATGCGCTGATCTACGTCAGTATCGTTTGCGCGCGACTGTTCCTGATCGTGGCGATCGTCCAGATCGCCGCCATGCGGTTCGCCACGCTCACCCCGTTGCAATTCATCCAGGCGCTGCGCGCCCCGGTCGCACTCAAACGTCTCGGTGTGCTGACACTGTCGTTGGTCGAGACCCTGCTGCAGGCGGTCGACCGCGCCCACACGGCGCTGATCGCATCTGGCGTGATCACACGGCGGATCTCGGCGCGCAATCTCTTCCACGGATGGGTTCTGGTGCAAACGGTCTGGCTGACCGCCATCACCAGCGTCACCGGCCGGATGCGCGACAAATGGCCGATGGAACATACGTTGCAGCTGCTCGACCCGCTTCTGGCCGAAACGCACGCAGCCCCGCTCGCAACGCCGGACAAACTGTGGATCTTCTCTGCTGCGGTTATCGCCGTCGGCATCGTCTGGGGAGATTTTCATGGGGTCCCGTGAACTCATCGCCGGCCCCAATTTCTCCGGCCGCAGCCGCACGGTGCACCTGCGCGCGCAATCGTTTGCCGCCCCAACCTACTTCATCGGGCCTTACGCCGAAGCGGCCTTATCCGGCCTGTCATCCACGATTGCGGACGAGATCGAGCTCTATCGCGCCAAGGATCACACCACCGGCCGGTCCCGATTTGGCACAATCCCAACCGACCCACGCCGCAAACCACAAACCCTGTCGGGAGGTGAGCAGGTGCTGCTTGCGCTGCATTGCTTCTCGCTGTCGGGTTACCGGGCGCTTGCCATCGACACTGCTCTCGAGCAGCTCGATGCCAGCAATCGACGCGAAGCCCTCCACTATCTCGATGCCAGCGATTCATTCAACGTGGTGCTGACCGATAATCGCGCATGCCCGCCCGGTTGGAACTGCACGCACCTCACCGCCGCCGACACGAAGTTTGCCTGCAATTGGGAAGGACTTCGCGCCAACGTCAGACAGTGCCGTGCGCCGGTCGTCGCCATCAGCGAGCTTTCGTTCGGGTATCGGCCGGAACACGACGTCTTCAGCAATGCTGCGGTCACGCTCGAGCCAGGACAGGCGCATCGGCTCTTCGGTCCCAACGGCTCCGGTAAGACCACGTTTCTAAAAATCCTGGTCGGTGCACTGCTTCCCCGTTTCGCGCAGATCACGCTTGACGGCGCACCTTATGAGCCTTGGCGAAGCGGCAACCGCGCACTCGCGCTGGCCACCCAAAACCCCGACCAGCAATGGTGCGGCGCCACGTTAGGCGAGGACCTCTCGCGCCGCCGCGCGGCCCTCGCAAGTCGCGGTGAAGCGGACGCCCTCGCCGATGATCGCGTTATGCCCCTTGCGCGCGATCTCGGCGTTCCCTCGCTTGATCAGCATCTCTACGAGCTTCCGCTGGCGGCGCGCAAAAGGATCAGCTGGCTGTGGCCGTTTGCCGGCGCATACCCCTGGATCATGCTCGACGAGCCGACCATCGGCCAGGACGACGATACGTGCCGCGAACTTGCGCGTACGCTCGAAGCGCTCTGCAGCGCCGGATATGGCGTGGTGTTCGTGACCCACGACGACGCCTTCGCGTCGGCGGTTCCGCACCGTGTTCTGCACGTCGAAAACAAGCAGATCGGATAATCCGTCGCTTGCTACTGACGGGTCGCGCGGGCGGATGCATCGGCGGCTGGATCGACCGCGAGGATCCCCTGATAGGCGTCGGCCAATCCAGCGCCGAACTGATCATCCCGGCCTTTCGGGCCGAGATCCTTCGCGCTCGCCTGCAGTGCCTTTTTCAGCGCGTCGGGATCAAGACCTGGTTTGCGTTCGAGCATCAGGGCCGCGATGCCGGTGATATAGGCGGCCGCAAACGACGTGCCGGACGAGAGCTGATAAGCTCCGTCGGGAGCCAGCACCAGAACGTCGGTGCCCGGCGCCGCCACCGCGATGTAGGCGCCGCGGTTTGACATCGAGAACAGTTGATCATCCGCATCGGTCGCCGTCACCGCAATCACGTTGGGATCCGCCGCCGGGTAAAGCGGCGGCGACTTTGGTCCGGCGTTGCCGACAGCGGCGATCAGGATCGTGCCTTTCTGATGCAGTGCCGCGAGCGCGCGGGCCAGCAGCGGATCGGAAGGGCCGGTGAAGCTGAGGTTGATGATGCGGGCGCCCTGCCCGGCCGCCCAGTCGAGACCCTTGAGAATGTTGAAGGTCGTACCATCCGCCCCGACCGCCGCCGCACCGAATGCGCGCACCGCCAGCAGGTTGACCGACGGGGCGGCGCCCAACAGTCGGCCGTGCGCCGCCACGATGCCGGCGACCGCGGTTCCGTGCGCATGCGGCGGCTCGTTTGATCCGAGCGCGTCGAATTGGCCAGTAACCGCGCCGGCGAGATCGGGGTGCTTCACGTCGATCCCGGAATCGATAATGGCGACCGGTATCTTGTCGCCCTTGGCCAGCCCCTGCGCGTCCCGTAGCCGCAGCTTGGCGAGAGCGTATTGCGCGGGATCACCGGTCAAAGTCTTGGCGTCGGATGAACTCGGAACGTCAGCGGTTTGCGGCACAGTGCTCGTCGCGTCGTCGGCAAGCGCGTAGCGATAATTCGGCTGGTACGTGCGCGCGCCGAGCGCCCGTATGGTGGCGGTTACCGACCGACCATTGGGAATGCGCAAACGGAGGATCGTCAAATTCGTCACCCCAAGCGTCAATCGATCCAGCAGCTCGAGACGATTGCGCCGCACCAGCGCATCGACCGTTTGGGCGCTTGGGTTGCCGGGTAGTACGGCGAGGACCTCGTTTTGCACAAACCGGGTTTCGCCCGCCGGCGGAATCCCACTGCCACCTCCGCCCGCACCACTGCTGCTAGTGTTACTGCTGCTTCCGGTGCCGCGACCGCCGCCGCTCGTGGTGTTGACCTGGCGGGTGATCTTGGTCGTCGACGCGTCGCGGGGAATGACCTGCTTGATTTTCTTGATCGTGCGCCGGCCCGTCTGATCAGAGCTTGTGCCGGTCGCGGTCGATCCGCCCATCGGAATATTGGAGATGTTTCCCGGCTGGGTGTGCATGCCGGGATCGCGCGGCCCGATCGGACTGATCATGGGCATGCTCGGGCGAAAATTCGGATAGATCTGCGCGTCGGCCGGCACAACGCCGAACACCGACCAGGCGAGCATCCCAGCCGTCAACAAGGTCCAGCGCCGCTTCAACCTGTTCATCGCAGTGTCTCCGAACGGCACCCCCGCTTATACACGTGCGCGCCGCTATTCTGGCGCAACAAACCCGACGACTTTGCTGGCCTGCATCGTCGCGACGACACCGGCGAGAGCGTCTTTACCGGCGGCGCTCACCTGCAGCCGATAAAGCCCGCCCGGCTTCGGTCCATCTACCACGCTCGCCTTGTTGGTCTCCAGAAACCGTGTGATGTCGGCCATACTGGCTTCGGGCGCAAAGCGCACCAACACGTGCGGACCGGCACCTCTCGCCGCCGGAGCGGGCGCAGCTGCCGGCGCCAAGCTTCTCGTCATAGGCGCGGGAGCGGGCGAAGGCATCGCTTCCGGCGCCGACGCCGTCTCGAAAGTGGCGCGGCGCGGGCCCGCGCGCTCGCCGGTCAGCATCGTCGCAATCACACCGGCCTGCAGCACGATCACCAGCGCGGCGATCGCTGTCGACCACGCCAAAACCTGCGGCGAGAGCGCCGCGAACAGCCGGCCAATCCCGGCGCCAAACATCGTGCGCGACGTTCGCGCCGGATCGGCGTCGATTGCGGCCAGCAGCTTGTCGAGCGTGCGCGGGGACGGCGACCCCAGCGCCTCGTTGACGTGGATGGTTTCCGCCATTTCCTCGCGCACGATGGCAAAATGCTTTGCCAGTTCCTGGTCGGCCGCGAGCGCAGCTTCGACCCGCGCCGCGTCGTCGGGGTCGAGCGTGCCGGCAGCGTGCCACGGAAGCAACGTTTCGAGTTCCTGCCGCTCATTCGGCGTCATAGCCAACCTCGTTCCACGCCGGCTTGCTTGAGAAGCTCGGCCAGTTTCTTGCGCGCATAGAACATGCGCGTCTTCACGGTGTTCTCCGGGATGTCGACGATCTCGGCGACTTCCTCGACCGATTTCTCGTGGTAGTAGACGAGATCGATGATCTCCCGGTGATCGGGTGAGAGCTTGGCCAGGCATTGGCGCAAGACCTCACCCGTGTCCTTCTTCTGCAGCGCGACCTCGGGCGTATCCGCCTCGTCCTCGATCCTCTCTGCCTCCTCCTCGTCAAGCTGGGCTTCTTTTCTGCGGCGGACCGACGACAACGCTTTGAACCGCGCGATCGCCAGAATCCAGGTCGACACGGCCGAACGCCCTTCGAACCGGGCGGCTTGACGCCACACGTCCAGGAACACCTCACTGATGAGATCCTGGGCCGACGCCTCGTTGCGCACCAGTCTCAGCACAAAGCGAAATACCTTCACGTGATGCCGGGCGTACAACGCCTGCATCGCGAGCCGATCCCCACCCGCGATCCGCCCGATCAGGATTTCGTCGCTCGCCTCGAGTGCGTTCAACGCGCGGCTCTCGTCCGGTAGTCGCCCAAACGGGCGGCAAGGTTCACCAGCGCACGGACGCGGCTCCCGCTAGTGTCCCGATTCCGACGTTCGCCACACCTTGCGGCACGCCCCCAAGCGAACTTCGGAATCGACAGGACACTGGCAAATTCATGATTCCAGTGTGGTTTTGGATTTGAAGTTCCTATGCGAACTCGCCGCGATGTGCGAAGGAACTTCAAATCCACCACACTGGTGCCGAAATGGTTAATGGGATACGCGTGGATTCCCGATCCCGCTGATGTTAGCCCCATCTTTGGCCGCCGTTTGTTCATAATCCCTCAAAATCCTTCGCGCCGTGCCGCCCGTATAATGCTCCTGCCACCATCTATTCGATTTACCGGTAGTATTGGAAGGGAAACCCCCATTACCCGCTGGCCGCCCGCGTACAATTGACCCGAGGAAAAGTCCAACAAGGAACGCCCCATGATCGATCTCTACACGTGGACGACCCCCAATGGCCGCAAAGCCTCCATCATGCTCGAGGAAATCGGCCTGCCCTATACGGTTCATCCCGTCGACATCGGCAAGGACGAGCAGTTCAAGCCGGACTTCCTCAAGATCAGCCCCAACAATCGCATTCCGGCCATCGTCGATCGCGACACCGGCATCAGCTTGATGGAATCGGGCGCGCTGATGATCTATCTCGCCGATAAGACCGGCAAGCTGCTGCCCAAGGAAGGCGAGCCGCGCTATCGCGTGCTCGAGTGGTTGATGTGGCAGATGGGCGGCATCGGACCGATGCTGGGACAAGTACATCACTTCGTGAAATACAACCGCGGAAAAGCCCCCTACGCGGAAGAGCGCTACCTCAAGGAGGCGCACCGGCTTTATGGCGTGCTCGACCGCAGGCTCGCTGGCCGCGAGTTCGTCGCCGACACTTATTCGATTGCCGACATCTCGATCTGGCCCTGGATCTCGCGCTTCGAGTGGCAAACGATCGATCTCAATCAATACCCCAATGTGAAACGCTGGTATGTCGCGATCGCCAATCGGCCGGCGGTGCGCAAAGGCTATTCTGTTCCCAAGGACATGGGGCCGATACCGATGCCGCAATAGGGTAGCGTGCCGGTGTGCGCAGGGTTCGCCAACGGCGCAACCCGAACATCTCCTACACATTTGAATAGGCGACGCATTGCTGAGGACTTGCGATGGGTGAATTTGGAATCGGACAACCGGTGCCGCGCGAGGAAGACCCTTACCTTGTGCGCGGCGCCGGCCGCTATGTCGACGATGTGACCGTTCCCGGACAACTGCGCGGCTATGTGCTGCGCTCGCCGCACGCGCACGCCCGCATTCGCAGCATCGACGTCGGGGCCGCCAAAGCGATGCCGGGCGTGCACTTAATCCTGACCGGCCGCGACCCCGAGATCCGCGCGCTCGGCACGCAACGCCCGCAGGTGCCGCGCAAGCGCCGCGACGGCTCGCCCGCCGCGCCCGCGCCGCAGCCCGCGCTCGCCGGTGACATCGCACACTACGCAGGCGATCCGGTGGCGTTCGTGGTGGCGGAGACGCTGCATCAGGCCAAGGATGCGGCCGAGGCGATCGAGATCGACTACGAAGCGCTGCCCGCGGTCGCAAGCGTCGAGGACGCGGTGAAGACCGGAGCGCCCACGGCGCACGAGGCCTATCCGAACAATCAGAGCTATCTGTTCGAGGTCGGCGACAAGGCCGCGGTCGAACGCGCGTTGGCGGGCGCCGCCCACGTGGTCAAGCATCGCATGGTGATCAACCGGATCACCACCAACGCAATGGAGCCGCGCGGCTGCCTCGCCGAGTTCGATCAGCGCGACGGCCGCTACACCTTGCGGTGCACGGTGCAAGGCCCGCACGTTATCCGCCGCGCGCTTGCGAGCGAAGTGCTCAAAGTCCCGGAAACCCAGGTGCGAATTATTTCGGAGAATGTCGGCGGCGGCTTCGGCATGAAGGGCGCGCTCTACAACGAGTACATTCTCTGCGTCGTCGCTTCGAAGCTCATCGGCCAGCCGGTGAAATGGGTATCGGAACGCAGCGAAGGACTTCTGTCCGACGAGCAGGCGCGCGACAACGTGACCGAGGCCGAGCTTGCGCTCGACAAGGACGCAAAGATCCTCGGCCTGCGTGTCAAAACCCTTGCCAACATCGGCGCCTACTACCACTCGGATCGCGCCGGCGGGCCGCCGACCGTCAACACCGGTGTGCTGGCCGGCACCTATTTGCTTCCGGCCGCCCACGTCGAGGTGACTGGTGTTCTGACCAACACCATGCTGACCGGCCCTTATCGCGGCGCTGGGCGACCGGAAGCCGCCTACGTGATCGAGACCATGGTCGATCTCGCAGCCCGCGAGCTTGGCCTGGAACCGGCCGAGCTGCGCCGGCGCAACACCATTCCGGCGAGCGCGATGCCGTACAAGACCGCGCTGGTCTACACCTACGACTGCGGCGATTTCGGCAAGAATCTGGAGGACTGCCTGATCAAGGCCGACTACGCAGGCTTTCCGGCGCGTTATCAGGATTCGGCGCGGCGCGGCAAACTACGCGGCATTGGCATTTCCAACACGGTCGAAGCGTCCAATGCCGGCCTGATCGAGCACGCGGAAATTCGCTTCAATCCGACCGGTACGGTCACCATCCTGGTTGGCTCGCATGACCACGGCCAGGGCCATCAGACCGCCTGGCGCCAGATCATCGCGACCAAGCTCGGCATCGGTCCCGACAAGGTCGGGTTCAAATGGGGCGACACCGATGCGCTCGCAATCGGCACCGGCACATTCGGTTCGCGTTCGGCTGTGTCGTGCGGCACTGCGCTCGTCACCGCGGCGCAAAAAATCGTCGCCAAAGGCACCAAGATCGCCGCCCACCTGATGGAAGCCGCCGAGCACGACATCGTGTTCGACGGCGGCCGCTTCACCGTCGCCGGCACCGACAAATCCGTCGGCATCCACGAGCTCGCGCGCAACTCGTTCATCCCGGCCAAGATCCCCAAGGGCATGGAGCCCGGCCTCATCGAATCCAGCACGTTCGACGGCGGCCAACGCACCTATCCGAACGGCTGCCACATCAGCGAGGTTGAGATCGACGAGGCGACCGGCGAGATCGAGCTTATGCGTTATACGGCCGTCGACGACGTCGGCCACATGATCAACCCATTGTTGGTGGAAGGTCAGCTGCACGGCGGCATCGCCCAGGGAGTCGGCCAAGCCTTGTTCGAGAATATCTCTTATGATGCATCAGGACAGTTGTTGTCGGGATCGTTTATGGACTATGCGATGCCGCGCGCCGACGATTTTTGCGACTTCGAGCTTGGCGAGAACGAGGTTCCGACCAAGACCAATCCGCTCGGGGTCAAGGGTGCGGGCGAATCTGGTACAGTTGGCGCATTGTCGTCGGTCATGAATGCGATCAACGATGCGATGGCGCGCATCGGCGCGTCCTACGTGCAGATGCCGGCCACACCCGAAAAACTGTGGCATGCAATCGAGGCTGCGAAAAACGGCAACGGCAAGATCGCCTAGTTAAGAGGAGATTGGGCCAGCCAATGATGGTCGCGACCCGTTTCGCATTGATCGTTTGCCTGGTGTGCGCCGTTCCCGCGGCAGCGCACGCTGTGCAGTGCCAGGCGCCGGGCGGCTTCGACGCGTGGCTCGCGAGCTTCAAACAGGAGGCCGCGGCGCAAGGCATTTCACAGCGCACGATCACGACGGCGCTTGCCGGCGTCACCTATGATCCCAACGTCGTCGCGCGCGATCGCAAGCAGGGCGTGTTCAACCAAAGCTTCGAGGAGTTTTCCGGCCGCATGGTGCCACCGCGGCTCAACCGAGGCGCCAACATGCTGCGGCAATACGCCGGCACGCTGACCCGCATCGAGCAGCAGTTCGGTGTGCCGGGTTCTGTTCTGATCGCTATCTGGGGCCTGGAGACCGACTACGGGTCCAATGTCGGCAAGTTCGCGACCATCCGCTCGCTGGCGTCGCTCGCGTTTGATTGCCGCCGCACCGACATGTTCCAGGCCGAGCTGATGGATGCGCTGCGCATCGTCGAACGCGGGGATCTCACGCCGGCCGAGATGCACGGAGCCTGGGCGGGCGAAATCGGCCAGACCCAGTTCATGCCGTCGTCCTACATCAAATATGCGATCGACTACGACGGCAACGGGCGCCGTGACCTGATCCGCAGCCCGGTGGACGTGCTGGCGTCGACCGCCAACTATCTGCGCAGCTACGGTTGGCAGCGCGGCCAACCATGGGGACCCGGCAGCCCCAACTTCGACGTGCTGCTGCAGTGGAACAAGAGCCAGATCTATTCGCGCACGGTTGCCTATTTCGCGCAACGCCTGGACCAGATGGTGCAGTGAGCAGACGGTTTGTAGGGTGGGTTGACCCCGCACTTGATGCGGGGGAAACCCACCAGTGCCGTCGATGGGTTTCGCTGCGCTCAACCCATCCCACGGTCGGTCCTTCTTCACGATGTCAAACAGCCCGCGAGAGCCAACGCTCCGCAATCCCGGTAAGCCAGGCGCCGGGCCGCCCTTTTCTCTCTTTTTTCCGTTTCCCCTAAGGGGGCGGACCGGTTACGAGCCGGACCCGCAGGCACCGCATTATATCTTTTATTTTGGGATATTCAATAGTTTTAATTATTATTATTATTGAGCCCAAACGCAGTTCGCACCCACCGCCGATGCCGCCGCTCGTCAACCGTGCCCAGAATTAAAAAACGCCGAGTGCGGAAGATCGATCGTCTTACGAGTCCAGGAATTTCGCCACCAGCGGCTTGAGGACGTCCAGCCGCTCGACCTGCGGCACGTGACCGCAATCCTTGATGATCTCGATTCGCGCGTTGGCAATGCGGTCAGCGAACTCCTTGGCGTAGACCGAGGAGATAAGGGCATCGTCCTCGCCCCAGACGATCATGGTCGGTGCCGTGACGCGGTGCAGTCGCTTCTTCAATCCCTTGTCCGGAATCGGCCAGACAAACTTCCCGGTTGCGCCGAGCGCCCAGATCAAGTCGGCGACGATGACCGCCACCTGCTTCGGATCGCTCGGCATCTGGAGCGCGGCTTGCACGGCCGGCGCGTCGAGGTGCTTGTAGAGCGTTGCGACCAATTGCTCGGGCGGCATCAACATGTATGGCGCAACTGGCGCGTCCTCGCGCCACAACCCGATCGGATCGAGCAGAATCATCTTGCTGACTCGCTCAGGCCGATGTGCCGCAAGTTCGCAAGCCATCATGCCGCCGAACGACGTGCCGACGACCGGCACCGAGGTCAGTTCGAGCGCATCGAGAATTTCGTCATAGATCAGGATGAGGTCCCACAGGCTCTCGACCGCGTAGATCAATTCGCGAACCGTTTCGCCGGTGCCCGGATGGTGCGGGGCGTAGACGGTATGGCGCTCACACAAGCCCTCGATGAAAGGGTCCCAGAGCGGGCCGCCCGCGGGATGAAGATAAAGCAAGGGTGGACCGCTGCCCCCGACCTTCACCTTCGCCTCGAAATTGCAGTGTCTTATCGGGATTGTCCTCGTGGCGGGGCTAGCCATGTCAGATCCTCGTTACTCGACGGGATGAGCTTGCGGTGAATGCGCGACCCCAGCGTGGATCGCGCGTCGCGCGGGACCGGCTCAGGCAGAGGCCATCTCGCGTTGCCGCGAGTGCCGCTTGCGCAACCGCTTTGGCCACCAATGGTTCTCCCACGGCTGGTCTTCCCAGAGGTTCTGCAGGTGCGGGAGAACCTCGCGCCCGAACAGCTCGATATTCTTCTTCGCCTGCGCATGCGGCATCGACCCGAACTGCAGCGCCACCATCAGATGGCCGACGTTGAGACGCTTGGCCATGGCCTCGAGCTTCTCGCGAACCGTCGCCGGGCTGCCGATGACCACGAACTCCTTCTCGATCATGTCCTTGGCCTTCAGCGGCTTCAACTCGATGGAGAGGTCGCCATATTGCAAGAGCTCTTTTCCCGACATCAAAATGTTCAAGAGACTTTTGTAATCGGCATTGCCGGGCGGAGAGATGTAACCGGTCGGCAGGTGCAGGAGCTTGTGATAGAAGTATTCGACATGTTTTCCGTATTCCTCTTCCGCCCTCCGATCGGTCTCAGCCACACCCACGATCTGCAGGAATGACGCGCGGTACGGGTTGGCGTCCTTGCCTTTAGCGGCCGCGCGCGCCCAGAACCGATCCATGACTTGCTCAGCCGATTTGCCGCCGAAGTAGCTGAGGTAGGCATAGGGGAAGTTGCGATCGTGGCAATAATCCCAAGTCGATGAGCTTGCAGCCCCAGGGATCAGAACCGGCGGATGTGGATCCTGAACCGGTCGCGGCCATAGGTTCACCTTCGGCAATTGGAAATACTTTCCGTTCCACGCAAAGAATTCCTTGGCGGTCCAGGCCTTGAGCATCAGGTCGATGCCCTCCCGCCAGCGTTCGCGGTGCTCCATCGGCGTGATGCCGTAGCTGATCGAGACGTCGTTGCCTAAACCGGTCGGCAAGCCCGCGACCAGGCGGCCGCCGCTGATGCAGTCGAGCACCGCGTATTCCTCGGCAATGCGAATAGGCGGCGACGTGGACGAGATGGTTGCCCCGAGTTGCACAAGCGCAACCTGTTCGAATCCCTGATCGCGCGTCATCTTGGCCAAGATTGCGCCGAAAAGGTTTGGGTTGCACATGAACCCATACGGGTTCTGATGATGCTCATTGGTGCCAAGGCCGTCAAAACCAAGCTTGGCCGCCAGCATCAACTCATCCAGTGCCCAGTTGTAACAGTCGGTGACTTTGTCGGCGTTGCCGTATTCCCACCAGGGGGCATCAATCCAAGACGAGGCCAGGCCCTTCGGAGGGAAATCCGCCGGGAGGTCGCGATAAGGCATGAAATGGAACATTGTAACGTTCATGGCGTACCTCCCTTCGGTCCGGCCTACGCGCTTAAGCGCAGTCGCCGATTGACAAGAACCAATGATCGAATTCGGAGGGTGTTCCGCCATCAGGGGAACGTCAAGCGCGCAGTAGAACCGTTACGAACTCGCGGGCGCCGGCAAAGGCCAGTTCTGTCCGAATTCCCGGAACGGATTCTGAGAACGCTCACAGGCTCTGCGTGTGCCCGTATGCATGGATCGCGCCGACACGGAACGGCGCGAACGCGACGCAACCTCGAAGTTGTTTCGAAACCACGCGGCTTCCACCAGCAAGTTGGCGGCAACGCGTTCCGGTCGCGCGACCTGCACGTCGCCCGCGATACTCCACAGAGTATGGACAAGCAGGTTTTCCAGATGCTTCTCGAAGGTCGCATAGCGAACCGGCAGATCGGCCTGCGGGTCGGGCGCCGGCAACGAAAGGCAGGCGATCAGTGCGTGCCGAATGGCGCTGCGCTGAACGACGGAGCCATACTGGAACGCGAGGTCGAATTGGGTCGGCGAAAAGCAATCGCTCAGCATCTTGCCGGAATAGGTGCGGCGGTCGTCCTGGCCGAGGAAGGCCTCAACCAGCTCCGCATCCGTCACCTGCATCGACCTTGCCTCCGCGGCGCCCCCCGCGTGCGACAAGAATGCTCAGCCGGATCTTGCGGGCCTCAACGCCCCCGTTACCGAGCCGCTGCGCACCTTTCGGTATGTCAGCCCTACAATTGTAGCACTGGTGCTATGTGGCTCCCGCGTAGCGCCGTACCAGCGGGAGCGGCACGCTCGAAGTTCCTTGCACTGTTGCGGAAACGAAACACTTGCGACCGTTGCCGAGCCACGTCGGCGATGGTCAAACACGCGCCGTGGCCTGATCCATCAGCGCGATCAGGCCACGCAGCAGATCGATCGGACGCGGCGGACAGCCGCGGATATGAAGATCGACCGGGATCACCTGTTCGACCTTGCCGACGACCGCGTAGCTTCCCTCAAACACGCCGCAGCCGGCCGCGCAGTCGCCGACCGCGACCACCCATTTCGGGTCTGGCGTTGCCGCGTAGGTGCGCTCGAGTGCGACCTTCATGTTGTGCGTCACCGGCCCGGTGACTAGCAGTATATCGGCGTGGCGCGGCGACGCCACGAACCGAATGCCGAAGCGCTCGACGTCGTAGACCGCGTTGTTGAGGGCGTGGATCTCGAGTTCGCAGCCGTTGCACGAGCCGGCGTCGACTTCGCGAATCGCGATCGAGCGGCCGAACAGCCGCCGCACCCGCTGCTCGAGCGCGCGCCCGACTTCCGCAAGCGCGCCCTCCCCCGCCGCCGGCGCCGCGATGGTCGCCGAACGCGCAAACAGCGATTTCAGCAACAGGGTGCGCATCAGACGTCCTGGCCCGAATAGGAGCAGTTGAACGATTTGTTGCAGAGCGGGAAGTCGGCGACGATGTTGCCTTCGATCGCCGCTTCAAGCAGCGGCCATTGGAACCACGACGGGTCGCGCACATGACAGCGCGCGATCCGTCCGTCGGACGCAAGGCGCAGCCAGACCAGAACGTCGCCGCGAAACGCCTCGACAACCGCGACGCCTTCGCCCGCATCACTCGCGCCCGCCGCATCGACGCGCACAGGGCCATCAGGCAGCGCCGCCAGCCATCCGCGCAACAACGCCAAGCTGGTCTCAATCTCGTGCACGCGAATCCACAAGCGCGCATCGACGTCGCCCGCTTCCAACACCGGAATTTTAAACGTCGCCTGGCTGTAAGGCGGATAGGCGAGATCGCGGCGCGCGTCGAAATCGCGCCCAGATGCGCGCCCGACATGGCCGCCGGCCGCCCAGCGCGTCACCAACTCGCGCGACACGATGCCGGTGGTGCGTGTGCGGTCGAGCAGCGACGGCGTCGAGTCGTAAAAGCGGACGACTTCGTCAAAGCGCGGCTCGAGCTCATCGAGCAGCGCCAGCAAGGCGCGCGCACCTTCCGCCGCAATGTCGTGCCGCACGCCGCCGGGAAGGATTTCGTCCATCATCAGCCGATGGCCGAACACCTGGTCGCTCACGGCGAGCACGCGCTCGCGAAAGATGCCGCAGTGGCTGTGCAGGAGCGCAAACGCTGCGTCGTTGCAGATCGCGCCGATGTCGCCGAAATGGTTCGCCATCCGCTCGAGCTCGGCCATGACGGCGCGGATTACCTGCGCGCGCGGCGGCGCTTCCACCGCGCGGGCCGCCTCGAGCGCGCGCGCGAACGCGAAGCTGAGCGCGACGGTCGAGTCCCCGGAGACGCGCGCAACGACGCGCGCCGCCTTGTCGCAATCGACGTCGGTCAGGAGCCCGTCGATGCCCTTGTGGACGTATCCGAGGCGCTCCTCGAGCCGCGCTACGGTCTCGCCGTTGGCGGTGAAGCGGAAATGCCCCGGCTCGATGATGCCGGCGTGCACCGGACCGACGGGTATCTGATGCAATCCCTCGCCGTGCACGGACTGAAATGCATAGTCGGCCGGATCCCGAAGCAGCGCCGGTTCCCGCGCACCGAGCGGCGCGCGCAGCCCCCACGCGCCGTGATCGAGCCAAGGTCGTTCATCGGGCGCACCAGTCGCGGTGTAGCCATAGAGATCCATGATTGCGCGTTCGAGCCGGATCGCGGGCGGATGATATTTGCCGATTGACGGGAATGCGCCGGCCCTGACTGCAAGCGACACCACCGCGGGCGGCTCGGGCGCTGACCGCAGTGCCATGTGCACGGCGCCGGGCTCGCCCCACAGACCGAGCAGATCCCCCTCGCCCTTACCGAGCGATGCACCGATCGCCTCCCAGGCGGCACCGTCGACCTCGTAGCAATTCCACGGCCGGTGGTTGGCGACGGGTGTGAGCGATGAGAGCGTGATCGGCATGTCGCTAACCGAGCAGCGTCGCGACGGATCGGAACCAGCGCACCAGTGGATCCGGCAGCCAGATTCCCATCAGGAACACCAAGGCGAGATGAAGGAAGAGCGGACCATAGGATGCCTTCACCGGGCCGGTTGGACCTTTGGGATCGCCGAACACGATGTCGTGCAGGCGCAGCAGCAACGCCCCGAACGAGACCAGGATGCCGAGCATCAGCAGCACGGCAAGCACCGGCATGCGAGCGAAGGTCGAGGAGAGCAAAGTGAACTCGCTGGTGAATACGGCGAACGGCGGAAGGCCCGCAATCGCGATCACCCCGAGCCCAAAGCCGACGGCGAGCACCGGATGGGTTACCGATAGCCCGCCCATGTCGGCGATGCGCTGAGTTCCCTTCACCTGCGCAATGTGGCCGACCGCGAAGAAAATCGCCGATTTGGTAAGCGAATGCGCGGTCATCTGCATCAGGCCGGCGAAGTTCGCCAGCGGGCCGCCGATGCCGAAGGCGCAGACCGCGATGCCCATGTGCTCGATGGACGAATAGGCAAACAGCCGCTTGATGTCGCGCCGCCGGTACAGCATGAACGCGGCGAATACCAGGCTGACGATCCCGAGCGTGATCATGATGGCGCCGACGTCGAGCGTCTCGGGGTTGGCGGCAAGCACCATCTTGAAGCGCAGCAGTGCGTAGAGCGCGACGTTGAGCAGCAACCCCGACAGCACCGCGGAGATCGGCGTCGGTCCTTCCGCGTGCGCGTCGGGCAGCCAGGCGTGGAACGGCGCGAGCCCGATCTTGGTGCCGTACCCGACCAGCAAAAACACGAAGGCGAGCGAGAGAAGCCGCGGGTCAAAACGCGACGCCCCCTTTACCAGCAGGTCCCAGGCCATGGCCGGCAGGCCTTCGCCGAGCAAGTCTTGCGCTGCGAGATAGACCAGCACAGTGCCGAAGAACGCGAGCGCAATGCCGACGCTGCCGAGAATGAAGTATTTCCACGCCGCCTCGATCGCTTCCGGCGTCCGGTAGATGCCGACCATCATCACGGTGGAGAGCGTCGCCACTTCGACCCCGACCCACATCAGGCCGATGTTGTTGGCAAGCAGTGCAACGTTCATGGCGCCGAGCAGCGCCTGGTACATGGCGTGATAAAATCGCAGGAACGCCGGCGTGAGCCGGCCAGTTTCGATTTCGTGGCCGATGTAGCTCGCGCTGAAGATGCTGGTGGTGAACCCGACCAACGTCGTCAACGTGATCAGATAGATGTTGAAATCGTCGACGATGATCAGATCGCTGCGCGTCCGTTCGGAGAACAGCAGCGCAATGCCCGCCGCCAGCGACGCGCCGGACGCGATCACGTTGAGAGCGGCGCCCAGCCGATAGTTGCTGACCAGCGCGAGGATCGGGATTGCGATCGCCGGGATGAGCAGCAGCGCATCGACGGGGAAGATCATAAGTGTTCCCTCCGTTCGCCGCGGAAGCGATCAATGGCGCCGACATCGACGGTGTCGAAGCGCTCGCGAATGCGGAACACGAAAATGCCAAAGACCACGAACGCGATAAGGATCGAGAATGCGACCGATATTTCCACCACCAGCGGCATGCCGCGCGAGCCGGTCGCGGCCAGAACCAGCCCGTTCTCGAGCGACATGAAGCCGACGATCTGCGTCACCGCGTTGGTCCGCGTGATCATCATCAGGAGCCCAAGCAGGATCACCGCCAGCGCAAACGCCAGATCTTCCCGGGTGAGCACGCTGCCTTCGCCCGGCTGCAGCAGCAGGATCGAGAGCGCCACCAGGGCGAGCCCGGTCAGCATGATAGCCCCGGCGCCGATGACGGTTTCAACCTCGCGATGGATGTCGAGCCTGCGCACGATGCGCTCCAGCGCGAACGGAATAATGAGACCTTTGACCACGAGTGCGATCGCCGCCGTCACCATCAGATGCGGTGCGTTCTGCAGGTAGGCCTGCCAGGCCACCGACAGCGCCAGCACGACGGCCTGCAGCGCAAACACCCTGATCACCGCGAGGATGCGGACCTGGTAGAGCAGCAGCAGGCTCAACACCAGCATTCCGCCAGACAAAAGGTGTGCGATATCGAAGCCGAGCGAGCCCATCAGAAACCTCGCGACACGAACAGCAGGAACACGGCGAGCGCAGCCGCCGCGAACGCGCTGCCGAGAAAGATCGGATAGCGAAACACCCGCATCTTGGCGACACTGGTTTCGCCGATCGGTAACAGCACGGCCAACACCAGCATCTTGAGGAGGTAGGCCGCCATGCCGAGCGCAAGCGCACCGGCCGAACGATCGGTCGTTGCAATGCCGAACGGAAAGAACAGGCAGGCGATCAGCGAAAAATACAGCACGAGCTTGACGGCCGCGGCTGCTTCGATCATGGCGAGGTGGCGTCCGGAATATTCCAGCACCATGGCCTCGTGCACCATGGTGAGCTCGAGATGCGTCGCCGGATTGTCGATCGGAATGCGCGCGTTCTCCGCTATCGCGACGCAGATCAGCGCCAGCAGCCCAAGCCCGAGAGAGACCCTCAGGCCCACGGGCGAATGGATGAACAGTTCGGCGATGGTCGACAGCTGGGTCGTGCCGGCGACCAGCGCGATCGTGAACACGATCAACAGCATCGCAGGCTCGGCCAGCGATGCGATCAGCATTTCACGCGACGACCCGATCCCGCCGAACGCGGTACCGACGTCCATGCCGGCGAGCGCGAGCGCAAACCTGGCCGTGCCCATGAGCGCCACGATGACGATGAGGTCCGCCGACCAGGAGAACAGCAGGTTGGTGCAGTAGGTCGGGACCAGCGCGGCCGCCACCCAGGTGGTTGCGAACACCACATAGGGCGCGATCCGGTAGACCCACGAGGCGTTATGCGCGAGCACCATCTCCTTGTGCATCAGCTTCCAGATGTCGAGATAGGGCTGCACCAGCGGCGGGCCGATGCGCATCAGCAAGCGCGCCTTGACCTTGCGCGAGACGCCCAGCAGCAACGGCGCGATGGCGACCACGATCGCCATCTGCAAGGCCTGTCCGGCGAGCTCGAGGATCAGCGCCATGCCGCGACCACCAGCAAGAGCACGATCAGCGCGCAGAACACCAGCGTGAGATAGCTGCGAATGGTGAGGAACTGCAGGCGGTTGAGAACGCCTGCGGTCCGCCCGACGGCGCGCGCCAGCGGGCCGTAGAGAGCGAACCAGGCTGGGTCGAAAACGCGGACCTGGAAATGACCGGCGCGCATGGCGCCGGGAGGCGGCATGTCGACCACTTCGTGCACGCGGAACACCGATGCGCCGAACACGCGCCGGATCGGCATCGCGAAACTCGAGCTGGTGTACTGCGCCGCCGGCGACGCCAGCGGGAACCCGCAATCCCAAATCGCGCTGCGCCGTGTCGCGCGCGTGGCGAACCGATGGATGGTCATCGCGGTCAGGGTCGCAGAGCCGGCGAGGAACAGCAGGATCAACAGCCCGTTGTAGGAGCTGCGGCTCTTCGCAATCGGAACTATCGAGAGCCACGGCAAAAACGCCTGCTGGGGCATGGTATCGCCGACCAGCATGTGCGCGACAGGTGCGAGCGCGTCGATGACAAGGCCGGGCAGAATTCCAGCGAGCACGCACAACGCCACCAACACAAACATGGCTGCGCGTTGCCAATCGTCGACCTCCGAAGCGATTTGCGCCGCATCGGAGCGGGCGCGGCCGAGGAACATCACGCCGAATGCCTTGACGAAACAGGCGGCGGCCAGTGCGGCCGAGAGCGCCAGCAACGCGCCGACTGCCGGAATGACGAGCTTGAGGCCCCATTGCGGCAGTTGCGGGCTCACCAGGATCGCCTGGAAGGTCAGCCACTCGGATACGAAGCCGTTGAGGGGCGGCAGCGCCGAGATCGCCATGCACCCGATCAAAAACGCAAACGCCGTTTGCGGCATGCGGTGGATCAGGCCTCCCAAGCGCTCCATGTCGCGCTCGCCGGTCGCGACCAGGACCGAGCCTGCCCCGAAGAACAGCAAGCTCTTGAACACCGAGTGGTTGAACACGTGAAACAGTGCGGCGGTGAGCGCCAGCGCCGCCGCCCAACCGATGTTGTTGGCGCGGAACGCGAGCGCCAGACCAAGCCCGATGAAGATGATGCCGATGTTCTCGACGGTGTGATAAGCGAGCAGCCGTTTGATGTCGTGCTGCATGAGCGCGTAGAGCACGCCCAGCGCGGCCGTGATCCCGCCGATGCCGGCGACGATCAAACCTGAATAGGGGGTCGGCTCGCCGATCAGATCGAACACGATGCGAATAAAGCCGTAGACCCCGACCTTGGTCATCACGCCGCTCAGCAACGCCGAGACGTGGCTTGGCGCTGCCGGGTGCGCGAGCGGCAACCAGACATGGAGGGGCACGATGCCGGCCTTCGAGCCGGCGCCGATCAGCGTCAGGGTGCCGGCGATCAGCGCAAGCGCCGGCGTGAGCGGGGCGGCTCGCATGGCCGCGAAGGAATACTCGCCGGCGGTTCCCGCCAGCACGCCGAAGGCGAGGAGGAGGCACAGCGTGCCGAAGCTCGCCATCACCAAATAGATGTAGCCGGCTCGCACGTTGGCAGGAACGCGGTGGTGCGCCACCACCATGGCCCAGGAGACGAGCGACATGAACTCCCACGACAGCAGGAACACGAACGCATCGTCGGCGAGCACGACGAGATTCATCGCGCCGAGGAACACCGGATAGTACGGCAACACGCGCAACGGCGAGGTTTCATGCCGCCCGTAACCAAGCGCGTAGAGACTCGCGATCGCCCCGCCGAGGTTGACCACGATCAGAAAAAACGCCGCCAAAGGGTCGAGCCGGAAGTGCGCGCCGATCCAGGGCAGGCCGAGCGGCAGCGTCACGCTGGACGCTTGCCCGTTCGTAAGAAGAAATGTCAGCGCCAATGTCAGCGCAACGAGCGTGGCCGCGAGCGAGGCCCCGTAGACCAGCGTGGTTGCGACGCGCGAGCGCCCAAACACAAGTCCCGAAATGCCGACGGCAAACAGCGCCGCCACGCACCAGAGTCCAGCAAGCGCTGGCATCAGCAACCTCTGCAACCATCAAGCCGGATGGAAGCGGCGGCGGATGCAAGGAAGCGGCCCGACGGCGCCCCGCCTCCCCAAAACAAAGACCACGCGCTTCACCCTGCGCGTGGTCTAACTCGATTCAGACTGAAAGCGGTACTGTTATCTTGTGAGGACGATGAAGTCCGTCCCCGAGCCGGTCTCCGGTCCCAGACCTTGATCGGAAATGGTCAAGGAAGCTCCCGGCGTGAGCAATTCCGAGATGCGCGTCAGGGTTTCCTGCGGGATCTCGATGCGATCGAGTGCTTCCGAGGCACTCGGGCTGGCCGCGGTTTGCACGACATCCACGGTCGTATTGCGCCGCCCCTTGTTGTTGCGGGAGTTGTTATGGGAGCGGTCCACCACCCGGCGCTCGCTCGGCACGGTTACCGCGAGCCAGCGCATCGCGGCACCGTCGTTGATCAGCTCAACCGCGGTGAAGACGTGGTTGCCGAGCGGCTGATCGGGATTCGCGATCTTGACCGGGACATTGAACACGGGCTCGAAGCCCTTGCGCACGAACAGCTTGCCTTCCTTGCGGCTCACGAACACTGCGATCGGGCCGGGCTTCAGCGGCTTCTCCGACGCGGCCGGACGAGCAACCGCCGGGAACGGCGCCATGATGACCGGCATTTCAGCTGGCTTCACCTCCGGCGGGGGACGGCCGGCGTGGCTTGCGCGGCCGGCTGGGCCGGCCCACCGACGGTGAGCGCCGGCACGTCCAGGACCCGTTCGGTTCCCGACCCGGATTGCGACAGCGTGTTCTCGCTGGCGGCGAAGCGCGTACCGGTGAGCGGCGGCACGACGTCCGTGGGCGTTAGCGTGGCGACCGGCTCAGGCTTGATCGGCGTGAACAGACGCGGATGCGAGAACTCCGTCGGGGCCAGCGTGTTCTGTGCGATCAGGACACGAACACCGACCTTGGTCGTCTTGAAGAGGCTAACCGCGAACGATCCAGGCATCCGGATGCATCCGTGGGACGCGGGGTGGCCGGGCAACACGCCCTCGTGCATCGCGACACCCGACCAGGTGATGCGCTGCATGAACGGCATCGGAGCGCCGCTATAGATGTTCGACCGATGAAAGCGCTCCTTCTGGATAACGCTGAAAATACCGGTCGGCGTCGGGTGTCCCGGCATCCCGGTGGATACCGGAGCCTCCATGATCGGCTTGTCCTGGTCGTAGACCGTGAGACGCTGCTTCGCGATTGAAATCGCGATGGTCAGCGGTCCCTTCGGCGGGGGCGGCGCAGGCGTGCGAGCGTCGGCCGTGGCGGCTTTCTTTTCGGGGCTCGAACTGTGCGAACTGCGCTTGACCGCGCGCTGATGTCGGCCTGAGTAGCCCGGGTAGTACGCGGGCGATCGCGCGTAGCCCCCATAATAACCGCCGTAGCCGCCATACCCGCCATAATACTGGGCGTTCGCGGACTCGGCCGAACCAAAGACTGTCGCGAGCAGGATCGCAACGGTGCTCGCGCGCAGCGAACGCCTTACGGTTTGCCCGCAGCAGCGGGCAAGCATGGTTTCTGACAGCACAACATACCCCCGGCTCAGTCCCGCCATGGCACGGCCGCGTGAGCCGCGGCGGCGGCGCCATTAAACTGTTGTCGACCAAAAGAGTAAGTGATTCAGGCGGGGGCCTCTATTGAACCTCGGTTTAGGTTACTCGGCTCTCAGGTATCGTATGGCCCGAAAGACACAGCGGTTTTTGGCCTCGCGCCGGTGCCCGGCTACGACGCTCGCACGCCTCGCGACTGGACGTGATCATTCGCTATAGTCCGCGCACTCTTGCCGCAAAGCACAAAAAGGAAGCCCCATGGCCAGGCGCATTGTCGATCTTTCCGTCGCCCTCGAAACCGGTATCAAATCCGACCCGCCGGTCATGCTGCCCCAGATTAACTATTTCGATCACCAGGCCGGGTTCGCCACCATGGGACCGATGTTCCCCGGCCTGAAGATCGAGCAGATGATCGGCGGCGAAGCGGGTGCGGTCGAGACCGTGGCAATCTCAACCCACAACGGCACTCATCTCGATGCGCCCTACCACTTCTCCTCAACCATGGATCACGCGCTCCCCGGCGGACCGCGCGCGTCCAAGACCATCGACGAGATCGACCTCAACTGGTGCTTTCAGCCGGGTGTAAAGCTTGATTTCCGACGCTTCGAGAGCGGGTATCTGGTGCGCGCAAGCGACGTCGAGGCGGAACTCAAGCGAATCGGCCATACGCTCAAGCCGCTGGAGATCGTGCTGGTGAATACCGGAGCGGCGACGCGCTACGGCCACGACGATTACATCGACACCGGTTGCGGCATGGGACGCGAGGCAACGCTTTATTTGTTGGAGCGCGGCGTGCGCGTCACCGGCATCGATGCCTGGACCTGGGATGTGCCGTTCAGCTTCACGCGCAAACGCTTCGCGGAGACTGGCGACGGCTCGATCATCTGGGAGGGGCACAAGGCCGGACGCGAGATCGGCTATTGCCACATGGAGAAGCTGACCAACCTCGACCTGCTGCCGCCGGACGGATTCACGGTCGCGTGCTTTCCGACCAAAATCCGCAAGGCATCGGCGGGCTGGACCCGCGCGGTGGCGATTTTCGAGGACTAGCCCGCTGCGGCGCGTCGATTTCCCTCAGACCTTGAGCGTGTCGACTCGCACGTCGAGACGGCGCATTTTGCGATCCGCGATGTGCGACCGCGTGGATTCAAGGAATTTCGCCAGATAGTCGGTCTTGCGGTGGGCGTCGAGCGCGGCCTCGTCCCGGTAGCGCTCGTAGAACAGCCATTGCTCAGGGTCGGCCGGATCCTGGGTGATGTCGAACTGCAGACAGCCCGGCTCACGCTCCAGACAACGCCGCGCATGCTGCTCGGCGAGTGCGCGGAAATCCTTGGCGCCATTCGACGGTACTTTGAGTTCGACAACGATCGCAATCATGACTCACCTCGGAATGTAGTTCTGTAGGATGGGTGGAGCGAAGCGGTACCCATCAGGTTTCTCGGATGGTGGCGATGGGTCTCGCTGCGCTCGACCCATCCTACGATTTAGTCGCGCCCGTGACGCCAGCGGTCCAATATTTGTGTGCACTGGTGAAATCAGCGCCGTAGCCCATGCCCTCGCGGGCATGCGCGAACGCGTTGTAGACCACCGAACACATCGGCGCCATGACACCGAGTTCGCCGGCGAGATCGGACGCGATCTTCACGTCCTTGGTCAGCAGGCCGAGCGCAAAACCCGCCGCATACTTGCCGCTCAGCACCTGGGTCTTGAACGCGCCCTCGGAGGTGAAGCTGCGCCCGGTTGAGACATTGAGAATGTCGATGATCAGGGTGGGATCGAGCCCGAACTTGATCCCCATGGCGAGCGCTTCGGAGACCGCGCGGAAGTTGGCGGCGGCGATGAAATTGTTGAGCGCCTTCATGGTGTCGCCAGATCCGGACGCGCCGGTGCGAAAGAGCTTCGCTCCCATGGTCTGCAGCACCGGCCAAGCGCGTTCGATCGCGGCCGCGTCATCGCCGCCCACCATAAGCGTCAGCGTGCCGGCCTGTGCGCCAGGCACGCCGCCGGAGACCGGTGAATTGACGAGCGCGACACCGGCCTTGGCGAGCGTGTCGGACAGCTGCTTGGTCCCGACCGGCTCGGACGAGCTCATGTCGATGACGATCGTTCCGGACTTGAGCGCGCCGGCATCGAGCATTCCCTGCACGACGTCGCGCACGATCGGCCCGGTCGGCAGCATGGTAATGATTACGTTGGAGGCCTTGGCAAGCGCCACAGCGCCGTCGGCCGCAACCGCGTTGGGCTCCTCCGCGATGAATTTTGCAACGCGTGCCTTGTCGAGATCAAGCACCGCGAGCTTGTGGCCGGCCTTGAGAATATTGTGACCGGCCTTGAGCAGATTCTTCGCCATCGGCCAGCCCATGTTGCCAATGCCGATAAAGCCAACCTGATAGTCGCTCATTGCCAGCGTCCTCCCGAACCTGTCGCCACGTTTTTCGCGATGGCCACGCACAATAACCGGCCGTCACCGGATGTCGAGAATACGACGGCGCCGGCCTTTGCATGGCACGCCTGCGAGCCTATGTTGCAATCAGGAACCCGCATGACCAAACGCAAGCCGCAACCGCGCAAGCCGAGGCCCGTGACCGAAGCCGAGATCGACGAGGCCGTGGCGGAGGTGCTTGCCGCGCCGCAGCCCGCGCTCTCGCTGCATGACCTGTTCGATCAGCAGACCCGCGCGATCCTGGACAGCCCCGAGCTCGACGAGGAGCAGAAGCAGAACATCCTGGTCGCGATGCGCTGCCCGTGTTGCGGCGGCGGCAGCGGCACGTTCAGCTTCAAGTTGAAGCCACGCGCATAGACTAGCACCGGTTTCCCGTCGAGTTGAACCAACGTCGCACGTGATGGGCGGCCACTAAAGCGGATTCCGGTTGAGCCACTAGCTCCGCCGTCATGCCCGCGCTTGTCGCGGGCATCCACGTCTCTGCGACCTCGCGACGCAATGAAGACGTGGATGGCCGGGACAAGCCCGGCCATGACGCCGAACATGTGGCTCTATTTGAGCGGAACAGGCTTTAGTGTGGTGGATGAGATCGTGCACTCAGAATGGGTTTTTTGATTGGTCAGGCCTACAACGCTCAGCAACGATCTGGAGCGCCTTTTGCGTTTGACCAATGTCTCCAGGAAGGGGAATTTGCGCAGACCTGTAACCTTGAACGAGCGTGGTTTTGTCAAGGCTCAGGTATTCGATGATGACGTTATCGCTTTCGATGTCCAACTCGTAGAGCGTTCGCGCGCCGGCATATCTTTTCGTGATCCGGGCGCCGTCAATTTTGAACCTGTCGAAGTAATATCGAATGTATCTTGGAAACCTGGGGTCGCGCATTACGACGACGCAAGATTTTTCATCCACAATCTCCGGACCCTCTTTGGGGTCCGTTGTCCCCGTTAATACATAGTTGATTGCTCGTTGAAGCAGGCCATCTTCCTCCGCAGACCGAACTTGCAGAGGAACCATCCCGAGAACAAGTACAATTGCAGCGGCCAGAATGGTTGTCACATGTCGCGTCCGTACACTCCACCATATTACATGATTTCACCTGAATTTTTCAGCTATCCTTTGTGTCTTGTCAGAGGTGCCGACGCCGAGCACGATCTACTTCACATGCGCCTGGGATGATGTGTCCGTGCTCAGGACGCGACCATACCAGAGCCAGCCTTTCCCTGTTCGTTGCGCCGCGCGCGCCGCAGCCGCTCGGTCGCTGCCATGTCCACAATAAACGTCTCTGGATCGATGATCACCGCGTAAAACTTCGCGGCGGCTTCGACCGACACATAGCCTTGCCGCACGTCGTTTGCGACCGCTTCAATCGCGCGGTCGAGTGGATCACCATAGCCCCCTCCTCCACCCGAACGCAGGCGGAACGCTTCACCGGGCTTGAGGTGGGTGATCAGGGTTTTGGCGTTGGGCTGATCGGTCTTCCATTGGCCGCCCAACCGGAAATGAACTTGGTTGCCGGTGGCATCGAGCCCGCCGCCCAGACCCCAGGGGTGGCAATGGGCGCGATCGGTCTGCGTGTTGACGGTGAGATGCGAGCGCGCCCGGATCACGCTCTCGATTCCGAGTCCGCCGCGGTAGCGACCGGCGCCGCAGGAATCTTCGATGAGCGCACAGCGCTCGACCACAATCGGCATTTTTGCCTCGGCCTGCTCGTTCGGACTGTTGTGGGTGTCGCCGTCATTGGCGCAAACGGTCGCCGACACCCCATCCTCGGTCAGCTTCGCGCCCCAACCGCCGCCGAGCGGGCCGAGCCCGCCGATGAAGAACTCGCGCGTCTTCGGATTGATGCCGTGGACCGTCGACGTCACGAGATCCGCGTGATGGCCGGCAATCACGCGGTCGGGAATGGCCGGCGCCAGCGCCTTGTAGACCGTATCGACCAGCGTCATCGGATAGGTCATCCACCAGCGCATCGGCGCCGGGCGCACGGCGCTCACGATGGTGCCCTTGGGCACGATCACCTTGAGGCTGCGAAATGCGCCGTCGTTGATCGGATAGTCGGTCGGCGACGTGATGCACTTGTAGGCCATCTGAGCGCAGCCGATCGAGGTCGACGGCCCCGAGTTATAGAAGCCGCGCACCTGGCGGGAGATGGCGGTAAGATCGATCGTCATCTCGTCGCCCTTGACAATCACCCGCACCCGGATCGGCACGCGCTTGCCGATATCGATGCCGTCATCGTCCATGAACGACTCGGCCTCGTAGGTCCCGTCCGGGATCGTGCGCGTGCGCGCCCGCGCAGCGGCTTCGGCCTGGTCCATGATCGACCGAATGGCGTCGAGCACCGGCTTGCGGCCGTAGCGATCGAGCAACTGCAGGAAGCGCCGCTCGCCGGTTTTCACTGCCGTCACCTGCGCCCGCAGGTCGCCCATAGCGCGGCTCGGCAGCCGCACGTTCAGGCGGATGATGTCGACCAGCGTATCGTTGACGACGCCGCGGTCCTGGTACTTCACGATCGGAATCTGCAGGCCTTCCGAGAAGATGTCCGTGGTCATGCCGCCGAGCGTGCCGCCGACGTCGATCCAATGCGCCATGCAGCAAGCAAAGCCCGAGAGTTCGCCGCGATGGAAGATTGGAAGCGCAAAGGTGAAATGATTGAGATGGCTGCCGGTGGTGTAGGCGTCGTTGGTGACGTAAATGTCGCCGGGTTTGATGCCGTTGCGCCCGAAATGCGCGATCATCGATTTCACGGTGTTGGACATGCCGCGGATGAAGCTCGGCAGCCCGATGCCGATCGAAACCGTGTCGCCTTCGGCCGTGAAGAGCCCGGTGGTGAAGTCGAGCGCTTCGTAGATAATCATATTGTAGGCGGTGCGCATGAGGTTGATCTTCATTTCCTCGGTCACCGCAATCACGCCATTGCGCACGATCTCCGTCAGAATCGGATCGACCCGGCGCGTCTTGGCAACGCTCCTCTGAGTGCGCGACTTTTTCTTGCTGATCTTCTTGTTGCTGATGTTCCGGGCCATGCAACTCACCGACTTCCGATCGTGATGATGAGATTGCCGTAGGGGTCGACACTCAACCGGTCGTCCGGCCAGAGCACCGTGGTGGAGCCATGCTCCTCGATCAGCGCCGGCCCCGTAATCCGATTGCCCGCGAGCAGCACCGCACGCGCGAACGTCGGTGTTGCAACGAAGCCTTTGCCGAAAAATGCCTTGCGCTTTCCGGTCGCGGCCGCGCGCGGCGGGGTAGCCGAGCCGCGCTTGATCTTATCCTGCGGTGGCCTTTGCATGACTCCGGTCACGGTCGTGCGCAGGCTGACGATTTCAGCCGGCTCCTGCGGCGCCGAGGTCCCGTAGCGCACGAGGTGCAGCTCGTCGAAATGCCGCTTGATCGCGGCGCGATCCTCCTTGGCGAATACGTTGAGTGGAAGATCGACCGTGACCGGATGTTCCTGGCCGACATAACGCATGTCGGCGGCGCGCTTGATCGTGATCTTCTGCGGCTTCACACGGGTCGCGGCGATGGCGGCGCGGCCCTGGTCCTCGAGCTCCTTATAGACTCGCGAAAACTCCGCAAAAGAAGCGTCTTCGAGCCGCGTCAGACCGGTGCGCACGTAATCGTAGCGCAGGTCCGAGAACAGCATGCCGAACGCGGAAAAAACGCCAGGCGCGAATGGGATGATGACCTCGCGAATGCCGATCTCGCGCGCGATCGCGACCGCGTGCAGCGGCCCCGCGCCGCCGTACGCGCACAACGCAAAGTCGCCGGCGTCGAGGCCGCGCTCGGTGGTCACGCCCTTGACCGCGTATGACATCGCAGTCGAAGCGATGCGCAGAATGCCGTCGGCGGCTTGCGTCAGCGTCAGACCGAGCGGCTCGGCGATCTTCTCGCGCAACGCCGTTTCGGCCGCCGCGACGTCGAGCTTCATCTCGCCGCCCAGGAAGCGGTCGGCGCCGAGCCGCCCCAACGCGAGGTTGGCGTCGGTGACCGTCGGCTCTCTCCCGCCAAGTCCGTAACAGGCAGGTCCCGGGTGCGCCCCGGCACTGCGCGGTCCAACGCGCAACGAGCCCTGCTCCACGCGTGCGATCGAGCCCCCGCCGGTGCCGACTTCGAAAATATCCATCATGGCGATCTGCACCGGCAGCGCCTGATCGTAGCCGCCGAGCAGCGCCTGGCCGGTGGTGAGCGCCTCGCCGCCGGCGATGACGCCAGCCTTGGCGGTGGTGCCGCCCATGTCGAACGCGATCGCGCGATCGCGCCCGATGATGTGGCAGAGTGCCTGGGTGCCGATGACGCCCGCAGCCGGCCCCGATTCCAGCATGCGCACGCATTGGCTCTTGGCCTGCTCGGCCTCGTAGAGTCCACCGGTCGACTGCACAATCAACAACGCCCCGGTAAAGCCCGCCGCCTTGGCGTGCGCCTCGATTTCGCCGATGTAGCTTTTCACGCGCGGGCCGATGTAGGCGTTGGCCACGACCGTCGAGCAGCGCTCGAACTCGCGGTACTCACGCGAGAGCTCATGCGAGGCCGACACGAACATGTTCGGGTTCTTGGCCTCGATGATCGCCTTGGCGCGGGCTTCGTGCTCGGCGTTGCGATAGCAATTGAGAAACAGCACCGCCGCCGCCTCGACCCCCAACGCGCCGAGCTTCTCCGCCAACGCCGTAACCTCGGCGTCGTCGAGCGGACGCTCGACCTCGCCGTCGGCCAGAACGCGTTCCTTCACTTCAAAACGAAGCGCGCGCTCGACCAGCGGGACGTGCTTCTTGAAATAAAGGTTATAGGCATCGGGACGGTTGATCCGGCCGATTTCATAGATGTCGCGAAAGCCCTCGGTAATGACGAGTGCAGTCGCAGCGCCGGTGCGCTCGAGGATGGTGTTGATCGCGACGGTCGAGCCGTGCAGGAAAAGCTGTGCCGAGGCGTAGTCGGAACCCGCCTTCTCAACCCCGGCGCTGATACCCTCGACGAGATGATGCGGGGTCGAGAGAACCTTGCCGAAGGCAAGCTGGCCGCTCTTTTCGTCAAAGACCGCGATGTCGGTGAACGTCCCCCCGATATCGGCCGCCAATCGAACTTTGGCTCAACTCGACCGTTTACGCCCTGCCATTGGTCACCCTGCACTGTCTTGCGAGCGGATTTAGCATGGCCACAGCGCCTGTCACAACGGCGCGCGCCATTGCCAAACCTTCAGAACGTTGCACCCATCGGTTCCTAAGGTACAATCGCGGGCATCGATGAACACGTCCGCCCCGCCTGCAAAACCTCCGCAAATCGAACCGGCCGTGCGAGCAATTGCGATGCCGGCTGACACCAATCCGCACGGTGACATCTTCGGTGGCTGGCTGCTGTCGCAGATGGATCTTGCGGGCACGACGGTTGCGACGCGCCGCTCGAAAGGGCGCACGGTCACCGTCGCCATCACCGGCATGACTTTTCATCGGCCGGTGTTCGTTGGCGACGAAGTGTCGTGCTACGCGGAGTTGCTGAAGGTCGGGCACACGTCGCTCACCGTCAACATTCAGAGCTGGGTGCGGCGCGGCCTCGGCAACGATCCGATCGCCGTGACCGAGGGTGTATTCACCTACGTGGCGGTCGACGCAAGCGGTAAGCCGCGGCCGGTGCCGGCAGACGGTTGACGCCGTTCAAAGCCGGACTTCGCTCCGGCCGATTGCACATGGTAGGAGACCGCCGTTGCAGCACGATACAGAGGACGCGAATTGGATCGAGGGCAAGCCGCGCCCGAACAACACGGCGCGATGGAATCTCCTCGATAACGTGCTGCGTCCGGCCTGGCATGGCTTGTACCGGACCAGGCCATGGAAGCGCGCCGGCATCCGTGATTTCAGCCCCTCGCAACGCCTGCGCTCTGCGATTATATTGAGTGCGTTTCGCCTGATTGAGGAGACTGCGCGTGGCACAGCTCTCGATCGCCCTGGCAATCCTGGTTGCCGCCCTCGTTTGCGTGTACGCAATCGAACGGATCTGGTTTCATCAAAGACGCGCACGCGCGGCGTCAGTCGCACTCTGGGCCGCGGATGCTATCGGTGCTGTTTTGGTTTTGCTGGTGGGGATTGCATTGCTGATCTTGCTCGTTCCGGTGTCCTGCGTTCATTTGGTGCAGAGGATGCTTTTCGGGCGACAGAGAGCAGAAACGATGCAGCCAGCAGTCCTCCTACAAAAGGTCGGATTGGCGCTATCGACTGTCTTCCTCGCAAGATAACCGACGTCACGTCACGAACGCCAAGAGCAGATAACCTCTTTCCCAGGCAGGTGTGAACATGAGCACATGGCGCCGAGACAACATCACTCGTTACATCTATGGCTGGGCGAAGGGCGTGTTGCCGAGCCTGTCTGCCACTGAGCGCGAGGCGATTGAAGCCGGCGATGTTTGGTGGGACGCCGAGATCTTCACCGGCAATCCGGATTGGTCGAAGCTTCTCTCGGTGCCGCAGGCCGCGCTGTCTGCGGAAGAACAGGCTTTCCTCGATGGGCCGGTCGAGGAGCTCTGCCGCCGGCTCGATGAGTGGCACATCATCTGGGATCTGCACGACCTGCCGCCGGACGTGTGGGAATTCCTGAAGGCGAAGAAGTTCTTCGCGATGATCATCCCGAAGGAGTATGGCGGCTTGGGCTTTTCGGCCTATGCGCATTCCGAGGTGGTGCGCAAATTGTCGACGCGCTCGGTGACCGCGGCGGTGACCGCGATGGTGCCAAACTCGCTCGGCCCGGGCGAATTGCTGCTGCAGTTCGGCACCAAGGAGCAGCGCGACTATTGGCTGCCGCGGCTCGCCGATGGGCGCGAAATTCCCTGCTTCGGCCTCACCAGCCCGGAAGCGGGCTCGGACGCCGCCTCGATGATCGACACCGGCGTCATCACGCGCGGCAATTTCCGCGGCCGCGAGGTGCTCGGCATCCGGCTGAACTGGCACAAGCGCTACATCACGCTCGGTCCGATCGCGACCGTCCTCGGCCTCGCCTTCAAGCTGCATGATCCCGACCATCTGATCGGGCCGGAGGCGGATGTCGGCATCACCGTCGCGCTGGTGCCGGCCAATTTGCCGGGCGTAACGATCGGCCGGCGCCATTTGCCCGCTATGCAGGTGTTCCAGAACGGCCCCAACGAAGGCCACAACGTTTTCATTCCGCTCGATCACATCATCGGTGGCGTCGAGCAGGCCGGCAAAGGCTGGAAGATGCTGATGAGCGCGCTCGCTGCCGGGCGCGGCATATCACTGCCGTCGCTCTCCGCCGCAGGCGCGGCCTACACGGCGCACACGACGGGCGCCTATGCGCGCATCCGCGAGCAGTTTCATCTGCCGATCGGCCGCTTCGAGGCGATCCAGGAACGGTTGGGACGCATGGCCGCAACCGCGTATCTGCTCGATGCGGCGCGCCGCCATACCTGCGCCGGGATCGACCAGGGTCATCACCCGGCGGTGGTCACCGCTATCATGAAAGGCCAGGCGACCGAACGGCTGCGCACCTCGGTCAACGACGCGATGGACGTGCATGGCGGCAAGGCGGTGATCGAGGGGCCGCAGAACTACCTCGGCACGCTCTATCGCGCGGTGCCGGTCGGCATCACGGTCGAGGGCGCAAACATCGTGACCCGCGCGCTGATCCAGTTCGGTCAGGGCGCGATCCGCAGCCATCCCTACATCCTCAAGGAAATTCTCGCACTCGAGGACACCGATCATGCGCGCGGCCTCAACGCATTCGATCAGGCATTCTGGGCTCACGTCGGCCACGCGTTTGTGACCGCCGGCCGCGCCTGGGGGCGCGCTTGGACGTTCGGCTTGTTTGCGCCGGCGCCCGACGCCGGCAAGGCAACGCCCTACTATCGGCAGCTGGCGCGGTATTCGGCCGCTTTCGCGCTCGCGGTCGACATCGCGTTGCTCACGCTCGGCGGCGCGCTCAAGCGCAAGGAGCTGATCTCGGAGCGCTTTGCCGACATCCTGTCCGAGCTTTATTTGCTCTCGACAGTGCTCAAGCGCTGGCAGGATGAAGGCCGTCAGGATGCCGACTTCCCGCTGGTTGAATTCGCCATGCAGAGCGGGCTCGCCACCATCGCGGCACGGTTCGACGAACTGCTCGCCAACCTGCCGAACCGGCCGGCGGCGTGGCTGTTGCGTTTCCTGGTGATGCCGTTGGGTCCGCAGCATCGCGGTCCCCGCGACGCGCTCACCATCGCCTGCGCCGATATTCTGTTCGAGCCGTCGGCCACGCGCGATCGGGTGACGGTCGGCCTGTTCCACCCGACCGACGACGGGCCAATCGCGCGGCTCGATCGCGCATTCAAGCTCGTGGTAGCGGCGCAGCCGCTGCGCGACCGGCTGCGCAAGGCGCACGTGCATGATATCGAGGCGGCGCGCGCACAGGGCCTGATCAACGAGAGCGAGGCGGCGCAACTCGCGGCGCTCGCCAAGGCGGTCGCCGACGTGATCAATGTCGATGATTTCGCCCCCGAGGAACTAACCAGGCACGGAGGTGTGTCATCAACGATATCGCCCGCGAACGCAGCCTAGGCCGTCCGGTCTACATCATCGACGGCAGCCGCACGCCATTCCTCAAGGCGCGCGGCAAGCCGGGCCCGTTCACCCCCGTCGACCTCGCCGTGCAATGCGGCCGGCCGCTGCTGCTGCGCCAGCCGTTCCCGCCGACCGCGTTCGATCAGGTGATCCTCGGCTGCGTCAACGTCATCGCCGACGAGATGAACCCGGCGCGCGTTGCCGCGTTGCGGCTCGGCATGGGCGACGCGATGACCGCGTTCACCGTACAGATCAACTGCGGCTCCGGCATGCAGTCGATCGACACCGCCTATCGCTACATCCAGGAAGGGATCTCCGATCTGATCCTGGCAGGCGGCGCCGAGTCGCTCAGCCACGCTCCGCTCGTGTTCCGCAAGAGCGCGGTCGAATGGTACGCCTCGCTGTTTGGCGCGCGCGATCTGGCGGCGCGTCTCAGAGCATTCCTGTCCGTGCGCCCAAGCTTCTTCAAGCCGGTGATCGGGCTCGAGCGCGGCCTGACCGATCCGGTGGTCGAGCTCAACATGGGCCAGACCGCCGAGATTTTGGCGCACGACTTCCACATCTCGCGCCATGACGCCGACGCCTACGCGGCCGAAAGCCAACAGCGGCTGGCGCACGCGCACAAGGAAAAATACTTCGAGGGCGAACTTGAACCGGCGTTCGGGCGCGACGGGCGCCTATTTGACTATGACGACGGCGAACGCCCGGACACCACCGTCGAGACGCTTGCCAAGCTGCGGCCGGCGTTCGAACGCCCGTGGGGCAAGGTCACGGCCGGCAACAGCTCGCAGATCACCGATGGCGCGTCGTGGGTGATCCTTGCCTCCGAGGACGCGGTGAAGAAACACGATCTCAAGCCGCGCGCGCGCATCGTCGACAGCGCTTGGGGCGCGTTGGACCCGTCGATCATGGGGTTGGGGCCGGTGCTCTCGTCGACGAAGCTCCTGCGCAGGCACAATCTCGCGCTCGATGCGATCGAACTTTGGGAAATCAACGAAGCGTTCGCGGCGCAGGTCTTGGCGTGCCTCGCCGCCTGGGAGGACGAGCGGTTCTGCCGCCGCGTGCTCAATCTGCCGGGTGCGGCTGGCGCGATCGCGCGCGACAAGCTCAACGTCGACGGCGGCGCGATCGGGCTCGGCCACCCGGTAGGCGCAAGCGGCAACCGGATCGTGCTGCATCTCGTCAACGCCATGAAGCGGCTCGGCAGGAAGCGCGGAATCGCGACCGAGTGCATCGGCGGCGGCCAAGGCGGCGCCATGTTGATCGAAACGGTGTAGAGATGACGACAGCCTTGGAGCTCCTTAAGCCGCGCGACCTCGAGCTCGGTCCGTTCACGCCAGCGTCCGACGATGCCGATGAGCAAGCCGCCGGCGCGGACGGCGGCATCACGGTCGATCAGCTTCGCCGCAAGGTCGAGGCGCTCTCCGTACCGCCGGGGCCGTGGAAGAATTGGCGGCTCGCGCGCGACGAGGACGGCATCGCCTGGCTGTTGATCGACAAACAGGGCTCGAGCGCCAACACTTTGTCGGAGGACGTGGTTCGCGAACTCGGCGATGTGCTCAGCGTGATCGAGAACGACCCGCCTAAAGCGCTGGTGATCCGCTCAGCCAAGCGCGGCGGCTTCATCGCCGGCGCCGACGTCGGGGAGTTTCGCGGCAGCGCGGCCCCGAATGACATCGAGGCAAGGCTCAAGCTCGCCCACGACGTTGTCGACCGGCTCGATCGCCTCAACGTGCCGACGGTCGCCGTCATTCACGGCTACTGTCTGGGCGGAGGGCTCGAAGTCGCGCTCGCCTGCGACTATCGGATCGCGACCGAGGACGCGCGCCTCGGCTTCCCCGAGGTGCTGCTCGGCTTGCACCCCGGGCTCGGCGGCACCGTGCGGCTGCCTCGCCTCATCAATCCGATCGAAGCGATGACGATGATGCTGACCGGGCGCACCTTGCGGGCTCGGCGCGCAAAATCGTTGGGCCTCGTGGATGCGGTGACGCAGGAACGTCACGTGTATGCGGCGGTTCGCGACGTCGCCGCCCGCAAGCTGAAGACCGCGCGGCCGCGCTGGTCGATAACGCTGTTCAACAGCGGCCCGGCGCGGGCGTTGCTGGCCGCGCGCATGCGCAAGGAAACAAAGGCCAAGGCGCCCCCGGAGCACTACCCGGCGCCCTACGCACTGATCGATCTGTGGGAGACGCACGGCGGCGATCCGGCGGCGATGCAGAAAGCCGAAATCGCCTCGTTCGCGCGCCTGATCGTCACCTCGACAGCGCAGAACCTGGTGCGCGTGTTTTTCCTGCGTGAACGCATGAAGGCCCTTGCCGACGGCAAATGGCCCGGCACCCGCGTCCATGTCATCGGCGCCGGCGCCATGGGCGGCGACATCGCCGCCTGGTGCGCATGGCATGGGCTGACGGTGAGCCTCGGCGACGTGAAGGCGGAGCCGATTGCCGGCGCGATCAAGCGCGCGGCCGACCTTTACAAGAAGATCGGCCACAAAGGCACCGATATCCGCGACGCGCTCGACCGGCTGGTGCCCGATCTGCGCAGCGATGGAATTCGATCGGCCGACCTCGTGATCGAGGCGGCTCCGGAGCGGCTCGATCTCAAGCAACGCATCTACGCGGCGGCGGAACAGCAGATGCGTTCGGACGCGATCCTCGCTACCAACACGTCGAGCATCGCGCTCGAGCAGCTGCGCACAGGTCTGCGTCGCCCCGACCGCTTCATTGGCCTGCACTTTTTCAATCCAGTGTCGCGCATGCAGCTCGTCGAAGTCGTGAGCCACGACGCCGTCGATCCCAGCGTGCTCACCGCCGCGAACGCGTTTCTAGGTCGCATCGACCGGCTGCCGACGCCGGTCAAGAGCTCACCCGGTTTTCTCGTCAATCGCGCGCTGATGCCCTACATGATGGAAGCTTTCATCATGCTCGACGCGGGCACCCCCAAGGAGACCATCGATGCCGCCGCGGAGCAGTTCGGCATGCCGATGGGTCCGATCGAACTCGCCGACGAGGTCGGCCTCGACATCTGCCTGAGCGTGGCCGAGCATTTGCGAGGGGCACTCAAGCCGAGCGCCGACGGGCGCGACATGTTCGAGCGCCCGCTGCCCGAGGTGCCGCAATGGCTACAGGACAAGGTCAAGAAGGGCGAGCTCGGCCGCAAGACCGGCAAAGGCCTTTACGAATGGAAGAACGGCAAGGCGGTCAAACACCCGCCGGCCGCTGCACCCGAGGGCGCGGACAAAGCCCGCGCTGCGGAGGATCTCGCGGAGATGACCGACCGGCTGATCCTGCCGATGGTCGATGCCTGCGTTGCGTGTTTGCGCCAGCGCGTGGTTGCCGACGAAGAGACGGTCGACGGCGCCATGATCTTCGGCACCGGCTTCGCCCCGTTCCGCGGCGGGCCGCTGCACTATGCCCGCACGCGCGGGGTCCCCAACGTACTGCAAGCGCTGGAGAGACTCGCAGCCAAATACGGTGAGCGCTTCCGGCCCGATCCGGGCTGGTCGCAGCTCGCATGAAAGAGCCCACGTTCTTCGCAGATCCGGATCGCCTCGCCGAAGCGATTATCGCGCAGGTCGGCAAGACCATTGTGCTGGGCCTCCCGCTCGGAATCGGCAAAGCCAATCACGTGGCGAATGCGCTCTACGCCCGCGCCGCCGCCGACCGCTCGATCAATCTGCGCATCTTCACCGCGCTGACGCTCGAGAAACCCCACCCTTCCCGGGACCTGGAGCGCCGCTTCATCGGGCCTGTCTCCGATCGCTTGTTCGTTGGCTATCCGGAGCTTTCATATGGACTGGCCCAGCGAGCCGGACGGCTGCCGCCCAACATCGAGGTCAATGAGTTCTTCTTTCTGGCTGGCAGCCGGCTGCACTCGCCCTCGGCGCAGCAGAGCTACATCTCGGCGAACTACACGCACGCACTGCGCTATGTGCTCGACCGCGGCGCCAACGTATTCGGACAGCTGGTCGCCAAGCGCGTGCGCGACGGCGAAACCCGCTACAGCCTGAGCTCGAACACCGACCTCAGCGTCGAACTGTTGGCGCTGCGGCGCACGGCCGGTTTAAAGATCCTGACCGTGGCGCAGGTCAATTCCGACATGCCGTTCATGGGCGGCGATGCCGACGTCGCTGCTGATGATTTCGACTTTGTGCTCGATTCATCTGCGACCGACTTTCCGCTGTTTGCACCGCCGCGGGAGCCGGTCGAACTCACCGAGTACGCCGCCGGCGTGCACACCGCACTCCTGGTTCCGGACGGCGGGACATTGCAGCTCGGCATCGGTGCGCTCGGCGACGCGGTCGCGCAGGCGTTGGTGCTGCGGCATCGGCACAATGCCGTGTTCGACGACATCGTGTCACGTCACGTCACCCGAGAGCCGCCGATCGCGCACGAACGCGCGCCTTTCGCCACCGGCCTCTATGGCTGTAGCGAAATGTTTGTCGAAGGATTTATCGATCTGATGCGCACCGGGGTGGTCAGGCGCGAGGTCGACGGCGCCTTGCTGCATGCCGGCTTCTTCGTCGGATCGCGCGCGTTCTACCGGGCGCTGCGCGAGATGCCGGCAAGCGAGCTCGACAAGCTGCACATGAAGGCCATCGCGTTCGTCAACGAGCTCTATGGCGGCGAAGACGACAAGCGGCGGGCGCGCGTCAAGGCGCGCTTCATCAACACCGCGATGATGACAACGCTGCTCGGGGCGGTCGTGTCGGACACGCTTGCGGGCGGCAAGGTGGTCAGCGGCGTCGGCGGCCAGTACAATTTCGTGGCACAAGCCTTCGCCCTGCCGGACGCGCGCTCGATCATCATCCTGCGCTCGACTCGCACGGTCGCGGGCCGCACCTCGTCCAACATCGTCTGGGAGTACGACGAGACCACGATCCCGCGACACTTGCGCGACATCGTCGTCACCGAGTACGGCGTTGCCGATCTGCGCGGCAAGACCGACCGCGACACCATCGCGGCCATGCTGAGCGTTACCGACGCCCGCTTCCAGGACGAGCTCTTGGCGCGCGCCAAGGCCGCAGGCAAGATCGAGGCAAGTTTTGCGCTGCCGCCGAACTGGCGCAACAACACGCCGCAGCAAGTAGCCAAGACGCTGGGGCCCGCGCGCGCTGCCGGGCACCTGCCGCTGTTCCCGTTCGGAACTGATTTCACGGAGGTCGAACAGCAGCTGATTCCGGCGCTGCAACGGCTGCGGGCCGCCTCGCCCATCGAGATCGCAACGCTGGGGCTGCGCGGCCTGCGCACATCGCCGAATCCCGACACGCAGGCCTGCCTCAAGCGAATGGAGCTCGATCAGCCAAAGCATATCGCCGATCACATCTCGGCTCTTGTCCTGCGCGGCGCGCTTGACCAGACTCGCTCCGCCTAACACAGAATCCGAACAGGACCGGTCTCTCATGCCCATCATCGCGACGGACGATCGCCACGCCATCGAGGATCTCTACGCCGAATACGTCTGGGCGCTCGATAGTGGTGACGTGCCGGCTTTTCTCACGTTGTTCGCGCCCGATGCCGTGTTCGGCGACACCGCCGGACATATTTACAAGGGTCATGACGCAATCGGCGCCTACGTGCGTGCGCTGACGACCTCGCCGCCGTTTCGCGGCCGCCAGCACATCATCAGCCACCTTCGGTTCCGCCCGAGCAACGGCAACGTCGGCGTCAAAGCTTATTGGCTGGTGACCAAATGGAGTAAGGCGAGCGGCGCCAAGACCGTCGAGGTGAGCGGGCATTCCGACGACGTGTTTGTACACGTGGGCGGCCAATGGCGGTTTGCGCAGCGTCTCGTCCACTACTGGAATGACACCGACCTGCCGTGGGCCGGGGGAGCCGCTTCATGAAGCTCGCGAGCTTTCGGTTTGCCGGACGCGACCGGATCGGGTTTGCGCTCGACGAGCATCAACTGGCCGATCTCGCCGAAATCGCGGGCCTTGTCGGCCGTGAGGCACCGTCCGATATGATCGCATTGATTGAACAGGGCGAGGACGGGCGTGCGTTGCTGCGTGACGCGGGGCAGTTTGCACGCGAGCATCGTGCCCAGATCAGACCGATCGCGGTCGCCGACATTCACTGGCACCCGCCGGTGCGCCGGCCGGCGAAGATCTGTGGCATTGCGCTCAACAATTCGGCGAGCGATGCGCGCAAGATCAGTTCGCCCAATCACCCGCTGTTCTTCCTCAAGCCCGCCTCCTGCCTGGTCGGCCACCGCGAGTCGATCGAGGTCCATGACTTTTATGGCAGCGTGCACCCGGAGCCGGAGCTCGCCGTGATCATCGGGCGCGCCTGCCGGCACGTCGCGCTCGAGGACGCGATGTCAGTCGTCTACGGCTACTCGATCATGAACGACATGACCGGCAACGGCATGCGGGCGCAGGACATGGTGCACTATTACGCGCTCTATCCTGCCAAGGACGATCCCACCAAGGTCGAGAAGCGCGAGCAGCACCTCTCGTATACGGCGCGTTACAAAGGAAGCGACACCTTCGGCCCATTCGGGCCATGGCTCGTGACCAAGGATGAGATCGCCGACCCGCACGCGCTTGACGTCCTGTGCTGGCACAAGGACGAGCTCATTGCCGAGGACTCGACGAGCTTCTACAGCTACCCGGTCCCGCAGACGATTGCGTTCATCACCAAGTTCCATTCGCTCTGGCCCGGCGATGTGATCTCCATGGGGACAGCGTTCCGACCGGGTAAGACCGGCCGGCGCAGCCTTCATACGGCGAACATCACGGAACTGGGCGGTCCGGTTCGGGTTTCGATCACTGGACTCGGCGTGCTGGAAAATCCGGTACGACGGATCATCGGCGGAAAGGTCATCGAGGATTAAATGACTTCCCTGCGCGGAGGTCAGCAAAGGAAGACGGTATGAACAAACTCAAGGCGCGACTGAAGTCCGGCAAGGCCTGTCTCAACGCGTGGCTCGCGATCCCGTCAGGCTTCTCGGCCGAGGTGATGGCGCAATGCGGTTTCGACAGCGTCACCGTCGACATGCAGCACGGCGTGCAGGACTACCAGTCGATGGTGCAGTGCTTTCAGGCGATGGACAAATGCCCGATCACGCCGCTGGTGCGCGTGCCCTGGAACGAGCCCGGCATGATCGGCAAGGTGCTCGATGCCGGCGCCTGGGGTGTGATCTGTCCGCTGGTCAACACCCCGGCCGACGCGAAAGCGCTGACAAGCGCTTGTCTCTATCCGCCGCAGGGCAAGCGCAGCAATGGCCCGATCCGCGCCGCCGCCTATGGCGAAGCGAGCCCCTATCAGTCGATCGCCAACGACGAGGTGCTGGTGATCCCGATGATCGAAACCCAAGAAGCGATCGACAACATCGATGCGATTTTGGACACGCCCGGCATCAGCGGCATCTACATCGGGCCAAGCGATCTCGGCCTGTCGCTCGGCCTCAAGCCGCTGCTCGACCGCGAGGAGCCGCAGATTTTTTCGATCTACGACATGTTGCTCAAGGCAACCGGAAAACGCGGCCTGTTTGCCGGCGTGCACAACCTCACCGGCGCCTACGCGGCCCGCATGATCGACAAGGGCTTCCGCTTTGTTACCCTCGGAAACGACAGCGGCCTGATGGCGCGCGCAGCGCGCAACGAGATCGCGATTGCCCGCAAGAACGCGGGTGCTATTGCGAGCTAGTGCGCAAGCCTACTTTCTCGACAAGCCGAACAATAACGGGGGAAGCGACATGTGGCGGGTCTTGACCCTTCTTTTAGTCCTCGTTGCGGCAGCGGGCAGGCTGGCGAACGCGCAGGACTACCCGCAAAAACCCGTGCGTGCGATCACGGCGCTGAGCGCCGGCGGCACCAGCGATGTCTTCATGCGCGTGCTCGGCGACCAGTTCCAGAAGCGAACCGGTCAGTCGATCGTCGTAGAAAACCGGCCCGGCGGCGCGCTCAATATCGGCGGGCAAGCCTGCGCGGACGCCCCACCCGACGGCTACACCATCTGCCTGCTGCCGGTCGAGACGCTCGCCTACAACCAATTCCTGTTCAAGAAGCTCGCGTACGATGCGAACGCGTTCGTCCCGATCACCAATGTGTTCTTCGTCACCGCCGTGCTGATCGTCAATTCGTCGCTCGGGGTGCGCTCGCTCGACGATCTTGCCGCGGTGTCGAAAGCCAAGCCCGGAACGCTGAGCTACATGTCGCCGGCGGTACCACTCGCGTTCTTCATGGAGACCTGGCGTCAACAGAGCGGCGCCGACCTCGTCCGGGTGCCTTACAAGGGCGGGGCGGATGCCGCGAACGCCATCATGGCTGGATCGACGCCGATTGCGTTTTCCGGCCTTGCCAATTTCGTTCCGCACATCCGTTCCGGAACAATGACCGCGCTTGCGGTCGACACCGACAAGCGCTCGCCGCTCTTGCCCGACGTGCCGACGCTGCGCGAGATCGGCTACACCGGGCCGTTGACCCAAGCCTATTTCGGCCTGGTCGCGCCGGCCGGAACCCCGGCTGCCATCGTGGCGAAGTTGCGCGAGATCGTAGTCGCGATCGCCAGCGATCCGGCGTTCGCTGAGAAGAACATGCTCAGCCTGGGGCTGATCCCAATCCTCGATACGCCCGAGGAGTTCGGGCGCTACCTCAAGGACAACCGAACGACCGCGGCGCGCATCGTCAAGGAGGCCGGACTGGAAGCGCAGTAGCTCCCGCCATAATACTGATATGAAACAGTGCGCCTGCCGCAGTCTCAGGGGGATGGTGTGGATCCAACACTGATCTGGTTGATGATCGGACCCGGAACCTTGCCGGGCCAGGGCGTCGACCGCATGGACATGTTGCGCTACGCCGAGTGGATCAGCGGGCGCAAGCCGCTCAAGGGCGACGAGCTCCTGGCGGCCTTACCCGAGATCGGTCGGATCGCAAAGGTCGAGGTCGATGATAAAAACCCGTATCCGATCGACAGCGCCAAAGCCCTGCAGGCGATCGCCGCGCGGATGGAAGCGGTGGCGCGCCGTCCCGAGGTCGGCGGCATCGTGTTCGTGCAGGGAACCAACAGCATTGAGGAAACCTCGTATTTCCTCAATCTGACCGTGCATACCAACAAACCGATCGTGGTCACGGGCGCGCAGCGGCCGTTCACGGCGCTCGGCAGCGACGGCCCGCTGAACCTGATCGACGCAATCCGGGTCGCCGCCTCAAGCAAGGCGCACCGCATGGGAGTGCTGGTGGTCGCCAACAGCGAGATCAATGCGGCGCGGGACGTGACCAAGACCAACACCTACCGGCTGCAGACGTTTCGCAGCCGCGATCTCGGCATTCTCGGCTACGTGGATCTCGATGAGATCGTGTTCTACCGCGCGCCGATGCGGCGCCACACGCTCGACAGCGAATTCGACATTTCAAACGTAGAGCGGCTGCCGCGCGTCGACGTGATCTACGTGTTCACCGGCGCGCGCGCCGATCTCGCCGCGGCGGCCGTTAATGCCGGTGCGGAAGGATTGGTCATCGCCGGTTCGGGCGCCGGCTCGACCGGTGACATGCGCAAGGAGCTTGCCGCGCTCGCCGCCAAGGGGGTGGTGATCGTGCGCAGCTCGCGTGTCGGCGACGGCCGCGTCGTTCGCGACGACAACTGGCAGGAACCCGGGATGGTCGCGGCCGACAACCTGAGCCCGCACAAAGCGGCGTGGCTGCTCACGCTCGCGCTCACCCGAACGCGCGATCCCGACGCGATCCAGCGCATGTTTGACGAATATTGACGCTATGACGCGCCTACGCGGTCGCGCCTTCGGGAGCACAGCCCGGGATGGTGAACTCGGCTAGCTCGCCGCCTCGTCCAACACAATCACCCCGCACCCGGTGATCTGCGGGAATGTGTAGAAATCGTACACATGGTGCGCCTTGTCCGAAAGCGCGCCCCGCATCGCAAACCACAGCGCCAGTTCCGACGCCTCGGTGCCGCCGATCCGCATGATCTCCTCCTGCGGAATGGCGACGAGTTTGTCGAGATCGTTGGTCAGATGCGCGAGGAAATAACGATCCCACTCTTCGTTCGCCATGCCGAAGCGCGCGCCGCTGATCTGATGCGACATCCCGCCGGTCGCAATCACCGCGACCCGCGCGTTGCCGGGATAGCTCGCGATCGCTCCGCGGATCGCCTCTCCGAGTTTGCGCAGGCGCTGCGAAGTCGGAATCGGATGGCGCACCATGTTGACGGCGAGCGGCAGCACCGGCGCCGGCCAGGGCGGCGCTGTCACGTAGGGCAGCCACGAGTAGATGCCGTGGTCGATCTTCATGTTTTCGCAAATGGTCAGATCGAACTCATGTCGCACCAGATAATTGGCGACGTGCCAGCCGAACTGAGTGTCGCCGGCGAGGCTCGGAAACGGGCGCAGTCCGAACCCCTCATCCGCCTGCGGAAACTCGTCTGCAACGCCGAGCGCAAAGGTCGGGTAGGCGTCGAACGTGAAATGATTGAGATGATCGTTGTAGACGATGACGATCTGATCGGGCCGCGCCTCCGCGAGCCATCGCTTGACCGGCTGCAGGCCATCGAACCAGATCTTCCAGCGCGGGTCGAAGCGCCCGGTGATGCCCTTGTCGTACTCGTAGCCCATGGAGGGCGAATGCGAGACGCCGAAGCCGCCGATGACTTGCGCCATCAGACGCCCTCCGGCAGGCCGCCGACGCGGCGCGGACACGCGGCAATCATGTCCGCAACCGCAAGGTCTGCGTTGTGCGCACCGATGTGCCAGAGATTTTCGCCGACCGCGGCGGCGATCTTAAGGATCGCCTGCAGGTGACCGCCTGCCTTCAGCAATCCGGTCCAATCACGCGCTTGGACGAGGTCCTTCTCCGCTTTGCTCAGGTCAAAGCGCGTCATGTAGGCATTCGGGTCGGCCAGGAACGCCTTGCGATTCTCGGGAAGCTTCAGGCTAAGCGAAAACCGATTGATGTTGCGCCCGCACGTCGACATCGGGCCGGTGTAGACGAAGCTCGCGGGCGGCTCGAGGCTCTGGGTCGGTTTGGGTACGGTCATGGTCGGCAGATGGTGAGCACGCGCGTTCCTGGTGTCAATGCGTGGAGCTTCGCTTCACGCCGCCCTGACCAACTCAAAGCGCATCATCTGCGGCAACGCCTGATAGTAGGCCGCACGAAACGCCGCGTTATCCGGAAACGTCGTGGTCGGTAGCCGCCTGTGAAGCACACTCACTTCCAGCGAGGGAACATTGAACGGATAAGGATCGATTGCAACCTTGCCGCCGTCGAGCACCTTGAGCGTGACGCGCGCGCGTTTGACGCCGGCGTAGTCCTGCGGAACCGGCTCGATGTACTCATCGTGCGGCGGGCGCATGCAGAAATAGAGCGACAGCAGATCCCAGAACTGCAGCAGCTGATAGTTGATCCAAAGCTCGTGCGCGTCGAGCGAACGCTCCTGCTCTTTCTGCCGGGCTTCGTTCTCGCTGACGAAATTCTCCACATCAGGATTCGGATGCCGCGCACCGAAGAATGCCGGATGGCTGATCGCGTCGTAGCGCCCGCGCCACAGCCCGGTGCGGTGCTTGTTGATCAGCAGCCCGGCGTAAGGATCGATCTCGGTGAGCCAGTCGATCGCGCGTTGGTATGCATCGAGCTGCGTGCGATCGCTCGGGACCTGCAGGAAATTCGGCACCTTGCCGGTGGTAGGGTCACAGCGCGGGCCGGTCTCGTAACGGTTCCAGCCGCTGTCGTGATAGATCGCGGCGCGCACCGCCGGCTCGTATGGGCGCGGGCGCTCGAATTCGCCATTACCCCAGTGGGCTGCGAACACTCCCGAAATTTTGGCGTGGTCGGTCTGATTGATGAGAACGAGCGAGCCATCCGGCTCTTCTCGTACGATCATGGGCGTTCTCCCGGCTGGCCGCCAAGAGTACCCAAATCAATCACTCAGACCAATGCGTAGTAGGTAAAGATCGAATGCGTCCGGTGGCGGTCGGCGCCGCCAACAATGATGGTGCGGCCGAGCCAGTCATGCGGACCGGCCGGCACGTCGAACACCGGCCGCACCCGGAAATAGTAGCTCGATGGGTCGACCGGCTCGTGCGCTTCCATTTTGGCGACGATCTCGGGCGGAGCGTGGCGCAGGCCGCGATTGTTGATCACGATCTGCGTGCCGTCGGCAGCCTCGATCACGTAGATCGCCTCGAAATAGACGACGCCGTCGGGCATGAAGTGTGGCCAGTCCCCGCCACTCTCGGGGAGAACCTTGCCGGAGAGCCGCGGTCCTTCAACAGCGCCTCCGGCGACACCGGTGTAGCCGCGGCGCACGCCGTTGCGTTCGGGCGGAAACTTCAGGCGGTCGGCAAAATCGACACGCACCTGGAAGACGAATTCGAGCGTCGCATCGAAGTCGGACATGGTCACATCACCGCAAAGATTCGAATGGACGCATCGGTACGCCGCCGGTCGCCCTTGCCGACGAACACGGTCCGGTTGAGCCACGCGTGCGGGCCGTCCGGCGCCTCGAATTTCGGCGAGAGGTACAGGCTCGCGCCGGCATACTGAGGCACATCGGCACGCCACGGCGCTGACATCGGCGCGCCCGGCCCGTAGCCTGAGTTCACCATCCGAATGACGGTGCCGTCGGCGGCGCGGATCAGCCACTCGCCTTCGATCACGGCGCGGTCTTTGCTGCGACATGGCGCGTCGCTGCCCGAATTGGGAACAAGAATGCCGCTCAATCGCGGGCCCGAGACCGTGCCGCCGGTGACCAGATGAAAGACGCGGTCGTGCGCCAGCGACGTCGGCCCGAGCGGTAGCTCCTCGCCGAATGAAACTCGCAGGTCGAACACATGCTCGAGCTTGAGCGGGACCAGCACGCCGAGTGCCATGATCAGTAGACCGCCCAGTAGCGAAAGATCGAATAGTTCGGCCGCCGGTTGCCGGTACCGACGAACACCGTCTTGCCGAGCCATTCGTGCGGCCCGGCCGGGACCTCGAACGACGGCGTCATCCGCATGTAGTAGCCGGATGGATCGACCGGCTCGTACGCCAGCAGACGGTCAATGACTTCCTTCGGTCCGTGCCGGTAGCCATGGTTGCGGATGCGCATCTTAGTGCCGTCGGACGCCTCCAGAAGATAATGTGCGTCAAACTCGAACGTACCGTCCGGCCAGATGTAGGGATAGTCGCCGCCTGTGCCGGGCAGCACGCGCCCCTGCAGCCGAGGGCCGGTGATCTCGCCACCCTGCACCGCGACAAAACCCTGCTTCCCGCCGCGGACCAGCGGACCGAAGATGACGCGCTCGCCGAGGTCGATCCGGATCTGGAACACGAATTCAAGCCGTGGCGCTGATTGATCACCTTGCTGATCGATTTGCGAGTCCATCTCGGAATCCCCTCCACCGTCATGCCCGCGCTTGTCGCGGGCATCCACGTCCTTCCCGATGTTGCCGCGAACAAGACGTGGATGGCCGGGACAAGCCCGGCCATGACGCCGAGCGTATGGCCTGACAGATCCGGAACATGCTCTAATAACGAGGCAAAGAGTTCTTTAGCATCATCTGTCCACCGTAGTCCATAGACGTCCACATCAATGCAAGTTACAGCGATGCCACAGGCACATTTTACATTTTTTATTTGTTGTTGATGGCTTGCAAAGTTCGCCGTCATCCACCACAATCCAGCAAATCAGTGTTGGCGAATTTGTAGGATGAAAGTATCGCAGACAAATGAGACCATTGGGAAAACTCAAGGACATTCAGGTTAGAACGGCGGGCCCAGGCGTTTACGGTGACGGTGGCGGCCTGGTTCTAACAGTCAGACAAGGCGCGACAGGCCTCAACCGCACTTGGATGTTCAGATACAAGCGTGACGGCTATGCACATTGGATGGGCTTGGGGAGCTACCCGGATATCACGCTCGCACGAGCCCGTGAGAAGGCTCAGGACGCGCGCAGGCTTATCATTGACGGATATGACCCGCTAACTGTGAAACGTGACCAGCGGGTTTCGCTGCGCCGGGAATTGGCAAAGCAACCCGTACCAACCTTTGACGAGTGCGCGGCAGCCTACTTAGCAAGCCACAGAGCGGGGTGGCGTAGCGTCGAGCATTCCAACGAATGGACCCGGTCGCTAAAAGCGTATGTCACACCCGTATTCGGCAGCACTCCGGTGGACATGATCGACACAGCGCTGGTCTCCAAAGCGCTGGAGTTGCTTTGGCATACCAAGGTCAATACCGCTTCTCGCGTGCGTGGCCGCATTGAGAATGTGCTGGATTGGGCCAAGGTACGCGGCTATCGGGCTGGCGAAAATCCAGCCAGGTGGCGCGGTCATCTGGAGAATTTATTGCCGACGCGGTCGAAGGTGCGGACAGTCGTGCACTATCGAGCCCTTCCCTACTCTCAACTTCCTACATTCATCGAAGAGCTGCGCAAAATCGGGGGGATGACGGCCCGCTGCCTGGAATTCGTTGTTTTGACGGCGGCACGTTCAAACGAAGTGTTGACCGCCAAATGGTCCGAGATGGACCTGCAGGCCAGCACGTGGGCTCTACCTGCTTCAAAAATGAAAGGTGGGCGCGAACATAGGGTACCATTGGCTCCCGCTGCCGTGGCGCTCCTGGAGGCCCTACCTCGCAACGGAGAATACATCTTTACCGGGCACAGGGGCCGCCAATACCTGTCTCCCGCTTCGATGAAGATGCTGCTGATTCGCATGAAGCAGCCCACGACTACGCACGGTTTCCGCAGCAGTTTCCGCGATTGGTGTGCTGAGCGGACGAACTATCCCAGCGAGCTTGCCGAAATGGCGCTCGCGCACCGCGTGGGTAATGCGGTCGAGCTGGCCTATCGTCGAACGGACATGTTCGAACGGCGCCGCCGCCTGATGGCCGACTGGGCGGCGTTCTGCGAGACACCCACCAGCCGCGCGGAGGTGATCCCGATCCGCGCGTGAGTTTTCCCGAAAATAACGGCCCGCCAGCGATTGTGCTGACGACGCCTGCGGGCCTAACCCGGAAGCGCCCCAGAATCGAGCATGAGAGCACAAATATGTTTCCGGTAATCCCTCTGTTACGGCTTTAGATTGGCCCGTGGGCGACGACCCTCCGCGCCGAATTCTTGCTCCGTAGAGTGGAGGTTTTTTTGGGCTATCTTTTTTTTCATCCAATAGCGCCCTTATCCCCTCATTAAATTTCGTATCACCGAGCAATTCGCGTATCGCGGTCAGAATTGGTGCATCACCGAGAAGGGTTGTATCGGGATGGTTTATGACTGCACGGAGAAGGGCTGTCGCGAGATCTCGACGGGGTGGCAATTTATCGTCCTCGATGCTCTCCTCCAGTCGCCGTACAATTTCGCCGTTCAGAGATATGTCCCTTTCCCTTGCCGATTTCTCGATTAGGTGTCGCAGTTCTTCGCGAAATCTCAGTTTCAGCTGAATAACGTCCGTGGATTTGCGGCGCGGCATCCTGATCTCCTCCATTACCCCACAGTGTTGCCACATTATTGATGGGGTCACAAGTGGTATTGACCCCAGAAATGGTTCCATGATAGTACTGAATGTACAACCACGACTGACCCCATAATGATCAACAGAGGCGCCAACTGGGCGAACCACGACGTGCCGCCCGACGCGGGGACATGCGATTCGTGCCTTGCTCAAACGGACCGAGAGCGTCAGCTGCAGCACAGGGTCTTTGATGTGCAGTTCGGGGGCAAAGCAGACCACAGTCACATCGGCCAGGATGGCGCGATTGTCTATGCCAACAAGCGAGCCGAGATGTGGGGTGCGATGCGGGCCTGGTTGGCCGGTGGGATGATCCCGGACGACCGCGAGCTGATGGCTGACCTGACCGGGGTGGAGTACGGCTACGCGCTACGCGATGGCCGCGATGCCATTATCCTGGAGAAGAAAGAGGACATGAAGAGACGCGGGCTTGCATCACCCGATCTTGCAGATGCCCTGGCGCTGACATTTGCCTATCCGGTGGCGGCACAGGATCATCGCTGGCAGCTCACAGGTAAGCCTCGCCATCAACACGAGTACAACCCCTTCCAGAAGGCCTGGTCTGGAAGGCTGTGAGCCACCTCGAGACCATCGGCAAAACCACTCGCTCTGTGTCAAGGGATGGACGCTCAACTCGGCGGGGCGTTTTTATGCCGGTGCGCAATCCAGACGACCAATCGTCGTCGCGTCTACCCCGTAAGTCCGCGCAATCTCGGCCTGCGTCTCGCCGTTACGAAGCCGCTGGATGGCTTCACGGCGTTGGTGCGCATTGAGCTTCGGGGGCCCATTCACCGGAGGCCGTGACCCACTCGCCGGCGGCAATCGTTGCCGCATGGCCGACCACCGTCACAACGTCACGATGCCCGCGCGCCTTGGCCCGGAGGACGCAGAAGCCGTTCTCGGCGTTGTGATAGGTGACCCGCTCGACAAGACCGGCCAGCACTTCCTGGGTTGATGGTTCCGACTGCGGCTTCATGTCGTTAGATATAGTTTTGACCAACCGCGCCAGCTTAGCCCGCGGCCCTGGCTGGCCAACGCTCGCACAGAAGCGTCTCCACGGTGCGTATCATGCGGCTCGAAGGCATCGTCGCCAAGCGGCGGGAGGCGAGTTTGGGGTCGCGCGCGTTCAGTGGCGTATCGGCCGGCCCGGTCGGCAGCCTGGTGGGCGTGCACTGGTCGTTGGGGCTGTCCGCGCTGATCATGCTGGCAATCGCGAGCGCTCTGCGCCCGACCCTCCATCAGGCGGAACGGGGAAGTGGACAAGGCCGTCGTCAGTTGGGGGTTGTTACGAGCTGCAGCCTGGTCACGACTTGCCTCGATATCGGGCCGACAACCGTTGGACTCGATAGAGAGCAGCCATGCGCCCATGACTAGGCATGCCGCAGGCGGGTCTGCGATACGCTCCGCAGCGGGACGCCTGCGAGATCCCCCAAACATTGGCTCAGCAGTACGCCGGGTCGCGGTCCAACGGAATGGCGTGGGAGGGACACAATGGGAATTGCACGACGCTCGCTATTGAAAGGCGCTATTGCTGCCTCGGCTTTGATGCCGCTGTCGGGCTTCACTTCGACCGCGTACGCACAACCCGCTGGGCAAAAGATTCTCATCAAAGGCGGCTACGTCGCCTCGCTCGATCGCAACATCGGCGAACTGAAAACCGGTGACGTGGTGATCGACGGCGACAAGATCGCTGCCGTCCAGCCAAACCTCTCCGCATCGGACGCAATGGTCGTCGACGCCGCTGGCCAGCTCGTCATGCCGGGCTTGATCGACACCCATCGCCACACCTGGGAAACGCAGTTGCGCGGGTTGATTCCGGAAGGCGACTTCTTTGCCTACCTTAAGGTGATCCTGCAGACGATAGCGCCGCGCTATCGGCCGGAGGACGTTTATCTCGGCAATCTGCTCGGCTCGCTCGGTGCGCTCGATTCCGGTATTACCACGATGCTTGATTGGTCGCACATTATGAACTCGCCGCAGCACGCCGATGCGGCAATCCAGGGTCTCAACGACGCTGGCCTACGGGCGGTGTTCGCGCATGGTGATCCAATCGGGCCATTCGCGGAATGGTGGACGCCAAAGAGCACTAATCGCCACCCAGACGACATCCGCCGCATCAAGAAACAGTATTTTTCTTCAAACGATCAGCTGGTGACTCTGGCCCTGGCGCTTAATGGTCCGGATTTCTCGTCGTTAGAAACGACCATCGACGACCTCAAACTCGCCCGCGATATCGCGGTGCCGATTACGGTCCATGTCGGTGTCCCGGGCCCTCAGAGCGGTGGCATCGCCAAACTCAATGAAGCCAAGTTGCTGGGGCCTGACATTACCTACGTGCATACGCTACGCAATTCTGAAGAAGAGTTGCAAATCATGGCCGACACCGGTGGTACCATTTCCACGTCCCCTGCGACAGAGATGATGTCGGGCCACGGCTTTGCCAGCGTGCAGCGTTGGGCGCGCCACGGCCTCAAGCCGTCGATCAGCATCGACAACGAGACACGTATGCCGACCGACCTGTTCACGCAGATGCGGGCGTTGCTTATGTCTGATCGAATGCAGGAGATTGCGCGCGCCGGCAAGGAAGGCGATAAGCCTACGATTGTTTCCGTACGCGAACTCATCGAGTTCGCGACGCTACAGGGTGCGAAAACGCTCGGGCTTGAGAGCAAAACTGGCTCTTTAACACCCGGCAAGCGGGCCGACGTCATCGTCATCAATCTCAAAGACATCAATACGCATCCAAGCAACGATCCCGTGGCGTCAGTCGCACTCATCGCGAATTCACGCAATGTGAATTGGGTCTTCGTCGACGGCAAGGTTAAGAAACGCGACGGCAAGCTCGTTGGCGTCGACCTCGCCACGCTCAGCAAGAGGATGGAGGCGTCGCATGCCTATCTGACGAAGGATGTCGACGCTGCGAAATGAAAGCTCCGACCTACACCTACAAGACTTGCCGCCTCGCACGCCTCGCTAACCTTGACAATCTTGAAATAATCTCGGGAGCAAAGCAAAAGCTGAGCGATGTGGCGCATTGTGGATTTTGCTGTATAAGCGCGACCTGTTCTGCTTGCCCGGAGACCAAACCACCATGAAGTATGCGTTCGCTCTCGCGGCGCTCGTGACGTCACTCGCGATGCCCGCTTATGCGGCAGAACCTTTTCCCAACCGACCCGTGCGCCTCGTCGTGCCCTTCCCCGCGGGCGGAGCCACTGACGTGGTCGCCCGCATGATTGCGCAAAAGGCGGGGGATCAGGCAGGGCAGCCGTTCATCGTCGACATAACGAGCGACCGATCTGAGGTTAGCAAAAAAGAGCAGCCGCGGCCGACGGTGCTACGCCATGACGAGCCCGTTGATGGGCCGTCAGTGACTCAGTGCGGGCCGCCTGTGCGTCGCGGCCGACCTATATCCATAGGTAGATGCCGAACTAACCACAAAGCACGATAATCGAACCGAATGGCTGCGCTGATGCCGAATCGGCAGCCGTGAGTTCACACGACCGCACGACACGACAGCGCACAGCCGTGCACCCCCTGCATGCCAGTGATTTTCACTTGCTGTGAGGGAGGGTCTGGTTTCGTCGGAGGATAAAACCATGTTTTGGATCGGGCTATTTGCAATCATTCTGTTGTGGCTGATCGAGCGCCGCCTTGCGAGCATCGAGCACGCCATCAAGACGCTGCGGCTTACGGTCGAAATTCCAATTGATGACGGGGGAGGTAGCGACCAACCGAAGGAAAAGCCACGAGTGGTCGGCAACAACGTGGTCGCTTTGCGGAAATAAATTAACGTTAGCACACTCTCTCTCAGAGACGCGCTCGACTTGATAGATTGGTGCCGATAGGGCGCAGCGCCAGAGCACGGGCCGCTGTACGTCGCCGCGTGGTGACTAGGCCAAACTCGGCCCGCCGCCACGACGCTCCAGCGGCCGCGCAAGAGAGGCGACGAGGCCGGTGCCGACAGGACCTCCCGCCGCGGCGAATACAATCGGAATTGTCGTTACCGTCCGCTTTGTCGCGTCGGCTACCGAATTCCCATAGGTGAGGATGACGTCGACCTTGAGCCTAACGAACTCACTTGCGATTTTGGTGGTTCGCTCGTTGTGCCCGTCTGCCCAACGAAACTCAATCGCAACGGTTCGGTCTTCGATACAGTTGAGTTCGCGCAGCCGCTGCACAAAGGCGACGGCCCATTGGCTTGCGGCCGAGGCCGTACCTGCGCCGAGGAAGCCGATGGTTGGCAGTCTCTTCGGCTGCTGCGCGCGCGCCGCCAGCGGCCATGCACGCCAGCGCGGACGAGTGTGCCGGCTCCAACATTTCCAAGCTCCTAGGGGCGTACTACGTCTCGACCGTTGCTGCTACCTGCAGACACGCTAAGGGTGTCAGGGGCGGGAGGCACCGACTGTTGGCAGTCTGCGCGCTTACGCTCCGCAACTCCCGCGCAGATAACCCTACGTGGTGCGATAACGGAGCGCGCGCTCACGTTCTCATCCATTTGGTGTGTTACCAAACTGTAGGCGATAAAATACTTGTAGACATTGCTGACGTATTGGACGGTTTCACGTCCGACTATCGCTGCCGCTGCGTTTTCTACGTTGCCGAACCAGACATTCGGGTCGAGGCCCATCACCTTTGCCTTGTCGCGAAATTGTCTGAGCCGGTTGGGACCAGCGTTATAGGCAGCAAATGCGAACAGCGTCTGGTTCTTCGGATCGAGTGATGGCTCGTTGAGATATTTCGTTATAATAAAGCGAAGATATTTGTTGCCCGCCTCGATATTCCGCTCCGCGCTTTGGTCGATCCCTTCGATTGCGATCTCGGGTTCGCGCGCCGAACTCGGTTTCATCTGCATGATGCCGACCGCCCCAGCCGAGCTGCGCTCTGCCTGATTGAGGGCCGACTCCTGATAACCTTGTGCTTCTATCATCAGATAATCGAACCCGTATTGATCGCCGTAGCGCTTAAAGAAGCCAACAAGCTCGTTGAACCGCTCCATATCCTCTGGCGCGTAAGCCCGCCGGACCATTTTCTCCTTGGTGTAATATCGATTGCCTAGCCAGGTCGCGAAACCGTCGGTTACTGTCTTTTCCTTTAGAAAGCGGTTTAATACCGCCTTGAACAGCGGACTGTTCTTGCGGAGCGCCGCCGCTATCGTGCCCTTGTCATGGATCACGATATCTGGGCGAACTGTGATGGATTTGAACATCTTCGCCCAAATCCGGGCGACGTGGTCGTCGACAACGACAAAGGGCAGAAGTCCTGCATTGACCATTTCAAGGAGGTCTTCGTCCTCGAGGTTCTCGTCCGCCGCGGTCAACTTGATGGGCTCGATATTCTGAGCGTCGAAATTTGCATTCAACGCCACGAGATGCTCGTAATAGCTGCTGGATTTTCGAACGTAGAGTTCCTTGCCCGAAAGGTCCTCAGGTTTTTCACTCGCAGGCGCCGAAGGGCCTGTCACCAATATTTCGTGAACGTTCTTCAGTACTGGATCCGTGAAGTCGACTTTTTCCAACCGGTCTTCGGTGATGGTCAGGTTGGCAGCGACAATATCGCCGCGACCTTCATTGAGGGCTGCAAATAGCTGATCGCGAGGCGTTGGCACGAAAACGATCCGAATGCGGTCAAGTTGAGATTTCTTTCCCTTATTGATCCATTTCTCGAATTCATCGCCCCACTCAGCGGCAGTTCCAAACTGCTCGCCCTTATCGATGAAGAATATCGTCTTGCTGTAAGGCACGATAAAGCGGATCAGGTGCCGCCGCTCCATTTCGTCGAAATCACCGACCCATCTCACATAAGTCGGCAGCGCGGTCGTTTGGCTATCGCCAGCCTTGGCCTGGTGTATTCGGTCCGCGCCGAGTGCCGCTGCTAGCATCGCGATCAGCTTCACCAGCCTTATTTGTGATCGAGACATCCTACACATCGGTCTTCTCCAACGATTGACCGCTGTTAGCGCGTGTTGCGCGAGAGTGTTGGGCCGAGCGTGCGGAAATAAAAATCCGCTTCGCAAGCTGAGTACGTGAGTGCGTATCTCGATCAGCACGACACAGATCGCAGCGCAAAGCCGCGCGTGACTGCACAGGTGCCCGGATCGACAGCGAGCTGCATGCGGGAAATAGGATCAAATTTTCGTGTAAGTGAGGTAGAGTCCTTCCGGGTGGGATGACCTCTGTTTGGCAATTCCTAATTAATCTCGCGGCCTGCTCAGACCGCAGGACGACGTTTCAATGCAATGCGGCTCTCATCCGGCGGCAGGAACGACAGCCTCAAGAAGCTCGACTGATCAGTGATTGAGCGCAGCTACAGCCGTCGGAGAGGTGGCAGTTGCAATACTGGGCTGCGGGGTTTGATGCTGGCGGGCGACAGCAAAGCTGATGCCCGCAACGAACAAAATACCATAGACCAACGATACACGGCGCGCCCATTTGCGGTATTCCAGGCGATCCACCGGACTTGCAATTTTGTGAAAAGTCGCGCGTTCCATCGAATCCCTCCATCAGGAAGCCCGAACCCACACGCTGGGAAATGAGATGATAAGTGAGTTTTTCAAAAGCGCTGTGACGGCGGTCACACGTAGCAGCCGTGCCATCAAACTCCTGATCACGTGCGCAATTAGCTAATCGCCTTTCGAATCCGGTACGTCGGCGGGCTCGAGGAAGCGCTCGAACCCACTTTGCCTGCCAGCGCACCTCGGCTTGCCGTTGTTCTGATATTGAGGGCGCGTCATTCCGCATACGCCGCAAACCTCGTAAACCGGGTGGAAGGAATGCCCGCCTGCGGTGAGCCAATCTAGCCGGGGTGTTCGCATGGGATGCTGTGAAAGACGTGCTGGCCGAGGGAACCACCGACCCCAGCACTGGCCGACGGGGAAGAACCCCCGGTGGGACTAGTCATCCTGCCTCAGGTGCGGCGGTTCGGCTAGTGCCAGCGCGCCATTTCAATTCTCCCCTCGCCGAAGAGACAAGACTCCCGAGGCGCGGGTGTTGGACATTTTCGCCCTTCCTCGAGGTCATCGCCTGCGGAGCCGATCTCGCAAGGGCCTGCCGCGCGCAGACTAGCTATCGACGATGACCTATGCTGATTCCCAACGAACTCGCGCAATCGCGCTTCGTGTAAAACGAAACGCGATGCTTCCACGTAAGGGGCTGCGCGAAGTTCTTCTCCAATTCGGCACGCGCAACACAAGGTCTAATCCGGCGGCGCTTGGCAATGAAATCGCAGTACGAGTAACTTGGGTCAAATGTTACCTCTGTCAGCGCCGGTATGAACTTGCGGTGTAACAAGCTGTTGCACGATAATGCCACTAGCAATCATTGCTGGCGGAAGAACTCCTGCGATCGGCGGGGCGCAATGTCAGCTGCAGAATCATTGAAAGTATTAGGTCCAATTTGGGCAGCCGCAAGCTGTTGGCGAATGGCTTCGCGCAAAGGGAGGCACGTGCATGGGCATCATTAGTTGGATCATCCTTGGCCTGATTGCCGGGTTCATCGGTAGCAAGATCGTCAACCGAGAGGGCCAAGGTTTTTGGCTCGACATCGCGCTTGGAATTGTGGGTGCGCTCGTCGGCGGCTTTCTATTCTCCACTTTTGGTGCCACGGGTGTCACCGGCCTGAACATTTGGAGCATGATCGTCGCGGTGGTGGGCTCGATCGTGGTGCTTCTGATCTACAATGCCGTAACGGGTCGTCGCCGAGTGTGACGCGTCACGGACAATGTAACTGCGAGTCAAACAAATAGGAGAAAACACCATGGCCGGCCTCGAAGATATGTTCCGCTCGTCCGCTCCAGGCGGCAACATCGGGAAGCCTTTGATGCTTGCCCTCCTCGCACTGCTCGCGTCTGGCGCGCTGTTTGGTGGGGGTGGCGCCAAAGCCCCTGCGGGCACGGGATCGCAACCGACATCTAATGAAGGCGGCGGCTTGCTTGGCGGATTGGGTGGGCTATTGGACAAGCTCCAAAAGGGCGGACTCGGCGACGTCGCAAATTCCTGGGTTGGTTCTGGTCAAAACAAACCTGTGTCGCCCGGCCAGCTTGGTCCGGCACTTGGCCCTGACATTATCAAGACGCTCGCCCAGCGCTCGGGCCTTTCCGAGGAAGAGATCACCAGGCAGTTGTCACAAATTCTGCCGGGGGTCGTCGACAAGCTGACCCCACAAGGCCGCCTACCGACGTTGGCTGAACTATCTGATTTGAGTTGAAGCGCTGCGGGGCGTGGTAGGAGATAAGTCATGCGCCTCGATGAACTTCCAACGAGCGACCGAATTGAAGACCGGCGCGGCGGGCTGAATAGGTTTCCGGGTGGCCGCGGCGGCATCGGAATCGGTACCATCATTGTGCTTGGTCTCATTGGTTGGGCGTTAGGCATCGACCCGCGCATCCTTATTGGCGGCGCGGAGATGATGTCCAGGAACAGCGAAACGCAACAACAATCAGACGCCGGCTCAACGCCCAGCACTGGGGCTCCATCGGACGAAATGGGCCATTTCGTATCCGCAGTACTCGGCAGCACGGAAGCGCAATGGACAGACATTTTTGCCCAAGCCGGGAAAACGTACAAACCACCGACACTTGTAATGTTTAGCGAGGCAACGCGGTCCGGCTGCGGGGCAGCGCAATCCGCGATGGGTCCTTTCTATTGCCCGCTCGACCAGAAGGTTTATCTCGACACAAGCTTCTTCCAAGACCTCGAACGGCGCTTCCGCGCCTGCGATGTCGGCAGCAAGACCTGTCAGTTCTCCCAAGCCTATGTGATTGCCCACGAGATCGGCCACCACGTGCAGAACCAGCTGGGACTGTTGCCCCAGGTGCAGGAAGCCCAGCGCGGGATGGACAAGGTCGAGGCTAACAATTTGCAGGTCCGGGTGGAGCTGCAGGCGGACTGCCTCGCGGGCGTCTGGGCGAATCGTGCGCAGCAAAAGTGGCAGTTCATCGAACCCGGGGACGTGGAAGCAGCGTTGCAGACAGCCTCTGCGATCGGAGACGATCGATTGCAGCGGCGAGCCCAAGGCTACGTCGTGCCCGATGCCTTCACTCACGGCTCTTCTGCACAGCGTACGCGTTGGTTCATGACCGGCTTGAAATCAGGAGATGTTGCGAGCTGTGATACGTTTCGCACGCAACAGCTCTGATAGGTCGCTGTTAACTGTAAGAACCGCTATTGCGTATCAAAGAATCTGATTTGAGTTGCGGATCTTTTGCAAAGCACTTGTTCATCGAGTGTGCGGAGCATCGTGGTTGATACAAGAATGAAGGGAGCCCATCGTGAGCATCTTCGGAAACATCATGTCGTCGATCTTTGGTCACGCCAATGCGCAGCCGGCACAGCCCTCCTCTGCCACGCCCGGCAAGACGTCCGGACCGACCTCTTCGAGCGCGAGCGGTCAGGCATCCGGTCCAGCACCTACCGGCGGGAGCGCTAAGACCGCGACCGCACCCGCCTCCGCGCAGGCTCAAGTTGATGTCGCAGCGGTTCTCACCGAGCTCGCCAGCAAAAACAAGGAGAAGCTCGATTGGCGAAATTCGATTGTCGATATCATGAAACTACTCAATCTCGACAGTAGCCTCTCGGCGCGCAAGGAGTTGGCAAAGGAACTGAATTACACCGGTGACACGAACGACTCTGCGCGCATGAATATCTGGCTGCACAAACAGGTGATGGTCAAATTGGCGGAAAACGGCGGGAAGGTTCCTGACTCGCTCAAGGTCTAGAGTTTGCAATCGGACAAGCTGACGCTGACAGCGTCAGCAGAAGTGCCGAACGGTTTTTGAGCGGTTAGCTCCGGTCAATGCAGTGGCAGCTAATTCAACCCGCTAGGGGGACATATCTCGCGTCCGACCCTCGCCGAATCAGCCGCCGTCGCAAAGGACAAATCAAAGAGGAACCATGACAACCATCACTCCGCGATTATCTGCGATCATTTTACTGCTCTGCATCGGCAGCATCGTGTCGGGGTGTGGGTACAACACCATTCCGACATTGGACGAACAGGCAAAAGCACGATGGTCGGACGTGCAAAATCAGTACCAGCGTCGCGCCGATCTCATTCCAAACCTTGTTGCAACCGTCCAGGGATATGCGAAGCAGGAGAAGGATGTCCTTACCGCGGTTGTTGAAGCGCGCGCCAAGGCGACCCAGGTCAAACTCGACGTCTCTCAGCTCACCGATCCAGAGAAGGTAAAGCAATTCCAGGATGCCCAAAACCAACTCACAGGCGCCTTAGGCCGCCTGCTCGCGGTTGCGGAGAACTATCCCGACTTGAAATCGAACGCCAATTTCCTAGCCCTTCAGTCGCAACTGGAAGGCACGGAAAATCGCATTTCGGTGTCGCGCCGCGATTACATCGAAGCGGTGCGCGCCTATAATACCGAGATCAGGACCTTCCCCAGCATCATTTGGGCAAAGACGGTGTTTGGCAGTAAACCGATGGCAGAATTTGCCGCGAACGAGAGCTCACAGACGCCTCCCCAGGTCAAATTCTAAGGCTGCGCAGCAGTGGTGGTGGATTCGACCTCACCCGATGTCCCGCCACTGCCTTTTGGTTTGAAACAGTATCGACAGGCTTTATCCAGGGTACGTCTGGCATGCGTGCTGCTGGTCTGTCTCGTTTCCGGGCTTGCCTGTGCTTTGGACTTCCCTCCACTGACCGGACGCGTGGTTGATCAGGCCGGTGTCATTCCGGGATCCGCTCGCGAAACACTCGAAACCAAACTTAAGGATCTTGAGGACAAGTCGGGAATACAACTTGTTGTCGCGACCGTGAAATCGCTACAGGGCGGTGACATTGAAACCTATGCAAACGAATTGTTCCGAGCCTGGAAACTCGGCGAAGCCAAGAAGAACAATGGTGTGTTGCTGCTGGTCGCACCCACGGAACGCAAGGTCCGAATTGAGGTCGGTTACGGCCTTGAGGGGACGCTGACCGATGCCTTGTCGCAGGTTATAATCGCCAGCGCGATCGTGCCACGCTTTAAGGCCAACGATTATTCCGGGGGGATCGAGCGTGGGGTGGATGGGATCATTTCAGTACTCACCACCGACGCCGAAGAATGGCACGCCAAGACGAGGGTGCGTTCCGAGGACCAACAAGGCCTGTTCGACGTCCTCTTCCCGCTCCTGTTGTTTCTGGTGGTCGTTTTCATATTCCGTTACATGGTCGGCAATGCTGGCGGCACGTCAGGCACTCTAGCCCGACGCAATGGGCGGACCGTCCTGATCCCCTACGGAGGATCGACCTGGGGGCCCTCGTCTGGGTGGGGTGGCGGATCGTCGTGGGGTGGATCGTCGGGCGGCGGATTCTCCGGCGGAGGCGGCTCGTCGGGAGGCGGCGGGGCATCGGGGAGTTGGTGATGCCAATCACTGAGAATGATCGGATAGCCATCGAAGCAGCAATCCGCGAGGCGGAAAAGCGAACCTGCGGTCAGATTGTTTGCGTGCTGGCGCGATCCTCATCCGATTATTCAGCCATTCCGATAGAATGGGCCGCCGTCCTCGCGCTGATGGTTCCTTGGCCGCTCATCTACCTCACACAACTGTCAGTTCAGCGCATTTTCCTACTGCAAATTGCGGCCTTCATCCTGGCTGCACTGATCTTATCCTGGTCTCCGTTGCGGATGGCTCTGGTACCGCGCGCGGTCCAACGCGCGCGAGCCCATCGTGGCGCCATCGAACAGTTCTTCTTGCGTGGGCTCGCTAATACCAAACACCGTTGTGGGGTACTGATCTACGCATCGATGGCGGAGCACTATGCTCGGATCGTCGCCGACCAAGGCATTGCCTCGCAGGTTGGGCAATCGGCCTGGCAGGAGGCCATCGATGCGTTGACCCAGCGTATGCGAGAAGGACAGATTGCAGCAGGCTTTATCGCTGCCATTAACCATTGCGGAGCGGTGCTTGCGACACATGCGCCGCCGGACGGAACACCCGATGACTTGCCTGACCGCATCTTTGTCCTGAGCTAGAATACTAAACTCGGTTAGCCGTCGCTAAGTCTCTGAGAGAGGTAATTACAGGAGGGTGTAACGATCGATCTGTCGGGAGGATAACATGACGACTTTCATAACACAGGCGCGCTTCACGAAGGAGGGCTTGAAGGGAATGGTTGCCTCGCCGGAGGACCGTGCGGAGGTGGTCGGTCGCCTCATCGGGGAGGTCGGCGGCAAATTGATAAGCTACTACATGACGTCCGGTGATTACGATGTTTTGCTGATCTTCGAGGCGGCATCGTATGAAAACGTCGTGCCGGCCCTCATTATTGCGGCTGCGGGCGGCGGGGTTGCCGACTTGAAGACGGTGACCGCACTCAAATCAAGCGACATGAAGAGTGCTTTCACCAAAGCTGGGTCGATTGCGCTTAGCTACCGTCCGCCCGCTGTGCCTGCTGTAAATTCAGCGGTCGCTGAACAAAAAATGGCCGCGCCAAGCCCCAATTCTCAGAACGGAGAAGCGCCTGACGAAACTCAAGATGAAGCCAAAGCGGCAGCCAAGATCCTAGACGCCCGAAAAAAAACCATGGAAGACATAGAAGCCGGACGCCCCGCTCCTTACTACTTCGGTTCTTCTACAACCTCAACCAGCCGACGTGGGAAAAAGCCATCGGCAGATCCCGCAAAAAAATAACTCGTATTTGGAAGACTTAAACCAAGTCATTGGCACCGCATTGGCGTTCTATTTGGGATCGTGAACTGCGATGTGGCGATATCTTGGAAATACGGTGTGGATCGTCGCCTTCTTAGGTCTGTGCGTGATTTTCATCCACGAGGTGAACAAGGCATCACAAAATCAAACAAGGATTGCATACAATCTTTCAGCCGCCAAAGCAGAGGTCTGGGTTTGCCCCATTCTCGGTAAATGTGGGCCACCTGGAACGCCCGGGCTGGGCCGTTGGTGAAACCTGTTGTGTCTGGGGTTTCGGCGCCAGATCACTTCGACATGGACGTCGGACACGATGAAGCTAACCTGGAAGGCACGCTAGGGCATTGGCAGTTGCAAACATTGCGCCGGGAATAACGAAATGTCGGACTTCGACCTCCCACTACCGATTGTCCTTGGCGTCGGGTTAGCCGCTGCAACCGGCTTTCGGGTGTTTTTGCCATTGCTCATTGTCAGCGGAGCCGCTTATAGCGGACATCTCCCTTTGGCCGATAACTTCGCGTGGCTTGGGACATCGTCCGCGTTGATAATGCTCGGGGTGGCGGCGTTCGTTGAGGTCCTTGCTTACTACGTTCCTGGTGTCGACAACCTGCTCGACACCTTAGCCACGCCAGCAGCTTTAGTCGCGGGAACCGTCGTGTCAGCGGCGGTCATGACTGACGTCCCGCCGTTGGTTAAATGGACGGCGGCCGTCATCGCGGGGGGCGGCGTGGCTGGTCTCACGCAAGGAGCAACCGCAATCCTTAGGGCGAAGTCCACCGTTCTGACGGGCGGTATCGGTAATTCGGTCATCGCGACCGCGGAGCTCGGCGGTGCGCTCCTACTCACACTTTTGGCTTTGGCGGCGCCGCTCGCCGCACTCGCGGTGGTCATTTTATTTTTATGGCTGGCGATACGTTTGCTCCGGCATCTGTTTCGAGGAGCGAATCCGTCGAACACCGAGAAATAGGTGCTGACGTTCAACGCCGCATCGGGCCAACGATCAGATCGGTGGCTCCGCCTCGAGGCCGGTTCGGCCAAACGCCGCCGGGGACCGCGTCGACCGCCAAGGGCACTGAGGTCCGCTTTGGGTCAAAAGCGGAAATGCTCATAACGAGCCGATGATGTCCGTTTTCCACCCCAAAGCGACCGAACAGCGGACGCTCGCCACCACCTGCCACGACGACGCCAATCTAATGACATGGGTGGGCGGAACTTCCCGTGGCGCCGAATCCTTCGCCGTCGGCGCGTCTATGGTTTGATCGTCAAGCATCGGCCTCGGATATAAGGCGCGGGTCAGCATGCGATTAGCCAGCAAGATGCGCATAGACTTATCGAAAGGGCGCATTAATCCGATCGCGCGATTTGCGGCAAGCATCCGGTTAGGGTCAAAAGCGGAAATGCTCATAACGAGCCGATGATGTCCGCTTTCCACCCCATAGCGATCAAAACAGCGGACGCAGTTTCATGTCGGCTTCGTGCCACAACCGAACTCATGCACCGCTTCACGCGGCTCGGGCCGAGTTTGTTAGCTAATTGATCGCGCGGGCTTTTCCCTTTGTTTGATCGTACTGTCTTTGTTCAGTTGGGAGTCCAGTTGGGAGGAATATCCGGTTCCGCTCACTCGATCACCTCGTCGGCGCGGCCGAGCAGCGTGGTTGGGAAGATGAGGCCGAGCGCCTTCGCGGTCTTGAGGTTCAACACGAGGTCGATTTTGACCGCTTGCCATACTGGCACGTCGGCAGGGCTTGCGCCCCCGAGTATTTTTCCGGTGTAGCGGCCGACGGTGCTCATTGCATCAGTGGGGCTCGACCCGTAACTGACCAGCCCACCTGCCGCTGCAAACTCGCGGAATCCGTAGATAGCAGGTACCGCGTAGCGGGCTGCTAGCGCGGCGAGTTGAGAACCCCGATCGAAGAAAAAGGGATCGACGGTAACAACGAGGGCGCCAATCCGTTTTTGGGCGATGGCTGCGAAGCCATCCTCCAACTCCGTCTCGTTGCTCGCATTCACAACAAGCACCTGGATCCCGATGGTCCGAGCCGCCTCCTGGATCTCGCTTACCTGCGTCGCGGCCAGTTGATTTTTAGGGTTCACAAGCGCGGCGATCATTGCGGCTTTCGGCACAATTTCGTGCAACAACTCGAGCCGCTTCTGATCCAGCCCGGGCGTCAACAAGCTGACACCAGTAGCATTCCCGCCTGGCCGACTAAGACTGGCGACGAGACCGACCTTAACTGGATCGCCGCCGATTCCGAAGACAACGGGAATTGTTGACGTCGCTGCCTTCGCCGCCAGCGCCGAAGGTTCGCCACCGGACGCGACGATCACGGCCACCCGGCGGTCAACTAACTCAGCCGCCAACGTCGGTAGGCGGTCGAACCGGCCGAGCGCCCAACGATATTCAATGGTGACATTCTGGCCGTCGACGTAGCCGGCTTCCTTGAGTCCGCTTTGAAACCCCTTCGCCAAGTGGGCGAATGCTTCGGGTGAGCCGCTGAAGAGAGACCCGATCACCGGCAGTGTCGGTTGTTGCGCCCGCGCCACCAGCGACCACGCTGCCGTGCCGCCGAGCCCCGCGATGAACGCGCGCCGCTTCATTGCTTCCCTCGTTCCAACTTTTTGATCGCGCTCTCCCCGAGCGCGGGGTCGCGGTGCAAATAGTTGGCGTCCAGAATTGAGTGCACGTCGCGCAACGAGTGCCCGGTGATGGTAGCAATCTCGGCCTCGGTGCATCCGACAATTGCGAGGCGCGTGACGGCGGTGCCGCGTAGATCGTGGAACGTGACTCCGACGATGCTAGCCTTGCGCGCAGCGATGCCCCACGACGCTTGAAAGCCGTGCGATGTCCACGGCCGTCCGAGACTGTTTGCTAGGATCAGCGGGCCGTGTTTCTTCGCGGCATCAAGCGCGGCCTTCAACGGTGCGCCGACCGGGATCGCTACACGCGCGCCGGTCTTTGATTGCCGCAGACGAATACGAGTGCCGTCGTAGGCCGACCACGGTAGGCGCAATAGGTCGCCTTGCCGTTGCCCGGTCCAGAGCGCGAGCAACAATGGTAGGTGGAAATGTGCCGGCGCGGATTTGAGAAACGCGGCCTCATCGTCGGCCGTCCATATCTTGTCGGCACGCGAGCCGCGATAGAGCCGGCCGCCCTTGGCGCACGGATTCGCCAGCACGAGTCCGCGATTGTGTCCCCACGACAAGATCCGAGCGAACACTTGCCAAGCGTAATCCGCCTGCCGGCGTGACTTGGCGGCGAGCTTGTCGCGCCACGCCATGAAGATGCCGCGGGTGCGCCGGTCGGTCAGCGCCCTCAACGGAAAGTCGGAAAACGCGGCTTCGATGACCTTGATCTTTTCGATGTAGTCGAACCGCGTGCGGGCCGCGAGCCCGTTGAATTCGGCGCTTGCCTGATAGGCTTGCAACACCGATTGCAACATGCCTTGCGGCTCGACAACCTTGGTCGCAACCGCCGCGTTGTAACTGGCGATGAATTCCGGCGTGCCGGGCTCACCTTGCAACGGCGGCCCGCCCTTCCACGCATACCAATAGGTACGGCGCGTGCCGTCCGCGAGCTTCTTCGTGATCGAATTGATTCCCCGGAGCCTAATTCGCATGACGCTTTGCCATCCACTTATCTAGATCGTTTTCAGACTCGGGCTCGCCCGGCTTGGCGACCTCGATTTTTATCTCGCCGCTTTTCGTCACGTTGACCGACCTGATCGCGAGCCCTTCGGCGCGTGTTGCGGCGATCGCCCGACGAACGTCGCCGACGCGGAACGTGCTGGCTTTTCGAGGCATACGGAAACCCACGCATCGGCCGCGTTCGACGCTGGCTGATAAAACGCGCTCGGACGAAAACCCCGCGAGTCGCGCCGGACCTGTGTGTGGGTATCTAAATTGGCCATCAAGGGCCGTTGGTCCGTATTTGATGACCGATACCAGCGCCAAGGGGCCTTTACTAGCCTAATTCGTCGAAAGGCCCTTTTGCTGCATATAGCCGCTTCGCCCTCGGCTCCCGCTATCCGTCGTGGTCCGATCGGTGCCGGGCCGGTGCCCGGCTTGCAGCCCGGCTCGCCCCTGCGCTGGCTGGCCTCGGGCGCTATCTCGGGGGACCCGGCCGGGCTCGGACGCATCAGCGGGCTTCCTACGAGCTCGCCCTCCGTCGAGCGGGCCAGTAACCTCACCCCATGGGTCCGAACCGTCGAGCACAGGAACGGGAGCGCGCTGCCGCACGTGCTACGGCCCAAGCCAAGCGCGCCGAGGCCGAGCGCAAGGCGATCGTTGATGCGCAGAAGGTCGTTGCCGCGTGGAACGCGCGGCAAGCCGGCGGCCGGGCGTTGTGGTTCTACCCCACGATCGGCGCTGCGATCGCGGCTGGCGTCCCGTGGCTCACCTACTCGTGCCCAGCGTGCCAGCAAGTCGGCTCCGTGGACCTACGCACGCTCGATCGGCATCGGGACCGTCGGTGTCGTGCCGTCGGTGCTCGCCCAACGCGCCGTTCGCGCGGCTCGAAATGCTGACGGCAGAACGGCCGTGAGCAACGCGAATGTGCTAGCCTAGCCCTGCCTTTCGGGAGGGATGGCCATGAGGCGGCGCGCGTTCATCGCGGCACTGGGCAGCGTGGCGGTGTGGCCGTTGGTTGCGCACGCGCAGCCGGCCAAGATCGCCCGCATTGGATTTATGCGGGCAGCCAGTCCGAACGAAAAGGAATTCAATGCGTTCCGCAGCGGCTTGCGCGCTCTCGGTTACGTTGAGGGCCAGAACATCGCCATCGAGCAGCGCTACGCGGCCGGTGATTATGATCGTCTGGGCGAGTTTGCCGCCGAACTAGTCCGCCTGCAGATGGATGTGATCGTGGTGGATGGCCCGCCTGCTGCGAAGGCGGCCAAAGCCGCAACAGCCGACATTCCGATCGTCTTCACGCTAGCGGTCGACCCGGTTGCGGATGGACTGGTGGCCAGCATGGCGCGGCCGGGCGCGAATCTCACCGGGCTCACCTTATCGGTGGGTTACCAGTTGGCTGGAAAACGCGTGGAACTGCTCAAGGATATCAAGCCCGACCTTGCCCGGTTGGCGGTGCTAAAAAACCCCAGCCAGCCAGCCTCCAGCCCCTATTTAAGCGAGGCGGAAAAGGCAGCCAGAGTCGCGGGTCTCACAGTGCGGGCGTTCGATGCACGAAGCCCGGGCGATCTGCCGGCCGCCTTCGCCGCGATGGTCGAGTGGCACGCTGACGGCGTGATCACCCTTAACGATGGGATGCTTTATAGCCAGCGGGAGCGCGTCGTCATGCTGGCGCGAGAACACCGACTGGCCAGCGTGCATCCCGAGACTGGTTTCGCGGAAGCCGGTGGCCTTGTCTCGTATGGCCCGAGCTTGCCCGATCTGTTCCTGCGCGCCGCTACTTACGTCGGCAAGATTTTGAAGGGCGCGAAACCTGCCGACTTGCCGATCGAGGAGCCCACCAAATTCGAGCTCGTCGTCAATCTCAAAACGGCGCGAGCTCTAGGACTGACAGTTGGCCGGGAATTCCTGCTCCGCGCCGACGAGGTGATCGAATGAAAAGGCGCGAGTTCATTACGGGGCTTGGCGGTGCAGTGGCGTGGCCGCTGGTGGCGCGGGCGCAGCAATCCGTGAAAATTCCAAAGGTTGGCGTCCTCTGGCATGCGGGCAACGAACAAGAGGAGGCCCCATTCCTCGGCGCATTACGAAGAGGGCTGAATGATCTTGGCTACATGGAAGGAAGGAACATTGAATTGGTGAACCGATTTGCTGACGAACACTACGAACGTTTTGCCACCCTCGCTACAGAACTCGTCGACGCCAACGTCGACGTTATTGTCGCTAGTGTCCCGCAGGCGGCGTCCGCCGCCAAAAACGCGACGAGCACGACACCTGTGATTGTGGCTTATGGAGCCGAATATCTAGTCCAAGAACTTGCTCACCCAACCGGAAACATCACTGGGCTATCTGCGATGTTGCCGGACGTTGCGGGTAAACAAATGGAGATTATGAAAGGCTCGATTTCCAACTGTTCAGTTGTAGCGTTGCTATGGGACGCAAATTCAAAGTTCATGCAGTATAAGTCACAAGCTCAGGAGGCAGCCGACGCGCTTCACGTCTCCCTTCCTGTGGTCGCTGTCGGGTCGCCTGACGAATTGGAGCAAGCTTTTTCAGCAATCGCAAATGCTCATGCCGATGTGCTGCTGGTTCAACCTAGCGGTCTATTTTTTCAGCAGAGAAATCGGATTGCTCAATTGGCTCTTTCCGCACACATGCCAACGATGGCTCAGAACGCAGAAATGGCAGGCGCAGGCGTGCTTATGTCCTACGGTACAGACGCTCCCGATCTATTTCGTCGTACGGTGCCAGGACCGACGAACAGAGCGTCTGCCTTCTCGCGCGCCATATCGGCGAAAGCCGTGTCAATTTCCTGACCGGTAGCAACCTCCCGATGAAGAATCTGCTCGCCGCCAGCTGCGAACTGCAAGTCCCGTAGCGTCTGATAGCCTTCAGGATCAGCAGGATTGACTAGCACGACGATTCGTTTCGCTGTCGGTACTAGCTCGCGCAGCAGTTCCATGCGCTTGGCCACTACTTCGACTGTGAAGAAGTTGACACCAGTGGCGTTGCCGCCGGGTCGGCTGAGGCTGGCGACCAGCCCTTCCTGTGCCGGGTCACCGGCTGCACCGAACACAATCGGGATTGTCGAGGTCGCGGCCTTGGCTGCGAGGGCGGCTGTTCCGCTCCCCGGTGTGACGATCACGCTCACCCGACGGCGTATGAGATCAGCCGCTAGCTCACCAAATCGCCCGTATTCGCCTTCGGCCCAGCGGAATTCCAGGGCGACGTTCTGCCCTTCTTGGTAACCGGCTTCGGCGAGTCCTTTGCGGAATGCGGCTACCTGCTGCGTTCGCGCGGCAGCCGAGCCGGCGTCAAGAAATCCGATCACCGGCACCGCCGCTTTCTGCGCACGCGCCACCAGCGGCTGAGATGCAGAAACATCACGTAAAGCCGATGTTTCCGGGGGATTTTGCAATTGGCTTTTCGTATGGGGCTACGGTAGGGCTACCAACTTAGCAAGGCTATAGGGGCCCGTCCGGGACGCCACCTATGCCAAGCCGCACTTTGCCACGGCGGACGCACAGGCGCGAGCCCCAGCGCGGTGGTTGCGCTTGGCAGGTTTAGGCTTGGCACGGCGCGGCCTATACACGTCTGGTCGCAAGTACTCTCGCGGAAAAGTCGGAGGATTTCTTGTAGTGTGACTAGATTGATACAACTTTTGAGTTTCATGTTTGTTTGCCGACAGCCGTATTTTTCTCCCGACCATATGCCGGTATTCTATTTTTTGGACTTTAGAATTGGGGAGGTTGCTCAAGAATTGGGGGGTTGCTCGTGCACCGCTTGTCCACCCGATTGATTGTCGCCATTTCCGCCCTCGCTCTCGCGCGGATGGCGATGGCAGCTGACCTGCCGTTAAAGGCGCCTCCCTACCAACCACCACCGCCGCCAAGTTGGACCGGTTTCTATATCGGGGCCAATTTCGGCGGCGTATGGGGTGACCCCAAGGTCAAGTACGAGCCTAATGATCTGGTCAGCTTAGGTCTCTTTAGTAGTAGGGCCCTGAACGGTGCGCCGCTGCCCGCTTCCATTGACACCTCCGGTGTGGTGGGCGGATTGCAAGCCGGTTACAACTGGCAAATAGGTTCCGCGTTGATTGGCGCGGAAGCCGACATCGATTGGTCCGACGCCAAGGGGTCGGTGAGCAGGGAAGGAACCATCGGCACCATCGCGCCATTCGCGAGTGCGGTGGTCGCGGCAGATAAGGTTAAATGGCTCGGCACCGTGCGAGCGCGTTTGGGCTATCTACCGACACCCAATCTCCTGGTATTTGGCACCGGTGGGTTTGCCTACGGTGAGGTTGCACACAGTGGAGCATACACCGCCAGCCTTCCTACTTCTGGTATCTTAATTCCTTTTGGTTATGACTGTTTCGCCAACGTCCCATGCTTTTCCGGCTCCACCAGCAACACCGCGTTTGGCTGGACGGTAGGCGGTGGCCTTGAATACGCGATTGCGAGAAATTGGACGATCAGGGGCGAATATCTGTATGTAAACTTGGAAAGCACCTCTTTCACCGAAGCGGCAACTTCACTCCCGTTCCTGGCAACTGTACCTTCGTCATTTACGGCCAACTTCAGCCGAACCAAACTGAACATTGCGCGGGCGGCATTGAACTATCGTTTCTAGACATAAGCAGACAAGCGGCCATAGAGCGGAGATTTTAATTCGACAGCTTTACTGTCGTAACGGCTTCATTTAATCGCCGATTAAAACTCGCTACCTCCAAAATAGATCTATAGTGGGCGTTAGCGCGGGTGGTTTGTGTAGTAGGAGCCGGGACATGAGTGAGAAAATCAAGTCTGAAATAATCTCGCGTCGAGGCACATTCTCGTTGGTATGGAAAGCCGCTGCGGCGACCCTTGCAGTACCGGCTGTGCTGGCACTGGCTGCACAAGAAGCTGAAGCCCAAACCCAAACAAAGCAAAACCGCGATGCGCGACAAGGTGGGCGTCAAGATAAACGTAATCAGCGCCGGAACTAAAAAGATAAAGCCTCGGGGAGTGGTCGAACGCACTGACGACCGCTAGCGAGCGACAATGCCGGTAATCCCCGAGGTGACGTCCCTCGCCCAACTGATATTGACAAGAAGCCGAAAGCGACGCTTGCGAAATCCGTAAGCGCGCTGTTCTTGTTCGCATGGAAAAGGAGATCCAGTCATGAAAGCTTGGTCAATAATTGGTCTACTGTTCGCCGCCGCAATTCTGGCGACGGTCCCGGTGTCTCCGCAGGTCACATCAAGCGGCGTGGAGCTGAGCCTCGACCAGGCGCAAGCCCAAACCTATCGGCGCGCCCGCGTGACGGCACGTCGCGTCGGACGCCGCTCCTATCGCTATGCCCGACGGGCTTACCGGCGCGGTTACGCGGTGGCTCCCTCCTACTACGGTGCCTCCTCTTACGGTTACGGCTCTGGTTACGGTTACGGATACCCCTCCTCTTACGGTTACGGTGGTTACGGATACCCCTCCTCTTACGGTTACGGCTCTGGTTACGGTTACGGATACCCCTCCATCGGTTTCAGTTTCGGTTTCGGCCGGCGCGGGTTCTGGTGAGGTCATCGACAGGGGAGAGGTTGAGTAAATAAATTTTTGGACCGCGGGTCGGAACGTCCAAGTGCATACGGCGTTCGGGATTAGAGAGGTCCAGTTGGCCAACCCCCGCCCCCCCAAGCCCCCGTGCTGATTGGATCTCCTTACCTGGGCGCGGACGGGAATACTCGCCGCGCCCAACTTTTATTGCCGCAGGGCATCAACATGTTCCCATGGAGAAGGAAATGCAGTCATGAAGGCTTGGTCAGTCATTGGTTTACTGTTCGCCGCCGCGCTTCTGGCGACAGTTCCTGTCTCGCCGCAAGTGACGCAGCGCGGCGTTGAACTGAGCGTCGATGCCGCCCAGGCTTACACCTATGGGCGTGCGCGCCGCATCACGCGGCGCGTGGACCGGCGCGACTATCGCTATGCCCGGCGGGCTTACCGGCGCGGTTACTAACGGGGCTGCTCCCCCAGAGCCGCTTAGTTGGCGGCGTTCCCCACGGGCGGCTTCCGAAGTCAGGATCTAACAATAGGAGATGACAATGGGATTTCTTGATAATGTGCTCAACAAAAGCGTCCCACAGGGAAGCAGCCCTGCGAAGCCGCTGCTGCTGGCTCTCGGCGCCTTACTGGCGTCCGGAGCCCTGACACGCAAGCAATCGGCGCCGGACACGAGTTCCGCTTCCGAGCCCGGTGCTGGCGGACTGCTTGGAGGATTAGGTGGACTGCTCGAAAAGCTCCAGCAGAGTGGTCATGGCGACGTGGCGAAATCATGGGTCGGCAGCGGGCAAAATCAGCCGATCTCGCCTGGCCCCCTCAGTTCGGCGCTCGGTCCGTTGATCATAAAGGCTTTGGCCCAAAAGACTGGTTTGTCCGAACAAGAACTGACGGCGCAACTGTCGCAAGCCCTACCAGGCTTTGTCGACAAGCTGACGCCGCAGGGGCGCCTTCCGACGCGTGAGGAGCTTGCCCGCTTCGGCGACAGCTGATGCCGGGCGCCCGCCGTGGCGGGTCTTCTATCATGGCGGCCGCTTTCGCGAAGCGGTGTTGCCGCTCCGCACTAGTCGCTGGGATCGGCCAGAGTTGTTGTTGGAGCGTAACTTCCAAGCCCCTGCACCAGGCGGGGTCTCCCTTTTAGGGAGCGCCGTCAAAGTTCCGGCCAGGATCTTTACAGCACAAATGAGGGGGCGGGTCCCGATCGCCTAACGTGGGGTGGGGACCGCACGTTACACTTGTAGGGTGGGGGTAGCGGCCGAGACCCACTCTTTGATACTGGATGCACGCTTTCCATCCAAATTATACTTTGGTGGCGTGGATCTAGATTTATGTTTAGTTCTACGCGCACCAGGCGCGCCTCAGCTTGGCAGCCTAGAATTACCCCCATGGCTAGTAGGGACAGGATCACGCTGGGCCTCGCTCCTATCTTCGCGGTGTTGGCGATGATCGCCCGTGAACTAGCGGCAACGACGGCAGCGGCCGACGCGCTTCACCAGTTACAAGAGAACTGCGAAAAGCTCGCTGCGGAAACGTTCCGCCGGGAGCCGGCAGACGAATACCGGGTCGCTTACCGGACGCATTATAACGCCCGTCTAAACAAGTGCTTTTATGAAGAAACTTACATATCTCCAACGCGAGTGGGCATTAACATGTGGGTTTACTTGTCCGATCTCCAAGACAATCGAATTTATGGCGGGTTTCACATCTCAACCACGATTGGCCTTTTTTACTGCAATCTTCAGGACAAGGAGTGCCACTCGGCTTCCGAGTGGAACCGGCTTGTGAAGCCGTACATGGAAGAATGATGGTGGCACATGATTTGCGGCCGAACTGGAAAGAACAGCCCACGCAGCCGAGCCTGACAGGGAAGGTGTGGCGCTGAAAGGAACGCTGTTAACCAGTTAACCGCATCTTTACTTCAAGGTTTCGAGTGCTTCAGAACGTTGCTATTTACTTGGCCTCACGGGAGGCCTGGAACATGAGCGACCTACTCGGAAGCGATCCAACGGCCCTTGTTGCAACTCTATTAGCTGCCGTTGCTACTGGTCTCACATTCCTAATTGTTCTTCTGATTTATTTTTGGGGAACGACACTATTTGATATTGCATCCGAAAAGCCAAATCAAAGCCCTTCCAAGTAAGTGCGGCGCCGCCATTGGCGTCGTATTGCCCATCGTAAACGAAACTACGCAATCACGACGTACTAATTCTGCCGCAGCAAGAAACTGCGCAGCCCATTGGGTTCGATTTTGATTTCGCATTTTAGTCACATCAAAGAGAGGCAAGGGTGAGCCTTTAGCGACAAAGGGCTCAGCGCGCGTAATCAATCATGGGGCTCGCCTTCCGTGCTTTAAGCCGCCCGCTCCTGCTTCACCGTCTCCACATGCCGGCAGCGTGTACAGTAAAATATGTAGAAGTCCGGTAGCTCCTTGAGATGCTCAATGTGCCTAACAAGCTGCATCGTGGCACGGCAGTGCGGGCAAGCCGGGACCATGGGCTGGTTTCTGTCGGTCATGGATAAACGCACTGCGGCATCAAGACTGGGAGTTGAGCTATTTTAAATGCTGCCTGCTGGCAGAAAAAGCCCCAGCTGTTGAAAAAGGAAACGTCAAAATCGTTTTCGGCCCCCTCCGCACACCTTTGGCTGGGTGCGATGCTCGAGCTTCGACGCAAGGGGAAAAGAGGGCTGGGAGCGGCCCGACGGCCCGACGACGCGACTGTGCGGCTACCCCCTGGCGCGCAGCTGGCGCGCATACGCGGAGCCAGCGGGCCGCTAATATTTATTCGGCAGGAAAGAACCCGGGTTAATGTCCGGTGTTGGGAGTAGAGCGGAAAACATCTGCTCTGTCTGAGCTTTTCCACGTTCGACCCAGACGGACATTGCAAGCGGCGAAATGGCTGCGCAGCGCTGTTGCGCCGTCGGCGACTGCATTGTACCTAAGATAATATAGGCGCAGCGGCGGCATGGGCCGGGGTCTTTTCATTCAAATGCGGCCACGCCGTGATCGTGTTGCAAATCGTTGCCACCGCGTGAGAGGTCCCACAATGTCGAAACATACCATGCTGATCGTCAGTGTTGCTGCAATCGCGCTGGCCGCGGGCACCGGGAGACTTGCGCGAGCTCAGCAGGCCTCGCCAGAAATCCTCGGCGAACTCGCCGACAATCAAGGCATCTACGTTGACGGAAGAACATTTAAGATCGTCCGGGGGGCGGCTAAGGGTGACCCTACTGCTGAGATTGCGAAGATGGGCGCCAAGGAAATTGGCCCAGGAGCGATCCTCTTCCGACACGGGGATAAGCTATACGGTGTTGAAGGGGGTGCGCCTGAAATGTCGCCACAAGCCATGAAGAACTTCCAGGATAACTGGAATGTATCCTACATGAAGGCTATGACGAATTTCCAAGACAATTGGAACGTATCGTTCATGAAAGACTTCCAAGACAATTGGAACGTGTCGTTCATGAAAGACAAAGCAAATGAGCCTTACGTGCAAGCAATGAAGAATTTCCAAGATAATTGGAATGTGTCATTCATGAAGAACTTCCAAGATAATTGGAATGTGTCATTCATGAAGAATTTCCAAGATAATTGGAATGTATCGTTCATGAAGGATTTCCAGGATAGGTGGAATGTATCTTACATGAATGCGGTGAAAGATTTTCAAGACAATTGGAATGTATCGTTCATGAAGAATTTCCAAGACAATTGGAATGTGTCATTCATGAAGGATATAAATAACTTCCAAGACAACTGGAACATCTCATTCATGAGAGATGCTAAAGACAAGCCTAGTGAAGCTTACATGAAGAAATTGAAGGACTTTGAAGACAATTATGAGACTGCGTTCTTGAAGGACTTTCAGGACAGGTGGAATGTTTCATACGTGAGAGCTGAGAAAGACTTTCAAGACAATTGGAACGTGTCGTTTATGAAGGACTTCCAAGATCGTTGGAATGTTTCCTACATGAATGCTGTGAAGAATTTTCAGGATAACTGGGCTACGTCTTATGTGAAATGACCTCCGCACGCGAGCCGGTGAGCCCTGACGTAAGCTGGGCTCATCGTTCTACCGACGCCGCGATGCCGTCATGGAGGCAGCTGCCATGAATTTCGGGGGTACGCAACTAGCAGACGAGTGGACCCCCGCCAAGCGCAAAAGGAAACGCGCAGCCTGGGTGGATGACTGCTCAGGAACCACCAAGCGCGCCAAAGTGGAGGGATCGCGCAATTGCGACGCGCGCATTATCGCGCAACTGCTCGTGCACCTTCTGGCAGGTCACAAGAGTTGCGAGTGCGCCCTCTGCCACCAGAGTGGCGATTCCTTCACTGCGAAGCTCTGCGATTAGCGCCGACTGGCGCGCGATATTTGCTAGGCAACTACGGATGGATGCTTCGCTGCGAGTAAGTTGCTCGTCCACGGCGACTTGGTTCTTTCTTTTAATGGTCAGCGGCGAAAGGGCTTGGGTTATCTATCCAGGGCCGACTGGCACGCCCGTTCAGTGGCTGGTCTAATTCTGCCGCTCTCATCTCCAATTCATTGGCTAGCCTATGAAATTCCTCTTTCGCAAAGAGGTCGCCGCAGTAACGACCCGACTTCCGACACCGAGCCGCAAGTGAGCGCAAATATGTAGAATCCATGGCGCTTCCCCGACATTTCTAAGACAAGTGCCACAGACGAAAATTGTTCCCGTCAATCGCAACTCGAAAGGATAGGGCAAAAACACCAATGGTCACACCAACGTACATTTGGCGCCAGCGTGAGGGCGCCAATTGGTCGGTGCAGTGCTAGTTGCGGGCGTCGCCAGCATGGCGGCGCAAACAATATGTCAGCCCCACAACCAGGCGGAGCGCAGTCAGTCCTTAACCGCTCAAGTCTCGCTTCCGTAACCTAGTTACCTTTTGGCGGTTTCCAGAGCGCTCGAAGGGTCGCGCCAGTACGCCAGCGTGCTGTGACGCGGTTGCCGCCCCGGCCGATGAGGCTGGATACCGCCGCTCCTAGCGGAGAGGCTGGATACCGCCGCTCCTAGCGGATGTCCCGCCAATTGGGACGCACGTCTACGTCACCGCCGCATCTGTCGCAGGCCAGCCTGCGCGCCAATGCCGGAATCTCCGTGCCTGCCGGACAACGCGAGACAGCCAACCAGGGTCTCGCGTCCACAAACATTGTCTCGGCAGGACACCAGGAGTCTGCGCACGCCCAGCGCGCTCATGTTTCCCAATGTCGAAGGTGTTCCGTCCAAATTTTGTGCGGTCATATTTCAACAGTTCAGATGGAAAACAACCAACCGCAGGGGGCGCAGATCGGCAGCGTCTAGCACCAGCGGCAAGCTCCCTGCGACAAACAACAACCGCAGCCACAGCCCCCGCAGCCTCTACACCCTCTACACCCTCTACAGCCTCTACACCCTCTACAGCCTCTCCACGCGAGTTGCACGCCGGCCTGAGGTGTTCGGGCGTTTTCCTTGTCGAAGACATAGAAAGTCGCCAGGCTGACGTCAGAGATTTCCTCCTCGCCGAGAGTAATCACGGGACGCGGTGCGGTGTCTTGCGAGGGTACATTTCCAGTCGGCGCAGTCGCTGATGCGCCGCCAGCCATCGCCAAAGACACCCCGGCGACTCCGAATGCCGGCAAAGATTTCCGAAGACGCTTTCGCTTCGAAGCTTGCTTCGCGTGCGCCATACTGGAGATCTCCTATGTCTGCGAGAAAATGCTCAACGAATGGAACCGTACCCGTAGCACAAATCCGTTTGTTAATGCCGATTACAATATGTTGGTTCCCCAGTGGCGCCGCCATCGGCCAAAAGCAAACGACCCCGAGTAGGGGCTCGGGGCCGCAGAGAAGGAGGACAGCGTTGTGCAGGGTGTCTGTCCCGGCTAGGGACCTAACAATCCAGGCGTTTATGATCGGTTAACGCGAACCACTGATCGCCAAGACCGCCGCCGCCTTACCGCGGCTAACAACGCTAGCCGGGGATCCAATCGGCGCGAACCGGATCGACCGAACGGGCCGATCCAACTGAGCGATCGGGCATGTCCCGGAGAGGTGGACGGCCGCGACATTGCCACCTTATTAGGCCTGCTGCTCCCCGCTGTCGCCGATGGCTTGGCGCGCCGCCGTTCGCCGATGGCTTGGCGCGCCGCCGTAATACGGGTGCTCAATGTTGAATCCGAAACAGTGCTGGTAGTAAAACTTGGCGGGCTTATTTGAGCACCCAGGCCGTCGATGGCAAACCAGCGATCAACGCGGGCTCCTGGCAGAATTTTAAGGGAGAAGTCGTTGCCCAAAGCATCGACGATCTTCTGGCGATCTGTAAATGGGCCCGGCTTCATGACACTGATCTGAGGGAAACATCGGCAAACGCGTTTAGCCCAAGTGGATGACTACAATGGAAGTAATCTGGAGGAATTTAGACCTATTCTAGCATCAAGGGATAAAGCGCGAACTGCAGCGTTGGCGGAAACGTAGGTTTGCTGGCGTCTGTTTGGGAAAACCTAGTAATATCAAAGCCGTTCTAAAGAAAAGAGTTCTGCGTCAACGCAAGGCTGCCGGTCAAATGAAGGTCGCCGTCCTCGAGGCCGTCGGCTCACTCGACAACATCCGGATCGTGGAGCGCCCGGAGCCCAAGCCCGGTCCGCGCGAAGTGCTGGTGCGCATGCGCGCGGCGTCGCTCAACTTTCGCGATCTCGTCGTGGTCGAGGGCGGCTACGGGACCCGGCAGAAGAAGCAGGACCTGGTGCCGCTTTCGGATGGAGCCGGCGAGATCGTCGAGCTCGGCAGCGAGGTGTCGGAGTGGCGTGTCGGCGACCGTGTCGTTGGCTGCTTCTTTCCCGATTGGCCGGCCGGTCCTGCGACCGAACGCCGGGTTGCGGCGAGCCTAGGCGGCTCAGTCGACGGCGTTGCGTGCGAGTACCGGGTGTTTGCCGAGGATGCGGTCCTGCCGGGCCCCAAGCACCTCAACTTCGTCAAGTCCGCGACCTTGCCCTGCGCCGGCCTCACCGCCTGGGCCGCGGTCATCGGAACGGGGGACATCGGCCCCAGCTCGAGCGTCCTCACCCAGGGCACCGGTGGCGTGAGCCTGTTCGCGCTGCAGTTCGCGCGCGCCACGGGCGCGCAGGTGATTGCCACCTCGTCGAGCGCGGCGAAGCTTGAGAAACTGCGCACGCTGGGCGCAGCGCACGTCATCAACTATGTGGAAGACCCCAAGTGGGGCGAGCGCGTCCTGCAGTACGTGCCGGACGGCGTCGATCTCGTGGTCGAGATCGGCGGTGGCGGCACGATCGGGCAATCGTTTCGCGCAGTCCGCATGGGCGGGACCATCAGCATTATTGGTGTCGTGGCCGGCGCCCGGCACGATCTCAACCTCGCGGTCCTGATCATGAAGGCCGCGCGGTTGCACGGAATCTCCGTTGGCAATCGCGACCAGCTCGCCGCCATGATCACCGCCATGGAGCTGCACGCGATTCGCCCGCTGGTCGACCGCACGTTTCCGCTCACCGAGCTGTGCGCCGCGCTCGAATATCTCAAGAGCCGGCGGCACGTCGGCAAGGTCTGCATCGAGATGTAAGGTCATGCACGGCTATCTCACCCAGGGGCTGCGGCGGGCGGTGCAGATCAACCGCGGCGGCGTTGCCACGATCTACGGTCGTCGCACGCGCACCTGGGGCGAAGTTCTAGAGCGCGTGCGTCGCTTCGCCGGCGCGCTGCGCGCCATCGGGTTGAGCGCAGGCGGCCGCGTCGCTATTCTCGCGCTCAACAGCGACGATTACCTCGAACTGCACTATGCGATTCCATGGGCGGGCGGCGCGCTGGTTCCGATCAACACCCGGCTCGCGGCCGCGGAAGTGCGCTACATCCTCGACGACGCGACGCCCGAAGTTGTCATCTGCGACGACGCCTGCCTGCCGCTGCTGTCGGAGGGGTTGCCGCGGATCAAAACCAGGATTCATCTCGGCCAGGCTACGCCGCCCGCGGGCTGGCTCAGTTACGAGGCGCTGATCGCGCAGGCGGAAGCGGCCGACGACGCCGAGCGGCGCGACAACGATCTCGCCGGCATTTTCTATACGGGGGGAAGCACGGGCAAAGCCAAAGGCGCCATGCTGAGCCATGACAATCTCATCAGCAACGCCATGAACGCGATCGCCCTCGTCGGCTACGATCGCACGTCGCGTTATCTGCACGCCGCGCCGATGTTCCATCTCGCCGACGGCATGGCGACCTTCGCCATGACAATGGTGGGCGGCACCCACGTGATGATCCCGAAGTTCGACGCGCACGCGTGCCTCGATGCGCTGGCGCGCCACCGCGTCACCAACGTCACCCTGGTGCCGGCGATGATCGCCATGATGGTCAATCATCCGGACGCGACGACGTTCGACCTCGAGGCCTTGCGGCAGATCCAGTTCGGCGCCTCGCCGATGCAAGAACCAACGTTGCGCCGTGCGGTCGAGCTCTGGCCCGACGTTTTGTTCCTGCACGGCTGGGGGATGACCGAACTGGCGCCGATCGGCTCCGCGCTGCCGTACGACCTGCGCGTTCCGGCGGTCGCAGGCGCGCGCATGCGCTCATGCGGCCACGGCATCCTCAATTGCGAGGTGAAGATCGTCGACGCCGAAGGCCGCGAGCTGCCGCGCGGCAGCGTTGGCGAACTTGTGATCCGCGGCCCCAATGTGATGCTCGGCTATTGGAACAAGCCGGCCGAAACCGCGGCCGCACTGCGCGACGGCTGGCTGCACACCGGCGACGCCGCCGCGATGGACGAGGATGGGTTTATCACCATCGTCGACCGCCTCAAGGACATGATCATTTCCGGCGGTGAGAACATCTATTCGACCGAAGTCGAGAACGCGATCGCGGCGTTCCCGGGCGTCGGCGAGGTCGCGGTGATCGGCATTCCGGACGAGCGCTGGGGCGAGGCCGTGCACGCGATCGTGGTTCCACGCGCCGATGCCAAGCTCGACCCGGAGGCAGTCCGCGCCCATTGCCGGACCCTGATCGCCGGCTACAAGGTGCCGCGCTCGATCGAGATCAGAACGACGCCGCTGCCGCTGTCCGGCAGCGGCAAGGTGCACAAGCCGACGCTGCGCCAAGAATACTCCGGGACCCTCACAACTCGGGGCGCAGCACCAAAATGAAAAATCGCGATCGTCATTTTATGGTGGGCAGTGCCAAACGGTGCGAGTTCGGCGAGACACAGGCTTGATCGAATCCCCGCACTGGCGCGAGCCGGGGCGCGTCCGCGACAAAAAGCCCGCGGATAAGCACCTAACAGGCTGACTAAGATTTATAAGCGATATCAATACAGTACATTGATCTGATGCGACATTGATCGAACCGATCACATCTTTGTTCAGGTTGGGTTCATCACCAAGGCGATACCTCTTCGCGCCTAGGGAAACGCCAAATCGATGCTCACAAAATCAAGATCGCTGCGCCGCGACTATCCGGCAATGTTCGGACTCGCGATGATCATGCTCGGTATCTTCATGATCGGCGGTATTGCCTACACTTATAGTAATCGGCCGCCTCTGCCGTTGGACCCCTCCGCTCAGGCCCTTGAAGATCACAGGCTTCCGGCGGACCTCTAAAACCCGAGCTCTATAATGCGGTACGCCCACGCTCTTTAAACGTCGCGCGCCGGTGCAGCACGCGCCACATCGGGTGTAAGATCACCCGATGGCAACGGGCCGCCATCTTCCCCGGACCCTCGGCCGCACTTCACTTGGCCTTGCGGCAGCACTTGTCGTGACCTTGCACATCGTCACCGCCTGCACCGGCGACACCGAGCGCTTGCGCGGTCGGACTCCCGATCAAGTGAAACAGGCGTGCGACCCGCAGCAACGTACCGGGCAAGAATGCGCGCGGGAGTTGGACAGATAAGCGAACCCAGCACCGTGCAGCGGATCAAGCCAGCACCTGTGATCCACGTCATGCGCGGACTTTTCGACGGCGCCTACGCTCTTGCTGCGGGTCCGCGCAGGACCCGTTTTCCTCTCAGACTTGGCCCCGTCAACCTAGGGCGGGGCCTTTTTGTGCGCAGGCGCCGACGTGGATCGCCGACGTCAAAGCCATGTCGCGCGCGCGGATCTGCGCTGGTCAGGTTGCATTGACCGAGGCTGCGCGCGTCCCTAGAATCAAACGGACTCGGCCGCCAATTCCTCGTCTTCGTCCAAACCGAGCGGGCCAGACACGGCAGGAAACCATGCACATCATCGACTCCCATTTCCATTGGTGGCCGCGCTCGGTGTTCGACAAGCTTTGCAAGCGGCAAGGATTCCCAAGTGCTGGGCGCAACACCAACGGCGGTTACGACTACTGGCGCCGCGACGGCGCCGGCGCGCACCTCAACAGCTGGGCCGATTGGTTTGATCTCGACGAGCAGTTCGCGCACATGGACGGGCTCGGCCACCAGGTCGACGTCGTGTGCTCGATCGGGCCGTTCTCCGTTGCATTTTCAGACATGCCGCCGAGTGAGGGACGCGATTATGCGTTGATGTGGAACGAGGAGATGGCGGGCGCGCAGCGTAAATATCCGGGCCGGCTGTGGGCCAGCGCCGCGGTGCCGCTGCAGGACACTAAAATCGCGATCGACGTGCTCGACCACGCGGTCAACAAGCTCGGCCTGATGGGTGCCAATTTGCCTGGCAGCGTCGGCAGCGATCCCAGAATCGACGCCGAGCGGCTGGAGCCGTTCTACGCGCGCGTCGCGGAACTCGGCGTGCCGCTGTTCCTGCATCCGACCGACGCCGTGTTCCAGGACATGCTCGAGGGCTACGACGGCGCCCTGCACCTAAGCCTCGGCCGGGTGATCGAAGTCAGCGTCGCGGCCGCGCGCCTCGTTCTGTCCGGCCTGATGGAGCGGTACCCAAAACTCAAGATCGTGCTCTCGCACACCGGCGGCGCCCTGCCCTACCAGTCCGGTCGCATGGACAAGAACACCAAGGCGGCGAAGCTGCCGAAGCCGGCCTCGACCTACATGAAGCGGATGTACACCGACACGGTCTCTCCGCATTCGCCCGGCATGAAATTCGCGATCGACTACTACGGCATCGACAACGTGATGTACGGCACAGACTATCCGTGCTGGGATCCGGCGACCTGCCTCAAGCTGATCGACGAAATCGGGTTGTCGCAAGCCGACCGGCAAAAGCTCTTCTACGATAACGCGCGGCGTATCCTCGGCCTGCGCGATCCGGTCGAGACCAAGGCAGCGGAGGCGGCGCGCGCGCACGCTTTAGCCTGACGCAGGCGGGGCATGGCCTCCGCGGCGTTCGACTTTGCTTCTGTGCTGGCCCCCGGATTGCCGGCGGCCGCGCCGAAATGGACCGGCTTTCCGAAATACAACTTCATCGGCGGTCATAACGATGCCGAGCAGGTCCCGGTCGACGAGTTGACGGCGGCCGCCGAAGCGGTGCTGCGGCGCGAAGGCGCGACGCTCGCGACCTATTGCCTCAACAGCGGGCCGCTCGGCTATCGTCCGTTGCGCGATTTCCTGGTGGCTAAGCTCAAGCGCGACGCCGGCATCATCTGCAGCGCCGAGGAGATCCTGATCACCTCCGGCTCACTACAGGCGATCGATCTCGTCAACGGCGTCCTGCTGGCGCGCGGCGACAGCGTCCTGATCGAAGAGGCAACCTACGGCGGCGTGCTGTCACGGTTTACGCGGCTCGGCGTCAACGCGGTCGGGATCCCGCTCGACCACGAGGGCCTACGCCTCGACACGCTCGAGGCCGCGCTTGTCGACCACGAGCGCCGCGGCATCCGCCCGAAATATATCTACACGATTCCGACCGTGCAGAACCCGACCGGCACCATCATGGGCGAGCCGCGCCGCCGCGCGCTGTTGGAACTCGCCCACCGCTACGGCGTGCCGATCTTCGAGGACGATTGCTACGCCGATCTGATCTGGGACGGCCGCCGCCCGCCTGCGCTCTACGCCATGAGCGAGCGCGGCGGCGTCATCCATATCGGCTCGTTTTCCAAGTCGGTCGCCCCGGCGCTGCGGGTCGGCTACATCGTCGCCGGCTGGGACGTGCTCTCGCGCATGCTCGCGCTCAAGACCGACGCCGGCTCCGGCGCGCTGGAGCAGATGGTGCTCGCCGAATACTGCACCCGCCATTTCCACGACCATGTCCCCAAGCTGACGCGCGCCCTGCGCGCCAAGCTCGAGGTGCTGATGGACGCGCTCTCCGAGCATTTCGGAACGGCGGCCGAGTTTGACGATCCGAAAGGCGGCATCTTCCTGTGGGTGAAGCTGCCGGACGTGGTCGATACCCGGAAGCTCGCCCAGGCGGCACTTGCAGCCGGCGTCGCCATCAATCCGGGGCCGGAGTGGTCCGCCGATGCGGCCTATGGCAAGAGCCGGCTGCGGCTTTGCTTCGCGCATCCGTCTCCGGAGACGCTGCGCCAAGGCGTCGCCGCGCTCGCGGAGGTTTGCCGCCGGGAATTCGGCGTGCCGACACGAAGCGCCAACGTGGAGCGCCGTGCAATGACGTGACGTACATACCAACAACAGCAATGAAAAAGGGAGGACGTTGCAATGCCACACCAGCATCACATCTGGCCGTCCCTGTGCGCGGCCGCCGTGCTCGCACTGACAGGCTTCAACCTCGCACAATCGGCTCCGCTGATGATCGTCGGCAACGACGAGAAGCTCGCCTTCGACGACAACGGAAAGCCGCTGCTGTCGCCCCCCGGCAAGGAACTCGGTGGTGACTCGATCTGGCCGATCCGGAAAATCCGCAAGACCGTCGCCAACCTGCCGCTCAAGAATTCGATCGTCGGGCCGCCCGTGACCTCGCAATCGATCCGACCGGCACGATTGCTCTGGTCGGGATCGGTCGACATCATCAAGGACGGCGACGCGCTCCAGCTTGCCCGACAACAAGATCTACGATCGATCTCAAGGCCAATCCGCCCAAGCTGGCGAACACTGTCACGGTCGGCAAGCAGCCGTCGGGATTGAGCTTCAGTCCGGCCGGCGACCTGGCGCTCGTCGCCAATCGCGCCGACAAGTCGATCGGCGTCTTCGCCGTGAAGGGGACCGACGTCAAGCTGATTGATACGATCGACATGGGCGACATCGTCTCGCATGTCGTCTTTACGCCGGACGGCAAGCGCGCACTCGCCACCAAATTCGACGGCCACAAGGTATCCCTGCTCGACGTGAACGGCGACAAGGTCACCGACAAGGTCGACCTGCCAACCGGCCAATGGCCCGACAACGTGGCGGTGGCGCCGAGCGGCAAGATCGCGCTGACCTCGGACAACGGCAGTTCGGGCGCCTCCGACGGCAGCGTCGACACCGTGAGCGTCATCGATCTCGAGG